>JAILWJ010000004.1 GCA_025699025.1 Nitrosarchaeum sp. | reverse complement strand
AGAGTGTCTTTGTTATGGCAAAGGATGCAGTGTCGGTTAGGGATACAGAGTCAGAGAGTGTCTTTGTCTGGGCAGCTGATGTGACAATGGTGTCAGATACGGTCATAGAGTCAGAGAGTGTCTTTGTCTGGGCAGCTGATGTGACAATGGTGTCAGATACGGTCATAGAGTCAGAGAGTGTCTTTGTCTGGGCAGCTGATGTGACAATGGTGTCAGATACGGTCATAGAGTCAGAGAGTGTCTTTGTTATGGCAAAGGATGCAGTGTCGGTTATGGATACAGAGTCAGATCTGGAAGTAGTTTTTAAAACTGAAAATATGGTATTGGCATTTGATGAATCAGAGACAGTTCCATCACTTACTGAAAAAGTTTGAGTGGTATCACCTCTAGTGTCAGAGCCGATAGTAACGATAAACCAATAGTCTTGATTTCCAGAAGCAGAAATGGAGCATGTTGTTCCGCTATTAACTACCACATTTGATCCAGAAGTTCCAGCAGACCAGTTAGTGTTGGTTCCACATCCAGCACTGCCATAAGATGGAGAAGAACCAAGTATGTCATTTGCACCTACAGAATTTAAAAATGAAAATGTGTTTGGAGAGCCGGCACCAGTACCAGTATTACCTACATTTACTTCAAATCTGTATGTTGTGTTTGGTTGTAAATTACCAGTACAGGTCTGTGCAGAGCCAGATGTCTGGCTAACGCCTGTACATACAGCAGTTCCCGAATTTAGAGTAGTGGAACTAGATTGGTATACATCAAGAGAGTTGATTTGGTATATTGGAGTAGCTGGTGCATCATTAAACTCTACTACAACATTACTTTGTTTTCCACTACCACCAGTCCAACCATATGTAGTAGCACTTGTAGGTGGAGTAACATTAATCCCAACCATATGAACATGTTGATTGGTATCTGCTGGAGAACTTGCGATGTTAGTAAGATTAGATGTAGATTCTGTTTGACCAGTACCTTCAGCTATCGCTGCTGCTACAACTACATTAGTAGTACTGGATGCAGTGTATGAGTTTGTTGCAGGCCAGTTACCCCCAGATGTGGAAACTGGAGTTCCAACAGTTGGACTGGTTTGATCAATATCACTAAGAATAAAAGCAGTCAATGTCACGTCACCAGCTGATGTACCAGTGGTTAGTATAATGTCATTAGCAGTTGAAATATTGAAGTTTCCCCAATTAACTTCTCGGAGATAATATATGGCAACGACATGATCGTTTCCTCCTTCAGATGTGATAGTAGCTCCAGTGTATGCATTCATTGCTGTAGTAGAACCACCATTTGTGCCAGCATTTACACTAGCAATACTTGGTGCAATATTACCATCACTGTCAAGGGTTGCAACAACAACAAGAAGTCTGTTGGTTCCACCAATTCCTGAAGGATCCCAAGCGGTAATTGTACATGTACCGCCACTTGCTACTGCAGTACAAGTAGTGGTACTTGAATTACTTAGATTTGCAGGATCATTAGCTACAAACCATGATCTTGCTTCAGTAAATGTTTGTGTATCATATTTGATTTGGATAGGTCCTAAGGGATACAATTGTGGGAATTCTAGTGGAACAGCATAAGAATACCCTACGCTTGTCTTTGAATCATTTAATCTCTTTTCCCATGTTAGAACTTTTCTGTTACCATCTACTGTAATTTTAGCATCAGTAATTACATCAAATACTTTTGGAACTGTCTCAATTATAATAATTGAATCTTGACTGGTAAAAGATTCAATATCAATCTTAACGTCAAAAGAGTTTGGATTGTTTATGGGATCGATCTTGCTTTGAGCAGTTCTAACAATATCAAATTCGTAAAATGATGCTACATCAAATGTTGTTGCAAAATCTGTATCAATTCCATCTGCAGCTGCATGAATTTCGATATTGTATGTTCCCTCATCAGTTGTTTGATATCGAGTCTCATAAAGTCCAGTCTCAGAACCCGCAGTTATTCCATCTTGGGAGGACAATGTAGTAATTTGATTATCGGGATTAGTTATCGTCATGAAAAGTTCAGCATTATCAATTGGACGTCCCTCAGAATCTAAAACAACTATGACAAAATCAGCAATCTCACCTGGCTTGTAGATGCTCTTTTTAGAGTTAAGAGATACTAATCCCCACGCAAATTCAGATTCTGTAGTATGCTCTACACCATTTACAGTAAATGTTGATACAACTTTGTATAATCCAGGTTTTGTATCAGTGGTAGGAGATAGTTTTACACTGAACTTGCCATCTCTGATTTTCTCATATTCTACATTCAGGTTTGCCTTGTTGCCATTGATATCATAGACATCAGCTACAAGATCAGTTCTATCATCAGACCATTTGCCATTTTGTTTTTCAGCTGCCTTTACATTGCCAAGATTTTCAGCCGAGTCTGCAATGGTTTGTAAACCAGTTGCTTGTGAAGAAAGATTTGATTTTTGCAGTTTGGTTATGATTTGTTTTATTTCTTGTATTGTTTGTTTAAATTCGGCTTTGAGATCTTTTACTGTTTTTTCGTCAGGTGTTTGTGTTTTTAGTTGATCTGTTCTGAGTTTGAGTTGTTCAAGTTTTAGTTTTGCATCAGTTAATGCTATTCGCAATTCGTCAATTTCGTCTGCCTGTGCAGCATCTGCAATCTGAATTGGCAAGAATCGCTGTAAACCAAACAAAAATCCAAGAGGTGAAGTAGTTTCAGCTTGTGAAACTTCAACATGTTCAAGTTCTATAAGATTTTGCTCAGTTTCTGCAAGCAACAACTCTGTTGCAGAATCTATCTTGGATAGTTCCAGCATCAATGCGTCATATTCATCATAAAACTCCAAATCAAATATTACATCATCAGTAATTGTATAGCTTTTATCAAGTGATAAGATTTCAGGGAAAATTTTGATTTCAGATTCCTGTTTGGTTATGTTTGCCTCCATCTCTTCAGATAAGATCAGAGTGTCTACAGGAGATGTTTCCTCAATTGGTTGTTCAGATGTTTCTGTTGTTGTGCCATTTGTAAGAGTTTGGTTTGAGATTGGTAATTGCTCAAACATTCCTGTTGTTGTATCGTTAGTGAAGGTTGTTTGGTTTGAGGGTGATAGTTGCTCAGCTTCAATTTGAGCCAGAATTTCTTCTAGAGATAATTCTGGAACAACAGTGAAAGAATCCTTGTTAGATTCATAAATTAATGATAGTTGTTGTTGGGTCAATTTTGAGTCAAATAACTCTACATTGTCAATTTCTCCAGAGAATCGACTTGAAGGATTGTCAATTTCAGATTTTGAAGTGATGTAGGCACCAATTACAATTTCTTTTTCTGATTTGATAGAGTCGATAGTTGTAGTTTCAAGTTTGCCGTTTATAGAAAGAGATGGTAGTCCAGTTACAGTGTTACTGTTTTGATAAATGCCATTAACATAGATTTCAATGATTCCAGAACCAAATGTAGCTGAGATATGAGTCCATTCTTCTGGGATTACAACATTTGATTCTACATAAGTCCATTTAACTCCATCAAATACACCAAATTTAGCGATATGATTGGGTTTTAGGATGTTATTGACAGAAAGTGAGAAGGATTTTTCTTTGGATACTACTGTAAATTCTGATGATCCTTGTGAATAATTAGGTTTTACCCATGCCGAAATGGTAAATGTGGGTAAAGTGTTAGTGTTTGATTGGTTTTCAATTTTAATAAAATTAGTAGAACCGTCTAGTTTGACAGTGGTATTATTGCCCTGATTGATTGATGTGTTATTGGTAGAATTATTATGATTTTCAAAATTCAAAGACATTACAGGATCTTTTGGAATTTCGATAGGTTGTACATCAGTATCTGATGATGTAATTGTAGAGTTGGTAAGGTCTGGGGATGTAGAGTTGGTAAGGTCTGGGGATGTAGAGTTGGTAAGGTCTGGGGATGTAGAGTTGGTAAGGTCTGGGGATGTAGAGTTGGTAAGGTCTGGGGATGTAGAGTT
>JAILWJ010000003.1 GCA_025699025.1 Nitrosarchaeum sp. | reverse complement strand
TATCTGACACCATTGTCACATCAGCTGCCCAGACAAAGACACTCTCTGACTCTATGACCGTATCTGACACCATTGTCACATCAGCTGCCATCAACCAGTCATTGTCTGACTCTGTATCCATAACCGATAATACAGAGGCAAACAAGTCAATCACTCAAACACTCTCTGACTCTGTATCCCTAACCGATAATACAGAGGCAAACAAGTCAATCACTCAAACACTCTCTGACTCTGTATCCATAACCGACACTGCATCCTTTGCCATAACAAAGACACTCTCTGACTCTATGACCGTATCTGACACCATTGTCACATCAGCTGCCCAGACAAAGACACTCTCTGACTCTATTACAATCTCTTCAAATGCTGTTTCTACCAAAATTACTAGTCAAGGAGTAAGAACAGTAGTGCCAGCAACTGGTACTACAACAGTTAATGTCTCGAATAACAATTCAACAATAGTTCTGTCCTCTTCATCCACTGTTAACACGATCAACATATCTGAAGGTACCAACCAAAGTCTCTTCCTAGACTATTCTGCAAATGTAACAGGTGGAGTAGTATCTGCAATCACTAATGGTTACACTGTAAACTTCCATGCCAATCATGCCGGTACTAATCAAGCTAATGCAGGCAAAATAGCACTGGCAAGCGGTACGTCGTTTACCGGAGCTTCAGGATGGGACGGAAAACTCAAACTACCAACAGTAACACAGGTATCAGTTCCCACTCAAACAACCACATCAGGTTCTACAACCACAACCACATCATACAGTGATACTGCTGTGTTTGAAATTGGTCTTGACTCAGGCACCATATCTCTTAGCAAACCCGCAAGAATAGAATTTACCAATGATGCACAACCAAACTTTGTAGCATTCTTTGTAGTACCAGGCGGTCAGGTCACATTTATCGAAACCCAGTGTGCTGAAGATTCTGCTGCAGGATTGGGAACAAACGACGAGTGTATTATTCAAGTGGGCGATAACCTAGTCGTCTGGACCGATCACTTTACAAAGTTTGGAGTATCAAAAAAATCAACATCATCTACCAGTAGCGATTCTGGTAGTAGTGGAGCTAGTAGTGGCGGAGGAAGAACAGGTGTAGGTCCAAGCGGAACCGGCAGAGGTGTAGGAGGATTTGGTGGAATATTGGCAACCCCATTGACAATCCATGAAATCACATATGACAGATGTGAGGATTATACAGCAACAATTCTTGTCTCAAGTGATGCTGACTTGCCACCTGAAATTACAATCCACACATCAAAATCTGGAACCCTGCAAGGAACACTAGCCGAGAACCAACCATATGAAGAACTCAACAAACTTACCAAGATTGACAAGTATCTCTATGAAATACCAATAGCATCAGATGAAACATTCATGATGATAATTGCAACTGAAACCAAGGGAGTCACGACAAATACAGTACAGGGCGCAGTCCACATTACCCAGTGTGCAGACACTATTGTGATATCCAAAGTTGACCAGGAAGACATTCAGGAGATATCATCAGAGCTTCCACGAATATTTGATGTAAAGTTCCAAATTGAAAACAGCACGGCACAACCAGCTGATACAGAGTCTGAATTTTCATATGTAGACAATCAAGACATTACAGTCTCTGCAATTGTAGATAGCAAATCCCCAATTCAACGTGCAGAACTCAGGACAGTCACACTTGGACAGCCAGATGATCAATACATTGCAGTAAAGATGGATGTATCGCCAATACAGGCATCTGAATCCCTGTATGTCGTATCTGGAACAATTCCGGCATTTCTTTTGCAAAACCCGGCAGTGACCTACTGGATACACATAATCAATGATGATCTCAACGAACAAGAGTCAAAACAGTATGTCATAGGCGTTAAACCAATATCTCCAATTGATGCATCCATTGAGCTAGACATGCCTAACACCAAAGAATCAGGTTCTGTATTTAGGACATCTGCATACGTGCAAAGCAACGATGATACACCAGCATACGGCGTAATTTCATTAATCATTGACGGAAAGACAGTGTCAAGAACTGCACAACTAATCCAGCCAGAACAAACCAAGGTTGACTTTGAGTGGAGCATCCCGTCAGTAAATCAGTACACCACACATGGTGTTCAGGCAAAGATTGACTTTTACGACAAATCAATCAGTACCAGTACAGGAATACTAAACGTCGTTGAAAAGACCAGAACAATATCTCTGCAGGAACTAGAGGAGATCAAACCAATTGTCGATTCTAGAGGCAGTCTTGTAGCAGAACCTGCATTGTTGTATGCCTCAAACCCACATGACGGCAACTTGCGATTCCAAGTAGTATCTGAAGATGGAATGTGTGTGATTGGCTCGGCATCTGATTGTGCAATACAGGAATCCACATATAACAACCGCGGAGGACTGGAAAGTATTACAATAGACGATTCTGTTTATAGGGTAAAGTATTCTGGTCCTGACAGTATCTTGGAGAGATTCTCCATTACATCAATTGATCCAATCCTTGCAGACTGGTCAATCACTCTAGAGTCAGAAAACGGATTGGTATCTGATGCATATGCAATGCAAGACGTTTCAGTCAAAATACAGTATAGAGTCCACTCTGAAATGATAACTCTGGTTTCCTAGTTTATGGAAATGATGTCTCTTTTGACAACAAACTGTCAAGATCCGATGTCTTTATCCTGTCCTGACTCATAGAATCCCTGCTTCTGATGGTTACGGTATCATCCTCCAGCGTCTGGTGGTCAACTGTTATGGCAAAAGGCGCTCCAATCTCATCCAGTCTCCTATATCTTCTGCCTATTGCCCCTGAATGGTCCAAAAATGCATCAAACTTTCTCTTAATCCCGATGAATATCTCATCTGTCTTCTCCTTCAGGCCGTCTTTTTTGACCAATGATAACACTCCTACGTGGACTGGAGCCAAGTATGGTTTTACTGAAAGAACTATTCTCTCGTTTTCCTTGTCCTCTCTTATGCTGTGCTCCAAAATCGTGTAAAGGCTTCTGTCTATTCCCATTGATATCTCAAAAACGTGTGGCAAAACCTTCTGCTCATCGTCCATCACCTCAAATTTTTCTTTGCTCTTGTTTGCATGACTGGATAAATCATAGTCTGATCTATAATTACATGCCACAAGCTCAAGCCATCCTATTGTGGTTTCAACTTCAAAATCAAATGCCACCTGGGCATAAAACGCCTTTTCCTTCTCACCCAATTTTCTAAACCTGCTCTTTGAAATATCAATTCCAGTCTTTTCATAAAATTCTGTCAGTATTCCTAGATAATATGCCACAAACTTGTTTGGAATTACTTTACTCTCTACTGCTTCTTTGCATGTCATTGCAACAGGGGCTGAATCTGTCTGCACTCTGATTACTGTGTCTTGAATCTCAGCAAACTTTTCCACAACATCAAGTCTTGACGGGTTGCAAAATACCTCAATCTCTGCCTGGTAAAACTCTCGCAACCTCAAAAGGCTCTGCCTTGGCGAAATCTCGTTTCTAAAACTTTTACCTACCTGAGCTATTCCAAGCGGCAGCTTTCCACGCATTGTCTTAAACAGTCTTGGAAAGTCAACAAAGATGGATTGGCATGTCTCTGGTCTGAGGTAGGCTTCCTCCTCCTCAGGCCCGATCCCTACCCGAAACATCATGTTAAATTTCCTAGTCTTTTCAAAGTCGCTTTTGCACTTTGGGCACTTGATATTATTTTGTGATATGGCATTATCAAATTCTGCAAGATCCGCACTTTCAGGAATATCTATCTTTGAAATCTCTGCAATGAGCCTGTCTGCTCTGAATGTTGATCTGCATTTTGTACATCTTATTATTGGATCTGCAAAGTTTCCCAAATGACCTGATGCTTCAAACACTGACTTTGACATTATCTGAGAGCCGTCAATCTCTAGCATCCCGTCACGCCTGATGAGTTCTCTTCTCCACAACTCTAGGAATTTATTTTTCAAACTTACTCCGGATGGTCCATATTCCCAAAACCCTGCCTGTGCATCACTGTACACCTCGCAGCTAGGAAAGTAAAATCCACGCTCAAGTGCCAGCTTCATTACATCCTCATAGTTCATTTTGTCATTACTCTCAGACATCGAAATAAATTCCTACGCAAGCCCCTTTGCAATTCTAATGTTTTCAAAATCATCCCTTGTACTGTCAATTGGTGTCTCTAAAATTATTGGGATCTTTTTCTTGTTTGCAGTTTTTACCACCGCCCCAAGACCTTTCTTGCCAATGTTTCCCAATCCTATGTGATAGTGCCTATCCAGATTGCATCCCAGCTCACCCTTTGCATCATTGAGATGTAAAATCTTTAGATTCTCAATTCCGACTGTATCATTAAATTTAGAAAATGTATCATCAACGCCTTTTTCTGTTCTTAGGTCATATCCTGACACAAAAGCATGACATGTATCAAAACAGATTCCAAATTTCTTTGATGGCTTTAGTTGATTGTAAATTTCTGCAAGCTGCTCAAAGTCAGCACCGACTGAATTTTTTTGTCCGGCAGTGTTCTCAAGTAGAATCATTACATCGTTTTTTGTCTGCCCTGCTTTTGTCAAACCTTTTACCAGCCTCTTTATGCCCTGCTCTTCGCCTGTCCCCAAGTGACTTCCCAAATGTGTGACAAGGTATGGAATACCCAACTCTGCACACCGCTCAACTTCGCTGATTAGCGTGTTTACAGATTTTTCAAAACCGTCTTCCTTTGGTGTAGACAAATTTGGCAGGTACGGCATGTGAGCACATGTTGCAAATTTATCTATCTTTGAATTTTTCAGCTTTTCTTGAAAGTTTGTAATGTCTTGTTTGGCAAGCTCTTTTGCATGCCATCCTCTGGGATTTCTTGTAAATATCTGAAAAGCAGAACATTCTCTCTCAATTGCGTTATCTACAGACTTGTCAATACCTCCAGAAATTGACACATGGCATCCAATCTGCATTTGTGACAAATTTGCCCAAACATAATTTAAATCAGCATTACCAAACAACAAAACCAGATTTTTATGTAAATGTCATTAATCATTAATCATGCTTGCGTTAGGGCCAGACGAGATTGCAAAGTATCCATTCCTGGCAGATGCTGGCCAATACCTAAAAGACAAGGGGTTTACTTTGGAGCAGTTTGGAACCGATCCTGACTTGAAATCACTAATTGACAAGGCATTTGATAGAATTGAGGTAGCAGCTGATGGCAAAGTCTACAAATCTGATCTCATAGCAGACCAAGTATCCAAAGAGGCAGCACTACCACGTGAAGTGTTTTCTTTTCTTTTGGCAATAGTGCTCTTGAAATTAAGTGGAATGCATACTCTAATCAAGAGATTCGCACTTGCCGAAGCAAGACGTGCAGAAAAATATCTTGAAAGAGATCTGGCAAACATCTCAGACGAGTCAAAAAAGCAGCTTGCCATTCGTGTTATTGATGATCTGTTTTCTGTGCAGGTAAAAAAACAAGACGACTATTTTGTAATTCCGGTATCTGACTATCTAAAGCATTCAATAAATTTCCATGAAAGAGAATGGAAGCTGATCAACCGGCATGTGGAAAACGGCCATGTCTTTCTCACCCCTCATGAGACAGTAAGGCTGATTCGAAAAGAGCTTGGCACATACATCAATTCCAAAATAGTAAACGCTAAAACCCCGCAGATGATCTCTGGTTTTGAAGAACCTGTAAGCAAATTAGTCTCTCTTTCCAAGAAATTTGCCACCTCCGTTGTAACTACAGGTGAGTATCCACCATGCATCAAGCATGCAATTGATGTTCTGGAGAAAGGCGAGAACCTGCCTCATTCAGGAAGATTCATGCTTGCAACATTTCTATTATCAAAGGGGCAAACAGTTGAGCAAATTGCACCATTGTTCAAAAATGCCCCTGACTACAATGAAAGAGTTACACTTTATCAGCTCAATCACCTTGCTGGAACTTCTGGAAGCGGTACACAATACTCTTGCCCTTCCTGTGAAAAACTAAAGACACAAAGTCTGTGCTTTGCAATTCCAGAATGTGATAACATTACCAACCCGCTCCAGTTTGGAAAAAAGAGAGTCCAATGAACGAAAACGACATTAAATTTCTTGAAGACTCGTTTAAGAAATATTATTTTGATCACTTTGATCAAATCCGCGTTCCTGATAGAACATCAGAAAGGGAGTTTGGCTTTCAGAAATTTAACTACGGGATGACCAGGCACATCTCCCTAAAAGACGACAAAGAACTTCATCTACTGTTAATGAAAAACATCCCCTCTGACGTATACTGCTCAAATGCATGCTATTCATTTCCAAATCTTCCCATGAACGAAAAAGACTGGAAGGAAGCCGATCTAATATTTGACATTGATGCAAAGGATCTAAATCTTGATTGTAGGATAAATCACACGGTTTCAGTATGTACAGAATGCAACACCACCTCTACAGCCCAAAAACAATGCCCCAAATGCAATTCTACAAAACTAGAAAAAAAATCTCTTCCATGCACAAATTGCATAGATCACTCAAAGATGGAGGTAAAAAAACTAGTAGAAATACTGGTAGATGACTTTGCCATTGACAAAAATAATATCCATATTTATTTTTCTGGAAACGAAGGATTTCACATCTATGTGTATGATTCTCAATTTCAGGATCTTGGCTCTAGAGAAAGATCCGAGCTTGCAGATTATATCCTGTTCAAGGGAGTAATTCCTGAAACATTTGGAATGAAAAAATTCAAGCCAAACCGCTCTTCATTTCCTGATTTTGCAGAGAAAGGATGGCGTGGTAGATTTTCACAAGAAGTGTACGGTTCAAAATCAAAGCGCTCCAAAATAATCTCAGAGTTGATTACAGACGGATACTCCTCCTTTCAAAGTACCTTGGAGGGTCTGACCGAGAGAATTGGCGTAAAGATTGATCCCAATGTAACCATGGATATTCATCGAATATTCAGACTGCCCGGGTCCCTGAACAGCAAGAGCGGCCTGACAAAAACTCTCTGCAAAGATGTTTCAAAATTTAATCCCTATATTGAAGCATCATTTCTAGACGACAAGATAGTGGAGATTATGGCTGATTGTCCTGTAGAGTTTAAGCTAAAAAACAAGAAATTTGGTCCATACAAAGCCGAGAAAATCACAATTCCTACATATGCTGCAGTATACATGATCTGCAAAAAACTAGCTACAATTACTTAGATTTTCAGAACAATCATACTTTTCAAATGAGATAACTCATCGTTTTTACCGGTAAGACATTAATTTACCGAGCCTTAATGATCATTGATTTTGTATAGCGCCTCTACTGATAAACAAGCTCCGCCTCCTGATGCTGGAAAATACATCAAATTAGGCATAATTGCCATAATTGGTGTTGTAATTTTTTCTATTGTTGGGAATCAGGCAGTAATTTTATCCATGAATTTTACCGAGTTTGGCGATCAATTCACCAAGCCGCTGTTCTACACGCTTGTTTCCACTGTAATTCTTGCAGCAATTGCACTTATTCGAGTCAACATTGCAGCAAGATCATCAATTTTTTGGTATGCAATCAATACCGCAATAGGCTTTCTTGGCAAAGGCCCCCAGGCAAACATCTCTGCAAGTATTCCAAGTTTTAGAGATTACAAACTAAGCCCAGTACAATTTACAGTATGGCAAATAACCAAGATCTTCCTCTTTGGAGCATTCTTTGCAAATATCATGTTTGGCTTTGCAGCAATGGAGTTTCTTGACGGAAATAATCTGGGAATAGAGAATCTGCCAAATCTGTTCTCTCTGCCGTTTGTGACCCCTGCAGAAGATCCAAACTATGCAGCTGAAAATGTAGTACCAATGATTCCTGCACTTGTTATTTTGATTCCTCCTGTTCTTGCCGCAATTGGCATGAGATTAGTTCTGTATGTTGGAATCCACAGAATTATTGATGTTGTTACTTCTTTTATCAAAGATTCAAACGAAGGCAAACCAAGATACCTCAACTATGTTTCAACCATTGAAGCAATTTTAGGAATTGGAGTTATCTGGGCTGGATTCAATCTATTCTTTACTGATCAAATTGATTACAATACAAGATATGTAATAGGCGGAACACTAGTCATTGGCTTTGCATTGATTGCATTTTCTGTTGTTGACAGAATACGAGCCCGTGTTTTAACACACATGTTCAAGCGTGACGTAATCATTAGATTTGCCACAATTTTTGTAATTGTACTTGTTGTTGCAGGCGTAGTAGGTGTCAACAACAGTATTGCTGATGCAAAAAAGATAGAATTCCTTGGGCCATACACCGCACAACAGATTGGTGTTAATCGATACCTTGGTGAGCTAAATGACATACAAGAGAGCACATATGATGTGAAGCTACAATCAGTATCTCCAAATAATATCAAAAACTATATTTCAAAAAACAGTGATGTTTTAAATGTTATACGAGTCTGGGACTGGGAAGCAGCATTTGCAAAACTAAAGCCTGAGATTGGTTTAATCCCATATGTTGACTTTGAGGACAATGATATTCTTCGTTTTAACAATACTTTGTATTGGACTGCATCCATGAAGCCAATTCTGCCTACATCTGTCAGCCTTGAAAACAGATGGTATAATGAACATCTCGTGTATACGCACGTACCTAATGGATTTCTTACGCTAGAAGCTACTAACGGACAAATCGTAGATAGTAGCAAGTTTTTCAAACAACGAGAAATTTACTATGGTGAAGGAGGTCTATTTGAGCAAACTTGGTCTGCGTATCCAACCTCTCGTGGTTCTGATAGTGCAGAACTAGGTGGTGCATTTTACAGCGGACTGGGTGGACTGGATGTCTCCCCACCTCTTAGCTGGATCTTTGAGCCAAACTTTTTGCTGTCATTTCCAGCAGAGCCTGTACATATCATGAGATACAAAGATATCAAAGATAGAATGCAAACACTGTATCCATATTTCCTTTATGACTTGTTTGGTAAGGAACTGGATTCCGTTCCCGTAACTGATGGTACAAATTCCTACTGGTTGATTCCTTTGATTGTAGGATTTGATACACGTGATGTCCCATGGTCTGTAGGCAATCCATACTTGAGACTGGTAGGATATGCCTTGGTTGACTCGTATGACGGAAATATCCAGTTGCTAAAGACTGGTGATGATTTCTTTACTGATATGTTTGTCAGCCAATACTCTGAACAATTCCAACCAATGCCAGCATGGCTAGAAGAACAAATCCGTTATCCAGTCGAGCTGTTTAATTGGAAAACAGAGATGTATAACATTTATCATATAACAAATGTTGAGACATTCATTCAAGCAAACCAGTTCTATGAGGTTCCACGTGGATTGGAGACATACTATATTGAAGCAAAGCCGCCTGGCTTTGATCAAACAGAGTTCCTAGGATTACTGTCTTTAGAATTACGTGGCTCCCAAGGAAGAAACTTGGCAGGATACATGGTAGTACAAAATGATCTGTCCAATCTTGGTAACTTGAAATTCTATGAGGTTCCACTAAACTCTACAACCAAATTAATTGGCCCAACAGCAGTTAGCGAAGCACTGGATAGAGATCCAGAGTTTGCCCAATTAAAAACACTCTTGAGAAATCCAAGAGTCGGTGATAATATCTTGTACCGTGTAGGAGATCATGATGTCTACTTTATTCCTGTTTATACTGCCGGAGCTGGAGGAGTTGTGGCCCAATTGGGCACAATTGCTGCAGTAGGCGCTGCATTTACTGGAGAATATTATGTTGGGTTGGGTTCTACTCAACAAGAGGCATTTGAGGCATACCTGAAAAAAGTATCGGGTGTTGCACCATCATCAACTACAGCTAATTCAGACTATGTGGAGCTTGACAAATCAAACAGAGTAGATATAATAAAATCACTCTTTACTCAGGAGGGAATCTCTGTATCTGAACCAACAACAATTCAAGTTCCACTGTCTTTCAAGGAAGGCGAGATATTCTTCTTTACAGAAAATGACAGAGCAGACACTGAAGACTTTGTAAATGATTTCATAGACGACTTTGTAAAACCCAGAAGTGACAGAGTGTTCATGTGGCAAGAGGAAAACAATCTCAACATTGGTACAATTGTTGTAAAAGACAGCATCCCTGAGATGCATTATATCTCTATAGAGATAGGAAGCTAGTTCTACAACTTTTATTTTACAACCATTGTAAAATGCTAAATTGCCATCCTGCCAGAGTATAATCATGCTGTTAGTTGTTGATAACGGTTCCATATACACAAAAAACCTCATTGATTTGCTACATGAAAAAAAAATTCAATTTGAAAAACAAACACCAGATACACTAAACTTGGAAAATCTTGCCAAGTACAAATCGTTTATCTTATCAGGTAGAAGGAAAAATGAAAAAAAGATCAACGAGATAAACTCCAAAATAATTCTACATTCCATTGATTGTGAAAAAAAATTACTGGGAATCTGTTATGGTGCGGAAATTTTGGCTTTAACCCTTGGAGGTACCATAAGAAAAACCAAATCACTTCAAAAGGGAAATGAAAACATTCGAGTAAGCAGAGAAAATATGATTTGCAATAGCAATCTACAGGTTTTTGAGAGTCACAGCTTTGAAATTTCTAAACTACCAGAATCTCTAAAACCTATTGGAGAATCTAAAAATTGCAAATATGAAATCATCCAATATGAAAAAAAGCCAATATTTGGCACCCAATTTCATCCTGAAATGAGCGTAGATGGCCACAAATTAATTGAAAAATTCTGCTCCCTATGATTTTAATTAGTCAAAAAATTTCTCTGTTCATGGAACAATCTGACCATGAACTTTTACTTCCATTAATAGACGAAGAAAACATTTGCCTTCCTTTGCCCATTAACGTAGTATCAAAATATTGGAATACTGACCTGTCCATGTCTGAAGCCATTGAAACTGCAAAACAATATTCTGGTTTTAATGGAAGTATCTTGATAGAAGGAATAGAGGCAGCCGAGAGACACGGACTTGTCTGCAAAATTATTCGTTCTTCTTTACCTGAATTGAAAAAAATTATTGATATGGGTGTTCCACCCATTGTAATTCTTCCTGGAATCCCAGAAATTACACAACATGCATCCGTAATTACTGGATATAATGAGGATGATAGAACAATTCTGCATTATATTCAAAAGGGCAGCAAAGAAGGTGAACAGCAAGAAGGAGCAATCCCGCAAGATCTGTTTGACAAAGAATGGTCTGAAGAAGGAAGATTGATGATCCTTTTGGGACCATCTGATATTATCTCAACTATCAAACTGGAAAATGAATCCGGCGACAAATCAAACAGAATGTGTTTTGAATCAGAAAGACTAAATATTCAAAGAAATTCTTCTGAAGCTGCAAACATTCTAGCAAAAGCAATAGAGTCCGATCCGTCAAATTCAATTGCCATGAATCTGATGGGTGCAATATTAAACGAGCAAAACTCCCCAGACTGCTTGAAATATTATAAAAAATGTCTAGAAATCAACAACAAGTCGTATCTATCTTACAATGGAATGGGAAATTTTTATCTAAAATCTAATCAGTTTGTCAAGGCAGAGAATTCGTATACTGAGGCAATCAAAATCAATCCAAAAAGATCTGCAAAAATATACAAAAACAGAGCATATCTTAGAGAAAAACAAAACAAAACTTCTGAAGCAAAAGAGGATCTAAAGACATACTTGAAATTATTTCCAAAAGCACCAGACAGGGGAATTATAGAGCAAGCAATAAGAGAGTTGTAATATACAAAAAACAGAACGTTCTTGGTCTTTTTTACAGGATTTTTTTGAAAATTATGATATCTCGACCCTGCCTCTCTCTAAATGCTTTCAAATTCTACGTAATCGCTAAATACCTTCAATCTAATTTACCAACATGAAGTTATCATCAAATGTTTTTGTTATTTCAATTCTTGCGTTAGGCCTCATTACCAGCCCTCTTTCATTTGCTCAAACTAGTACTAATAGTACAGAAGACATTACAATTGAATTAGACGAGTCTATCTCAATTACTGCTGAAAATGCTGAACCCGAGGATACTGAGATTGATAATGAAATTGATAATGACATTACAAACTTAGGTCAACAGATTTCAGACTTTGTACATGAATCAAGGAAACTCTTCCAACAACAAAAAGAAGAGAGCAGAGAAGCCATTATGCAGTGTAGAGAGAATGTGAGAAATGCTGAACCATCAGAAAGAGAGTCAGTCAGAGAATTGTGTAGAGCTACTCTGGATGAAATCAGAGAGTCATACAAATCCCTTCGAGAAATATATCAGGAAACTTTTAAAGAATTTAGAGAAAACATCAAGGTATTCATACGAGAATCTAAGGGATTACCAATTGATTCTACCCAAAGAGATGTAGCAATATCTAATATCAAATCATTGTCTGATAATCCTGAAAAAAGAGAATTGATCAGAGAACTTCAACAAAAGATGACTGAACAAATTAGAGAAGATAAACAAAAGGTTAGAGAACAAGATAAAAGAGAACGTGAAATTATGCGAGAGAAACAAGAAAATACAAGAGAAACACTAAAAGCTGAACAAGAGAAGCTTAAAGATCAAGAGAAAAAACAACGTGAGATGGAAAGAGACACACAACAAGACAAGACCTTAAATGATGAATCACCTGAAGAAAATGAATTAGAAATCGAAGTAGAAATCAAGAGTGGAATTGCCAAAATCACAATGGAATCAAATGGCGAAGAACTTGAATTTGAGATGAACTGGATTGATAGACAAAATACTATTACAGAAATTGCTTCAAGAACCGGATTAACTATATCACAGATTGAGGAAGTAATTGAATTTGAAATTGAATCTGAAAATGAGTCTGATGAAGACGACGAAAGTGATGATTCAGAACAAGATGATTCAGAAGATAGCTAATCCTTATTTTATAATTTAAAAGCAAATGTATATGATCAGATTTTTTGTATTTGTTTACAGTTACGTTGATCATCTGTGACGTTCTTTCTATATTTTCAGAAATAAAATGCGGAATGCGGGATTTGAACCCGCGGCCTCCAGCTTGGGAAGCTGACGTCATACCGAGCTAGACTAATTCCGCCCAACTAAGAAAATACCGACTATGATTAAATATCTTGATTACCTTGTTACAATATGGATGCAAAATGCCCTGAATGTGAGAATGTTGCAATATTAAACGATGACATAACTAATGTAAAATGCCCACATTGTAATTTTGAAGCAGACTATGACACATATCTTGAAATCATGAAAGACCAAGCAATCAACATGGCGTCTGACTATATCCCAAAAAGACCCGGTCTCTGATCTACCAAAAATTTCCCTTGTCAGAACAATCTAAATGAGCTCCGCACTTTGGACAAAACATGTGACATGCTTGCATGTCTACCATTTTATTATTACATCTAGGGCACAGGATCTCATCTGCCATGCCTACACTACCTTATCTTGATTTAAAAATAATGTCCAAACGTTAATTAGTCGTTCAGCAATTTTTTGGAATACTTGGCAAATTTCAAGTTAACAGTATCAGATGTAAAAGGCAAGTCAGTCAGTAAAGAATTGAAAGACAGTGATGCTAATCCATTGCTAGGTCTTCAATTAGGAAACGAGACTGATGCAGCAATTGTAGGCTTGAACGGAAAACTAGTACTTACTGGTGGCAGCGACAAGTCTGGCGTTCCAATGAGAAACGATATACACGGCTCAGCAAGAAAATATATTCTCTTATCCAAAGGCGTTGGATTACAAGATGCTGAGATTGGACAAAGAGTTCGAAAATTAATGAGAGGAAATACAATCTCTGAGGAAATTTATCAAATTAATTGCAGATATGATGGAGAAATACCAGTTGAAGCTCCAGTAGAAGCAGCAGAAGAAAACACCGATAAAAAAGAATAACTTAACATATACCGGTTCTACATTTTTACTCATGCATTGGAGAGAGACACTTCCTGAATGGTACATCAAAAAATATGGTTACCAACCATGTGTAAACATTGGCACTGCAGGGCATGTAGATCATGGCAAAACAACTCTCATTCAAGCACTGACTGGTTCATGGACTAGCGTACACAGTCAGGAATTAAAGCGAGGAATTACAATTCGTGTCGGATATTCTGATGCTGCTTTTTACAAATGCAAAAAATGTGAAGAACCATTGGGATATTCTACTACTCCAAAGTGTAATAATTGCGGAAAAGAAAGCGAGCTTTCCAGAGTTGTAAGTTTTGTTGACAGTCCAGGACATGAAAGTCTTATGGCAAACATGCTTTCTGGTTCTGCATTAATGGATGGTGCACTGTTGTTAGTTGCCGCAAATGAAAAAGTTCCAAAACCTCAAACCAAGGAACACCTATTGGCACTGCAAACACTAGGAATTCAACAAATCGTTATAGTCCAAAACAAGGTTGACTTGCTCTCATATGAAGAAGTTCTACAGAACTATCAAGACATTATGAAATTTGTCAAAGGCACACATGCTGCCAAAGCCCCTATAATTCCAATATCTGCACAGTCTGGGTTAAACATTGATGCACTGATTGGATCGATTGAAAATACCATTAAAACTCCTCAACGAGACGAATCAAAAGAATCTGTAATGCACGTTTTGCGTTCTTTTGATGTCAACAAACCTGGAACCAAACTAAAGAACATCAAGGGAGGCGTTATTGGAGGAAGCCTAACACAGGGCATCTTTAATGTTGGTGATGAAATTGAAATTAAACCGGGAATAATGGATGAAAAAAAGAAACAATACGAACCTTTGGTAACTGAAATCACATCTCTTGGAACGGCAGCAGGAATTGTTGAATATGTAAAGCCGGGCGGATTGGTTGCTATTGGAACTAAGTTAGATCCATCAATGACACGAAGTGATTCATTTATTGGCTCTGTCATTGGAAAACCTGGAACACTTCCAGAAAACTCTTCGGACATAAAATTAGAAGTAACCCTGTTTGATTCTGCCGTAGGAGTTACTGAAGACACCAAAGTACTACCTATTCAGTCTGGTGAACTTTTAAGATTAAACATTGGAACTGCTCCTGTACTAGGACAAGTATCCAAGATTAAGTCAAACACTGCAGAAATTAAGCTCCGAAGACCTGCCTGTATTTTTGAAGGTGGGAATGTAGCAATTAGTCGAAGGATTGCTGATAGATGGAGATTGATTGGAGCAGGAATACTTGGTTGAAGTAATCTGTGATACTAGCTTTCTGATTCATTTAGCAACCAAACGAATCAGAAATATCGACAATATTGATGTTGAAATAGGCTCGATTTCTTTTGTTGTCCCAGATGTAGTCAAAAACGAACTGTCTAAACTAGAAAACATACCAGAAAAAAAACAAGACATTATTTTGACCAGAAATTTTATAAAAAATCTAAAAACAATCGCCATTTCTGGAAACTTTGCAGATCAAGAAATATTGGCTTATGTAAAATCAACCAAGTCCATAATTGGAACTATGGATAAAGACTTAAAAAAACAGATCAAGATTGCAGGTGGATCAGTACTTTCATTCTCTAATGATAAAATTGTCTTGGAATCTTAGAAAAATTTAACTTGTGGGTTTGACAAAAGATCTTGATCGCAATGAAACTGACAAGCACTGCATTTGAAAATGGAGGAACAATTCCTCGAAAATATGGTTATAAAAATGACAATCATAGTCCTCCGCTAACAATCAGAGAAATTCCCAAGGATGCCAAATCACTGGCCTTGATCATGGATGATCCTGATGCGATGGGTGCCGTTGGAAAAATTTGGGTTCATTGGGTAGTTTGGAATATCGATACCAACAGTACTGAAATCAAAGAAAACTCATTACCTGCAGGTTCTGTTGAAGGAACTACCGATTTTAACGAAGTAGGTTACGGCGGACCGGCACCGCCTGACAAAGAACACACATATGTTTTCAAACTGTATGCGTTAGACGAAAAACTGAATCTGCAAAAAGGTTCAACAAAAAAACAATTAGAAGATGCAATGAATGGTCATGTCTTATCTGAAGCAAAACTTGAAGGAAAGTATGCCCCGTAAATCTGCAAATTAGCTGTATCTTTCTGCCAATCTGTATCTCATGTATTTGTCATCAGGTGAGAATTTTGCCGGGTGTGCAGAAATTGTTTCTTCACCGCACTTTGGGCATTTTTCTTTGAGCGTATACTGATTGCACTTTATGCATTTTCTTAACAGAAATCTCAATTTTAACCCTCTCTGGTTTTTTTAGATTCTTCTCTAGTAAACTTGAATGTACCGTTCTTTTTCTCTATGTTTTTCTGGATCTCCTCAATGATTGGTTTTAGTGATTTTTCAGCAGTCTTGAAATCTTCGGCCTTTATAGATAATCTGTATTTTGGTGCACCCAAATATGTAATGTCGATTGTTGAATCTTTTTTTATTGCATCAAGAAGTGTCTTTTTGATAATCTCTACTCCGTCAGATTTGTTGCTTGTAATTTCCATAATCCCACGAATTTCAACTGATGGTAATTTGATCTTTGAGCAAATCTCCTCAATGACTGATGATGTTTTTTTGTTTAGTTTAAGATCCTTTACTGATGAGATGCCGCTTCTTCCTATCTGAAGAAATGCATCATAAACTGAATCAAACTTTGAATAGATGCTGTCTTCCAACTTTTCCATTTCACTGTCTGATAGCTTTGCTTTTTCCTGAACGTTCTGCAAAAGTGTTTTTCCCTTTTCAAATTTTTTGACTTCTTTGAGTTTCTGCTTTTTTTGATCATTTGATACTTGTTTTAAGGAAAGATCAACATCTCCTCTTTCGGGATTTACTTTTTTTACAAGAAGCACTTTCTTGTCTCCCTCTCTTACAAATTTGCTTACTGAGCGAATCCATCCCGGGGCAATCTCAGAAATATGCAAAAAACCCTGAATTCCATCATATTCATCTAATGTAACGTATGCCCCATGATCCATAATCTTAGTTACAGTGGCAAGAACAATCTCGCCCTGTTCTGGTAATTCTTGAACTTCTGTAGACATTTCTTCTAAAACTCTTTCTTATGTAATTTAATGTTGCTGGTCAGAAGTCAATTCCCTTTCTGGCTTTTATTCCCTGCTGAAATGGATGTTTTATCTCCCTCATCTCAGTAACTAAATCTGCCAAATCTATGATTCTGTCTTTTGCATAATTGCCAGTCAATACAAGATCTAATTTTGGCGGTTTTGATTTGATTAAATTAATTACATCCTCTTCTTTTACCAAACCCAAGTTCACTGCATAGTTTATTTCATCTAATATAATGATGTCATATTTTCCTGATTGTATTTTTTCCAAGCTTATCTTTATTGCCTCCTTTGCTATTTTTTCATGATCCTCTTTAGGACTTTTATCATCAATGATGCCAACAAACCCCTTACCTATCACCACCATCTCAAATTCTGGCTCTAATCTTTTTGATGAAAACATCTCACCATAATGCCAAGAGCCTTTGATAAACTGAATCATGCAGATCTTTTTTTCATATCCTACTGCTCGTAACACGATTCCTAACGCTGCCGTGGTCTTTCCTTTTCCCTTTCCAGTATATACAATAGTAAGTCCCTCTTTTTGCACAAATTCTCTGACCAACATCCAAGTAAAAACATTCAGTCCAGTGCCAAAAGTATCAATTTAAATAAAAACCAGTTCAAGAAATCCAAATTGAAAATTCCAAGAATTGTCTTAGCAGGTACTTCTAGCGGCGTCGGAAAGACATCCATCACATGTGGATTAATTTATGCACTAAAGAAAAAGGGATTCTCAATCCAGCCTTTCAAAGTTGGACCTGATTACATAGATCCAAGTTATCTCTCTAGCATTTCAGGTAGCAAAGCATTCAACTTGGACGTGTGGATGATGGGGAAAAACCAGTTGCTACAAAGTTTTATTGAAAATTCCAAATCTGACATCTCTGTAATTGAAGGTGTAATGGGTTATTATGATGGATTTTCTGGCAATTCAAATTTTGCAAGCACTCATCACGTAGCAGAATTAACTAAATCTCCTGTAATATTGATTTTAGATGCTAGCAAAACGGCAAGATCAATTGCAGCAACAGCATTTGGTTTTCAAAAATTTCATAAAAATTCAAGAATATTGGGAATTATTTTAAATAAAATTGGCAGTAAAAAACATGAAAATTTATGCAGACAAGCACTAGAAAAAACCAAACTTCCAATCGTCGGAATCATTCCAAAAAATCCTGAAATTGCTTTGGAATCACGGCACCTAGGATTGATATCTACAATGACTGAAAACAATTTACATAAAAAAATCCAAAAAACTTCAAAGATTATTGCGAATTATCTGAACGTTGAAGAAATTCTTAAAATTCTTAAAAACTCAGTTCTAATAAATAATAAACCAAAACGAGATTATAAAAAACCCAATGTAACAATAGCAGTCGCCCTTGACAATTCATTTAACTTCTATTATCATGATAACTTGGAATCATTACGACGTAATGGGGCCAATCTAAAGTTCTTCAGTCCAATAAAAGACAAGAAAATTCCAAATTGCGACGGAATTTACATAGGCGGAGGATTTCCAGAAGTTCTAGGTGATTCTTTGGAAAAAAATACTATCATGCGACGATCCATTAAAAAACTATCTGAAGAAAACATGCCAATTTATGCTGAATGTGGCGGTTTGATGTATCTCACAAAATCTATTGATTATGGAACAAAAAAATACAAAATGACGGGTCTTTTTGATGCAGAAACAAAAATGACCAAAAAAATGAAATTAAACTATACAAAAGGAAGAATTCTCTCTAAAAATATCCTCTCTGACAAATCTCATTTGTTGCGTGGCCATGAATTTCATTATTCTGAATTGTCATCTGTTTCCTCTGACTTAAAATTTGGAATTGAACTAGAAACAGGCGAAGGCATAAAAAATAACAAAGACGGAATTGTTCTATATAATACACTTGCGTCTTACGGGCATCTTTATTTTGACAGCTCTGATTATGCTAAAATTTTTGTAAAAAACTGTATAAAATATTCAAGAAGATGATTCTTCTCTAATTAGCTTGTACAATGCATTAATTATCGCAGCTGCAGAAGAACTTCCGCCTTTTCTCCCCAAATTGGTAATAAATGGAACATTGTCCATATGGCTTAACTCTTCTTTTGATTCTGAAGCACAAATGAATCCCACTGGAATTCCTATTATCAGGGCAGGCTTGACAATTCCTTCTTTGACCATTTGAATTACCTCCAAAAGGGCAGTAGGGGCATTACCAATTGCTACAATCCCGCCATCTATCTCTGAACTTGCAGCCCTCATTGATACCTGTGAGCGAGTTTTACCTTCTTTTTTTGCACGTTCCATTATTTTTACATCTGATATGTTACATACTATTTTGTTTCCAAAATCTTTTGGATTCTGTTTATTCAACAGACCAATAACTCCATTAACATCAACTACAATACTGCATCCATTTCTAAGAGCATTAATACCACTTTCAACTGCATCTCTGTGAAAAATCAACCTATTTTTCCCAACAAAATCAAAGTCTGCTGTTGAATGAATAATTCTTCTGACTATTGGCCATTCTTTTTTACCATAGTTATGATCTCCTACTTCATCTTCAATCATTTGCATACTTGCATCTTCGATTGATTGACCTTTTTCAGTCTGCATTTTCTACTTCCCTTGCTCTCTCAATAATCAGATCAATCATTTTTTGATCTGCTCCCAAATGTTTAGTAATGCATACATTTTTGATGCTTGACTCTTTTAGCGCTGGCAAAAGATCATTGTTGATATCCGTCTTTACATGTGCTCCCTCATGTAGAAAATAAAAAACAATTACAAGCACTTTTGGATTATTTTTTTCGCAGGTTTTTATCCCTTCAAAGATATCTGGCTGTTCAATTTCCAACCAACATCTATTCACATTTCTATAATCTGTCTTTAATCCATCTACTACATAATTTAACGACATTTGAGCATTGGGATCTTTGCTTCCGTGTCCTATAATCAACACATCTACGTCCTTTTCAGGAATTGTCACGTTATTTTCTTGCAAAGACGCAGATATCCTATTTCTCACCAACTCAATTAGGGTTTTATGCATGCTCATGGACTTTGTTACAACAAATTTCACCTTGGTGTCTTTTTGAAATTTCATAACATCTGTAACAGCATTCTTGACTTTTTTTCCTGGATAAAGAAAGTAAGGCACAATTGTTAGCAACTCAATTTCTTGTTTCAGACATTTTTTAATTCCATCCTCGATATATGGTGGTTCTACCTCCAGAAAACAAAAATCTGTAAACACGTAATCTCCTTTTGATTTTATTTCCTTACAAATCACTTCTAATTCCTCTGATGCCTCTCTTTCCCGACTACCTCTATCAATTAACAATAATCCTTTTTTCATTCCAATTTCCTCGCTATTGCTATAGTTAGATTTGGTGGAAATTTCTGCTTTTCCACAACCAACTCCCCCTTTGATACCTTGATTGCAGCTGCTTCTGAAACACTTGATGTTCCTTCAAACACCTTGACTGTTTCAGATGGATTTGGTGCCGAAATTTCTGCCAGTTCTTCTCTACTCACATATTCCACAGGTATTCCCATTTCTTTTCCAATATCAATTAGTCCTTTAACATCTTCAGGTTTTTTTATTGATGCAAACTTTGCAATAGATTTTGGACTAAGCTTGAATTTTTGCATGCAAAAATCAATTCCTTCCTTAATCGTCTCTTTTGTAGTGTCCCAATGCAAACCCACTCCAATGACTAAACTTGGCGGTCTATACACAACTGCATCTTTCAAAAATCCCCCGTCTAGCATTTTGTCTGTGATTATCAAAAATCCCTTGGAATCAGAGTCCTTCAATTCATCCAAACTGTTGAAAATTTTAACATTCTTTGGTAATTCCTTATACCAATTTTTTTTTCCAGCATCTTGAAAAATACCAATTTTTTCTTCATTTACCATGTATGCACTGACTTTGGTAACTGTAGAATCATCATCTATCTTCCATCCAAGATCTCTTCCCACCAGATCTACTGCAATTGTCTTGTTTACATCAGCAGCTGTTGTGATGACTGGAATTGCATTTAGCTTCTTGGCAATTTCCTCTGTTAGTTCATTTGCGCCTCCAATATGTCCTGATAATACGCTTATCACAAAATTAGTTTTATCATCAATAACAATTACTGCAGGATCTGTTTTTTTATCTTTTAAAAATGGCGCAATTAATCGAATCACGGCTCCTAATGAAAATAAGCAAATTAAAGCATCATTACTTTTGAACAGTTCAACTATTTTTTCAGTTGTAGATTCTGAATACCATGAAATTCCTTCTATTTTACCTTCAAATTTTATAGGTGCAAAAACTTTCCAAGATGGATAAACTTCTTTTAATCTTGTTCCAATATTGATGCCATTTTTTGTAATTGCAAGAACTGCGATCTTATTCATAATCAAAACTCGTCAAATTTAATAAAATACCTTACTAACCTGATTTTCTAGCAAGAATGTTCCCATCAAAATCAAACAATATTACATCCAAAGATACCTTTTCTTCGGAATACTTTTTCATGTGCACAAAAGTCTTGTTGCAAATTTCTTCAAAAAAACCTTTGACATTATCTTCTATGATGATTTCAGATACATGTCTTGCAGTATTTGCCTTTAGAATTCTTTCAATAGTGTCATGACTTGCATTACATTTTTTTGCAATTTCAGATAAAAAATTCATATCTACTTTTGAGCCTTTGACATGAGTCTGTTTTACTCCTGCAGCCATCTTTGCCAATTTTCCAATAAACCCAACAACATATGCTTTTTTGATCTCTTTTTTTGCGCACTGCTGCATGGTGTATCCTGAAAAATCACCCATCTGAACAAAGCAATGATCAGGCAAATCTACAATCTTTTTTGCAAAATCTTCACTTCTTCCACCTGTTGTGAGAACCACAGTATCGTTTCCCATGGCAATAGAAACATCGATGTTTTGTCTTATTGATGCAGCATATGAAGCAGTTGAAAATGGAATTACAATACCGCTTGTTCCTAAAATAGAAATTCCATTTAAAATTCCGATTCTAGGATTGTCTGTTTTGGGACCAAGCTCCCTTCCTTTTGGAACTGAAATGACAACTCTGATTCCTTTTTTTAAAAGAATTTCCTTACCGACATCTCTAATATTTTCATTAATCATCTTTTTTGGAACTGGATTGATTGCTGGTTTGTTTATTTCTAATCCTAAACCCGGTTTTGTAACAACTCCCACTCCTTCTCCTCCGTCTATCTCAATTTCATTGACTTTGTCTGTAAATGACAAATCAACTATAATCTCAGCCCCATGTGTGACGTCCGGATCATCTCCTCCATCTTTAATCACAGAACACCTTGCTTTTTCCTCATCAAATTCACAAGAATGAATTGGAATCTTGATCATGTTGCCTTTGGGCAACTTGACATCTATCTCTAAAATTTTTTGTTTCTGAATTATTGATAATAAAGATGCTTTTGCAGCAGCAGTGGCTGAAGTTCCAGTTGTGTAACCAGTTCGAAGTTTTTCTTTTCTTTCCTCTTGCACACATGTTGATATTTTTTTGATGTATTAACTCTTGTTTGAGATTTTTATGATATCAAATTAGATCTTTTAGTATACTTAATCCATATTTTTAAATGGACTCTAGCAAAAACAAAACTAGTTGAAAAGAAGATCCTATTTCATCATCCCATTAATGTTCTTGACTCTATCTTCTCTGACAACAGGTAATTCATTTGGTCATGGAGTTGGAAGCGAAACATTTCCTCCCGTAGAACTAGACGGCAAGCGTGTAACACTGGAGGTATCCTCATCTACTAATAATCCCGATGAAAACGATGACCAACAAATCTCGATCTCGATGATCGATTTTGATTCAAAAATTACTCTCAGAGATGTAACCTTTCTTATAAAATCTGAACGTGGAGAACAATTCCTGTTTGAAAAAGAATTCAGAGCAGACAACGGATTTCTGGTCTTTAATTTTATCTCAGATGAAACCAAACAAATCTTGGTACAAGAGCAGAGCGATTCAAGTTTTTTTGGCTCATTGTTGGGGCTTGAAAGCAGAAAAATCAATGTCATAGGACCTAACCTTGCTGAAGGTGGATTGTATAAATTTGATGTAGCAGTAATTACTGCTAATAGCTACTCCAATAAACTTGATGAACCACTGATCTATAATGCAGGGATTTCTATAGCTCAGACAACAAAACACCAAATCAATGATCCGAATTTTGGCACTCAAACAATTAGTACCATAACATACTATGATGAATTAAGTAATTTTAACTACGATTCGGCTTCTAAAGAAATTTCATTTTCGATGCCCTTTGAATGGACTGTAGAAAACCTCAACCAAACTTCAGTGGTTCATCAAGAGGTAGTTATCCCAAAAACATTTGGCGATTTACTTGTTTCAGGATTTTCAATGTATGTAAATGATGTCAAGTTATCTGATGACATTGTAACTATTGATGATTTTTTTTCGGATGATAGAGTTGTTCATTTTATAATTAGTCAAAATGAACTACAAAAAATTTTTGCAACACATGAAAATCAAAATGGGATGAATTTTGTTATAAAACCTAATCTGGAATTCACACAACTTAGCTCAGTTACTGAAAACGGACAATTTCGAATACTTGTTTCATGGGAGCCTGAAATTCTCAGGTCAGATTCAGAAACAAAAATAATTTTTGATATAACAGACATCTTTCTAAAGAACCGACCTGTTTCAACAAATTATGATCTTCTAATATCCCAAAATGACAGACTTCTTCACAAACAAAGTGGCTTGAGTACAGATTCTAGGGACGAGCATAACATTGTTGAATTTAAAATCCCTGAAGATGTTTCCGGAATAATTCATTTGAATTTCCAAAATCTTGATAACAATAATCTAGCCAAGTCATCAATTCCAGTTGTAGTCAATCCAATCACACCTAGTCATGATGTTTCTATTCCAGATTGGATTCGTAATAATGCTGCATGGTGGTCTACAGAACAAATTGACGATAATACTTTCATTCAAGGAATTGAATACCTAATTCAAAATGACATAATTGTCATACCAAAGACTACATCTGATTCCAATACAAAGGAAATCCCATCATGGGTCAAGACCAATGCAGGCTGGTGGGCCAAAGGAGAAATTGACGATAATACGTTTGTTCAAGGGCTACAATATTTAATCCAAAAAGGCATACTTCATGTTTGATTCGCTTGTTAATTCGAAGTATGAACCAGTCTCTTTAAATTGATAAAAATATAATTTTGATTGATTTGTTTAGGCCAGAAAGTATAGTTGAAAAGAAATCCACATTATTTTCTGTTGTAGTAACTGGTGTCGTTGCAATTCTTGCATTACCGGTAATAATACCTCATCTATTACATGGATTTCATATTGCTCACATCTTTTTACATGTAGGCGGCATTACTTTGGCAGTCTTCATAACATCTCTTGCTGTATTAGCTTATGCAAAATTAAAAACAAAAAGACTCTTGTTAAGTACGATTGCTTTTGGAAATTTTATTGGTGCAGAAGTTGTGTTGTTAGTAGATGCAACATGGCCAAATCTGTATGATCTAGGATATATGCCTCTTTTGGAGGTAGGACATTTATTGACGTTTGCTACATTAGGGTTGTTAGCTTTAGGAGTGTTTAGAAATGACTGATAGGAATTTACAATTACAACAAATAATTAAACAAAATCCAGGCATTCAATTCAGGGAAATTATGCGTACTTCGGGATTAAAAAATGGAGTGCTGAGTCATTATCTGGGAAAATTAGAAAAAAATGGAATCATCAAAGTAGAACGAGGTCAACGACAAACAAGGTTTTTTTCACCTGAAATAACAGAAAATGAATCAAAAGTCATCAAGGCATTACGCAGACAAACTCCACGAGACTTGTTGCTTGCATTGATGAGAAATGACGGTCTGGATTTTTCCCAACTTGTTGATGAGGTTGGCAAGTCACCTTCAACTATATCACTTTATTTGTCTCAAATAGTTGCGGATGGCCTTGTTAAAATTAAACTTGAAGATCTTAAAAAGAGATATTATATTCAAGAAAAAGATATGGTTGATAAGCTACTTGAAGACTATAAGCCAAGCCCACTTGAAAAATCAACTTCTGAGTTTGAAGACATTATCAACTCCTTCTAATTCAATTCTTTGTGTTTTTACAATTTCATTTTTTTTACTAGCTTTACTTCCAATGGTCGTATATGCTGACGTTTTCATACCAGATAATGAATATCTTGGTTACTATGATTATGAGGGAGTTTATACTGTTGTTGGAAATGTCAAAAATCAAAATGATTTTGCGTTAATTCCGACAATAACAATATCCGTATTTGATGATGATTCAACCAAAATCACCAAGACACTTAACCATGTACCCATTCCGGCCATGACTGACATTCCATTTAAACTAAAGTTTCCTGAGATTAATGGTCAAAACCCTACAGTGTTGAAAGCAGATCTAAAATATGTGAAAACTGAGAAAAATTCTATTCCAATCCAGATTATCTACGACAAAACTCTGGTAACTCATGACGATGGCCATGTTACCGGCAGAATAAAAAATATTGGAACTCAAACAGTATACAATCCTAAAATTTTTGCAATTGTACATGGCTATGAGACTGAAATCTTGGATGTGGCTCAAAACATTAATCGTATAGAAAAAATTGAACCAGGCCAAATACTAAACTTTACAATATATCCTGATCCGTCTGTTTCAGAACCTGTTCGCTTTTACTCCTGCTTTGCACCCGTAGACACAACTGTAATCCCAGTTACCGTAAAGAAAAACGACGGTAATTTTGATTTCAGATATGATTCAGGTGCATGGTATTCTGCTGCAAAATTCAGTGATGATGGTACAACATTAACCATGCGTGGATACAACAGTTATCCTCTTGAAACATATGCAAATTTTGAATTTACTCCAATATCTGGCAAGGAAAAATTCAATGTTACAATAAATGATGAGCCTATAGACTTTATTCAGAGTGTTGATGAGATGGGTCAATGGCATGTCGCTTATACAATCGGTCCACATTCACAAGGGATAGTAAAAATTACTGGATTTGAAAAAGGACTTCCTCCAGAAACTCCTGCAATTCCACAATGGGTCAAAGACAATGCTGCATGGTGGTCCACAGAGCAAATATCTGACTCTGAATTTCTCGAAGGAATTGATTTCCTATTTGAGAAAGGAACGATATTTGTTTCAGGAAAGCAACTTACTGTAGAATCTGAATGGGAAATACCACATTGGTTTAAAATAATTGCTGGTTGGTGGTCTGAAGAAAAAATTTCAGATGATGATTTTCTGAATGCAATTGAGAATCTTGTAAAACGAGAGATTATTGTAATCTAGTTTACATTATTGATCAAAATCTAGTATCATTTTTTGTTTTTAGAATAATCTTATTATACGATTTTTATTGAAACTATACATCTAATGATGCCATTAAGGGATGAAAATCCCCATCCTCCAGGTTTTAAACCGAAAGTTACCATTGCATTAATCATAATTAATGTAGTTGTATTTTTTATTGAGGTTGCATATACTGGACAATTTTTTGACTTTACAAATCAAAACGCGTTTAATTTATTTTATAATTGGGGAGCTGTACCAAACTGCATAACAGGAGGCAATGTACTAAACATTGACTTTGGATCCGGCCCATTCACTGTATCTTGCCCTGATGCACCTTATGTTTCTCTTGTAAGCTCAATTTTCCTACATGGTGGATTGATGCACCTTGGAGGAAACATGCTGTTCTTGTGGATATTTGGAGACAACATCGAGCTAAAGTTTGGAAAAATAAAATATCTTGGAATCTATCTTCTGTGGGGTGTCTTGGCAGGACTAATACACATTCTTGGTGATACAAACAGTGCAATACCTGCCGTTGGAGCATCTGGTGCAATTTCAGGAGTTTTAGGGGCCTATCTTGTCATTTTCCCAAAAGCTAGAATTCAAACCTTCATGATGATGGGCTTCTTTTTTAGAATGATGCACATTCAAGCTAGGTGGTTCTTGCCATTTTGGCTGGTATTCCAAAACCTCTTGCCATTTTTCATTGGGGGATTTGGCGTTGCAGGAGGTGGTGTAGCTTATCTTGCACATATTGGAGGTTTCGTAGTTGGTCTTGCAACAGGCTATCTATACAAGAAGACTCATAGCTCTGAGTTTACCTACGGTACAAGATATGGTTATAGACCATAATTTTCTCTAAAGAATAAATCAATCAACTTTTGTAATCTCTTTATGCCTTTGATCACTGTATCAATGTATCCTGGCAGAACTCAGGAACAAAAAGACGAATATGCAAAAGCAATTACAAAAGCTGCTGTAGACATTCTAAAAACTAAAGAGAATCATGTCATTGTTGTTTTTGAGGATAATCCAAAAGAAAATTGGTTTTTAGCAGGAAACCAACTTTAATTATTTTTTTACAATAACATCTAGCATCTCTTCATCCACAACATCTTAAAAATACACACTGGAAGGTGTTGTATGACAAGACAGTTACAGAATAATAAAATTATACATACATTAAATGTATTATTTTTTATGTAACCTTTTATTGTGATTTGAAATAGAAAATTTATGAAAGTAGCTGTTGTACAATTAAAGGCATCAACAAATAAAGAAACAAATCTAAAGAGAATCACAGATTGTATTAGAAAAGCAGCTAAAAACAAAGCTGTACTAATAGCATTTCCAGAATTCATGATGTTTTATACCACTTCATCACAAACATCCAAACAACTTGCTGAATTGGCTGAAACAATCAATGGAAATTTTGTAAGTACTATTGCAAAAACTGCCAAAGAAAACAATATTCAAGTCATATGTTCGTTTTATGAAAAGAGTACAAAAAAAGATCGTGTTTATGACACTTTATTTGTAGTTGATAAATCAGGAAAAACAATTTCAACTTATAGAAAAATTCATCTATATGACGCACTAGGATTCAAGGAATCTGACAAATTGACATCAGGAACAAAAATTGCAAAACCAATTGACACGTCAATTGGAAAAATTGGCATGATGATTTGTTATGATTTGAGATTTCCTGAAATATCAAGAATACTTGCAGCATCTGGTTCTGAGATTTTAGTTGCATCTTCAGCATGGGTTAAAGGAAACATGAAGGAGGAACATTGGGTAACATTAAACAAAACACGTGCAATTGAAAATGGTTGCTATGTTATAGCACCTGATCAAGTTGGAAATATCTATTGTGGAAGAAGTATCGTAGTTGATCCCTATGGTAAAGTATTACTAGATATGAAAAAGAAGCAAGGAATAGGCTATGTGGATATTGAATTGAAAAAAATAAAAAAAATCCGTAAAATACTTCCTTTACTAAAAAATAGAAGAACTGACATCTATCCTACTTTGAAGCTATAGTTTTTCTACTCTCACAGTTAAAATTTGAACATTGTCTTGTCCACTTTTGTTTCTTTGAATATCGAAAAATTATCATTGGCCACTTGCAAACATCACATGCTTTTTTTATTGCACGTAATCGTGCTTTTTGTAAAAGTGGTGATGATGCTTTGCATCCACCATAAAAGTTAGAACATCCCATGAAACGTTTTCTAGTTATTCTAGATCTGATCACCATTAATTGTCCAAGATTGCATTCGGGACAGTTGACTAGTCCTTTTTTTGGAGAATTCGTTCCAAGAATTATGTACTTTTTTTCTTTTGATGACCAAGAAAGAAATCCATTAACATCAAGATACTGAATGATCTCTTTTCTAAAGGCCGTAGTATGTGACTTTGTAGTTTTTACAATATGCCTATTTGTCTTCTTTTTGATTTTGACCGTCTGGATCTGAATTTTTTCTGAAGGCATTCTCTATAATGTATTTACTAAAACGATTTTTATAGGGAATGGGGTCAGTCACATTTGTGGAAAAGGTTTGTGTTCTTGGTGCAGGTAGCACCAAATATGGAAAATTAGCCGACAGCATTGCCGATATTACTACTCAGGCATCAGTTGCGGCCATAGAAAATGCAGGAATTGATCCAAAAGAAGTCAAAGCAGCTTACATCTCAAACGTATTTGGCGTGGCTGACAAACAGGTTCATCTTGGACCCGTATTAATGAGTAATCTTGGAATTTCAGACAAGCCATCATTGTCAATTGAATCGGCATGCGGAAGCGGTTCTGTATCGTTTAGAGAAGCATATGCAAATGTTGCTGCGGGATTCTATGACTGTCTAGTCGTGACTGGAGTTGAAAAAGTGACCCATACTGGAACAGAATGGACAACAACATATTTCTCATATTGTTCAGATTTCTTTTATGAGGGACAAGCAGGAGCATCATTTCCAGGACTGTTTGCTTCAATGGCAAGAGCTTACTTGACAGAATTTAATGCAACCGAAGAAGATTTTGCAAGGGTTGCAGTAAAGAATCATGATAATGGAGTGTTAAATCCAAAAGCTCATTTGCAAAAGAAAATTACAATTGATGACGTAATGAACTCTGCAGTTGTTGCAAGCCCACTAAAACTTTATGATTGCTGTCCATTTTCAGACGGTGCAAGTTCTGTAATTTTATGCTCAGAAAAATTTGCAAAAGAGCATGGTGGTGATTACATTGAAGTAATTGGTTCTGGCAGAGGTGGTTCGCCTGCAGCATTACAAGGACGTGAGCATATGACAACCATCCCGAGCACAAAGATCGCAGCTGAAGCTGCATACAAGATGGCAGGAATTACTGCAAAAGATATTGATTTTGCAGAAGTACATGACTGTTTTACAATTGCTGAAGTTGTAGATACTGAAGATTTGGGATTTTTTGAAAAAGGCAAAGGTGTAGAAGCTGTTCGTGAAGGAAGAACAAAACTCAATGCAGACATCTCTATTAATCCATCAGGTGGTCTAAAATCAAAAGGACATCCAATTGGAGCTACAGGTGTTGGTCAAGTAGTAGAAGTATTTGATCAACTTACAGGTAAAGCTGGACAAAGAACTGTTAAAGATGCAAAAATTGGTTTGACTCATAACTTTGGTGCAACTGGAGCGAGTTGTGCTGTTCATATTTTCCAAAGTGTGTAATATGACTATCAAAGAGCAGCTGATTGAAAAAGCAAAGGAAGGAAAAGTTCTTGCTCATAAATGCACAAAATGTGGCTATCTGCATCTCTCAACTGTTTATTTTTGCCAAAAATGTGGTAGTAAAGGCTTTGAAGATGTAATATTAGATGGTACAGGCAAAGTGGCTACTTATACCATTATCACTGTGCCTCCTGCGGGCTTTGAAAAATACACCCCTTATGCCTTTGTTGTACTTCAGCTAGATAATTCCGAACTAAGGATTTCCGGATTTATGGGTGGAATTGCAACCCCTGCAGATCTGCCAGTTGGAACCAGAGCAAAAATCACTGGATTTGACGAACGTGGAATATTGATGGAAAAACAGTAAAATTATTTGCTTGAATTATTAACAAAATTCAAAATAGATTCTTAATAATTTTGTAAACTCGATTATATTATGTCTGTCGAAGTAACATGTGGAAAATGTGGAGAAAAGATCACAAATATGAAGATGCTAAAATCCCTCAAAGATGTTCTAAACCCTTATAGTGGAAAATGTCCATCTTGCGGACAAAAACTCTCTACATCAGAATTTTCTCTGGACGTCCAAGAAAACTGATCTAAAAACTTTACTTTTTTGATCCACGTAAAAAACCAAGATCTATTTCGGACTTGCAGAATTTTATTTTCTGATCCAAAAAACCAATCAAAATTTTAAAAATTACAATCTCGTCACAAGTCTTATTTACTTCTAATTTTTAGCAGAGATATGGAATTGAGTGAGGAAGTATCAGAACCAAAGCGAAGTGGAATACTCCAATCGACCTCCAAACGTGTAAGAATGATCTTTTCTGTAATGGCAAGTCCTAACAGGATAGATATCTTAAGAATTTTAAATTCCAAAGGACCCTTGACTTATTCCGAACTAAAATCACTGGCCGGATTTAAATCAAAAAAAGAAAGTGGCAAATTTGCATACCACCTAAGAAAGTTATTGCGCCAGTCTCTTGTAGCACTTAACAAATCTGAAAGACGATACACAATTACAAATCTAGGAAAACTTGTTTTAAGCTTAGCCAGACAAATTGAAGAACGATCCATCATTGAAAGTGGCAAGATGTATGTTCGTACATCTCATGAATCAATTGAAGAGTTTAACTCTCATAAAATCATACAATCACTTGTTAGGGAAGGTAGTCTTCCATTAGAATTAGCACAAAAAATAACTGAAGAAGTTGAAAATAGGATTTACAAGTACCAAACTACCTATCTCACAGGCTCGCTTATCCGAGAAATGGTAAATTCTGTCCTCCTAGAGCACGGTCATGAAGAATATCGTAACAAACTGGCACGCCTAGGATTACCTGTATTTGATGTACAAGAAATGCTGACAAACCTAGACAATGTAGATAATGGTGCAGAAGGCCTGTTATTTAATACTGGTCAGAGAGTTTTTGCAGAACACCTTCTTACAAATATTCTTCCAAAAGACGTGGCAGACTCTCATCTTTCTGGCGATTTACACATAACAAATCCCGGCGTCTGGTCAATGATACCTGATACAATTTTTGTCAACGTAAAAGAGTTAATTGAAGATGGAGTTGATCTTGGAGGAAAATACCTTGATGTATCAAGAATTCCAGCATCAAAATCACTTGATGAAATTACGTCTGCATTATCTGTAATTATTTCACTGCTTTCAAAAGAAGCATCACAGGAAATTGTTCTTGATGGACTTACTCAATTATTTGTAAAACATGTAAAGAACGTCGAAGAGTTGGAACAAAAACTTGCATATGCATTTGCAACTGCATCTACTACATCCAAATACAACAAAACAAGTACCCATGTTTCAATTAGATTGCAATTAGGTTCCGACGTCAAAATTGTTAATTCAATCATTAATGCGTACAAAAACTATACAAAGATCACACCAATTCCAAAAATTGGACTTATAATTGATTATGATAAAGGCAAAGTTTCTGACGTATCTGAAGCAATATCAGAAATAATTTCAATTGGCGGTAAGGTGATGTTTGCTAAAGGACAAATGTCAAGCTATGGAATCACAAATCCAACAACAAAAAATTCTGGCCCATTATCAATAACACTTCAGTCAGTTTCAATAAATCTTCCCAGATTGGCATTTGAATCAAACAAGGATGAGACTTATTTCAGAGCAAGACTTGCATTATTAATGAAACCCGCCTTGGCATCAATGGCATTAAGAAAGAAGGATATTTCTGATCTTACTAGACGAGGACTAAATCCAATTCTTGCAAAGAATACCCAATATATGCAAAGAAGCTCTGTAACCCTTAACGTAAACCTAGTAGGTCTCAAAGAGGCAGTATTCAATATTCTTGGCTTTCAGGATAACAAAGACGGAAAAGAAATCCTCCATAAGGTCATTGAAACTGCCGTTGATGTTGGTGCCAAAAAGGGAAAGGAGATCGGAGATCCTGTGGCCATCTCTATGACTGAAACAGAAGGATCTGCCCGCTTTGCAAATCTTGATGGAGAGAAATATGGCAAGAATTCCTCCCTGAATTCTATGGATGGTGACTCTTACTCACAAGGTATTACTATTAGTGCCTCAGAAATTGCTGAATTTACGAATAAAAGCGAGATTATTGTAGAATGCAACAAATTGGCAAAGTCCCTAAATGGCGGTCTACTTGTGACTTTACAAATTGACAAGGATGCAAAGACTGCTGATATTAAAAAATCCATTGAAAAGGCAGCCGATCTAACGAATGCATTCAAGCCAGTAAAGAGAATATCAATATGTGGTGAATGTGGATTTAAAGATGAACCCTTTGAGGACAAGTGTCCCAAGTGTAAGTCGCCATATGTTGTCTGAAATCCGTAAACGAAAAACTGATTGCGATCTATCTGAAAAATTTTTTGATCTTTTTCAGACGTACGATCATCGCTAAATCCTACGCAAATTATGCCATTATGAAATTCATAGTAGCGGTGTAACAAATATTGACTCATTGCAGTACCAAGATCAAAATTTTTCGAGCACACAAGTTATATCCATAATGTTCTTACCCTTCTCGGGGATATTATAATGGATAATGCACAAATAGAAAATACTATCAATGAGATCCGTAAGCGCAGTGGCGCCGTAACGGCTTTCAATAAAGATAAAATTTCAAATGCCATTTACAAGGCATTAGCAGCCACATCCAAAGCCGATCGTGGTTTAGCAGATCAACTAGCGGGAAAAGTTGTGAATAAATTAGTAGAGCAAGGCTTTACAAGTACTCGAACACCAAGCGTTGAAGATATTCAGGATATTGTAGAGTCGACTTTAATAGATAGCGGAAATAGCGATATCGCTAAAGCATACATTGTATATCGACATGAGCGCAGAAAACTAAGAGACGAAAAAATGAAGGTTCTAAATGCAAAGGCATTAGATCCTGTATCCAAGAGATTTGATCTAAACTGTCTCCGAGTCTTAGCATCAAGATACCTGTTTAGAAATAACAAAAATGAGATTACAGAATCACCAACTCAAATGTTTGAGCGAGTAGCAATCTTGGTTGGTATAGGCGATCTTTTGTATGATGCACAGGTATTTGACAAGTCAGGGAACATAAAACAAGATATTGATGAAGCTAAATCATATCTTGAGAAACTAGACAACTTTGATTATAAATTCAAAATTGGAAACTATTTCCTAAACAAGTGGCACTTTAGATCTCTGATAAACCACTATGTTACGCTTGCAAGCAACGGTCAGATGAAAGTAAGTTTCAAAGATCTCTTGACTCTGATAGCAGCCAAAAAATTGGATAACTATGCAGACAAAATTACCGAGTATTTTGAACTGATGACTGCTCAAGACTTTCTGCCAAACTCTCCAACTATGATGAATGCAGGTGGACGACTGGGACAGCTTTCTGCATGCTTTGTGCTTGGAATGCAAGATGGAATGGAAGAGATTATGAAATCTACTTCAGATGCGGCATTAATCTTCAAATCTGGCGGTGGAGTAGGAATCAATTATTCTGATCTTCGTGAGGAGGGGGATATTGTAGCGTCTACATCAGGCGTTGCATCAGGCCCTGTATCTTTTATGAACATCATCAATACTGTCACTGAAGTTGTAAAACAAGGTGGCAAAAGAAGAGGAGCTAATATGGGAATCATTGAGGCATGGCATCCTGACGTTGAAAAATTCATCACAAATAAAACAGAACCTGGTGTTTTAGAGAACTTCAATGTCAGTGTTGGAATCTGGGAGGACTTTTGGCATGCACTTGTAAACACAAGTGATGGCAAATACATGCTCCGAAGCCCACGTGATAAAAAACCTGTCAGAGAAATCAACGCACACCAGCTAATTGATCTCATTGCCTTATCTGCATGGAAGAGTGCAGAGCCTGGATTGATCTTCTTTGATCAAATTAACAAATACAACGTATTTGCTAAAGCCAGACAAGCCCCACTGCGAGCAACAAATCCTTGTGGGGAACAAAGTCTTTATCCATACGAATCATGCAATCTTGGTTCAATCAACTTGGTCAATCTTGTAAAAAGAAAGGCCGATGGAGAATACGAATTTGATTGGCAAAGGTATGAAGAAACAATCAGAAAAACAACACGATTCTTGGATAACATCATTGATGTGAATCACTACCCAGTTCCAGAGATCAACAAAGCATCAAAGGAATCACGAAGAATAGGATTAGGTGTTATGGGAGTTGCAGATCTCTTATACAAACTACGAATCCCATACAATTCCAAAGAAGGATATGAATTACAATCAAAACTGTCTGAAGCACTGACATACTACTCAATGGAAGAAAGCGTAGCACTTGCAAAATCTCGCGGTGAATTCCCATTGTGTTCAAAAACAGAATATCCTGAAGGAAAGATTCCTGTAGCTGGTTATTATCAAAAACCAAAAGAGACACACTCATACGAATGGGATGCACTTATTGAAAAAATCCAAAAACATGGAATTAGAAATGTTCTGACAACAACTGTTGCACCGACAGGTACACTATCCATGATTGCAGATTGCTCCAATGGCATGGAACCTGCATTTGCATTGGTGTTTGAAAAAAGAGTTACAGTTGGAAGATTCTTCTACACAAACAAGATAATAGAAGAAGTACTCAAGGAACATGGTCTCTACACTGATGAAATCTTAGCCAAAATAGCAGATAACTATGGATCACTGAAAGGAATTCCTGAAATTCCTGAATGGATGCAGAAGGTCTTTGTAACTGCAATGGATATCCACTGGGCAGATCACCTAATGGCACAAGCTGTATGGCAAGATTGGATTGGAAATGCAATTGCAAAAACAATCAACATGCCATATGATGTAACTGCAGACGATGTTAAATCTGCATATTTGCTGGCTCATGAATTAGGTCTAAAAGGAATCACAGTTTATCGTGATGGCTCAAGACACACCCAAGTACTTCACATGACCAGTGAAAATGCACAAAAAACGTTTGATGTAACACCAAGTGAACACATTGTAAGTTATGTTACTGAAAACATAACAAATCCCTACATCAAATCACAAGTAAATGCTGCACTTGCCCTCAAAGTTCGTGATGAAGAAATACAATTAGAGCCACATCAACCAGAACAAGTTTCTGAAGACCGTTTGTGTCCCACATGCAAAAACAACCTTGTATTCGTAGAAGGCTGCAGTATATGCATTGAATGTGGATATAGTGGCTGTACCTCTGGATGAGATAATCACAACTTTTTTACTTTCTTTCCTTTTTGAGTCGGTGTGGATAAAAAGATCTTAGTCATAATGCTGGGAATTGCAGTAATTACTGGTGTTCTTCTTGTAGTGGTTGTGTCAGGATTTGATTCGACTAAGAAACCTAATGAAAAAATTGGACTTGTGATTAATTCGCCACATTCTTCTGTATCACTACAACAAATCGATGAAATATTTTCAGATGCATCGTCCACCGGTATTGGAAGAAGTAACATCTATCTTTTCTGGAATCTTGTAGAACCACAGCGTGGGGAGTTTGATTGGAAACAATCAGATATCTTGATGGGTTTAAATGAAAAAAATGATCTAAAGGTTACTCTTTTTTTCTCTGTGATTAATGGGGAAACACTTGGTCCATTTCCTTCATGGATTGGAAAGCCCTCGATCAATTCTATTGGTGAAGACAGATTAGTAAGTGTCCTTGACGCAATCTTGTCTAGATACGACATTATAGATACTGTGATAATAGCAGGCGAGACTGAATCACAATTTCGTTACTATGAACAAAACATCCCTGTATACAAGGAGCTATTTTCTGGCACATATGAAAAATTAAAAGAAAAACATCCTAATGTCAAGTTTGGAAATTCATTTGCACTTCACAACGTATTGAATAAAAACTTGGAACATATAGTAACTGATCTGTCTGTTGGTGACTTTGTTGCCTTTTCATATTTTCCAGTTGACAGTCTAAATGATATTGTAAAAACACCCCAAAAATCCAAAGAAGATCTTCTAAAGACATTTGAAATTGTACCTGACAAAAAAGTTGGATTTTTTGAAATTAGCTGGAGCACATCTGATTTTGTAGGTGGTTCTTCTGAAGCCCAACAAGATTTCCTAAAAGAATTGTTTGAATTTTACACTGAAAATGAATCTGAGATTGAATTCATGACTTGGTACAGACAGCATGACAGGTCAGAAGGTACTTGCGTTACAGAGCGACAGGCAATTGGTGATACTAGTATTGATTTGGGTGGAAACTCTGGATTGGGCAGTAGTGAATATGTTATTGAGAGATTGAACTATTACATTTGCAATGCAGGTTTGATCGATGCTAATGGAAATCCAAAATCCGGATGGCATGAATTTAAAAATCAAATAGAAATGATCAATTAAGATGCTATCGCTTGTTCTTGCTGAATCCTCTTTAGAATTAATACCTAAAGAATTACAGTCTCATCCTTCAGTAATTTCTCATGCGCACAAATTAGACAAGCACCCATCTGAAATTTTCCTTGATAATTCTTGGCATTTTGCGGCAATGAAAGGAATCCCTAATGAAATAAAACGAGGCAGACCTGACCTGGTCCATTTTTCTATATTGGAAGCAACTACAATTCCACTTTTCTACGAAAATAAAATTCAAATCTTTATTCATACAATTGATGATAAAGTAATTAGTATTGGAGATGCGGTACACATTCCAAAGTCCTATCATAGATTTGCAGGCCTGTTTGAAAAGTTGTTTGTAGAGAAATCAATTAAATCGGAGAATCATGAATTGTTATCTATCAAAAACCAATCATTTTCTGACTTGATAGATGAAATAAAGCCTTCACAAGTCATTGGATTGTCGACTAGAGGAAAAACAAGCTCGTTTGAGAAAATTTCTTCTAATCTGGTGGATAACTCGTGCGTTGTTGTAGGTGGATTTCAGAAAGGACACTTTTCTGATCCAGTCAAAAATCGATTTACACATCTATTTTCTGTCGGAAGTATATCATTGGAAGCCCATGTGGTTGTTGCTAGAATGCTTTACGAGTATGAAAAAACCATTTTTATGTAGGAGAAAAAGTTTGATTTCTTGTGCAGTCATAGTATAGCCTGGTTAGTATTCGGGGTTTCCAACCCTGTGACGCGGGTTCGAATCCCGCTGACTGCATGTTTATCTTAAAGACAAGCAATTTTTAGGTCCAAATTAATTCTAAAGATGTGAAGTCTACTATTAGAAAAATTGCACTAGAACGAATGCAAATTCTAATTGAGAATGCAATCTTGAATGCAAAAACAAATCCCAAGATATCTCAACGACAAGCCTTTCTTGCAAGAAAGATATGCACAAAATACAAGATCCGAATGCCTTACTCCCTCAGATTGGTTTTCTGTAAAAAATGTAAATCTTTTATCGCACCAGGAATCAATTCTAGAATACGTCTGGGACGAACATCTGTAAAGTCGATCAGAATAACATGTAACTTGTGCGGGCATACCTATCGTAAAATAATAGCTCAATGATTTATAAGACGATTATCAATTTTTTGTCTTTATGGCAAAGGTATACGATGTTCCATCTGATGTACTGATTGGAAGATTGGCAGAAATTCTAAAAAAAGAAGACATTCCTGCCCCCTCATGGATTCCATTTGTTAAAACTGGAGCCCACGCAGACAAGCCTCCTCAAGACAGGGAATGGTGGCACACAAGATGTGCATCAATTATGAGAAAAATTTACCTTCACGGTCCCATTGGAATTAACGAATTAAGAAAAGAATATGGCGGTGGTAGACCATCTGGATATGGTGCTGCACATCACAAAGATGCTGGTGGTGCAATAATTCGTAACGCAATACAAGGATTAGAAAAACTTGGTTATCTAGAAAAAGTTGAGAAGAAAGGCCGAGTTGTTTCAAAACAAGGAATGCAAAAATTAGATCGATTAGCAACAGAAATTCTCGGCGAACTAATAGCTGAAAATCCCCAGCTAAAAGTATATTCTTAGATTCAAAATGAGCTTTCCTGAATCAGATGACTTTCAGGATGACAATCAAAACAATCCAGATGTCTCCGCACAGAAAGAACAAATCCTCAAACAAATTCTGACGCCTGAAGCCAGGATGAGATTAAATAATATCAAAATGGTTAAACGTGAACTCTCTGATCTTGTGGAACAGTATCTAATAGGTATGGCCTCTCAAGGCAAGATGCGCTCCCAGGTCACCGACGATCAACTAAAACAAATCTTACTTTCAATTCAACAGCCAAAACGAGATTTCAAGATAAACCGTATTTGATCCCAGATAAAATATAATTATGGGTAGGAACCCGCTTTACTTATGAAAGCCGTTGTATACAATGAATATGCACCAGATGATAATTATGCTAAGATCCTCAAAGTCCAGGATATAGATGAACCAAAACCAAAGCCAGATGAGGTTATTTTTACAAACAAAGCCTCAGCTTTGAACTATAACGACATTTGGGGGATGAGAGGAGTGCCAGTTGCAGTTCCTCTTCCACATGTTTCTGGTTCTGACGTAGCTGGAGATGTTATTGCAGTAGGAGAAGATGTACAAAATTTCAAAGTTGGAGACAGAGTAGTTTCTCACTCAAACTTGGCATGCAGAGTTTGTAAAGCATGTACAAGTGGAAGAGAATTTGACTGTACCAAAAGACAAGTTTGGGGTTTCCAAACTGGACCTCTATGGGGAGCATATTCTGAACAAATTCACTTACCAGAAGTTAATGTTTCAAAAATTCCAGACGGTGTATCATATGAAGATGCAGCAGCAGCTTCAATGACTCTTCTTACTTCGTGGCACATGTTAGTTGGCAGAGCTAACATCACTCCAGGCCAAACAGTACTTGTAATGGGTGGAGGCTCTGGTGTTGGAAGCTTTGCAATTCAAATTGCCAAATTGTATAACTGTGATGTAATTGCAACTGCTAGTCCAGACAAACTAGACAAATGTCTTGAACTTGGAGCAGATTATGCGGTAGACCACAGAAAAGATGATTGGAGTAAAGAAGTCTTCAAGATATCAAAAGAACTTGCAAAGACAAAAGGCGAAGCACCTGGAATTGATATTGCATTTGATCATATTGGTCAAACTCACTTCAACAAGCAACTAACGTTGCTCAAATACGGTGCAACTCTAGTTTCATGTGGCGCTACCACAGGATATGACGCACAAATAGATCTTAGACATATATTCTTCAAAGGAATTAATGTCCTAGGTTCAACACAAGGAACAAAAGCTGAACTTGACCAAGGTCTTTACTGGATGGGAAAAGGAAAACTAAAATCTGTTGTTGACTCAGTCTATACGTTTGAGCAAGCAGCAGAGGCTCACACAAAAATGTTAAAGGGCAACTTCTTTGGCAAAATCTTAATGAAGCCAGAGGGCGCATAGTCCTTTAATGACGCAACTTTTCCGAACTTTAATTTTTGTTCCAGGAAATAATTCAAAATTTCTGGAGAAGGCAAAGTCTCTAAAAGCAGATATTGTATGTTTTGATTTAGAGGATTCTGTCCCAAACACAGAGAAAAAAAATGCAAGAAAACTAATCAAAACTGCATTGAAATCTCGTTTGTCATACAACTCTTCCATATTTGTTAGAACAAACTCTCCTGCATCTGGCAAAATTCCCGACGATCTAAACGAAATCATTCAAAAAGGAATTGATGGAATAGTTATACCCAAAATCAACAATGTTTCTGAAATAAAAAAAATTGAAAAGAAAGTTTTACAATTAGAAAAATCAAGAAATCTAAAACCCATTCAAATAATACCATCTATAGAGTCAGCCGAAGGTGTTGTCAATACCTACAGCATTGCCTCATCTAGTAAACGAATCTCTGCCGTAGTTTTTGGCGTTTTTGACCTTCTAAATGATTTGGGGATTGAATATACAAAAGATCCGGAAGGTGCAAAGTATTCACGTGCAAAGATACCAGTTGATGCTAGAGCCGCAGGTGTTGCATCAATTGACGCAATTTGGCAGGATCTCAAAGATGTTAAGGGGTTGGAGCAAGACTGTAAAATTGGTAAAAGACTAGGTTATACCGGAAAAAGCATTATCCATCCTGATCAAATTGATATTGCCCACAAAATATTCCATCCGAGCAAAACAGAGATTTCTTGGGCTGAAAAAGTTTGTAAAATATATGAAGAATCAATAAAAAAAGGAAGAGGCGCAACTACCATCGAAGGAAAAATGATCGATGAGGTTCACTACAAGCAAGCAAAGGCTCTTCTTGATCTGGTAAAATAACTTCCAAAAAACTTTAGATGTTTGCCAGACAAGTGCTTTTCTCAAACATTTCTCTGTCTATAATTACAAAAACATTGGAATTGTTTTTATCAATATTTACTTTAATCTCATTAAAACAACATCTAAATTTTGAAATCTTTTTGCTTCCACTTAAAATCCTCCCTGTTTCTACAATCATGCCATTTAGAATCATATTTTCAATTTTTCTGTATCCTGAAGTCTTAGGCACATTTGCTTTTTTTAATATGTCTGGTATTACCATCTCTTTCTCGAAAATAGATGTGATAATTTTTCTACCTTCATCATCTCCAATTTGTTGCAATACAAGATTGGTTAATTTATCATCCAGTAGGCTTATCTCATATACGCCATTTGTTTTTTTGATCTTAATTATTTTACCAATGCAATCATCTTGAAATTTGTTGATATTTAGTCTTGAATTTTTCTCTAATGTTTTACGGAATTGATGAAAGTGTTCCATTGATAACTTGATTGACATTCCATATTCTAAAAACAATTTTCTTTCAACAATTTTTAACACATCTGAATCCAACTCTTCCTTAATCACTTTGGATAATGATGATGAAAGAAATCTATCAACCCCGCTCATTATTTGAACCAAAATAATACAAAATATTAAACCACCTATTGTTTCCTACTCCAGCATGAGCAGATCCGTTATTGTAATAGATGATGATGAAGATACTGTTAGACTTTTTAGCGAGTTTTTGGAAGAGAAGGGAATCAAAGTAATTGGCAAGGGGCATGACGGTATCACGGCAGTCAAATTATACAAAGAAAAAAAACCAGACGTAGCACTAATTGATCTAAACATGCCTAATGGCTCAGGGTTTTATGCCATTAAAAAAATTCGAGAATTTGACCCAGAGGCACGAATCCTTGCTGTTACTGCTGATGGAAGCTCATCAACAGAAGAAAAGCTAGAAAAATTGAATGTTCCAATTATCCAAAAGCCCTTTAACATGGAACAAATCATCTCAAAAATCAACTATTAATTCCCATTTGTGGGACTTTTTGTATATTGTTATATTCGTATATTCATATTATGTTAATAGAAGTACAATGAGTAAAAGAGTCACTATAATGATTGACGATGATCTTGACAAAAAATTGAGGTTGCTTCAAGCAAAATTAATCCAGCAAAATCAGACTTCATACAGCTACTCCAAAGTCTTAAACGAGTCACTCAGAAAAGTTTTGAAATAAGTTTCTGCTTTGATATGATGCACAATTGATGGAATAAAATAAAGCCAATAGTGTTTTATTATAAATTGAATTAATTTGGTTAATCTGCTAGATCCTGCTACAGTAATAACTAGAATGTTTCAAGCCGGCAAATATCATGACATGCTACTTTACTGCCGAAAACTATTAGAAGATAATCCTAAGGATCTATTAGGACTTCAAAATATCGCATTATCTTTGATACATTTAGAGAAATTTGATGAGGCAATATCTTATTGTGACAAAGTTTTAGAAATTAAAACTATTGATGCGTATGCATTAAAAAACAAAGCATATGCACTTGAAAATCTAAAAAGATATGATGAAGCAATAGATTGTTGCAAGAAGATCCTTGAGATTTCTAATAATGATATCTGGACACTAAACAGCATTGGTTTATCTTTAAATGAGCTAGACAGACACACTGAGGCAATAGAATTTTATGATAAAGTTCTCAAATTAGACAGACATGATGTTACGGCCTTGATGAATAAAGCCATCTCGCTTGCTCATCTGGGGAGAAACCATGAATCCATAGAATATTACGATAAAGCACAAACTTGTGATCCGAGTATAAAAGAGGCATCTATTGCAAAAGCTCAAGCATTCCAAAAACTGGGTCTTGAGGATGAGGCCTTTTTAGCTGCACAAGGAGTTTTGCTAAAAGATATGGACAAAATCAAAGATGATGCCAAAAACAACAAATGTACAGTATTTCACCAATTTTGTGAAAATGAATTTGCAGATATAGAATCCAAAAACAACTAGGAAATATTTTACTCGCTCTAACAAGTACACAGAAAATCTGTTTATACAAAATTTATTTTCTATCTAAATCAATTTATAAAAGAATTTTTCATGTCAAAGTATTGTTTACCGGAATTGTTGAGGGCGTAGGAAAAGTAGCAAAAATCACAAAATCTACAAAAAATAGAAGCGCGGTTCAAATGACGGTAAATCTAGGAAAACATACAAAAGGATTGAAAATTGGTCAGAGTGTTGCGCTAAATGGTGTATGTCTAACTGTAACTAAACTTTCAAAACCTAACTGTGTTTTTGAAATGATTGAAGAAACAACAAAAAAGACAGATCTCGGAAATCTAAAACCCGGATCAATTGTCAATATAGAAAGAAGCCTAAAAGCAGGAGACAGGCTAGAAGGACATTTTGTACTTGGACATGTTGACGGAGTCGGAATAATAAAAAAAATACTGAAAAAACCAAAGGAGGTTCAAGTATGGTTTGAAATTCCAAAAAACCTGACAAAATATGTTGTAAAAAAAGGCTCGATTGCAGTTGATGGAATAAGTCTAACTGTAGTGGATGTCAAAAAAAATCTTGCTTCTGTTTGCTTGATTCCACATACCATTGAAGTTACAAATTTCCAAACTAAAAAAATAGGCGACAAACTTAATATTGAAACTGACATTCTTGGCAAATACATTCTAAAATAAATCAATATATACAATTTTAGTGGTAATTACTATTATTTTAGTAAACTTTATAATCAGAACAGAGTCGATCTTCCATACATGTCACTAGAGTCAGGTCTTCAATCATTAAAGCGAGGCGAATTTGTGTTGCTATTTGATTCTGCTGGCCGAGAAAATGAGATTGATATGGTGGTAGCAGCTGAATTTGTTACGCCAGAACATGTTGCAAGAATGCGACAGCATGCTGGAGGCCTACTATGTATCGCAATTGCCAATGACTTTGCAAACTCTTTAGACTTGAAATATATGCATGAAATCCTTGCTCAATCCGATATTTCACACAAAGAAATGATTATGGGGCTGGCACCATACGGTGATCATCCCACATTTTCAATTTCTGTAAATCATTATCAGACATATACGGGAATAACTGACAAGGATCGTTCTCTAACGATAAGAGAAATGGCAAACATATTCAATGTTGAAAATAAAAAGAAAAAATTTCTTTCCTCCTTTAAAACCCCTGGACATATACCACTACTTATTGCATCCAAAGGATTGTTAAATACAAGACAAGGTCATACTGAACTATCAGTATATCTTGCCCAGATAGCAGGTTTAACTCCAGTGACTGCCATTTGTGAAATGATGGATGCAGAAACTTATTCCGCATTATCTGTGGATAAAGCAGAAAAATATGCAAGACAAAATGGAATTCCACTAATCGATGGAAAAGAACTTTTAGAATACGCAAAGGTGCATTAATTTTGAATATTGCAATTGTGGTTTCGGAATTCAATGAAGAAGTGACAACTAGGATGCTTGGAGTAGCAAAAGAAAAAGCAGAAAAGATGAAATTAAAAGTAAAATGCATTTGTAATGTTCCTGGTGCTTATGACATGCCAATAATTGTTAACGCTTTATTACAAAAGAAAGAAATTGATGGTGTAGTAACTCTTGGCGCAATAATTAAAGGTCAAACCAAACATGATGAGATTATAGCCAATGCTACTGCTCGTGCACTAATTGATCTTTCATTGAAGTACCAAAAACCTGTTTCTCTAGGAATTACTGGACCTGGAATGCAAGAAAGACATGCATATGCAAGAATTCGACCAGTTGCTGAAAGAGCAGTTGAAGCGGTCGTAAAGATATCAGACCAGTTAGAAAGGATTCAGAAATGATACAGCTGAGTATATTGAAGATTACTGGGTATGGCCCATGGACTTTAACTTTAGGTAGTGACAGAGAGCATGCACTTCAGATGCTTCAGGCATCATTATACAAAGAGATACAAAGATTATTTTCAGAAAAAAACACTCTTGTATTTCTAAATAGAGCAGATGAATTCTTTGCAGTATCCAATGGTTTAACATTAAATGATCACATTGAAATCCAAAAATCACTTGAAAAGTCATTTGATGTTAGACTCTCAATATCAATAGGATACGGAGATTCCCCATTTGCTGCAAATCTAAATGCACATGATGGTAAGAAAAATGGCATAGTTCTCAATCAAGAACATAACATTTTCGGATATATTGATGAGAAATCTGCCAAGTCAGTGTCAATTATGCATCTAGATGTTGATGATCTCACTTCACGCAGACAAACAAACTCTCCTTATGAAATTTCTTCAATAATTTTTAGTCTATATGCCAAAATCTCGAAATTCTTTTTAGAAAAAAATTCCTTGACATTTTTTATGGGTGGTGATAATTTCATGATTGTCGCCAGTAATGACGCAAAAAATTCAATTGAGAAATTTATCTTATCTATAAAACAAGAAGATAAAATTACTCTTAACTGTGGTATTGGAAATGCTAAAACTTCAAGAGAGGCAGTAAAACTTGCTACAAAATCACTTGACACGATCAGAGAAATCAGAGATTCTGGTAAAGCAAAACCGGCTGTTTATGAGCTGTCATGTTAATAAAAAATGCAAGCATACTATTAGGTAAAGAATTAGAATTTATTTCCACTACTAACATAAAAATTCAAAATCAAAGATTTACACGAATTCAACCTAACATTGGTGCTAGTGCCAAAGAAGAAGAAATTGATTGTGAAGGATTACTTATCATTCCCGGTTTTGTAAACTGTCATACGCATATTGGAGATTCTATTGGAAAAGATGTTTCAATTAACAAATCAGTAGACAATAGAATTCATCCTGTATTTGGCGTAAAATCTAAAATTCTCAAAAAAACATACAGAGAGATTCTGGCAAACTTTATGGAGTCTTCGTGTAATTCCATGTTGCATAAAGGAATAACAACTTTCGTAGATTTTCGAGAAGGTGGATTAGATGGAATTCTTTTGCTAAAAAGTGTTTTACAAAAATCTCCAATCAGATCAATTGTCTTGGGTAGATTAGATTTTTATCAAAATCCTACTGAAATTAGAAAAAACATACATTTGTCTAAATCACAATTAATTGAACTTGATGATCTATTAAAAAAATGCGATGGTCTTGGGATTAGCGGGGCTAATGAAAACAGTACTTCGGTACTAAATTACTACTCAAAAACACAAAAAATTAGGGCAATTCACTCTTCAGAGACCAAACAGAGTGTGGTTACATCCAAGAAAATTACTGGAAAGTCTGAAACCATCCGTGCTTTGAATTTAAAACCCCACTTTTTAGTACATATGACTTATGCATCATTAGGAGATCTTCATGCTGCTTCTAAAAGAACAAGGGGTATTGTAATTTGCCCAAGGGCAAACGCTTCCCTTGCTGAAGGGATTCCAGACATTGAACTAATGAAGAAGGCTGGATGCACACTTGCATTAGGCACAGACAACATCATGATAAATTCACCAGACATGTTCCGCGAGATGGACTATATCTGGAAAGTCTCTATGGGTATTCATAAAAAAAGAATTGATCCAAAAGAAATTCTTAAAATGGCTACTGTAAATGGAGGAAAACTTTTGAGAAAAGATATTGGAGTAATTGAAAATGGAAAATTAGCTGATTGTATTTTCATTGATAAACATTCGATTGATCTTGAACCAATGCATGATCCACATGCATCAATTGTACATAGGGCATCGCAATCATCCATCAGAGCTGTCATGATAGGAGGTAAAATAGTTCATGGTAAAATCTAGAATTCATGTGACTCTCAGTGCAGCTATTTCAATAGATGGAAAAATTGCTACGCATACAGGAGACTCGAAACTCTCATCACATCAAGATGCAATTAGATTGCATAAACTACGTTCTCAAGTTGACGCAATTTTGGTGGGAAAAAATACAGTTGAGCGTGACAATCCGCTGCTTACAGTCAGACATGTCAAAGGAAAAAACCCAATACGCATAATTCTTGATTCACATGGAAAAATTTCTCCTACATCCAAAATAATTCAAACATGCAGTAAAATACCTACAATAATTGGTGTATCAAAATGCATCAGTCAAAGAAATTTAGACATTCTAAAAAAACATCCACTGGAAGTAATCATTGCAGGTAAAAATTCTGTAAACATAAAATCATTACTTAGAATATTAGAAAAAAAAGGAATCAGATCTATATTGGTTGAAGGAGGTGGAACGGTTAACTGGCAATTTATTGCAAATGGGATTTTTGATGAAATTCTGATAACCATATCGCCTTTTGTTATTGGTGGATCTAATGCTGTTACATTTGCAGAGGGCCGGGGATTTGCAAAAATTGCAAGATCTCCCAAACTTGAACTAAAATCCGTAAAGAGGCTTGAAAATCATCTGCTTTTGCATTACATCAAAGTGTAAGTTCTTATATTGAATTTAGAATAAAATTACAAGAAATTGGCAGTAAAAAAGAAAGCTCCAAAGAAAAAAACAACAGCAAAAAAGACTACACCAAAAAGCACTAGTAAGAAACCAAAATCTAAATCATCATCTGGTAAAAAAGCATTTGGTGGTTATGCAATTAGCTTTGCAGGGCGCAAAGAGACTGTAGAGGATGTTTTTGGAAAGAAACCTATTGCACCAAGTGAAATGACCAAAAAGATTTGGGCATTTGTTAAATCAAAAAGTCTTTCAAATCGTTAAATCGAACGGTTAGCGACGAGTCGTTAACTAATTTCCTATCTTTTAATTATTCATCTAAAAAAAGATATAGATACTCTTTTTTTTAACATGGTAATATGTCAACTGCATCATTACGAAAAGATCATGAACTTATAGAAAAAGTCATCAAAGCCATGGAGTCTACAGTTCAGTTGCTTTCAGATGGTAAACAAATTCCAGAATCAATATTGCTGCCTGTGATTGACTTTTCAAAAAACTTTACCGATGTGTGTCATCATAGCAAGGAAGAAAATTCACTATTTCCTGCATTGGAACAAGCAGGAATGCCACGGAACATGGGACCCATTGCAATGATGTTAATTGATCATGAGCGTTCCAGAGAGATTGGCAAGCACATGGAAGAGTCTGCCAAGGAATATCTTTCTTCAGGAAACTCCGAATCTCTGATTAATGACATGAAACAATACATAGAACACATTACAGAACATCTATGGAAAGAAAACAACCGATTGTTTATGATGGCCGAAGCTCGTTTACAGTACGTTTCAGAGAAGGTCAACAAGGAACTTGATGACATTGAGCAATCAAAACTCCAAGAAACAGGAAAAACACGAGAACATTATGAAAAGCTGGCTGAAACTTTAACTAAAGACGTATCTCTACATGGAGCCTGAACTTGTCGCATAGTATTTTTGGCCAAGTCGTGGGTGTAAGAAAATACGTCAATGGTGATATTGAGATTGATTTTTATCATGAAGATGAGATTACAGAATTTCGCCATTCATCAAATCCTGCCAGATTGGGGAATTTTCCAAAAGAATTGATCGAAACCTTGGCTACAACCTTGGCATCTGACATATGTGTAGAGATCTATTTTGGAGATGATGGGAATCCCACGTATATTGAACTAGAAGAATGCGATTACGATGATGAATTTGAAGAATAAACCCCAATTGTGTAGTTTAGTCTATTCTACATAATGATGATGAGTGAGATTGTCATAAAATCTGACAGATTTAATATTGACAAATTCCAACATTCCGTATCTTGACAACTCTCGTCCAAACCCACTGTGTTTTATTCCGCCAAATGGAATTCTAGGATCTGAAATGACAACATTATTTACACTTACTATTCCAGATTCAATACGTCTTGACATTTTCTCGGCCTTTGCAAGATCTTGCGTCCAAATACTAGCTCCTAGCCCAAACTCCGTATCGTTCGCAAGTCTTATGGCCTCACTTTCATTATCTACCACAGTTATCGGTGCAACTGGACCAAAAGTTTCCTCATTTGCAATTCTCATATTTGGTTTTATGTTTGTGAGAATTGTAGGTTGGTAAAAGTATCCATTTCCATCAATCTTAGAACCCCCCAAAAGAATTTCAGCACCCTTTTCTTTTGCATCTTCTACTATGCCCGAAATAGTTTCTAGACCGTCCTTACTTGATAATGGACCTACATCAGTCTCTAATGATGTTGGGTCTCCTACTTTTAACTGAGATGCTCTTTTGATAAATAATTCGATAAAGTCTTCTGCAATGTTTTTGCCAACAAAGAATCTCTTTGATGCAACACAGCTCTGACCACAGTTGATAAATCTGCCCTTGACTGCCCCCTCAGCAGCTTTTTCAATTATTGCATCATCAAGCACGATAAATGGATCACTTCCACCTAATTCCAAAACACATTTCTTCAAATTCATTGCTGCCCTTTCACCAACTTTTGCTCCTGCATTCGTGCTTCCAGTAAATGTAACAGCATTAACATCAGAATCAATTAGATGATTTGCAGATTCTACACTGCCTACAACCGTTTGAAATACCCCGTCTGGAATGCCAGATTCTGTAAATGCCTTTTCTATCTCAATGCCTGACTGCATTGTGATTCTGGATGGTTTCATTACTATTACATTTCCTGCCATTAGACATGGTGCTGCAAATCGCAATGCCTGCCAATATGGAAAATTCCATGGCATAATTGAGCCAACTACTCCTAGTGGCTCAAACGTCAGAAAACTTTTCCTGGCGTCCGTGTTTAGAACTTCGTCTGAAAGAAAACTGTCTCCATGATCGGCATAGAACTCAAGTGCCCATGCGCATTTTTCAACCTCACCGATCGATTCTTTGAGCGCTTTGCCCATCTCTAATGTGGATATCCTTGCAAGCTCTGTCTTGTGTTTTTTTAGATACTCAACTAAATTGTAAATGTAACTTCTTCTCTTCTCATAATCTTTCTTCCACTCTGGAAATGCTCTCTTTGCTTTGCCAACTAGCTGAAAAACCTCCTCTTTTCCCATTACATTGTATCTTGCAATATCCTCACCTGTTGCAGGGTTTTTTGTTACTATTTGGCTCAAGGATCTTTATCGCAAACTTGTCCCTATTTAATTTAGTTACATGTTTTTCAATATTTTTTGAATAATGAATCTGTATCGTTGTTTCTATATCTCTTGGTACTGATGATTGTTGATCTCGTTATTTTATTATCATGACTGGGCATTTGGCCTTGTGCACAACATAATTTGAGACACTGCCTAGAAATATTTCCTTGGCAGGACCTTTTCCTCTGGAGCCAATTACTATGAGACCCACCTTGTTTGTGCTGGAGAATTTTACAATGTCATATCCTGGATTGCCTTTAACTATATGCCCTAAAAACTTGATTTTATTCCTTTTGCAGATCTCTTCAGCATCTGCAATAATCTTCTTTCCATGTCTGAAAATTTTCTTTTCAAATCCGGATTGATGAAGTGTTGATAATGGCTGCACGATCTCAATAATCGGCAGTGATGATATATCTTCTGGAATTACATAAATTCCAATCACTTGGGACTCTGTAAATTTTGCCAAATTAATGGATTCTTTTAACGCTCGAAAAGAATTTTTAGATCCGTTAAGCGGTACTAGAATTTTTTTAAATGATCTCTTTAGAACTCTGTCTGCCTGTCTTGTTCCTACCAAATTCTATCATCTTTAAAACATATAGCTAGAACGTCTGCTGCATGTCTTTTTTGATCTCGTCAATTTTTTTAGCATATGCTTTCTTTGATTTATCGTTCTTTTTTAGATTTAGTACACTTCCACAAGATGGGCATTTGAACATACCTTCTAGTGCGTCTTCAAAAGTTACTCTTGGACAATCCTCATTTCCGCAATGATAAAAATCAGAGGCATTCTCATAGTCAAGCCTTTGCTGAAGTCTTTCAGTGATCTTCTTTTTCTGATTTTCTATAAAATTCTCAACTTCTTCTCTTCTAGTTCTCCATCTATAGACAAACCATCCCTTTCGTTCATCCTTTACCCTAATTCCTGTAATCAGTGATTTTCCGAAAAGATCATAGAGTACTTTTCTTACCATGTTAATTCTCAGTCCTGTGGAACTGGCAATCTCTTCATCTGTTGCATCCTCTGCTTTCAAAAGTGATCTTGCAACCTTGAGGTATTCGTCCCCTCCGATCATAGATGCTATTCTGACAAATGGATCCTCGTACTTGTCTACCAACCTCTAATGAGTCCTAGTTTTCTACTATTAATCCCTTGTTTCATTTACTAGCACATTTTTGCCTTTTTTTGTCGGAATTATCTTTCTTTTACCCCCTGGGAAATCTTTGTTAAACTGCCCTCCTTTATGGATTCTATCTAGTAGTATTGCCAAGGCACTAATCTCTGAATGAGGTTGGCTGCCAACTCCTACATTATAGTCTGCCAGTTCATAAATCTCTCTTGGCACTTTTTCGGCACCTACTACAACAACCAGATCTTTATCTTCTGACAGATCTCTTTGGGCGTCGTTGATGTCTTCTCCATACATGGTAAGATGTACAATCTTGAATCCATCTGCCTTCTTTTTCTTAACAACATGTTTCCAACTGTCAATAAACTCGATTATGAAATCTCCTCCCCACGTTTTGTTTATTTTTTCAATCGTCTCTTTAATCTCTGGGTTGACCTCCGTCATGAATATCTTTGATGCTCCAAATGCACGCGCTACAAGTGCAACATGTGTTGTCACCCTATCATCTCTCACTAGTCGCTGTCCAATTCTTACAACTTCAATTACCATATGAAATATCAAACTCTTTTCTGATATGTGGATTCTGGCTGCCTAAAATCTCCCTGATAAGATCTTTTAACTCTGTTATGTTTTGTCCTGTTTTGGCAGACACTACAATCCTTTTCTTGTTGTCTTTCAATCCCAATATCTCTATTTTTTCTTCAACCTGTTCATAATTTACCAGATCAGACTTGTTCAAAGCAAAAATTATCTTATCCATCTCTACTCCCAATTCACTCAGCGTCCGCATGCAACTGGCAAACTTTTTTCTCAAATCAAAAATAGAATCACTAATATCAACTACCAAAATTATGATGTCAGTGTGAATCAGCTCTTCTAGTGTAGACTTGAATGCATCAATCATGTATGCTGGAAGTTTGCTTATGAATCCTACAGTATCTGCTATCAAAAAAGGCTCTCGATTAATCGTTATCCTTCTTGTGGTAGTTGAAAGTGTAGTGAATAGTTCTTGACTTTGTTCACGATTCTCGCCTGTCATTTTATTAAACAGCGTCGTTTTTCCTGCAGACGTGTACCCTGCAAGCGAGACTGTTTTAAATCCCAGCCTTTTTCGTCCCTGGCGGTGCAACTCTCTTTGCTTTCCGGCTTTTTCCAGTTTTGATCTTATTGTCTGCATTCTATGTTTGATGTCATTATAGTAAACATCTACCTCAAACTTTCCGATTCCCATAAATCCTGGCTGTTCACCCATGCTTGATAGACGAACTTTTTCTTTTGCCCTTGCCATTTCATATCTTAGCTGAGCTAGTTTCACTTGGAGCTTTGATTCTGCACTAGATGCTCTACTCTCAAATATTTCAAGAATCAGTGCTTCCCTATCTAAGATCTCTCTGTGCAGAACAGTAGCCAAGTTATAGTTCTGGCTGGGTTTGAGAATCTCATCAAAAATAATCACATCTGGTCTTAGCTTACTTGCTATTTCCTCTAGTCTCTCTAACATGCCTCCACTAATGCCGTACTTTGGTTTTTTTAGGAAATCTTGCTTAATTGTATGCACAATTTCGTATCCTGCCGCATCACATAATCCCAATGCCTCTGTAACTGCATCTTCCTTGTCGTATGTGATCAAAATGGCTGATTTCACTTTACTACTCCAAAAAATTCAAGTTTGACATTCTATCCTCTGAGTCCTGTTTTTTTCAGAGTCTTTTCTATGTTCATGTTTAGAACAATCTCTGCAATATCACTTGCATACTCGGCGATTCTTCTGATGTTCTCTGTAATTCTTCTCACTCTGTATACCTCTTCATCGTCTTTGAGTGATTTTGAAGCCTCTCGTACTTTTTTCTCATATTTTGAAATCATGTCTGTCTTTTCGATGGTTTTCTCAGCCTGGGAATAGTCCTCCTTGAACAGTGCCAAGCAAGAGTCATCTAAAACTTCAAGTGCAAATTCATTCATCTCTTGAATTTTATCAATGATCTCTTTTTTTATGGGTTTTTTAAATTCCAAAATATCCTTTGCTACAAATGCAGCATGATCTCCTGTTCTCTCTATGTTTTTGACAACCAATCTATATCCTAAACAATCTCTAGCGTTTCTAAACCCCATTTCCTTGAGCATGTGTTCGTTTTGAATTGCAATCTTTAGTTGTCTAATAATATAAAATCCAAATCTGTCTACCTCATCATCTGTATTGATTATCTCTTCTGCGAGATCCAAATTGTTCTCTTTGATTGCTAAAATTGCATCACTTGACATTGATTTTGCAAGATGAATCATTCTCTTAAACGCCCCGTCAACTGATAACTCTAACAAATTTACTAAAACCTGAACTGTTATTCCTGCACTAGAATCTGAAATGATTTCTGATCCCATCAGCATTCTCTTGACTGCCTCTTTTACCGTGTTTCTTTGGCTGGGACTAAGTCTACCCGTCTTTGGCTTTACATTAATTGTCTTAAATCCTAAAAAATACAGTGAGATTAATTTTCTAATAATTGATGCATCTTCCTCGACATCTATCTCTATTGTTGCATCCTCTTTTTTTTGAATACGTGTTTCAAATTTTGGCGGGTATAGCTCCAGTGTTGATGAACCCTTTCTGATCATTCTGATTTGATCTCCTTGTTTTAATCCAAGGTCAGTAATCCACTGTTTTGGTAATGATACAATATATGATGACTTGCCTGTAAACTGGATTTTCCTTGTTTCTTCTCTTTCTTCCATATACTAATGATAAATATCCTATCTATATAGTTTAAGCAGAAAAATATATTCTAACATTGAACTAATATTTAGAATATTCTTTCGATATTGTAATGGATCATCATCTAAAGTTACAATACACAATTGATGCATTATTTGGAAGCGGAGTGTCAAAGTATTTGCCTAAAGACATCGAGATAACTTTTTCCAGAAAGAATGGAAGAATCAAAACCGTTTCCCACCTTGGACAATTACTCTGCACTCTGAGAATTGATGGCGGTTTGGCAATTAGTCCATATTTTGCACAGATGTTGATGAAAAGTAAAAAATTCAAAGAAAACTGCTTGGAGATAAACGGAGATGCTGCACCGTTTGTAGAACAGGGTAAGTCCGTTTTCTGCAAACATGTTGTTTGGTGTGGCAAAAACATCAAAATTTCATCTGATACACCAATTATATTCCAAGATAGAGTAATTGCGGTCGGAAAAGCCGTATTGTCTTCAAAAATGATATCTGATTTTGATAGGGGTGTGGCAGTAAAAGTCAGAGATAGTTTAAAAAGTCGTATAGGAGAAAAAACCTCATGATGCGAGGCGGCAATCGTGAAATGCGAAGGATGATGGACAAAATGGGTCTTGACATGAAAGAGATCCCAAATGTCCAAGAAGTCATCATAAAGACTGACAAAAAGGAGATCATTGTTACAAAGCCCGCAGTCACAGAAATGAAAGCTAAGGACAATTCAATTTTTACTGTTACCACCGACTCTTATGAGGAAAGGGAACTGGATGTTCCGATATTTTCTGAGGAGGATATTCAGCTTGTTAGCCAGCAGGCCGGCGTTGATGAAGAAAAGGCAAAACATGCCTTAGAGGAGGCCAATGGAGATCTTGCCCGTGCAATCCTACTCTTGACAACTGGTTAATGTTGATATGAAATGGCAAATAATAATTTAAAACTGAATGATTTAAGTAATGGATTTTAAGGAATTTTAGTATAATGAGCAACATGGCTGAATCAAAAGTAACAGGAATTATCCAGTCTCTTAATGGCTTGGAAGACGATCTTGATTCTTTAAATAGTAAGGTTGCAGATATGAAAAAACAACTAACTGTAAAGGCTCAAAATGAAATTGACAAGTTGCTTGAAAAGACCAAGGCAATGGCTATCAAGGAGGCTGAGACTATCATTAATGCCTCCAAGGACAAGGCAAATTTAGAATCTACTAAAATTATCAAAGAGGGAGAGGCAAAACTAGCTGAGATTCAATCCAAGATTGATGCCAACTTTGATGAGGCAGTAAGGCACGTCGTGTCAACTGTTTTGAAGGCATAGACCTAAATCATACATACTGCTTCTCAAAACATCGATCCATTACATAATACTCGTATAGGTATTGCAACCATCTACGGCAAGCCGTACTATAGATTTTCGAACTATCTAAAGATTCTAAATATGTCTTTTGACTCCATTTTGCCTGAGGATATACCTGACTATGAGGGACATCTAGTTTTGACAACACGACAAGAGGCGCCAAGTACATGTAAAAAACCAATGCTTCACGAAGAAATCTTTGAACACCATCCTACGGTCATCAAGGGAATGATGATTCAAAAACTGGATCTTGGATTTGATGAGCAAGATCTTGTGATTGGAATCGATCCTGGTCAAAGGATTGGGTTTTCAGCATTTTATTATGGACGCGAGATTGAAAGCTCGTTTCATTCATCCGTAGAAGATTTGGTAATGCACGTAATTAGAATTCTGGGTGGACTGAGGGCTAAGAGAAAAATTGTAAAGATTGGTGATGGAAACATGGCCATTTCACGAAAAATCGGGAACATGCTTAACCTGAAATTTTGTTCCTCATTTGAATTGGAATTTGTTGATGAGAGAAAGACTAGTCTGAAAATTAAAAATTTTAACCAAAGGGGTAAACGCGATATGCTTTCTGCGAGATACATCACCCAGAGAGATGGACATAGACATTCAATTTTGCCCCTTTCTCTGATTGGATGATTCGCAATAATGTGATCTCTATGATTCAAAGTTATGTTTTGATGAAAGTATGAAAATTTTTGTATTTTCTACAGTTTTTAAATAAAAAATTGAAATATTTACTCAAACGACTATATTGATAACTGTTATTTTTTGATAAAATCCAACAAAAAATAAGCTATACATATTTATTGGACGTTTTTACGTTTTCTTTCAAACAAATTTCATTGATCGCAGATAATAATAAAATTTTTATATGTTTTTTAGAAAAATCACACAAAAATTGTCGATCCATGCTTATATACTTATGAATTCTATAAAATATTACAAAGATGACTTGTAAAGGAATTTGCGTTAGATACAAGGCTCAAAAGCCTGTCGGAACCGGAAGATATGCTTCTGGACAACGTCGATGCCAAATTTGTGAAATATTCATCAAATGGGAAGGTCTTTGGTGTCCATGCTGTGGATATAGACTCAGAACAAAACCACGAAATCTCAAATACAAAGCAAAACTTCGTGCTAGAGTGGAGGCTGATTCAATTGAGGCAAGATCAATTGCTGAAGCACCAGAAATCGAAGTAGAAGAGATTGTAGTAAAGCCAAAAAAATCTACAAAATCTAAAACAGCAAAAGCAACAAAAACTAAAGAAAAGACTCCATGCCAATACTGTGACAAACTGTTTGCCAATACCGTCAAACATGAAAAAAGTTGCAAGAAGAATCCAAGTGCTGAAGTTAAAACCTCTCCAAAGGCTGAATCAATAGCAATAAAAGCATAAGATTTGTTCATAGCTTATTGAACTCTCCAAATGGGTTTTCTCAAAAATCCGTAAGTTTGGAGGGCCGTAGTTTTTCTTTACAGATTCAAAAATTCCAAAATGGATATTTTGTTTCTGTGTCAGAAGGAACTAACAATCTGGGCTCCATGGTAGTATCATTAGCTACCGGTCCTACTCCTGTTACTACCACTGTAATCCCCTCCAAAACTGAATCACTGTTTCTCAAATTAACAGCCGAGCGAATTAGCACTAGGATGAAGGGAATTGCTATTGTATCAGCATTTGTCCAAAAAGAATTGGGGCATGATACTGCAAAAGCCTTAATGACAGAAATAATGGAGATGATTCAGAATTGACAGATCTGAGAAATTACCTATCAGTTATTAAAAAAAATGGGGAATTAAAAACCGTCAAAAAACAGGTTTCTACAAAATATGAAATTGCAGGCATTACTGCAAAGGTTGATGGCACTCATGCTGTCTTGTTTGAAAATATCAAGGAAAGTCGTTTTAGTCTAGTCGCAAATCTGGTTGGAACACGAAAAAGATTTGCATTGGCAGTCAAAAGTCCGGAGGATAAAATACATCAAACCGTCATCAAGGCAATCAAAAATGCAAAAAAACCCCAAGTAGTATATTCTGGAAAGTTCTTGGAAAACAAATCCAAAGATCTGACTGTACTTCCAATAGTAACCCATTTTGAAAAGGAGTCAGGCCCTTTTATCACCTCATCTATTGTATATGTTAAAAATCCTGATACTGGAAAGCAAAATTCTTCATTTCACAGAATGATGCCCATTGACAAGACACATTTTTCAATTAGAATGGTCGAAGGCAGACATTTACATCGATGTTTTATGGATGCAAAGGAACATGGCCAGGATCTTAAGGTCGCAATTACCATAGGTGTTCATCCTGCCGTGTCAATAGCAGGGGCATATCAGGCTGACTGGGGCAAAGATGAAATCAATATTGCCAATTCATTATTGAGTGGAAAGCTCACACTTACCAAGCTCCCGTTTACAGGCCTTGGTGTGCCTTCTGGTGCAGAGATTGTAATGGAGGGAAAAATTCTTTGTGACAAAACACATCCTGAATGGATGGTAGAGATGCTCCAGACATATGATCATCGACGTCTTCAACCTGTATTTGAGATGGAACATCTGTTTTTTAGAAACAATCCAATATTTCATGACGTTCTTTCGGGTTTTTCAGAACACAGGTTATTGATGGGTATGCCAATTGAATCAAAGTTAAATGGTGATCTGAAAAAAGCATTCCCTCAAACAAGACAAGTGTCCATGACTAATGGGGGATGCAATTGGCTGCATGCAGTGGTGCAAATAAAAAAGAAAGCAGAGTCTGATCCGAAAAAAATCATTAAAAAAACATTTGAATCCCATCGCTCACTAAAACAAGTTACAGTTGTGGATGAAGACATTGATCCCAATGATGCTGAGGCAGTTGAATATGCAATGGCCACTAGATTTCAGGCCGATCGGGATCTGGTCATACTGAGCAAAGTAAGGGGTTCCAGTCTGGATCCATCAAGTGATCAAAAAAAGCTACAAACCGCAAAGATGGGGATTGACGCTACGCGATCCCTCTCAAAGAGACCTGAAGGCTTTGAGATCGCCAAGATTCCAAAGATTGATCAAATAAAGTTGAAAAGTTATTTCAACTAGCAACGCACACGATAACTGATTAAATTAAATGGGATGATGTCTGAAATATGATATTGGAAAGCAAATCAGAGGATCACTTTAGGCAGTATCTAAAGAACGTGTCAAATGATCAGCTAATCCAGTTCTATGATGATGTTGAGTGGACACCGTTTCCAATTCTTGTCATAAAAGAATATCAGCGACGATTCAACGCAAAAAACAAAAAAGAAGTCATGGAAAAATTGAAACTTCACGCTCAACTTGCAAAAGAAAAAACAAAAGAGTTGAGTGGTATGGCAAAAAGCCACACTTCCAAGGTCTCAAAAAAAATTCAAACTAAGGGAGAAAAGATATCACAATCAGTTGACAATACTAGACGCTTGATATACTCTGAAAAAAATCTCTTTATTTTGGAAAAACTTGGGGAACTAAACAAGAAAGGTATTATCTCCAAGAAGGAATTTGAAGACAAGAAAAAGGAGATCCTAAAGCGAATCTGAAATGTCATATCAAATCAAACCAGAAAAAACCCCTGAGGAATCTCAGGCTGAGGTAATACTTCGAATGTTTCCATCCGATGCAAATCCTGCGGGAAATGTGTTTGGCGGAGAGATTCTAAAACATATAGACATGGTTGCAGGAATTGTAGCTCAGCGACATTCACAATCAAATGCAGTAACTGTAAGCATGGATAGTGTAAATTTCATCAAGCCAGTCTATGTGGGTAATGTCTTGAAGCTAAACGCCAGAATAAATTATGTTCACAATTCATCAATGGAAATTGAAGTAAAGGCAGAGGCTGAAGATATTGTTACTGGAATTAGGACAATAACTGGAACTGCATTTGTCACATTTGTTGCGTTAGATAAAAATGGCAGGCCTGCTGAGGTGCCAAAACTATTACTAAAAACTGATGAGGATAGAATTAAATTCGAAGAGGGCAAGATCAGAATGCAAGAAAGACTAAAGAATCGCAAGAAACTCTAGCCTAGCTCAATGGATCAGTTTAAGAGTCACAAAAATAATCCATTAACTAATGTCAGAAGAAAAATCAAACGAATGGGACTCCCTGTGGCAGGAATATTCAAAATCCCTTGAAAATTGGAAAAAAGTTTTCGAACAGATTCAAGATGCCAGCAATGAGATGCAAGCCAAGTTTAATGAGGTTTGGGAAAAAGCTGCCAAAGAATCTAGTGCAGAAACTATGAAGATGTTTGGGGATAATTGGCAAAAGGCACTTACAGACGCGGGAATGAAATCCTACAAGGAATTTGGCCAAGCCTGGCAAAAAGCATTGAGCGAATCCAATACATCTGCCTTTAAGCAATTTGCTGAAAACTGGCAAAAGGCACTCAGCTCATCTGGAATGGAGCAGATGCAAGCCTATGGCGAATTCATGAAAAAATTTGCCGACACCTGGCGTACGATGTGGCCAAGCTCTAAATCAAACTGAGATTTTTCAAATCCATCTAATACCTTCGATGTTACATTTAATCTGTTTTCAGAGATGGTAATCTTGGATGGCTCTAATATCGTAGTTTCTCTTAATCCTGTCATATCAAAAGACACAGAGCTGAAAAAATTCTAGCACGAGGAAATGAATGAAAGTGCACACCAACTTATCTACAATCCAATACGAAAGTGACGAGGAATATGAGAATCAGAAAAGTAGAAATTCTACGTACCGCTTAAATCCAAAAAATAAAACCAGTGGTTCATGAGTAAATGCAAATTTTGTAACTATGACCATGATTTGCCATACTTGTTCTGTTCTTTAGAATGTGCAAAAAATCTCTATTTTGTGGAATAAAACAAAAGCAGTTTATTGCATGATTACCTTACTGCGACTCGTTTTTTGGTGACCTTTCTTGCAGGCCTGACAGGTTTTGCGGTTTTTGGATCTGATTTGTCTGTTGCAATACTCTTTCCCTGCTTTTGGGCTTTGCGCCTTGCAGCATTTCGAGTTTTTTCTTCCTTTTGTAGCTTTTCAAGTTTCTTTGAATCTACTTTACGGGTTTTACTTGTGACCATGTTATACTGAAAGATAACTGGACCTAATAAAATTTTAAAATATTTCACATCTCCAAAGAAAACCTGAACATTGAGATAGCGATTTCTCACCTAATTCTAAAACTTCTTCCATGATGCGTTTTTTATTTTCTGGCGTGATTCCTTTACAATTCTCTTCAATACTGGAATATACAGTTCTGATGCATAAGCAATCTCAAAGCTCTCCCCTGAACCATCTTCCATAAATGCAGATGCTCTGACTTTGTTTTCAGTCACTCTTGGTTCGTTGTTTGATGAGCGTTTGCGATTAATTATCTCTAAAAAAATCGGAACATTTCTCTTAATCTCTATGTTTAGATCTTCCTTTGATCTTAATCTCTCATTTGACAAATTCACTTTAATTTCCAGAAATGCATCTTTTGAATATCTTTCATTGGGCCTGATCATAACTTTGACCTTCGGCAGTTTGTTGAATCTCTTTTGAAAATCAATCGTCTCTTTTATGAAATTTGGGTACGGTGGTTCGTGCTCGCTTTTGATCTTCTTTTCAAACCATTCTATAAACTCTAATGCATTTTGATCATTTTTTGTCAGGGCTTTTTTTAGAAACTCTTCTTTGCAACATCCATTTGTGATAAACAATCCGAAATCATCGTTTGCTTCTTCAAATATTCCGTCAAGTACTTGACTTGCAGATTTGATGAAAAGATCAAAAAAATAATTCACATAGTATGGATCTGGATCAAAATAATTAATTTGATTTAGACTAATCTGACATTCTTTGATTCTTGATTCAATATTCATTGTCTGGAAATTTCATTTACAAACTTTGATTGTTTTTTTAATGTATTTGCCAATTCTTTGAATATCTCATTGACACTTACATCCACCAAATTTATTGTCGCATTCTCTATTACTATCTGTTTTTCAAATTTTTCTTTTATTGCAAATGAGACTGATGACCAGTGCAGAATTCCCTTTAACTGTTCTTCTACGGTGATGTTTGTAGTAGGAAAATTTGCCGGCGAAAATACCACTCCATTTGTCCATTGCATGGTCGGAATTGCACCTCCTGATGATCTTGTGCTAAATGCGATTTGCTTTACCCAGTCGTCAAACTTGTATTCTATAACTTCGTGAATTACCAATTTTTTCCATGGTTCAATTGAAATTTCCATCCAACTAAAAATTAAAGGCACTAATTATAATCCTATTTTTCTTCTTTCGCGTCATTTGCTTATTTACTAGAATTTATCACTCATTTTTGATGGGCAAGTGGTCGGATTTTGTAATTTCTCAAGTTATGGCTCATATCATCTTATTTCTCAAACAGTGACATAGGGATTCAGCAGGTGTATTGGTGAAGAAAAAATATGTGCTGATTTTTACATCTGATTTGTTTTCCAAGCCTCATTGAATCGCTTTATGGCTTCTTGATATGCTTTGATCGAATCATCGCCTGAAGTTTTCAGGAATCTTTCCCATTGCTCATTGAATTTCTTAACAGACTCTATGTTTGTCTCCTTGAAAATATTTTCAATCATCTTTGTTTGTTGTTTGATGTATTCTGGACCAATTTCTTCCCATGTCTGCTCCCAACTAGAGCTGACTTTTTTTAACAGCTCTGCATCTGACTCAAGTGCTCTTTGACAGGCATCATGGTATGTCATTAACGTGTCATTTGTTGCTTTTTGCCACTGTGCAAGGGATTCTTTCCACACGCTTAATGCGGCATTGTACTCTCTCCAAGCCTTTTCAAATTCTGTCTTTGATGCTATCTTTGGTTTTGTAGATGCCTTGGTTTGCTGTTTTTTTGGCTTTGGTGACTTTTTAACTGTCTTTTTCTTGGTAGCCATGTCTTTTATTGCAAATAGTAGATGTTAAATCTTTCAATAATTTCAAGTACAAAAACCAACCAAACACGATTTTTCTATTTAAATTTGATTGCCTTGATAAAAATAGGCTTGTACTTTTCATCTTTGTTGTTGAACAGTTTGTAGTGACGCTCACAAAGATTTCTTTTTTCTTTAAACCCTATATTTACGGTTTGAATGGATTTCATTTTGCATTCTGAAATGCTGCATTGCATAGACATTTGTTCTTGTGATGGTAAATAAAATTTTGAAATTATGTTATTACCTATATTGCTAACTTTTTATGATTCTAAGCACTCAAAAAAATCATGTCTGAAGACGAAAAGGGTAAAAGATTTCTGGAATTAATAGATGAGCAAAACAATATTCAATGGAGTATTGTTTCCAAACTAACCTTTCTTGTAAAATCACAATGGGATTCATCAAATATCAAAAATGAACTAGAGTCACTAATTAAACGACATTCTGAAATTACAAAAGAACTTAACAGCTTGGATGATAAAAGCAGTCTTCTATAACGCCGAATCTACCATCAGTGCTATAAATAATACTGCCAAGTATGGACTGGAAAATTTGAATAGCGTCCATGATGCTTTCTCCATAGGTTTTGCAATAACCCATGCTGATATGGCTATCATGACTGCACCTGAAACAATTGCAGTCCACAGGTATACAGGACCTACCATGGGCTCTCCATTTTCTGTAGTCAAAAAGAATGGGGCAATAGAAAATACCACCATCACAAAAGTTGAAATTGCTATGGTTCTTGCAGATGTTTTTTCAGACTGAACGGCAGTAAGCATTGGTACATTTACCTTGTTGTAATCTTCTTTAAAGTGAAGAGTCAGGGCCCATATGTGCATTGGAATCCATATGAATACAAGTCCTGCCATTGCAAGACCCATTGTCCACAAATCCGACATTGTAACTGCAACCCATCCGATCATTGGTGGGGCTCCACCACACAATCCTCCAAGTATTATGTTGGTTCTTGAGTTGCGTTTTAACGCATACGAGTAAACTAGAACATTGTTTAACAATCCAAACGCAATAAATGATGTGGCCCACAAACCTTGCTCCAACGTGGTTGTGAATGATATTCCAAACGCCAAAACCAGAGAAATTCCTGCAAGAGCCAATCCGAAATTCCTTGCTTTCTCTGCCGGGTGGATCCTCTTTGATGGAAGTGGTCTGCCTTTCGTTCTTTCCATGATTGCATCAATGTCTCTATCATGGTAGTTTGTTAGTGTGTTTGCTGCAGCAGAGCCTGCTGCAACCGAGAATAGTACCAATGCCCATGTGGCAGCGGATACCTCTATGTCATAAATATTAGCAGCAGTAAGCGTTGCGCCAAATGCTGTGAAAACCAGCAAATACCATATCTTTGGCTTTGTTAATTCATAATATACTGCAACGCGTGATTCGGACTTTTGTTTTTGCACCACTAGTCACTTTCCTTTGATGGCATATATGGCATTGCTTTTGTTCTTGTCTTCATCTCTATGAACGACTCTGATGACTGGATGCCTTCAATTCGCCCTATGCGCTCTGAAACCATCTTGTGCATCTGGTCTAGGGATTTTGCATACATTGTAACTAAAATATCAAACCTACCTGTCACTTCGGCTATCTCTCTTACGCCGTCAATCTTGAACAACTCCTCAATTATGTGATCTCTTTTTTTTGTATCCATGTTGATTCCAGTCAATGCCTTTACATTGTAACCAAGCTCTGTATCATTTACAACGATTGTGAATCTTTCAATGAGTTTTCTTTTGACTAGCCGTTTTATTCTAGAATATACCACTGATGAATTAACATTGATTTTCTTTGAAAGCCTTGGTACTGAAATTGATGCATCATTTGATAATTCAGACAATATATGTAAATCCAAATCATCAACTTTTGCCGTTTAAAACACCTGAAACGATCTAGATTTCTGGTTCTTATAAAGTTATTATTGAAAAAATTGCAAAAAATATCTAGATTTTTCCTTTTTTGTAAAGCATCTCTGCTAACAATACAGCGCCTTTTGCAGAACCCATCTTTTTGTTGTGTGAAAATAGCATGTACTTGAGGCCATTGTCAAACAGTTCTTCTCTTTCCACTCTGCCAATTGTTGTAGTCATTCCTCCACCAACTTCTCTTTCCATTCTCGGTTGAGGTCTGGTTGGATCGTCATGAAATGCATAGTAGTCTTTTGGTGCAGAAGGCAATCCTGCAACCGATATCTCCTTGTTGTATTGATTGTATGTCTCCTTTGCCAATGCCGGATCTATTTCCTTATCTGTTTCAACAAATACCGACTCTGTGTGACCATCAATTACTGGTACGCGAGTACATGTGCAACTAACTCTAATGTCTGCATCGACAATTTTACCGTCTTTTAATTTACCCAAAATCTTTCTGGTTTCAGTCCTGACCTTTCCTTCTTCTTTTGGTATATACGGAATTATGTTATCGGTAATACCCATTGCTGATACTCCCGACTTTCCACCGCCTGATATTGCCTGCATTGATGTCATCATGACTTTCTTTGCACCATATTTTTCAAGTAACGGCTTGAGGGTAATTGCAAGTCCAGTAGTGGTGCAGTTCGGAAGTGGGGCGACCCATCCTTTCCAATTTCGATTCTTTTTCTGAATGTCTAAAAGATCGGCCTGTTCGTCATTTATACCTGGAATTAAAATTGGCACATCGTCTTCGTACCTATAAGCAGAGCTAGTTGAAATCACGGGAACATCTGCTGCCATCTTGGTTTCAATATCTCTTGCAGCAACTGATTCGACTGCTGAAAACACCAAATCAAGCTGAGATGTATCAATCTCATCTATTCCTCTAACTGTCATATTTTTGATATATTCTGGGATCTCTCCCCCTACATCCCATGAAACAATTCCGCTTGCATCTCTAATGGCATCAAGATACTTTTTGCCGGCGGAACGCTCCGATGCTGCAATCTGTGTGACCTCAAACCAAGGATGATTGTCTAAAGACTGGACAAATTCCTGACCTACAGCACCAGTTACACCTATAATTGCAACTCTTTTCTTCTCCATGTTCTAATCATAGAACAATTTCAATTAATAATCGTTATTGGTATTACCAAAAGATACTATATCACATGGTACTATCTGGAACTGTGAAAATAAGAGCAAAACCTGCATTTGAGACCCACAATCCTGTAATTCATGGCGGTCTGTCTTCAAAAAATACCAACATTTCTGGAATTGTGGATTTTAGCTCAAATGTAACTCCTGTAGGCATGCCAATACAAGTAAAAAATACGCTGTACAAGCAAATCAAAAAGATCAATGACTATCCTGACATTAGCTCCTCCAAGCTTCTATTCGCACTGTCCAAGTATTCTAAAATACCTCAATCCAATCTAATTGCAGGAAACGGTGCAGTAGAAATCATATACAATTTCTGTAACGCCTTTCTGTCAAAAAATACCCCGGTACTAATCCCAATACCCACCTTTGGAGAGTATGAGGCTGCCTCAAAACTAAACACCTCTAAAATCTTGCGTTTTAAGACAATGGACTTGTCACAAGATCTGGATCGATTTATTTCCCAAATTCCAAAAGATGGATGTGTCTTTATCTGTAATCCAAATAATCCTACAGGTAAACTTGTTTTTAAAAAAGAGGTGCTCAAAATTATCCGTACTGCAAAAAAACAAAACTCGTTGGTATTTGTTGATGAATGTTTTATAGAGATGGTTCCAGCGTCTGATCAGTCAGTAATATCAAGTGTTACAAAATTTGACAATCTTGTTGTTCTTAGATCGCTTACAAAATCATTTGGGCTTGCAGGGATACGAGTTGGTTATGCCGCATCCTCCAAATATGTTATATCTATCTTGAAAAAGATCAAGATTCCATGGAGTGTTAACATGATGGCAGAGCATGCCGCAATAACTGCACTGAATCATACATCCCATCTATCCAAATCAAACTTTATAATAAAAAAAGAATATGCTTTTCTCAAAAATAAAATTTCTCGCATGAATGGTTTTGAATTAATTGAATCATCTACAAATTTTATCTTGGTCAAGACAAAACATGATTCATCAGAATTGCAAAAAAAATTGCTTGAAAAAAAAATCTTCGTTCGTGACTGCAAAAACTTTCCTGGTCTGAATAACCACTTTATCCGAATAGCAATAAAATCTCACAAAGACAATCTTAAACTTGTTCAAGCTCTGGAGACAATCATATGACATCCCTGATGATACAAGGAACCTCGTCTGGTGCGGGAAAAACCACTCTGGTTGCGGCACTGTGCAGGATTTTTTCTGACAAGGGTTACTCTGTTGCTCCCTTCAAATCTCAAAACATGTCCAATTTTTCATATATTGGAAAAGACTTTGAGATATCTCGCGCACAGGCACTACAGGCAATAGCTGCACGATGTCAAATCACGCCTGATCTTAATCCGCTTCTGTTAAAGCCACTTGGTAATTACTACAGCACTGTATACATACATGGAAAAAAATTCAGGAAAATGCATGCTACAGAATACTATCAAAAATTTGTGCGAACGAGAGGCATGCTATTGGCCACAGAATCCCTTGCGCGTTTGCAACAAAACCATGATCTTGTAATCTTGGAGGGTGCCGGCTCGCCTGCAGAGATTAATCTTGAAAAATTTGACATTGCCAATATGAAGATGGCTCAAATGGTAAAAGCTCCTGTATTACTGATAACTGATATTGACAGAGGCGGTTCTTTTGCAAGCATTGTAGGTACTATGGCACTTCTTGACGGCAAATACCGAAAACTTGTCAAGGGCTTTGTGATAAACAAGTTCAGAGGAGATGTGACTCTCTTAAAGCCAGGATTCAAAAAAATCAAAGAAAAAACAAAAAGATCAGTACTGGGTGTGATACCAATGTTTAATTTTGATCTACCTGAGGAAGATTCACTAAATGTAAAAGCAAAAGATATGGTCTGGAGCAGAAAAAACATTGACAAAATGGACTCTGAAATTGATAAACTAGGCAAATTTGTAAATAAAAATTTGAATATCAAAGAAATTGAGAGAATGATCAAATGATAATAGAATCCATTTTGGTTGTATTTTTTGCGTTGGGATTGGATTTTTTATTTGGAGATCCAAAAAACAAATTTCATCCTACCGTGTGGATCGGCAGATTGATTGCCAAATTGATCACTGCATTCAAAAACACATCACATACATTTGAAAAGATTCTGGGTGTTTTTGTAATTTTGATCTCGACTGGGACTGTTGTCTTGTTTTTGCTTTTGATAGATGTTGGACTGAATCTGATCACAGTTGAGATCTTTTCAGTGATAGCTACAGTTGTTATCGGAGCAATTTTGTTAAAGACAACTATTGCTGTAAAAGGGATGGAAAAACATGCAATGGCAGTGGTTCATAGTTTGCAACATGATGATATGGCTTCTGCCAGAGACAACTTATCGATGGTTGTCAAGAGGAACACAAAGAATTTGGATAAAAACCACGTAATTTCAGGCGTGATAGAAAGTATCAGCGAGAATACCGTAGATGGGATAACTGGTCCTTTGTTCTACTTTGGATTGTTTGGCATTCCAGGTGCATTTGTTTACAGAGTTGTCAACACTGCAGATTCTATGATTGGTTATAAAACTGAAATCTTCAAAGACATTGGGTGGTTTGGTGCAAACTGTGACAAGCTGCTAAATTACATTCCCTCAAGGCTTACTGCACTGACTATGATTCTAAGTGCAATGATTCTTAAAAATGACTGGAAAAAATCATACGAAATAATGATACGCGACGGGAGAAAGACAGAAAGTCCCAATGCGGGTTATCCAATGGCAGCAATTGCAGGTGCACTTGGAAAACGATTTGAAAAAATTGGTCATTATTCACTTGGTGATGGCGATGTCTCGTTTTCAATTGATCATATAAGATCAGCTATAACTCTGATGAAGGTAACTGTGGTAATTTTCTCCAGCCTTATTGTTGTCCCAATGATCTTGGCCTTGTCTTATCTTGGTTGGTGGCTCCATGCTTAAAGAAATAGGTTCAGTTTTTTCATTTCTAACAGTACTTCCTGCAGGAAATTCAAATCTTGAGACGACAGCAAGATACATGTACATTTTTCCGATAGTTGGTATTGTAATTGGTCTGATTGTGGGTTCTGTCGGATTTGGCCTGTCTATATTTTTGGATCCATTGATTGTGGGACTCTTAGTTGTTGTATCTCTTGCCATTATAACTGGAATACATCATACAGATGGATTGGCAGACTTTGCTGATGGGCTGATGGTCAAAGGTACCAAAGAAAAGAAGCTTGAAGCGATGAAGGATATCTCGACAGGCTCTGCAGGAATTGTGGCAGTTGTGTTGTATGTGGTGGGATTGATCATCGCATTGTCTTTGGCCACTGGATATCAGCTCTTTTTGGCAATATTGTTGAGCGAGATATTGGCCAAGTTCTCTATGGTATTGATGGCAAGCATAGGAAAATCTGCCTCGTTGGGCTCAAACTCGCCTTTTGTAGATCTGATGAAAAACAGAAAGAAGCTTGTAGCGGCATCTATCATAACAATAATTCCGCTTGTATTACTTGGAGGGGGAGCGGGATTGGTAATTTTTGGCAGTGGCATAGCATTGACTCTCTTTCTGGTAGGGATGTCTGCACGCAGTTTTGGAGGGATTACGGGTGATGTTCTTGGCGCTATTAATGAGCTTACTAGACTTGCCTCTATTCTAATTTTTGTTTCGATATGATTGGGGTTGTTATGGCGGGTGGCAAAGGAAGTCGGATGCATCTTGATAAGGAAAAAATGCTACTAGAACACAAAAAACCAATAATTCTTAATGTTGTTGATGCCTTGAAAGCATCAAACTGCTTTTCAAGAATTGTTGCAATTACAAGTAACAATTCACCGGAAACAAGAAAGCTACTGCTAAAACACCAAATCGAGCTGTTTGATTCTTCTGGAAGTGGATACGTGCAAGATCTGAATCTCTTTTTACAGTCTGTTAGCGATTCTGTTTTTGTTACTTCTGGTGATTTGCCGCTTTTGGACGGGGAAATAATAAAAAACATTGTCAAACAATATGACTCTGACAATACATGGACCAGCATTCTTGTTACAAAAAATTTTCTCAAGTCACTAAAAATCTCTTCAAAATATGAAGTTGTTTTTGATAACCAACAATGCTGCTATACCGGCATATCGCTAGTCAATGCACAAGGAATTTCTAATTTAGCAGAAATACGTGAAAACTATGTCATCTTTGATGACAGGAGAGTTGGATTCAATCTAAATACAAAAGAAGACTATGACTTACTCGGCAGTGCCTGAGACCTTGCCATTAATTTTTGCTTTTGAACCAGTTGGCTCTGCTATGGTATTTCCACAGGAATTGCATGCAACCAACTGTGATGCATGAGAATATACGACTTGTAGTTCGCCACACTCATTGCAGTTGACTTTTTGAAACTTGCTTGAAGGCTTTGGAATCTCGATATGATCTTTCTTCATGCTGCCACCAACTCGAATTTCTTAATTCTAATGCCTGGTTTATTGTATTTCTTTTTACATACGGTACAAGTCATAATGGGAGTAACTTTCTTTGTAACTTTTGCAGGCTTGGCAAGTTTTGGGAATTTCTGTCCACCATACCCTTGTTTTCTTTCTGCATGCCTGCGTTCACCCCTGGCAGAACCGCGTCTCTTGCCTGCCTTGTAAATGGAGACCTTTTGTTCAGTATGTGTCTTACATTTTGCACAATACTTTCTAATGGTCTTGGGTATGTTCATATCAAAAAAACCACTTCAACGGTAATTTAAGCATTGAATCTATAATAGGCGCAAAATCAAACATGTTCTGTGACTTCGAGCCTAGCAAATTCGATCTCGTCATTAAACTCTGTTGCAATGGGAGACAGAAAAGCCGATCTAGTTTTGAAAAATTGCACCATGATCTCTGTATACACCCGAGAAACTATTCCAAAAACGCAGATTGCGATAATCAAAGACAGAATAGCGTATGTTGGACCGGATGCCAACCATACCATTGGAACAAACACTTGCGTTGTTGATGTTAAAGAAAAATTTGTTTCTCCGGGATTTGCAGATCCGCACATACACATTGATCAGTTTGTATTGCCCTCAGAGCTTGCCAAGAGATCACTTCTTTGTGGAGTGACATCTCTTTTTTCTGATCCTATAGACATTGTCAGCGTTGGGGGGAACAAAGGGTTTCAAGAATTTCTAAAACTTGGTGAGGACTTGCCAATTAGAATATTCCAGGTAGTTCCAGGTGGCTTGCCAGTAGATGGCAAATTTAGCAACAGCAAAACAATGTCTCTATCTGAGCAAAAGACTGCAATAAAACATCCACACGTACTGGGATTGGGTGAAGTTTTCTCATGGACCAAAGTCACACTACGTGATCCAAATACCATGAAATCACTCTCATCAATGCTAGAGGCTGACTGCATAATTAATGGACACACAGCTGGAGCAAGTGAGAAAAAGCTCAACGCGTATGTGTCATCTGGAATATTGTCGTGTCATGAGCCAATCAATTTTGATCAAGTTCTAGAGAGATTGCGTTTGGGAATGTGGATAATGATTCGGGAAGGTTCCATAAGACGTGATTTAAAAGAGATCATCCCGCGTGTAATGTCTCATGGGACATATCTTGGTCAGTTGATGTTTTGTTCTGACGGTTTGGATCCGTTGGACATGTCAAAGTATGGTCACATTGATCATTGTGTTAGGGAAGCAATCTCTCTGGGATTGGAACCGATAGATGCAATTACAATGGCCTCAAAAAACTGCTTTGATTATTACGGCATGAACAGAGATCTGGGAGGAATTGCCCCGGGCAAATTAGCAGACATTCTTGTCTTTGATGACTTGAAATCAATTAGACCTTCTGAAGTATTTGTCGGAGGCAAACTAGTTGTTTCAAATGGAACACTTGCAACAAAAATAAAGAAAAAACCAATTTCAAAATGGATCAAAAACACGGTAAAATTAAGAAAGTTTTCTCCAAATGACTTTACTGTTGAATCCAAAAAGAGTCAAGTTGACGTAAATACCATCTTTATGCAAACTGAGATCATAACAAAACTTGGAGAAGCAAAATTAAATGTCAAGGATGGAAATGTATTGGCCTCTTATGATGCTGATGTATGGAAGGTAGCAGCTTTTGACAGGATTCATGGAACAAAAAAACACTCCATTGGATTTCTTGAGAACTTTGGTGCAGACATTGGCGCGTTTGCCTCTACATGGAGCTTTCATGAAAATGACCTGATTGTGATTGGTTCAAATGATTCTGATATGGCAATTGCATCAAATACACTCGTAAAAAGTCAGGGAGGCATGATAGTCGTAAAATCAGGAAAGATCTTGGCTTTTCTTCCGTTAAACCTTGGAGGAATCGTATCTACTGATTCATTTGATGATGTCTCATCTAATTTTGAGAAAATAACTGACTCGATAGTTGATTCTGGATGCAAATTTCTGCGACCGCACTTGATCCCGCTATTCTTGCCATTTTTGGCTCTTCCATCAGTAAGAATTCTTTCTAGTGGGATAATTGATGTGAAAAATAGATCTTACATCCATCCGATCAAGTAAGTAATATTAAAAAGGGGGATGCAGGGGATTGATGCTGAATCTTAATGGCATCAATTCAGCAAGGACCAAATGGACCAGTTCTAGTCCTAAAAGAGAGTGCCTTACAACAAAAAGGTAAGGATGCTCAACACAACAATATTGCTGCTGCAAAACTAGTTGCTGAATTAGTAAGAAGCAGTTTAGGTCCAAGAGGTTTGGACAAGATGTTGGTTGATTCCTTAGGTGACGTTACTATTACAAACGATGGCGCGACTATCCTAAAAGAAATTGATGTTCAGCACCCAGCCGCAAAAATGATGGTTGAGATTGCAAAAACCGTCGATAATGAAGTGGGTGATGGAACTACATCTTCGGTAGTTTTTGGAGGAGCACTGCTGGCAAAGGCAGAAGAGCTACTCAAAAAAGACGTCCATTCATCAGTCATTGTTGAAGGATATCAGGCAGCTGCTGAAAAGACATTGGAAATTTATTCTGAGATGGCAAAGAAAATCAAACCTGATGACAGTGAGTCCCTTTTAAAAATTGCAGTTACAAGTATGCAGTCAAAACTAATCTCAGAGGATAGCGACATTCTCTCTAAGATTGTTGTTGATGCAATTTTGAAAATCGCTACCAAAAAAGGCGAAGTTTATTCGGTAGATCTTGAAAACATCAAGGTTGAAAAAAAGGCGGGAGGCTCTATCCAGGACACTCAAATTGTTAAAGGAATTGTTTTGGATAAAGAAATTGTTCACAGCGGAATGCCAACAAAAATTGAAAATGCAAAGATCGCACTATTAAACTCTGCACTTGAAATTGAAAAAACTGAGATGAGTTCGGAGATTAGAATTACAGATCCTACACAAATGCAGATGTTTTTGGAAGAAGAGAACAGAATGCTCAAAACAATGGTTGACAAGCTACATTCTGTTGGAACAAATGTTTTGATCTGTCAAAAAGGAATTGATGACATTGCTCAACACTATCTTGCAAAACATGGAATTTTGGCAGTTCGTCGTGTAAAAGAAAGCGACATGATTAAACTTGGGAAAGCAACAGGCGGACGTGTAATTTCAAACTTGGATGATCTCTCGGAGAAAGACTTGGGTATTGCAGACTTGGTTCATCAAAAGAAGGTTGAATCTGACAAATGGGTTTTCATTGAAGGATGCAAACATCCGCAATCCGTAACACTTTTGATCAGAGGTGGATCCCAAAGAGTAATTGATGAGGTAGATCGTTCCATTCATGACTCTTTGATGGTAGTAAAGGACGTAATTGAGAAACCAGAAATTGTTGCCGGAGGCGGTGCACCTGAATCATATGCTGCATCTCTTCTCAAGGACTGGGCAGATAGTTTTGACGGACGTGAACAACTTGCAATAAAAAAATATGCTGAAGCATTGGAGACAATTCCTTTGACAATTGCTGAAAACGCTGGAATGGATCCCATAGATACAATGGCCAACCTCAGAGCAAAACAAAACCAAGGAAAAAAATGGACTGGAATTGACGCAAGAAATACAAAGATTGCAGACATGCTTGCAATTGACGTCGTAGAGCCAATTGTAGTCAAAGAACAAATAATAAAATCTGCAACAGAGGCAGCATGTATGATCCTTAGAATAGACGATGTTATTGCAGTATCTGGCGGTCCAGGTGGAGGCGGCATGCCTCGTATGGGATAAATCTCTTAAGCAAACTATTCTCATCATTGTTGTACAAAATCGGCATAGATCTTGGCGGAACCAAAACAGAAGGTATTCTCTTAGATGAGAAGCTGCAAACAATTCAAAGAAAGAGAGTTCTGACTCCAAAAAATAACTATCAGGAAATCTTGGAATCTATCAAATTACTTGTATCTGACTTGTCTCAAAACATAGATGACTTTTCTTTAGGCGTGTGTACACCAGGCGCAATATCAAAAAAAACTGGTTTGATTAAAAACAGTAATACGCAGTCGCTGATAGGAAAATCATTAAAAGAAGACCTGCAGAAACTATTGGAAAAAAAAGTTTCCATAGAAAATGATGCTAATTGTTTTGCTCAAGCCGAAGCTACATTAGGTGCTGCAAGAGGATATGGGCTTGTTTTTGGAGTAATTATGGGGACTGGTGTAGGTGGTGGCATTGTAATTGATGGCAAGTTGCATCAGGGCAGAACCAACATTGCAGGAGAATGGGGACACCATACTTTGCACCGGAATGGCAATACATGTTATTGCGGAAAAAATGGATGTGTTGAAACCTATATCAGCGGTCCTGCACTGGAAAAAAGATGGTTTGAGTTAACAGGAATGCCACAATCTATTCCTGAAATAATATGTTCTAATGAAACTGACAACTTTGAACAATGGAAAGACGAGTTTCTTGAAAACTTTGGGTTTGGCATGGCAAATGTGGTTGATATCTTGGATCCTGACGCCATAGTTCTTGGTGGCGGGCTGTCAAACATCAATTTTCTATATTCTGATGGGAGGGACTCCATATATGACAAAGTATTCTCTGATATCGTGGACACTCCGATTCTAAAAAACAAACTGGGTGATTCTGCAGGAGTTTTTGGAGCGGCTTTGTTGGAATGATTACTCTGGACAGCCTTCCATCTTTGCAATGAAATATCCGTTTGTCATGATCTCAATTTCCATGTCGTCTGGTACTGATTGAGTATGACAAAATCTACACTCGTTTGTAGTTACGGTAGAATTTTCTTCGCCAATTGTTTTTAGCCATTCTTTTGCGTATGCTATTGCCTTTTCAGTTTCTTTTTTGTCAGTTACAACATCAAAATGCATAGTACGGCCATCTTTGGCTTTGACGTATGTATCAAACACATGAAAATCCATAAACGGTGAAAAATTGTTTGAATATTTAATAGGTTACTTTTGAAACAACTGTGTAGAATCAATGTCTGAGCCAATGCACATGTCAGTATACTCTTCTGGATTCAGAGAATAGCATACTTTTGGCTCAAATTGAATCACCTGGGCTTCCTTGTAGCTTATTTTCTTTACTTTCTCTGAGTTGTTTTTCTCTAGCGTTTTTTTGATTATAGAATTTTTTATAATGGATTTTGTTGGTTCGTCTGTAATGAAAGTCACGGTTCCTCTGAACTGAAACCCCTTTAACTCTTCTTTGTTAAAAACTGAAATAGTTACCAGCGGGTTTGTCTGCATATTCTTAAATGACTTGTGCTTGAAAAAATCAAGCCAGTATATTGCATCTTCTTCAATTTTGAAGAATATTCTAGGTGAAACATTTGCTATGCTGCCATTTACAGTTCCTACTGCAAAAATCCCCTGTGCGTCGATGAAATCCTTTATTTCATCTGGAATTTTTACCATGATTCTCTTGGATCATTTTTGTATTAAAGTAGTTTTTCAAACCTCAGATTTGATAACAATCTCCAAGACTTTGTCTGTGATTTTATTGATATCTGCATCTATCTCTGTACTGATCAGAATCAAACCTGCACCACCAATGGGGACGGTAATTCGATAAATCTTTTCATATTTTGCCAGTGCATAAATCGGCTTGCCAATCTTCTCTGATGTTTTTTTCCTAGTGGACCATCTATAGACTGCCTGTGACAATGCTGTCTCGGTCTCTTCTCTTGTTAGGTAGCTTTTCAATCCCTTCCTTGTTTTGTCATACAGCTCGCCATAGTCGTAAACTCCTACATACCTTATTGTCTTGTCAATTTCTAAAATCTGGTCACAAATTTTTTCGTAATCCATTCTTACCTAGCTCTGTAAAAAAGAAAATTCTCCCACTTATGAACAATTCTACAATGCTAATTAGAAAAATCAGCACAGTACGTTTAACTGTGGATAATTTTCATCTAATTGTAAAAATATTGAAAATTTAGAGGTTCATTTAACAACTCGCACATCGTTCCATCTTCTGTAGCATTCTATTTTTATTGAGGCTCTATTGTTGCAGGCGGTTTGCTAGATATTGCATATGTCACCCAAGTTACATCGTCAATCTCATTTGTTATTCTGTTACTCATTTTTTCTAGCAATCCATGTGGCAGTCTTGTCCAATCAGCCGTCATCGCATCAATGGAATCCACCACCCTGATCATTACAATATTTCCATATTTTCTCTCATCTCCTACCACGCCAACTGCTCTGTCCTCGCCAACAGATGCGTATGCCTGCCAGACCTTGCTGTAAAGATCTGCCTCAACTAACTCTTCTTCTACAATCTTGCTTGCAACCTTTGCAATGTGAAGTTTGATTGGCGTGATTTCTCCAATTATTCTAACTGCTAAGCCTGGTCCTGGAAATGGATGCCTCATGAACAATTTTTCAGGCACTCCTAGAATTTTGGCAATCTTTCTTACCTCGTCTTTGTACAGATCTCTTAGTGGTTCTAGGATCTCTAAATCAAGCCAATCTGGTAATCCACCAACATTGTGGTGGGACTTGATTACTGCTGCAGGTCCTTTGGAGACTCCGCTTTCTATTACGTCCGGATACAATGTCCCCTGAGCCAGCCATTTGAATGGACCGTTCTTTTTGGCAAACTCTGTAAACACATTGACAAATTCCTCGCCCACGATCATTCTCTTCTTTTCTGGATCCTCTATGCCCTTTAATTTATTCAAAAATATCTCCGATGCGTCAATGGACGTAAAGTTTACCTTAAAGTTGTCCTTGAACATGGTCTCTATCTCACCCTCTTCGTTTAACCGCAGGAGTCCATTATTTACAAAAACACATTTGAGTCTGTCACCTATTGCCTTGTGAATTATCAAGGCAGCAACAGTAGAATCAATCCCACCACTAACACCGCACAACACATTACCATCAATCTTTGAGATCTTTTCAACTGCTGATTCGATAAACCCTTCCATAGTCCAGTCTTGTTTTGCGCCGCATACCTTCAAGACGAAATTTTTTAGAATTTCAGTTCCTTGCTCTGTATGTACTACTTCTGGATGAAACTGGATTCCATAGATTGATTTTTCCTCTGATGCTATGGCGGCTGCCTTTGCACTCTTTGTATGTCCTATGATTTTAAATCCTGACGGAATTTCCTCTGCCTCATCTCCATGACTCATCCACGCCCTTACAGAGTCGCCAACGCCACTGAGAAGATCTTCATCATTATCAATTGTGAGAAGCGACGAACCGTATTCCTTGTTTGCTCTTTTTACTTTACCGCCAAACTTGTTTACAATTAATTGGTGACCATAACAAATTCCAAGCAGTGGCAGGTTCATCTCAAAAATTTTATTTTCAGGAAGTGGTGCGTCTTTGTTATAAACGCTAGATGGACCTCCTGAAAAAATTATTCCTTTTGGATTATGCTTTTGCAGCTCCTCATAACTTATATCATATGGAACAAGTTCTGCATAAACTGAGAACTCTCTTATTCTTCTGCATATCAGGTGACTGTACTGCGAACCGAAATCCAAAACTACTATCTTGTCCATCTAATCACTTCTTGATGTTATCAAGCATACGTGTTAACGACCAGCCTGCAGTGTTTATGATCTCATTTACTCTTTCTTTTTGTCTATAGTTTTTAATTATTATTTCTCTGATATCAGAACCATTTTTGTTTATGATGTAGTCAATCATTGACTCTCTTTGGATCTTTCCATTTTCTGCATCTGCAGAATCTTTACGCTTCATCTCTCCAATAATTCTATCAATAAAGAATGATTTGAAGGGTGGTGTGTCTGCATCAATCTCCATATTTTCATCGATCACTATTGAAACTTGATCAGGCGTGACAAACGCATTTGCAATTACCTCCCCATTAGCTCCTCGTTTGATTGGAATGGATCTCTCTATGGTCTTTGCAATCTGTGACTGTATTTCTTTACTTGGTGCACCTTTTGTCAAGTCTGAAGCCTTTGTAAAGCTTGAACCCTTTAAAACTAGTTCCAGTATTGTTAAATTCTTCTCAAGCATCTCTATTGACTCGTGATGTTTGTCAATTTGGTCGATCAGATTATCTCTCAGAGCAATAATGTCTTTGATTTGCTCCTCTGAGAATTTCATAATTTTCTTCAGGTAGATATGGGTATTAAATGCATTCTAGGTAATTATAATATCTAATTCCTGATAATCTATTTTCTTAAACCCGTCAATGGGATTAGATGTGGTAAATAACTCTGATCTTGATTTTTTAGCAAGCCATTGTAGAAGTGATTTTGCTTTTCTGAGTTTTTTCAATTTTATTTTTCTGTCTGAGTCTTTTGTGTGAGAGAACTTACCTATCTTATTTCCAAAGTCCATTCCAAATAAGACAATATTCTTTGCTTCAAAATGGTTTGCGAGAAATACTGCTCTGTCTCCATCTGTAAATCCTCCAAAATTGTGAATTTTTCCAAAGGGCTTTGTTTGCGTGGTGCCAATACAATTTTTAAAGTTCTCTGCAAGATGTAATCTTGTCATATTGTCTCCATGCGCATGAACAACAAACATCGTTTTTGTCTTTCCAATCTTGATCATGGTTTTTTCATCTCCATCCAAGTCAGTTGTTACTATATCTGGAACTATTTCGTTTTCAACTAGTTCCTTTAGTGCACTATCTGCCACTATCTTTGTAGTTTTTTTGTATTTTTTTAGGAATGGAATTGCATATGATAGTGATGGACCAGCTCCTATGACAAAAACTGTCTTTGAGCTGATAGTTTTCTGGATTTGTTTTAGAGAATCCGATTCTTTTAATATAGAATCTAAAATTATGGCTGATTCCAAGTCCTGATTTTTGTCGTATTTGAATTCCTTTAGAATCTCCAAATATCTCAAGTTCCAACCTGAAATCGTCATATGACTCAAATTAGTATGGCTTTTGATAAATCATATGAATAAACTCGGAGGTGTACCAGTAGGCGGGAACAATCCTGTGCGAGTTATGGGAATTTTAAACACCAGTCCAGAATCATTTTTCAAAAAATCAATCAAGACATCAAAGCGCCATATCTCTGATGCAGTCAAAGAAATGGAATCTGACGGTGCCGATTTTGTTGATATTGGAGGGATGTCTACTGCACCATACATTTTGAACATGATCTCTGAGAGAACCGAGTCAGATAGAGTGCAAGATGCAATCAAGGTTGTACAAAACGTCTCAAATATTCCGATATCTGTTGATACATGCAGGGCAAGTGTGGCGAAAATGGCATTGGAAAACGGAGTTGAAATAATTAATGACATTTCTGGATTAAAATACGATCCTAAAATGATTGACATCATTGGCAGACATGCTCCATCAGTGATTCTGTGCGCTTTTGACTCAAAAACTGTAACTGGAAATCAGATTACTGCAACCAAAAAACTGCTACATCAGAGCTTAAGTCTGGCAAAAAAAGCAAACATTCCATCATCCAGAATTGTTTTAGATCCTGCAATAGGTTTCTTTAGAAGATCTGGAAAAGGATCTTTTTTTACAAAGATAACAACTGATTGGCTAGAAAGGGATTTACTGATTCTCCAAAATCTCAGATCTATAAAACAAGAAAGCCCTATCCTTGTCTCGGTTTCCAACAAATCCTTTATCGGCAAACTATTGGGAAAAGAAAACCCATCCGATCGATTATTTGGCTCTATTGCAGCAGAAGTGTTCTCTGTGATCCATGGAGCCGATATTATTAGGACCCACAACGTTTCTCAAACCATGGATGCAGTAAAGATCGCATCTAGACTGTCTAAATCGCCTAAACGCTTATAATCAATCTTTAACTTTCTTTACAAGGTTTCATTGGAATTCAAAGAGGGATTAACTTTTGACGACGTTCTTCTTGTACCCAAATACTCTGATATTACAAGCAGATCACAGACTAATCTAAAGACTAAACTTTCTAAAAACATCTCAATTAACATACCATTTGTTAGTGCAAACATGGATACTGTCACCGAGTCGGCAATGGCAGTAGCAATGGCTCGCGCTGGTGGAATCGGAATTATTCATAGGTTTCTTACAATTAAAGAACAGGCAAACGAGGTTCTCAAGGTAAAGAGATCTGGTAGCGTTATGATTGAAAATCCTTACTCTATTTCACAAGATAAGACAGTCCAAGATGCCGTAGACTATGCAAATGACAAAGAGGTGTCGGGACTTTTGGTAGTTGACTCTAGCTCCAAACTTGTTGGAATCGTCACTGATAGGGATTTGTTGTTTGAAACAAACTCCAAACTGCCACTAAAAGACATTATGACCCGAGATGTTGTGACTGCTAGACCTGGAATAACCCTTGATGACGCAAAATCAATTTTACACAAACACAAAATTGAGAAATTACCTATTACAGACGAGTCTGGATTTGTCAAGGGATTGATCACAAGCAAAGACATTACAAACATTGAAGATTATCCGTCTGCGTCAAAAGACAAGAAAGGAAGACCTCTTGTAGGTGCAGCAGTAGGTGTCAAGGGAGATTTTTTGGAAAGATCCGAGTCTCTTTTGGATGCAGGAGTTGACGTTCTTGTAGTAGACATTGCACACGGACACAGTGAAAATGCCATTAGCACAGTTCGAAATATCAAAAAAGCATTTCCTGACTGTGAACTGATTGCAGGAAACGTTGCTACAGCACAAGGCACAGAAGATTTGATAAAGGCAGGAGTTGATGCCGTAAAAGTCGGCGTTGGTTCCGGTTCTATTTGTATTACTAGGGTGATTACGGGCTCCGGTGTTCCGCAGCTAACTGCAGTGATGGATTGTGCACGAATTGGAAAAGACCATGGAATTCCAATAATATCTGATGGGGGAACCAGAACATCTGGCGACGCAACAAAAGCTTTAGCTGCAGGGGCATCATCAGTAATGGTTGGAAGTATGCTTGGTGGAACTGACGAATCACCAGGCACTGTATTGACCAAAAATGGAAAAAGATTCAAAGTATATCGTGGAATGGCATCTCTTGCAGCATCGATAGGGAGAAAATCAAAGGAGACAGGTTCAATCTCACTTGATGATGATCTTAATGACTATGTTGCAGAAGGCGTAGAAGCTATGGTCCCATACAAAGGAACCGTCACTGACATTCTCAAACAGCTGACAGGCGGTGTGCGTTCTGGTTTGAGTTATTGTGGTGCTCACACGATTCCACAGATGCAACAAAATGCCGAATTTATCAAAATGTCGCGAGCTGGGTTTGCAGAAAGCCAACCACATGACGTTTCTCTGATGTAGTTTGGTTTGTTTTTTCCAAATTATATTTACATGAAATTCACATAAACAGACTTTTTGATTTTGAATTATCTTTAATGTGCTTGCTAATTTAGGCATACCACAAATTGTTCGCTATTAACAAATATTTTTTCATCATTAATGAATCATGCAAACTGCTGCCAAGTGTAATGCCATCCAGACCGCCAAGTCATTTCTAGTTGGAAGAAAGGCCAAAAGCCTTCTTCCAACTGGAGAAAAGATTTGTGGTGAAATTAATATGGAAATTTCTTATTATTATGATGAATTTCTCACAGATTATTCTTATTCTACTAAGAGGAGGTGTATTTGAAAATCATGAAAACAATTTTCGCAGCTTCATTAATGGCAATCTTGGTAACAGGTATGGTTGCTCCTGCATTACAAGATGCTTACGCTTATCCTCAAAAAGCAGATAATTCTGAAAAACTAAAAGTGAAATCATTTGGAATTAAAACAAAAAATAAGATTTCTTCTAGTGATACAGATCCTAAACATAATATCTTTGGGACAATAAAGGAACAACAAGTCAAAACTTACAAGAAAATAGTTGCCGAATACTCTGCAAAGCAAGTACTCAAAAATCTCTATAACCTAGGATAGTTTTTTTATCCTATCTTATTGTTTTTTAATTACACTTTCATGCTGCATTTATTATCAACTCCTGCCGGTAATCTTTTAAGCAGTACCTGAAATAATCCAGTTATGCTGTCAAAACGAACTATCATTGGATTGGTAGTTGGGAGTATAATTATTGCAATAGGCGGTCTCTCTCTAATTCAGCACCTTGGTCCAATTACGGTAAATGAGAACTATGTTTTGTCGGTGGGTGATTCTACATTTTATACAATTCCAGCACCTGCAAGCACACCACAATCTATGAGAATTGTTGGTGAGGCATTTGATCTCAAGCTTGAAAGCCCTGCGGACGGATTGCAGATTCCAAAGACTTCATACAAAAAGGAATTAGATATAAACTGGGTTCACCTAGAAGATGGCGAGACAAAGATCCAAATTCAAAACACTGGAAATGGCGAATTAGAAATTACTGGTGTTCTTATCCGAAGCTCTGATCCACTATGGTTTACATTTGATATCATGGTGATCACGTCAGGTATGGTAATCATTGGATTTAGTATGGGATTTACCCTGCGAAAGCCAAAGGGATTTTAGTTTAATTTTGCTGCGGGATACGATCCAAGGATTTTCATAAACAGTGTCTCTTTTTTGATCTTTTCTAGCATCTCTGATATCTTGGGATTTTCCAAATGGCCTTCAAAATCCACATAGAAATTATACTCCCATGCGCTAGTCTTGTTTGGTCTTGATTCTATCTTGGTTAGATTAACATTATACTTGTGAAAGTTTTCAATTATTCTATACAATGAGCCTGGCTCATGCTTTATTGAAAATATTATCGATGTTTTGTCTTTTCCGGTCTCTTTTTTTTGTTGTTTTCCTAATACTAAAAATCTGGTATAGTTGTTCAAGTTATTGGCAATCTCTTTTGCAATTATGGGCATGTTGTAAATCTCTGAGGCCATCCTACTTGCAATACATGCTACATTTTTGGTTCCAATGTCTTTGATAATTTTTACACTTCCAGCAGTATCGTAAGTTGGAACCGTCTTCATCTTGTGGTTTTCTATAAAATCTCTACATTGTCCAAGTGCCTGTGGATGGGAATAAACAGTATCCACATCTTTTAGACTTCCGTTTCCAATGAGGCAGTGCTCTATTCTTAGATAATGCTCTCCTATTGCGTCAAGCGGTGTTGAATAAAGTAAATCATAGCTCTCACCCACACTTCCTTCTATGGAGTTCTCTACTGGCAAAACCGAGAAATCTGTTTTGCCTTTTGATGTACTATCTAAAACCTCAGCAAAGGTTGGAAGAGGAACCGTCTCAATCTCTTCATCAAAGAACGCTCTTGATGCAGCTTCACTGTATGCCCCTCGTTCTCCTTGGAACGAAACACGAATCATTTCTATTCTCTCAGTTTTACAAACTCGCTGTTGCCAAAATTTGTTGAAAGTTTTCTTTCATCAATCCAAGCACACTCTATGCACTTTATTGCATCGCGCATTGGAACCACTTTGTTTCCGCACTTTCTGCATTTTGTAAATAACACACCCAAATGTGGTTCATCAATTGCGGCATGAATCGTTCCATTTAGGTGGCTTATGATTTTCAAGGTTACGATATCATTTACCAGTGCAATGTTCTTTCGTCTGATGTTTCTTGTAGAGCAAACACACTCAACTTTTGATGTTGTTGGTTTTCCGTTAATGTAATCAATTGTTACTGCAATCATTGAGGACATTACTGCTGCTACGGTTCCAATAATTATGTCTCCGGCCTTTGGTATGGAGAGCATTTTTGGATGCTTGATGTTAGCTACGCGGTTATCTTTGTCGATATCCATCTTGCCAACTGTTGCAGCTCGGACCATGTCTCCGTCATCAAAAGCATTGTATCCTGCCTCATACTCCTCTATGGCTGCTATCTTGTCTCCAGGAAATATGGCAATATCTGACATGTTGAGAATTTTGGAACAATGATTATAATTGTTTGTGGTGTTGAGGCAATTCATATATTCAGAAATAATTGAGAACAAGCATGAGAGCGCTGGTATATGATGAGTATGCTGCTGATGATGATTTTGCTAAAATTCTAAAGATAAAGGACATTCCAGAACCTACTCCAAAATCAGATGAGGTGGTTTTCAGAGTAAAGGCAGCGGCACTAAACTATGATGATATTTGGGGGATGAGGGGAAAGCCACTTGCTATTCCACTGCCCCACATATCTGGAACTGACGCATCAGGAGAAGTGATTGCAATTGGAGATGAGGTAAAAAACATCAAGGTGGGGGACAGGGTTGTCTCGCATGGCAACATGTCATGCCGTGTTTGTAAGGCATGCACAAGTGGTTGTGAATTTGATTGCAGACAGCGCCGAATCTGGGGATTTGAGACAGGTCCATTGTGGGGGGGATACTGCGAAGTTACACACCTTCCAGAGGTAAACGTCGTAAAAATTCCAGACAGTGTTTCATATGATGAGGCAGCTGCGGCATCAATGACATTGCTGACTTCGTGGCACATGTTGGTTGGAAGAGCCAAGATACAGCCTGGCCATATTGTTTTGATAATGGGAGGTGGTTCTGGCGTCGGCAACTTTGGCATTCAGATTGCAAAGCTGTTTGGCTGTACAGTAATTGCCACTGCCAGTCCTGACAAGCTAGATCAACTGCTTGACTTGGGTGCTGATTATGCAGTAGATCATAGAGATGAGAACTGGCATAAGCAGGTGCGTGACATTGCAAAAAGTATTACAAAACCATACAACGATGTGCCAGGAGTAGATGTAATATTTGAGCACATTGGCGGTTCTCACTGGAACAAGGAACTAACTCTGCTAAAGTATGGTGCTACAATTGTAACTACTGGCGCTACTACTGGATATAATGCCAAGACTGATCTGAGACACATATTCTTCAAAGGAATCAACATCCTGGGTTCAACACAGGGCACTCGCGCCGAGCTAGAGCAGGGATTGTACTGGATGTCTCAGGGAAAGATAAAGGCTATAATTGATTCTGTTTATTCTCTGGAACAGGCCTCAGAAGCTCACACAAAAATGTTAAAAGGAAAAGGTCTGTTTGGAAAAATTTTGATCAAGCCGTGATTTTATGACCGATCCCAAAGTTGACTCTATTTTAGATGAAGCAAACAGGCTTTTTCTCAAGGGAAAACTTCGTGAGGCCATATCATACTATGATAAGATTCTAGATGCGAATCCAAACCACATCAGTTCTCTTAACAACAAAGGATACGCACTTAGCAAGCTAAAGGATTTTGATGGGGCAATGAAGTGTTACGATGATGCGTTGAGGATAGATCCATCAGATCTTTCCATACTTGTCAATAAAATATCGTCACTTCGAAAAAAAGGGATTCTGGATGAGGCTTTGTCTTACTGCAATAAAATATTAGAGGATAATCCAAACTACAAAATTGCATTATACCACAAAGAAAGGATTTTGTTTTCTATGAAAGACTATCTGGAGTCAATTATCTGCTGTGATCTTATCCTTGATGACTATCCACATAATGGCGATGTACTTTATGACAAGTCCTGCAGTCTTGTGATGCTCTCAAGAATTGACGAGGGATTGGACTGTCTCCAACAGGCAATCAATCAGGGAGTCCAGTATAAGATAAAGGCAAAAAAGTCAAAATCGTTTGAAAAACTAGCCAATGAGAAACGATTTTTGCAGATGGTTTTGTAGATTATAGCCAGTGAGGAATCTCCAAATACCCCTCAATACTTTCATTTTTTAAAATCTTCAAAAGTGCATTTGCCTGCGGTGTGGATAAGACTGGCTTGTCAAACTGGTTGTCGGTTGATATCCTTGGACAAGCAACCTGTATGAATGCATCAATACCCTTCAAGTTTCGTAATCTCTCGTTTGTAATGTCAGTTAAAGCAAACAGCTGAACTGACTTTCCGTGCTTTTCTAATTCTTTTTTGAACTTGAGAGCAAAAACTTTGGAGAGCTGACCTTCCTTCAAGCCTACAATAACCCCAAATGACTGAGCTTCTGCTGCCTTGTATATTGCAAGAGTTGCTTTTCTTTTCAGCTTTTGTGCAAAATCAGTAATCTCTCTTACTTCGTTAAAGTATGGATCTAAAACATAGGTTGGCTTGTTTGTAGACAGAGCAATACCTGATGCGTGAAAATTACTCTGCCCTAAAAATACGTATGCGTCTACTTGGTCTTTTAGCTCCGAAGCTGGGTAAAATTCGCAACCAAAAACCTGACCGTCATTTAACTGTCCCTTGCCTTTTCCTATTTTTACGTCAATTCCGTTCTCTGTCAAAATTTTATTTACCTTGTCAACCTGGTGTAGGTGCTGGCTGTCAGTTACCAGGGAGACCTTTTTACCACTTAGAACAGTGACGCATTTTTTTGCAACATTGTCAAACTCTACATCATCAAACGCATCAATTAGAACTACGTTTTCCTCAAATGACTCTGTGTTTATTGTATGACCTATGTTGAATTGAATCTCTGCTCCAAGAACTTTCGAACCGTTAGAGTTCAGATCACATGTTCCCCACGTAGTATCTGCAAGAACATATGCTGGTATTCCAAATTTTTCTGTGATTCTTATTGCAGTATCTTGGACCTGTGGCAAAATTCCATCAGGACCGTTCAGAGATACGGACGCCGGATTTTTGGATTTAATCTCTCTGAAAATTCTCTCCTCATCTATGATTATCAATTCAGCTAAGAATGCTCTGGTATTAATTTAAATCAACTGTGTCAACAAGTAAAAATGTCTGAAGATTCATATCTCAATCATGGTCTCAAAACAAATCCTCACAATTGGATTTGATGATACAGACTCTCCAAAAGGAATGTGTACTACTTTTCTTGCCTACAGGATTGTTGATGAATTAAAGAAAGAAAACTCTGAATTTCTTGATTTTCCCAAACTGATTAGATTCAATCCAAATATTCCGTGGAAAACACGTGGAAATGGAGCCGTCTCAATGAGTATTAGAACTGCCAACCCATCCAAGATAAAAAATAAAATAAAAAACCTTGTCATAAAATACTCTGATATTCAAAATGGGGCAAATCCCGGACTAGTATTTTTTGAGCAAGAAACCATCCCATCTGAATTTACAGAGTTTAGTAAGCTAGCTCTTTGGCAATTGATAAACAGAAATCATGCAAAGAAATTTGTCGCCAAAAACAAGTTGGATTTTTTTTATCTTGGAAACGGTCAAGGATTGGTAGGTGCAATAGGTGCCATAGGGTATTCTTTTAATGATCACACACTAGAGCTGTTGAGCTATCGCAAACGAGCAAAATTTGGTAAGGTGAGAAAACTTTCTGCAGAGAGTGTCAAGTACATGCAAGAGAGAACTGCACCTTACACTTTCAATAGTTTTGATACAAAAAAGGGTAGAGTATTGATAATGCCGCATGGGCCTGATCCTGTATTTTATGGCGTACGTGGAGAAAACGTTGATTCATTGCTCCTTGCAACAAGGATTCTAAAACCTAACGAAAAGCTTGCTGGATACATGATCTTCAAATCAAACCAGGGAACAAATGACCACCTAAAAAACGAACTTGCTGCAAACAACATCAAACCGTATGCATCAGGTAAAATTACGGGAACTGTATCAAGCGAGCCAAAAACTCTCAAGGGTGGACACGTATTTTTTTCCATTAAATCAGATTCAATTGATATGCTCTGTGCCGTTTACAATCCTACGGGAATTGCTTCTGTGGCACAAAACCTTGCAGTAGGTGACAGAATTTGTGTGGGCGGTGGAATAAAAAAAGCAACAAAGAAGCATCCTAGGACATTAAATGTAGAGTTTATAGAAATAATACATCTGAAAAAAATTATCCAAAAAATAAATCCTACTTGCAAGGCATGCAACAAAAAGATGAAGTCAAAAGGAAGAAATCAGAACTTTCAATGCATAAAATGTGGCTTAAAATTACCTAGAAAAATAACCGTGGAAATCCCACGAAAAATAAGAAAGGATCTATACATTCCAAAAGTTTCTGCCCACAGACATCTGACTAGACCAGAACAGCGTCTTGGTAAAACCAATAAAAATTCTAAGTTTGATCAATCCGCTTCATGGTTTTGTGTATATGGAAACTAGTAGCGGGGAGTAGATTTGAACTACTGAACTGCGGGTTATGAGCCCGCCGGGATGACCTAGCCCTAAATAGTCTGGCTTCCCCACCCCGCTGATCCAGAAATGAGGGTGGGCAGTATATACGCGTTATCAAACTCTTGAAAGTAATTAATAGGATTTCACAAGATTTGTTTTTGTGGACAAAAAATTTCGAATTGCTGCAATTATTGGCGCATTAGCATTTTCTGCATTCATTCTCACATCCCCTTCTAACCCAGTACCAATTCCTGAACCTACTGCTTACAAATCAGAAAGCAACTCTGTAATGATATTAGCTGAAAATCTTGATTCTCCAAGATCAATTGCTATTTCAGAAAATAGAATATTTGTTACTGAAAAAGATGGATTGATTAGAGTCGTTGAGGAAAATAAACTATTAGAGGAACCACTTGCCACCCTGAGATCTGTCAATGCCTTTGACGGGGGTTTGCTTGGAATTGCCGTTCATCCGAACTTTTCAGAGAACAATCTTCTTTATGTGTACCTTACATATGAAGAACAGGGAAAACTGTGGAATAAGGTTCTCCAAATCAAAGAATCACAAAACAAGCTAATTGATGCAAAGACAATATTTGATAAGATTCCTGGCTCTGCTTTTAGCAACGGGGGATTTTTAAAATTTGGACCTGACGGTAAACTCTATGTCGGCACGGGAACAGTATCTGATTCGTCACATAATCCACAAGAACTTGATTCTATGTCTGGAAAAATTTTAAGACTGAACGATGACGGAAGCATACCTGTGGACAATCCTTTCTCGAATTCACCAGTATTTACTTTGGGGCACAGAAACCCGCAAGGAATGGCATGGGATGATAAAGGAAATATGTATCTGGCAGAAGTTGGACCTGAAAAGAATGATGAGATTAATCTTTTGATACCCGGAAAAAACTATGGATGGCCAGAGCAGCAATGTGCAGGAAATGACAAATATGAAAAAGCGGTAATGTGCTATGATCCAAGCATAGAACCTGCAGGCATACTGTACTATTCTGGTGATAAAATAAATTTGGAATATCCGTTTGTCATGGCATCACTCCGAGCCACAAATCTGTATCAATTAGACTTTGAGGAAGGGCTCCACTCTCAAAAGACAATACTTAGCGGAATGGGACGAGTCCGTGACGTTGCGCAGGGTCCAGATGGTAGTTTGTATGTTATAACATCAAATACGGATGGAAAAGGTTTTCCAGACAAAGCAGATGATAAGTTATTGAGGATAACAAAATGAAAGATTCATCTATTCCAAAATTCTTTGAGAAAACCAGAAAAGAAAGGTTGGATGCAGTTGGAAATTTTGCAAATCTTTCAAAGGCAGAACTGGAAATTTTACAAGGAAACGATGGTGGAATTTCGTTTGAGAAAGCAGACAAGATGGTAGAAAACGCCATTGGGACATTTTCATTACCTCTTGGTATTGCAACTAACTTTCAGATCAATGGAAAAGACTATCTTGTTCCCATGGTTATTGAAGAGCCATCTGTTATTGCCGCTGCATCAAAAGGGGCAAAAGTAGCACGAAAATACGGTGGGTTTGATACAAGTGCTGACGAGTCTTACAGCATTGGTCAGATTCAAGTTTTGGATGCAGACGCTGCAAGTGAAATCAAAATAAAAGAATCTGAAAATGAGATTTTATCTCTTGCCAATTCCAAAAGCAATACACTGTCTAAAATGGGCAAGGGTGCAAAGGCAATATCATGCAAGAAACTTGAAACTCCTACAGGTGAGATGCTCATAGTTGAGCTTTTGATTGATGTTGGGGATGCAATGGGTGCCAACGTGACAAATACGATGTGCGAAGCTGTTGCTCCGTTGCTTGAAAAGATTACGGGAGGCAGAACACTGCTTCGTATTTTATCAAACTATTCTACAAAAAGAATTGCAAAAGCATCAGCAGTTTTTGATAAGGACGAGGTGGGAGGAGAACATGTGGTTGATAACATTGTACTTGCGTATCAGTTTGCTGACAATGACGTCTACAGAGCAGTGACACACAACAAGGGGATCATGAATGGAATCATAGCGGTTGCAAATGCTACCGGACAGGACAGTAGGGCAATAGAGGCAGCTGCTAATGCTTATGCTGCAAGGTCTGGTCGATATCGCTCACTGAGCAAATGGAGCAAAGATGAGAATGGAAATCTTGTAGGTTCTTTGGAGTTACCACTGTCTGTTGGAATTGTTGGTGGGATTGCAAACGTACATCCAATTGCAAAAGTATGCACTAAAATTCTGGGCGTTACATCTGCACAAGAGATGGCCTGCATAATGACTGCAACCGGACTTGCACAAAACTACAGCGCAATTCATGCACTTGCAACCGATGGCATTCAAAAGGGACACATGCGGTTACATGCAAGGAACTTGGCTGCGGCAGCTGGCGCCAGACCAGAGCAAATTGATACTATCGTCCAAAAAATGGTCAAAGAAAACAAGATCTCACTTGACAGGGCAAAGGAATTGCTGGGACAAATTTAACAATCCAGTTATATAGATTAAAAGCAAAAAGCCAAGCAATGTCTCCGGTGCGATTTGCAATTCCAAAAGGTAGTCTGGAAGAGGCAACATTCAAGCTATTGGAAAGATCTTGGACAAAGGTAAACAGAAAGGACAGAACATATCGCGTGTTCCTTGACGATCCAAGCATTATTGTAAAGATGCTCAGACCGCAAGAGATTCCTACAATGGTTTCTGAGGGATTGTATGATGTTGGCATTACCGGAAAGGACTGGGTTGGCGAAACAAAAGCAGACGTGGAGCCAATTCTGGATTTGGAATATGGCAGAATACGACTTGTCATTGCGTTTCCTGACAAGTACAAATACAAAAATCTAGATTCCATGATCGCTGATTATGCCAAAAAGAAAAAAATTCTTAGGATCTCGTCAGAATATCTGACAACTGCATCTAGATTCATCAAAGAATGCAAGTCATACAAAAAATATTTTGGAAGTAAGGATCCTCTAATAGTTACACCTTGGGTCAGACTCGGAAATAACAAAAATGTGCAAATACACTTGTCATTTGGCGCAACTGAGGCAAAGCCACCAGAGGATGTTGATGCAATAATGGATGTGACTGAGACTGGAACCACGCTTAAACAAAATAAATTAAAAATTGTAGATGAAGTACTAACATCTACTGCACACCTTATAGCAAACAAACAATCGCTTAAAGATCCAAATAAACGCGAAAAGATATTTGACATTGTCACGCTTATGCGGGGTGCGGTACGTGGAAAAAAATACCTACACATATATCTTAACGTAGAAGAAAAGAATCTCAAGAAATTGCTTTCACAGATGCCTTCTCTGAAAAAGCCAACAATCAGTCCTCTTAGCGAGGATGGGTGGTTTGGCGTAAATACAGTCATCAGAAAAGATGAATTCCACAAACTAATTCCCAAGATGAGAAAGATAGCACAGGGACTAGTCGTTCACGAACCACGTCAGATTCTGGAACTAGAGGAGATAAAGCGTGATGAAGAGAATTGATGAGAATAATTCGTGTATCTAACATTGATAGTTTTGTACCCAAAGTAATTCCAAAACAGCCTCAAAAAAACAAGTCAATTGTTGAATCTATCCTAAATGATGTCAGAAAAAATGGTGACGCTGCAATAAAAAAATACGAAAAAAAGTTTAGTAAAGCAAATCTGATGACACTGCGCGTATCGCAACAAGAGATCTCTAATGCATACTCCAAGGTTACACAAGAGCAAGTACGAGCCATCACGGTTGCAAAAACACGACTGCAAAAAACAGAATCTGCAGTAAAATCACTACTCAAAAATCTAAACATTAACATTGCTGGGGTAAAGATCTCAAAAAAATTCTTGCCAATACGAAGCGTTGGTTGTTACATACCTGGAGGTCTTGCAAAATACCCAAGCTCCGTGATAATGTCTGTCGTTCCTGCAAAAGTTGCAGGCGTTACAAGAATAGTCATTGTATCTCCGCCAAACGCAGACGGAAAGATAGATCCGCTTACAATCGTTGCATCTGATATTTGTGGGGCAGATGAAATCTACAAAGTTGGCGGTGCGCAGGCAATCGCGGCGTTATCCTTTGGAACAAAATCCATTGCCAATGTAGACAAAATTGTGGGACCTGGTGGTGCGTTTGTTACGGCAGCCAAATCAATGGTAAGCGATCATACGTCAATTGACATGCTTGCAGGACCTACGGAACTTGGAATTATTGCTGACAGCTCTGCCAACCCAAAATATGTGGCACTGGATCTGATATCACAGGCAGAGCACAGCGATGACACATTTTGTTATCTTATTACAGATTCAAACAAACTTGCAAAATCTGTCAACAAGAACATCTCTGAGATTATTCAAAAAATAAAGCGAAGTGATCATGTCAAAACAAGTCTTAAACACAACGGGTTCATTGCAATCTGTAAGAGCAAAGCAGACATGATCAAACTTGCAAACAAACTTGCACCTGAGCATCTAGAGATAATGACTTGCAATCCACAGACCTTGGCATCTCAGATCACCTCGCCAGGACTAGTCTTGCTGGGAAGTCAGACTCCGTCATCGGCTAGTGACTATCTTTTAGGCTCAAATCACATACTTCCTACAAATCAATTTGGAAAGACCCGAGGATCGTTGTCTGTCTTGGATTTTATCAAGACTAACACACATGTCACTGCTTCCAAGTCTGCACTCAGAGACATTTCCACACACCTTGATGTATTTGCAAGTGCCGAGAAACTACCAAACCACTATGAGGCAGTAAGGGGCAGACTGGAATGAAAAAGGATTGGGTAGAAAACAAAGTAAAGGAATTTTCTTTAATTGGAGGATACAAGAAACCACAACTACATGAAGATGTCCTAAAACTTGATTCAAATGAGAATTATGTTATCTCAAAACAATTCCAATCTGATATTATTTCTGGAGCAAAAAAAAATTCAGACGTAAGGGAGTATCCACTTGGTGGCGTTGAGAGATTAATAGAAAAGATCTCAGAATTTCTTCATGTTCCATCCTCGATGATTGGAGTTGGAAACGGCTCTGATCAAATACTGGATCTTATACTCTCAAACTTTGCATCAAAAGAGACCAAAGTTCTTACATCAAATCCTACATTCGGATTCTTTGAGGAAAGATGCAAGCTATACTCTATACCCGTCATTGCGATTCCATTTTCTCAGGATATGACTCTGGACATTGTAGAGTTTGTAAAGCAATCAAAGAATGCGGATATCTTATATCTAGATTCTCCGAACAATCCAACCGGATTTCAATTTCCAAAAAATGACTTGCAGAAATTGGTAAAATCATTTGACGGGCTGGTGATAATAGATGAGGCATATGGTGAGTTTGGTGATTATACACTGGCAAACATAGTAAAAACCCAGAAGAATCTTGTAGTTGTGCAGACTCTATCCAAATCGTTTGGGCTTGCGGGACTGCGACTTGGATACTTTGTTGCAAACAAGGAATTTACAGCCACGTTCAATCAGGTTTTACAGTATCCGTATCCCCTTGGCACGATCTCAATTGAGTCTGGAATCTTGGCATTGGAAAAATCTGGCCAAATACAAGAGTCTGTAAATGTCATCAAGCAGGAACGAAAGAGAATCATTGAAAATCTTAGAAAGTATGACGCCTTTGAGGTGTTTGATTCAAAGGCCAATTTTGTGCTATTTGATGCCCATGGAGCATATCAAAGGGTATACACTGCACTAATTGAGCAGGGAATATCCATTAGAAAACTAGGAAAAGTAGGGAACCATGAGGGATGTCTGAGAGTTACTGTTGGAACCAAAGAAATGAATTCCAAATTTCTGCTTGCAATACGTGATTTACTGGGATGACTGCACTAGATAATGGAATCTATATTGATGATTCCATTCTTCAAACAATAAAAAAAAGTGATGGAATAATATTTGACTGTGATGGGGTATTAATTGACATTACAAAGTCATATGACCTGACAATTATCAAAACGACCCAGTATGTACTGGAAAACATTGCAAAAATAACTGACGGAATTCAAGTTGATTCGCAGATAATTGACGGATTCAAATCAACTGGTGGTTTTAATGACGAGGTTGATCTGACATATGCTGTAATATTGTCAATTGTTGCAGCAAAGAATCTTGGTAAGGATCAACGTGACTTTGTATTTGAGACAATTGAACATTCTGATTCTACTGGCATCAAGTCTGTAGAAAAATACCTACAAAAAATCTCTGACATTGCGCAAATAAAACAAGCTTTATCCTACCCTGGACCTCACACGACAAACCCACTGTACAAAATATTTGACAAGATCTTTTATGGACCGGAACTATACAGAAAACTCTTTGGAAGTGACTCGGAATTTACTGAATCTGGGTTGATTAAAAATGATGTTGTCATATTTAATGAAATCCTTGCAGAAAAACTGGAAGACAGATTTTCTACAAAAATTGCAATGGTTACGGGAAGAGGAAGGGAATCCGTAAAGTTCTCACTTGGAAGTTTGTTTTCAAAGTTTGACCTGTCAAATTCTGCATTCTTGGAGGATGAACCGCGAGAACTTGCAAAACCCAACCCCACGTCGTTGGTTCGTGCAATTACTGGCATGAAATGCAAGAATGTAATCTATGTTGGTGACTCTATGGAGGATCTGATCATGGCAAAAAAGGCAACTAAACTAGGTCATAACACAACATTTTGCGGAATCATTGGCACAAGCAAGGATCCCCAGAACAAACTCAGGATGTTTGAGCAAAATGGAGCCCAGATTATTTTAGATTCAATTGATCTGATTCCGAATGTCTTAAATTTAGAATAACTCAAGTTACATCTCTTATGACTAAAGAAAGAATTGGTAAAGTCAACCGTAGCACCAAGGAGACAACAGTCTCCGTCTCTGTCAATTTAGACGGTACCGGCAAGACCAGCATTAAAACCGGCATAAACTTTCTTGATCACCTGATTACTGCATTTGGAAAGCACGGTATGATGGATCTTACAGTAACTGCAAAATCAAATGACAAAATAGAGCATCACTTGATTGAAGACACTGCAATAACAATCGGACTTGCAATTGACAAGGCACTTGGAAACAGAAGTGGAATAACACGATTTAGCTATGCATCAGTGCCAATGGATGAATCTCTTGCAGAGGCATCAATTGATCTTGTCAAGAGGCCTTTTTGGAAACTGACATTATCAATCAAACGAAACAAAATTGAAGATATCTCAAGAGAAGATCTGGAGCACTTTTTCCAATCATTACTGCAGAATCTTAACGGCTGCATTCACCTTACTGTAAAGTATGGGGAAAACGATCACCACAAGGTAGAGGCTGCAATAAAGTCACTTGCAGTTGCATTCAGGACGGCTTGTTCACACGACAAAAAACAAAAAGGCATTCCAAGTACAAAAGGTACAATGTGATGGTCAAGGTAGCAATTTTCGATTATGGTGCCGGAAACATATTCAGCCTGAAAAACTCTGTTGAAAAAGCTGGTGCAACAGTTGATGTGATTACAGACTTTGACAAACCAAATGACTACTCTGGTGTACTGTTGCCTGGTGTTGGCAACTTTGATCCTGCCATAAAGAGCATAACCAAATCATCAAAGACTGGGTTTAGGGATTTTGTGCAAGATACACCTGTTCTTGGAATATGTCTTGGCATGGAGATGTTTTTTGAAAAAAGCGAGGAGGGAAAGGAACAAGGTCTTGGCGTGATGGATGGCGATGTGATAATTCTTCCATCATCAATGAAAGTGCCGCACATGGGGTGGAATGACCTTGAGATCAAAAGACCTGGAAAAATACTGGAAGGAGTGGAAAATGGCTCATGGGCATACTTTGTCCACTCGTATCGAGTCCAACCACGATTAAGTGATGTAGTTACTGCCGAGTCTGACTATGGTATCAAGGTCCCAGCAGTGGTCGAGCAGGATAATTTTTTTGGAACACAATTTCACCCTGAAAAGTCCGGCTCTGTTGGAAAAATAATGATAAAGAACTTTCTTGATGTGTGTAAGCGATGAAGATAATCCCAGCAATTGATCTAATGAACGGGCAGGTAGTCAGACTATACAAGGGAGATCCAAAACAAAAGACAGTATACAGCGATGATCCTGTTGAAATCGCAAGGAGATGGCAGGCAAATGGTGCGGACATGCTTCATCTGGTGGACCTTGACGCAACACTTGGGGTTGGAAGCAACATGTCAATAATCAAGAAAATCCTAGATGATATATCAATCCCAGTAGAGGTTGCCGGCGGCCTGCGAAACAAATCCCTCATCTATGATGTTGCAAAGATATCTGATAGAATTGTGATTGGTACGTTGGCCTTTAAGGATAAGGCTCTATTAGGAAATATACTAGCAGATTTGGGCCCTGAGAAAGTGGTCATATCAGTTGATCACAAGGATGGTCAGATTGTAATCCATGGATGGCAGGACGGTACCGGTATACAGCTAATCAGTGCAATCAAGGAATTTTTGGATATGGGATTCACGGAATTTCTCTTGACAAATGTAAATCGTGATGGAACGCTACAGGGACCTGACTTGAAATTTTTGGAGCAAGCATGCGATTTAAAGGTAAATGTCATTGCAAGCGGTGGAATATCAAATGTGCATGATGTGGTAAGTGTCAAGGAAAAAAATGCCTTTGGCGTGATACTCGGAAAGGCTCTTTATGAAAACAAGATTACAATACAGGAGGCCAAGTCAGTATGACTCTTACAAAACGAATCATTCCATGCCTTGACGTAAAAGACGGTCGTGTTGTCAAGGGACTGCACTTTGAGTCAATAAAGGATGCAGGAGATCCGGTTGAGCTTGCAAAAAAGTATAGCGATGAGGGAGCAGACGAGCTTGTATTTTTGGATATTACTGCATCAGATGAACAAAGAAAGACAATAAAGGATCTAGTAAGAAAGGTTGCATACGTAATTGACATTCCCTTTACTGTGGGTGGTGGCGTCAAGTCCATGGAGGATGCAAGAAATATCTTGCTAAACGGCGCCGATAAGGTAGGCATCAATACTGGTGCAATAAAAAACCCACATGTGGTAACCGAGTTGATGGATTTGTTTGGAAGGCAGTGTGTTGTAGTTGCAATTGATGCCAAGAGGAATTATTCCGTAAAGGGCGGGGTAACCGTGTTTTCTGAGAACGGCAAGCAGTTCTGGTACGAGGTATTCATCTATGGCGGCAAACAGGGAACCGGAATTGATGCCGTATCGTGGGCAAAAGAAGCAGAAAGACTTGGTGCAGGGGAAATTCTCCTGACTAGTATTGACAAAGACGGGACAAAGGACGGGTATGACATATTGCTTACAAGGTCTATAGTTGACGCTGTGTCAATACCTGTAATTGCATCTGGCGGATGCGGTAAGCCTGATGACATGGTTGACGTGTTTGAAAAATCAAATGTTGATGCCGCTCTTGCCGCATCTATATTTCACTATGAGACGCACGGAGTAAAGGGAGTAAAGAAGCATCTAAAGGAAAAGAAAATCCCTGTAAGGTTATAAGACATTATTTTGACTCTAAGATATGCAAAAAACAATTGATGACATTGATTTTGAAAAAAATGGCGGTCTGATTCCCGTGATTGTTCAGGATGCATACACCAAAGATGTTCTTACACTAGCATACACCAACAAAGAGTCTCTGGAACTTGCAAAAAAAACCGGCAATTCTTGGTTTTGGAGCCGCTCTAGAAACAAGCTATGGATGAAAGGAGAAGAGTCTGGCAACACCCAGAAAATAAAAGAGATATTGGTTGACTGTGACTCTGATGCGATCATCTATCTTGTCGAGCCATCTGGTCCTGCATGCCATACCGGAGAACAAGTGTGCTTTCATCACAACCTAAAATGACTAACAGACTGGCGTGCTGTAGCCTTCCTCATCGCCTGGAAGAATCTTATCTGTTATCTCAAACTTGATGTTTGGATAGTCTGTTCCTCTAAACACAACTGTCCAGTTTCCCACAATATCATCCATGCTGCACAATCCTCTTGTCTTTGATAATTGGGGTTGAATGTAATAGTTGAATGCATTTTTCTGTGCACCGTCAAATGGAATTGTCTGGTATACAGAATAATGTGTGTCATTTAGCGGCCTGAGAAATGCGACCTGACCCTTTTCTTGGAAGCCAAGCCCGCCAATCACCAGAAATATTTTTTCACCTAGGACATACTTGCTGCGATCAATCTGAAATGGCCCCGATGTAACCCATTCTCTTGGCTTTGGACTGTACTCCAACTCTTCTGCAGTATTTTCGATATCGTCTAGCTTTTCTTGCACTTCTGGCGAGATTTCTTCTTCTGGTCTTAGCTCCTTGTCCAAAACATCCTCCACCTCCATCGAACTAGAATTCTGAGATGAGAGCAAAGCCATTGCAACTATAACTGCAACAATTCCAATGACTGCAACAATTCCAACCTTGGTGGAGTTCATGGTATAATTTTTTATAAAATAACTAAAAACCTTGCTCATTTATGAAAAAACTACAAAATATATGATTTTCATCAATTTCTAAGCGAAAACCTCCTAATCTCTTTGGTTTTTTGTAAATATTGGCAGAAAACTTCATTATATTTTTATTCAATAAAATTAAGTATTACTTAACTTGATATTAGGATTTTTTATGTATGATACAAAAGGAGGAAATGATCTTGGCTAGGACATCATTACAGTGTAGGGAGTGCAAAAAAGAGTACGAGTCGACATTCAAGTATATCTGTGATGACTGCTTTGGACCGCTTGATGTAAAGTATAATTTTCCATCAATTACTAGAGACACTTTTTCAAATCGTGAAAATACATACTGGAGATATTTTGAATTATTGCCAATTGAAAACAAGTCAAACATTGTCAGCATTGATGCTGGCATGACCCCACTTACAAAAGCCGATAATCTGGGAAAGAAACTTGGGTTGAATAATCTGTACATCAAAAACGATTCAGTCAATCCTACATTCTCATTTAAGGACAGACCTGCCGGTGTTGCAGTATCAAAGGCAAAAGAGTTTGGCTTGTCGGCAGTTGGATGTGCATCAACTGGCAACCTGGCATCAGCAACTGCAGCACACGCCGCAAAAGGTGGTTTTCCATGTCATGTGTTTGCGCCAAGCAACATAGAGATGGCAAAGATCACTCAGGCGTTGTCATATGGTGCAAACTATATCGCTGTGGATGGGACATATGATGATGCAAACAGAATAGCTGCACAGATTGGCGATTCCAAGGGAATTGGAATTGTAAACATTAACATGCGTTCCCACTATGTCGAAGGATCAAAAACTTTGGCATATGAAGTAGCAGAACAGCTTGGATGGCAAGTACCTGACCATCTGGTTGTTCCCGTTGGAAGCGGTGCAATGCTCAATGCAATTTGCAAGGGATTTGAGGAGCTGCAGACAGTATCTCTTCTTGGCAATGTTGCAAATATGCACATGATTGCAGCACAGCCACATGGATGCGCCCCAGTAGTTGATGCATTCAAGAGAAAATCAAAAGAGGTAATTCCAGTGGAGCATCCTGATACCATAGCAAAGAGTCTTGCAATAGGTGATCCTGGAGATGGGCGATACGTGCTGAAGAGACTGGCACAGTACAACGGGTTTGCAGAAGAATGCAACAACAAGGAGATACTTGATGCAATACTTCTTTTGGCAAAGACCGAAGGCGTATTTACGGAGCCTGCAGGTGGGGTATCTGTTGCAGTACTGCAAAAGATGATAGAACAGGGCAAGATTGACAAAAATGACAAAGTAGTCTGCTATGTTACTGGAAACGGTCTCAAGGCAACAGAATCGATCATGGAAGTTTTGCAAAAGCCAAAAATAATGAAGGCAGACATTAATGAAATCTCGGCGGTAGTAAGTTAAATGGCAAATATTACATTTACAATTCCGTCAGTACTAAATTCTGGAGGCGGTGAGAAAAAAACTCCAATAACTGCATCAAACCTGCAGGATGCATTTGCAAAAATATCTCAAGTGATGGGTGATGACTTTAAGCGACGTGTATTGGAAGGAGACGGCACTCCACGATCTTTGATTAACATTTACATCAACGGCAAGAACGCCAAGTTTTCTGGCGGCATGGAGACTGCACTCAATGACGGAGACGAGGTGTATATTTTACCTGCAGTTGCAGGTGGATCTGGGGAACTTACAAAAAAGGAGCTTGACAAGTTCTCACGACAGGTGATGCTTGAGGAGATTGGCTATACTGGCCAATTGAAACTAAAAAACGCAAAGATATGTGTTGTTGGAACTGGTGGCCTTGGCAACCCAATAACATCACGGCTTGCGGCAATGGGAGTTGGTACACTACGTATTGTTGACAGAGACGTAATTGAATTATCAAATCTGCACAGACAAACGATGTTTGATGAAGATGACGTTGGTCAGGTCAAAGTCGAAGTTGCTGCAAAGAAACTGCAAAAGCTAAACCCTGACTGCAAGATAGAGGCTCTTGCAATATCTGTAAATGAATACACTGCGCTTGAGGTAGTTGAAGGATGTGACGTAGTAGTAGATGCATTAGATAGCGTCAATGCACGATATGCACTAAACAAAGCATGTGTAAAGTTTGGAATTCCGTTTGTTACGGGAGCTGCAGTAGGAGTATCCGGCCAAGTGTTTACCATCATTCCAAAAACCAGCGCGTGCTATTTTTGCATGTTTCCAGATTTAAACGAAGATACCATGCCTACGTGTAGCATTGAAGGAGTGCATCCTTCAATACTGTCCATTGTTGGTGGAATAGAGGTTGCAGAGGCAGTAAAGGTAATCATGGGCAAAAAGCCTAGTCTGTCTGATAAAATTCTGCATATTGATATTGAGAATCTGGACTTTACCACAACCCGTACCTTTAGGGCAGAAGAATGTCCTGTATGCGGTTCCGGAAAACAGGAAGAGTCTGTTAAAGAGGAGCTAATTCTAGAGGAATTGTGCGGCAGGAATCGCGGAAAAAGGACATTTTCAATTACGCCAACTAGTACGTTTGATCTTGATGTTGGCATGGTAACAGACATTGCAAAGCAAAAGGGGTTTTTGGTAGAGAATCAGGGCGAACTGGGACTATCAATGAGGACAAATGAAATGTCTGTAAGTTTTATGAAAAAGGGATCTGCAGTGGTTGTAGGCCCGAAAGACGAACAAGAGGCAGTATCATTATACAACGAACTGCTTGGCAAAAAGACATTATCTGCAAACCTCTAGTTCTGCAAATCAAAACATCACTACAAGACATCTTTACCTTTTATTGGATGTCTTCTGATGGTACGTAAATCACCTATTCTTCTTAACGAATAATAAACTGCAAACCTAAAAAATATCAGATGACCTATGATACTCTGATTAAAAACTCTCATGTTATATTACCACACGGAATGATTGACAAGAACATAATAATTGATGATGGCAAAATTGTTGGATTAACTCATGACACTCCTTCATGTGATAATACAATTGATGGAAATGGGCTCATTTCTGTACCGGGACCAATTGATACCCATGTTCATTATGGAGTTTATTCTCCCATAAATGAAGCTGCAAAAACTGAGTCACATGCAGCAGCAATTGGTGGAATTACAACTATGATGAGGATGTTAAGACTTGGAAATTCATTCCAAAAAACTCTACGGGAACAGCTTGAAGCAATGGCAAAATACCATTATGTGGATTATGCGATACATGCTTCAATATTTACGCCGCAACAAATTGATGAAATGAAGTTCTGTGTTGATAATGGCATCACCTCTTTTAAAATTTACATGAATCTTGGAGGGGAAGTTGGACATGTCTATATGGACATGCCACCATATTCTTCTAATCTTGTTGAAGCAGAAGTTGATGTCAATGAAAAAATTGTCGAGAATACCGTAAGAAAAGCAGCTTCATTGAAATGTCCTGTATTGGTACATGCAGAAGATTATGAATCATGCGCATGTGGAATCAAGAAAGCCAAAGAAAAAAAACAAGACGGTCTTTCTGCATGGTCTGAAAGCCGTTCACCTGAATTTGAAGCCAAGGCAATCAAAACTGTATGCAAATATGGACGAACCTATGACTGTGTAATTTACTTTGTACATATTGGCTCAGAAAGAGCCTTACACCAAATTGATGAGGAAAGAAAGCTTGGAACCAAAATTTTTGTAGAAACTTGCCCACATTATATGACATTATCATATGAAAAACAAAATGGATATCTTGCCAAAGTAATGCCTCCCATCCGTACAGAAAGAGACAACAAAGCAGTTTGGACTGCATTATCCCACAACCTCATTGATACCATAGGAACGGATCATGTGGCAAACAGACTCAAACTGAAACTTGGCGGGGATGATGTTTGGAGTGCATTAGCCGGTTTTCCAGGTATAGGGACAGTTATTCCAATTTTGCTTAGTGAAGGAGTAAACAAAAACAGAATAAGCTTGGAGCAATTTGTAAAATTTACAAGTCAAAATGCCGCAAAGATTTTTGGCATGTATCCACAAAAAGGAACTATAGAAAAAAATTCAGATGCTGATGTTGTACTGATTGATTTGAAAAAAGAAAACAAAGTATCTAATGATCTGTTTGGTGGGTTTTCTGATTACATTGTTTATGAAGGAAGAAACCTCAAAGGATGGCCTGTAAAAACTATTGTTAGGGGAGAAGTAGTTGCAGAAGACTTTCAAGTGATTGGCAAAGTTGGACATGGAAAACTAGTTCCAAGATCTGTTAATTGATAGTTATCAAATACTTTTTATGTCAAAAAACTTACATGCACTCATGCAAAAGGTAACATTTCTCCTAGTTTTTTCTGTGGTTATTGGCATCTTGTTCATTTCACTAAATGACTCATTTGCACAATCTGTCATCCCCCCACGTCATCAATGGAAGGAGATAAGCGATGTTGATCATCTTACTTGTAAAGATGGACTAGTGCTATTGCAGAAATACAACGGTGCACCCGCATGTGTATCTCCAACCGCATATCTAAAATTAGTTGATAGAGGTTATGGCATGTTTGACTCTTCATTGTTGACTAAAAGACCTGCAATGACAGAATCCCTGATAAAAAATATTGCCTCAAACAAGGAACTAATGTCTCATTGGCATGATATGATGCAAGATAATCCAAAGATAATGCAAGAAAGCATGAAAGAAATGATTTCTCAAATGAAGAATAATCCAAAACTTTTTGATCATGTTATGTCTCCAATGGTGTCTAATCCAGAACTTCGGATCCAAATGATTGAAATTATGAAGAGTCATCCTCACATGGAAGACGCAATGCATGCAGATGAAAGATGGATGTCATCGGTTCACATGCCTAATGTGATGAATAAAACCATGGGTAATTCTATGAATAAAACCGCAGATCATTCTATGAATAAAGATGTGAATCATGGCATGTCCGGAATGAGTCATGGAATGAATAAATCAATGTCTGATAATCTTCGAGGTTTTTCAAACTATGATAGAATGATGGATATGATGCATAGTATGTGGATAGATTCTGGTTTGATGGCAGAAATGCATCAAAAAATGCTTGAAAATCCTCATCACATGGAGAAAATGTCTGATGAAATGATGAGACCTATGCTAACTCATATGATGGGTGATCCTGAAATTAGGCAAAAAATGATTGAATATATGCTTGAGCATGAGGAATTCATGAATACGATTAGACACGAAAACACTAACTAGAAAATCTCAAATTTTCCGCCAGTATTTGCCCTGTAAATAATATCTGGTTTTCGTAGAAATATTCCCGATTCCATTACTCCTGGAATCAACCTGATTTTTTGTGTCAATACTTTTGGATTTTTTATTGTACCAAAATCACAATCTAAAATAATATTCCCATTCTCTGTGAAGAACGGATACCCCCTATCTAACGTGCGAAGATTTGCTTTTCCGCCCAGCTTCTGTATTGCCGATGATACAGAGTTTCTTGCAAGCGGATGAACTTCAACTGGAACAGATCTTGTAAAATTTTTAACAAATTTAGATTTGTCAGCCATGACAACGACTTTCTTTGCCAAGCTAAACAATATGTTTTCACGGAGTAGTGCTCCTCCTCCTCCTTTCATCACAAATTTTTCAGAGTCTATTTGATCTGCACCATCAAACACGATATCGATGTATTCCACTTGATCAGCTTCTATTAATGGCATTCCCATTTTTTCAGCAATCTGTTTAATTTGCAACGATGTTGGAACTCCTTTTATGTTGTAGTTTTTAATTTTAATTAATTTTGAAAGTGATTTGACAAGCGTAGTTGCTGCTCTCCCACTGCCTAACCCAATCACAGAATTATCTTTGACTAATTTTGATGCGTCATTTGATAATGCCTCTATGGCATCATCGTAGGACAATTATTCTACCTCTGCTTGGTCTAGTTTGGAGAGAACATTCATGATCTCTCCCTTGATTTTGTCTAGATCATCTGAATCGTCCTCATCATCAAAGTCATCTTCTAGTGCTGTCGGCTTTGGTTTTCTTGGTGGTTCAGGTAATGCTTTATGTTCAGTAATTTTTGCTACTTCTTTTACAAGGTCTGGCTTTGTTTCAAATTTTACAACTGGTTTTGGTGTTACTGATTGAATGATCTCAATTTTATCTTCTACTTTTGGTTTTGGTTGAATAATTTCATCTACAATCGCTTCCTTTGGTTTTATGGCTTCAGGAGTGATTTGTTTTTGTTCTACAACCTTATTGATAATTTCTGATTTCTGCTCAACATGTTTTTCAAATAATGGGAATTTTGGCTCTTTTCTTGATAATCTGGTAAGTGTTGTTATCTCAAATGATTGCCTATGTCTTGGTGGTGGGATTACTATTGTGTCTTGAGTTTGTTTTGGTTTTTCAACACTAAATGGTTCTTGAATTGTTTTTATTCCAACTTTATTTTCTGTTATTGTTTCTTCTTTGTTCTCTTGTGTAGATTTTTTTTCTTGTTTGATCTCTGGTACAGAAATTTGGGCAGTAGAGATCTTTGATGACAGTTCATACAATCTGTCATCTAGATTCGAAAGTTTTTGATCCATCAAGGTAATCAAACCGTCTCCAACTGGACCCAAGTCTGGATGTTGACTTGCTTGTTCTAGCTTTTCTAATCTGGCTAGGACAGTTCCTAGTTGGTGTTGATATTTTAGTAATAATTTATCACGTTGAATCTTGGAATACTCTGAATCTGCTTGGTATAATCTGGAGATTGTTTTGGTAAGAATGTCTTTTTCAATGTTTAAAGTTCTAATCTGACTCTTAATTTGGGAACTTGCACCAAGACTGAGAAGTTGAGTCTTGTTTCTTGGCATCTTTCTTACGGCAGCTGCCGTAGCTACTCCGGCTAATGAACTAAGAATAATAGCAATTTCTTGCATCTATGTATACCATTTAATCCAGGAATACTTTCTGCGTTTTGCCTCTGGAAATCCGCAACTTGCACATTGGTGGTGTCTTTTATGAAGCGAGTTTTTACCACATCGCCTACATCTGATGTGAACTTTCTTCTTTGTAAAACCACCCATAGAAGTTGTGCCTTTCGTCATCTATCTCACCTAATTTACTGCTGGTGGAGGAGATATCATAACTACGTTGTCTCCTCTGACTACGATGGTTCCAAGGCTCTTTGAATCGCCCTCAGACGGAATTTCCTCTGAAGAGTCGAGTAGCAGGTTCATGTGTTGATCAAAACCAAGTAGACTGCCTCTAATTGTTTTGCCTCCTTTGAGCTTTATCAATACAACTTGATTGATACTCTCATCCAGTACTTTTACTGCCATATCAACGGACATCTATTTCACTTATTGGCTTTGATAATGAGGGATTATATTAAAATTTCATTGGTGTAACTATGAGCTATGCCCAGTAAGGCAAGTTTGACACCTTTTTGAGATATTTTCAATGATTTCATCTAAAATCTTCTGCCCCTCCCTCTTTGTAGCTCTTGTAGGATCTCCCCAAATACCGTTTTTTGTTACTTTTGGAAATGATCTTGATGCAAGTCGTCCCAATCTTGCAATTTCCTTTTTGTTCATTTTTTCTGTGACTAGTCCTTTTTTTGCAAGATTCATTTTTACATTTTTAGATATTGCAAGCATTAATGATGTCTCCACAAAACCTGCATGATCAAATTCTCTTTCCATAAAGTGCCAATATGATAATGGAAACACTTTTAGCTTGTTTTTTGAGGTTTTTTTGAGTTTGACACCCAAATTTTTTATGGGCTTGACGTTTCCATGATGCCCATTAATTACAAACACTGACTTTATGCCATTGTCCATCAGTGATTGACATAAATCCATGAGAATCGCCCTTAATGTTGACTCTTTGATGCTTAAATTAAAAAATGGAGCGTGTTCATATGACACTCCATAGGATATAGTTGGCAGTAACAAGAATTTATTTTTCTGTGCAATTCTGTTTGCAATTTCAGTAACAATGTCAGTATCAGTTGAGATTGGTAGATGTGGTCCATGCTGTTCCATTGAACCTACTGGAATTATTGCCACCTGTTTTTTACTTTTAATGTTTTTTCTCAGGCTTGGGTCAAAAGAGGAACTGATCTGTGTCATCTAATCACTTAGATTTGATGTGAACCTTTCTCCATCTAACTTCCAGTTTGTTTTCTAGATGCATCTTTACTGCTTTTAGCAAAGTCTGCGCCTCAAGCTGTTGCCCTTTTGTCTTTATCTTCTCTAATGTATCGTTTGGATCTACTTTGAAAGAATCCTGGAAAATAATGGGACCCTGATCCAAGTTTTCAGTTACATAATGGGACGTGACTCCTACAATCTTTGTGCCTCGTTCATATGCTTGTGCATATGCCAATGCTCCTGGAAATGCCGGAAGCAATGATGGATGTATGTTTATGATCCTGTTTGGATACCTCCAAACAAAATTGGGAGTTAAAATTCGCATATATCTTGCAAGAACAATCAAGTCTACGTCATATTTTTTGCAGATCTCGATAATTTTTTCCTCTGATTGCTCTTGTGTTTTTTCTTCGACTGCAATAAATGGAATTTTTGCCTTCTTTGCAATTGCTTCTAGTGTTTTTTCTGTTCCTACAATTACTGAAATGTTGCCTTTTAGCGATTTATTTTTTGCAGCATTTAGGATAGTCTCAAGACACAATGGTTCCTTTGTAACAAACAGTGCAATGTTCTTCTCAGAAGTTGTTTCATGATGGGTGCTAACATCCATCTTTTCTTTTTTGGCAAGTGCCTGTATCTCTGAATCAAATTTTTTGACATCTATTTGTTTTGTAAAAGATACCTCAAGATACATTCCAAAAAGACCTTTGATTACGTTTTGATTCACTTTCTCGATGTTTCCACCTTTTTCAAATACAAAATTTGTGAATGCAGCAACGATTCCTTCTCTGTCTTTGCCAACAACGGTAATTCCAATCACTGTTTTTCTCATGACTTTTCTTTGATCAGTATTTTCTCATTATTAATCATTAAGTGAAGCAAGAAACAATGCGGGAGGTGGGATTTGAACCCACGAACTCCTAAGAGACAGGGTCCTAAGCCCTGCGCCTTTGACCAGGCTGGGCGACTCCCGCAACGGACTTGCCATTAAACACAAATTTATCTATTATTGAACAAACACATGGCAAAATTTTTTGGAACAAATGGAATTCGTGGGATATTTGAAGAAGACTTTACGCTGGAATTTGTTCATGATATGACACTTGCAATTGCAACATATTTCAAAGAAGGTCCAATTTTAATTGGATATGATGGACGAGACTCAAGTCCAGTCATTGCAAAAATTGTTTCTGCTGCGCTAAATTCTGCTGGACTTGATTGTAACAATGCAGGACTTGTTCCCACACCATGTCTTGAATATGCTGTAAAGACGTTGGGATATTCTGGTGGAATAATGATCACTGCCTCTCACAACCCTCCGCAGTATAATGGAATCAAACCTGCAGCAAGAGATGGAGTTGAAATTTCGCGTCAAGACGAACTCGTAATTGAAGATATTTACATTGAGAAGAAGTGGATTGACAATCCATCAAAATGGGGAATTACAGGTGTTGAAACTCGTGCAAATCAAACATACATTGACGGGATCATTTCACATATTGATTCTAAAAATATAAAATCAAAAAAATTCAAGGTTGTACTGGATCTAGGAAATGGCGTTCAGTCTGTATCTGCTCCCATACTATGCAAGAATCTTGGATGCGACGTGGTTTTGATTAATGAAACAATAGATGGGAAATTCCCAGGACGTGGTTCAGAACCCACACCACAAAATCTTTCTGCTCTGTCTGACAGTGTGATAAAAAATAATGCTGATCTCGGAATTGCATTTGATGGGGATGGTGATAGGAGTATTTTCTGTGATAACAGTGGTAGTATCCTTACAGGTGATAAATCAGCACTTTTATTGACAAAACATATTCTGAAACAAAATCCAGGATCCATTGTTGTCACGTGCCTTAATTCTGGCTCGAGTATTGAGGTTGTTGCAAACAAGTTTGACTCAAAGGTACTTCGAACTAAGGTTGGAAGTGTCGAAGTGTCACGCAAGATGGTGCCAACCAATGCACTGATTGGATTTGAAGAAAACGGCGGATTCATGTATGGTAAGCACAACCAAGTAAGAGATGGATGCATGACTCTTGCACTCATGTTGGATTTCCTGGCCGCTTCTCAAAGAAAACTAACTGAAGAAATTTCAGAATTACCTCTGTCTTTTACCACTAAAGATAAAATAACATGTTCTGGAGAAGACGCGAGGATACTTATTGACAAACTAAAAGAAGAGTATCCGAATTCGGATACTACTGACGGTATCAAAATCCACTTGGACCTCAAAAACTGGGTTATGATAAGACCAAGTGGAACCGAACCAATCATCAGAATATATGCCGAAGCTGAAAGTGAAGCAAAACTTGATTCGCTAATGTCGGAATTTACAGAAAAAGCAAAGTCCGTCATTTCCAGATAACACTTTTAAAACCAATCGCGTGGATGATGAGAATGGAGAATGAACCCTAAGGGTGACGAAATATGGGAAAAGCATATTATGTTAAATTTGAAACGCCAGAAGACCTCGTTAATCCAATACTAGAGGCTGTCAGAGTAGCATCTACCAGTGGTAAGGTAAAGAAAGGAACTAACGAAGCCACAAAGGCAATTGAACGTGGAACAAGCAAATTGATAGTTATTGCCGAAGATGTTGAGCCGCCAGAGGTAGTTGCACATCTTCCAATTTTATGTGAAGAACAAGGAGCAGCTTATGCGTTTGTTCCAAGCAAACAAGAACTAGGAAAGTCTTTGGGCATTGACATTACTTCTGCCGCTGCAGCGATTTTGGATGCTGGTGATGCACAACATATTGTGGACCAAGTTGTCTCATCAATTGCTAAAATTAAGGGTGGAAAGACTAGTCAATGAGCACTACATCTGAAGAAGTAATTCAATCCGAAGTTATTCAAATTGTAGGCAGAACTGGCATTGCCGGTGAAGTTATTCAAGTTAGAGTCAAGGTTCTTTCTGGCAAGGATAAAGGCAGAATTCTCACAAGAAACGTAAAAGGTTCTATCAGATTAGGGGAAATTCTGATGCTGAGGGAAACAGAAAGAGAAGCAAAGAAAATTCATTAGGTGATTTGAGATGAGTCTTTTAGTTAAACCATGTAATTTCTGTGACAGGCCTGTCGCCAAAGGGTCTGGTACAATGCTTGCAAAAAATGATGGGACTGTGTTGTGGTTCTGCTCAGCGAAATGCAAGAAAAACGCACTTGACCTAAAACGTGATCCAAGAAAACTAAAGTGGACCAAAAAATACGTTAAAGGCGGAATTAAAAAGAAGTAGAATTGACTGAACAATCACTATTCATCGTAAAGCCTGATGCGGTAGCTCGAAATCTCATCGGCGAAGTAATTTCGAGATTTGAGCGAAAGGGATTCAAAATTTTGAAACTAAAGATGTTTACATTTACTCAGGCACAAGCGGAAAATTTTTACGGTGTTCACAAAGACAAGCCATTTTTTGGCGAGCTTACATCGTTTATCACATCAGGACCAGTTGTTGCTGCAATCATTGAAGGAAATAATGCAATTGCTACCACAAGAATCATGATAGGCGCAACAAAATCATTTGAAGCCGCACCTGGCTCAATTAGGGGCGACTTTGGATTGGGCTTTAGTGAAAATATCATTCATGCATCTGATTCACAGGAAAGTTTTGAACACGAATCGAGGGTAGCATTTGAGTGATCTGGTTTGCAGATTCGTCAGCCCATTGTGGCAGTTTTAGGTCACGTAGACTCTGGCAAGACATCTCTTCTAGATAGAATCAGAGGCACCGGCGTTCAAGGCAGGGAAGCTGGTGGAATCACCCAGCATATTGGCGCAAGTTTTCTTCCTACGGATACCATCAAGAAGACATGCGGTCCATTGTACAAAAAACTAGAAGAGTCTGAAAATCAGGTACCTGGAATTCTAGTAATTGATACACCTGGACACGAAGTGTTTACTAATCTTAGAGCCCGGGGAGGCTCAGCTGCTGACATTGCAATTTTGGTAGTTGATGTCAATCGCGGTTTTCAACCTCAGACAAACGAAAGTCTAAAGATTTTGCAGAGCAGAAAAGTTCCATTTGTCGTTGCATTAAACAAATGTGATCAGATTTCTGGATGGCGAAAATCCGAGACTACCTTTATTTCAAAGGCAATCAAAGAACAGGATGCATCAATTCAGACAGATCTTGATCAGAAGATCTATGATGTTGTAGGCACCCTTTCAATCCTTGGATATCAATCTGAGGCATTTTACCGAGTAAAAGATTTCAAACAGGAAATTGCAATCGTTCCAATTTCTGCACGGTCTGGTGTTGGTATACCGGAACTTTTAGCGGTGCTTGTCGGCTTGACTCAACAATATTTGCAAAAAAGACTCAACCAAGAACAAAAGGATCCACGCGGAATCGTACTTGAAGTAAATGATGAAGTGGGTCTTGGGCAGACTGCAAACATCATTCTGATTGACGGCTCTATTAAGAAAGGCGACAGCATTGTAGTTGCAAAAAGAGACTCTGTAATTGTGATAAAACCAAAAGCCGTTCTGTTACCCAAACCGCTTGATGAGATGAGGGATCCACGAGACAAATTCAAGCCAGTTGACAAAGTAGATGCGGCAGCAGGCTTGAAAATTGCATCGCCTGATCTGGAGGGAGTGTTGCCTGGAAGCACTCTCTACATTGCATCCAATGCATCTGATGTTGAGAAATATACAAAACTAATCGAGTCGGAGATGAAGTCTGTATTTATCGATACTGAGACAAATGGAATCATACTAAAATGTGATACCATTGGCTCCCTTGAGGCAATAGTTGAAATGCTAAGACGCTCCCAAGTCCCAGTAGCAAAGGCCGACATTGGACCTGTAAACAGACATGACATCATGGAGGCAAAGGCAATCAAGGAAAAAAACAGACACCTTGGCGTTGTCTTGGCATTTAACGTAAAGATTCTTCCTGATGCAAAAGAAGAGTCTGAATCTAGCCACATACGACTCTTTGAGGATAGGGTGATCTACAGTCTCATTGATAATTACAACGCTTGGGTCGAAGAGGACACCGCTCACGAGGAAGACGCCATATTTGCAGAGTTTACACCCATCTCAAAATTCACTTTCTTGAAAGGATATGTTTTCAGAAACAATAATCCTGCAGTGTTTGGCATTAGGGTTGATGTTGGCACATTAAAGCATAAAATTCCGTTTATGAACAAGGATGGAAGAAGGGTCGGAATGATCCATCAATTACAGCATGAAGGCAAAACAGTAACGTCTGCAAAGCAGGGACAAGAAGTAGCATGCTCTGTACAAGATGTGACAATAGGGAGGCAAATCTTTGAGGATGAAGTGTATTACACTCTGCCACATTCACATGAAGCAAAACAAATACTCAAAAAATATATGCACAAGCTTAGCCCTGACGAGCAACAAGTTCTAAACAAAATTGTAGAAATTCAAAGAGAAAAAGATGCTTCATATGCATACTGATATGATGTCGGTTCTGTCGTAAAACCACCTGTCTGTTTTATCTCTTATTGGGAATGTTTTTTGCAGATCATGTGTATTCCTGGCGCACCTACTGCACCCATCATCTTATCGACGATACGTCCTGATCTGAACATGATGAATGTGGGAATTGACTGAACGCCAAATCTCATTGCAATGTTTTGGTTAAGATCTACATTGACTCTTGCAAATCTGACATTGCTGTATTGCTTTGAGAGGCTCTCGAACACTGGATGCATCATTTTACATGGCCCGCACCACTCTGCCCAAAAATCCACAAGTGTTGGGTTATCAGATGATACAACTTGATCAAAATTGGTCACGTCAAGATCTATTATTTCTGACGGAATTTTTGGCTGATCTTGCTGCCTTAGCATCTCTTCTAATTTTCGTTGCTTGATCTTTTCAATCTCAGGATCTTCAGACATTAAACTAAACTGGTTAATTACATTAAAAAATCTATGTTGAAAAACTAATCCCCTTCAGTTTTAATGGGAACAGACTCGTATCTTCTGGACTTGCAAATAGGACATGCGTCAATATACTTTGTAAAACTCACTGAGGTATATGCAATTCCGCACTCTCCGCAAATCCTAAGATTTCTGCTCAGCTTGCCCATAAAGCGGTAGTACATGCATTATGATTAAAACCTAACCTTTCTTATCCTGCTGGCGCCATAAACCATCATTGCAGGTGCTCCAACATACATTCCAAGATTCATCAAGATGACTATAATTCCATATCCTACAATCTCTTGTTCTGTGTCTGCCAACGACATTACAGACAAACTTGACAGCATCGGCGTGATTCCTACCTTTACAATCTCTTTGAATATTGGGTTTTCTCTTTCATAGTCTGCCACATATGGTGAAAATGAATAGTAAAACTCGTTGAATCCCGACATAAATGCAGCTCCGGACTCAGTCGTCATTACTTTGCCATCTCTGATCTCCCTTAGGAATTGTACTTGCGGTGCCATCTCTGAACCGTATGTTGCAGTAGCAATCAGACACCCTCCACCTTCCTTTGGTTTCTCTATAATGGTACATTTTCCATTAACCAGCTTTGTTCCAGTACCGCACACTCCAAACTCTGGCTCTTTTACTTCTGGCTTCTTTGGTTCATCTAGCCCAACTGCTTCATATATTGATGAATACTCTGGATAGTTTTTATCAAACCACTCCTTGTAGCTTGCCTCATTGTTGTATCTGTCAACATAACTCTGAGGATCTCTGGTTGGATCCACAAACGGTGCCAACTCTTTGGGTTCATCTAATCCAACTGCTTCATATATTGATGAATACTCTGGATAGTTTTTATCAAACCACTCCTTGTAGCTTGCCTCATTGTTGTATCTGTCAACATAACTCTGAGGATCTCTGGTTGGATCCACAAAAGATGCAGGAATTTCTAGCGGTTTTTCTAGCCCAACTGCTTCATATATTGATGAATACTCTGGATAGTTTTTATCAAACCACTCCTTGTAGCTTGCCTCATTGTTGTATCTGTCAACATAACTCTGAGGATCTCTGGTTGGATCCACAAATGATGCTATTCCTAGTTCTTTTGGCTCATCCATTGGTTCAGGTTCAGGCTGTGGAGCGGGTTCTGGCTTTGGTTCAGGCTGTGGAGCTGGCTCTGTCTTTTCTGTAACTGTGATTTTTACTGTTTCTCTGTCTACTTGAGCGCCTTTTGTAACTACTATATCAAACAAGTATGATGCTGGTCCTTGGGATGCGGTTGGTGTCCAAACAAACTTTCCAGTCTCTGCATTTATTGTAGCTCCTGATGGTGGGTTTTTCTCCAAACTAAAGACTACTCCTTCAACTGTTTCGGTTAATGTTGGGGTAAATGTCAGGGTCTTTCCCTCTTCCACTGTTTTATCTGAAATTGTGTTTAGCTGTAAAACAAAGTCGGGAACTTCAAATATCTTATTTCCGTCAAATTCTATTCTTATTGTAATTCCATCATCTTCTTTTTGATCGTCAGTAAAGGCTGTAGCATTGTAAATCCCCTCAACAGCAAAGAACTGTGTTACGGATCTTGGGATTACTGAGAACTTGTTAGTGTCTGGATTTGGATCCGACAGCATTCCTTTGAATTGTCCAGTGGGATCACGAATTATGACAAAAACCGTGTCAGTTCCACTCTGTGTTCCGATAAATCTGAAATCCTCCTCAGTAGTGTAAAAGCTCTTTTCTAGCCTCATTGATGTGACATCTGCATATGCAGGCAGCGCAATTACTACAAATAATGAAAATACTGCAATCATTGCCAGTTTTTCATACATGATATCTTTTGACAGAGTTCATTTTTAAAAAACGCGTATAACTTCTTCTTGTTTATTGCAAATAATTGTTAACCTGTACTACAAATCAAGCAAAAATCTCATGTATATCTCATCATTTTTCTTAATTTCCATGTCGTAAAATGTTGGTGCCTTTATCTCTACTTTGAAATTATGCTTTGAAAAATCTAATGGTTCCCCATAAGCCCTTGCATTAATTGTGTAGTCACCGTCTTCTAAAACATCCAATTCTACTCTCTTGATTGCAAATCCCTCAGTTATTAGAACAAATACAATTTCTTCTAACCAGCTAAAAAGAAGGTATCTCAGATCTTTGCCTTTTGCCATGATCTCTTTTTGATTCTTCTCTTCGACTTTTTCTTGGTCTAACGTGATGTTTATGATTGCATTTGCAGTTACGGTAAATGCCTCTTTGAGGTTCTTTGCTCTTATCTCAATTATTGCATCAGTTGCATGATCCAAAAAATTATAGCTCATTTATGATTTGGATTCTTTTCTGACTATTAATTTAGTTGGTCTTTTAGAAATGATTACCGTGATTTATGAATAGTATTGGTTCTTGGATAACTCTAGCGTGTCTTTGATTCTCTTTTGGATATGTTCTTGCTGGCTTTTTGAAAGCGACTCCATACTTTCTCCTTTTACCAGCATCATGCTTGACAACCGTGATTCATACTGTCTTTTTATTTGACCTTCCATTCCACCGTCGATGATTTTTCCATCCTCTAATAACTGGCCTCTATGTTCTAACACGTATCTTTCCAGCGAGTTTTCTATTTTGTCACACATTTCTTTTATTTCCTGCTCTGTGATCATGCTCTTATATCGCATCCCTCTGAATTATTACTTTGCAAAAATAAGGAAAAAATCCCTATTTTTCCAATCTTACGTTTATTGGGGTTGGTCTTGATACTGTATTTGCAACAGGTGATGCATTTTTTGCAAGCTCAATTAGATCTTGCAATGTTTCATCGGACGCATCGGATTTGATCTTGAAAGAGATGTTAATTGCCTGATATCCGGGATTTACACTTTTGTCCATCTGAAGCAATCCCTGAAGATCAATGTCCCCTTCCAGTGTTGATTCGACTGACTCTATATTTACCCCCCTAGCAGATGCATGACAAATCAGGCTGGTTGTAATGCATCCTGCAAGTCCTGCCAAAAGGTACTCTACTGGGTTTGCCCCCTTGTCTTTGCCTAATAGTATCTCTGGCTCGTCTTTGACAAATGTATGAGGCCTGCTTCGTTTGTTCGTCTTGCATGCTCCGTAGAAATCACTTACAATAGTGTGATTTTCCGTTCCGTTGACCCATTTATTATGAGCACGAAAATTGAACCTTGCAATATCCTTGTTTTCTTTGATGCTGTCAATCGTTTGAAAAAGTTGGTTGACATTTACACCATTGACAATTTTTGTTTCAGTTTGTGTTTGCATAAAGATGATATCATGATATCATTATATTAATATTGCTTCTGTTGATATCATGATATCACAATTTATATAATTGCTGTATACAATGATATCATTGACAAAAGACATTCTAGTTCGTGGTTTTGATGACGCAATTCATTCTGATCTTGGAAAGAAAGCAGAACAAATGGGGGTATCTATAAACTCCATTGTCAAGGATGCCGTAGAGCAGTGGCTTGATAAGAAGATTCACGTTCCACACGTGCATGATCTGCTGATTTATTCGGATGAAAAATCCATGGATATTTTCCTAAAATCTATTGACAGGTTGACAAGTAATACTGACTGGTTCAAATCATTTGCAGTACCTCCAAAACATCATACAGAAAAGATATTGTCCAAGCTAAACTGGTTTAATGGGACAATAAAACCATACAACCCGCATGGACAAGGTGGTTTCAAATACTGCCAACAGGTCATTCAAAATCTTGCAAAGGCATCAACAAAAAAACCGTTGTGCTGCATTGATTTTGTTATTACTGATATTGCAAACAACTCCTTTGCCCAGGCAATGGAACTTGAACGATCTTATGATGGCGCAAGGCTTCCCGGATTGATGTTTTGCCCATACAAAGCACAAGACTTGATGAAATCCGACATTACAGACATGATTGAACTTTTTATGATGCATGATAGAATTTTTGTTCTAAGGAATGATGATCTTTACAAACTGCACATTACCAAAGAAAGCATCCACAAAATCTTTCTAAATTAGGACACATGTGATTCAAAAAAACTCAAATCACTTGGAACATATAAAATGAAAAGATCTCTAGTATGATTTTGACTCGATAAAGATAACGTCTACTAGATCATTATTGCTTCTTTTGGTTACCGTGTCTCTTGAAGCATTGTGAAAGTTTTGAAGATGAGCCTTTCTTGTCTTGATTCCATATCCGCGACAGAGCCTGCAAAAATATGTTATTTGTCTTTCATCTCTAGGCCTTACTTGCTTTTGCTCCGTTTGGAGTTCTAACTGCATCATTTTTATGATTCTTGTACATTTGGTATTTTAATCTTGTCATGCATATGACATATAGTCAAATATATATGATATCTGCAAAATACTTAAATTATGTAATGTGTATTACACACATTTGGTGATTGACAAATGTGGTTTGATGACCAATTCGAAAATACATTTCGAAGATTGTCGAATCGCTTTTTTAATTCAGGCGACATCTTCGATTATTCCGATGACTATGTTCAGTCGTTTGGGCCATACTATTACGGCTATCAGATGAGAATTGACTCTGATGGCAAGCCTCTGATCAAAGAATGGGGAAATGTAAGGCCTGCAAGGAAAATATCTGACTCGGGTATTAGAGAACCATACGTTGATGAAACTGTAGATGAAAAATCAAAGGTGCTCAAATTGGTATCTGAGATGCCAGGAATAGAAAAATCTGACATCCAGATTACTGTGGCAGATAATACCGTTTCAATCTCTGCACAACATGGAGATCGAAAATATGGCACAAAGATCCCACTCAAATACAAAGTTGATGAAAACTCTGCAAAAGCAAAATACACAAACGGGGTTTTAGATCTGACACTGTCTCTTACAGAAGAAAAACCCAAAGGAAAACTTGTGTCCGTGGAATGAGGTGAAATCATGAAAGATTCTATATTCCTTGACAAATCGACGTCTGTTCTGAGAACCTCTCTGCGGAATTTAAAAAGAATTTCGTCAATTCCTGAAGAAGCCATAAACAAATGGAAGATAGGGAGAAAAAATTTTCCATGAGGTGATGTGTATGAACGGACTATGTCACAATTGCTATTCTAGCAATACTGAGATAATCATACAGGACGGAAAGATAATGTGCCATACTTGCTTTGGCACATAATTTTTCTATTTTCTTAAATCTGAAACCTATTGGAATCTTGCCTTGCACTTGCTGCAGTAACCGTGCATCTCAAAGCTCCCCTTTATGATGAGATAATCTGATTTCTTTGCAATTTTTGCCTGGATGTTCTTTAATGCCTTTTCATCAACATCCTCAATCTTTCCACAGTTAAGACACACCAGATTAATGTGATCATCCACATGAGCGTCAAACCTTGCTTCTCCCTCCACTTCTATTTCATTTACAAGCTTTTTCTCCCTAAGAAGGTCAAGTGTCTTGTACACCGTAGAGAGACTTGTCATTGGGTATCTCTTCTTTACTACAGAATGAACCTGATCTGCACTTGGATGGTCTTCAGTATGAAGCAAATAATCCATTATTGCAATTCTTTGTGGGGTAATTCTATGCCCCTCATCTCTTAATGACGTCACAATTTGTTCTAACTGCATTATGTTATTTCTACTGTTTTTCTCTATTTAATATTTATTATTAATAGGAATCATTATCAATAAATAAAAACACTTTAATAGGAATAATTCCTATTAAGTGACATGAGCAGCATTATAAAGTCAGATTATCGGCAGAGAAAAAAGATTGTAAACAATGCAGTTAGGATCTGCGTCACATGTGGCAACATTGGTGTAAAAATTGACAACTATGGCATATACTGCAAGGATTGCGACACCAAGTTTGATCGAGAGGAGGTCTGTGCCTGCTAAGTCAGGAAATGAAAATGAGTACAAATCTTTGTTCAAGCATATGCAGATATTATCATGCAAATGCATCGTTTAGAAAGTCAACCACATCAATTTACAAAAAATGGTGTTCAGTATGTGACGAGTATCTCATATCTAGATACCAGCGATGTCCCTGCTGCCACAACTCGCTATCAAGGGGGAGAGTCTAATGGCACGAAGTTGCAGGGGTCAATGCTACAAATTTGAGGGCAAATCCGTCAGAAATGGTCTGAGATACTCGCTAGGACAAAAAAGATGTACTTTTTGTGGATTGTTTATGGATGTGGATTCTGTTAGGTGTCCCTGCTGCAGTGCTGTTCTTAGAACAAAATCCCGCTCCTAGAACTCTAATTTTTACTATCATATGTTGAACGATATGCTTGTAGTGGCAAAATGTTTGTTCATTTGAACAAACAAAATCTAACACAAGCTGATTCTATGTGTTATGGATCATCTAGTTTGATTCAATAATTCACCAAGAACTAATCGTTATGAAAGCTGACTATCGCGGACCAACCTTTACGCAGCCCTGCATGTATGCTCAGACCGGTAAACAATCGCCAAATTTCAGACAATAGGAGATTGTGTCAGCTTTCACTGTATATACGTCGATCTCAGATAAAAAGGAGATCATTATTATTAAAAAAGAAAAAGGTGTTAATTCCCACCGATCAGAAATACAACATTTGCTGATGTTGTAATGTCTTGATCAGAGGAGAACACTGGTGTTGGTGCTGACATCCTGACAGAAGATTCTGCCATGTCATATCCGGCATACATTGGCATTGGATATGGCACTGCAAACTCTGAAAGTGATACGCTCTTTACTCCAATAACTTGGTGATCAAGTGGAGCCAGTGCGTTTTCTGCTTTCTGTTTTGCATTAATCACTGCATCTTCTATCATTTGGTCTTTGAGTGTCGAGTGCCTTTCAGGGGATAGTGAAAAGTACACTGAATCCACTCTGTTGACGCCTGCTGAAACTGCACCATCGATGATGGCTGCAGCCGAGCCTAGCTTTTTGGTCTCAACTGATATGATGTTTGATACCTTGTATCCTACAAGCTCGGAACGATATACCTTGAACTCGTCAGGATAGCTCTCATAGACTTGATAGATGTTAAGTGACGATGTGCTTATCTCGTCTTCTGAAATTCCTGCATTCTTCAAAGCAGTGATCACCTTATTCATCATCTCAGAATTGGATGCCAGAGCAAGCTGAGCTGTCTTTTCTTGGGTTTCTGTTCCGAAACTTACGGTTAGAAGATCAGGCTCTACTGATGCCGTTGCAACTCCTGTCACAGAAATGGTCTTTTCCCTTGATGGAAACTGTGTTGTCTCTTGGGCGTCTGCCTCATTGTATGCAGCGCCTAGTGAGACTGACACCACCAAAACTGCAATCATTGCAACTATGGCTAGTTTTGCATTTTTCATAATATGGTTAAGATTGCTTTTGAAGATAAGGATTGATTAAATGGGAATTTAACCAGAAGTCTTAATAATAGAATTTCTTGCATTCAAGCTGTCATGGATTCAGATGATCCAATTGTTTCAGATAAAATTGATATTCTGTCAACCGAAGATGAGAAACTAAAGGAGATTGGCGAGATACTTTCGTCTGACTCTAGCAGGCAAATTCTCAAGCTGCTCTTTAACAATTCGCTTTCTGCAAACCAGATTGCACAAAAAACCGGGATGTCTTTGCCTTTAGTGATTCATCATCTAAAAAAGATGCAAAGTACTGGGGTAGTAAAGATTACAAATGTTGGCAAAAACACAAAGTCACATGATGTGAAATTTTACACCATTGATAAAGTCGCGATAGTTATACTGCCATCTGAAATGCAGCAGCCTGCAAAAAAGAGCAAGTCTCTGCTAAACTCATTTAATAGAATTCACCGCCTTGCCACCCTTGGCGGGGTATCCATTGCAGCATGGTTTTCATCGCAACTGCTCCAGACAAGGAATTATGTTCCAGATGAGTCAATCTCCGCAACTGGGCCAATTATGGATGAGGACAGTGTTGCAATGAAAAGCGCAATGCCTGAAGAACTCATGTCACAGCCAGCACAGGCACCAATGCCGACAGGTGAGCCCTCTTTTGACATGTTGTGGTCTGTGGTGGCAGTACTTTGTGTAGTTGTTGCGGGGTTGGCAATTGAAGTGATCATCTCTGGCAGAAAGAAAAAACTTTCTCACTGATAATAGATAATTTCTACTTGATCTTTATATCCAAAATTTCTACAATGATGTCATGTTGCGATTACGAAAGAAGAGGGAATTTGTTTATGTTCCAATTCCGCCAACAGCCAAGAAATCTCTATCCGCAGAATAGATCTAGATTTTGATAAATTTGTTGTCTATCATCCATTGTACGCCTTGCAAAAACTCTTCATCTGGTAGTATCCCCTGACTCCACCATCTTGCATTTTCTCTAAGCCATGAAGGAATGTGGCTCTCAGAACTCTCTTCTTGTGTCGTATCTTCTGGAATAACTATGATGTTTTTCATTATTAGGAATTCCAGCCCCAATGTAAAGTCCTTGTCTGAAATCTGCCCAAGTGACCACCACTTTGCGGTATCTTTTACCCATCTGGGAATCTTTGTTACTGCCTCGACAAAGTGTTTGCCATCATGCGTCCTGCATTGTCGTGGATACGACTCCATTACCGGGTTTCCTGCATCCATACATTGCTCAAAGCTGGAAATAACAGTCATTGGCATGATTCTTAGGATCCTGTCGTCATTTGATGTCGGATTGCCCCGTCCGTCTCTGTTGCTTGTCAGCAGGTAAAGATATCCGTCAGGCCCCTCTACAACATCTCGTAGCCTTCCAAAGTCTCCAAAAAACAATTTTTCATGGGACTTGATCCTGTCTTGATCAAAAGATATCATGTGAAGGTGCTCTCCTCGAAGGGTAGCAACAAAGAGATTCCCGGTCCATTGTGGAATCTCTGTTCCATAGTAAAATGAGGCCCCTGATGGAGCCCATGTGTCATCCCCTGAATGCAACACTGGATTTGTCATTCCGTCTTTTGTTTCATCGCCAATGATCTCCGGCCATCCATAGTTTTTGCCAGGAATTATCTGGTTGATCTCATCATGTGCAAAACCTCTCCATCCTGAAGGCCCGTGTTCTGTTGCAAACATCCTTCCATCTTTATCCCATGTTATGCCCTGCGGATTTCTGTGCCCCAAAGAGTACACCGCATTTGCATATGGGTTGTCATCTGGAATTGTTCCATCTGGGTTTATTCTGAGAATCTTTCCAACAACCGTATTCCGATCCTGTGACATTTCAGGCATCCCTGCATCCCCTGTTGTGATGTACAATTTTCCGTCAGGCCCAAATCCAAGTCTCCCGCCATCATGGTAAGATGCTCCTGCAAACGGCTCAAGCAGAATCATGTCTTCTCTGAGTGAATTGTCATTCTCTACATATCTTACAACTTTGTTTTTTGTCTCAAAGAACTCGTTGTATGTATAGTACAGATAGACGTAGTTATTTTGCTCGAAATCCGGATCTAGTTTTATGCCCAGCAATCCGCCTTCTCCTCCTGCTACATCCAATGTCAGAATTGGAGAAAGCAATTTCCCGTCTTGGATTACTCGGACATTTCCAGTCCTTTCAGTAAAAAACATTCTTCCGTCCTCTGCAAAATCAATACTCCATGGAACAGATAGGTTGTCTGCTACTGTCTCCACTGAAACTCCATACTCTGGAAACTCCTGAGCAAATGCTTGTGGAATTATGAAGAATAAAACAATTGCAAATAATACTTTCACGCTGAATCTGTGTTGTTTTTACAATTAAGGTTAGTCTATATCATAAAAACATCACAATGCCTGCTAACACTACAATAATTCCTATGAATATCAGCAGGTTTCTTTTGCTGTGCCTTGCAAGCATTTGGCTCATATGGTAATATGATTATCATTAAATTTAAGATATGTTGGAAAAATATTGTAAATTTTTATAAAAAACACAATGAAAATCTTACATTTGCAAACCTTGCAACTTGAGACCAATCTTGTCAAAAGTGTGCCCTGATTGATGTTTACGATGATTTTTTCAATATTGAAATGACTGTCAAAATTATTCCGGCTGCCAAAACCATAAAACCTATCATAAACTCTACCTGCAGTCTTTGATGAATGTCTTTAGCTTGCGATTCAAGCATCAGATATGAATCTGTCTGCATTTGCTCAAAGTATTGTATTTGTGGATAGTCAAAAATCACAATCAGCATACCTATGATGATTATGATTATTCCTGCAAAAAACAGAGATATATTTTGAATTTCCAATACTGATTTGAATATGCCAATTAATACAAGTATTTCCCTGTCGTTATTTTGTCCTATATTTTACATTACAGGATGGGCAGTACCATGAAACAGATTCACCTTGCTCTCTAAACATGATTCCTCCACATTTCGGACATGGCCTGATCTCCTCACTCACAACTCTGGTTGAAAATCACAACATCTAAGCATTTCTTTGATCTTTGATTTGATCATCTAACTTTCTAAACAATTTTGCTAGATGCGTCAGTGCAATCTGAATTCTATCCTTTGATATGTTGGCAGTTTCCTGTGAGAAGCGAAACTTTTGCTTTCTTGTTTCCTTTACGTCCTCTCGCATTTTTGTTACCTGCTCTATACTCATGCTGGAAATCTTTGCATGGTATAGTTTCATGTTCTCGATGATCTTTGCCTCTAATGCTTTTAATGGCATAGAGTTCAACTCATCATAAGACACATCAATAAATGAGATATTGTCCGATTTCATTATTTTTCCAAGACATGATGAAAATCTAAGTATTACTGACAACTTTTTTTGCCCGGGCAAATATCAAAGACCATTCTTTCCACGTCAGCCTTCCTGTCTGCGTGTTTTGTCTTGAGGGATGATATGAAGTCAGGATTTTGTATTTTTTATACGTGAACAGATTACCATGTCCGAACTTTTCTGCCTTTACCCCAAGCAGTTTTGATGCAGTGTCATACGCAATTTTTCCCAGGCATAAAACCACTGTAACATTTTTGAGAATTTGCAGCTCATCTTCCAAGTATGCAAAGCAGTTTTCCATCTCGTATTTGGTTGGCTTGTTTTCAGGCGGGGCGCATCTGACTGCAGCTGTAATGTATGCATCATGCAGAACCAGTCCGTCATCTCTGTTTTGGCTTGTGGGAATTGAGGCAAATCCGTGGTTGTACATTGCCTTTGCCAGCCAGTCGCCAGAGGAATCGCCTGTGAACATCCTGCCTGTCCTGTTTCCGCCGTGTGCTGCAGGCGCCAGTCCAACAATTAACAGTCTGGCATTAATGTCGCCAAATCCTGATAATGGTTTGCCATAATACTTTTCATCCATGTGGCGCCTGACCTTGTTTTTTGCAACCTCTCTGATGTACGATGACAACCTTGGGCACTTTGTACATCTTGAAATTCTCTTGTTCAACGATGTGATTGACCTGCTCACTTTTTCTCACATGAGATTAGGTGGTTGTGCAACTCCCTGTAGTCTTTTGCAATATGCCCGCAATATGTGCAGGTCTTGTATGGCGCATCCCCGAAATATTCCATGACATGAGGCCTGTAAAGGTAGTACAAGACAAAAAAATCCAGCATCATCATTGGAATTCCAAACATGTTTCCTCCAAAGACTGAAACAAACTCTAAAACCAAATCAATTACTACAAATATTATTACTGCTTTTCTTGCCCAACTTTTCCCTGAAAGGAGGCATCCTGCAATAAGAAAACCCAAGACTGCAACCCCTGCAAATATTGCTGATATGATGCCGCCAAAAATGGCAGCCGTTCCTATCATGGGACTCATCATCATGTCTCCCATTATTGTTGAAAAGACGCCAAACACAATGGCAGCAATTACACCTACTATTCCTCCAAGCATGTACAATATTCCAAGAATTGTGATTCCAAGGGGCCGCTGCATGTATGGCAAAAACAGGCAGAACTAATTAAGCCATACCGCTAGAGGTATCTTTGTATTCAACAAAAAAAGACTGAATGTTTCCGTTTGTACATGTATAGTGATACACTATTCCATGTGGGAGGAGTCTTGTTTGACCTATGTATTTCATGATTTATCTCCAAATTTTTTTATTTGACAAGATGTGTGTTCAAAAACTACACCTGCTCAGGATCCCGGTCCAGATTTACTCCTATTTGGTGGGCCCATCTTTCAATCCTGTCAATGATGTTTTTTGGGTTGGTTGTCATGCAGGGATTTGTATCGTCTAATTAAAGAAATTACTAATGATTCATCCATGTTCTGATTATTCGTGTTGCATGTGTGCAAAATGGACAATTATTCCATGTGGTAATCTGAACATGTTAACTTACGTCAAAAAGTGCTTCTTTCGTGTTAACATAGAAAAATTTAGTCCATGACAGATTTTTTCCTAATTAGTGTTGGCTATTGTTTCATCTTGTATTTCATACAGTAAATTGACCTTGGATTCATCTTTGAAGCCGTAGGTTCATTTTTTAAAAACACGGAATTTGTCCAATTACATCAATGGCAACTGCACAAACGTCCCATGATTTCGGCCCCCAAAATTTTCATCGAGACTTGCCCTGCTCAAAATGCATCTCATGTACCTGCAGCCTCCTTTCCTCCTGCTCTCTTTTTGTGTATCTACCGCCTTTTCTTTCCTGAGCCAGAGCCATACTTGATATTGCATCTTTTACCTAACAATCTTTTTTTCTTTTCTAAAAGTTAACCAAAAGTCAACACCAAACCAATCCAATTTCCAAATCTGCCTAGTTCTGCATAGTTATCTGACCATATCCACACCAGAGAAATATCTAAATCACAACCTGATACAATCTAATCATCTTGGAACTGCCACGAGGAATGAAAGACTTTGAAGGATCTGAAAATGCAAACATTGAGCACATCAGAAGTCATTTCAAACAACTGTCCTCGCTTTACGGATTTTCCTTCATGGATCCTTCCCCTATTGAATTACTATCCACATTGGAGACCAAGTCAGGACCTGCCATAAGAGATGAAATTTACTATTTTAGGGACAAGGGGGATAGAGAGGTGGCATTACGATTTGACTTTACAATGGGACTGACACGATATGTGGCATCCCAGAAATCAATGAAACTGCCTGCAAAAGTCTCTGCATTTGGAGGTGTATTTCGGTATGATGAGCCACAAAAGGGCAGATACAGGTACTTTCACCAATGGGATGTTGAAATTTATGGAAAGGCAAGCATTGAATCTGAAGCTGAAATCATCGAGCTTACATCTCGACTATTTGATTCGTTGTTGATCAAAAACATTACAATTGACATCAATCACAGGAATCTTGTTGAATCATACATAAACAAAATATTTGATTCAAAAGATCCTCAATTAGTAGGAGATATCTTAAGGGCAATTGATAAAATTTCAAAAAAATCAAAAGATGAAATTCTAAAGGAATTCAAAGAAAAAGGCTATGATTCCTCAAAACTAGAGAAAATTCTAGAGTTTTCCCAGATCAAGGGAACAATAAATGATGTAGAAAAAAGATTTGATACAACCCAAATTGAATCCTGGAATGAGATAAAGTCACTTGTTGATTCACTTGAAAATAGGGGCGTCTCAAACATCCGAATCAATTTTGGAATTGTCAGGGGTCTTGACTATTATTCGGGAATGGTATTTGAGGTATTTGACAAAAATTCCACACTGGGCGCCTTGGCAGGCGGAGGGCGGTATGATACACTGACCAAAGCATTTGGCAGGGAAGATATGGGAGCAACGGGTGTAGCAGGTGGCGTTGAAAGAATCATTCTAACGATGCAAGAACAGGGAATAATTCCAGAGATCTCCCACAATCGCGTATCCGTTCTATACATCAATGATGAAATGCAGAAGGTTGCAATGTCTATTGCATCCTTGCTTCGATTAAACAATATTGCAACTGACATAGACTTGGCAGGAAAGAACCTAAAAAAACAGATGGAAAATGCAACCAATTCTAAATATTGCATCATAGTTGCACCAAAGGAACTAGAAAATGGTAAAGTAGTTTTAAGAAACATGAAAGATGGAACAGAAACACAAGTAGAAATTGAAACTATAACCGATGATCCAAGATCTATTCTTAGTTTAGAAATGCCCTAGTCATCATCATTATTTCAGGACCCGAAGTCATTGTTCCAACCACAATACAGTTGTTGTTGGCAAGTATTCCTGATGAGACATACGGAATACCATTGTTTACGGTGCAATGCTCAATTTTTACGCCTAAAACATTGGAAAATTTCTTCATATCCTCCTCGTCTGCCTCAGGATGAATCACTGCTCCTGAATTGTTTGCAACCATTACCGCGCCTGTCTGATTAAACCCTGCAATTCTTTTTTGAATCACCTCGACTCCCAAAACATCTTTTATTGTTGAAACATCTTCCTTTGACAGCCAGGGTGACACAACAGCACCTTTGTCGTTTGCACATATTACATTTCCAAGTGCGGTATATTTTGAATCTAAAACCCCTACTTCCAAATCTGTCTGCTTTTTTAGAGTGTCATACTCGTTTTGATAGGCTGTCTTTGGCAACAGAATTCCCTTGTTGTTCATTACAGCTAGTGCCCCAAGCAATCTTGTATTTGCTATTGACAAGTACATGTATTCAGCTTTGAGATATCCTGCAAGTTTTTCTGCCTTTGATTCTGCAAAACCCATTGGAACTAGGACATACTTATCATTGACATTGATGTAAATACCGATGTTTGGTCCTCTGTATACGTCGTATTTGATAATGTCCATTTTACTCTGTCTTGATCGTCCAATATTATGAACGTAAGGAATCTACGTTTTTCCATAAAATCTTATTTCCACATCAAAACTATTGTCTAGCTTTAAATAACAACTCGCCAAAATTTCACGCATGCCAATAGCAGAAAATTTTCCAGAAGGGCTAAAACCAATTGGGAAAATTATGAATGCCGATGGTGAACACTTTCACTTTGTATGGGGTCCTGGCAAAAAAACAAACAAGGACGGTAGCACAGCTGAAGCGTTTGCCGATACTGAGGTGGTTGCTGCATATGCTGCGAGAAATGAAGAACAAGTCCCGTTAGGTGTTAGTGGAACTATGGTCGCAGTCGACTGGGATTCTTGTGTAGCAGATGGCGCCTGCATAGAGGCATGTCCAGTACAGGTCTTCCAGTGGTACAGGACTGAAAAAGATATTCCCGCAACCAAAGCATTCAATGAAACATTTGCAGGTACGGGCAGTTCAGTCAAGGATGACCGAAAAGATCTGACAGACAAGGCAGATCCAATACGAGAACATGATTGCATTTGGTGTATGGCATGCGTGTCAGTTTGTCCCCCACAGGCCATTAAGGTTGATCAGTCAAATGTTGAAGCACATGAAAAGGCTGCTAAAACTTTCGTACAAGCATAACCTGACATTCTATTAGAAATTTTATTTTTACTATTTTTTGTAATTTTTAATGAAATTTTTAGAAACTATGTGTCTCACTCACATTTAGTCGCAACTAATTTTGTCTAGATTTAAATAATATTTTGAAATAGCCGAAACATGCCAATAGATGAAAAATTTGTCGAAAATCTAGAAGTAGTTGGTAAGACACTGCACGCAGATGGAGAGCACTTTCACTTTATCTGGGGTAAAGGCAGAACTGATGGTGAGGCATTTTCTAACGATGATGTCAAGGCAGCATATGAAGCACGTGGAGAAAAACAAGTTCCACTTGGAATCCACGGAACAACAGTCGCAGTTGACTGGGATTCTTGTGTTGCAGCAGGTTCTTGCATGAGTGTCTGTCCAGTACAAACCTTCCAATGGTATAGAACCGAACAAGACGTACCAGCAGCTGATGTCCTCGGTAAAACATTTGAAGGAACTGGTTTGACTGAACAAGATGAACGTCTAGACTACACAGACAAATCAATGCCAATCAGAGAACATGATTGTACACAATGCATGGCATGTCAAGAAGCTTGTCCAACACACGCAATCTTGATTGAACCATCATACCAATCATATCATGAAAAAGCAGCCGGTACCTTTGTAGCACTAAAAGGCGGTTCAGAAAACCCACACGCACACGATTAAAGAAATCTTTTCTTTTTTCTTCTTTTTAATTTAGAAAACCAATACATCTCAACAAATTTTAATCACTACTTTCCAACACTTTTCGCAGAGGTCGCCTAGCTCGGTAGGGCGCGGGCCTTGAGAGCCTGTGTGCGCAAGCATACGGGGGTTCAAATCCCTCTCTCTGCGCTTATATGCTACCCGTAGTCTGCAAAATGATGAATTGCCTACTCTTGTCATATTTTTGAATGGTTCTTATGTATGATCCAAGATACTATCATATGTCTGCTGAGCATTTTTTTCTAACAGTTTAAAACAAATCTTTGTAACATGATTTTAAAATCATTTGTTGTATTAAATAGAATCATTATGAGTACATGTTATGGCTGGTCCACACGATCATGATAATGCTCATCATGAGGTTAAACCAACTGACGCACCAACAGCAAAAATAGGACTATACTTTGGTACACAAACTGGTAAAACAGAACAAGTATGTGGAATAATCAAACGAGAACTTGGTGATTCAGTAAGTGATCCCATTGATGTTTCTGAAGGGGATTTAGAACATTTTCCAAATCTTGATGGTCTAATATGTGGTATTCCTACTTGGAATACTGGAGCTGAAGAACTCAGATCGGGAACTGCTTGGGATGATCTCTTAGAAAAAATTGGTGAACTCGATCTTAAGGGTAAACCTGTTGCAATATTTGGTCTAGGTGATTCTGTAGGATATGGCGAAGATTTTGTCGATGCTATGGAAGAACTACATAGATCTTTTGAAAAAGCAGGTGCAAAAATGGTTGGATATGTTCCCGTTGATGGATATACATTTGTTTCTTCAAGATGTTTAATCCCTCATCTTAACGAAATTACAAAACCAGAAGATGGTGAAAAATTTTGTGGTCTTCCAGTAGATGAGGATAGTCAAGGTGAACTCACTGATGAAAGAGTCAAAAATTGGTGTACTCAACTTAAATCAGAAATGGGATTATAGATAACACTCCATTTTAGAAATTAACTTTATTTTTTTATTTTTTATAGATTTGATATGCTTGTAATTTTTCCATCCTCCTAGAAACCGAGGCTATCTTCAACTGTTACAAGTACGACCCAAACACAAAGTCAAATTCGATGATGTTGTTAACACTATCCTGCTCTTGGCAGTAGGTTAACAAAATGTCCATTTATGCTCTATGCGCTTTTAACTTTCTATCTTCCCAAGTTCTGCCAAAAGTGCCGATAGCTGAATTTCTGGATTTGCTCCCACTAGAATTCTGTAGTCATACTTTGCGATAACCTCTAAAATGTCTGACAGTTTTTCATGTTTTGACTTGAACACTGCGGAGTTTAGGTATTTTAGAAAATCCGATTCAGACATGCCGTAAACTTTGATCAACTCGATCATCTTCTCTCTTGCATCTGTAATTTTTCCTGCCAGTGCAATTTTTAGAACTTCGTCTACGTCCGTAGTCTTTGTCAATCCGGCTGATGCCCTTACATGCTCCTCTGTAACTGCTCCAAGACTTGCTGTTGCCTGCAAAAGGTTGATGGCGTGTCTGAGATCTCCCTCTGAATAATCGTATATTGCTTGGATGCCCTTCTTGTCTGCCTTGACTTTTTCTTTTTTGGCAATGCTTTCCAGATGATTAATTACGTCATCCTGAGGTATAGACGTGAATTTGAAGGTCGCACATCTACTTTGAATAGGATCTATGATCTTTGAAATATTGTTTGCAATGAGGATGAACCTGCAATATCTTGCAGTATCCTCTATTATTCTTCTAAGTGCAGTCTGAGCATCAGCAGTCATTTCATCTGCTTCATCTAAAATAATGATCTTAAATGGCACATCTGCCATTCCGGCATATCTTGAGAATTTCTTCACTTTCTCCCTAACCATCCCTATTCCCCTTTCATCTGATGCGTTTAGCTCAAGGGTATAGTCTCTAACATATTCTCCGAGGATCTGTCTTGCAATGCATAGTGCCGTCGTAGTTTTTCCAACCCCTGCAGAGCCGGAAAATAGCAGATGTGGCATGTCCGTTGGATCTTTGATTAGTGCCTCCAAACTTCCAATAATTTCGGTCTGGTTGACCACTTCAGACAATGTCTGAGGCCTATACTTTTCAACCCACATACCACTGGCTAACATGTGTACTCTAGGTTCAAACCCCACTAATAAATCCGAATTGGTTATTGTGATATACATCAAATTAAAATCTAATTCTGCCTAAATCTTGTGCGCGATCAGCCTGAAATTAATTAGGATCAATTGATCTCACAAAATTGTGAAGAGAATTGATCGATCCGATACATGTGGATCTTAGTGAAAAAAAGTGATCTTACGATGAAGATAGACAAAGTAGAAAAACTGCATACGGTTGGATACAATCTAAAGGATGCCAAGGTCACCCTAAATCAAGACATCAAGATTAATGTTGCAGGAGTAAAGATTGATGGCACTCAAGGTGAGGTTTTAAACTTACCATACTGGATTGGAAAGACATTGGCCGATAACAAGCTTGGAACGCTTGATATTCCTGACATGGTGACTGAACTAAAACAGGCACTATCAAAAGAAAAAATGGTTGGCGAGTATCAGCTGTCTACTCTTGACCCGCACTTTTACATCAAACTAAAACAATCAATGAAAGGGCTGGGGCGGGATGATTTTGATCATGTTGAAAGTATCATGCTAGAGCTATTTAGAATGAGACGAGGCAAGCTTGTCAAACTTGCAGACTCTATCAAACTTACATCAGAGCTTTACAACAAGATTACTGTGGAAGAAGCCGTATTTTTCAAATCAATATATGAAAACAGCCAAGAATTTGAAAGGCAGATCAGAGGTAGACTAAATGAGTAGAGTGCAAAGTACATACACTGAATCTGCATTATCTGATAAGGTAAAGGAATTTCTTACTAGGTTCAAGGACAAGAATGGTAGCTACAAGTATGTAGAGGCAATTGACGAGATGATGCCAAAGGGTGCAAAGTTCATCCTTGTGGATTACAATGATATGGTATTAGAGCCGGCAATTGAGGTCTTATTTTCCGAAGATCCAGATAGAATTCTAAATGCATTTTCACGAGCAATAAAAGAAGCACTACAAACAAGGTTTCCTGATTATGCTGAAAAAATAAAAGATGAAGTTCGAGTCCGATTAGTTAACTATCCTTTACAACGCAGTCTTAGGCAGATAAATGCTGAAACAATTGGAAAAATTACCAGCGTGTCTGGAATGGTTGTCAGGGCCTCCGAAGTGAAACCTCTTGCAAAAGAGTTGGTGTTTGTTTGTCCTGACGAGCATGTTACAAAAGTTATTCAACTAAAGGGAATGGATGTAAAGGTTCCAGTAGTATGTGATAATCCAAACTGTAAACAAAGAGAATTTGAGCTAAAGCCAGAGGCAAGCAAGTTTATTGACTTTCAGATTCTCCGATTACAAGAGCTTCCTGAGGATCTACCTCCAGGACAACTTCCGCACTATATCGATGTGACAATCAGGCAGGATTTGGTCGATAATGCCAGGCCTGGCGACAGAATTATTCTTACAGGCATTGTAAGGGTGGAACAAGAATCTGTTGCAGGTATTACTCGCGGTCACAGTGGATTGTATAGACTGCGAATTGAGGGAAATAACATAGAATTTTTGGGAGGTCGAGGCGACAAGACCTCAAGAAAAATAGAGCGAGAAGAGATATCTCCTGAAGATGAGAAGATGATCAGGGCTCTAGGTCAAAGCCATGACGTCTATCAAAGACTGATTGACTCGTTTGCTCCCCACATTCAGGGACAATCCCTGATCAAAGAAGCAATATTGCTTTTGATTGTAGGATCCAATCAAAGGGCGTTGGGCGATGGAAGCAAGATTAGAGGAGACATTAACGTTTTTCTTGTAGGTGATCCAGGTACTGCAAAAAGTGAGATGCTAAAGTTTTGTGCACGAATTGCACCACGAGGCCTTTACACCTCTGGCAGAGGTTCAACAGCTGCAGGGCTTACGGCTGCAGTTGTTCGTGATAAGACCGGAATAATGATGCTTGAAGCTGGGGCAGTTGTACTGGGAGATCAAGGTCTTGTGTGCATCGATGAATTTGACAAGATGAAGCCAGAAGATCGTAGTGCATTGCATGAAGTCATGGAACAACAGTCTGCAAGCATAGCAAAGGGCGGTATTGTAGCTACTCTGAATGCTAGAACATCTATTTTAGCTGCTGCAAACCCAATGTATGGAAAGTACGATCCTTTCAAAAATATCACTGAAAACGTGAATCTTCCCATTCCGTTGCTTACTAGATTTGATCTGATCTTTGTCGTAAGGGATATTCCTGGTAGAGAAAAAGACGAAAAGATTGCAAGACATATCATAGAACTTCATACCCCACAGGGAGCAGACAGACGCTCTGTGATTGATGTTGACCTTTTAACAAAGTATTTGGCATATGCGAAAAAAGGAACCCCTGATTTGACAAAAGAAGCAGAAGAAAAAATTCTCGATTATTATCTAAAAATGAGAAATGTCGAATCTGAAGAGATGATCACTGTAACTCCTAGACAGTTAGGTGGAATCATCAGACTTTCCACTGCAAGGGCAAGACTGCTCATGAAAGACAAGGTTGAGGAAGAGGATGCAGAACGTGCAATATTTCTAATTCAGAGCATGCTTGAGGATGCAGGCGTTGATGTCAATACAGGCAAGGTAGATCTCGGAGTTCTTCAAGGCAGGCCAAGAAGTGAGGTCTCAAAGATGCAGTTATTCATGGACGTTCTAAAATCACTTGAGGGTGACAACAAGGTAGCTGTTGAGGAAAGGGAGTTTGTAAAAGAACTTGAAAAAACTGAAAAGTTTACAGAAGAAGAGGCAAGAAACTACATTCGAAGAATGCTCCGCGAAGCATCTATTTATGAATCAAGACCCGGTCATTATAACCGAGTATGAAAGTAGAAAAATTAGATCTTCTAAAACCTGCAATTGATTTTCTCTTAGATGAAGGATTTGAGCAACTTTACCCCCCGCAGGCAGACTGTATCAAGGCAGGATTGCTTGATGGTCAAAGCATTCTTGTGTCATCTCCTACCGCAAGCGGAAAGACACTGATTGCGATATTGGCCATGATGAGTTATCTGTCAAAACACAACGGAAAGGTAGTTTATCTCAGTCCACTACGTGCATTAGCGGCTGAAAAATTTACTGAATTTAAGAAATTAGAAAAAATTCCTTTTAAAAAAAAGATCAAAGTGGGTATATCCACCGGTGATTTTGAAAATATTGAAATGAATCTGGCCAAAAGCAACATTCTAGTTTTAACAAATGAAAAAATGGACTCGATCATTCGCCATGGAACTGAATGGCTTGATGATATTGGTCTTGTGATTGCAGATGAGGTACATCTTATTGGTGATGAAAGCAGGGGACCTACACTTGAGATGATTCTCACTAAACTAAAACTTGATAACAAACCGCAGATCGTGGGCCTTAGCGCAACCATTACAAACTCTAAGGAACTTGCTGAATGGCTTGACTGTAAGCTTGTAGAAAACGACTGGAGGCCAGTTCCACTAACAGAAGGAGTATGTGACCAAGGCAGAGTTGTAATGAGTGATGGAGCTACGTTTGAAGTTGAACGAAGTTTACGTGGAACTCCGATAGATCTGGGAGTCCAGTCCGTTGCAACAGGTGGTCAGTCGCTAGTATTTGCAGAAACTAGAACACGCTCAAAATCCCTTGCAGCAAAGGCATCTGATGCCATATCTCAATTCTTACATAGAAATGAAATTGAAGAACTAGAAAAAGTTTCAAAAAAAATTCTTGCAAATAACGAACATACGGATTTAGTCAAAACACTTGCTATGCTTGTAAAAAAAGGAGTTGCATTTCATCATGCAGGGCTAAATCAAAACTGTCGGGAAACAATTGAAACAGCATTTAGAAAAGGAACCATCAAACTTCTCTCCTCTACTCCTACACTAGCAGCAGGTGTCAATCTTCCGGCAAGACGTGTTGTAATATCTAACATAAACAGATACAATGCAAAGATTGGAGCAAACAGACCTATCAGTGTCTTGGAATACAAACAGCTATGTGGAAGAGCAGGACGACCACAGTATGATGATTATGGCGAATCCATCATTGTGGGAAACGGTAACACAGAAGACTTGATTGACTATTACATAAAAGGAGAACCAGAACCAATTATTTCAAAAATTACAGATGACAAATCACTTCGAACACACGTTCTAAGTGTTGTAGTGACAAATCCAGGAATTAAAAAAGAGGAGATACTTGATTTTTTTTTAGAGACGCTTGGTGGACGTCAATCTAGAAGACCGACCATTAAATTTGCAATTGACATATCCCTGAGGTTCTTATCCACACAATACCTTCTTATAAAAAAAGGAGAAAGATACGCTGCAACAGAATTTGGAAAAAAGACCTCTATGTTGTATATTGATCCATTGACTGCAACCTATTTTAGAGATGCAATTGAAAACGTCTCTCATAACAAGTTACATACTCTGGGATTCTTACATCTGATCTCAAACTGCGAGGAATTCTTTCCTAAATTTTCAATGAGGAACAAAGACTATGAAATTGCAAGCGTAATGATTGAAAACAACAAATCAGAATTGCTAGAACCAATATCTGAATACGATTGTTCACGAAGTCTTTTGGCACTACAGTCATGGATTACGGAATCCTCCGAATTATCCATGTCTGACAATCTAGGCATAGAATCAGGCGATATGCACAGGATGGTCGAGACTGCTGACTGGTTAACCTACTGCCTAAGGGAGATCTCAAAGCATGTAGAGCGCGCGGATTTGCTAGAAGAACTTGCAAACCTTAGAAAAAGAATATCCTATGGTATACGAGAGGAACTACTTGATTTGGTAAGGGTGAAGGGAATTGGAAGAGTAAGGGCTAGAGCGCTATACAAACATGGGATAAAGAATCTTGATGATCTAGCAAAGATTCCGGTAAACAAATTAGCAGAGATTGATAAAATAGGTTCAACCCTTGCAGATAACATAAAGGCGGAATTACGAAAGGTTAGGTAATTGACCGAATTGATAATTCCAGCTATAATCTCGTGCTTTATTGCATTTTTTACAGTATATGTTGCAACTCCGCCCCTAATCAAATACCTGCAAAATAGGAATCTAACCGTAAAAGACATGAACAAAAAAGAGGAAGTCATGGTTGTGAGGCCTGGCGGTCCTGCCATAATTCTTGGAATCATCACATCTGAAATTGTTTTGTATGCCTTCTTTCAACTAAACGAGATTCTGGCAGTAATTATTACCAGTTTTCTGGGATTTCTGATAGGATACGTAGATGACAGAAAAGTCATGGGAGGTTGGTTCAAGCCAGTGGCACTGGCATTTGCCGCAATCCCAATTATTGCTCTTGGTGCATATGGTTCTGATCTTGCGTTTCCCTTGTTTGGTTCGGTGCAAATACCTGCTCTGTATCTTGCAATTGTTGTATTGATGATTCCAATCACTGGTAACACGATAAATTCTATTGATGTTCTAAATGGTGTCGCAAGCGGGTTTATGACGATTGCAAGTTTCTCATTGAGTATTGCATTATTTGTCATGCAAAACTATGAGATAGCCCTTGTCAGCCTTCCTTTGGGGTTTGTATCATTGGCGTTTTACAAGTTTCATAAAATTCCAAGTAAGATTTTTCCTGGTGATTCAGGGGCACTGACCCTGGGTGCTATGTATGGTGCAATTGCAATTGTAGGGCATGTGGAAATTGTGGCAGCCGTGGCTCTCTTGCCTGCTGTAATCAATTCCTTTTTGTTTCTATCCAGTGTAAAAAGAATAGTGGAACACAGGCAAATTAAAGGCAAACCAGTAGAGCATGACAAAGAGTTTAGACTTGTCGCAACTAATGACAAGACAGCACCAGTTACTCTTGTCAGATTGATTCTTGCAGGGGGGCCAATGACTGAAAAACAGGTAGGTTATGCCATTTTCAAGCTAGCTATTTTTTCAGGCATATTGGCCATAATTACTGCCTTTTTGATGGGAGTGAAAATTTGAGGATAGGTCTGTTTGGATTTCTTTTTGGCATGTGGGTTTTGATTCTACTTGGAGGAGGAATTGTTGTGGTTGTATTGGGGCCAATTTCTATTTCAGGATATGGTGAAATGGATTGGCTCTTATCATCTGGCATCAAGGCGGTAATTGCGATAATTTTAGTAATTACGTGGATATTGATCTTGTCGAAACTAAAAAACTGGATTTTTAGAAAGGAAATACATCCCTAGCTCTCCTTCCACTGTCTTTGTTTTTTGTCGTATTCTTCTCTAGTGTACCTTATTGTTGCTGGTACCCCAATCACAACTGTGTTTTCAGGAACGTCTCTTGTAACTACTGCTCCCATTGAAACTACGCTATTTTTACCGATTGTGACCCCTGCTTTGATTACTGCACGTGCGCCGATTATTGCATTATCTTCAATTGTGACCCCTATCATCTTATCACACATTGGATAAGGGTCATTAGTCAGAACAGCAGCTGGTCCTATGAACACCCCGCTTCCAATTCTTGATAGTGGAGGGATATATGCTTGACCCTCTATCTTTGTATTGTCTCCAATTTTTACATTGTAATCAATATGAACCAGCGAGCCAATCTTCACATTCTTGCCAATCTCTACATTGTCTCCAATGTATGAAAAGTGCCATATCTTTGTATTTTCTCCAATCTTGGCCTTGTCTGAAATAAAATTTGTAACCAATTATATCACAGGTGCCATGGATTTGCCTTTGTAATAATTTTTTCAGGCAGCTTGTCTTTGTAGTTTTTGAGGAATTCCATTTCCTGTTTTTTATCTCGTAATTCATCTGGGAGCATGATTGGTATGTCTTCGATTATTGGGTAAAACCTTGAGCATTTTGGGCAAAACAGAGCTCCTTCGGACACAACATTGCCTTTTCCTCTAATCTCAAATAGTTCCAACGGGTGATTCTTGTCTATTGGACATGCCAAAATGTCCATCATTGTCTTGTTCATTTTAACTCCAGATAGATTGGAACTCCTTTTTGGCTAGATAAAAGTGCCGCCTCTGCTATTTTTGTAACATTGACTGCCTGCTGTGGCTTTACAACTAATTCGTTCTTTCCATTTATTGCTCCCAAAAAACTCTCAATTTCAAGCAAAAGCGGCTCCTTTTTCTCATTTCGAGGAATTTCGGCATCTTGATTTTTCTCAACTCTGACTTCTTGCGAAATAAAATCAGATGTGATTACGGCTTCTGTGCAAACAGCGCTAAAAGTTCTGACTTTTTTTGGCGTAATCCAATTTGATGATATTATTGCAGTTTTTTGGTTTTTATACCCTAACATTATGTTTGCAAAGTCTTCATGTTCGTGATTTATTTGACCAGCTCTTGCAAAAACAACTACTGGCATGTCGTCAAAAAGCCAATTTGCTGTGTCAATATCGTGCACTGAAGTGTCGTAAATAATTCCAACATCTTTAATGTGTAATGGCATTCTGTTTTCTCTGTGAAACTCTAACATTACCAAATCGCCATATTTCTTTTCATTGAGAAAATTTTTTACAATGTCTACTGCAGGGTTGAACCGTTCAATATATCCGCATGTGAGAATTACTTTGTTTTTTTCTGCCAACTTGACTAGTCTTTCACCATCTTCAGATTTGTATGTCAGTGGTTTTTCTACAAATACGTGTTTTTTAGATTCTATCATCTTTGTGGCAATATCTGTGTGAGTTGATGTTGGGGTTACCACAAACACTCCGTCAAACTCTTCGTGTTCTAGTAACTCATCAATTGATGTATAGTGATTCACTGCATATTTTTCTCCATATTCTCTACTACGTTCTGCATCAGCATCACAAACTGCAACTAAAACACCTAGTTGCGATAAAATGCGCGTATGGTTCTTTCCCCATCCACCGGTCCCTATCTGAACGATCTTCATCTAATACACCGCTGTTAGCCAATACGAGTAATTGTCATTTTTGTTCATTACTATGTCTGTATATTCTTGCATCATTTTTTGGGTTATGTCTCCTGGCTTTCCATTGTTTATTTTCTTTCCATCTATTGAAATTATGGGGGTTATCTCTGCTGCAGTACCGGTGAGAAATATCTCATCAGATATTGCTAGTTCACTGCGAGCTATGTCTCTTTCTTCCACCTCCATGTCTAGATCTTTTCCAATTTTTATTATCGCATCACGCGTAATTCCTTCCAGGGCAGATGATGAAATTGGTGGCGTAATTATCCTTGAATCCCTGACAATGAAGATATTTTCTCCTGGTGCCTCACTTACATTTCCGCTGTGATCTAAAAGTATTGCCTCGTCAAATCCATTTCTTTTTGCCTCTTGTGTTGCTATGATTGAATTTAGGTAGTTGCCCCCCATTTTTGCTTGAGGTGGGGTTGATTGATCAGAGAACTTTCTCCATGAAACTATTCCTGCAGTTATTCCATTTTTGTCAAATAGATCTCCGAATGGAAAGGTAAAGATTGCAAAATGTGTAGGAGCCTTTTCTGTAACATGAAGGTTAATTCCATAATCCCCAACAAAATAAAATGGTCTAATGTAACACGATTTTTTTAAACTATTTTTCTTACAAATCCCAATTATTGCGTCGATTACTTGCTTGTCTGCAAAATTTAATGATATGTTATAAAACTGTCCGGAGCGTCTGAATCTTTTTACATGCTCATCTAACCTAAATACAAAAAGATTTTTTCCATTCCAGTATGCCCTTATTCCCTCGAAGATTGATGTTCCATAATGAATTGCATGTGTTGTGATTGGAATCTGCGCTTTTTCTGTTGGAATGTATTTTCCATCAAACCAAACATATTTTGAGAGAGGAAGCTTCACATTTTTTTTTTATTGTTTCAGTATTAATCTATTTGGAAGACCATCCTTCTTTAGGGAATTTCATACCTGCAACTCTGGTTGTCATGTCCTCAGATTTTGCAAATTTTTTGACAATCTCCCACTCTTCTTCAATAATTTTAGATATGCTTTCAGGCACATTGCTTTTCCAATCTGCGTTGTTTCCAAGTGCTGCATCATACATCTTTTCTTTAACTGATGCTGCAGAAATTGCCTTTCTTTTTCCAATCTTTGGTTTTAATCTGTATATTTTCAGCATGATTCCTTCTGCCTTGTCTCCTGTGTATGAAAAAAACTCACCACTAACTCCTCTGAGCACTTGTTTTCTCAACTCCCATGACTTTGGCGACAGCAGGGGGGGAAAATATTTTTTGAATGGGGCAAAAAATGCATAGTCATCTGTAATTGTGATAGTATCTGCAAAAACAGACTCTAGCATCTTTTTTCTTGTCTCAAAACTAAATGGAAAGCTCTTGCTGTTGATTTCTCTGTCTTCGGTCTTGAATACCACTGGCATGACCTTTACAGTATCTGCCTTCATTTGTAGTTCCTTTATGATTTCAATATGGGCGTTTGTTACTGGATTTAGGTGTGCAAGGTAGAGTGCTGTGCTCAATTATGCTCTGTTAAATTCTGTCATATTTCAATGATTGAATTTTGGTGGGGACGATGGGACTTGAACCCATGATCTCCAGCACCCGAGACTGGCAGTATACCAAGCTAACCTACGTCCCCGTAGGTAACTTTACACTGCTGATTTTATTTCTTTAAAAAACTTCTATCCGTAAGATTCGTACTTGACTTCAAAGCTTCCGTCTTCACGTTTATCGTGTTCTGTTACAAAGCCTTTGGGTTTTAGGAAGTCCATTACCCCGTCAATTGTTCCTTGCCAGCCACAAACGTAAAAGATTGTGTTTTCTTTCGTTATTTTATCCCCGATCAATTCTTCTAATGGTGATAATCCGTTGTCTCTTGGTCTGAGAAATGTTTCAACTCTGCCTACCTGCCCTGCCCATGATCTATTGAACCATTCTTGAGGTCGACTTATTGCTGCCCTATATCTAAAATTCCAAACATCTTTTCCTTTTGCAATGCTTTCATCTTCCAGCCCTGTCAAAAGATCTTTGTAGCTTAATTCATCAACATAGCTTGCACCATGAAGTACGATAATCTCTCTCTTGTCTCCAATGTCATGTAGGTGTTGAGCAAAACTAACAAACGGTGCAAGACCTGTACCGCCACCAATGCAAACTATCCGTCTAGTGTCTGGCTCTCCGTTTGGCATTTCTTGATTTATCAAGAGTGCTCTGCCTGTTGGCTTTAGCCATAAAATCTCGTCACCTTCTTTTAGATTGAATATCTGTGTAGTCAATCTGCCTGGAAGTGGTTTTCTAACCCATCTAATTACAAGCTCGATGTATTTCCTGTTTTCAGGATGTGATGCAATTGAATATGCACGTCTAACAATTTTTCCACCTTCTACTGGGTTTGGTAATCCTAATGTGATAAACTGGCCAGCTTTGTATTCTGGTACAGGACCGTCCTTTGGAACTAGTCTGATAATTACAAGATCTTCTTTTAACAACTGAACATATGTGACAGTTGCTTTGTTATCTACTACCATAACAATTCAACAATGAAAATTATGGTTAAATATCTTGTGCTGCTTTTAACATTATATTTTCACTTTAACCGCTAAACGTTAATAACCAATTTGAAAAACGTTATTCGATCAGTTTTCTGATTATTGGGCCGGTCGTCTAGTCTGGTAGGATAGGTGCATGGCATGCATCGGATCAAGGGTTCAAATCCCTTCCGGTCCACTCTTTCTTTTGATATTTACCAAAAGTCTCTCAAGTTCTGGATCTTTTTCTTTTGATATTTCTTTAATTCTATTTTCAGATATTTTATCATCAATTAATATTGCAGCCTGCAACGCGCTTTTCTTAACTTCTAGGTTTGAGTCTGTCAGGCAATTTTCTATCACTTCTTTTGCTTGTTTTGCTTTCAAATGACCAAGAGCACCTAAAGCACATGATCTTACCATTGAACTTTTATCGTTTGCCAATTTTATTATTTCAGGTATTGCATTGCTGTCATTTCTATTTGCCAACACAAGTGCCACATATCCTCTTACATATTTGCTCTCAGAGTTTAGACTTTTTATCAGCAAATCTGAAATTTCATTTTCATTTAGAATCAAAGAACTAAACGCTTCTCCTCTTACCTGAATATCATTGTCATCAAGTTTGGAAATTATTTTTCTAATCATTTCTAAATCCCCTGTAAATGCAAGCGATTCTAAGGCACTGATTTTTTCTTGACTCGTTCCACTCTCTAATTTCTCAATAACACTTTTCACTAGATAACAAACGCCTTATTCTGATTAATAATAGTTCAATTTTTTCAGGATTTTTTTCCTAGATTCAAAAACCGCTTTTAGCTTTAAATTATCCTTAAATACCATTTACGTCATGTCAACCGAAGCCAGAGACACCATATTCATTGGTAAGAAACCATTGATGGCATATGTTACATCAACGCTAATTCAATTGGCAAACTTACCAGCCGTCAACATCAAAGCTAGAGGTCTCAGCATTGGTCGTGCTGTAGATGTAGCTCAAATCATTGCACGCAAAACAGAAAATGCAGGATACTCTATCGGAAATATTAGAATTGGCTCCGAGTCACTAGAGTCACAAGACGGTAGAACAAGAAACGTTTCAACAATAGAAATTGAAGTAAAGAGAAACGCAGCATAACTGCACTTTACTTGAAATTTTTTCTTTTATTCAATTTTTGAGAAGCCATACTTTTTTTCCAATCTTCTGAATTTCTGTAATTCCACCAATTCATTGAATTGATCAAAGTTCACAACTTTCTGTTTGGCTTTCAAAGTTGTTCCTGTCTTTTTTAATTCCTGCAGTATGCTCATTGTAGCATATGTGTTTGCAAATAATACTGAAAGTGGATACAAAATTATCTTAAATCCCATTCTGTATAATGCTTGGGCTGAACTAATTGGAGTTGCTCCTCCCTCTATCATGTTTGCAACGAGTGGTGCTTTAATTGACTTTCCAATTTTTTTCATCTCTTCAACTGTTCTTGGTGCTTCAACAAATATGGCGTCAGCTCCTGTCTTTTTGTTTTGCAATCCTCTCTCAATTGCAGCGTCTAATCCTTCTGTTGCTCTTGCATCTGTCCTTGCTACTATGATGAAATCTTTACTCTCTCTTGCATCTAATGCAGCTCCGAGTTTTTCTGTATATTCTTCTTGTGAAACAACTTCTTTTCCTTGCATGTGTCCGCATCTTTTAGGCCATCTTTGATCCTCAAGAAAAATTCCAGATGCTCCTGAAGCTTCTAACTCTTTTACCAGTTTCCAAACACTCAGTGCATTTCCATACCCTGTATCAGAGTCAACAATAACTGGAACAGAAACTGCTCTGCAAATTCTCCTTGCATTGTCAACTGTCTCAGTTGCACCAATAAATCCATAATCTGGCATTCCGAACAATGTTGCTGAAGTTCCGTACCCTGTCTGAAACATTGCATCAAATCCGACTTTTTCTGCAATCTTTGCACCAATCGCATCATAAACTCCTGGAATAACTAGTGGTTTGTTTGCTTTTATCATACTACGTAAATTTCTCATGTATCTGCTTTTTCTTTGAATTATTTATGATTTTAAAATTATTGAGACACATGATTAATTTGTGTTATGATTAATTCTACCTGTCAAACCATTACGGGTCTGGTTGTATGTCGATCTCTACTAAAACTAGAAAATCATATTTGAGTATCATATCTGTGGTTGGTGTATCTGTTGACTTGGATTTGCTCATGTTAATTCATTTTTCAGGTCTTCGTTGAAAATGTTTCTTATGTGTGTCTAACAGTTCAAACTTATAATAAGACAATCCAAATTGATACATATTCAATGTTTTATGTGAATTCTGATCCAAAAAATACTGACATTGTTAATTGTATTATGGTCTAGCTAACACTACTGAAAGTGACATGTCCTGTATTTATCAAGATAAACAATCTACATCTCATTTGTGATTTAAAGACTGATAATGTCTCTTAAGTGATTATCAAACCCAAAGAATCCTTCTTTTATTGTTTGGTTATCCGTGCTGACTTTAAACTGGCTTGATTCTTTCCTGAGTTCATTATTCTATTTTAATCTCTTTTCCTTTTTTCTTTGCATTTTTTTCATCTATTTTCTTTAGCTCATTTTCAAGAAATTTTCTGTATTTTGCATTTTCTTCATCAGTCATGTTTGTCATATTTGAACTAAGAATAGAACCCATAGTTGCAATCTTTTCCAGCAAATCCATCGCAACAAATCTGCCTATGTTCCCTAGTCTGAAAAGAACATCCAATTGTTTTTTTACAATATCATTGACCTTGTCAACGTCTGCTGCTGTATCTGCTCCTTTCTTTGTTAGCTGATATTTTCCGTCTTTTGTCTCTTCAATTAATCCCTCATCGAGCAATCTTCCCAATAATGGGTAGATAAGACCAGGTGACGGTTTCCAGATCCCATTACTTTGCTCAACTGCATAATCTATGATCTCTTTTCCCGTGTGTGGTTTTTTCTTTAACAATTCCAAAATAAAATATCTTGAAAATCCCCTAGGCACAGAACTTCCTACCCTCTGAAACCATTCCGAAATCATCACTAGCGATATCACTAGTGATAAATATTAATTCTTCGGAATTTGAGGCTTATTACTACATATTTAACCCACCAACTAGGAACTCTGTCTGAAAAATGGTAGATTCTATTGAATTTGATTTAATTATTTGTGGCTCTGGATTGGCTGGTTTAAGGGCTGCTATAGAGGCTGCTAGAAAAAACTCCAAGATCAAGATTGGTATTGTATCAAAACTACAAGTAATGCGCTCACATTCAGTATCTGCCGAAGGTGGGACTGCGGCTGTTCTTTTTGAAGATGAGGGGGATACAATCGAATCTCATATTTATGATACTGTCAAAGGCAGCGATTTTCTTGCAGACCAGGATGTTGCTGAAAGACTGTGCAATGAAATGCCAAAACAAGTCTATCAATTAGACCATTGGGGAATGCCATGGTCTAGAAGAAAAGACGGGAGAATTGATCAGAGGGCGTTTGGAGGTTATAGCTTTCCAAGAGCGACTTACGCATCAGACAAGGTTGGGTTTTTTGAAATGCAAACACTTTACGATACGTGTCAGAAATATGAAAACATTGAATATCTCAACGAGTGGTTTGCCACTTCAATCATACATGATGGAAAAAGATTCATGGGAATCACTGCGATTGAATTGTCATCAGGAACTTTTTATGCCATAAAAGGAAAGGCGCTCATCATTGCAACTGGTGGAGCTGGAAGGTTGTATAGCTTTTCAACATATGCGTTGTCCTCTACACCTGACGGGTTAGATATGGCATTCAGAGCTGGTATGGCTCTTAAAGATATGGAGTTTGTTCAATTCCATCCTACAGGAATATTGCCGTCTGGAATTTTAATTACTGAAGGCGCAAGAGGCGAAGGAGGGTATCTGTTAAACAATAGAGGCGAACGATTTATGAAAAATTATGCTGCTGGGAAAATGGAATTGGCTCCAAGAGATATTGTCTCACGTTCAATCATGACTGAAATCAATGAAGGCCGTGGATTCAAACATGAAACTGGTGTTGATTGCATGAAACTTGACTTGCGACATTTAGGTGATGAAAAAATTAAAGAAAAATTAGGAGGCATTAGAGAGATCTCCATCAAGTTCTCTGGTGTTGATCCTGCAGAAGAAATCATGGACATCAGACCAGTATGTCACTATATGATGGGAGGGATTCATACTGATATCGATGGTGCAACGGAATTACAAGGCGTTTGGGCTGCAGGTGAGGCCGCATGCAATAGTACTCATGGTTCTAACAGACTGGGCGCAAATTCCACATCAGAATGCATTGTATGGGGAAAGATTACCGGCGAATTGGCAGTTGATTACATTGAAAAAGGAGTACCACAAGACCCATGGCCGCATCACTTGGTTGCAGCAGAAGAGAAGAGAATCTATGATGGAATCTTTAGGGGAAATGGCGATGCAAATCCATATGAAATCCGTCAAGAACTGACTGATACTATGAATGAAAAGGCATATGTTTTTAGAAATGAAGCAGATCTTGTGGACGGACTCAAAAAGATTCGACAGTTAAAAGAACAAACATGGAAACACGTTGATGATAAAGCAAAGGAGTACAATACTAATTTCACAAACGTAATGGAGCTTGATTCTATGCTTAGGACTGCAGAAGTTGTTCTGATTGGCGCAATCAACAGAAAAGAATCCCGTGGAGCACATGCAAGAACTGACTATGCCAAACGCGATGATGCAAATTTCCTACATCATACACTAGCATACTATGATCCAAAAGAGCCAATTATGAAAACACATCCAGTTACAATTACAAAATATCAACCAGTGGAGAGAAAATACTAGATGAATCCGCATGATGAACATAAAGAAGGCATTGGAGGGATGGCAAATCCTAGACGATATGGAATTGAACGTGTAGCTTACTGGTTAATGCGATTAACTGGGTTGGGTTTATTGGGATACTTTATTGCTCATATTTATGAAACAAGTAATATTTTGAGAGGACGTGTTGGTTGGGAAGAATTTTTAGACTTGACCCAAACAACTGAAGGACACATCTTTATGACTTTGGTAATTGGCATGTGTGTATTTCATACAGTTAATGGCATTCGCATAATGCTGGGGCATGGTGGAATTGGCGTAGGTAAACCTGCAAGGCCAGACTATCCATACATTCCCGCATCACAAAATTCAAGACACAAAATCGGAATATACTCTGCAATCGTACTTGCGGCAATTGCTATGATGTATGGAATGGCTGTAATGTTTGGTGAATAAAATGAGAGAAAGTCATATAATGAAAATTCACTATGCCACTGCTTTGGCTGCAGTAGGACTGGTTGCCGTGCATATTCTCATGCGTCTCACGCAAGGATTTGCCGAATCTTTAGAATATGAAAATGTAGTTGCAAATTATCAGTTCTTGCCTTATGCTGGACTGTTGGAAATCATATTGATACTATTATCCATTCATGGATTTAATGGATTGAGAGTAATTCTGTTAGAATTAAAACAGGGTAGGGTATATGAGAAAGCGGTGTCTTATGGGTGTCTTGCAGGAATGATTGCATTAATTGCATATGGTTCAAGAACAATCTTTATGGTGAATATGGGGATGATGTAAAATGGCACAAGCTTATGAAATAGATGAGAAAAAGACCCCTACATCCAAGACCATTACATTGCGTATTGCACGATTTAACCCTGAACATGATTCTGACACAACGTTTATGGATTTCTCAGTTAATGTTGAAAAATGGACTACTGTTCTAGAAGCAATCCTGGATGTAAAGCAACACTTTGATCATTCCGTTGCGGTAAGGTACTCTTGCAGGCAAGCAACCTGCGGTTCTTGTGGAATGGTTATTAATGGAAAGCCGCGATTAGCATGCTTTACCAAAGTATCTGAGCTAAACTCTGATACAGTGACTGTAGAGCCAATGCATAATTTTCCAATCATTAGAGACTTGGCAGTGCGATTTGACAGATTGTTTAACACACATCACAAAGTAAAGCCATATCTGATTAGAGACGATAGTGAAATCACATCAAACACTACTAAAGAACTCTTACAATCTCCCGAAGAATTAGAACAATTCATCCAGTTTTCAAATTGTATCAAATGTGGGTTGTGTAACTCCGCATGTCCTACCATGGCTACTGATTCGTCATTTGTTGGACCTCAGGCTTTGGCTCAGGCATACAGGTATGTTGCAGATAGCAGAGATAAAGGAAAAGATACCAGACTGAAGATTATTGATGAATCACACGGCATTTGGAGATGCCATTTTGCCGGCTCTTGCAGTCAGGTGTGTCCAAAGGGAGTTGATCCCGCAATGGGAATTCAATTTCTCAGAGGCTATATGCTGGGATTTAGAAGCTAGTTCTTCTTTTTGGGATTTGGACTGTTATTTACTTGGTTGTTGATTTGTTCGGCCATAAAGTGGTTTGATACGTTTACCTTGACCTCATCAATTCCATCCACTTTTAACAAATTATCATGAATGTCCTGGCAAATTTTAAACCCAAACACTGCTGGACAAAATGGACTCGTCAAATGCAAATCGACTTTAACATCTGAATTGTTAATGTCTACTTCGTCAATCAATTCCAAATCTGTAATTGATGTGTTGATTTCAGGATCCACAATTTTTGACAATTCATCAAAGATTTTGACTCTGAGCTGTTTGATATCTTGACTCATGTCGGCAAAAGCGTCGATGCTATATATAACCATTCTAAAACCTTAGGTGATGTATCGTTCACGTCTTGGTACTGATTTGAGTGATATTACTTTGGATTATGTCTCATCACTTGATGATGACTCTGAAATTGCACTATATGACATTCTTGGCAGTCAAGCTCATGTCCTAATGTTACATGAAAATCAAATCATTACAAAAACTGATGCAAAAAAAATTCTTTCTGCTTTAGAAGAACTAAAAAATGAAAAATTTGATTTGCCATCTGGCGCCGAAGACATTCACGAGCTAATAGAATCCATGGTAATCAAAAAAGCAGGAATGGCCAGCGGCGGCAAGATGCATACTGCACGCTCACGAAACGATCAGGTGGCACTTGACATTAGAATGAAAATACGCGATGACATCAATATTTTATGCAACTGTCTACTTGATACTATAGAGGCAATAATCTCTCTTGCAAAAAACCATCAAAAAACAATAATGCCTCTTTATACTCATCTACAACAAGCCCAAGCCGGCGTCTTTTCTCATTATCTTATTGCTCATGCTGATGTGTTGTTTAGGGACTTTGATCGTCTTTACACAACATTTACTCATGTGAATCAAAGTCCGCTGGGTGCCGGACCTGTAGGCGGTACAAGCATTCCAATTGATAGACATAGCACTGCAGAAATGTTGGGATTTGATGGATTGGTTGAAAACTCACTTGATGCAACAAGCAGCCGTGATTTTGTTGCAGAATACGTATCAATGATAGCAATCCTCATGACAAACCTGAGCAAAATTGCAGAAGACTTTGTGATATGGTCAACTACTGAATTTTCATTTATTGAACTGGCAGACGAGTTTACTTCGCCATCAAGCGTCATGCCGCAAAAGAAAAATCCAGATATTCTGGAACTGACTAGGGGGAAGACTGCAGAAATTATTGGAAATCTTACTGCAATACTTACAACAATCAAGGGATTGGCTTCCGGGTACGGACGAGATCTACAACAAATTAAATCATCAATATGGTCCACATCCAAAATTTCAATCAGTGCACTGTTGATTTTAAAATCAATCCTTTTGACATTGCATGTTAATGAAAAACAAATGAAAAAGGCAACCGAGTCTAGCTATTTGATCGCATTGGACATTGCAGAGCATCTGGTTCAAAAAGGAATTCCATTTAGAACCACTCATAAAATTGCAGGCAGCCTGGTACAAATCGCGCATGCCTCTAAAAAGCCTCTAAACAAACTTGACATCAAAGAAATATCCAAGGCAATAGATGGGACAAAAACTGATCCTAAAATGGTTCTAGAAATAATTCAAAACACTTCAATCACATCGTCTCTTAAAGACAGAGTATCTTTTGGTTCATCAGGATATGGGGAACAAAAGAGAATGATCGAGGATCGAATACAGAAGATTAACTCCTGCAGGATAATTACCACAAAAAGACAAAATGATATTCTCAAGGCGTTTGATAATCTGTCAAGCAAGATTCATGACGTTACAAAATAAGAATCAGGGTCGCGGGACGCATTTTGGGCTTTTTCTGACTATTTTTGTACCTGTTTAATCTGGGAAGTCAGCCTTTTGCAGAATTGGTTTCATTGTTACGCACAAAAACATGCCTTGTCCATGCCTGTAAAATAGTCTAAAATAGTTGGAAGTTATTTTTTGTTTATATATCTGAGATGCTGTGATGTGACTTGTTGCATAAATTATGAGTTTCTTATGTTGCACAAAACATCATGTTAAATAATTTGTCTATCAGAACATTTTGTTTTTTTGATGCGACATGTTGAACCATGTTTTTTGGTACCCTGATTTGCGGTACAGGACAGTTGAAATTTTTTCGATCTATGTTCATTTAATACTAATATCTTAGTACACTGAGCTCTAATTTTGAGGACCTCATCATGAACCACGGACGCCCTAACAAGTCAGAGCAGATACACATCGAGCAAAAACTGTGGCCATACTTTGCAAAGATGATATCATCATCCACTGCATCAAGGAAAACTGGATTGAACATCAACACCGTAAAAAAATATTACCGCAAGTTTTCACTCCAAACTCGCATGTCTACAAGCTCTGACTTTGTGGAAAATTCAAAAAATACAATCCAGCAGTGTGTGATTGCAATAGATGACCAGCTGTTACATCTGCACAAGCTGCAAGACAAGATCAATTCTGATATAGACAGACAACAAAGCATGCGCCATTTGATTCCTCTTTACAAAATTTCAATTAACCTGTCTGACAAAATTTCGCACCTGTTGCTGCAAAAATCAAACCTGTTACTCAACCCCACTGCAGATGTAAAGCTGGAACAGTATCTCAAGGAGAGCAGGGCACTTGCCTGATTGGGTGTTGCAGCACGACAGGCTTGCAAAAAAGGCGCTTGCACAAATAAAAAAATCTGCAACATGTGCGCTAGATTTTGCACCGTCAGACCCGCTGGAGTGGATACAAAAATTCCGACCGATAGTGGAGGGAAAGGCAAGGACGTTTGTTGCGGCACCGTTCTGGAAAGACATTTACCTTGATGACTATCACTCTAAAATTATAATTGGCGGTCGCCAGATATTCAAATCCACATATATCACAGACATTTTGGCATACGAGGCAACGTCTGCACCGGGGGCGCAAGTGGGTTATGTAACCTTCAACCAGTCAAATCTTACCGGGTTTTCAAAGCAGAAACTGCAGATTGGCACGTTTAGCCAAAATCCAATCCTGTCGAAATTTCCTCGCAACAAACTGGGAAACATGGGAGAAATTTCACTGAAAAACGGTAGTACGATATATTGCATGACGGACAACAATCAGTACATCCACGTCGAAGGGAAATCCCTAAACCACTGCATACTAGATGAGGCGCAATATCAGGACATTGAGTATTTAGAGAAAATAAGGCAGACGATGATGGCTACCAAGGGCAGACTGTCAATACTTGGGATTGGCGGCGAGTCCGGCTCTGCATACCACAAACTGTGGGAAAAATCCGATCAGCGGGAGTGGATCTACGACGATCCAAACTGGCGCGACAGACTGCAGTTTGATGAGGGCGGACTGGTGATGGGTTCATACCTTGGTGATGTGCTAAGGGGTAGATGGGTTCCGCAAAGACCTGAAAACACACTATACCACGGATACCACATACCACAGACAATCTTTGCGACACATCCGCTTACAATCAATGATGCCATACAAAAATACCATATCGCCCCGTTTTACTCCATCGAATACCAGAAAAAAAACAACACAGCGGCATTTTTTGCATCGCACGTCATGGGGCGATTCTACAGATCAGAGAGGAGACCGGTCACCCCGCAGATGGTGTATCGCTGCATGAACCCGTACAAGTACATGGGGTTGATGAGCTACAAGGAGATTGCAATGTGGAAATATGTGATGCAGAATTCCATCAATGTCTCAATGGGTATTGATTTTGGGTCTGGCAACCCGTCGCATACTGTTATATCCATTCTAATCCACTGGAAGAAATCTAATAGGATACAGCTTGCATACATTGACAAGCGACCAGCAGAGAATCAGTTGGATCAAACTGAGTACATAAGCAGGCTGTTTAAGGCGTGTCGGTGCGACGTTGGCGTTGGCGACCTTGGGTATGGTGCAATCCCGGTAAAGACGATGCAAGAGGGTGGAGCAAACAGGAGCACAGGAAAGATATTTGGTGGTGTTGGCAGCGATAGGTTTTACGGGTGCAGGACTATCAGCAACGAGAGCAAGCCGATGCAGATGTACAGTGATGTGCGCGACGAGCACGGAGACGAGATTGGCAGGTTTTCAATTGACAAGACAACGTCAATTCAGAGATTTGTGGATCTTCTAGACTCTTCAAAGTCGCACCCGACAAGGAATGACAAGTCGTGTGAGCGCTCTAGATTTATGATTCCGTTTTTGATAGAGCATGAAACTGATTGGTTGGTCTCTGACTTTGTATCAATAACGCGCAAGGACATTGGCAAGGACAATTCCAAAAAGTCAGATGTGCGAAAAGAGTTCAACCATCCGCGTGACTCTGTGATGAGCATCATCTATGCGATGGTGGGACTCGAGCAGAATGTAGAGTGGCAGATGGCCTAGTGTTTTTGTAGTATGTTTTGGTACATGCTGATTATGTTCTGGTAGAACCTTTCCTGGTTGGATGTTTGCATTGAATTACTATGCTACACGAGTCTCAGAAAAGATGCTAGAGGGAAGCGGGTCTAGTGGGACTGATATACCTTTATGGGTCTAATTTCAGACCCGATTTTATGGCTAAATTCACTGTTTTTTGCAATCACTGAGATTACCTAATCTTACAATACTTCATTATTGCATGAAAAAATATTCTTCTATTTTTCTTAAGATATCAAATTTTGTAGTAAATTGAGGATTTGGAATTATTGTACTACATTATGTCATTTTTTCGTGATTATTTAGAAAAAACTAGAATTGAAAACAGACTATAAACTACTGTCTGAGTGTTGATGAGGCTCAAGAAAAAAATTATCAACGATATCTTGAAAATTATATTTCTAGGTGTTCTATATTCAAATATCGTTTACTTTTTCCTTTTCCAAAGGAAAGTATCAATCCTCTCTTTTCCCATTCTGGAAGGATTGGTTCCATAGTTTTCACAGAAATACCTGTCAACATATGAAGTTGTTCCATGTTTCTCTGTCCATCAAGTGAGTGGTAAAGCTTCTTTTGTTTATCAGTCTTGATTAATTTAGATTCTAAATTTTCTAAATCATTCTTAGTTTGCATAAAGAGTAATTTTGCAATTACATCTAATTTGTAGAGTATCTTTTCATCAGACATTATTTCTTAACACCTTTTTTCTTTTTTGTGACAAATTTGTATAGATCATTAGGGCTTATCTCAGCAGCTTTTGCAATGTCTAATGGTGGTACATCATTATGATACAAGAGTAAGGCAAGTAATTTTTTTAGTTTTTCAATTTCTTTTTCTATATCAGTGTTCTCAACCATAATTGAAAATCAATTTAGACTTAGATTAACATTACTCAAAATTTCATCATTTTATGGGAATATGATAATAATTTTATAGTCATCAAATAATGATGGTTGTGGCTAGAGACAAAATCAACGAAGTTGTATTAAACAAAATTTTGAATCACACAATTATAAAAAATAAAAAAATTAAAAAACAATCCATCAGAGATGGAGCATCAAAAATTAAAAAAGATAATCATGGGATAACAAGTAGTGCAGCAGCTTATGAATGGGCAAGAAAAAATCATGGGATTAGTGTATATCGTTATTTATCTAAAGATGATGTCAATAGCTTACAATATCTAAAAGATTTATCACCTTCGCCTAAAAAAAATCAATCAAATAGAAAAATTAAAGCAAAAAAAACTATTACTTCATATGGGCAGAGATACATCACTAATGCAAATCAAAATGCTGACATTTACCCACATGTCTATATTTTAGAAAATTCTTTAAGAGATCTAATCTTGAAAAAATTCCAAGATGAAAAAAATTGGTGGACAAATACAAAAATTGTAAAACCAGATATTCAGAAATATGCTCAAACAATAATGGATGCTGAAAAAAAACACAGGTGGTTAGATACAAGAGGAGATCATCCAATTTACTATGTAGGGTTAGAACATTTACTCAAAATTATTGAAATGAGTTACAATCCATATTTCAAAAATATTTTTGAATTAACTAAATTAAAAACTTGGATTGAGGAATGTATTCCGATCAGACATCTTTTAGCACATAATATTAAAACATCAAAAGAAGAACAAGATAATATTAAAATTCGAACCAAGTATATTTGTACATTAATAGAGAAACAGCCAAATATTAAAAATAAGAAATTAGGAAATACAAAAAATGAATGACAAAAAAATAGATCAAATGTTAAAAACGTTAAAAGATATTGATGGAAAACTTTCCATTTTGATTTCTTTACAAAAAACATTATCTAAACCTCCAAAATTAGGATCTGAAGAAAAAGCAATTTTAAAATTATGTAATGGTAAAAACTCAATCACAGAGATTATGGAAATTACATCTAAGAAAAGAAATAACGTAGAATCCACATTAAGTCATTTACGTAAAAAAGGAATTATAAAATCAGCCATAATGAACAGAAGAACAGTATATGTAAAGATCTAAAATGGTAAAAAAAGAAAAATCTGAAAAAGAATTACTATCAGAAATTAGCCTAAAATTAGATAAAGTGATTGGAATTTTGGCATCTTCATCAATTAAAGAATCAAAAGACAAAATTCCCCTATTAAAGAATCTAGGACTTACAATTGAAGATACTGTAAATATTACAGGACTTACAATTGATGTAGTAAAAAAAGAACGTTCAAAATTAAAAGATTCTAAAAAATGAGATGATCTTTTAAAATTGTAAAAATTAAATCTTATTTTATGATTTTAGGAGATTTACTTAATTATCCATGCATAAAATATAATTATTGAAAAACTGGATATGGCCTGTAACTCCTGAAAATTGGCCTACTGTAAAAGAGAAAAAAGTTTGGGCAGTAAATACTAAGGGAAAAGGAGAAAGAGTTGTAAAAGGAGATCACATAATTTTCTATGTTAACAAATCACGATATTTCCAAGGAATTTTTGAAGTCACAAGTGATTGGCATCCACCTACAATAGAATGGCCAGATCAAAATAGACCCGCCGATTCAGTATCTGAAATAGATCTAAAACAAATCCAATTGGGCTATGCCAGTCTTAGAAAATTAATTGATAAACTTGAATTCATAGAAAGCAAAAAGAATATCGGTCTGTATATTCGAGGAACACCTCATGGCCCTGCAAACTTTGCTAAACCAATTTCAGAACATGATTATCAAGTGTTATTAGAAGAACTAAAACAGGTTCAAGAAAAACCATATGAAGATAAATCTCAAAATGCAATAGACATTGAAGAGTTTATTCCAGTATATTCTTGGAATTTTATTAAAGAAAGAATACATGAATTACCTCCTCCAAATTTGAAAAGCATTGATTACATAATCAATGATATTAAAAACGGGAAATATGCAATTCCAATTTTTCAACGAGAGTATACATGGAAGCGGAAACAAATTGAAGAGTTATGGGAATCAATTTTTCAAGGATTCTTTGTAGGCTCTATTCTTACTTGGAATTCAGATGAACCTTTTGCGACAATTCCAGTACATGGTGCACCTGAACTGAATAACGCTTCTGACATTGTACTTGATGGGCAACAACGTATCACTTCGTTATTTTATGCTGTAACAGCTCCCAATGTTCCATTACCTGATAACCGTTCTATGCGATTTTTTGTTGATCTTAAAGCATTACTTGATCCAAATGCAAGCTCATCTGATATCGTATTTTCTGAACGTACTGACAGAGCTGAAAGATGGGGATATTTGGATAAGGAAAAACAATTTGCAAAAAAAATCTTTCCAATAACTGAATTTAACAATAGAAATTACACATTATGGATAAATGAATTTAAGAATTATCTTAAAGAGGTTGAAGACTTTGATGATGAAGAATCTGAAAACTACTATAGACAAATTTTAAGCATTTTAGATCATGTGTGGTTTCAATACAAAATTCCCGTAGTACAACTTCCAAAAACTCTTTCACTTGATAGTGTTGCAGAAGTATTTGAGAAAATTAACAGTAAAGGCACTAGACTGGGAGTGTTTGATCTTCTTAATGCAAGATTCAACAAATATGATGTAAATTTGCGAATTCTTTGGGATCGGGCAAAATCTGATTATGATAATATTGAGAAAATGTACAATGTGATTGAAGACGCTGAAAAATATATTCTTCAGGGAATGGGGCTATTCAAGAAGGGATACACTCGTAGAAAGGAACTATTGTCACTTGATTCTGCATATACAGAACTCAAACAATTCCAAAAAGATGAATTTCTTAAAGACTGGCTAAAAATCTGCGAATATACATCAAAGGCAATTTCCAGATTGGAATCTCAAAGAGAATCTGGATTTGGTGCTGTAAAATTCTCTATCATTCCCTACACCATTATAATTCCAATCCTGTCTGCATTAATGTACAAAATTGAGAAAAGAGATGACAGACCAAAATGTATGAACAAGATTCAAAATTGGTATTGGTCAGCAGTAACTTCTGATAGTTATTCAGGTTCTACAGATTCTAAGATTGAAAAAGACTACCGTGAAATCCTTCAATGGTTTCATGATGATAATGATATACCAGAAATTGTCTTAGAACAAAGACAAAAGTTTGATTCTTTGAATTTTGACAGTACAAGACCTAATGATTCAGTTTATAGAACCATTATGTGCTTAATTTCAAAAAGTGGAGCTAGCGACTTTGTTACAGATGAACCTCCAGAATATAGCACGTTAGATGATCACCACATATTTCCAAAATCAAAAGAAAAAGATTATCATAGTGAAACTTCCATTCATTCAATTCTAAATAGAACTTTGTTAAGCAGTGATACAAATCGAAACTACATTAGAGACAAAAAACCAATGAAGTATCTTCAAGACATTATTGATGGACAATCAATTGATGAATCAGTTCTAAGAAGAAGACTAAAGACTCATTTGATTTCAGATATTGCCTTTGATTGTCTTTTGCGAGATGACTTTGATGGATTCATTCAGGCACGAAAAGAGACAATTCGAGAGACATTACGCAAATTGATCATGCCTATTGAATCAACAACAGAAAATGTAATTGAAAATTTATTACACAAAAAAGAATCTCATAGATTAGAATACAAATCATCTATGAGATGGGACATAAAACAAAATCAACAAAATTCTGCTCTTGAAGAAGTCATTGCCAAAGAGATTTGTTGTTTTATGAATTCAGGTGGGGGTGATTTGTTAATTGGAGTAGATGACGATGGAAATCCTATTGGTTTGGAAAACGATTATTCTACATTTCGTGACAAAAGCTCAGATGGATTTGCTCAACATATTACTAATCTCATAAACAAATATCTAGATAGAAATGCTAATGCCTACGTTGAATTAAATTTTATACCCATCAACAATAGTGAAGTATGTCACTGTAAGATAAAATCAGCACCTAGGCCAATTTATCTTTCTAAAAATAATGAGAAACTCTTCTTTATTCGTGCAAATAATACTTGTCAACCTCTAAACATGGAAGAAGCTCATAACTACATCTCCGAGCACTGGAGCAGATAATGACATACATTACATTCCATGGAGGAGTAAATGACATTGGAGGAAACAAATTCCTAGTCAAAGACAAAGACACCACAATTTTCATGGATTTTGGAATGTCTTTTTCCCATGAAGGAAAATTCTTCTCACAGTTTCTAAATGCCCGTGCATCTAACAGCTTAATTGATCTCTTTGAACTTGGAATACTGCCTAAGATCAAGGGACTTTATCGCAGAGATTTTGCAAAACATATGGGTTTTGGTGGAGACGAAGAGACACAGGTAGATGGAATTCTGCTAACCCATGCCCATGTTGATCATTGCGCATACATTCCATATCTTAGAGCAGACATTCCAATTTTCTGCTCTGAGGAATCCAAGTTAATCATGCAAAACTTTGATGATACTGGAAATGATCAATATCTCACATTAAAAGAAAAATTCCAAGTATATCAAAACAGCAAAGGTGAAATCAGTCGCGCCACTGGAGACAAGGTACTAGCACCACGTATAATCAAAATATTTCAATCTAACAAGGAATTTTCAATAGATTCAATCAAGGTGGAACCGTTGCCTGTTGATCATTCAATCGCAGGAGTTCACGCGTTCATCCTGCATACATCTGAAGGTTCAATTGGCAATACTGCTGATTTAAGATTTCATGGGAGAAGAAGCAAAGACACTGAAAAATTTGTTGACAGATGTGGCGAATCGTCATTGGATTATTTGCTTTGTGAGGGAACCAGAGTTGATGCACTACCGTCTTTGACTGAATATGATGTAGAGACCAATGTTTCAGAAATTGTAAACAACACAAAGGGATTGGCAATATGTGGTTATCCGATTAGAGATTTGGATAGATTGCTGTCATTTTACGAATCTGCAAAACAAACCAATAGGGATTTGGTAATTGACATGAAGCAAGCATATCTACTCAAACTATTTTATGAATCCGAAAATCTGAGAGGGCATTATCCATCCCCAACGGATAAGAACATCAAGATATACATTCCAAGGGGATCATGGGGATTGATTGATAAAGATCTGGATAAATTCTCCAGACGACAGCTATACATGGATTATGCAGAGTGGCAAAGGGAATTCTTGGATTATCCAAATGCGATTGACTATAGAGGAATAAAGGCAAACCAGAAAGATTTCATATTCTTTTGCAGCGACTTTAGGCTACAGGATCTAATCGATATCAAACCTGATGAGGGTGCAACCTACATCCGTTCATTGACCGAACCGTTTGATACTGAAATGGAGCTAAAAGAAGAGCAGGTAAAAAACTGGTTTACGCACTTTGGCATATTGAAAAAAGAGCAGAACTGGCACCAGATTCATGTGTCTGGTCATGGGGATGGCACTCAGATAAAGAAGGTAATTGAGGGCTCAAACTCCAAAAAACTAGTCCCGATTCATACCCAACATGATGAATACCACAAAAAATGGCATACTAATGTAATATCTGTGAATCAACATGAATCAGTGAGTTTGTAACTATATTATTACAAATCTGTATTTTGGTCAAATATTAGACACGTTTACTATTTATCGGGTTTCAAACAAACTATCATGCAGCATATTTTCTGAATTTCAAATGTATTTTGATATGTTTCCATCATGTTCTAGAAAAATTATCTTTATCAGTTCATCTATTTGTTTAATTTCAGTTTCTAATTGTTTTCTGATATATTTTCTTAATAGACCGATATTGGAAATTTTTGAGTTTTTTAATAATGTTGGAATATTCTTAGAACATGTAATTCCTATTTCTGCTAATTTTAAATGAGTTTCATTTAATTTGTTAAATTTCGGTATTGGAGCTAATAATGGACGTTTATGAAAATCTCTAGCCCCCCATAAGCCTCTTGTTTGTAATGGTTTCATAAGATTATCCAAAATCTTTGAATTTAATATCGCTGATAAGTAATGGGCTTCATTTTCATCATCTGTTTCAAAATAATATGTTTTACTTTCTGCAATAAACCCCGACAAATTAATTTCAAAATTATTTTCATTATGAATTATATTTTCATCCATATCTACTATACATGCAGCTAAATATGTTGATGATGCTACAAATAATACTTTGAATCTTTTCTTAGGGTTTTGACCAGTAATACCCTTTCTAAAATTTAATCTTTGATAAGGTGTCATTCGTTTTGATTTATCTGTTGCATTATTTTGCCATTTTGTTTCCACTTCTTCAAAATATGTTGATGCTGCTAAGAAACTTCGTTGTTGAAATTCGGAGTGATTCTCTAATAAAATATGTTTGTCTTTTTCAATTAATATTGGTAATACCACCAATCTGAATTCTTTGTGTCCAAATGGAACTACGTCTTCTCCCAATAGAGAAGCAAATAAGAAATTAGATTCTATTGCACTTTGAATTGTTATTTTATTCCATGGTGGTTGAGTAACATTTTTTTCATTACTTTTTACAGTTGGAGTTTGAGGGTTTATTCCCATAAATGGATCTTGAACTAATTGTACAAAGTATAGATTCCTCGGCACAATGGTTGCTCCTTGGTAAAAATACTCATAATAGTCACTTGGTTTTACATCTAAAGAAAATGGTTCATATTTTGATACGTCTACAGATAATATTTTATTTGCTTCCTCTAAAGAAGAATTTTTTTTTGAAATTTTACCTTTTAAATTAATACTTGTGACAGGATATTTGGTTTCACTTCCTTTTGATGCAATTATTGAACAACAAGGAACTTTGAATAGGTTTGAAACATTTTCACAATCTATGATTTTTTCTAATTTCATATTTGGTTTATTAAATTTAATAAAATTCCGATGATGAGATGCTACTAAAATTGATCTTGGCATGACAAATCCTATCTTTCCTTCAGATTTCAAATAAATGTCTGTAACTATACAGAAAAATAAACTAGCTAATTCCATATGAGGGTACTGTTCTGTTTTTTTAGGATCTGCTAAACCATAGTATTCAGTAGAGTTTTTCAAGAAATTTTGGTAATGTTCATTTTTCATTTTTGCCATTGTTATCCATGGAGGATTCCCTACGATGAAATCTACTTTTTGATGAGTAAGTGAAATCGGTTTATACCCATTTTTCATTATGTAAATCCAAATCGAGTCTCTTTCTTCATCAATTAATTCAATTAACGTATTGTAATTTTCCAGCCACACTTTTGCATATTCTGAATTTAAAACTTTGATGTAGTTCTTGAAACTTTCTAGTAAATTGATTTTAGTTTGATGTAGTGTAACGTCTTTCATGCGCTTGCTATTATCTTTGTATCTGTAATAGCTATTGGAATATGGTTCTGTATGGCTAGATAATTTTTCTAAAATATCTTCAAAACCTTTTTTATCTGTTGTAATATTAACTGGTAATTTGAAACTTTTTTTATTGTCTGCTTGAAATTCAAAAAATGGTTCAGGATTATCCAAGTTTGATTTTTGGGATGGCAGTTTTACAGAGTCTGAAAGATAAACAGGTATTTCAATCGAATGTGATTTGTAATTAATTAAATCTCCTAATGCCAAAAGATAGTTGGTTTTTGCGATAGTAACAGCTAGTGGGTGAATATCAAAACCACGTACTGAATTTAATATGTGTTCTAAGAGATCTTTTGGATTTAATTTCCCTTCTAGTTTTTTTATTTTGTATCTTATTGATAAAAACAAAAATGTACCTGATCCACATGAAGGATCTAATACGCTACCTGTGAAATTATCTTCCATAGTTTTTTCAATTGTCATCTGAGCCAACCAATCAGGCGTGTAAAATTCTCCCAAAAGTTGTCTGTATTCTGGTTCTACAAGTTCCTGATAGAGTTCTTTTAAAACATCTTCATCAATTTTACCTAGATCATAAACCATCAATTCTTTTAATAATTTGTATAAAAATGGATTTGAAATATACTGTGTTGGAAAATATGTAATCCACGTAAAGAAATCCTGTTCTACAAAATTCAAAACTCCAAATGCTTTGAACCTTGTCCCATGTAATATTTGCCACATTTCATCTTTATTTGGTATTTGTCCTTTTGAAAGTCTAATGTGGACAATTAATTTAACTAATGTGGCTAGATATGTATGTCGTAAGAAAAGATCAATTTCTTTTTCTTCGTCTCCATAAACTACTTCTAGATACTTTGACCAGTTTTTTAGTTTTGTATTTACAGGAAGAGTATCCTTAATTGATTCAAACAGTTTCAAAATTTCATAATGTGCTTTTGCATATGTTGGACTAAGAACTCCAAATCTTTTTTTAATATCTAGTGAAGTTGGAGTAATTTTGTCTGCCGAAAATAAATAAGAATCAAACCATAAGAATATCTTCTCAGGTTCTCTTTCAATTTCTAAATCTAATGAATCTATTTCTTCTAAACCTTTTACCGCTACTTTTTCATGATGTTCTGAAAAGTCAAAAATGGGTTGAAAAACTTTGAATAGAATTCCATCTGTTGCAATTCCTATGTAATCCTCCTCTGGAAATTTTTCATGATAGCTCTGAAGATATTTTATTAATTCTTCTTTTGCCTCTTCTATACTATTTCTAAGATCTTTCTTGAATTCTAAAATTAAATGACCAAGAAGAGCATCTATTCTCCCTCTAAGACCTAAAAAAAATGATTTTGTTGGCACTTCCATATCGATCTCGGCAGGTTCAACATTGAACATTTTTGTTATAAAAGAAGAAAAATACATGGCTTTGCTATTTTCAGAATATTTATCTTTGATAGTTGACGTATACACTGGTAATTCTTTTTCTATATCTTCAAGTATTTTCAAAGTTGTATATCTCATAAATTTGCATTCTGGTATTAAGTATTGATTTTCAAAGATCTATTGAATCGGAATAAGACAAAGTTAAACATGGGTATTAAAAAAAACCATTATTGAATAAATCCATAGATCGACCTCGATATTACATATTAGTTGGAGATGAAACGTCTTGGAAAACTGCATTAGAATACAATCAGTGGGGATTCTCAAAAAAAAATATTGGATTGTGGAATACAATTATGGAGGGTGAATTGGTAGCATTTTATGCCACAAAACCGATTCAAAAAATAATTGGATTTGGAAAAATATCTGAAAAATTTACTTCTAATGATATAATGTGGCCCGATGAAAAAATTTTTAATAAATCACTATGGGAAAACAGAATTAAATTCAAAATTATGCTTGTAACCAAGAATTGGAATGACGGTATAGATCCTCCAAAGAATATGATGTTAAACATTGGGCGAAAGGTGATAGAAAAAAAAGTATTTTGTACATTAATTAACAAAGCAAAGAAAAAATGGAAAATATGATTTGGTTGATTCTGTTTACTCCGGTATTTGTCGAGTAATTGTAACAAAGAGATTTAAATAACAAAACCAGAGTAATTACTTTTCTCTACTTTTTAATTGATCTTTGAGATTTTCTATCTCTTGATTTTTCTTAGAAATTTCAGTATTTTTTTCTGCAATTTCAGAATCCTTGTTTCTAAGGATCTTAGTTAATTCATCCCTCTCATTGATTAGGGAGGAAATTCGAGAGTTGAGTAATCTGATCTGATTCTCCAAATATTGTATTTTCTTTTTTACAGAAACACCTACTGCCAATAATCCCAAACCGCCAAGAAGGGCTATTGCACCATTATTCATAAAATTGTATGGCTTTTCTGAGATTTAAAACAGATCAATCAAAATATTTGATTTTTCTTCATTGATCACATCTGAAAAATTGACAATGCTTGATCGGGTTATTATGTTATTGATCATAATTTTATATGATTATGTGTAGTTATAACATGTTATCAAAAGAAGTTTTGGGCAAATCAGAAATAAAATCATCCACATAAGGCATATTTATCTACAAGATGTGATAAAGAATACATCCCTGTAAAACAAGGTTATACCAAAAATAAAAAACTCAAATCAAAACTTAAAAAATTAATTCTCTGCTATGTAATGACCTGACACTAAGATAGATTTTGAAATAGTAGAATAGCAATATTTTGTACGTAAAGCCTGACAGATTGTGTCAGATATGGCGTCAGGTTTAACACTTCTTACATTATACATTAACGTTAGGCACAAATTTTTCTACATGTTCTTACAAATGATATCTCTAACGACTATGCACTATTAACGGCTGTTAACATATCGTTAGGCATTACAATCTTTAACAATCTCTACATCTGGACTTCGTGACCTCTACATCTACTATTCATGCCTAACACGTCATGCCTAACGACCTCTACAAAAAATGGGTCTTGCATGGTTGTAAGAAGTAGCGTTAATCCGATTAACGACTTGTATCGATGTAGAGAATGATTGGATTTACTTTTTGGAGTAGAGGTTCTTCCAGCTAAGCTCATCCTTGTCTGGATCTAACATATCCATGATGTTTAGTGGTTTTCCTTCCTTTTTTGCGTCTTGGAGCTTCTTCCATAACGCTTGTTTTTCCTCTTCTGTTGCCCTCATCTCAAACCACATGTGCAACAGGGTAAGAATCAGCTGTACCTTCTCATTGTCTTGATGTCTGAAAGATTCTTGGAAAAGTGAGTTCCATCTTGTGTTCCGCCCGTTTTTCACCTCGTTTTCCACCTCGCTTAGTCTTGCTGACATGTCTTCAATCTGATAGTCTTTCTGCGTAACCTCATCTAGTATCTCTTGCTTTTGCTGGTTCTCAAAGCGTAGCCTGTCCTCATCTGATATGGTAAGAAATGCTATTGCCTTTTGATACTCGGGGAATCGCTCAAAGTCCTCTTCCTGATATCGCTCATAGTGTTTTTCCAATCCTACCTTGTGTCCCATCATGTCCTCTTTGTCCAGATAGTTTACCTTGGCACGCCTCATCATGGTGTTGAAATATTTTCTAAACCCGTGATCTAGTGGAACCTCGTATCTCTTCTTGCCTTCAGGCAATGAATCTCGCATACCGATTGCCTTTACAATTTTTCCGATTCTCTTTTTGACGCCAGTTGAATTCAGCCTGTGGATAGTGGGATACTTTACTGCCTTTAGAAACGGCTGATCATCTTTTGGATAAACCCCAATGTCAGACTTCCATTTTTCTCGGTACATCTCCACGTATTTGCAAGCCTCTGGAGTGATGTGAGTCCAGTAGCTCTCCTCGTCATTACTGTATACTAACAAGGCTCCTCCCTTGTAGGAACCGTCTTGATTCTTGAATAGCTTGATGTCCTTCCATGTAAAATAGTTCCACGCCTCTAGCCTGAATCCCCCTGATGAGAATACGGTAATTATCACCTTGTCTGTGAGGTCTCGTGCAACCTCTAGCATCTTTTGCAGTTCTGTTTTTGTGTATGCCCTGTCATTTGTGGTGCTCTGCTTTCTTGGGTATAATCTGTGCAGGGACTTCCAGTGTATGGCGATTCTGTTTGCATCAAGTAGCACCTTGATTGGCTTGATATGATTCTCTAGTGTTCCTGAGCTTAGCTTGCCTGCCTCTACCAGCTTTTTTTCCTCTTTGATGTATGTTGCAATGATGTCAGTTGCCAAATCTGGATTCTTTTTTGCAAGGGCAACAAAATGCTTTACCATATTTTTGAGGTCTGACTTTATCTTTTTGTTTTCATATATCTGATCTGGAATGGATAGCAGGAATCTCTCTAGCATCTTTTTGTATTTTCTTTCAGTCTCTGGACTCTTGATGTTGTCTAGGAATAGCTGGTATGGATTGTTTCTGCTGTTGATATCATCATAGTTTATCTTCAATGATACATAATGTGGCGGGTCGTATTTTAAGACCAATAAGGATGGCGGGTCTAGTGGGATTCGGACCCACGACAACCGGATTAAAAGTCCGGTGCGCTACCTGGCTGCGCCATAGACCCCTTACGAAAAATGCTTGACGTGTATAATTTAGTCTTTTACAAATTTTTTTGAATTGACAGAAACTTTTAATCAGGCAATTTGCTTTCAAAAATCCGTGCCCTTGTAGTATAGCCCGGTCTAGAATTCGGCCCTGTCACGGCTGAGACGCGTGTTCGAATCCCGCCGAGGGCGCCATTTAATTTTAAAATCAACAATTTAACCGATCTCCTGCTTTTTTGCCAGTTTATTGCAATAATTGACATTTCTCCGATCTGAATCGTTTGAAAAACAAATACCGCGTAACCTTCGTATGAAATTTGTAGACTGGCATTAATCACTAGAGAATATTAAAATTCAGGCAATTTTAGTAAAATTTGATGTCTGAAGACAAGAAGGAAACTGAAGCACAATCAACATCAAAGGATTCAGCATCATTAGAGGAAAAGAAACAAGAAACTATCGAGAAAATTGCCTCAGCTGACAAGGCAAAGGAGGAGGCAAACATAGCTCAAGTGGCAGCTGAGAAGGCCAAAGTCGAAGCAGACAAGGCACATGCCGAAGCGGCATCTGTCTCAAAAGCCGCAGAGGAAGCAGAAGCTGCTGCAAGAGCCGCAGAGGAAGCAGAAGCTGCTGCAAAAGCCGCACTTGAGAGAGCCAAAGAACTAAAGGCTATAGCTGAAAAGGCAGCAGAAGCAGAATACAAGGCGATTGCAGAAGAGGTAAAAGCAGATGCTGCAAAAGCATCAGATCATACTTTCCAAAGACAAAGTGAGGAAATCTTCAGAAGAGATATGGGCGAACCCGAATTCTGGCTGGATAAAAAAGACAGATTCCCTGTACCGATCTTATCTCAAGAACAGCAAGAAGAACTCACAAGAAAAGCCGAGATTCCTGTTGATAATACTCCCCAGTATACCCCTGAACATGTTCTGAGTCCTGAATTTGGTGGAGTGTCAAACTATGAATCTGGAATTGGCAACTTCTTGGATAAAACAAGACAAAAACTTGCAAGATTAAAAAAGGATCCTAATGCAACGAAAAAGGAAATCACTGATACAGAAAATGATCTTAGGTATTTAGAGTCGCTACATGAAAACTATTATCTTGGAATGAATGTTTTCCGCACAGCCAAAGGTGGACGAAGAAAGATTAACGCATAGATGGTGATGATATGAGTGAAATAAAATTTGATGTTTTGAACGCAAGAGTCACTTTCAAAAACATACCACTTCATGCATTAGCCAGATTTGCGTTCAAAGATGTAAAGGCTGCATGTGATTCCTTTAAAAAAATTGAAGGTGTTGATGAATGCATTATAATTCAGACTGCAAGCAGAGTTGAAATTTTTACTGTAAGTAATGTTGAAACCGATGACAGTCCCGACGCAAGAAGAGAAGAGGGAAAAAGTCTAATCCTAAACAAGATCAAAGCAACATGGGAACAACATTCTTCTCTGGAACCAAACGATATTGATCACTTTGATCAGATACTGGAGGTGTACAAAGGCGACGATGTGTATACTCACTTGTTGAGATTGGCATGTGGTCTTGACTCTGTAGTTGTGGGAAAACAAGAAATCTTCAATGAAATCAAAGACTCCTTAGCGAATGCAAAACAAGCTGGTTTTTCAGGAAAGATTCTGAATAAATTATTTGAGAGCGTAATTAGGCTTGCAACCACCATTAGAGACTCTACTGGAATAAGCAAAGACGTTGTATCTCTGGGTGACGTGGCCATAAGATTAATCGATGAAAAGGCAGGATTGGATGCAAAAAAGAAAGTTTTGCTGATTGGAACAGGCGAGTCTGCAGCCATGGTTGCAAAAACCCTCAACACTAAAAAAATTCCATTTGATGTCACCAGCAGAACCATTGAACGCTCCACAAATTTTTCGCAGATTTTGGGTGGGAAACCAGTTGTATTTGAGGAAGTTTTGGCAGGCTTTGATAAATATGATATTGTAATTGTTGCAACTACTGCAGATTACTTTTTGATCACTTATGACAGAATAAAATTAGTTATGGAAGAAAAGAAAAAAGGAACCATAATTTTGGATATCTCAGATCCTAGGGCTGTTGATGAAGGAATAACGGCGCTTCCTGGAATAAAATTACTTTTCCGAGATCAAGTTGCAGAAATTTATGAGGAAAGCGTCAAAGCCAGATCTGGCATTGTACCTGCAGTCGAAAAAATCATTGCAAAAGAAGTTCCTGTATTGTCTGCAACAATGAAAAGAATCTAACTTCTCAACTATATTCTGAAATCAATTCTGCTTTCGCATTATGAATTGCATGAGTGCCTCTCTAGAATAGTCAATTCCATGCTCTTCTTCTGTATGTTTTCCAAATTCCTCAATGACATGTTCAATATCGCCCTCTGATACAAATGGACATTCAAAACCATAATCATTACATCTTAGTAATGCCACAAACTCCCTCAAAATATTGAATATAAAAATTAAAAGGTTATCCTGTCTTGGTGACCAAAATATACTGTCTGGTGATTCTGCTCTTTTATCTGCATTTTATTTGAGATGATCTCAAGATGTTGTGTTGTTTGAATTATGATCCAAGAGAAATACATTTATCTCAACTACGATCAAATGGTTTGAATGGTATCTGAAACCAAGGCCAAGATTACCTATATGGAATTATTAAAAGAGGACTTGGTAGTCATTAGGATAGTGCCTGAAACTGGCATGCCTCAATATAAGACAGGACAATTTCTTACCATTGGTCTTCCAATCCCTTCAGAACACAAGATTGTGAGACGTGCATACTCGATTGCATCTCATCCTGAAAATCGTGATTACTTTGAATTTGTAATTAGATGGGTTAGAAAACCTCTACCTGGCCGAGTTACTACTGAATTATTTTATGCCAGTGTTGGTGATGAGGTATACCTGGGATCTCCAACTGGTCAAGAGTTACTCATCGAAGACAAGTTACCAAATGGACAACCTGACACAAGAAGAATTGTTTGTGTTGGGGGCGGTACTGGCATTGCACCGTTTGTCGCATTTGCAAAGCATCTTCATGACACTGGTGATAAACGTCAAGTCATCGTACTTCATGGTGCAAGCTATGTTGACGAATTAAGCTACAAGCGTCTGTTCACTGATCTTGAAAACGAAAGCAATGAACGTGGACGAGATCAATGGGACTTTTACTACAGGGCAGCAATTAGCAGACCAAAGGAATTCTTTAACAGATCATGGAATGGTCATGTTGGAAGAGTTGAATCGTTTTTTAAACCAAACAAACAAGGTGTATCTCCATTAGAAGAATTGGTAGGAGAAGAAATCACTCCTCAAAACACTCGGGTTTACATTTGCGGATACCAGGGAACAATTGACGGTGTCATTGAGCACCTAAAACATAAAGGATTTGTTACAAAGGATAACAAACATCCTGATGGCACATATGAAGTAAAGTACGAATCTTACGGCTAGTCTGCAATTTTTGTTTGTACCCTGGATTATTTTATTTGGGAAAATATCTCATCCAAAATCTCTTGATTTGCAGCTGCTACAAATGAAATCCTTGCTTCATAGCTAAGTTCTGAATCAAGCGGTTTCAAATCCGAGTCTAAAAGCAATCCACCAGCTTCTTTTACGATGATGTATCCTGCAGCAATATCCTGTATCCTGATTTTATTTCGCAAATCAACAAAAATATCTATCAGGCCTCTTGCAAAAAATGCCATTTCCAATGCATTTGCACCTAAATGCCTTATGTGATTATACTGCTCAAATATCGGATAAAGCCTTTTCATCAAATCCTTGGACGCGCCAGACGTGTTTATTCCAATTATTTTGTATATGGGCTCCCTATCGTGAACCCGTATTTTTGATTCATTGAAAAACGCACCCTTGCCTTTGGATGCCCAATACATTTCTCCACTTGAAAGGTCTGTGATTACTCCGTCTGTAATTGAGCTTAGTCTGTTGTCTGTGGAGAATGCAAGCGAACTACAAAAAAATGGTACTCCTCTTACTGCATTTGCAGAGCCGTCGATTGCATCCATAATTACAAACCCTTTTGAATTTTTAGACAATTCCACTCTCCCGCATTCCTCACCTAGTACGATACACTCAAAATTAATTTCCTTGAGATAATCTAAAACTGTTTTTTCAGCAACAACATCGATATTTCGTGATATGTCTCCTCCTGCGCCCACGCCAAAATCTCCTGCAGCATCATCTGTTCCTGCCAACTCTTTTACATTTTCAAAAATTCGTTTTGACGCTTCACGCAAAATTTCGATTACTTCCATAATCCAAATCTCTTTACTCGTAATTTAAGTGAAATATGTTTTGTAAATTTGAAAGCATAAATATCAAGAAATTAGCTCTTCGTTTGTGAGTGGAAAAGATCAATCTGTTGTTAGCAAAGAAGCTTTGATGAGCACTAAACCTGGCAAACAAATAATCAAACAGGGCTTGTTTAAATCAAAAGGTTTTAAATTATTTAACAAATACAAAGAAGAAACAGAAAAAGAATTTCCAAATTTTGCCGAAAGATTTGCAAAAGGACTGCTGCATGAAATAAAATCTGACAAATCTCCAAATTCAACACAACAAGCATTTGGGGATGAGGTTGGTTCTACTGAAATAATTTTACAGGCATCAGAGATTGATCCGATCAAATCAAAGTTGGAAAGTCCTGATGTCTTAAAGGACAGGGTTTTGAGAATTTTGAATTCTAATTTTGTTAAAATGACTTTTCCAGTGTTTAATGCATTGTTTGATGGTGCAGCCGAATATGCCGGCAGAAATGATCCTCAACTAAGACAAAATATGGTGGAGGGTCACATTTTGGCAATTGATCTCAGTGAACCTATGGATAGAATTGTAGATAAAGACGAGGACCTTGATTATCTGGATGATTACAAACTAATGAACCCGTATATTCTGAAACTTGCACGAGATAAAATTTCCAAAGGCGGAGAGCAAGTTCTTAAAGAATTTGAAGAAGGATTCAAGGACGCAAGGGTAGGACAATATCTTGATGAGAAACTAAAATCAAAACCTACAACAATTACTGAAGAAGAAATGAATCTCTCTTACAAAAAATATCGTGCCGTTATGGGTACTGCTGGAAGGAACATGGCTCTTGCTGAACGCCCTTTGGCAGAAATCTTCTATCTGGGAATGGCAAGAGCTGCAGAAGGGGTAGGATGTGGAAACGAAATTGAGGACTCGATCAAAAATGGGTTTGTAAAAATTCCGTCATGGCCACTTTATTATACGCTGCTTTCAAATGATGTCAAAAAAGGATTTGAAGTAACATTGGAGAAAAGCAATCTGTATTTACAGGACGCACGTTTGGCACTTGAACTACTGCCTGAAGGATTTTCACACAAGGAATTTCTGGAATTTTTGTTCTTAACAGTTGAACACTATAATCAATATTGGTACAACCAGTTACAGAAAGCAAACAAATGGTCAGAGTTTGAATCTAAACTCCCAAAGTGATTAAATTGATGTGGTCTGAGAAACATCGACCCCAAAATGTCTCTGACATGATAGGTAATGAAGAGTCGCGCGCAGCAATCATGGAATGGTTTGCAAAATGGAAAAAAGGAACAAAGCCCATTCTTCTTGTTGGGCCTCCTGGCATAGGAAAAACAACAATCGCTTACCTTACTGCCAAACAATTTGGATATGATATGATTGGACTTAATGCAAGTGATGTACGAAGCAAATCTAGAATTAATGAAATTCTCTCCCCTGTTTTGGGAAATGTGAGTGTTTTAGGCACGCCTATGATATTTGTAGATGAGGTGGATGGAATTCATGGAAGAGGAGATTATGGTGGTGCAGAGGCACTCATTCAAATCTTAAAGGAACCTACAGTTCCAATTGTTCTTGCCGCAAATTCAGACTCTTCTGAAAAAATGAAAAGTATCAAAAAGGTTGTAAAAACAATTTACTTTAAACCAATCCCGCCAAGACTTTTGCGTGTATACCTTCAAAATATTTTGAAAAAAGAAGCAGCAAAACTCAGTCCCGGATCACTAATCAAGGTAATTGACAAATCTCATGGTGACATTCGTTCCATGATTAATCTTGCACAATCGTTTGTCACAGGATTTAATCCTCAAACCGAGCAATCTTTTGAAAGTGTAAATGTTGAGGATGGGATTAATGCATTCTTTAAAGCAAAATCTCTTGATGAAGCACGAAGTGTGTTGTATTCCATGCAAATTGATCCTAGACAAAAAATTGATGCTTTTTACTCGAGCGTCATTACAAGCAATTTGGACAATCACACGTTTTCTGATCTTTTGAACATTCTATCTAAAGCTGATGTTCTTTATGGAAAAATTATGAGGACACAAAATTGGAGATTGTTACGATATCTTAATGAAATTTTGATAAAACTATACAAAAATGATGAGAGAATAAGATATTCTCAATATAATTTATCTTGGCCATTACTGAATCGAATTCGCTGGGACGGGAGAAAAATTAAGGCATTTTCTTTACTGATGGCAAAGAAATTACATCTCTCATCAAGTGCATTTGTAACAATATGTCTCCCATATCTGCTATTTTGTGTAAAAAATAAAACCCTGGAAGTTGTTTTGGACACGGAATTTGACGACATTATTGAAAAGGAGATTGAGTTGCTAAAATGAGCTGGCGTAGGATCCCAATGAAATTCCCTGGCACGTGTGTTGTGTGCAATGAAAAAATTGAAATCAACGAGATGGGCTTGTGGGCCAAAGGTATTGGTGTCAAGCACGAAAAGTGTGCCCAAGTAAACGAATTATCATGCATTGTGTGTGGCGGTCCTGCAGGGTGCTTACAATGTGAATTTCTGGATAATTGTAACATTGAGAAGGTGTCTCAATTATGCATCTGCAAAAAGTGCAGTGAGGCAAATGACGTGTTTGAGTCTTATCAGAAATCTGTCAAGAAGAAATTTTCCCTACTTAATCTAAATTCTTAGCGGATCTGCATGATCTACTAAAAAACTCGTGATTTTTTTTATATCCATGACAAAAGAAATCCTAAACCATGTCTGATCAAACTAAATTAATATAGGCACATTCCTTTTCTTAATTGCCGGCATGCATTCCGAAAAGATTGAGGAATATTCCAAGAAACGCAAAATTTCCTTACAAGGTGGTGGGCAAGATAGAATAAAAGCTCAACATGATAAAGGAAAGCTTACCGCACGAGAAAGAATAGATCTCTTGCTTGACGAGGGGACTTTTACTGAGGTAGATCCACTGACAACCCATCATTATCATGAATATGATATGCAAAAAAAGAAGTTCTATACTGATGGCGTGGTTGGAGGATATGGGAAGGTAGACGGCAGACAAGTATTTGTTTTCGCATATGATTTTACCGTTCTTGGTGGCACTCTGAGTCAGATGGGAGCCAGAAAAATTACAAAACTTATGGATCATGCGCTAAAAACTGGATGCCCGATTGTTGGAATCATGGATTCAGGCGGTGCCCGAATTCAAGAGGGAATTATGAGTCTTGATGGCTTTGCCGATATTTTCTATCATAATCAGTTAGCTTCTGGAGTGATTCCACAGATTACCGCAAGCATTGGTCCGTCTGCAGGGGGTTCTGTGTATTCTCCTGCAATGACTGATTTTGTAATAATGGTGGATAAAGCAGGAACAATGTTTGTTACTGGTCCTGATGTGGTAAAGACAGTATTGGGAGAGGAGATCTCCTTTGATGATTTGGGTGGTGCTATGACTCATGGAACAAAAAGCGGTGTTGCACACTTTGTAGCACAAAATGAATACCAATGCATGGATTACATCCGAAAATTGATTTCATTTTTACCACAAAACAATGCTGAAGAACCACCAAAAATCCTGACTGATGATGATCCAAACAGGCTAGATCATAACCTTATCAATGTTATCCCAGAAAACCCACTTCAGCCTTATGATATGAAAGAAATCATTAATTCTATTGTAGATAATCACGAGTTTTTTGAAGTGCATGAATTGTTTGCACCCAATATTGTAGTTGGTTATGGTAGAATGAATGGCAAAGTAGTTGGCATTGTAGCAAACCAACCATTGCATCTTGCTGGCGCACTTGATATTGACTCGTCCAACAAGGCAGCACGCTTCATTAGATTCTGTGATGCATTTAACATTCCAATCATTACTTTAGTGGATACTCCCGGCTATATGCCAGGTTCCAATCAAGAGCATAATGGAATCATTCGACATGGAAGCAAACTGCTTTATGCTTATTGTGAGGCAACGGTACCTAGAATCACCCTCGTGATTGGAAAGGCATATGGCGGTGCCTATATTGCAATGGGGAGCAAAAATCTTCGAACTGATATCAATTATGCATGGCCTACTGCACGGTGTGCAGTACTGGGAGCAGAAGCTGCTGTAAAAATTATGTCAAGAAAAGAAATTGCCGATTCCCCAGATCCTGAATCTACCAAGAAAAAACTAATTGACGAATTTGCCGAAAAATTTGAAAATCCATATGTGGCTGCTTCTCATGGGACTGTTGATAATGTAATCGATCCCGCAGAGACCAGACCAATGTTGATTAAAGCACTTGAAATGCTTCAAAACAAAAGGGAAAAACAACTTCCAAGAAAACATGGGAATATCAATTTGTGATTAAGATGATAGAAAAAGTACTTATTGCAAACAGAGGGGAAATCGCACTACGTGTCATTAGAACATGCCAAAGACTAGGAATCAAAACCGTTGCAGTTTACTCTGATGAAGATTACAATTCAATGCATGTGAAAAAAGCAACAGAAGCATATCATATTGGTGAAGCCGCACCCGCAAAATCATACCTAAACCAAGACAAAATCCTTGATGTAATGCTATCTTCTGGTGCCGATGCTGTACATCCGGGTTATGGTTTCCTTTCTGAAAACGATGACTTTGCAAGACTGTGTGAGAAAAATAAAATTAATTTTATTGGTCCTACTGCCGATTCAATGAATCTCTGTGGAGATAAAATGCGATGCAAATCTGCAATGCTAAAAGCGCAAGTCCCAACTGTTCCGGGTAGTCCTGGTCTTGTAAAAGATGTTGAAGAAGCATTAAACATTGCAAATAAAATTGGCTATCCTGTTTTACTCAAATCGGTTTATGGCGGTGGTGGTCGTGGAATTAGATTGGTGACAAATGATAAAGAACTACGTGAAGGCTTTGAGACTGTAACAAGCGAGTCAATTTCTGCTGTAGGGAAATCGGCAATCATTGTTGAAAAATTCCTTGAAAAAACTAGGCACATTGAATATCAGATGTGCAGAGACAAACATGGTAATTCTGTCCATCTTTTTGAACGAGAATGTTCTATTCAAAGACGTAATCAAAAACTCATTGAGCAAACTCCGTCCCCTGTGGTTGATCAAAAAACTAGAGACAGAATAGGTGAATTAGTTGTCAAGGCAGCAGAGGCAGTTGATTACACTAACTTGGGTACGGCTGAATTTTTGCGATCTGATGATGGCGAATTTTATTTTATAGAAATCAATGCAAGATTGCAAGTAGAACATCCTATATCTGAAATGGTATCTGGATTAGACTTTGTAAAACTTCAGATAGATATTGCAAACGGAGAGCCTTTACCATTCAAACAAAAAGATCTTAAAATGAATGGTTATGCAATTGAATGTAGAATTAATGCAGAAGATACATTCTTGGACTTTGCACCATCTACAGGCCCAGTTCCAGATGTAACAATTCCCGCAGGCCCAAACGTTAGATGCGATACATATCTCTATCCTGGATGCACAGTTTCTCCATTTTATGATTCGCTTATGGCAAAACTCTGTACGTGGGGGCAAACATTTGAAGAGTCAAGAACACGTATGCTTAATGCATTAAATGACTTTTACATTCAGGGTGTGGAGACATCAATTCCACTTTACAAAACAATTCTTGAAACTGATGAGTACAAAAATGGTCAACTGTCTACTGATTTTCTAAAGCGCTTTGATATAATTGAAAGACTCAAAAAAGATCTCAAAGAAGAAAAGATAGCAAAAAGTGAACCAGCAGTAGCTGCCGCAATTTTACACTCTGAATACTTTAAGAGCAGAATACAAAATTCCACACAAAGTAATTCCACATGGAAAAACAAACTGGATTGATGAAACATGGAATACAAAATTCAAGACGTTGAAAAAACATTTGAGGGAGAAATCACCGAACATCTGGGAAATAATGCGTATGTGATTAAGATCAATGACGTTGAGCACCAAGTAAAAATCCTCACTATGGATTCTAGAGGAATCGAATTCATTTTGGATCAAAAATATCACAAAGTAAAATATCTTGATAGTACCACTAATGAGATGAACATTGTTATTGATAATGTACCTGTAATACTAAATAGACATTCCAAGTTTGATGAAATTGTTTTTAAGAACTCGGGTGGTGCTAGTGCAGGCAATGCACAGATATCTCTGAAAAGCCAGATTCCTGGCAAAGTCGTGTCAATTGCAGTGGCAGAAGGTGATTCTGTTAAGCAAGGTGATGTTGTATGTACGTTAGAATCAATGAAGATGCAGGTTTCCGTAAAGTCTCATAAAGACGGCTCAGTTAAATCCATTAAAGTCAAACAAGGCGGCAGTGTCGCCAAAGGCGACGTTATTGCAGAAATAGAATAAAAAAAGAAATTATTTCCTGCTTAGGAATTCTTTAATTTCTTGATAGTTTGGTTCTTTTAATGGATCATCAGATACCCACTTGTATCCGATCTTTCCGTCCTCCATTATTACAAACACAGAGCGTTTTGCAGCATTGTAATCCTTTATGTGGAGCAAGTCTGGCATTAATACCCCGTATTCTTTAATTGTTTTACTGGTATAGTCTGCCAATACTGGGAAGTTGTAGTTGTTTTTTTCTGCAAATGCTTTGTTTGCAAATGGACCGTCATTACTTATTGCAATCACTTGGGCACCAAGATTTGAAATCTCTCCCCAAGAGTCTCTGAACGTGCACAGTTCGGTTTCACAAACTGGAGAGCTTGCAGCAACAAAGAATGACAAAACGATCTTTTTTCCTTTGAATTCATCCAAAGATCGCATTTTTAGTGCGGTATCTGGAAGTTCAAAATTAGGAGCGATATCTCCAATATTCAACGACATGATCGCAATTTGTTGTCATCCTATAAAGTACTTTACAAAAAACAAATTTTCAAAAAATGGACTAAAAAAACCGAGCATACCTTTTTATACAAAAACTTGGGTCAAAAGCTAAATTGGTCGGGGAATTAGCGGGCAATTACAGTACCGTGATGTTGATGTTTGGCTTTGCAGTAGCTGCTATGGCACCTGCACTGATCATTTCCAGAATGATTTCACCCCGAAAAAAAAGTAATCCTGTCAAGTTTCTACCAATGGAATGTGGCCAAGTCCCATCCGGCGAAGGACGAACCCACTTTATGATGCAATATTACGCTTACATTTTGATGTTCGTCGTTTTTGATGTTATGGCTATATTCTTGTATGCGTGGGGAAGCACAATTCTGGAGTTACCAAAATCTGCAACTCTTCCAATAATTGGATTCTTGGGAATTATGTTTGCCGCTATGGCGTTTGCATTATATCAATCAGGGAGACGAAACATATGGTAATGATTTATACAAATACAAATTACAAGGTTAGGGGATTGAGTTGCTAAAAGATCTGATTACGCCTGAAAATGCAAATGTGTTTGTTGGAAAACTGGGTGATATTTTAGAAAAGGCAATTGATAAACCGTTGGGATATGCCATCAACTGGGGCCGAATTTGGTCCCTCTGGCCGGTTCACATTGAAACAGCCTGTTGCAGTGTTGAATTTGGGGCGGCATCAAGTCCACGATATGATGTTGAAAGATTTGGCATCATTGAAGCATTTGGATCACTTCGTCAATGTGATTTGATTGTTGTACAGGGAACAATAACCAGAAAAATGGCACCACGTCTTCGTTTAGTTTATGATCAAATGCCAGAACCAAAATACGTTATAGCTATGGGAGCATGTGCCATTACCGGAGGCTTGTATTTTGATTCATACAATGTACTTCCGGGAATTGATGGTGTCATACCAGTAGATGTCTATGTTCCAGGTTGTCCACCTAGACCTGAAACTCTAATTCAAGGCTGTATGTTATTACAAGAAAAAATCAAGAGGATGAAGGCTAGGAAGTTTGTATGATGAGTGAAGAAAAAGAATCAATTGAAACCACAGAGAAGCAAACACCTGCTGATAAAAAACCAGCGGCTACAAAAGAGGTTGATCTTCCTGCATTTGAAAAAGGAATCGCAGATAAAATAGTTGCAAAGTTTGGAGAAAAGACCAAAGTTGCGTTTGTAAAACCAGATCGAGTTAGAATTAATGTTGATAAAGAAAACGTACATGCTGTTGCAGAATTCATTCGTGATGAGCTAAATTTTGATCATGCAGAGTCTGTTTCAGGCGTAGATTACCCTCAGGATAAAGAAATTGAAGTTGTCTATCATTTAGGTTCTTATACTGACGCATCTCTTGCAAGACAAGTTCTTGTATTGGCAACGCGTGCTCCACGAGAAGAGAATCCCATTCCGGGAAACGACGGAACAAAACTTCCTTCTCTTAGAGATATATTCTACAGCGTGGAATTTTTTGAAAGAGAAGTTTTTGAAATGCTAGGTGTTTACTTTAACGGTCATCCTGACAACAGAAGATTGCTCTTGCCTGAAGATTGGGCGGATTTACCTCCATTACGAAAAGACTTTGCAATAAAAGGAAGATAGAGAAATGACTACAGAACTACCACCCGGATTGGCACTTCAAAAAGTAGATGAGAGAATTATGACTCTCAACGTGGGGCCGCAACATCCCGGTTCTGGACATATGAGAATTATTGTACAGATTGATGGTGACTATATTGTTGCATGTGATCCAGATCCAGGATATGTTCACCGTGGAGAAGAAAAAATGGCTGAATACAGAAACTACATTACAAACATCCCTCACTTGGAAAGACCTGTTATTCATGATTCTTGCAATATACTTTATCCATATGTCTTGGGAGTTGAAGAGCTATTGGGAATCGAAGTTCCAGAACGTGCAAAATACATCCGTGTTATCGCATCTGAATTAAACCGATGTATCTATACGATGTATTGGCTTGCTATCTATGGGATTTTCTTAGGACACTCTACAATGTTCATGTGGCCTGCAGGTGATCGTGAACTTTTAATTGACTTGATGGAAAAAATGTCTGGTGCCAGAGTAACCCATGCGCATTTTGTTCCCGGTGGAGTTAGAAATGATCTGCCTCCAAACTTTGAAGACGTTTGTCTGCGACAGGTAAACTACTTTGAAAAGCGTATCAAAGAATACGCTGCAATCTTTTATGATAACCCGATTTTGATTGCAAGAACTGAAAAAACCGGTATTCTTTCAAGACAAGATGCAATTAGACTCGGGACTACGGGCTCTGTGCTTCGAGCAAGCGGTGTTGATTATGATCTACGAAAGAAAGAACCTTATGATGTTTATGATGAATTAGACTTTCAAACCAATGTTCTTAAAGAAGGCGATTCTTACGCCAGATCCAAGGTACCGTGGCTTGACATGATGGAGAGCTGCAGAATAATCCGAAATGCCCTTGAAAAAATGCCAAAATCTGGCTCTGTTAGAGTTAAACTAAAACCAAATCCTAAGGGAGGCGACGATTCAGTCTACAAACGTGTAGAGTCTGGTAGGGGTTCTTTGGGCTGCTATATTGTTTCTGATAAAAAACCTGAACCCTACAGAGTAAAGCTTAGTGTTGGCTCATTTAGAAATCTGATTGCATTGCCATATCTTCTCAAAGGAGAAAAATTGGGCAACATGCCGTCTGTCTATTGGAGTCTAAACTATTGGCCAGTGGAGGCAGATAGATAAATGTCAGTTATAGCACCCAAGTTCAAGTTTAGCGAATTTGTAAAGTCCATTCTAGATAATCTATTTTGGTTTCTACTGATCTTTGCATTAATCGGAGTTCCGCTGGTCCAAATAATTCTCTTTTATGTTGAAATGCCGGTAATTAATGGCGAATTACTTACACCATTTCTTGCATTGACATGGCTGGCTGATCCATCGCGAACGCTGCCAATTCTAAAAGCGTTTATGACGACTGATTTATTTAGAATTGCAGCATTTCCGGGATTTGGCTTTGCGGCATTACTTGCAGCAGGAACAATCTTTGTCGAAAGAAAGATGTTGGCAAAACTACAGCTCAGAGTTGGCCCATTTTATTGCGGTAAAATCGAAGGAATCTTACAACTTATGGGTGACGGTCTCAAACTACTCTCAAAGGAAATTATAATTCCTGCAAAAGCTGACAAGCCAATCTTCTGGGCAGCACCTGTTATCTTTGTAGGTGCAGCAGCAGCATTTGTCGCATTAATTCCTGTTGCGCCTGGCTGGGTAGTTGCAGATGTAGATGTTGGATTATTGGCAGTGTTTGCCGTTATTGGGTTCTTCCCAATTATCACAATACTTTCTGCATGGTCTGCAAACAGCAAGTTCCCATTCATTGGAGGGATTAGGGCTTTGCACCAAATGGTATCATTTGAAATTCCATTGATCTTGTCATTACTTGGTGTTGTAATTCTTACAGGAACCCTAAACCTCTCTGAAATTGCAGCAAGCCAGTCTGCTTTCCCGTGGATTGTGTTTTTGCCAGTAGGGGCAATCGTATTTTTCATAACCATACTAGCTGAACTTGAAAGAATCCCATTTGACTTACCAGAGGCTGAAAGTGAAATAGTCGCAGGATGGCTGACGGAATTTTCTGGAATGATGTATGGTCTGGTTCAGCTTGGAACCTATCTTAAATTATATGCATTTGCAGCACTGTTTGTTGTCTTGTTTTTAGGTGGATGGAACGGCCCCATGATCTGGCCACCATTCCCAGAAGAAATTATCACAAAAGGCATAGAGGCAGGACCAATAACTGTACAAATTCCAGGGCTGCCCTTGTTCTCACAAGAAACCCTAAACGGAATCGTCTGGTTTGTAATCAAAACAGTCGGCGTTATATTTTTCATATTGTTGCCAAGAGGAGTTTTCCCAAGAATCAGAATTGATATGTTGCTGAGTCTTGGATGGTACAAACTGATTGGCATGGCATTCATTAACATCTTTATAGCACTTGGTTTGCTTTACGCTGGAGTCTTGGGACCTGGAGGAATGTTGTAATGGGCACAGCTACAGGAATTATCAAAGCTCTAAATTCTGGGATCAAGCACATTGCAATCAAAAGATTTACTCTAAGATATCCTGAGGAGAAACTAAAGTTTGTAGGTGATGGTTATCAATTTGATCCGTCAACAGGTGTTGGAATCGCCGGTCTCAAAGGGCGTCATATGCTATTCCATGATCACTGTACGGGATGCCAGCTGTGTTCCATTGCATGTGAAGGAGTAGCAGAAGCAATTGCTATGGTCAAGGTGCCAGACCAACAAACTCAGAATAAAAAATCTATCATGCCACAAATTGATTATGGCAAATGTGTATTCTGTGGCCTGTGTGTTGATGCATGCCCATTTTATGCATTATACATGACAAATGATTATGAATTATCTTCATTTAGCAAAGAAGGGCTGATTTACACGCCAGCTCAACTTGCAGTGAAACCATATGTTACTCAAGATTCTGAGATAAAAATTACTGACCGAGGTGCAACACATGGCTGATGCTGTCTTCCTTGCACTGTCCGTAATTACAATTGGTTCTGCAATTGCAGCTCTTGAATTACGCTCTCTGATCTATGGCTCAATTGCGTTAATGGGTACCTTGGGTGGAATTGCGGGATTTTTCTTGCTGTTGGACTCTCCTTTTGTTGCAATGTTTCAGATTGCAGTTTATGTTGGCTCCATTGCAGTTTTAATTTTGTTTACAGTAATGCTTGTGAAAAGAGAACTTATCTTCAAGAAAATAGAGGATAAACGAAGAAAGTTTGCAGGTATTGGACTCATGCTAGTCTTGATGGTTGGACTTGGGTCCGTAATTTTGGATTCTGGCATTAAATCCATAACCACCGATGAACCTGCAGTTGACTTTAGGGATATTGGCGCTGACTTTTTGACATATTATTGGCCAGCTCTGATTCTGATGGCGCTGATCTTGGCAGGCTCTGTCACAGGTGCACTAGTTTTAGCAAGAAGGGAGGATGTAGGAAATGAGCAACGAGCTAATTGATTTTGTCCTAGTATCTGTGGCCCTACTGGGAATTGGGATCTATGGCCTATCGGTAAAGAGAAATGCAATCAGAATGCTGTTTGCAGTTGAAATTATAATCAATGCAGCAAACCTCAACATGGTCGCTTTTGGAAGATTCTTGCCACACAGTGGTGGTCAGACATTAGCCTTATTCTCTATCGCAATTGCTGCAGCTGAGGTTGCAGTGGGATTGTCATTGATTATTGTAGCATATCGCATGTATCAGAATATAGATATTGCAGACTTTAGGAGCTTGAAAGGCTAATGGAGTATGCATTACTGCAAGCTGTATTCTTGCCCTTACTGTTGTCTCCGGTTGCCTATATTATTGGCAGAAAGATGGGGCCAACTCCAGCTATGTGGTTTACCTTTGCAATCCTACTATACACAACAATAATTGTGATCCAGGCTGCATTGAGCGGTACTGTTGAAGAACACTATCCATGGACTGATCAGTTTGGAGAATTTGGCTTCCTTCTGGATGGCCTTGCATCTCCATTTGCAATAATGATTTATGTTCTATGTACCATACTGGCACTTTACTCAAAGCCATACATGATTCACAAATTCCACGAGCAATATGAAGAGGAGCATAAAGAGATTGCAACTACCACTGGTACCTCAACTGTTGTGGAGTCATCATCACTCTCAAACTATGTGAATGCAAAATCTGGGCTCTATTTTGCACTTTATCTCGTATTTGCAATGGGAATGCTTGGCACAGTACTTGCAACGAATCTGATTGAATTTTATGTCTTCTTTGAGATAATGCTCATTCCTGGTTTCTTCTTGGTGGCGTTATGGGGTGACGGACCCAGACGAAAAATCGGTCTTATGTTCTTGTTCTGGACTCATGCAGGAGCAGTCGTTTTGCTATTGGGCTTCTTGATGATTGGTCTTACTGTTGGCAGCTTTGATTTTGCCGACATTCACGAATCTGAAATTCCACAAGATATTGTACTTGTATCTGCAATAGCCATCTCTATCGGACTGGGAGTTAAACTTGCAGTCTTTATGTTCCATATCTGGTTACCATGGGTCCACGGTTCTGCACCAACGCCAATCAGCGCATTACTGTCTCCAGCCATGATCGGAATCGGAGCATATGGTATTTTTAGACTGATTGTAGAATTTTTACCGGCAACATTTGCCGACCTTGCGATATGGTTCCACATATGGGGTTTAGTCACCATGCTGTATGGCGGTGCAATGGCCTTGATGCAAGATGACATCAAACGATTGCTGGCATACTCCAGTATTAGTCAGATGGGTTACATCCTGTTTGGCATCGGTTCAATGTCCGTACTTGGACTGTCTGGCGCAGAAATGATGTATGTCACGCATGCATTAGGAAAAGGCATACTCTTCATGATGGCTGGAATTTTGATTGTAAAAGTTGGTACTAGGAGCATTTCAAAACTAGGCGGTCTTGCGGGGAAAATGCCAATCACTGCAGTTTGTGCAGTTATTGGAGCACTTACGATAATGGGAGTTCCACCAACAAGCGGATTCATGGGTGAGTGGACTCTGTTTTATGGCGCCCTTGAAACTGCAATTGAGGAAGGCTCTACTGTCAGGGCAGTAACATTTGGACTTGGTCTTGTTGCAACTGCCCTCACAATGTCTTACATGCTGTGGATGCTAAAGCGAGTGTTCTTTGGAAAGACTCCGGAACATCTTGAGAATGTAAAAGAAGGAAGCTGGTACATGACAGCGCCCATGATGGTTCTTGCAGGATTCACCGTAGTATTGGGAATTTATCCGGATATTTTCTTTGAACAAATTATTCCATACTTTAATGGAGTATTGGGGGTATAGATATGGCAACAGAAGCTCTTGGTTTACCTTTTGAAGTTGGCGCAGCAAGTGCGTGGTTAGTCTGGATACTTCCATTTATTGCGGCTCTGATAATGCCGGGAATTGGTAAATTATCAAAAAATACAACTGGATATGTTGCAGTAGGGTTTGCTCTGATGAGTGCCCTTTCTGCAGCGTCAATGCTGCCTATGGCATTAGAAGCACATGAGATTCATGATCAAGTGATGTGGATTGAATCAATTGGTTTGAAAGGCGGTGTGCTAGCTGATCCACTCTCAATCATAATGGCCAACGTTGTTGGATGGATTTCGTTCCTCATCATGATTTACAGCACAGGATACATGAAAGGCGATAAGGACATTACAAGATTCTGGTTCTGGATGATGTTCTTCATTGGCTCCATGCAACTTATTGTGTTATCTGATAACCTGCTCCAAGTATTCTTTGGATGGGAAGGAGTTGGTCTTGCATCATATGCATTGATTAGCTTTTGGTATCGTGACAAAAAGAAAGATCATGTCGGTACTGAAGGACGTACTGTATTGGGATTGTTAGACTATTATGCTCCGACACATGCTGGCATGAAGGCATTCATCATGACCAAAGTAGGTGACGTGATGATGATTGCAGGCATGCTATTGATTTTCTTGTTTGCTGGAACCTTTGGATTCAGGGAACTGATGGATGATCATACTTGGGCTACGGCAATGTCTGCTCAGGGCTTGTTGGTCCCTGCGTTTGTTCTACTGTTTGGAGGAGCCATAGGTAAATCTGCACAATTCCCACTCAATGAATGGCTGCTTGAGGCAATGACTGGTCCAACTGCCGTATCTGCCTTGATTCATGCCGCAACCATGGTAAAAGCTGGTGTGTTCCTTGTTGCAAGAATAGGCCCACTTGTCTTTGCTTTAGGCGCAGCCGGAATTTTAGCTGATCAATTCTTTGAAATTGTGGCTTGGGTTGGCGCAATCACTGCACTGCTATTGGCAACGCAAGGGATGGTTAATCCTGAAATCAAGAAAGTTCTTGCATACTCTACTGGTTCCCAGATTGGTTATATGATGATGGCTTTGGGGGTTGCAGGACTGTCTCATCAATATGTAGATGGGTACACTGCTGGATTCTTCCACTTAATTTCGCATGCTATGTTCAAGGCGTCTCTCTTTATGGCAGCAGGTTCACTGTTGCATATTGTTGGTTCTAGGTTTATGACTGATATGGGTGGCTTGCGAAAACATATGAAAAAGACGTATGCGTTTATGTGGGCTGCGGGTCTGGGATTAATGGGCGCGCCATTTATCACAACAGGTTTCTGGAGCAAGGATGCAATATTTGCAGCAGTTTATGAATCTGGAAGTGAGTGGGCTTTACCGATTTTTGCAATTGCAGTTTTGACGGCAGTAATCACAGCATTCTACACCACAAGAATGATTGGAATGGTTTTCTATGGAAAGAAGAGCAGACATATTGAAAAGATGGAAGAAGAAGGACATCATATTCATGAGGCATCATTGTCAATGTGGGTTCCATATGGAATACTTGCCGTCCTGACCATTGGAATTGGACTGATTGGATTTTCAGCCGAAGGCGGAATCCACCACTTGTTTGCTGAATATCTTGATCATACATTTGGCATACACACAGCACATGTTGAATCTGGAGACTCGTTCTTACCTGCACCATTGGACGGTCTCAACCCTGTTGCTCTAGGTTCGTCATTGGTGGCATTCTCAATTGGAATTGGATTGGGATACGTATTCTATATTGGCAGGTGGGTTGATCCTGTAAAATTCGTAAATTCAAACATCTTCTTTTATGCAATTCACAAAGTTATTCTAAACAGATGGTATCTTAACGCAATTATCTACTGGTGCTTTGTAGTGGCACCACTATGGCTCTCAAGAGGTATATTCCGATACTTTGAAAAGACTGCAATTGACTATGGAATGAACAATGGATTCCAAAAGGCGGTTGGTTGGGGAGCAAAGGTCGTACAAGGAACACAAACTGGTGTGGCACAATCATACCTATTCGTATTTGGAGCAGGATTGCTATTCGTAGTCCTGATATTGCTGATCTAGGAGTGTTATGAGATGTTAGAAATTAGCTCAACCCCACTAGTAATAATTGCAATACTTGGAACAATTGGAGTAATTCTGCCAATTATCAGTATTGCAAGAAAGGAAACTGGTTCTAACTCATTTTATGCTGTTATAGCATTTGCAGCATTAATTGTTTCAATAGGATACGTTGCATATCAATTTGTAACAGAGCACGTTCTTCCTTCTGCATTATTCTCAGAGGATGTTTTAGTTGATGATGCTTTTGGTGGCTTCTTTGCCATTGCAATGTTGATTGTTGCAATCTTCACAACTGTTGGTTCATTTAACTACATGAGAAAGCAAAACCATCCGGCTGTTTACTATTCACTAATTCTGCTTTCAACAATTGGTATGGTGCTTGTAGCATATTCAACAGATCTTGTGATGTTGTTTGTTGCATGGGAGTTGATGAGTATACCAACATACGTTCTTGCTGGATTCATGAAAAGAAATCCAAGCTCAAATGAGGCAGCATTAAAGTACTTTTTGTTTGGAGCACTATCTTCTGCAATTATAGTATATGGAATTTCAATATCATATGGATTAACTGGCTCTACAAATATTGGCGAAGTAATCCAGGGATACTCTACACTAGATCCCTCCTTCCTTCCACTGGCATTACTTTCAGTTGGACTGTTTATTGCAGGGTTTGGATTCAAGATGGGACTTGTTCCATTCCATATGTGGCTTCCAGATACATACGAGGGTGCACCAACTCCGATCACAACGTTGCTTGCAGCAGGAACCAAGAAGGCAGGATTTGCCGCAGCAATAAGAATAATCATTCTGGGAATGGTTGCATTAAACCTTGATTGGACTTTGGCATTGGGTATAATTGCCGTCATGACGATGACAATTGGCAACATTGCTGCAATCATGCAAAAGAATCTCGCAAGGATGCTGGCATACTCCAGCATTGGACATGCCGGATACATCTTGATAGGTTTGGCCGTTGCTCCTTTCTCCTCGATGGGAATTCAGGGCTCGATGTATCATATTTTGAATCACGCTGTAATGAAAGGCGCTGCATTCATTGCAGTAGGTGGTATTGTTACTACTTTGGCAGTTACCAACCTTGACAAGCTCAAAGGACTTGGAAGAAGAATGCCAATAACCTCCCTTGGCTTGGTGATTTCACTTTTGGCTCTTGCAGGAGTTCCTCCACTTAATGGATTTTGGAGCAAACTCATGCTATTTGGCGGAGCCCTGGATGCAAGCTCTTCATTGTCATGGGCTCCATGGCTTGCCATCGCTGGCGTTCTTAACAGCGCATTATCGCTGGCTTACTATGGTTGGATTATGAGAAAAATGTACTTTGAGGGAGAAACCGAAAAGAGAGTATCCGAACCAAAATCTGTAATCGCAGTGATGATCTTCTCAATGATCTTTATGGTCGCTTTGGGAGTCTATCCGGATCCAATTATCAAATTCGTAGAGATGGCCTCACCGACAATTGGTCTAGGTATTACGCCTTAAAGGTTGTAAATTTAATTAGATTTTCTAGATTTGCTTTTGCATTGTTGTCTGGAATTTTTCTCAAACCTGCTCTTGCCTTCTCAGAATACTCTTTCAAGAGATCTTCCATCTTGTTAAAAACATCTCTGGGATCAGAGCTTTTCTTGATTAGAAAATTAAACAGCTTGTCTTCGTTTTTCCAATCTAACAAGTCATCTCTTATCTGATAAGCAATACCGATATTTCTTCCGTATTCTGTAAGGGCTTCAATTTGCTCTTCTGTACCGTTGGCAATGATTGCTCCTATTCTTGCAGCAACTTCAAATGCAGTGGCTGTCTTGTATTCGATTACTTTGAGATAGTCATCAAATGTCACATCCTCGCTTGTCTCCAGCCTATTTTCGATCATCTCGCCTTCGCTCATTAGCATTGCAGTTGTCGCCAAATCCTTTGTAATTCTTGGATTGTTTAACCTAGAAGATATTGCCAGAATTAATCCCAAAACAAAATCGCCTGTAAGAATACTGGTATTATACCCGTACTTGATATGAAACGGATCCTTTTGTCTACGCATAGTTTCATTATCAATAATGTCGTCATGAATGATTGATTCCATGTGCAAAAACTCGACAGCGCATGATGCTGCCAATGTGTTATCGTCAACTTTTCCTACACATTCTGCAGACAGAGTCAGAATTATGGGTCTGATCCTCTTGCCTCCCTCTAAGGAATACTTTAGAGGCTCGATGAACTCTGATTCTGAATACAATGATAGTTCCTTGTCTAGGGCATGGTCTATTTTCTTTATGTAGTTACCATATGTTTCAAGCAAAGGATTAATCTCGATATTTTTCCTGTCCAAGATTGTGCCTACTCCAAAAACTTTTTCATTAGTAATTAAATCTTGGTGCTCCAGCCGGGATTTTCATCGTTAGATTTTGAACCCGGGATCACTGCCTTGAAAGGGCAGTATGCTTGACCGGTCTACACCACTGGAACCCAAGAAAATTTGGTATTTTGTCCATAAAATCTTTTGTAAACCACAAAGATTTTTTATTGGCAAATAAGGAGTTGTGTCATGAATCTAATAAAACACATTGATCAAATGATTGAAGAAAGAAGCTTACTCAAACACCCATTTTATGAAATGTGGTCTGATGGAAAATTAACTCTCGATTCTTTAGCTGGATATTCAAAAGAATATTTTCAACTAGTTAAGTCTGTTCCAAGCTTTATGACTCCTATTATTGAAAAAGCCCCGCCATCTGAAATAAGTGAACTTGTTGCAAACCAGAAAGAGGAATCTGAGCATATACAGCCATGGATTAGATTCGCTGGAACACTAGGGATATCTGAAGAAGAATTAATGCAGTATGAAGGTCTTCCAAAAACACAACATGCAGTTTCTGATCTGGCACAACTGATGAACACCTATGAGGGTGGTTCGTGCGCAATGTATGCGTTTGAAAAAGAAATACCCAAAATTAGCCAAACAAAGTTGGAGGGACTGGCAGAATTCTATGGCATGTCAAGCCAAGACGCTACTGAGTACTTTAAACTTCACACTGAAGCTGACATTAGACATGCTGCAGCTTGGAGACATATTCTTGAGAACGTATCTACTGACAAAGATAATTTGATTGAAATTGCAGACAAGTCAATTTCTGCACAAAACCTGTTACTTGACAGTTGTTACGAAGCATATTGTTAGGCTCATAACATTTTATACCTAAGTAAAATTTCATCTGCTTAGGGCCCATAACTCAGCTTGGTAGAGTAACCGGCTCATAACCGGTGAGCCAAGGGATCGAAGCCCTTTGGGCCCATACCCTAGTATCTCCTTTATTTGGTCCCATGATCATAGGAAAGATGCCATGAGCAAGCAAGACTCTCCTCTAGATGAGTTCTCTGAGATTACGCCGTACGAGAATTACATCACAGCAATTAGAGACAAGGTAACCAAGAAAAAATATGCAGGACAGCTAGAGATGTTTCTCAATCCAAACTATGATTGGGAAAAATCACAGCAGAAAAGAAAACTGCTTCCAGAAAAGAAATTTGCAATACTAGTGAATAATTTTGTTGAATTAATTCGAAAAGATCCTAACGCTGGAAAAAATAAAATCAAACGTTATGTCATGACACTAAAACAACAGATTGATGATAAGAAACTAAATCCAAACACATCAAGAAACAGACTAAAACCAATCAAGACTTTGCTGCGTGCAAATGAGATTGACTTTTCTTGGTATTTGATAGACAGAATGATGCCAAAGGAAACAAAAAGTGAAGACAGGGCATACACAAGAACTGAAATTCAAAAGATGATAGTTCATTGTGAGGATATCACAGACAAGATGATCATTGTAGGATTCTCATCAGGCGGATTTCGATTGGAAGCATGGGACTATTTCACTTGGAGTGACGTTGTGGTTTTCAAAAATGATGATGGGACGTACAAAGGTGGTGCATTGCGTGTATATCATGGAGATGCAGAGGAATACTGGACCCATATCACACCTGAATTTTGCAATTTGATGGACATCTACAAAGTATACTGGAAAAGCAAGTTCTTTGCAGAACCATTGCCCTCTGATCCTCTTTTGGCCCAAGAAAGACTGCCCTATCCTGCCAGATTGAAACACGGCGGAGTCTCAAGAAGAGTCAAAAAAATAGTTGAACATCTAGGGTTGAGAAATAATATGATTCCAGGTAAGAAAAGATACGAGGTACAACTGGATCATGGATTCAGGAAATACTTTAACACAATGCTTAGACGGGCAAAGGTGAATTTTGCAGACAAGGAGGACATGATGGGACACAAGGTGGCACTAGAATCAAGCTATGAGAGATATGAAGAAGAAGACTTTGAGCGATTTTCAGAATATCAAAAGGCAATTCCATTTCTAACCATCTCTGATGATGAGAGAATGCGACTGGAAAATGAACAACTAAAGCAAGAAAAATCAGAACTTCAAAAGGTCAAAGATGACAATGCAAAAATCATGGACTGGATAGCACGCCAAGAAAATAAAAAAACTAGTGATGCTGTATTGCCAAACAATTGAAAACCATTATTTGAAGAAGAGAAGAAAGGAAGAAACATGAATGGACAAAATTATGAGTTAGATTGTAAATCAATTATCCTAAATTTTGGTTGGTTTGAAATAAGGCATTTATAAAATAATTTTATTGGTCTACCCTGTACACCATCTAGTATTTTTTAAAATTCCTCTAGACCTAGTCTTTTAAATCCCTAAAACAATTAATCATTATGATTTCAGAAAAGAAACTAAATACTGAATTACACAATAAGGATCTAGGCTTAGTTTTCTATTGTATTGATAATAATGAGAAACAATTCAAGGTGACATTTGATTCAGGTTCCTTGAAAAAAGATGATGTTTGGTATTTGTGTGATTAATGCAACTGATGGCAATTCTTATCTCATAGAAGCTTCTGCGCATTCTAACCGTGTTAATTATTATGCCATAACACAACTGACATTTTTTGATACATCAGAAGAATTGTCACTTGTGGATATTCTTAGTTACCCGCAAACAATACATGTCTTTCCTGAAGATGGAAATCACTCAAAAGCAGAGCCATCTGATCTGATTATACATGTTGATAACAACACAATAAATTTTGTTAATCATACTCCTGAAACTATACGGATTCAAGAGTCAGGTACTGGCGAAATAGCAAAAGAACATGAATTAACTTGGATTGGACCTGTTATCCCTCCTTTTGGAAATGATAAAGTGGTTTTTGAAAAGCCAGGTATTTATGAATGGGATGCACGAAAAGCTCCTACTCTTGAGAATCCATTATGGTGGGATTCTCATGCTAGAGGAGATATTGTAGTTCTGGCTGATGATATGGATGATTTACCATTAGAAGATAGATTACGTATGGGCAGAGCAATATTGATGAACTCAGAGATTCCCTATGCTGGTATGGGGATAGGTAATGCAGAACATGCTCTGAAAGTTAGTTTGAGATCTGCTGTTTATGAGATGTTACCTGATGCTGTACAATATTATCAGGATAGAGCAGAGCAGTTGATGCCATTTGATATTCCAATAATAACTGAATGATAATTTTAAAATTATTTAGAAACTCACTACAATACTTTTTCTAGATCGTGGAACCTGATATCATAACAACTCACAACGAAACTGAACAAAGTAGCAACTCAATCGAGCCTTACCCGCGATAGAGTGTAGATGTGATTTTGTAAATCTCGCTCAAAGATTTAATGAGAAATTCTCATTTTACATCATATACGGTGTGATTCGTTCTGCTAACAATGAATCTACTTTAATGGGTTCAAGAATGAATATGGTATTATGAGTTAATAACAAGCGAATTTACATTATAATCAATATGGATTTAAAAAATATCCTAGTAGCGTATGATGCTTCGGGGTTTTCAAATAGAGCTTTCAATAGTGCGTTAGATATTGCAGAACCAAATAAAAGTAAAATAACTCTAGTTACGGTTGTAACAGGCATATACCAACCTTCTATTGGTTTTTCAATGAAATTAAACAAAGAAGTTCTAGAAAAACAAAACAAAACCCTGAAAAAACTAGTTTCACATCTTCAAACTGCTGCAATCAAAAAAGGCATACCTCTTTCATTAAGAATATTACATAATCCTTCTGTATCAAAAGCAATTAGGAATTACGTAAAATCTCATGAATTTGATCTAATTGTAATTGGATCTCATGGCAGAACTGGTCTTAACAAGGTTATTTTGGGAAGTGTTGCAAATGATGTAGCACATAATGCAAATGTTCCAGTAATGGTGGTAAAATAAGACATGGCAATAACAAATATTCTAGTGCCTTTTGATGGTTCATCTTATTCAGTCAAGGCATTTAATGCGGCATTAGGAATTGCAAAAAGAAAGAAAGCTAAAATTAATGTTTTAACTTGTTTAGAAAAAGAAAATCTTGGAGCTTGGTATGTTGATAAAAGAGTAAATGAAAAAATAATAAAAGATGCCAAGAAATTTGCAATGGGGTTTCTCTCAAAATTAGAAAAGACAGCAAAGGACTCTGATGTTTCGCTTTCTATTCACATTCTTGAGGCAAAATCCATCTCAAAACGGATTCTTCGTTTTGCTGATTCTAAAAAAATCAATCTAATTGTAATTGGCTCACATGGACAGACAGGATTTAACAGATTTCTTTTAGGTAGTGTGAGTAATGCTGTATGCCAGTCAGCTAAATGTCCTGTTTTAATTATAAAATAGATAATATCAAAAAATGAGTAACAAAAAATGTCCTTGTATATGTGGATGTGAACGAAATATATCAAATGTCTACTATGATGTTTGTATTTTTTGTTTGTTTGGGAATCATAAAAAATGAAAACTCAATCCAAATCCTGATATGGTGATTTAATGCCAGATGATGACGATTTACCAAAAGATCTTTCTCACATAACTCCTGCATATCGTAAGGCATTATGGATAGTTGTTTTGATCAATGTAGGTTACGGAATTGTTGAGATGATTGGAGGGTTCCTTGCAGATTCTCAAGCACTCAAAGCTGATGCACTTGATTTTCTCGGTGATGGTTCTATCACATTCTTAGGATTGCTTGCAATAGGATGGGGTCTTAAATTGAGAGCTCGCTCAGCTCTCATTCAAGGAATATTTCTTGGTGTGATGGGGATAGCAATACTTGGTTACACAATTTATCGTACACAAGTTTTGCATACTCCAGAAGCTGGACTGATGGGAGTTTTTGGTATCGGTGCACTTTTGATCAATATTATTGCAGTCATCATATTGCTTCCACATCGAAAAGGTGATGCAAACGTTCGTGCAGTATGGCTCTTTAGTCGCAATGACGCACTTGGAAATATTCTTGTAGTAGTTGCAGCTGGTTTAGTATTTTGGACAAATACATCCTGGCCTGATCTTATAGCTGCAGGAATTATCGCTAGTCTCTTTCTTCAATCGTCTTGGTCAATCATTAAAGATGCTCAAAGTGAATTAAAAAAATTTGAATCGTAAATTATTATTCTATATTTTTAGAATCAATTACGAAATGTGGTAAATACTTTAAATTTAACAAAATCGTAATTGTTAGCATATTTTTTGTATGCATTGATTATTTGGGACTTTTTTTATTGACAATCTACAAGACCTGTGCTTTTAGCTTCTCAACAAGTTCTTGTTTTTTTGGAACGCCTGTAAACTCTAGTTTTCCATCAATTACAACTCCTGGAGCCGTGTAAATTGGATATTTTTCCAGATACTCTGGTTTTTCAGTTACATCAATTACATCGTATGGTATTTTCATCTCGTCTAACATCTTTTCCACAACACTGCAATTAGAACAGCCCGGAGTGGTGAGAATTTCTACTTTCATGATTCTGCCTCTATAAATGATTCAGGATTCATATCAAATGCCCATTGACATGTAGGGCTACAAAAGTGGTATATCTTTCCCTTGTATTCTTTTTTTGCTGCTTTTTTTTCATCTACATCCATATTGCAAACTAGATCTTTTACCATTTCCTGCACTTCCTGAAAATCTTAATCAATTTTCAAAACACCCCAATCAGTTACAGCATGATTCCCTGCTGTTTCTCCTTGTCCTCCATCCCAAATAGCAAATCCTATTTTGTATTCCTCTCCAACTGTAAACTGCTTATCCATCATTCCAAATCCTGTCACATCTATATCTTCAGTGAGAAGGGATCGTGAGACTTCAACTATCCATTCTTTTGTAGTAGGGTCATAAACACCAACTGCAGTAAGATTGTTCTCCCCTCCTTGATTGTTATCATCATCTCTGTAGTAGTGATCTTTTAGTTGCTCAAATGGTCCAGCAAACTCATCATCTATCACATTTGGGGATTTGGTGTGACTATCAAATGCCTTCCAGTGCCAAATATCTACAACTCCTTCCCCTATTGTTCTTTGAGGAACTGTGACATGTGGAACTCCAGCTGCACCCATTGCAATATCTGAATTTCCAGAAATATCAAAACCCAAAGCAATTCTATCAGTTTCAGTTGTACCGTCATTATTTGCATCATCGTCTTGCCAACGAAGCAAGAAATAGATCCTCTCTCCATCGTTTAATGATTTAGCTACCACTTGACGATTTTCATGAACATACACTGTTGAAAATATTGCATCAGCAACATCATTCCATTTGTCATCTATTGTTCCATCAACAGTAATCACTTCATCTGATTTGACTGAAGTTAAAATTACTTTCTCTGGTTCTTGCACTGATGGGTCTTTGACTATTAGAAATCCTCCTTGTTGATCATGTCCTGCACCACAAGGTATTGAACAATAAAATTCAAAAGTTCCTGTCTTGTCTGCAGTAAATTCCACTTTGGCATCTTTTTCTACCATAATTGGCTCATTGATCTGATATTCATTAATTGCAATCCCATGAGCTACATCATCAGTTGCAAGATTGAAAGTGACATGATCTCCTTTGTTTACCTCAATGAATTGCGGCTCAAATCCCCACTGAAATGCAGTAATATCAAAACTCTTGTCTTCACCTGATGTGGCACCCATTGGAGTGTAATTCATCATAATGTAGCCGATTACAATGACTGCTATTACGGATCCAAGTACTACAGAGTTTATTGTTTTTTTACTTGCCATACTTTTCCTTCACCCAATACCCTATAGCGGGTATTACAATTAACAGTATCAACATGGTCCAAGGAATTGGCATGATTACATGTGCTCCCATTGTTAACTCGGGTTCTATTCCAAACAATGGCATTATTTCATTCCATGCAAGATGAAATGGCGAGCGTTCCCACCATGGATGTCCAAAAAGTCCAAGTAAAAGTATGAATGCACCAACACCCAACAATCCAAACCCAGTTGCCTTTTCAACAGCTACTCTCTTCTTTACCAAAGTTTGTGTTGCACTGATTCCAAGTATTGCCAATATTGCAATGAATATCAAAGGGACTGCTCTGCCAATACCGTGAATTAAACCCAATGATCCTCCTACAACTACACTTCCAGTACCAATAATGTACGTTAACAGAAAATAGAAGAACGGATTAGGACATCCAACTCCTGCATTGCCCAAAAGCAAACCCATGAGAAGTGGTTTTAGTTTATCTCCACGTTTTTCTATGAATTTTGGAGTACCTGCATAAGATGGCAGTTTCAAGTTTAGTAATTTCAGTTCAGATAACCCAAAAGTGAAAGCTATGGCCCCTGCAAAAAACCACATAACTCTAGTTGCTTGGTCAATTCCAGTATACTGTCCAAGCAGTGCCACCATTATACCATAAGCAGTTATTGTTATGACCAGTCCTACTCCAAAAAGAACCGCAATACTAAGACCATTTTTGTATCCTTTTCCCATACATAGTGGCACAATGATGAATACCATTGGCAAAGTACATGGCAAAATAATCATTGATAGTCCTGCAGCATATGCAATGAGTAACCATGATGCATATGGTGTGACACCTACTTGTTCTTCAACAAGATCAACTGTGGAAAGATAGATCATTCCAATAATGAATGCAGAAAGCAAAGCAAACAGTAACATTATTAGAATATTTTTTGCTTTACTAGTTACTTCTTGGGCCATTTCTATCCCGATGATTTCTCTGCTCTCTTCTGTCTAGTTTTAACTATTGCATATGCAATGCCAATTGAAATCATGATTATTGCAATTGTTGTAATTGTCGCATAACTAATTCTGATGTTTTTAGAAACATCTATTCCTGGCTCTAAAACAGTGATGCTTCTTTCCACCCAAGGATGAATTGTACATGTGTACTCAAAAAATCCTTTTTCTTTGAATGTGAATGACCATGATTTTCCAGGGAGAATAATTCCACTATCAAAATATCCGTCAGGTTGTGCCTTGTCTGTTTTAGGATCACCTAAAAACCCAATTCCCTTGCCACTAGTTACAGTGTGTCCAGTAATGTCATCATTTTTCCACGTTACCGTGTCGCCAATTTCAACATCGTGATTAATTGGAACATACCATTCAAGTACAGTCTTTAATTGTTGAGTATGATCACCTTGAGGTATTGAAATGAATATTTCTTCAGCATAAACTGTAGAAATTGAAAAAACAACCAACCATGCTGATATTCCAATTAAGATGATTTGACTCAATGATATTGATTGGAAATCATTACTAATATGGAGGAATACTGATTATCATATCTGACTTTGATTCTTTATCTATGGATTCTTATTTTTAATATCGAATATTTGATTCTCAATGATAAAATCTGATATCATGATATAATACTATGATGTCCTGATCAAAAATATGACTAGTCAGTATGTTTGGATTGCAATAATCTTTGGAGTATTTGCAGCAGGACTTGGCATGGGGTATGTTACATTTCAGCAAAGTACTCATTTTAACTACATGATGATTAATCAGCAGCAGATGCGAGATATGATGGGTAATCCACAGCAGATGGCAATGTGGCAACAGGTCATGATGGATGACCCTGAGGCAATGGAGAAATGGATGGAAAGCCCACAGCACGTCAGACAGATGGCAGATCTGATGAGAGGAAATCATGACTTTATGCAGGAGATGATGATGGAGATGATCAATGATCCAAATCTTAGATTGCAGATGCTAGGTCACATGTCAGAAAACCAAGAGGCAATGGAGCAGATGCAGCAAATGGCACAGGGTGGAATGACACAAAATCAAATGATGGGAAACATGACCATAATGGATGATGATATGTCAGATGACATGATGAATAACCCCTAGATTTTATTTTCAAATTTTAGTGGCTTTACTGTTTTGGCTTTAGATGTGGCACATGCGAATTTTTAACTTGCAATACAATATTTTCCATCTCTTTTTCAATCTCTGAAATAACTTGTGATTCATTCTCAAATGACATCTTGCCATATGTGCCGTCATTGTGAATCACTACAGCTTCAGGCGGATGCGATTTGGTATATCCTACCAGACTTTCTTTTCCAACCAAAACTGCATATGATATAGTGCGAAATGCCTCCGTAATCAACACTGACATTTCTTTTTTGTAGTCATACACTCTACCAAACAATGTTTCAGCATACTGATACCCTGATCCTATTGCCAAGTATTCGTCACTTTCAATCTCGGTGCCGTCTGAAAATATTTGGTGCAGATGCATCTTTTTGTCTCTGGGTCTTCTAATTCCGATTATCAACTCTAAAGAATCCTCAATGCTTTCATTTTGAGAACTGATCTGTTTTACTGATGATTTGCAGTCATCTATGAAATTTTCCTCCGAATACTGGTATGGCAGCTCAATTTCTCCAATGTCTGGATTTGTCACACACTCGTTTTTTGAATCATTTTTAATTTCTCTTAATGTGGATGAAATGCATTTTTCTCTGGACGTGATGTATTCTATTGCTTCCTTGCGCGTCAATCCTGTTTTGATCATCTCTCCAACATTGGATACTCTTACTTCTGCAATTCTCTGTTTTACAATCTCAGGTATTTTCCTGTTAAACTCGTTAAACAGATTCACATATCCTGCCAGTCCGACCATGCATGGAGTGTCTTGTAGCGGGGTCAGTATCTTTGAATCGTATGAGACATCGCCTGTTTCAATGTCTATTATTTTAGTGTCAGATACCAGTGCAATTCCGTCAGCACATTTGAAGCCAATAATTAAAGTCAAGTATTATGGATTGGTGTAAGTTCTTTTTAAAATTACCATATACAAATTTCCACTATTGCGTTTGGGCATATCGATAATACTGAATATCTTGTGTAAAACATAATTGAAAATCACTGCAACAAACCCTAACTATTTAATTCAAAGGTAATACGTAAACTGGAGATATTTTATAAAAAAATATTCGATTCTAAATGGATTAGTTGAGGTTTCAAAAAAACATGTTTTCTGTCTTATTTAAAATAATTACAAAGAAATTTCTAGTTTTTTATGTCTTGCCAAAACCCATGTTGTAATAGCAAAGAAAATCACCAAAGGCAAGTTTAGACCGCTAATGGAAAGAAATGATCTTACACCAGCAGTACTGTTGGGAAGAATAGCGATTACAAATACTGTCATAACTACGATGGCTATAGGACTGACAAAAGCAGCCCATCTTGGATAAAGTGAACGTCCAGTAATTATCAATACCAATATCATGACTGAGACAATAGAATACAACACCACCAATGAATATGCCCATGGCTGCCAGTAATCCTTCATCCCTTCAATCAGGGCAGCATTTCCCGACTGTAAAATATCTCCAACGAATGCAAGGGTTCCGTGTAGGCCAACTCCAATAGTTGTGGCGTAAACAGATAGCGCAAATAACGCCAAGGCAAAATTTTTGTTGGCAGGTTTCAAAGCATGATAGACTAGAAAAAACCCCAAGATGTGTAGAGGAATAAAATACACACCAAAATAATTTCCCAGAATGAAAGTCCATCGTGGTTTGTCGTCATAGAAACTTCTAATGCTATCCAGATCAACTGAAAACGCTGTGTTCATTTCACTTTCGTTCGGAGACCATGCAGAAAATACATCAGCCGTTACGCCCATAACCGCACTAAATGTAGCCAAAACCCCAAGTGCTACGATAACATTACGTTTCATGATCTTTTATTTACCCAATTGACAACTTTTGGCCATAATTCTTTGTGAGCTCTTTTGCTAATACACAAGCCAACATGTCCTGTTGGATACTCAATCAATTCCTTGTCTGTGCTTGGAATATCACACATCACATACTTGCTTGAATCTGGAGGAACCAAATCATCCTTTGTTCCGACTATGTTTAGAACTGGCATTTTCAGGTTTTTTAGATTAACTGGTCTTTTGCCTACCTGCATCTTGCCTTTGATCAGTTGATTCTGGTGGTAAATCTTTTTGATAATCTCACAGTATACCTTTCCTGAAATAGGTCTGCTGTCATACAGCCATGTCTCTATTGCAAAAAATTGTTTGATCTCATCTGCAGAGCGTGGTTTTTGAAAATAATTCGGATACTTGAAGATATTTTCCAAAGGATTTCTCATCATAAATGCAAAGTTTAGAAGTTGACCTGGCACATTTCCTAGTTTTTCCACCATCACATCAGGTGGAATTTTTTCTGTCCATTTCTCAATCACTGTGTCTGGTTTTTCTAGATCTAATGGGGTTGCATGCAAGATCAAATTCTGTACAGTATTTGCATGCATTGTTGAATAAATCAATGAAAAGATTCCTCCCCAACAGTAACCAAACAATGTTACTTTATCCGAACTTGTGATTTCTCGTACCTTGTTTACTGCATTTTCAACATATTCATGAATGTATTTTTCAAGCGTCATGTCTTTGTCAAAAGTAGAAGGGGTTTCCCAATCTGTTGCATACACATCAAACCCTGCATCTATGAAATGCTTTACAACACTTACTTCAGGTAACAGATCAAGTATGTAATGCCTATTAATCAGAGAATACACAATCAGTATCGGGGTTTTTTGCTGTGGTTTATTTTTTGATTTGTAGTGTAGTAAATGATATCTTCCATTCATTCGTATTGTTTCTGAATCTGTTCTGTTCAGATTATCTCGCAATGGTTCTAGAATTTTATTCCATGAAGAAAATAAATCAGTAAAAATTTGATATGACTTGTTTATCCCATAAAATTCAGATAACGCAAACCAAGAATCCATAGTATTTGAAAGAGAGTCAATAAAACGTTCATCTTTCATTTTTTCTCGAAAAATCCTATCAAAAGACTTTCTCATCTTTTCTCGCATATTCTCTGATACTAGTGACGTAAACGTTGCATTGTTTTCCTCAAATGCGTTGGTTACAGAATCTGCCAAATTTGTGTTATATTGAAAAAGTAATTGGTTCGAGTTTTTGGCAAAATCTGCCAAGGATAAATAAAATTTTCTGAACTGTTCAAGGTAATTCTCAATCATGCCAAAATTCCTTTTTTCCGATGTGGATTTTTTGCCATGTTAAGATCTCACACTTCTTACTAAAATATTAAAATTCAATTTTCATATTTGATATTCAGGTTTGTGACTAAGGGCTTGTTTTTTGGATTTTACAAATGTAAAGAAGTGTTTCAAACATTTGGCAGTTCATTAAATTTAAGACGTATCACTAGACACAATATGTATTGAAAAAATACGTAGTGATAGGAGGCCCTTCATCAGAAGGTTTAGCTAAAAAGATTTCAAAAAAATTAAATGCAAAATTCTTGAAGACAGAATTGAAAATATTTCATGATGGTGAAAGCAAACTCACAATCAAAGGAATGAAAAAAGCTCAGAAAATTATTGTAGTTCAATCAACCCATACACCCGTAGATACAAATCTCATTCGGGCATTTTCATTAATTCACCAAGCAAGACAAATGTCATCTGAAGTAATTGCTGTAATACCATACATGGGATATGCAAAACAAGACAAGGAATTTTTGAAAGGAGAGATTATCACAATTTCGGTCATTGCAAAATTACTCAAGGCCGCAGGTGCAACCAAACTAATTGTTGTAGACATTCACAGTAATGAAGAATTAAAGTTTTTCAAAATACCCTCAAAGAATCTATCTGCAGTGCCATTACTTGCAAATCATTTTGCAAAGATAGAACTTCATCAACCATTGGTGGTGTCCCCTGATCTTTTTTGGGAAAACAAAGCAAAAGAATTTGCTAAGATATTGAATTGTGAATACATTGCATTAAACAAACAAAGAAATCGAAAGACAGGAGAACTAATCATCAAGTCATCCAGAATTCCTAAAGCCAACTTTCAAGACATGATTCTGTTGGATGACATGGTAAGCACTGGAGGCAGCATAGTAAAAGCAATAAAATTTCTTAAAAAGAAAAATCTTGGAAGAATTTACGTTGCATGTACTCATGCAGTTCTATCTGGCAATGCTGAAAATAGACTCAAAAAGGCAGGAGTATGCAAAATTATCAGTACAAATACCATTTCTGGAAAATATGCCCTAGTTGATTTATCAGGAATTATTTCTAAGATCATTCAAGGATGATGATATTCACTATCTGTCTAACACAAAAGATCTTCTTACGACTGGAGGTTCCTTTACTTGATGAATCAGCATTTCCATTTTTTTGCCTATGCCCATAGGCATTTTTTCATCAAGAATCTGTTCTGCTCTTGAGAGTTTCTGAGCTTTTTCAGAGTATACTGTAAAGAGTAATTCATTTTTAGAAACTTTATCCCCGTTTTTCTTGTTAAATATTATTCCAGAACCCTTGTTCTTTGGAGCACCCGCAGCTCTTGCTATTTCTACTACCATGTTGTTGTCTATCCATAAAACTTGCCCTTCATCTTTTGAATGATATTCAAATGTATTTGCGCCAATAGTAAAATCATTGGGTTTAATTTCAGGCTGCCCGCCCTGATGTGAAATTATCTCTCTGAGTTTCTTTTCTGCTTTTCCAGAAAGAAGAATGTCTTTTGCTAATTCAAATCCATCCTTTTTTCCAGTTATTTCAAAGATGGAACCTGCAACATGACATGCTTTATCAAACAAATCAGGAACTTGCGATTTATTCATTAACACATTTAGTGCTTCTTGTGCTTCAAGTGATGGACCTATAGCATTTCCAATTGGTTGTTCACCATAAGTCAACACACAATGACAGTGAATATCAAGACGTTTGCCTAATTCAATAATGTCTTTTGCAAGTAGATCTGCTTCTCCAATTGTTTTTACTTTAGCACCTCTGCCTGTTGGAATATCTACTATCAAATGAGTTGCCCCCACCGCCTTCTTTTTACTCATAATAGAAGGTAGAAGTAAAGGATCAATGCATAATGAATATTCAGTTTTTACAAAAATATCATCTGCAGGTGCTAAATCTAGAGATCCTCCCCACACAATACACCCGTTAGTTTTGTTAATTACTTGTTTCATTTCGGAGATCCCCAAATCAACAGGCATTATTGTCTCTGCTCTATCGGCAGTTCCAGCTGCAGATGTAATTGCTCTTGAAGATGTTTTTGGGATGATCAACCCTGCTGCGGCAATAATGGGAACCACAAGCAAGGTGGTTTTATCACCAGGAACACCACCTATACTGTGTTTGTCTACAATTTGTTTGGCATCAAGAAAAAGCTGTTTTCCTGTCATCACCATTGATAATGATAAACTAGTGGCTTCATCCAAACTGAGACCTTGAATATGTAATGAAGTTACAAAAGAAGCAATCTCACTTTCACTGAGATTTCCACCAACTACATCATTTACAATTTCATGAATTTCTTCATAAGTGAGTTTTTTTCTATTTAGTTTGTTACGTATGAATTGTAAAGATTTTGGAAAAGCAGAGATCTGGACATCGACAACAGAATCTTGTTCTAATTTCAAAATTTTTTGGACTTCCTTACTTGTTCCTAAATATCCCTTCTGAATCGAATCTGACGCAATGTTAACTATCACAGTAACTTCTCTGCCTGAATTGATCTGCAATCTTCCAGATGCTGACACGCCTAGCTCATCTGCATCGTGAACATTAAGAAATACAATTGGTTTTCCGCCCGATTCAATTCCAATATTTTTAATTTTTAGTTCCATGAATCTTAATTCAAAACCTCGAGTTTTTGTTTTTTAGACTTGTAAATTTTCATCAATTTTTCCTCTCCGCTTGTGATGTTGTATCGCCTTAGCATTGCAGAATTGGCAATAACTGAAATTGAACTTAATGCCATAGCAGCTGCTGCAATAATTGGACTGAGCAATCCTATTGCAGCCAATGGAATTGCTCCTGAATTATATGCAAATGCCCAAAAGAGATTTTGTTTTATCTTTTTCATAGTTGCCTGACTCAATCTTATTGCACGTGACACGTCCATGATGTCATCTTTGATCAAAACAATCCCTCCTGTCTCTTTGGCAATATCAGAACCACTTCCTATTGCTATTCCGATGTCCGCCTGTGCTAATGCAGGAGCATCATTAATTCCATCCCCTACCATTGAAACTATCTTGCCCTGTGACTGCAATTTCTTTATTTCCTCAGCTTTGTCAGAAGGCAAAACATTAGCTATCACCTTGAATATTCCTACCTCTTTTGCAATAGCATTTGCTGTCTTTTCATTGTCTCCTGTAATCATAATACACTCAATTCCAAGATCTTTTAGTGCAGCAATTGCCATTGGCGATGACTCCTTTAATGAATCGGCAACTGCAATGATGCCTTCAATTTTTTTATCAACTGCAACAATGATTGCAGTCTTTCCCTGTGATTCCAACCCGCTCATTTTTTGTTCAACATCATCTGATGAAATTCCATATTTTGTCATCATCTTTCTATTGCCATTATAGATGTTTTTTCCATTTACAACAGCTTGTACTCCTAGTCCGTTTAATGATTCAAAGTTTGTAATGGTTGGTAGTGAAATGTTTTCTGCCTTACATTTTTTCACAATTGCCTGAGCTATTGGATGCTCAGAGCCAGATTCAACTGCAGCACATAATATGATAAGATCATTTTCTGAAATATTTCCTAATGAAACAATGTCTGTGACTTCAGGTTCTCCTTTTGTTAGGGTTCCAGTCTTGTCAAATACTATTGTAGTAATTTTCTGAGAACGTTCCAAGTATTCTGCACCTCGTATCAATATTCCAGATTCTGCCCCTTTTCCAACTCCAACCATTAGTGCAGCTGGAGTAGCAACACCTAATGCACATGGACATGCAATAATCAGTACAGCAACAAAAGCCAACAATCCCGAGATAAAATCATTCATTCCAAAATACCATACTAGAAAAGTAATAACAGATGCAGAAACTACTGACGGTACAAATTTTGCAGCAATAGAATCAGCTAATCTCTGGGATTTGGCAGTAGAACTTTGTGCCTGCTCAACTACATGTATGATTTGAGATAGTGCTGTTTCTTTTCCTACCTTGGTTGCCTTTACCTTTAACAATCCTTGTTTGTTTAGAGTGGCCCCAATCACCTCCTCATCAGGTTTTTTCCCAACAGGTAGGCTCTCACCTGTGATCATTTTTTCATCAACTGATGATTCTCCTTCAATTACAACTCCATCAGTTGGAATTTTTTCTCCAGGTTTTATTATCATTATATCTCCCTGTACTACTTGATTTGATGGGATGTCAAGTTCTAAACCATCTCTTATGACACGAGCCATTGCTGGTTTTAGATCAAGTAATTTTTTTACCGCAGCTGAGCTTTTCTTCTTGATTGCCTCTTCCATGTATTTGCCAAGTAAGACAAATGCGATAATTACTGCAGATACTTCAAAATAGACATATTTTTCTTCACCAGGTATGAGTTCTGGAAAGAACAAGACAATCGTACTGTAAATGTATGCAGTAAGAGTAGCCATTGCAATTAAAAAATCCATGTTTGCTGTTCTGTGTTTTACTGCATGGTATGCTCCAACATAAAATGTCCATCCTCCAATAAACTGAACAGGAGTTACAATGATGAACAATAACATGCCGTATGAGAGAAATGGTATTTCTGGAAATGGAACCCAAGATACTACCATTGCACCTGCTGCAACACTGATGTAAAGTGCAGCACGTATTATTGCTAAAATAAGAGCGCCAGAAGCTGCTACATACATTCTCTTTTTCATTTTGGCAAGCTCTTTTTCAGGCTGAACAAACGTCTGCTTGCAGACTGGGCTGCAAAAATAGAACAACCTGCCGCCTATCTCTGAGCTTATTCCTGTCTCTTCATTTACTACCATTCCACATACTGGATCCTTTGCCATGATAAGATCTCACACTTCTTACTAAAATATTAAAACTTACTTTTCATATTTGATATACAGGTTTGTGACTAAATACACATTTTTTGGATTTTACAAATGTAACGTATTTCAATATTCAACGATTCATTAAATTTAAGAAATATGACTTGACACAATATGTGTTGAAAAATATGATCAAAGGAGGTAACAGATAATTTGCACATGTTAATACATCTTCTTGCAATATCTGCAGGAATACTTCTAATTGGAACAGTTGTAATTTTCCTAATTGAATCTCCTAATGATGATTCCGAAATTAAAACTATGTTAGATGCTGTATGGTGGACAGCAGCAACTGTCACTACAGTTGGATATGGAGATATTGTTCCAATAACCGATGTGGGGCGAATTATCGGTATTATCTTCATGTTTGTAGGCATTTCGATATTGGGAATTTTTATTTCTACTATAGGTGCGACACTGATCCGAACACGATTAATTCATGGAAAACAAGATCTGACAAATGATGAACAATATAAAAAAATTATGAAAAGAATTCAACTATTGGAAGAAACTAATCAAAAAGATAAAGAACTGATGTTATCTATTCTTAAGGAAATTCAAGATTCCATTAAATATGATCCAAAAATTTGAAAGGAATTTTTTTATGAAAAAAATCTATATAATTAAAGCAGATGGGCGGAAAGTTATTTTTAATCCTAACAAAGTGATTAGAACTTGTATTAGAGCTGGTGCAAGTAGAAAGGAAGCGAAGAAAATTGCAAGAAACACTCAAAAGATGATTGAAAGTGGATTCACTACCAAAGAAGTTTATAGAATTGTCCTAAATAATATTTCAAAAATTAACAGAGGCAGAGTAATTCAACATAGATACAGACTAAAAGAATCAATAATGAAAATGGGACCAGCTGGATTTCCTTTTGAATCTTTCATAAGTCAGATTCTTTCAAAGTATGGATATGCAATAGAAGGAGTTCGAAAAAAGACACGTGGAAAATGTGGTAAACATGAGATAGATGTCATTGCTAAACTAGAAGATAAACGATTCATGATAGAATGCAAATATCATCACAGAAGGGGAATTCATACAAATCTAAAACAATCTCTTTACACACATGCAAGATTTTTAGATTTACGTGAGGATTTTGATGAAGAGATTTTATCATGTAACACAAAATTATCTGAGGATGCATTAGAGTATGCAACGTGTATAGGACAAAATCTACTGTGTTGGAATCATCCTACGGACATGAGCCTAGAAAAAATGATTGATGGGAAAGGACTCTATCCAATCACATTGCTAAATCTTAGTAAATTAGAACTGAAGGCATTTTCTGACATTAAATTTATGATTGCAAAAGATCTTTTGACAGCTGACTTGAAACAAATTTCTAGAAAAACACACATTTCTTTATCTAGATTGCAGAGATTGCAAGATTTAGTTGGAGAAATTCTCCTTTGACAGAAGGATTTTTGAAATGTGGTAAATACTTTAAATTTAGCAAAATCATGATTATAGAATATGACAAATTCCATATTTTCAGTAATCCTGATATTTGCTATTACTACAATTTCCATATCATTACTTTCTGAACAAGTCATGGCACAAACCATAATGACTCCTAGACAACAGATGATGATGGGAACAAATCCAAACCAAATCGTATGTGCTGACGGTAAGGTTCTCATGATGAAAAACATGGGAATGCCTGTATGTGTTAGTCCTGACAGCTATCTGAGATTGGCAGATAGAGGCTGGGGTAATTGGGATATGAACATGATGACAAACGACCCACAACAAATGCAACGTGTAATGAATAGCATGTTAAGTAATCAACAAACTGGAAAACTTTGGTATGATACTATGACAAATGATCCTCAACATTTGCAGACAATGACTGATCAAATGAAAACAACCATGATGAACAATCCTCAGATGATGAGTCCTATGATGAATACAATGATGGATGATCCAGAACTTCGTCAACAAATGATGGATATGATGGCGCAACATCAACCAATGATGCAGACAATGCGAGGAAACAGTACAATGATGGATATGATGATGGGCGGTTCTATGAATCACGGAATGATGGGAATGATGAATGATCCTGAACTAAGACAACAGATGATGGATATGATAATGAACAATCCTCAGATGACGCAAGATATGATGAACAATGGAATGATGATGAATATGATGACTGGTAAAATGATGACTGGTAACATGATGGGCAACAACATGATGGGCAACAACATGATGGGCAACAACATGATGGGCGGTTCTATGATGGGCAACAACATGATGAATGGTCACATGATGGGAATGAATCATGGAATGATGTCAAATATGAATAACATGAGTGCTATGGGAACTGCAATGAATGATCCTGAACTAAGACAACAGATGATGTATGACATGATGAATCATCCACAAATGATGTATGACATGATGAACAATAATCAAATGATGAACATGATGAATATGGGAACTATGATGAACAGTAATTGGACTATGAATAATCCACAAATGATGAACAACATGATGAATCAAATGATGAATGATCCTCAAGTAATGCAGAACATGCATGATATGATGTTAAACAATCCTTGGCACATGCAAGGAATGATGAACAACATGATGAGTCCAATGATGAATGCCATGATGGATGATCCTAAATTACGTCAACAGATGATGGACAACATGATGATGCACCCTCAGATGATGCAGAACATGATGAATAATCAACAATTCATGCAACAGTTAAATCCATAATCTTGGAATCAAAGAAAAAGCAGTTTTGTGGTTATTGTCCTGAAGACAAATGTCTGCTAGATTGTGAAGTATGTAATACAAAGAAAAGAAAAATTTCTTGCAACTGTTAGAAATTTAGTCATGATTTCTGATAGTTTTTACAAAAGAACAGTTGATAACCTAGATTAGATCAATTGTTAGAAAATTAGTGCCCTTGAAAATAATGTCACTAGCAACTGAAGTTGCTAGCGGAAGAATTTACGATTGGCAACCTAAGCCACCAGCTCGGAAATCACTTCTTGGCATGCAAACCAAATTAACTCTGTTAACACCTGTTAATTTTTGTAAACCTGCGAATATGTGACTATCAATTCTCTGAAATAGAATTATTGTTTTAATTCAATACTTTACTTTTGAATATGTGAAAAACTTATTTTCTAGTTGTTTGTATAGATAATGTTCTAAAAGAGAAAAATTATCATGCCTAAACTGAATCTAATTTCACAAGCAAAATATTCTGAAGCCCTTCGGGCCCATTCTCTTCCATTAGTTTTAAAATGAGCACTGACTAATTTTACTGGCTGCAATGAAGAATCAGAGTTATATCTGAAAGATGATGTGAAGGCATTTGACTGAGCTGCCTCTAATTTCCAATTTGGTTTTTTACTTTTTGTAACACCGAGTCGTCAACAAGATTTTGTTCATGCAGTATCTGGGTAATTTGCATTATGTTTAGAATTGAATGCATGCTAACTCCTTGTTCCTTTAGTGCTTCATCTGCCCCTTCCATCCTGTTCACAATTACATATGCATCTGTAACCCTGATGTTTGCCTCTCTGAGCGACTTTATGGCGTTAACGACTGATCCTCCGGTTGTAGCCACATCATCTATCATCAAAATCTTCATCCCGTCTTGAATTTTTCCCTCGACTGACTTTGATGTGCCGTACTCTTTTGGCTTACTTCTGACATAGATTAGTGGTTTGACCGTTTCAATGGCCAATGCTGATGCTATCACCAGTCCCCCTGTTGGCACAGATACAATCGAATCAAAATTGTCCAATCCTATGTTTGTGGCAACATCGTTTTGAAGGTGCTTGATCATCATTCTAAATTCATGAGGGTAGCTAGGAACTAGCCTCAAGTCTACATAATACGAGCTCTTTTTACCGCTTGCAAGAGTAAAATCTCCGAATTTTATTATTCCCTTTTGATGTAAAAATTTTGCAAACTCTTTTACAAATTCCATACTAAAATTAACTACACTGGATTTATTTTGGTTTGTATTGACTATCAATTATGCCTGAAATTTGGTTAAACTATGGTATTACTGATGTCGTTTTAGATATTAAAGCCGAGAATCTGGAGCAGAAAATTGATTCTGATGCCAAAATTCTTGAAGACGAGGCGATCAATGAAAAAATTGCCTCCATTGATTTGAAAAAACCGATGGAATTGGTGGTCTTGCATAATTCCAAGTCAGTCCAAAAAATCATTTCATCTCTGTTTACTATGTGTGAGCAAAAATCTGCCCCATTTCCAAAAATACTGGCTGAGAAAAAAATCCTGAACTTGGTAAAGTCTGGGTTGCCAGAGGGAAGCTCCATAAACGAATTTGACAATGCGGATATCTCCAACTCTAATCTTGTCTTTATGGGTGAAGTGGAGTTTGACGGGCTTTTTGGTTATGAGACTATTGCAACCAGATTGATCAAAAAATTTGGTCATGATTCCATGCTCTCCGCATATGCAAAAAGAAAAGACAATCTTCCTGCCCCTGGTCAACCAACAGAAAGCTTTGAGGAAGCAAAAAAATTTGCAGACAATTTTGAGATTCAAGGCATAGAGATTGTTGCAAATTCGAACGGTATTGTGGATTTTGTACTTGGACATCCCTCCAAAACAGTATCTGCTACAAAGACTCTGGAGTCATTTGGAATAAAAGACATTGGTGAGCAAAAATCAATGATAATCAGCACGGGTAAAGACGCAAGCAATGATAATCTGGGAAAGTCTCTCTCATCGTTATGGAATTGTGCTGGTGCAATTAAGAAAGATGGGCTTGCAATACTAGTTGCTGAATGCAAAGGCGGATTAGGCTCTGATGCAATACAGCAGTTCATCGAAGATCGACTAAGTGTGGAGCAGCTTAGAAACCCTGCAAAATATGTCAGTGGCATGGAGGATCTGCTGTTCTTGTCTGAGATTCAAAAGAATTTTCAAATTGGATTGGTTTCAATCTTGCCCGAATTTTATGCAAAGAAATTAAACATGATTTCTCTTCCGGGCATAAAATATGCGATGGATTATATCTTGAAAACACAAGGTGCAAGACAAAAAGTTGCAGTAGTTTCAGACGGTGCGCGATTACTGCTACGGTAAAAGACTGGATGGTAGCGGTGCACACAAAATAGCAAGTACGATCACTCCAACATATGCTAACTTGCGGTTTTTTGATAGCGGTGATATGTCATCTAATGGATTTGCACTTGGATTTCTTGAACTCATTACAAGAATTAGCATTGCCATTAACCAGTAGCCTAATAGAACCAATATTGCCATACTCCCAAATGTAGCATATCTGTGCAATTTCGGTCCGAGTAACGTTCTTGCCATGTGACCTCCATCTAATTGCCATGCAGGCAGTAAGTTCAAAAATGTAATCAAGAATCCGATCCATGCTGCAAACAAAACTGGAGTCATAATTACATCATGACCCTGTCCTCCTTTTCCAAACATTGCAAGACTGGCAGTCATAAGAAGAGGCTCTCCCTGATTCCATTCTATCAGCTTTGATTCTGCAAATAATCCTTGTGCGATGTCTTCACCAAGAATTGGGGCAGTGTATGCTCCATAAATTGAAACAATCACTGCAACAATTAGTCCTGCAATGGGACCTGCGATTGCTACGTCAAACAGAATTTCCCTGTTTATTGTTAATCCTTTTGATTGAATAAATGCTCCAAATGTTGGAATTCCAATGACTGGTATTCCTGGAATAAAGTATGGCCATGTTGTCTTTAGTTTGTGAATCTTTGCTGCAACAATATGGCCAAGCTCATGAATGCCTAAAATTCCTAATAATGACAAAGTATAGACTCCAGCCATCTCTAAAGGGTCTCCGATATTTACTATGGAATTTGTCCCCGCAGTTCTATAGTATCCATCAATCATTACAAATGTGATAACAACCGCAAAGAGAATCCTCGGAGTCCATGCTGTATTGAGCCATTTTCTTTGTTTTTTTGCAGCAAACTTTTGAATTATGATGTATTTTTCATTGTTCATCAGTTCCATCTTGCAAACATAGTTTTTTGACTCTAGTTCTCGTGCAAGATTCTCGAATTTTTCTTTAAAATCATGATTCTCTATTCTAAATTCCAGAGAATACATGCCTTTGTTGAACAAAGTAACATCAAATAGGGAATTGACTAAAGAAATAACGTCTTCTTGGTCGGGATCACTCATTTATTTTTAGACCTATGTTTTGCATTAAATGGTTTTGTGATTTATCTGATATATTTTAATGTGCGAAATCCATTAAAACATGATTAAACGGAATAATGACATGCTAGATGAAGCAACAATAACAAAAAAGGCAAATCAGCTACTTTCAGAATTACGAAGCAATCCTGATATGGCAATTGACGAAAAAGATTTCAAACAAGGTTATTTCAAAGCTCTGGAATGGGTATTATCAGATACTGGAATCAAAAAATAACGGTTCAAATTGTATCTTCTCAATACTCTTAAGTTGAAATGATCTTTAGAATAATTGTTGACTGACAACAGAATTGAGTTCCTTGCTGAGAAGGTTTATTTTCATCACTGGCCACCAGACACTCCCAGATGGAGTGACTTCATAAAAGACAAAGTTAATGCGGACATTAATACGAATGTGGCAAAAAAACATGTCTTGATTAGCGGCAAATCAATCCAAATTAATGATTATGTGTTTTACAATGTCAAGAAGGTTGGACTTACAATACCTCAGTTCAAGAGGCAAAGCGTAATGATTTTTGAAGGTCATTGTGAGGACTTTGATGCTCATGTTCACATCACAACAAGATCTGAAAACTATTTGGAAATTTTTTACGACCTTATGAAATGGCGAGATTTGTGTTTTCCAGACACACCTTTTCTTGATTCTAAAAACTAAACTCCAAATGACTGAGGTTTTTGTTTACATCTCGGGCAGTCAAGGCCGTTGGTCTCAAAACCGCATTTTCTGCAACGTATCTTCATCCCAACTATTGCCGTAGATGAAGTCTTTGATGCTTTTGCAATCAAGACTATTACCAGCAAAATTCCTATTGCGATTCCAATCCATAACAGCACCATAAACTATGTTTATTATTCATAGTATATAGTTCTAAAAATTAAATATTGAGTTGAGCCTACATTACCCATGCAAGTTATTCTCAGACAGCTGGGAGATTGTATTCTTCGACGGGCAGAGCCAAGCGATCTAATCCCTGTCATGGAAATAAATCTGAAAACGCTTCCAGAGCATTATTCTGACTATTTCTATGAGAGCCTCCTTGCAGAAATTCCAGAGGCATTCATTGTTGCAGAAATTGGTGGGAAACATGTTGGATATATCATGTGCAAGACAGAATATGGGTTCTCAAATTTCAAAAAATTGGGCTTTGTAAAAAAGGGCCATGTTGTCTCAATTGCTGTTTTGGACGAGTATCGAAAACAAGGAATTGGAAAAGCACTTGTTGAAGAGTCAATTAATGGAGTTAAAATCAAAAAATGCGATGAATTCTATCTTGAGGTTCGATGTTCAAACACTGATGCAGTGAGACTGTATGAAAAACTTGGCTTTATGATTAGACAACAACTTAACGCATATTATCGCGATGGTGAGGATGCGTATCTTATGGCCATTGAGCTAAACTAGTTCAAACCAATAAATAACTCACGAAAAATTTGTCCGCCATGGACAAGCGTAAAGGTATGGGAATTGCAATATTTGCTCTTTGTATTGGCGGATTCTTCCTTTATGCATATCTGCTGATGTTATCTGAATGGAGTCCTATTGTTTTGCAACTCTCTGTTTTGATGATCGCAGGTGGAATTCTTGGAGTTGTTGCATGGATTGGCTATGTAATGGCAACAACAAAGCCTTCGACAGCCTCAATCTCTTCTGATGATTAGGTTATTTTGTAATCTTTACGTCCACTACCGTTTGATAGTATCTAGGCCCCACGGGTCTTACGATTTTTGAACCAAGTATCTCAGATCTTACTGGGGTTACTTGCAAATAGTGCTCCTCAGACAGTTTTCCTGCCTCAGATTTTTTATCTGCATGAATGTGAGAATAATAGTGAATAATCCCGCCACTTTTTGTAGCATCTATTGCCGACTGTAGAAACTCGTCTGATCTCTCGGGAAGCAGCATCAGAGTCCTGTCTGATTTGTTTTCTAGCTGCTCTTTGATTACTTTAGATGCATCGCCGTTTATTGAAATTACTTTGCCTAAAAGCCTGTTTGATACTATGTTTTTTTCACATAGCATTGATGCCACGGGGTTAATGTCTATGCTGTATACAGTACATTTTTTCTTTTTTGCAGCCATGATTGAAAACATTCCCACTCCTGCAAACATGTTGACTACAGTTTCTCCGTCATTTACCTGGTTTGCTATTCTTTCCCTCTCTGTAGACAATCTTGGTGAAAAGAACGCATTTTCAACATCTACGGTAAACCTGCATCCAAATTCCTTGTATTCTGTCTCTGTTTTGTCTTCGCCTGCTAAAATCTCCAAGTGCCTTGTACGAAAGTCTCCTTCAACTGCTGAGGCCTGATAAAATACACTTTTTGCTATTTTTACTTCTTTTAGCAGCGTTTCTCCAATTATCTTCTTCTTTGATAACAATGAATCTGGGATTCTTACTATGATGATGTCTCCTATCTGATCAAATGCAGAAATTAACTCGCTGCTCTCCTCTTCTGTAAGGATGCTTTCTAGTGCTTGCTTTAACATCCGAGTCAATTCTTGTAATAGAAATTTCCGGAGCTTTTTTGTTCTTTGTCAAGCCTACTTTCTAATTTATTAACGCGAGGTCTCAGGCTCTTTTCATCTCTTCTAAATGACATGTCAAGGGACTTTAGGAATCTATTCATGGCGTTTGATTTGTTCATTGGTGATGTTGCATGGCCTGCCTTTCCTGACTCGCCTTCAAAAATTACCATCGAGTCTGAAATGAGATCCATCAACTGCAAGTCATGATCGATTACTATTGCTGATTTTCCAAATGAGCGAACAAACTTTTGCAAAAACTTTGCGACTGCAATTCTGTCTTCGACATCCAAGAAAGCTGATGGTTCATCTAGCGCATAAAGGTCTACTTTTTGCAACAGACATGATGCGACAGCAACCTTTTGAAGTTCTCCTCCTGACAAATTCTTGACTGATTTGTTATACAGTTTTTTAATTTTTAATGGATCCAGAATCTGCTCTTCTTCCTGACTTCCTTCAATTGCCCCCTCGTTTGCTTTTTCTAGCAATGCGATAACTTCGACATCTATGTCGTTTTGAAGGTATTGCGGTTTGTATGCGATTTTTATTTTCTTATCTATTGAACCCAAGTCTGGTTTTTCTACGCCTGCAATCATTTTCATCATTGTAGTTTTGCCAAGAGCATTTGCTCCCATTATTCCAAGAATCTCGCCTTTTCTTACCACCCCTGGATCAATAGTCACTGAAAACGTTGGGTATTTTTTTTCTAGTCTTGGATATGATACGATCTCACTTCCTTCCTGGAATTCATCAGTTGATGACGATGAAACATCAAATGAGAATTTTTTGTCTCTGAACCTCACGTTCTCGTTTGGAAGATACCCGTCAAGAAACACATTGATTCCAACCTTTGTAGATAAAACACTGGATACCACTCCATATGCTGCTGGCTCTCCATACAGAACTTCGATATAGTCGCTCAAGAAGTCTAGCAATGTGAGGTCGTGTTCTACAACCATGACACTTTTTCCAATCTCTGCAAGACTTTGAATGACTCTTGCAACACCTCTTCTTTGGAAAACGTCATTGTATGACGACGGCTCATCAAAAAAGTAAAACTCTGTGTCTTTAGATGCTGCAGCTGCAACTGCAATTCTTTGCAATTCTCCGCCGCTCAGCTCTTTTAGATTTTGCTCAAGCGAGTTTTCCAATCCTAACTCCTTGATTATCTGATTTGATACTCCCCTTTCATCGTATTTTTCAATGAGTTCCTTTCCTGTCCCATTAAATGCCTGAGCGATGTGGTGTACCTGTTGTGGCTTGATAGATGCGCGAATTTTATTTTGCTTTATTTTTTCAAAGTGCGATTTCAACTCTGTCCCACTGTAATACTTTAGAATTTCATCCCATTCTGGAGGATCATCATACCTGCCAAGGTTTGGTTTGAGGTTTCCTGAAAGAATATTCACCACTGTGCTTTTTCCCATGCCGTTTCTTCCAAGGAGTCCCACTACCTCGCCTTTTTTTGGAGTGGGCAGTTTGTAAAGTCTAAATGAATTTGGACCGTATTGATGAATTTTGTCAGTAGCAAGCTCTGAAGCTAAATTGACAATGGTGATTGCCTCAAATGGACATACTTTGACACATATGCCACACCCATTGCAAATATTCTCGTCAATCTGGGCTTTTTTTGTCTCTTCGTTGAGGACTATGCAATCTGCCCCTGATTTGTTTACTGGACAGTACTTTATGCATTCCAACCCACATTTTCTAGGCTGACAAAGTTCCTTGTCAAGCACTGCTACCCTATGTGTCATATCGTATTTCCATAAGCATTTGCTTTATACCTCTTTTGAACTAATCTCAGTTACGGCGTTACGTTAATAGATGAGAATCTGACATTAATTTTCAAGCCGGCCATAGCGTTAGGGTGCGACCCAATCCCTTTCCGAACTTGGAAGTCAAACCTGACGTCGCTGTTGTGCTACTAAGATGCGAGAGCTCTTGGGAAGCAACAGTGCTGGCATTTTCAATTATTATTCAATCTTTTAATATAGACTCGAATCATGAAGTTTGATTCTAATGCCAAATTGTAGTGTATGTGGAGAAAAATTCTCCGATGACATTCGCTTCTTAAATCATATGATGGAAAAACATGGTTTTAGAAATCCAAACATCGACAAACCTGATAGAAATAGCAGAGGGTACTAGTCTAGCTCTTTTAGAATATCTTTCAGAGTGTCAATTTCGTCTTTAAGAAAATCTGCCGTAGCAATAACACTATTTTTTGCCGTATCTGATATGTTATACTTCATTTCTTTTTCAATCAGTTCTTTTAATTGCTCTCTTTCAATAATCAAATCGCTTAATCTCATTACGGCATTTTCTACTGTCAGCATTCTTCACCTATCTTAATGTGACTATCCGGATGAACAAATTGATCATCCACATGTCTGTAATCGCTGAGAGCATATCCTGCATGACGTGTATTGTTACAGGCTTTCTTACCCATGTGGTGACAACCCATATTTTGTATAATAATATAGAAATTAATTTTCAATACTGATAATTGATCTCACGTGTGCTCAAATATTTTGTAAATAATCAAGAATCAGTCTTACTCCAAACCCTGTAGCCCCTTTTGGATTGTATGGCTTGTCTTTTGTTGCGACTTGAGTCCATGCCACGCCTGCAATATCCATGTGAACCCATGGCGTATCTTTTATTGCATTTCTTAGAAATGCTGCAGCAGTAATTGTTCCTGCAGCTCTTCCAATCCCTACGTTTTTCATGTCTGCCACGTCTGATTTTATCATGTCCATGTAATCGTCATTTAGAGGCAACTCCCAAATCTCCTCGGTGGTGTTTTTTGACGACTCTAACATCTGCTGCTTTAGTTTGTCATTGCTTGAAACCATTCCGGCCACGTTTGTACCTAATGCAACGATGCATGCACCAGTTAATGTTGCAAAGTCTATGATTGCTTTTGGAGAATAGTGTTTTTCTCCAAAGGATAACGCGTCAGCTAGGATCAATCGACCTTCTGCATCAGTGTTTAGTATTTCCGCAGTTTTTCCGCTATACAGCTTTATGATGTCTCCTGGCCTGTATGATTCTCCTCCTGGCATGTTTTCAACTGACGGGACAATTCCTACAACGTTTATTGGAAGTTTCAATTCTGACACTGCCTTCATTATTCCTAGAACCGTGCAGCCGCCACACTTGTCAAATTTCATCTCATCCATTTTTTCTCCGGGCTTTAGAGATATTCCGCCAGTGTCAAACGTTACTGCTTTTCCAACCAGCACAATTGGCTTTTCTGATGCCTTTCCTCTATTGTGCTCTAGAATTATCAACTTTGGTTCATTCTTGCTTCCTTGGCCCACTGCAGTAATCCCGCCAAAACCCCTTTTCTTTAACTCATCTTTGGAAATTATAGTGCATTTCATTTTGTTCTTTTTTGCCATGTCTCTTGCAAAATTGGCTAATGTTGATGGCGTACATTCGTTTGGAGGCAAATTTGCAATACTTTTTGTAAATATTGCACCATCTGAGACTGTCTCTGCAGTTTTCATTGCATTGATAATTTTCTCTGATTTTGGTGAGATTATGAAAAGATCCGGCATAGAGTTGTCTTTTTCTGATTTATATTTTTCAAATTTGTATAGTGATAATTTACACCCTTCTACAATCTGTGAAACTGTCGATGTTGACTCTGACATTGAACTTGGTGGGCATATGATGGAAAATTCTCTTAACTTCAACTCTCTTGCTTTTTGAGCAATCTTTCCTGAGACGTACCTAAAAGTATCCTTTGTAAGCTGCTCTTTCTTGCCAATGCCTGCCAATAGAATTCTCTGAGCAGGTGATTTTACAGGAATGACTGATATTTTGCCAAACTTTCCTCCCATATCTATGATGGACTGCTTGACGAATGGAGCAATTTTTGAATCAATTCTGTTTAGTCCTAAAATTTTGTCTGCTCCCTCCACCACAAATCCACAAAGCATGGATGTCTTTTTTTTATCGGGACTAGAAGTCTCTATCTTGATCCTCATATGAAAACAACTATTCTGCTGTGTTATTTAGATTTACCAAACTCTATCTTCTTGCTTTTAGATATCAAACTTGCAGATCTGACAAACACTGCTTTTATTGTTTTACAGTCTTGACTGCATTCGTCATCAAAATTTACCATAGTTGTTTCTTTTCTCTTAAACCTCATAATTTCTTTTACCAGTGGCAGAAGGGCAGCCCTTCCCCCAAAGGCATTTTTTTCATCAATAAACCAAAACATTTCAAGTGCAGATTCATCCAAAATTTTCTCTCTGATTGTTTTTCCTAAATTTGTATAATGGCCTACCATTGTTATTCTTCCTCTTGACATAAAGTTGATTATTTTGGCAAACTTGACACAGAGATAACACTGATTATCATACACTATTATTGGAATCTGTTCTTTGTAACTCATGACGTTTAATCACATTCATCGAATTAAAATTTTACACGTTAGCGTCGTTATCTAAATTAATGAAAATATTAGAATAAACTAGAATTTTTTAAAAAATCTTCTAATTTTGTCTATGGTTTTGGAAACATTCTCTGCAATAAACAGGTCTGTCGTCTTTTGGTTTGAATGGTATTTGACATTCATTTCCACAGTCACCGCATGTTGCGGTAAACATCTCTCTTGGCCTGTCGTTTCTAGGGCCTCTACTGAATCTAGAGCCTCTATCACTTCTGCCATAGCTTGAACCTCTTCCAAATCTGGAACCACTGCTTTGTTGTGGTTTGTGGTTTTGGAAACATTCTCTGCAATAAACAGGTCTGTCGTCTTTTGGTTTGAATGGTATTTGACATTCATTTCCACAGTCACCGCATGTTGCGGTAAACATCTCTCGTTCTCTATCAAATGACATATTTTACTAAATTTTGATGAATTTGTGTTGTAATTAAACTATTGTAAATCAATCATGCTAATTTTGTCCCACATCTTGAGCAATAATCTCCATCTGACTGGAGTCCACAAATATGACAAATCCTTGGTTTGCTTTGGTTTGAGCTTAATCTTAGAAATCTGAGAAAAGGCAGGAAAATTATGGGTAGGAAGAAAAAGTAAACCCCGATCGACCAGAGAAAAATTGAGATTGCTACTGCCAATAGCAAAATAATGATTGTAAGTGTTAGATTGTTTTTCAAGACGTTCTTTTTTTCAAGTAGATTTTTATTAAATTTGAAGAACAATTGGATCTTATGGGCCTGAATTATTATCAAATCAAGAAGAATGTACTAAAGGCCCGAAAACTGGTGATTCGTGCCACCAACAACGCAGGCTCTGGTCATCCGGGAGGTTCTTTTTCAATGGCTGAAATTTTAGGTTGCTTGTTTTACAAATATTTGAAATACGATCCAAAAAATCCTACATGGGAGGATCGAGATCGTCTTGTATTGTCAAAGGGTCATGCTGCCCCTGGTCTGTTTTCTAACATGGCAGTTGCAGGATATTTTCCTAAATCAGAACTTGACACACTGAGAAAATTTGGAAGCAAGCTCCAAGGTCATCCTGATCTCAAATGCCCTGGCGTTGAATTTTGCGGCGGCTCGTTGGGCACCGGTCTATCGTATTCTGTCGGAATTGCTTTGGCTGGAAAGATTGACGGGAAAAATTACCACGTCTATACAATTATGGGGGATGGAGAATCCGATGAGGGGCAAGTGTGGGAAGCTGCAATGACTGCAGCAAAATACAAAGTAGACAACCTTACGGCATTTTTAGATAGAAACTTTATCCAACAGGATTCATACACTGAAAAAATCATGCCTCTTGATGAAAGATTGGACGGCGATGATCTTTCAGAGATGTGGAAAGATGCTTCAAGATGGAAGACCGGAGACAAATGGCGATCATTTGGCTGGAATGTGATTGAAATTGATGGTCATAGAATTGAACAAATTGATGCGGCAATCGCAAAAGCCAATGCCACAAAAGGTATACCTACAATAATCATCTCAAGAACCATTAAAGGAAAAGCAGTTGAGCACATGGAGGATAATCCTCAATGGCATGGAAAGGCCCCTGATTCAGACGTAGTGCCGATAATTTATGACGAACTTGATTCCCAATTCATGATTGCCCCTTCAATCATTGCTGGGGATATGACAAATCTGGAAAATGAAGTCAAACGATGTGTAGCTGGAAGGGCAGACTATATTCATCTTGATGTCATGGATGGTCAATTTGTGCCAAACAAAACTTTTGATCATACAAAAATCAAAGAATTAAGACCACTAACTGTAATCCCGTTTGATTCTCATCTGATGATTAATGAGCCAGTAAAGCATGTACGCGACTATGTTGATGCTGGAAGTGACATGATTACCGTACATGCCGAAGTCTGTGATGAATCCAGCTTTGGTGAAATTCACGACTTTCTGAAACAAAACCAAGTCGGTGTGGGTCTTGCAATAAATCCAAGCACTGATCTGCCTGCCTGGTCATACAAATTCATTCCAACACTTGATCAGCTAATAGTGATGTCTGTCGTTCCAGGACAGTCTGGACAAAAATACATTGAAGCAACACATGAAAAAATGAGATCATTAAAGTCAGTCCTAAACGATAACAAGTTTTCAGGATATATTGAAGCCGATGGGGGTGTTACACTTGACAATATTGGCTCTATCTTTGCAGACGGTGCAAGAGCGTTTGTTGGCGGCAGTGCAATAATTGGGCAGCAAGATGTGAGGGGTACGATAAGAGAGTTCAGGAACCAAGTCATGAAAACCCGAAGAAAACTGCTTCTTGATAAAGCCAATGAATTAGGTGGAACTGAACTAGTAAAGAAATGGATTGGCTTGCATATTGTTGGTGAAAAGAAGGATCAAATTAAGAAAATTGCACAGGAGGCAGGCTATCTTTGAATCCTCCGGAAATGACTGACATGAGAACGGAATACTCAAAAACTCTGATTGAGATCGGCAGAGAAAATCCCAACGTTGTTGTTCTGGGAGCCGATACAACTGACTCTCTGAAGACATCTGGATTTGGCAAAGAATTTCCAGACCGCTTCTTTAATGTTGGAATTGCAGAAGGAAACCTCGTATCTCTTTCTGCAGGTCTTGCTGCTTCAGGTAAGACCTCTTTTGCAAGCACGTATGCAATATTTCTTCCAGGAAGAGCAGTGGATCAAATTAGAAATGGAATTGCATACCCCTCGCCTCCAGGAAAAAAAGGCTTGAATGTGAAGCTGGTGGTATCCCATGGAGGCCTTTCGGTAGGTCCTGATGGCGGCTCTCATCAGCAAATTGAAGACATTGCAATAATGAGGGCGATTCCTAACTTTCGTGTATTTATCCCTGCAGATACATTTGCAGTCTCAAAATTGACTAGACTGATGTCAAAAGAATACGGTCCGTTCTACATGAGGATGGCAAGATCACAGACCCCTGTAGTGCACTCTCCGTCTCAGGAATTTCAGATAGGAAAAGGAATCACAATCCGTGATGGGAATGACTGTACCATAGCTGCATGCGGAATTACAGTTAGGATGGCACTTGAAGCAGCCGACTCGTTGCAGCAGGAAGGAATTTCATGCAGAGTCTTGGACATGTTCTCAGTCAAACCGATTGATGCTGAGTTGCTAGAGAAGGCTTCTCGTGAGACTGGTTGCATTGTCACATGCGAGGAGCATAATATTCTTGGCGGCATGGGCTCTGCAGTTGCTGAGGCAGTATCTGAGCGGTATCCAGTTCCAATAAGGCGTATTGGTGCGCAAGACATGTTTGGGGAATCAGCACGCGATGATGAGATCCCACTTCTTTTAGAAAAGCACGGCATAACATCTTTTAATATAGCAAAGCAGGTCAAAGAGTTAAGGAGCAAAAAATTATGAAAATTTTTCTAGACACTGCCAACCTTGAATCCATTAGAAAATTCAATGACATGGGCTTGCTTGATGGGATTACCACAAATCCTTCATTGCTGTCAAAAGAGGGCGGAAATCCAAAAGACGCAATGGCAGAAATCACTAAAATCATCAAAGGCGACGTGAGTCTTGAGGTTGTAAGTACTGATTACTCTGGTATGATGGAAGAGGGAAAGCGGTTGCGAGAATATGGAAAAAACGTTGTAGTTAAAGTTCCAATGACCCCTGATGGACTCAAAGCCTGCAAAAGCCTTTCTTCTCAAGGAATTCCAGTAAATGTTACTCTTGTGTTCTCGCCCAACCAAGCGCTTCTTGCAGCAAAGTCTGGCGCAAAATATGTCAGTCCGTTTATTGGACGACTGGATGATATTGGTCAGGACGGCATGCATCTGATTAAAGAAATTAAGGAGATATTCTCTAATTATAAAGACAGTTTTACCACACAGATCCTTGTTGCCAGTGTCAGACATCCAATGCATGTTGTCGATGCCGCTAAAATTGGCGCAGACGTTGTCACATTGCCTCCTGCAGTGCTGGAAAAGATGCTTAGCCATCCACTCACTGACATCGGACTGGAAAACTTTCTCTCTGACTGGGAAAAACTGAAGAAAGGAAACCCAGACGTCAAAATCTAGTTTTAGTTTTTTATTTTATTATTGTTATTGGAATGTTGGTTTTGTGCAGTACATAGTTTGCAACACTTCCCAGAAACGTTTCTGAGCCTGGATACGGTCCCCTGGAGCCGATAATTATAAGATCAATTTTTTTATTCCTTGAAAATTTTATAATCTCGCCTCCGATGTTTGCTCCCTTTGCAATTTTTCCAACAAACGGTATCTTTTCTTTTTTTGCAATATTTTGTGCATCTGAAATAATTTTTTCCGCGTTTTTAGCGTGAATTTTCTTTATTTCTGATGACACTGGAAATTGAAAATCATTTGAAAATCTTATCACGTTGATTGCAGTAATTTTTGAATCAAGTGACTTTGCAAGAGTTATTGCAAGGTTAAACCCTTTCTTAGACGAAACCGAACCATCAAGTGGCACTAGAATGTTTTTTATCTTTCCCAAGATACTAACAAAGCTTACTCTGATTAAATATAATTTTCTAAATCTATCTGTCTGCTCTAACTATGAGATTCACTAGGCAAATCCAGAAAAATGAAAATTCTAGATTTTTTATCCAGAACCTTTGTTTGTACTCTTTCTTGAACCGGTTCCTCGTCCTGTAACCCTTGTCATGCCCTCAGTTGATGGTCTTGGTTTTGGATCTGGCAAGTCTCCTAACTTTCTTGAGCCTGTACCTCTACCTGTATGAACAGTCCTGTTTCCTGCTGCCTTTTTTCGCTCTTCTTGCAATTTTCTGTATTCATCACCAGACCATTTTTTCTGTTCGTCGTCTACTTCTCTAGTCCCTGTACCCCTACCGGTTCTGATTTTGATTTTTCCCATGACACAGTATCCCTACATCTTGTATTTATCTAAGCTGATAAAAATTACAGATTATTTGCTTTTGTTTAAAATAATGCCTCTTGGAATTATGATGTTCTGACCAAGAATTATTACTTGGAATTCTCAATTTTTACACATGAAAAAAATATTTTATTTTATTTTTCCCACAGCCGCATTCCTGCTAATCTTGTTTAACATGTTGTATGGCCATATGGTATTTAGTTCTCCATATGAGCAGGACATTAACAAATATTCTGTCTATGTACACCTTCAGGAAGAATGGAACAGCTATCCTGGAAACATCTTCTATGATGTTACAACCGTATGGTCTAATCCTAACCCGGAATCATCAAAAAGCGTTTTTTATGATCCAAGTGAATCCTTTGACTATAACTCAAACCAGCTACAGTATCAGAACCAGAAACCATTCGTACGACTGACACATGAATTTAGCAATTGTGAGTCTAGCTGGAAACCACCATTGTACAGGTATGCCATTGATGCTGTTAGAAGCAACATGGAGTTTATTCAGGGTACCCAGATCGGAAACGATCCGTACGTGTTCAAGTTTTCAGATGTTGCTAATGAAAACTATGATTTAGAAAAACAAAAAGAGCTTATACAAACCGGATATGCTGAATTCATTCCAATTTGCACGTCCAGAGATAATACTTCATATGAATATGCGATTTCCATAAATGACAAAAATGTTGGATTTGATGTGTTCTTTGTTCCTTCTGCAAAAGAACTGGAGAATCTTCTGAATGAAAATTCTTTTGAATATTATGAACAGGATGGATGCTTTGCGCTAAACCGCCAGAGCTTTACTGGAATCTGTACCAATGTTGGCGCAAATTCAGGCTTGTTGGTCGTAATCCCGGATGATCTTAGCTTGTCTCTGACAAAAATTAGAATCAGTCTGCATGAGACAGTAACTGAGTTCTAATCAATCCATCCGATTCTTCTAAAGTATGCAAACATCAGCCCTGCTGGAATGACTGATGCTAAAACAATTATTATAAACGAAGAATATGTTCCAAATATCGTCGGGACATCATCCGTGCCTCCTGGCAGTGCGATGTTCATCCCATAAAATGTTCCAATTACTGTAGCTGGGATTGCAAGTGTGAATATCATGGTGAGTACGGCAAGTACTTTGTTTGTCTTTTCTGTACTCAACACGAAATCTGTATCCTTGTAGATTTCCATTGTCTCCTTGGACTCTTCTAGGCTTTCAATTATTCTATCAAGGTGGTCAATGACATCATCAAAGTATAATTTGAGCTCAACGTCATCTCTTGGAATAAAACGCTCTACTTGTTTACCGGTTTCCAACACTAGCCTCTTTAATGGATTTGAAATTCGCCTAAGTATTGTGATCTCCTTTCTTAATCGCGAAATCTGTCTTGCAACCGACCTTCTCTCATCAAATACCCCCTCCTCAATCTCTACCAGATTTGCCATGATTCTTCGCAAAGTGTGAAGCATGTCGTCGACCAGTACATCTATTATCTCGTGTAGCAATGCACCTGATGATTCTCCCAACAACTGATCTCTGCGTTGGACGTCATGTGCATCCTTGCATGTCTTGACTATCTCTACTAGTGGTGTCAGATCGCCTTGGTGGATTGTAATGAGAAAGTTCTTTCCCATGAAAACTGATAACTGGCTGACTTGTGGCACGGAAATTTTTGAGAATAATGGCGGAAAATGAAGAATCAGAAAGAAATGATCGTCATATGCGTCTAGTTTTGGAAGCTCAAATTTTGCCAGACTGTCTTCGATGTTAAGCGTATTTAGGTTGAATTCCTGCGCAAGATCCTCAATTATCCATCTTTCAGGATTTTGGACATCTATCCATGTGAATCCATTACCCTGAATTCTTTCTACTGATTTGCCTGATGATTCCTCCACTGGCTTTTTTCCCACGCGTAATCTGTTTGGTATGATGCTTCTCTTCAAGATGACAAATAGCCTAATACAACAAATTTAAAGCGATCGTTAATTTTTATCGCAAGTTTCTAAGTCAATCAAAAGTGTATGGCTGGTCTCTATTTCCATGGCAGCATATAGTTTACGCCGACCCATGTGAGTCCGATTGCTATTGCCATAGCTACCCACCAAAATCTCATAACTGAAATCTAAACTGCTCAATAATAAATCTACAGGCTCATTTTCATCAAAGCGAAATCAAAGATTATTACAGGATAAACAACTTTTCTTTCTCGTGGCCCTCGTAGTATAGTGGCTAGTATAGGGGACTGTGGATCCCCGGACAGGGGTTCGATTCCCCTCGAGGGCCTACACAAATTAGTTTAAGATCCTTTTGATGCCTAGAAGAGACGATTTTGAACTAAGAATAATTTTCTTGTAGGATCATAATATCAAACCATTTATTCAACACTGCAATTGGGTTCAATCCCGCATGGTTTCAGATGCATTGCCAAGCACAGCAATTCCTACTGCGACAAACACAATTAGAACAGTCCAAATTATTGCAGGTTCTGCCAATCCTAAATCAAATAGTGATGTAGGGCCAAGTGATATGATGTGTGCATAACAGAAAACAACAGTTCAAACCCTTTAAGGATTGATCTGAATACTCTCTACGATTCCAATTCTATTATGATTGAATTTTCTGTATATTCTGTTTTTATCTTGGAGCCCAAATCAAAAAACACTGCCTCATAATATGTTCTGAAAAACAAAGACCACTGCTCTCCCATTTCATGATACATGACTAATTTTGTGCCGCTGTCTTCATTGTACTCTTTAATTGAAAACCCTGATGATTTTGCTCGCTCTTTTAAAATTGAAATCCATTCGTTAACACCGTATTTTCCTCTCATTGATAATGCAATCTCTTTTGCGCCACTCTCTGCTGCATCTTTTGCTATTTTGATTATCGTTTGGTTGTCTATGTGTTTTATCAACTCCATGGAAGCTGATTTTAGCATCACAATCCAGCCTATTTCAGAAGCATTTACATCCCAGTTTACATGAGAGTCAAAAATTTGGTTTACGTATGTGTTGAGACTTAGTTTTTGGTCTTTGGAGATTTTTTTTAAATTATCCAAAGTGCTTGTGTTTATTCTAAAACTTGCGTGTTCTGTAGGGGCTCTTTTTTTCTGAACCATTGATGGTTGGGATTGACAAGTACACCATTTTAATTTAATTAAAAACAGCTGAGTTGCAATCAGGATTCCCATCACCTGTGTTTGATCTGGAGCATTATTGGTCATGATTGTGACTTGTGTTACAGTGTCCCACACTGTAGACTGAGAAATTATATCTACGCATGATACGTTATTTCCATGTACAAGTTAATTTGCAAAAAGGTTGGCTTTGATTGTGATTTTATTGTACATAACAATGATCAAAAAACACTGGCAAATGACTTTGAAAAGCACGTACGAATTAGCCACAGGCGAGACTATCAAAAAAAGGATATTTTTGATTTTATTGCTGTCCAAAACATCGCACTGGAGCATTTGGAATCCACAAAGAATGAAAAAATAACCTGTGTTGATGGGTGTGAGTCATTTAGATTAGATAAATGGCGTATTGGCCATAGAAACTTTCCATAAAAAAACTAGGAGTGTTGAGTTGGATGGATATTGTTGCAATTATTCAATCTAGCATTCTTACTCCTTTGATCCTGTTTTTTATTTTAGGGATAGTCGCAACACGGATAAAATCTGACTTGAAAATTCCTGATGCCATTTCAGAGTTTTTGCCAATCTATCTTCTGGCAGTAATTGGATTGCATGGTGGTTTGGAAATGAGAAAAATGGGGTTTGACAATATGATAGTCCCGATTTTGGTTGCAGTTGGCCTGTCTGTTGCAATGACTCTTAATCACTATCAAATACTCAGACGCCTTGGCAAGTTCAACATTTTTGATTCATATGCCATTGCAGCAGCATACGGATCTGTAGGCGCAACTAGTTTTTCTGTCGGCTTGTCTTTTCTCAAAACTCAAAATCAACCGTCAGAGGGATTCATGGCTGTAATACTTGCAGTTTTGGAACCTGTAAGCCTGATTTTGTGCGTTTTTCTAGTAAACATGTCAATAACAAAAAATCAAAAATCAAAACACTATGAAACAAAACAAATTCTGACAGATGTAAAGCAGGTTCCAAGCGATGATTCTATTGCAGTTGAAATTGGAGAAGTGCGTGACGAGGCATCAATGAAACAAGTCTTGCAAAACACCATGGCAGGAAAGGCCATTGTGATTTTATTGGGCTCAATCATTATCGGATATGTTATTGGAGAGGGCGGTTTTCAATCCATAAAGCTTGGATTTGAAGACATGTTTTTTCCTGCACTGGTGATATTTCTAATTGAAATGGGGATAATAACTGGTCAAAAATTGGAGGATGTAAAAAAAGCAGGTAAATTTTTAATAATTTTCTCTGTGGCAGTGCCGACTTTTAATGGCATTGTCGGAGTTGTTGTGTCTACATACATTGGATTGAGCATTGGAGGTTCCGTGTTGTTGGGTCTGTTGTTTGCTAGTGCTTCTTTTATTGCAGCGCCATCTGTTTTGAGAACCGCGATAAGAAAGGCAAATCCGGGATTATACATAACCTCTGCACTTGGGATAACATTTCCATTTAACATGATCGTCTTACTGCCTGCAATGTTCATATTCTCAACAGTTCTTCATGATGCTGGAACGCTTGACTTGAGCCGCTATTTTGTGGATGGTTTGAAATGAAACTCTATGCCATCAAACTGTTGACAATTGTTTGTGAGGCACCTGCACAAAAAAATATCATAGAAATTCTTGAAAAGAACAATGTCTCTGGATACACGTTTTACGAAGTCCGCGGAAATGGTTCTAAGGGGATTCGAGGTCAAGGATTGCAAAACGAAAAAAACATCAAACTAGAAGCGATATTGCAAGAAGAGAAATTATACCGTATACTGGAAGAGATTGCAAGGACTATCTTTTCAGATTATGCCATAGTAACATACGTTAATGATATTGGTGTGATTCGTATGGAAAAATTTTCCTAGGATCTCTTCGGCCGTATGTACAAGAGTGTTGAATCAATTGTACAAATCCTTTTTGAGTACTAGTGATTCGAAGCACTTTTCAATGATGGATTATAGATTTCATATTGTATGAGGTATTTTGTAATTTTATTTGCTCTGATGCTCTTGCCTGCTATCATTCCGATTTCATTGGCCCAACAAGTACCTGACTGCACATTTGGCGATACAATGACTCCATTACCTGACAAATTTGCAAAAGACCTCGCAGTCAAGGAATTTCTAAAACAGCATCCAAACTCTACAAAAACCATCTCTGCTGATGACTCTGAAAACCCAAAAAACCAATTTGTGCTTTATGCAGAGCATGATTCAGTAAAAGAGACTCTGGAACTGCATTTTAATACAGATGAAAAAGGATGCTATATTCCAGTGGAATATCACTACAAATACAGTGATGGCGCAATTGATGTAACAGTCGTCAACACAATTGGAAATTTTACAGAGATTATGAATCTGATAAAGTCTGACAACATAACCATGGACAATTTTTACCCCAATAACTGTGATTTTGTAAATTTAAAACACAGCATATCTGCTGGAAAGGTTTACGGGATATGTGAGAAAGAAAATTCTGTCTTTGCATTGCTTGATGCTTCCTCTGATGCAATCTTTGAAGTAGACATACCAATAGAGATGGTATACTCTCTTCCCAGTACTGATTGTATCCCAAGTGGGGATTTTATTGTGATGGATAACAGAGAAGAATCTCCAATATACAATATTGCTGAATCAGACATTGGCAATTCTGTTAGCGTAGAACTTGAAGAAGGGTTTCACAGAATTCAAATCTCAGGTACAATAATACTTCCATCTCCATCTCCTGCACAATACTGTGGAGTTGTGGAAGGATTTGACAAACCATACCTTCCGCCTAGAAACCAGATAGATAACGGAATGAAATCTACCTCTGTAAAATGCAATGAGGGATTGATTTTGCTCCAAAAGTATGACGGCTCTCCTGCATGTGTAGAATTGCAAAGCATCTCAAAACTGATCAAGCGCGGATGGACAGACACAAAGTATGACAAAAACGAAATGACTCAGATGTTCCAAAACTCACCAGAGGTAAGGGAGTTTTATGCAGTGTATGATGGTGCAGAAAAATCAGTAAGAGAAGACCATGTGTCATACTTTGCAGGAAGCGAGGATGGCTATATGGCCAGAATGAACATGTTCTTTGATGAAAACCATACACTTGATCACATTGATTTTCACTGCTATTTCCAAAACACCCACAGGTTTGAGCTTGCACAGGAAGATATTCCATTTCAACTGGCAAGACATGATTGCAAAGAAACCACAAAAGAACATGAAACCCAAGATGCAAACATTCTCAAATACAGTCCAGTCTTGTTTCGTGGAACCGGAGTTGATTTGCAGAATGATGATCTGCTAGGGCATCTGACCAACAAACGCGACCAGCTTGAAATAGCATTTGATGATGTTGGGGCAAAAGGTCTGCATCCTATGACTGGAATGTCTTTCTCAATAGGAAACAATGCATATTCTCTTGATGAACAATATGTTGGAAACCCAGTTGCTCTAGAAATAGGAGTACTGGAAGAAAAATTCACCGCAAAAACCCTAGAAGAAATGGATCAACTTGTGCGAAAATATGTAGGAGATGAAATTGACATTGTGTATTCAAAAGGCAACTATATCACTCCAACCCCATTGAGAGTTGAAGATAAAAAACAGGAGCATTATGAAATAGAAATTCTCGGATTAAAAGACAAATATGTGGTGGGGGAGGAATTTTCATTTTACTTTATTATCTCAGGATATGGATACGGATGCGCAAACTATGATGTAAAATATCCTGATGAGAACGGCAATACCATATCTATGGGCGCAGAGGTATTGTGCGCCGCAGAACAGCACATGGCTGAATTTGAGATAAATCACTTGGAAAGAAAGGGAACTATTGGAAATTATCCCATACAAAAGTCCGGCACGTACACTGTAACAGTAACATTTGAGCGACCAAACCAGTATTTTCCAACCAGCACAAGCAAAACATTTGAGGTTATTGAGTAAAGAAAATGAAAACTAGAAATCTTATTACTATGTTGTCCATTTTTGCCGTTTTTGCAATATCAGTCACCATGTTTGGATATGATCAGTACTTTCAATCAACAAATGGCAATAAAACTCATCTTTCTTCACTGCTTGATGGCAATTCTCTGTGTTTTGACTCAAAAGAGTCTGTAAAAAGCTGTTATTTGCTAGATGAATTGAGGATTCACGGATGCAGTACGCCAATCCTTGAGCATCTTGCACAATACTCTAACCTGCTTGATGCAGAATATCATGAAATGTTTTACATCGAATGGCCAAGCTTGCCAAACAACATCTCTGAAAAAGATTATGATGCCTGTATTGAATTTCTTAATAATGTGAGATTGCCATTAATCCAAGAAGACAAAATAGACACTAAATCAGAACCTGAATCTCCCGCTACACCAACTGCCTTTGCTGACGGTATTGTTGAGATAGTAAATCCTGAACACGAGCCTCTAAAATACAAAACAACCATCCCAGTCATTGATGAGACATATCTCTCAAAGAACATACAGCAATGGAGCGACACAGACAGACACGAATTAGATTCTGGATACCAAAAATATGGTGATGACTTTTACACTGAACTGGGAAGACTGTTGATAAAAAATGAGATGCAGTATCAGATGAACAATCTGGGAATAGTAAACGCAAATGATGACTTTGAAGTCTTTAGTGGCGGAATGCTTACCTCATTGCCTCCCCACATCGGCTTTAGTGCCGTAGTTTATGCAACTGATGGAAATTATTACAGACTTCAAGGCGGCACATTTGCAAACCAAGTCAGCTACTACCGCACAACACAGCTGCAGTTTCCTGACACTGCAGAGAATCTTCCAATGGAATCCCTACTTGACAAGCCGCAGCTAGTTACAATTCTTCCCGAGGATGGCAACAAGGCACGACAGGAACCATCCACGCTTGTGATTCATGCTGATGATGGTACAGTAGAATTTTTCAACAATACCCCAGATGTAATCCGAATTCAGGACAGTGGGAGTGGCAGAATAGGCGAAGAAGACACTTTGGCTTGGATAGGCCCAACAGTTTTGCCGTTTCAGAGCGCTACTATGACGTTTGATATCTCAGGACTGATAGAGTGGGATGCAAGAAAAGCACCCAATCTGGAGAATCCGCTTTGGTGGCAAACACATGCAGGCGGAGACATCATTGTACTGTCTGATGATATTGATGGCTTTTCAAGAGATGACAGGGCTCGAATCGCACAAAAAATGCTTCACAACAGTGACATTCCGATTGTTTCCTCTGGTGCAGGCAATGCAGAAAAAGTTTTGAAAATAAATCTGGATCCTGCCATAGTTGCAATGGTTCCTGATGCTGAAGAATACTATCTGAAAAGGGCTCACCAACTAATCCCGTTTGACGTGGAGATTGTCATTGATGGACGATAGAAATTGAGGATAAAGTAAAGAAAATGAAAATTAAATCACTGATCATCACTGGAATTGTTGGAGTTGTCTTGTCTTTTTTTGTGCTAACTGGTTTTTTGATGTTTGTTGTAGCCCCGCTTAACCATCAACAAATCATTGATTACCAATCCAATGAATTGGTAAAACAATTCCATGAAAGCTATCCTCAAAGTGGAATGACTGAAATGTCCGGTACGCTGTTTGAAGATCATATCAGTTTTACTTGGTTCAAAAATGCAAGATATGCTTCATTGACATTTAGTGATGAAATGGATGGGCAAAAAATTACTTACAAATGCGAGAGAATCATCTCCTCTGAGGAACCTGTGGAAATATTTTACTTTGAAGAACCTACTCCTGAAATTATCAAAAACAATGTTTGTGGAGAATATGACTAGAAAATGAAACCCAGAGTTTTAATAATTATTTCGTCAATTGCTGTCTTGGCAGTTGTTTCAATAGTTGCAATAGATTCTGCATCACTTGACACGATATGCCGTGATAGTGGAGGTATGAGAAAAGGGGATTATTGCCTTGCTCCGCTTGTCTCAAATTCAACAACAATTCCCGAAATGCCGCATTCGTACAAAACAATGCAGCCAAATACTGCAGAGTTTTTCTATTATCCAGATCCCTCTGAAACAAAAGACAAATACAAACTGTTCATGCTGATTCGACTTCCAGAGTGGATGGGAGGGGCTGAAAACAACACGTCAGCATTTAGGGCATACAGCGCAAAGTCCCTTGATGACCCTTGCATTGTAAAGTACTGGGGAGATGAGGGACGGCAAAGAATAGAGAATCCCTGCCAGGGTGGAATGTATAGGGTGATTGACGGCGCGCTGACATACGGTGCCATACATCGCAGCACTGCAATGACTGCACTGCCATATCTTGACCTGTCAATGGATAAAAATGGCATGCTGTATGTAGAGCCACCAACATTTTCCAAGGATGAAAACGGCGTGATTGGGTATGGCCGTGATATGACAATGACCAAACTCCGCCAAGGCTCTGAATTCTTGGTACAGTCGTTTGCAAAACACTATCCAGAATATCCTGCCATTCCAGTAGATTTTGCCGGATATCTGCTCTCTGAGATATCTCCTGAAAAATATCGTACTACTGTACGGCATCTTGATTTTCAAAGCAAGTCTGGATACATCACCATGACAATTGATCATGCAAGATATGGCTCAGACTATGACTTTGCAGAACCAAACAAAGAGTTTTGGCAGATTGGCAGTACCATAATCAAGATAAGTGATTCAAAAGATTACCAACAAAACTATGTGTTTGAATTCAAAGACGGCTCCAAGCACTTTACAATTGAGGGACAAAACAAAGAGTTTATTCTGCATGACATTGTCAGGAACTTTTTTTCAGAGTATGATGTTGATGACATGTTTCTTGTCTCAAGTACCATGGAGTAGAAGATGAGGCTGCCAGTTGCAATTATTTTGTCAGTTGCAGTATTTTTTGGACTGCAAACAGTTGTTCCATTTCCGTACGGGATTGTGCTGGGATTGTTATTTGTTGGAATAATTCTTTGGTATGCAAAAAGTCACCCATCCCATCCAAAAGACTCTGTTCTAAACTACAGACGCGTTGATCCAATAGACGAAAAAGAGAAGAGACAAAACGACGAGGCATTGCGTATACTAGAGAAAAAGTACATCGAGGAGAAAATCTCAAAGGAGGAATATCTGAAAAGGAAAAAGGAATTTGAGGACATAGAGTACAACCCAAGGAAGTGCAAGACCTGCGGATCTGAGGAGTTTGTATTTGAAGAACAGGACTCTGATATGGGTCGTTATCGATGTAAAAGGTGCGGAGCTTATGAAAACTAGACTTTTGATAATGATTGGAATAGTTGCATTCGTCTTAGTTGGTATTGTATCTGTGATAACTGTGATGTCTTTTAATGCAAATGAAAATGTTGTTTATGATGGCTCTTTACAACAGCTAGAAGCGATATTGAGTCATTGTATTGATCAAAAAGATCTGATTGATATTGCTGGTCTTGCATATTTTAATGACACACATAGAATAGATACTGTTGATTGTAAATGGGAGACTATTGAGCAAGGATCATTTGGTGATCCGATATTTGAAATACACAGAAATGAGTTAAAACAAGTCTTGGATTGGTGCAATGATATATCTGGTGTCAAATATGGCTTTTACAATTATTCCAACGAGACTCACTCGATTGACACTGATACGTGTGAATGGAAACCACACAAGCCATACCCAACTGGAAATAATCTGTGCATTCCATATGTTGAGAAATGGGTAGCTGATGAGGATTGGAGTAATGGTACACATTACTTTGATTCAGATAGCTGTTTGTGGAAAGTAGATCCTGAATATGATTTTTTAAACTCTAAAGGATGTCCGCAATTTTGCCCAAAAGAAAAACCAGAGCAATCACAGATCATAGATCCAAACTGCATGACGATAGAACAGAGCAAACAGACTGCACCATTTTTTCAAACTCCGTCTTATCTGCCTGATGGGTATTCCTATGTGTGTTCACGATCAGGAATGCCTTTTGAATCCTACATTGTGTATTACAATCAAGAGTTTCCAGCCAACTGGCAGATACATGAATTGGTGAGTCATGGTGCAATTTTCATTTATCAGATAGATGAAAGAAATTTTGTTGGTGAGAAAGAGTTCCACACATACGGTTCTGCAGAACAGCGTATTAGAGAAACGTACGATAGCGTAATGGAAGGGAATCCTTCACTTAATCCTCAACTAATTACAATTAACGGCATGTTGGCATATGCAGTAGATTCATGTCCTGATTGTGGTATGCAGACTGCAAACTTTACTGACAGAATAATTCAGGAATCCACATCGACTACAACAAAAATCAAATTCATCGATGATAACGGAGTTAGTTACATGCTTGAAACGACTTTACCATTACATGAATTAATCAAAGTTGCAGAATCTCTTCAGTGAATAAAAAATGAAAACTAAACTCTTGACAATAACTGGAATAATTACTGCAATACTGGCATCTTTGTTGGCATCTGATCAATATTATTTGTCATTGCAAGACCAAGAGATAAAAAAATCAGAATGGGTACAAAACTGTGTTCCTCCTGAAGATAATCAGATAGTTCCTTCAATTGGATTGTACAATCACACTCATTCTTTTGATTTGATAACATGCACTTGGCAAACAACTGAACATGGGGTCCCTGGATTTATGGAATCTCTTTACACTAGTTTCATAGAACCAATCTTTTTAGATGTTGCAGGCGGTTTGGAAATAAAATATGCATATGCTGGCTGCGCTGCAACAATTCTGCCACAACCTTGCTTTGATGCCTTTATGGGAAGCTCTGAGCCATTGACTGAAACATCCATCATGGAAAATTTTGCTAGAAACATTGAGACAAATTATGAGGACTGGAAAATGTCAGATAGAAATTGGGATAGCGTGGATGGCAGATTGCAATTACCTGCAATAATCTGCACCGAGTTTGTAGCTGATGGCATGAAACATTACAGAATGGCCAAATGGGTGGACTCGCAAAAAATCTCCAGCTTTGAAAATCACAGAAACGATTTTCTTTGTGACAAGTGGCTTGCACCAATTGATGATGGAATAAAGGTAAAGTGGGACAAATCCAACTATCTTGCAAATGATACCGGTATTGTTCATGTAACTGATAAAGACATGAATCTTGACAATGAGAAAATGGATTATTTTGACATTCATGTTTTTTCAGACACTGATCACAAAGGCATACAGCTAAGAATCACTGAGACTGGTATGGATACTGGAGCATTCCAAGGAACAGTGTTTTTCTCACCTGTTGATAAATCAAGTGGAACTAGACTTTTAGTAGAGGATGCCGTATATGCACAACACAAAGAAAATCGTGGTTTTTCAAGAATAGTTGGCGAGTCTGAATTAGCTGAACAATTAGACAAACGTGAGAATACAAGTGAGTGCTGGTATCAAAAAGACGATGGAAGCATAGTTCCTTGTACGATAGATGACGGTGGTCTTTCTATGCTGTTTGGAATGTTTTTTGTTGTTTTTTGGCCATATGTTGTTATGGGGATTGGAGTTTTGGTGGTTTTCATTGTATGGAGGATTAGAAAATGAAAACTAGACTCTTGGTAATGGGAATTGTTTTGATTGTATCTGGTTTGATAGTATTTGGCACTGCAATATCGATTATTGAACTCGAACGTGCAAACATGGAACCAAATGAAATGAGGCCTATTCCCAATCTTGCACTTTACAACATGAGTGCAGTTCTAGTGGGTATTCCAACATCCCTTGTTGGAATATCTTTTGTGATTGGACGGTTTGTGTCTAGATTTCCCCCACTGTATGTGATCTGCTTAACTGGCCCATTTTTTGTTGTAGTGTGGATTTTGTTTATCTTTTCACGAGGTTCTTAGGATAAAATGAAAACTAGATACAAAATCTTACTAGTTATAGGTTCGTTTGTTACGTTTTATTTTGCATTGATTCCAATCTTGCAGGTATGTAATAGTACAAATTCTGACTGTATTGTGTGGCGCGAAATGGTACTTTTGACGCGACCTGTAGTGTCTAGTCCACACATATGGGATAATGGCAGTGATGTTGGTTCATGGACAGGTACGCCCGATGGAATGGAAGTTCCTGCACTTGCAGATCAAATTATGAACAATCTGCCATTTGTGACAAGCATGATTGTTCTGCCGTTCGTGATTATCGGATTTGTTGTAGTTTGGGATAAAAGAAGAAATTGACAATCCAAAATACATTTTAGAAAATGTTGGGAATAAAATGAATGTAAAATGATTACAGTTGACTGCTCACACTCACTTGCAATAAAGGACAAGCTGCTAGTCCATGTGGCTGACAAACTTCAGGCACTTCCCATACTAAAATCAGAAAAATTCATCCTTACACCCGTTGATGATTCCAAGACAATAGACAAAATTGACGTACTAGATGCAATCTCTGAATTTCTAGAATCAATAGACATGAAAGAAAACTATCAGGCAATTCCAAAGGGCGATGAGATCAAAATAGAACCGCTTGATGGCAAAGACATGAAAGAGAAACTGGAAAAAATTTCAAGGACTGATACCAACCCGTTCTTTGAGTGCACACACTGCGGATTCATGACCAGATACGAGGACGAGCTAAGAACACACCGACTGATCCACTATATCTGATGCAAAAAATTGATAATTGCTGAGTGTTTATTCATATAATGAAATTTCCCAGCAATGCAACATCTTCTCTGTTTGATTTTATGCATTAGAAAAATTAAATCTCAAATATTGTTTCTGAAAATCTGTCTAGTTTTTCCTTTTTTTTCAAATGAATTTTTATTTTTGTTGAAAAATTATCTTACATTGTTTGATGGCATTTGAATAATTTTAAGTAATATTTTTCCGTATGTATTACGTGGTTTTTGAAAAACTTCTCAAGCGAATCATGGATTCTGACGTAAACATCAGACACAGCATAGTTACTGATCTAGATGGCAACATTCTCACTGTCAGCCATCGCGACGGGATAACAAATTATTTGTCACCTGCCGAAACTGCCTCTTCTCTAAAAAGAGCTGCAAGTGCATGGAAGGCACGAAAACAGCTCAGTCCTAAAATTGGCAAGGGGCTTTACGCGGTTGCAGCGTTTGAAAAAATCACACGCATTACTTTTCCACTGGAAGACAATAACCTGATCTTTGTGAGCTTGGGTTCGGATACGATGAGAACGGATCTTCATGAGGGAGGACAAAAACAAATCATCGAACATGTTCTCAATATCCTAAGTGGCGATCCAACAAAAGCCTGAGATTCATTTGAAAAATAAACTCCTATCTTTGGGAGGATCACAAATTATCTGGAGTCAAACATGAAAATGTAAAGTGATTAAAGAATAAAGAACGAAAGACTAGTTGCCTTCATATCTGAAATTTGACCCCCATGTAGATCGTTCGTTTGACTGTCTGTCAAGCGTGGATTCGGTCTTTGCTTTCATGGTTTTGAATAGTGCATTGTACATTGGATCATATGGGCTATACCCTTGGCATTCAAAATGGAATTCATTGGTTAATGCAAACCCATTGTAAAAGCTCTCTTCTCCGTCATGTTCAGTTTTTATTGCATACTCTGTAACACGGCATTTGGTATAATCAAATCCACGAACAACATCGTCATCATATGCTAAAACAAGATTTACGTTAAACAGTTCATCTGTTGTAGAAACACCAGTCGATCTTGATCCGGACTTTCTAGCGTTATCGACTACATCATACAACAAGGGGGTTTTGCTAGGGACTCCTACGAGTGCAAATGTAGGATTTGCCCTTGTTAACAAGTTGCCTTGATGGAATTCAGGAAAATTCACAGTTTCAATACCACTATCAAAATCAAACGTGGCAATAATGTTGGGACCAGTACCCATGTTATATGGATGAGGGATGTTGGTTACTGATGAATCATGTTCTTTAGACAACTTGTCAAAACCAGGATTGACTGGAATTAAACCTAGACATTTGACATCAAGTATTTCTGCCGTGGCAAACCCTCGTTTTCCGGTATAGCCCTCCTCCTTATCTCTTAGGGTGGATATGCTATAGCCAGTTACAATACAATCCTTAAAATCTAGACCGCGTAATTTTTCAGGATTTACAAATTCCACATTCACATCAAAGTCCTCATTAAAACCAGATGACATGCCGGAGACTTTCTGAGACTTGGAGATTGCATTGTCTATTAATGGATGGGGCAACACCGCAGTAATTATTTGAAAACTGGGATTCCCATAGTCAGACTCATCAAATCCTGAAGTCAATGTAAATATTACAGACTCGATTTTTTCAGCGCCGTTATCAAAGTCAAATGTGAGAAACGTGTGCACATCTTCAGCTTGCGTAAAAGGCAAAGGTCCATAATCAACAAAACCAATGGATGAAGGATACGAATTGGAAGCAGTTTGTTCTGGATTGATACGAATCCCACTGCACCCAAATTCTATAGTATTGACAATGGCAAATCCGGAATTGGACACCAAATATGATTCATAATCGTCATTGAGAGTAGATATGCCGTATTCGGAAATTTCGCAGTTTTTGTACTTGAGGGACTTTAGGATATCGTTGTTTTGGACTATGTTGACATCGACATCAAAATACCTATAACCATATTCAAACGCACCCCCTGCAGTTAATTTAGATAATCTATGCTTGTATGCCTCATCTAATGCCTTGTGTAAATGAGGGGCATTTCCAATCACACCTTCAACTTCAAAGCTAGTTCCAGAGTTGGATACTATGTCAGAAGTGGTAGAAAAAACAGGAAAATTCACAGTTTCAATACCATCTCTAAAGTGAAATGTAATCTCATTGTGTATTCCTGCTACAAAATCATATTCATCAGCATATGCCATACTTGAAAAACCTACAGTCGTCATTATTGCCAAAATCAGCACAACGGACATCAAAAAAGATGGTTTTTGGCAGTTTTTACTCATTAAACATAACGTATCAAAAGAGAAGTTAAACAGTAGGAATACATTGCCATTCAAAGTTTTACTACATTCACCATATGAAAAGACATGTAGAAGCCATCGATTTTTTACAATATCATTGATCAGATTCTATGGGCGGATCTGTATCTATCCACACCATTTTATTTTCCAACGCACCATCTCGATACGTGAGAGTGGTTTGTACCATGATCAGATCATCTTTTAAGATATACAGACATGATGTTGAAAACTATTTTATTTCACGATCTGAATGACCTATGATTCTTGCAGTTTATTGAATTGTGCTACCCATCGATGGTTTTATAATGTGTGGTATGATATAATTTCCCTATTATGAAAGAGTTGGAGGTAAAAAAAGATTTTACGGACATTTACACCCAGAAATCTCCTAACGATTACCTAAAAGAGATGAAGAAGCTAGATTACAGGATTCCTGACAAGACAAAACCTCTCTATCTGTCAATTGCAAAAAAACTAAAACATGACTCCTCTGAGAAAATAAAAGTCCTTGACATTGGAAGTTCATATGGCATCAATTCTGCGCTCATGAAATATGATCTAAAGATGTCAGAGCTAGACGACTTTTTTTTAAACAAAAAACCAACAAAAGAACAATCCAAAAAGTTTTTTGAGAATCTAGAATCAAATGAGAATATTGTATTTTATCAAATTGATATTTCACAGCCTGCACTTAGATTTTCTGAAGATGTAAATTTGTGCAGCAAAGGAATATGCGTAAACCTTGAAGATGACAATCTGGATGAAATTGACATTCCTTCTCCAGACATGGTCATTGCAACTGGGTGTATAGGATACATCGGACATGATGCATTCTCTAACCTGTTTGACTATCTGAAAAAACAAAATTCTGACTTGCATTCCAAATACCCTGTTTTTGCATTTTCAGTATTGAGGATATTTGACATGGAAAAAATCAAGGATACCTTTGAAAAGTATGGCTATTCCATAGAAAAAACCGACATCAAACCAATCCCCCAGAGACGTTTTGCAGATGCCAAGGAAAAACTCCACACACTGTCTCTTTTGCACAAAAAAGGCATTGATACCAAGTGGCTTGAAGATGACGGATATTTTTACGCCGATTTTTACATTGCTGCTCCAAACAAGCAAGAATTCAAACCATGTGATCTGTCTCTGGAACTAAAACATGCAATGATACAATAGGATTTTTGCAATGAGTTTTCAAGAAACAAAATGCCTTCGATGCGGAAAAAATTCCTTGATTACCGATATGGATTCCAAAGAGATCTTCTGCTCAAAGTGCGGCTTTGTAGTTGATGAAAAAACTGACGACAGAAGACCTGATAGATCTTTTGGCGAATCTGATTCCAACAGATCTCACGCTGGAGACAAGTCCTCCCTGGTAAGACACGATCGCGGTCTAAGTACCGTCATCCATTCTGTTGATAGGGACTCGACAGGAAATCCTCTGTCCTCAACCATGAAGTCGTCTCTTGTCAGGCTGCGAAGATGGGATAGTATAAGCAGAGTAAAATCCAATGACGAAAGAAATCTTCGATATGCATTAGGCGAGATTCTTAAACTAAAAGAAAAACTGTCATTATCTGAAGCCATATCTGAAAAGGCAGCATACCTTTACAGAAAGGCACTAGAGAAAAAGCTAATCAGGGGACGCTCAATATCTGCACTGGTGGCAGCATCTCTGTATGCCGCATGCCGTGCATCTGAGACCCCAAGAACCATTAATGAAGTGGCAAACGCAATTGGAGTCCGAAGAAAGGAGGTCACGGCTTGTTACAGATTAATTTTCAGAGAATTGGATCTCAAAATGCCTGTTGTTGACACTGTATCTTGTATTGCAAAGATTGCAAGCAATGCTGATGTATCTGAAAAAATAAAGCGTGATGCAATAAAGATTCTAAAAAAAGCAGAAAGGCAACACATCTTGGCCGGAAAACATCCTATGGGCATGGCAGCATCTGCATTGTATTTGGCAGGGATTTCTGCAGGGGAGATCAAGACTCAGCGAGATATTGCTGATGCTGCAGGCGTTACGGAGGTGACCGTGAGACAACGCTGCAAGAGCCTCAGACAAATCACCTAGCTTATTGAAAAATGCATAACATCCATTGATTGATGGCACCAGATGTTATTCTTATTATGCATTATCAAATATAGCCGAAAATATTATTACAAATATAATTAATGCAGGAACAACAAATTTCATCACATAGATTGTCCAATCTGGAAAATTGAATCTGGAATTTTTGTTAAGATTTTCCAAAATCCTTGTTTTGCACATAAACCATGATACGGATACGACAAATACCAGTTCTGCTAAAGTGATGCCATAAGTTCCAAAGATGTCATCCATAAAGTCTAAAAATTTGATTTGATTTACCTGTATTTCCAGCGGCGTATAGCTCAGTGCAGAAGGCATGCCTATTGCCACCACCAACCCAAACACGATCAATGTGGCTTTTCTTCTGGAGGTTTTCAGGGATTCTTGGATTGATGCAGTTGGCACCTGAAACAATCCTACAGCAGATGTCAAGCCTGCCACAAAAAGAAGCGAAAAGAAAACAGCTCCCAAAACAGTACCATGTTCCATGGAGGCAAATATGTCAGGAAGTATGTTAAACACCAAAGGCAGTCCCTGAGAAGGGCTTTGATTATTTGAAAAAACCAGCGAAAAGATCAAAAATCCAGCAAGAATGGACACCGCAGTATTTGTGGAGATTATTGTAATTGTGGGTTTTAGCAGAAACTGGCGTTTTCCCAAATAGCTACCATAAGTCAGTAATGCACCCGAACCCAAAGATAGTGAAAAAAACGCTTGTCCTAAGGCAGTGGCCCATATTTTGGGATTGTACAGGGATGAAAAATCAGGAGTAATAAAATATGAAATGCCATCAAAGGCTCCAGGTAATGTTACAGCATATGCAGAAAACGGAATCAGTATGGAAATAAGAATCAGAACAGAAATTTTGTTGAATTTTTCAATTCCGCCAATGACTCCCTTTCCTATTACTGCCATTACAATTAGTGCTACAACAAGAAATGAAACTATCGAAAAATAAGTGTCAGTCATCTGTTCAAATTCCATAAACGTCTCAGCAGCAAAACTGGAAAGAAAAAACCCAATCCAACCAATTACTACCAGATAATAACTTAGAACTGCTAAAGATACACAAGCAATGAATACGCCAGACCATTTCAAGTTGTTTTTTATTTTTTCAAGGCTTTTTACAATGGAAGATCGGAAATATTTTCCAACTGCAAATTCTAGCATCATCAGGGATATTCCAAGTCCCACAACAACCATCAAAAAAGGAATTAAAAATGCCCCTCCTCCGTTCTCACCGACTATGTAAGGAAACCTCCAAATGTTTCCAATTCCAACTGCAGAGCCAATACAAGCAAGAATGAAACCGCTAGATGATTTCCATTCTTCTCTTTCTATATCTGACTTCATGAAAAAAATTCTTTTTAAAACAAAAAAATACCTTTTAAGTTAAAACGAGATTTTAAGCTAAATCTATTATAAATTATAATTTATCATGATTTTACGATGTAACATGTGAAGGAAAAAAATATCTTTTTATTAATTATGTTGATGTTAATTGCAGTTCCGATAGAATCCTTTGCACAAACAGATAATGTCGAGAATTTATCAAAAGAGATTCAAAACTCCAAGAAATTAAATGCAAACAAGGTGTTGATGCTAGTTTATACGGACTCTAAATGGACAGGGGAAATTCATGATGGAAATTATGTCATGCATGAAATAGGAAACACAGGAAATGATAAATTTCATATCTCATGTGGGGAATCAAATACAATATCCATTTCAGTATATCCTACATTAGGCGGCCAAAATTTGTCTGCATATATTGTTAAAAATGGCAAAATACTGGCAAATCAGGATATTTCTGCGCCTGGTCAGACATTAGAACTGACAATTGACTGCTTATCTGAAGGAAAATTCCAAACCCCTGAATCCGTTGAGCAACCAAATGAAAGTACCGTCATGTCTGTGTTTGTGGCAGTAATGACCATTGTGATCGTATTTTTTGTTGCAAGAAAATATCTATTCGTTAAAAAAAATAATCATTGATTCATAATCTGATAATAAACCATGATTGTGTATAGTTGCAAAAACTGTCATTCAAACATTAGATGAAAAATTTTATGATCAAGTAATTTTAAAAATTACTTGGCATCTTTATTGAATCATGATGTTTTTTTCAAATAAATTTAATATTGAATTAGCAATTAGATGTGAATTGGCACTTTTTTTAGCAGATACCATTACCAAATATCCATAAATAGGAATGCTCATCATTTGCATTTTTTTTCTATATGTTACTACAAATTCCAGCTTGCCCAACTCATCATCAAAGTCTTTGATTAAAGAGGATTCAAGTTTTAATTTTATGTAAAGATCTCTTGCTTTTTTATCTGGAATTAAAAAATTTACCTTCTTTTGTTTTTTTTCTACAACTAATTTGCCCATTTTATTTAAAAGGCAAATGTATCTGACATCTTTGTTTTTTAAAATTTTCTCACATATACCTTCAAATTTTTGAATTTCTTTGCTCGATAATGACTTCATGATATATCTGATAGAAAATCTGTTATATTGTCAAATAAACAAAAAATATTATTTCAACTCATTATGCGTAATTATACTTGATTAGCTTATTTTACATTCTCAAGCTTACTTACTAATATCTTACACATGTTTGTAATTGCTTTATGAATGAGGATAAAACCAACATACAAACTAAAACTGAAAAAATCCCAAAATTATGAATATCTACAACACAAGACAGATCAAATGCTCTGTATGTGGCAAATTTATCGGAGAAGTAGACCTTGGCTCCACTTTGATATTTCCACTGTGCAGTGGATGCAATAAAAAACAAAAAAACATTATTCATAAAGGAATTGATAAAATACTTGTGCCTGTAGATTTTACAAAAAAATCTACAAAGGCACTAGACACTGCCATTTATCTATCCAAACACCTGGGTGCGTCAATTACTCTGATGAAGGCTATGCCTGGCGTAAAATCAGGCACACCGTACGATGAAATGTCTAAAAAAATTCGGACACATACAGAAAAATCAATCAAGCAAGCAAAAATTTACTGTGAAAACAAGAACGTTGTTGCAAACCACAGAATTGTCAAAGGCGATGAGGCAGAAATGATTGTAAAAGTTGCAAAAAAATCAAAATATGATCTAATCATAATGGGTTCTTCAGGAAAAGGACCAATAAAAGAGATAGTTTTTGGAAGCATATCAAACTATGTCATGCATGCATCTGACATTCCAGTTTTGTTGGTTAAAGAAAAATCCTCCAAACTTGATACAAAAATATCAAAATTCAGAAAAAAATCAACTACCAAAAAGAAATTACAAAGGCATGGAGAAGGAGTTCCATTTTACAAAATGAAACAAAAAGTAGGAGCCAAATAATTCCATGAGAATTAAAAACATCCAGTCCCCAAGAATTATTGGTTTGATCGGTGCATCGATTGTATTTGTTTTGGGATTGTTGGCAATAATGTTTGTAAATTCTTTTTCACAGCAGTGGTGGATTGGATTGTTATTTGTAATGATCAGTATTGCATACTTTGTTGTTGCAGTATTTCTTAAAATTAAAAGAGATAAAAAATGAGGTCATTCTTCTCTGGCTTTATCATGAGTCCAAAAGTATGCTATCTTTGATGGAATCAACCAAAACTTTTTGGTTCCCCCGTCAACCTCTACCAGATCTGATGACTCGTTGAACTTTACATTATGTTTGTGCAGCTCAAACTTTTCACCAGTATTTGACATGACCATCAACTCACCTTTTTCTTCAACCAGTTTTTGAAGTTGTTGTAGTTTTGTCATGTGTAGATTTTGTAATGAAATCATTTTAATACTTGTAAACGGTTTAGCTGATTTTAATCAGACTAGCTATATGATTAATGACACACGATCACAACTAATAGAAACCAGCTTAAATTACTCAAACAAGCTTACATACGGATATCTCTTACACGACAACATTGTATTCATGGGGAAAAAATTAATGTTAAATACAATAAAAAGTCCAAAATTGAGGCTAAATGAGGGATAAAATGACGCCGATGACAAATAATCTGTTGAATACACCAAGACATCAATCAAAGTGCTGAAATTCTGATTTGACTTTTTTTATTTTCAACATATGACATTTGGAAAAACTAGGAAAATATTTGATAAATTTGTTATGGATGACACTTGGCAAGAGTTGGGCAGAATTTCAAGCGAGCATCTTTTTACTTTTTTAGCTTTATCTAAATCTGAAATAACACTATACAATAAAAAAAGACGCATTGTCACCAAATATCGTTTCAAGAAAAACTCACAAATATCAATACGTAAAAACCAGATGATGTTTCGCATTGCTGATTTGCATGGATTTCAATCACAATCTATGCAAAATTAATCAATTTTTATATCATAATTTGGTTAAGATTTTCAAAATAACTCCAGTTCGATATTGACAGGCAATATTGGTAATTTACAGCGTTGGCTGGAATCTCAAGGCATATTTTTTATCAGAACTGTAAAAATAAAAAAAATCTATGGTGAATATGCCCCTTCCTGTTTTTCTACCTGACCATAGCCAAGATCGGCATTGTCGATGTCTTCACCAATGTCTGAGACAATCTCTTCGGCATTCTGTGGCGTCGGTATGTCTATCTCACTTTCAAGTATGGCATATGCACCTAATACGCCAGATGCTATTACTGCAACTGCTATTCCTGAAAGCACTGCGATTCTATTCATACTGCATTATTCTCCTGATGTCTAAAAAAACATCATACAAACCAAAGCTGAAGTTAAAGGATTCAGCTTATTTTTTTAGTATCGCTTCATAATTGTGTTGGCTGTACAATCAATATCATATACAATAACATCTAACATATTGTAATGGCAACTACAAAACAAATCCATGCTGCTAAACAAAATATCAAAAAAGCACAAACAGCATGGCAGAATATGACGACACGTCAAAGATCCCTAAGACAGCCTGACGGACAATTAAGAAAAAAACCAGGAATGGGAAATCAGGGAGAGTATTACAGAGTAATAATTCGTCCAAAATCAGAATTTGTAACGTTTAGGACACATGATGTTGGACGCTCTGGACATACACAAAGAGTTGCCGGAAAACGCTCCAGTGGAAGTTGGGCTACCCATTCTTGGCTAATTCATAAAGATGACGCCTATGTTCAAAATGATGTTTTAAAATCTAAAAATTCAAAGATAAAACAAATCCTTGACAGACTACGCGGTACCGTAAAACGATACAAAGGAAACATCTTCAAAGCAAAACCTAGGAAAAATATTCCAGAAAGCGAAAAGCCTACACCCAGACAGCAAAGAGCAAGAAAGAAAAACATCCAGAAAGCGCAAAGAGCAAACCAAGCTTAATGTGAATTATTACAAAAATGGTTAACGGTGTTTTATGAAAATAAAGAAGTCATCAACAATTAACGAATTGAGAAAAATTATGAAAAAAGACATGGATTCTGACGAACATGTTTCTAAAAAAAAGATAAAGAAAACCATGGATAATTTTATAGCTGACTGTTAGAATATTCAATACGTAACTTTGTGTCTACAATTGTTTGATGTAAATTAATTATTGCTCAAATAATGCTTTATTGTATTAGAATCATAAGTCAATACTCATCAAACTCTCGATGATTCAAAGTTATTTCTGGAAATTTCTGAATAATTTATTTTGGTTTTTTACCGTGTGTGTTTTGAATCATGATATATGGTAAAAAATCATGCTCGGTTTGCAAGGGGTTGGATTTAAAACAAAACTGATCATGAATCCTAGGAAGTGTCTTGTAGGAGCAGATCTTACAAATGAAACTTGTAGGAACCCTACACTTTTCACATAATGTATAGTCTAGCAGTGCTCCGCCACATCTCCTACATGATTCGTCAGGCAAAAGACTATTCCTACATACCAAGATCATATTACACGAGGAGTCTTTAGCAAAGAATCCTGATAATTGTGATCATGATGCATTTTACTTTCTAGTGATGGACTTGAACATTGCCTACATAGAACATGATATGCTGTAGCTTCAAAGTCGATTTCACCTATTGTTTTTTTACACTTTGTACATATTACCATTTTAGTGTCATAGATATTCATTGGATCATTGCCTCCATGATTCTATTGTGTGTGAACTTTTGATGTACAATTTGAATAACCTTGGAAACATCCAGTCCTGACTCCACTGATAGCAAGATCAGGTTGTCCTGATATGGGATTGTGATGATGTTGACCTTGTCTCTGTAAGATACAATGGCATGTATGCCCCCTAATGACTCATCAAATTCCTTTCTCATTGAGAAGTCAAGCGTAGTCTCCATGAATAGCATCTCCATTTTTTGCTCGTCTTTTTCTAGTGGTGTGACTTTGGCGTTGAATCCACCTGCAATCTTTCTTCCTCTTTTGTTAATTATTGCTGAAAACCTGATTCCTGGAACTTGGCAAATTTGGTTGCATGCGTCATCATACAGGCATATCTGTTTGACTTCCAACTAGTACAGGCCTCCTTTGTTTGACTGAACCACTTGCCAATCTTTGAGATTGGTTTTATTTGCAATGTTTTGACATATTGCGTTTTGTTTTTTTGGGATGTTTTGAGCCCAATTTTGAGATTTTTTATGAATTGATCTTGTTGTCATAATGTATCATGAATTCAGAAATATATCACAATACTTGGATGACTGTGGCATGCCTTCTGATTTTGGTGTTTGCTGCATTTATTTCTCATGATAATGACAAAAGATGGACAATATTGATGAACGAACCACTTTTAAAGTATTAAAAAACCAATTATATGTGAATAAAGTTCCGCTTGTATTATTTTCTGTTTCATTATTGGTTGTCATGACAATGATTTCTCCTGCTACTGCAGATATACTTCCTCCAAAAAAACAGATGAATTTTGGCATATCTGCAGATGATGTTGTATGTGAGACTGGAATGTTCAAAGTAATCAAAGAGAGTAAAGGAAATGTCGCATGTGTTGATGCACAAAGTGTTGCAAAACTAGTATCAAAAGGATGGGCAAAACCAGTCGATGAAACAAAACTAAAGGAATTCTTGACACAGATAGGAATCTCCACAGGAACGATCAACAAAATAATCATTACTCCAATCAACACTGATTTTGGCAAACAGTCGCCAAAGGTATCAGTTGGCAGCTATGACTATGTGTTTGAGGTATGTGCTTCCACCAAAACACTATTCTCGCCAGAAGTACTGATTCGCTCAGACAGTGAAACTAAAAGATATGAACTGGCTGAAACCGTTGCACCAAATTTCTGCACACTAAGTGCAACTATAATTAAAGCATCATCCCCTGATTCCATTACGGCAACGTTGGTCAGCAAGGGTGATGTATCACAGATACTTGCATCTCTTTCAGAACAGGTGGATTCTCTTAGCATGCAACTCCAAGATGCAAAAAAATCATTTGGAAGAGACACTACTGAAGACAACAAAAAGCAGGGTCAAAAAATTGCAGAACTGCGAAAACAGCTAAATGATGCCAAAGCAGATCTTTACAGAATACATTTTGCACTATATACTCCTGACAAATCTAAATTCACCCCTGAAAGGCTCTCTTTTCTGGGAGCTCCAATAACTGGAGAGACTGTAACCAAGGTATCTGCAACAAAGTCAATATCCACACCAGACTTCTACAATGTAGTCTTTGAAGCATGTGCTGGAGAAAAGCATGTTCGATTACCCGTAATACAAGTTGCATCAGATAGACAGAATGTTGATGTAAAACTGGGAGAAAAAATATCTCCAAATACGTGTCTGTTGAGTTTTGCCAAAGTTGAGGCAACAGATCCTGAAAGTATTTCTCTAAAACCTGCTGGGAATGCAGACTCTTCAAACAAAGCAGCAGATCTTGAATTGAAGATAAATAGTCTTAATCAGGAACTTGCAGCTGAAAAAGAAGCCATGAAATTACTCATTCACAATCCGAACAAGCCTTCAGATTTTAATGAAAAACTGACATCACATGTGGAGAAAATCTCTTCATTAAGAGAGCAAACCATATCTGCAAAGGCAGAACTAAGCAAGATCCTATATCTTACCTATCAATGATGTTCTGATACGTCAAAAATCTTTTAATTATTTTGTTGAAATGGCATGATGCTGATAAACTGAGAACTATTTCATTGTAGATTACTTATAAACAAACATCATGTGCAAACAACCAAGATAAAATCCATTTTTACAATAGCCAAAGTTCAATCTATTTGGCATACCACAGACTAAAACCAATCAATAGATATCTGCATGTCTAATATTTTTCTGAGAAAAAGCGTATTTGAGGTGTCTTCTAAACGCCCAACCCCTGATTCATCTCAGATACGTTTGACCTCATGTGAGAAAAATGAAAAACAAAGAAAAACCGACAAGAATCACTGCATTAATTCTGTCTGCAATTTTACTAGTGTCTGCATTCTCAGCAAATGCCTATGCAGAAGACAAGAACCCCAATGTAAGATCAATTAAGATAGAGTACAACGCCAAGATTGCAAAAGAAATGCACTATATCCAGTTTAAGACATGTATCGGAAACAAATATGCAACATCTCCTACATTTGTCATAGAGTCTGATGTAGGAACAAAAACAATCAAATTCCAAAAACTGCACGAATCAAATACCTGCAAGTCTTATGAAACAAGAGTGGATGCCAGGCACTTTGCCAGCATCAAAATACAAATGTCTGATCTATCTAATTTTGTCTGACTGTTGAATTGTGATTTTACGATTTGTTTGTGACATACAAAGCATAAGAGCATTTTTCAATGGTTGTCATGGATTTCAGTGTGAAATATTCTGTAATTTTTCTTTTAATCTCAAGTCTTGTTTTGGTTTCACAAAACCAAGCATTAAGCTAAATCAATAGCAGCTCTTGCATAGATCAAAGAACACATATTTCGCCTTGTGGGGGAAAGAAAATTTCCCACACAACTTTAATTTTTTACGTAACTATTATGGATGCTATGCTGGTGATGGAATTGGCCACACAGTTATTGGAGGTACTCCAAATATTTTCTAGCATACTGCCTGTCTCATGCAAGCAAATGATCTAAATATGGTGATTCATCATTATCCAACATGCCTTTCCAGCCTCCAAGCAGATGCCCAATACAATGCGACGATTCCAGATGCATGCTGTACGAGGGACACACTACACAGCACTATTTTGCAAGAAAGATGAGAATAAAGGCATAAAATATTTTGAGTGTCGTCTTTTGGTTGTTTGTATCCTAAACCATGTGCAAGCAGTATAAGCGGTATTTAGAAATTAACTTTATTTATTTTTGATTGTCTGACTCTGTAAGTTTTAGGGATCTCTTGTTTCTACGTTTATGCCTTGTTAAGCTGTTGCAACAGGGGCATCTTGAAAACATTTCCTTGTAATATCGCTCACAATTTCTGCAATAGCAGCCATTATTATCGTATATCTGTGTTCTTTTTCCTTGGACAAAATCAGTACAGATTTCTTTGCAATACATCATACTACTTCAAATCTAACACACTTACCAATCCAAGTCATTCTTCATACGGTTATCCATATCATGTTCCTGATCAAGTACGTTTAGATGATAAAGTATATTTTTTCGTAATGACATATACCACAATTGTAGTTTGTAATACTTGAATCAAGCTATGCTGTTGCGGGTTGCTTTTTTCACACGACGTTATAATATGATCCATTTTCATAGTTTCTGCGGAATTTATCTCATGCAAACCAATGTGACTATTTTATAAAATCAAATTTGTACAGGACTAGTTTCAATTGTGTGTAACGTGTATCACATATTTAGAAAAAGTTTCGATGGAATTATGAGGATTGTTTTTTAATGATAAAAACAATATATTGCAAACAGAGGCAGGACGATCTCCTGCTTGACATGCTCAAGCACGATGTGAACCTGCTTCTTGATTTAGGTGATAAACAATGCACACTTTTCATTGAAAAGAGATCATAAAGTTCTGAGACATGCCTGTTTTGATGTGTTTTAGCATCTCAAGTTTAATGAACTGACGATATTCTGAAATCTGTCCAACTCTCTGAAAAACATCAAACCCTTGTTAGTCACGCAAAAAACCCTGCTTCCTTTTTTTACATGCTGTTCCATCAATCCTGCCTCCAAAAGCCTATCACATTTTTCAATTGCTGCATAATGTGAAAGATTTGCCTTCAGTGATATGTATGAGACATTTGCACCCAAACGTCCTCCGTCGGCTGTTATCGCAAGTATCTCGTGTATTACGACCATCTCAGAACGGTATTGGGATCTTGCCATGAAATTTCATTTGAATTTAATTATAATTGGTTTGAGCCCCCAATGCGGGGTGCCTTTAACTTAAATCCACAAATATGGCTAGTAGAAATGTTTGCGTATACGAATTATCTATCTATTGATAGTTGGAATGACAATTATCTCCACTGTTTATGTTATTCAGGGTTATGTTACATTTGAGGTGAATTCTGAGCAACTCGTTGAATCAACTGCGTTAAAAAACCAAGTCATTACAAACAGCCTAATCCAGAATCTTGATTTATTTATCGACAAGCGAATATCTGATTTTCAATCTCTAGAAAAAGCAAAAGAAATCAGACAAATTTTACAATCATCTAACGAAGAATTTTCAAAAATTCCAGATATTGATGCATATGTAGAGGAAAAGACTTTTTCTTATAAAAACTACAGTCGATACCTCCCATTTATCACGCAAGCTGTAGAGCAGAGACACCTAAATGAACTGTCTTCAATAATTGCAAATTATGATCAGACGTATGGTTTTGATTTTGCCGATGAGTTTTTTGTAACAAATGCATATGGTGCAAACATTGTACCGATTTTGGGGATGTCTGGTTATGTACAGTATGACAAAGAATGGTGGCAAACCACAAAATCTGATGGAATCTATGTAGGTGATGTAGAGTATTTTCCAGAATACGGTTCATACTCTGTACCTTTGGGAATATCAATCTCAGATGAAAATGGCAAATTCTTGGGTGCCATACGGGTCTTGATTGCACTAGACCATTTACTATCCGATTTCACTAGTAATGCTATATTGCTTGATGAACAAAGCAAACAAGTCGTCCTTCTAGATGACAGTGGTCAGATAATCTATTCTGACGGTATAAAATATGGGGAAAATATGACAGCCTCGTATTTTGCTCAACTAAGTGATACAGAGGGAAGTTTTGAATTTTCTCTTGATGACTCTACTCATGTCTTGTCATATTCCAAGTCCGCCAATTCAAAAACTGGACTGGGATGGATAGCTGTAATTCAGCAAAGCAAAGCAAACATCATTACATCATTAGATGATGTGAGAAATTCGCTTGTTTTTCCATCAATCATTGGTGCCATAGTTACAATCGTGATTGGTATCATGATTACAATTTTTGTTTCAAATCCTCTTGGAAAATTAGCAAAAATCTACAACCAATTGTCTTCTGGAAATTTTGATGTCCGTGCAGAACCCAACATCATACATGAGATCAACATTCTTTCAAGTTCATACAACAATTTTGCAATGTCTTTAAAGAAACTCATTCAGACTGAAAAGGATCTGGCAGAATCTAAGGTAAAAGTAAGAAATGAGCGTCTTACTGCAATAGGGGAATTATCTGCCAGCATGGCCCATGACATGAAAAACTCCCTGGCAATATTAAAAACTGCAACAGATGTATTGAAGCGAAAATTTGGCAGCCAAGATGAGAAAGTTGGCAAGGTACTCTTGAACATGGACGAGGGAATAAGCAGAATTTCTCATCAGATCAACGAGGTTTTAGAATATGTACGCATTACTCCCATGAATCTAACTAAAACAAATCTTATTCAGATGATAGATAACGCAATAAATTCAATTCAGATTCCGCCTTCCATTACAGTCACATTTCCCAAACAAGACGTAGTAATTGAATGCGACAAACAAAAAATGGAAATTGTTTTGATAAATCTCATACTGAACGCAATTCAGGCAATTGGAGAAAAACCTGGGGAGATCATATTTTCTACCACGGATGTTGGCAATGCATACAAAATCGAAATAGAAAATAGCGGTTTGCCAATACCTGAGGAGATTTTACACAAAATCTTTGAGCCTTTGTTTACCACCAAGCTTCAGGGAACTGGGCTGGGCTTGGCTACATGCAAAAATGTGATTGCTCAACATGGGGGTTCGATCTATGCACAGAACGACCCCACTAAGTTCACCATTGTTTTTCCAAAACATGTGGTTATAGATAATGTAGAGAGAGATAAATAGATACAAATTCAAAAAATGTCGGTACCTTGATCTCAAACAAACTGATCTTGATTGTCGATGATGATCTTCCACTATTGGAAAATACTGCATATATGATAGAAACACTTGGATATGAAGTCATTACTGCAAGAGACGGAATAGAAGCTGTTGACGTTTACAAATCTGCCCGGCCTTTATTGACATTTATGGACATCAAAATGCCAAAACAAGACGGCTTTGATGCCTTTTTTAAAATTAAAGAATTTGATTCTGATGCAAAAGTTATTCTGATTACAGCATATAATGTGGATGAAAAAAAACATCTTAAAGCTAAAAGCATGTCATTATTAGAAACCATAGGAAAACCATATGATATTGAAAAACTCGAAGATACCATTAACAAGTATTTGAACTCATAGTCTTTTCAGTTTTTTTACAATCTTGAATCTACTTTCATAAAATTCGGTTACCTCGTCTAGGAATTTCTGATACATTTCCTTTAATTCCTTGTCTCCTTTTGTGATTAGTTTGTACCATTGATGGTACTCTACTAACGAGTTTTTTTTGTGAGGATCTCTGGGAATCAACAACTGTGTATAATACCAACAAGAGATTTGTTCTGCAAGATCAGATTCCTCAATGTGTTCAAAATTGTCAAGATATTTTGTTGACAGGTATGTCAGAATCTCATAAACTGGCATCTTTGCAATCTTTGTTGTCTGAATGTTGTCTAAAAACAACCCCTTGGCCAAAAGTCTTAGCCTGTAAACGTCTTTGCCTATGGTCTCCTTGAGATACTCCCATCTACCAAAAATTCCTGGAATTACCTTTCTATATTGCTCTGCCATCATGTCAATTTCCTTATTTGTGAGATCTAAGACGTCTAAACAGTACAAAATACCGTATATTGACAGTCGGTAGATGTTTGCAGGCGTCTTTAGCATGTTTTTTCCATCAATAACCACCAATCCCGTCTCAAGAACTCCCGCAGAATGCCTTCCGCGATCGTCTCGACCTACAAGAAATTTTCTGTATTGTTTCTCTCTTGCTCTGATCTTTGATGTGTCGTTTGAAAGTTCCACTTTTGCCATCCCCCATGTTGTCTGCGGTCCGTGTATGGCAAGTACGTGCAGCATTCGTTGTATGTTTTCGTGATGTTTTGGAACCTCTTTTTTTCGATATGAAAATTCACCGTATAATCTTCTTGCTGTGGGCCTTGCATACATCTTATAAGAATATAGATTTCCTAAAATGCCAGGTTTTATTTCAGTCAATTACAAAAATCGAGATTTGATAGTATAATAATTTTACAGAGAAATTCTACGTTGGCATCCCGCAATTGGAGGGTTGGATTTTTTGAGATTTGTTATCACCATTCACGTTCCAAACGTTCTTCTTCATCTTCCAAACCCCATTCGTCCTCATCTGATTCTTCATCTTCATCATGTGTTATGAAAATATCTTTCATAAAATCCAAAATGTAATATTTCAAAATAACAATTTATTATGATTTATACGATATGGTTTTATTCTGGTTTTTGTTGGTTTCTCATTTTATTTTTTGATGGCACCCCGCGTCGCCCAATCTAATGTAAAATATTAAAAAAATTTCAGTCTTGTCATGAATGTGTTTACGAAACAACAAAAACCAATAGACAAGAATAATTCAAAGCACAGGATTGTTTCTTGTTCTGGATGCTTTTCTGAGATGGAGATCAAGGAAGGCGTAGTTTTATACAACGAAAATTTTTTTCATTCCGAGTGTTGGATAGAATTTGAAAAATCTCAGGGTATTCTTACTGAGATGCAAAATGGTCAAAAGAAAATACTGATCATTGGTTTGGGCGAAATTGGCTATACCAACGCTGAATACATGACAGGAATTGGGCTTTGGGTGGAAGGTTATGATATCAATGACAAAGCAATCCAAAGAGCATTAGATGATAACATAATCAAAAGGAAGGCAGTTGATTTCTCTGACTATGACTACTATCTGATCTGTATATCTACGCACAAACCTGAAAACATGTTTGTTCCATATCTTGATGGCCTCTACGAGACTGTGTATAGGCTACTACGTGAGGGAAAGAGCGGGGCTTTGCTTGGTATTGACAGTACAGTTCCTCAAAATACCACAAAAAAGATATTGGAAATTCTCAACCATAAGATGCACGTAGTCCACGTTCCCCACAGGTACTATAAGCACGAAAAGACTGAGCATGGCGTAAAGCAAAAACGTGTCATTGGAGCCTGTGAGCAGTGCTGTTATGATGAAGGACGCAAATTCTATGGCCATTTGCTCAATATCCCGTTACATCCTGTAAGCAATCCGGACGTAGCAGAGCTCACAAAAATAGTGGAAAACTCTTACCGCTTTGTTCAGATTGCATTTTCCGAAGAGATGAAGATGTTATGTGATAACATTGGTGTGGACTTTGAAGAGCTACGAAATTCCATAAACACAAAATGGAATATCGACATGTTGCAAGCCATTGATGGAATTGGAGGCCATTGTCTTCCCAAAGACAGCCAAATGGTTCTTGATCTGTCAAAGAAATACATCTCTGACAGCATTTTGGAATCATCAAAGAAAATTGATTCCAACTATAGAATGCACATAAAATCAACTACTGGAAGCGCAAAACAAGAAACTGCCCTGGCATCGTAACATGAAACTTGTACATGCCGGAATAATTTCCACGGGTCTAGTGATTACAATTGGAGTATCACTTGTTGCTCCGGCATTGATTATTCCACACCTGCCACAAAACTATCCTGTATTTCTTTCATTTGAGATTAACAATTCTTATAACCTTCCTTCTTGGTGCCAAGACCTATCTGATACCATAACAAGATTTGATGTAAAGGCAACTGTTTTCATCAGTGGTAAACTTGCCGAACAACATCCTGAATGTGTGACATTGTTTGGAGATGATGTTGAGATTGGTAGCATGACATATCACTATGTATCGCTTTCAAGTTCTGATTACCTACTTCAATTAGATGAAGTACAGCAGGGAAAACAAACAATTGATATTATCGGAAATTTTGATTCAAAATCCTTCAAAGCTCCTTTTTCCCAAACTGATGATAACATCTATTCATTACTTAGCCGTTCTGGAATACTTGCAGATTTTTCATATGAAGATCACTTTAACATTTATGAAAATGGACAGTTTGTACGATATGATCTAGTTACCGTTGATCATCCATCTGAAATACCCTCATCAGAAGGATTGATGCCGTCTAGGTTTTCTTTTGATAATTCACAATCAATCGATGTAATATCGGGTATAATTTACGAAATAAAGTCATACAACACGCAATTTCTTACTGTCTCTGACCTCGTTGCCAATCCTGTACTGGGGGATTACTAGTATGGCATTGCAGCTAGAGCTACATGACAAATCAGAGCAGACGATCAACTCTTCTGGACGCATTCACATCAACAAAGTCGGATGGCTAATCCGTTTATCTATAATCACAGGATTGATTGGGGTTATTGTTTACAACCTGTCTCAGGGAATATTGTTAAGAGATCCCTTGGTTGCGTACTCTACAATCATGCCAATTCATGCATTGTTGGTAATCATGATTGGATGGCTATTTTACAAAAACCCTGCGACAGGCAAGGCAGGAAATGAACTCGTGTCTGTCATAGTCCCTGTTTACAACCAGGAATCCATGATTGACATTGTAATTGACGCAATATACAGCTCCTCATACAAAAATGTCGAGGTAATTGCCGTCAATGACGGAAGCAAGGATAAAACACGACAAATTCTTGATAATCTGGCAAAAAAATACCCCACACTAAATGTAATACATAAGAAAAACGAGGGGAAGCGTCAAGCAGTCGCAACTGGGTTCTACAAATCCAAAGGCAACATTCTGGTGTTGATTGACTCTGACAGTGTGATTGATAAACATGCAATAAAGGAATTCATGAAAACATTTAGCAACAATCCCGATGTTGGTTCGGTTGTAGGATATGCCAAGGTATGGAATGCAAAGAAAAACTTTCTTACAAAATGCCAAGATGTCTGGTATGACTATGCATTTAACATTCACAAAACGACTGAAAGCTATCTGGGAAATGTCATGTGCTGTTCTGGATGTCTTGCAGGATACAGAAGAGAAGCAATCGAACGCTTCATACCCTACTGGTTAAAGTCAAAGATACAAAATAGCGATGATCGTGATCTTACCACGTATGTTATTGCTAACCAGTGGGCTAAGCAAGAACTTACGCCACTCTCAAAGAAACTAATGGAAAATTGTGCAAATTATGACGATGCTGAAGACAGAATTCTTACTGCCCAAACTCTGGTCGAATGGAAGTCGGTTTATGTTGCGTCTGCCATAGTGTATACTGACGTTCCAGAAAAGATTCGAGGATACATAAGACAGCAGACACGATGGAAAAAAGGGTACATCCGCTCTAATTTCTTTGTCAGCACATTCTTCTGGAAAAAAAATCCCATAATCTCATCTATATTTTATACCGAATTCATGACTACTTTTACTGCCCCGTTCATAACACTGGTGGTATTCGTGTATGAGCCCTTCATATTAAAAAATTACATTGTCCCACTTGCTTTTGTAGGTGGTTCATTGCTTGTGGGATTGGCCCATGGACTGGACTATAAATTCCGTGATCCAAAATCCAAGACATGGAAATACAAACCAATTATGAATCTGTTCACGTCATTTGGTTTGTCTTGGTTGATATTTCCAGCAATTCTGACACTTAGAAAAAACCAGTGGTTAACCAGGTGATTGTATGACGTTTAGACTTTTAGTATTTTCTGTTTTAATTGCTCTGTCTGTTTCTGCAGCTTATGCAGATCAGAAAGACGTAGCAATTGAATTGCTGTACCCTAACGGGGATAGAGCAACAATCAACGAGGCAACTCTTGTAGTGGAATCTACAGATGGAACATATCATACAAAAATCTCTGGGAACAATTCTATGCAAAATTTTCAAGTCTCTCTGGATTCGTCATTAAACTATAGAATTCACGTGTATGTCCATGATATGTTAATTTCCACAAAGCTGATTGGACCTGACGATCTTGATGGGATAATAACTATAAACATTCCATCATCAGGAGGGCTCAAGTTTTTTGTGTATTACAATGATGGAACGCCTATTGAAGATGCAATTTTGAAACTTTATTCCCATGAGGGCAATTTGATCAGGACTGGCAACACTGATTCAAAAGGACAAACTCTGAGATTTTGGATATCTACAACGCCTTACGAAGATAATCACTACGTCCCAACTGTTTTACTTGACAATGGGATTGCTTTTACACACACCCATCTGAAATTACTTTCAGGTTCTACTGATGTCAAAATAGTGACACCTTGGCCATCAGAAATAGATTATTTGCACATCACTGCACAAAAAGACAAAGCACACGGAATGCATTCATGGAATGACGAGTATTTAGCTACGCTTACAGGTGATGAATTTGTCAAAACAGTGCCATTTAATCGAGGTCAGGCTCATTTTGCACCCTTGCCAATAGGGGTGTTTGAACTAACTATCTTTGAACGTGACAGGCCTCATCTAATATGGGCAAATCAAACTGTTGTACTAGATAAAAAAACAAATGACATTAAGATCATCGTACAAGATCCATATCCAACAAATACGTCTAGCGAAACCCCACAAGTCGATTCCACAATTGGCAAATATGACAGTAACATGCTTGCGGATCTGAATTTCTTAAAACAATCTATCAGTGGCACTCAGAATTATTCTAATGATGGTATCACAAGTTTTTTGGAGCTTGTAACTGATGGAGATAACCTGCCAGTGTTTACACGGAGTTATGAAATAAACGAAGACTTGTCAACTTCTAGGTTTTCTGCAAATATTTTTGTGAACGAGCCTGGTAATGTGGATGAACTACTGTTTACATTTACCAGTGATAATTTTGAATCTGGTTGGTATACGTACTCTGTACCGTTTGAAATAATTTCTAAAAACTGGTCAGAGATTTCATTTACTGCAGATGAACTGGAATTGACAGGAACACAGGACATTACTTCCATTGATAGAATGCAAATCAGAATACGGGATAATGGTGTTCCGATATCATTGGGAATATCTTCTGTTTCTTTTGTAGATGATAATGAAATTCAAACCATGTATGAAACCTGTAATTGTGTCGCATTCAGATTGGATGACATTCAAGATTATTTCATAACAGATGTACAAATGGCTCTAATTGAAACCTTTCAGAAAAATAATGTGGAACTAACCATTGGAATCATCGCAAACAATATTGGGCGTGATATGGACATGACTGATTTTCTCTCAAACATATCTGACAAACCTGGAATTGAATTTGCAAACCATGGATGGGATAATGAACCGATTACACAATTTGATACAGTTGGTCAGGAGATGCTTTTACTCAAATCTAACAACAAGATTGCCAGTCTGTTTGGTGTAAAGCCTACTGTCTTCATTCCTCCTCAAAACAGTTACAATGATGAAACTATTGCTGCCTTGACATCCTTGGGCTTTACTCACTTGAGCTCCGAATTGGATTTTACAACCCCTCCATTTCCCCTTTCAGGTCAAACACTGTATCATTTTCCAGAGACGGCATTTACTGGCAAATTAAACGAAGACAGAACCAGATTTGTAGGATTAGGCAGTAATACAACGTTTGAGCAGATGAAAGAAAGCATATCAGAACATGGATTTGCAGTCATAACACTACATCCACAAGAGTTTTCGTTATTCTATAATCAAAATTACCAAAATAAAGTAAATTCTGCACAGATTGAGCAATTGGAAGCGTTATTCTCCAAGATACAAGAATACAACATCAACACAGTTCTGATAAGTGAAATAAACACTGAACCAAATCAAAAGGTACTTGTGCCACAGTGGATCAAAAACAATGCAAAATGGTGGATTGAAAACAGGGTATCCACAGAAGAGTTTCTCAATTCATTAGAATTTCTAATTTCTACCAAAATTATTCATGTGTCACAAACAGAACAAACTGACAATGCTTCTCATATTCCTAACTGGATACAGCAAAACATAGGATGGTGGGTTGATGGGCGCATTAGTGATTCTGAATTTGTATTTGCCACTGAATTCTTAATACAAAATGGAATCATCCAAATTTAGTGATTTTTTTAAAATAAAAGTCATGGTGTGACAGGTTTTACGAAAAAAACTGTCACATTACCATCGTGTATTTTCACCTTTGCTTTTCCAAACATCGGGAATCTTGAAGCCTTCACCTTATGCCTCCGCAATCTGTATTTTGTTTGTGTTGAGGACATTTTCATGACACATTTCTATTTTAAAACATATCATGCATGTTCTGAATCTTTCATCATATTCCCACTGATGGTTATGATTGTATTCCATTAGCATCTCTGCTTCAAATGAATATTTATCGTTCTGCAAAAAAATGCGGGATCCCTTTTTGGCACCCCGTAACCATCTATACACTCTATTATATTTTCATGAACAAACCTATGTCATGCAAGTATTCCAAAAACAGGTTATCCCGACATCAAAGACAAACTCAGTTACAAAGAATACATCTAAAATTACCTGGAGAGATATCCAGGGACTCTCTTGGATATTCCAAGATGAATGGTGATGTCGTTAGGCAAATGGTTTTAGATGTTGAGATATTTTGTAAAATGTCTCAATATCGGCAACCAAATGACATGCATTGTTTTTGATCTCAAATTTATTCAGATTTTCAAATAATTTGGTTTATAATCCAATGTTATGACCCAATTTCTTAAAGAAATGTTTGTAAAAAATAGGCATTGTTGCCATGTATTTGCAGGACATCTGTTTTGAAATTAAAAATAATTAAACTAGTTTGTCTAGTTAGTATGTATGAGTACGACATCTGAACATCGGTTGAAAATAATATTTTTGTTCGGAATGTCGCTGTTTATTGTTGGTTCATTTAGTATGGCATATGCACAAGACACTTTTACAATCAACATACCCACAGGTGCAGCCGATCCAAATGCTCCTTATTTTTGGCAAAGCGAGAAGGACGGTCGCACTAACGGGATAATTGAAATTAACAATGACGATACTGTTGTGTGGGAAAATGCAGACACTGCAGCACACACTGTAACTTCTGGAACTCCAGAAAAAGGCCCTGATAACATCTTTGATAGTGGTCTGTTCCCTCCTGGCAGTTCATTTTCATTCCAATTCCGTCAAACAGGTAATTTTCCATACTTTTGTATCGTACATCCTTGGATGACTGGAGAGGTAATAGTTACAGAAGGGTTGTCGGTTCTCCCGGATGTGGGTAAAAATGTTACAAACGACAGCGTGTCTTTTGACGTTGAATACAAATTCAGCAGGTTACTGTCCAATCCTCAGATCAATGTTGATCAAAAATCAATTACTTTTGAACTGATAGGAAACTCAAAGCATTCTGATCACAATCTCTTCCTAAAACTACCGTCCACGCTCTTGGATGGGCCTTATGTTGTTTGGGTGGATGGTAAAAAAATAACTGATTTTGAACATGAAAAAGAAAACGAAATGAATATTTTGTTGATTCCTTTGACAGAAAAATCTAAAATACTTACAATTGTCGGAACTTTTGTCATTCCAGAATTCGGTACAACCGTAATGATGATCTTGACAGCTGCAATCATATCTCTGATTATAATATCTGCCAAATCTCGATTTACCAATAGGGTTTTTTCAAAATAGATGATCTAATATGAATAAATCCTAAATTTTTTGGCTCTATGTTTTATGTTATGTTATCTAGTACTTGTTCACGCCATCTATTTTCTTGTATTTCCTAAACAGCATATATGCAATTCCTGCAATTATTAAAACAATTATAATTTCAAAAGGAAATTGTGTGGGCATGTCCTTGTCTGGTTCATGTTTGACATCTAACTTAGTTTCTTGATATGTAAGATCCTTATTCTCTATGATCTCTTCCTGTGGTGGTTCTAACTGAATCACAAACTCGTCTGTGTTGGATAAACATGATTTTGAATTGCTTTTTAGCATGTCATACAGAGCATACATAAAATTCTGAGCATATTCTTTCTCATGTGGAAGTATTCCATTTGCTAAGATTCTGACATAGTGATTACTACTTTGGAATTCTCCCATTCCATGAGATATGGTTAATTTTTCTGTACACCAATCTCCTCCATATATCTTGCCACTTGGGGACCATGAGACCTCGAAAATTGTTGTAGATGTTGACTGTTTATGATAACTGCAGATCATCTTGCTCATGGTAGGCGATCTTGATATTTGGTCTTCTTGAAGAGGAATGTGTCTGTCGTTGGGATTGTATTCTAGAGGACATGAAATTTCTTCTTGAGAAGATGCAGGGATGTATAAAAGATTGATTATCAACATGAAGAAGATCAATGCTACAGTATTTTTTGTCATGTTGTAGTACCTTTTACAATAAACATCTCATGGAAATCCAAAACTGTAATTTTCTTTATCAAAAACTCCAACTCATATTATTTTTTCTCTGATTATTAGATGATTTTGTGTGTTCAAAATGAAACACATTGATGTATCTAGAAATTCTAATCAAATCATGAAACAAACTCTTCAAAGAAGTTCGTATGATGATGAAAAAATTTGGAATTAACATTGATGATACTGATGACTAGAATATTAATACGTAAGTCTGTGTCTATTTCATATTTACATCTTATAAAAACCAAAATTATGTAAATACGTGAGCGAGAGTATAGTTCTTTTCTTTTTTTATTCTTCTTGACTATACTCCAAGAACTATCTAAATCTCTGTAATAATTGCCTCATGCAATGACTTTGCGTTTGTTATGCTGTCCCAGACATACACTTCAAATTTATGAATGCCATCTTGCTTCATTATCCAGTCTGTTTGTATTCGCGATGTTTGATCCGGTGCAATTGTTAGAGTTGACCACTGTATTTTCTCAACAGATCCGTTTGGATTCTTTATCTGTGTAATGACTGAAACAGAAAGAGGTTTTTCAAAACTGTTTGCAATCTCCGTCTTTATGATTGCCGTACCTCCCTTGTTGCAATGGTGAAGGGGATTACCATAACCGTCCGTGATTTTTGTACTTACTGCAATGTTGGATTTTATATCAACATAATTAACATGTGCAGACATAGTGATCTTTTTCCTATCTCCTATTGAATGAGGTTTTGGTAGTGTATAGTCCCAGTACTCTGCATATATGGAATCACCAGGTGAAACTCTCAATCTGGAACTGTTTGATTCCTTGTCACCTGTAAGAGAAAATTTTACCGGGTATGTCCCACTCATTTGTGGGATTCCCTTGTAGTCTGTCTTCCACAATGCATCAAGCGTAATTCCCCTTCCGTCCGTGTCTGAATAGACATTGATCTCATAGATTTTGTCATCATCAAACGGGAATCTCAGATTGTCTAGATCATTTAACATCAGATGTACCTCATCGTTTACGTCGTATGCCTTTTTATCAAATTCTAGTTTTACCTCGCGCCAAGTATGCTTGATGGTTTTTGAAACATACTTGTTTTCAAAATATTCCCAGGTAATCGTTGCCTCACCATCTTGTTTTGTTTCAACTCTGCCGGAACCATCATCCAGTATTGAGAGGGTTCTCTCGCATCTGTTGCCTCCAAACAAGTCAGGTATGCCATCGCCCGTAATGTCGTATCTAAACCCGGAAAGCTTGATTGAGCCAAAAAATACTCCATGATCAAACCCCGTTTCAATAAACCCATTACATCCTGCATCCTCCAGTGTCATGCTTCCTTCCCGTGATGTTGCAGTTATGGGGTTGCTTGGATCATTTCCTATCATGTCAAGTTTGTACGGATCAGTGTTCCAAGCCGGAGCAAAAATCAGCACATACACTCGACTTCCCCATGAATAACCCTCCTGAATCTCTACACATCGCTGGAAAATCTCAGCACCTGACACCGTATCTGAATTATAATCGTCTCTCAGTGGATTGTTCCCGCACGTCTTCATGATTACTCCTGTCGCATCATCAGTTATCATCTCTTTATTTGCAAATATATCCACAGTCATGCCTGTAAGAAACACGAGAACAACTGACAATGAAATAACCCATGCCATGAGATTTTATTTTGAATTATTTACATAAGCAAAATGGTACAGTCATGAAATGTACCATGGTACATTCGATGATTGTACCAATATTCTCTTTATTGTATACACCTGAAATGATTTTAATTGAAAAAACTAGTTTTAGGAGCATCTGTATTAGCTATAATTGCAGTTGTGATTTTTATCACCATGGATTCAGACACTGCCTTTAATTCTGACTCTGATACACTTGAAAAATCATCTGTTTTTTTCGAGCCAACAACCGTTGCTGCATCAGCAGATCAGCCTTCCAATGCGCCAAGTGTGGCATTTGATGAGTCTTCAGGCAAGATGTATGTCGTGTATATTGGCGAGGATCCAGACGGGCATAATCTATACCTAAAACATTCTGAAGATGGCGGCAAGACATTTTCCTCATCTTTGCGCATAAATCAGAATCCAGATGATGTGTTTCTTGATGGCAGGGTATCGCCAAACGTAGTTGTTGATAACCAAGGCAAGATCTACGTGTTATGGGTAAAGGCAGAACCTGCTCCGGAACTATTCATGGGCGTAATTCGTAGCTTGATGTTCTCATATTCTGAAGACGGAGGAAAAACATTCTCTCCCTCTATTATGATAGACAAAGAAAACCTGTCTGGAAAATCATTTCATGCCATTGATGTGTCCTCGGATGGGAAAATATACGTTGGATGGCTAGATTCGCCAGCTACATTAAATGAAGAAGGCAAGATAATCTCAGATGGTTCTCGTCCAAGTACGGTAAAGTTTGCTCGCTCCATTGATGGCGGCAAAACATTCGAGTCTTCTATAGTGGACACAAACCCTTGTCCATGTTGCAATGTGAGTATTCTGGCCGAGTCAGATGATTCTGTCTATATTTCTTGGAGAAAAATCTTTGAAAATCCCGACGGCATGACCGTTAGAGACATGGTGGTGTCTCATTCATCTGATACAGGAAAGACATTCTCGACTCCTTCCAAGATAAGTGATGACAGATTCGAGTTTGATGGATGTGTTCATGTGGGTGCGCCTATGGCATTGGACAGTAAAGGCAATTTACATACGGTGTGGTATACTGGTCAGGAGGATGGCCCCGGCGTGTATTATACCAGGTCTTCAGATAATGCACAGACATTTGGCAAGCCAATTCCAATTCTGACTGATTCCTGGGTTCCGCCACTGCGTGCACAGCTTGCTATTGATGATAAAGACAATGTTTGGATAACATGGGAAGACTCTACTGGCTTGTCTGCAAATGAAACCGTTTGGAGATACGAGGAGACACAAGCGATGATCTACTATGCAAAGATCACTCCTCAGGGAATCATAGAGCGCTCAACTGAGCCAATAAATATTGCCGAGGGAAGATCTCCAGTAATCGCATCAGGAAACGGCTTTGTCTCAATTGTATGGGCAAGCTCTGACCAAGACATCCAATGCTCATCTACATCTGTATGACATGTCAAAATATACCAAAAAAATTGCGTACATTTCAATGATATTTTTTGGAGTATTATTAATTACGAATTCCTTTTATCCTGATCTGCTCTCTTTTGCACAAACATCAATCTTGCCTGATGCTCCTAACTACACTGCAGTCACACTTGACGGAAATCAGGTATCGCTTTCAGACTTGGACGGAAGCGTAGTGATGATAAATGTGTGGGCTACATGGTGTGAGCCTTGCAGAGAAGAGATGCCTGCACTACAAGAACTTCAAAACAGATTTTCTGAATCTGAATTTTCTGTGATAGGTGTAAGTATTGATGACAAAGGTTCTAACCAGATGATTCAAAATTTTCTAGAGTCTCAAAACATATCATATACAATTTGGCATGATCTTGAAGACAAGTTCCAATTTGCTTTTAGAACTATAGGGGTTCCTGAAACTGTACTGATTAACAAAGACGGTAAAATACTGCATCAGTGGAGAGGAGCATTTGATCCTATGGCCGATAGCACGATTTCCAGAGTAGAGCTGGCTTTGATGGATTTGGAATATGTTGGAGATGACTCTACAAACGGTATTGGGGAAAATATTGCTGTAGGTGCTGCAATAGCGTTTAGCGCAGGACTGTTAAGCTTCTTATCTCCGTGTGTCTTGCCCCTCATACCAGTGTATGCCTCATTTCTGACTGGCCTTAGCGTAAAGGAAATGTCTGAAAAATCAAATCTAAACAAGAAAAAACTGAGAATCTCTGCAACGTCTAGAGGAATATTGTTTGTACTTGGATTCTCGACAATATTCATACTTCTTGGCTCTACTGTGGCATTTGCAGGATCTTTGTTTCTTAATGCATCCCAATGGATTGAAAGAATAGGTGGAGTGATCCTAATTGTACTTGGACTGCATCTGTTGGGAGTATTTCGCATAAAGTGGCTTGAGCGACAAATAAAGTTTGACGTGACAAAAAAATCCTCTGGCAAGTCTGGCACTTTTTTGGTTGGAATGGCTTTTGGTGCAGGATGGACTCCTTGTATTGGACCAATTCTTGCAGGAATATTGACTATAGCTGCATCAAGCTCATCTGTGCTGTCAGGCGCACTCTTACTTTCAATTTATTCGGCAGGATTGGCAATTCCATTTTTGTTATCTGCTTTTGCAATAGACAGAATCCTCGCATTTACCTCGTTTATTAAAAATAGATTGATGTGGATTGAGAGAATTAGCGGGTTGCTGTTTATTGGAATTGGAATTATACTATTGACAGGAACACTTACTGTCTTATCCGATATTTTCAATACCTCGTTTGGTTTTAACTTCCAGTAAACATGCATGTCAAATAGTTTAACAAAATCAAAACAATGGTACAAAGATGAAATGTACCAATTTTGTTATATTCAAAACATGCTTACAAGAAAATGAAGAGCAAACCGCCATTGTGGGTGAGAAGAATCAATTCCTACGCTTTGTCTTCGTGTGTATGTGTGTCACTTCTCATTCACGCCCTTTTTTGTTATTTATGAACACCTTACATGTCTCAGCAAGTGCATTGTCAATAAGAAATAAGGAAAAATAAATAGAATGAACTATTCGCCCATTATCTTTTTTAAATATTTTATTATGCCATATACTATCAGTTTTGATAATCTCTGTCAAGTATTGACATTCAAAATTGAAAGTTATTTTGTTTTGATCTGAGGACTTTGGTGCAGAATGCTCTTTTTGATCAAGATGGGGATTCTATACAGTACTGCAAGTGCAATTGCATCTGAAGCTCTATAATTTCTCAAAACCAAATCTTTCTTGCCCGTAAAATACAGGTTTGCCCTTAGTGCATTACCATTATCATATATTCTCACTTTGACTAACTGTATTTCAAACTCCTCACATACCTGTTCTACTATGTTATATGTAGTGGGAATCTCATTGATTCTGCCTTCCTGAAATTCTGAAATTATTTTTGCAGTCTCTGCAGAAAATGCTGAAATTGGAAATTCGTTACCATCACTTGTTTTGAATATTATGACGCCTAATCCTAAATCCGTGATGCCAATTTTATCAATTGATATGATTTCTGAATCTCCGTCTATGTCGCTAATTTTTAGTGTTGTTTTTCTTTTGAATCTCATTTTGGTTGCACAAATATCTGCAATGCTTCTCAGTGTTTTGTAAATGCTCATTGTTTTGCTCTTAATTGCAATTCTAGTCTTTTAAACCCTCGGCACTTGAAAAACACGGAAACGCAAAAACGTCATACCAAAGTATGTTGCTTGGGTTAATACCCTACGTTTCCGTGCGGTGCACTAAACCGAAGTTTAATGCAACAACTATACGTGAACATAATAATTAAACATCACACACAATTATCAAAAGTAAAAGTCAGTAATCATTTAATGTCATGAATTTAATGATAATGTGGCGTACAAGAAATGAATCCAAAAGCACAAAAAAATATTGACGAAATCATGTATGAAACAAATGAAAAAATCTCCGCAATTGTCAATGAAATCAGAGATATTAGATTTTCAAAAATGAATGAAACTGAGAAACAAGCAAAATGTGACAAGTTAAGAGAGGAATTTGAGCAAGTTATGTTTGAAGAAGAAAAAAAAGTAGAAGCAGTGATGAGAGAAAATGCATGAACTTGATTTACACTGACTAGAAACTAAATGCTGAATTCTGAGATCTTGACGTTACTATTTTTTGTGTGTGATATCAAATTTGGATTTCTTTGTTGTCATTGACGGTGCAACTGGAATCATCTTGTCTGCAAGTTTTCTTACTTCTCTTTCAGATAATTTGGGATATTTTACGTGCAGACATTCGTGATAGATGGTGTTCACTGTTTCTACTTTTGGCTCCGATGAGAGGTGTGGGTTTAGCCAAATTGTCCCGCATTCTTTGATGCATTCTGCCCATATTGCATTTGGTCTTGTACTCCCCTTGTATACGTACTTGGAAAAATGTTTTCTGTCATAAACAAGAACTGGCTTAATTTTCATCTTCAAAATGTTTTCAAATGCATTAAGTATTGTCTGATGCCACTCTAAATCATTAGGTGTAAACCTGTACTTCAAGTACATGCTCAAGGTGATGGGCAGAGTAAAAAGTTTTGTTGACGTCTTTTAATACGCTGGTGTCAAATCCATCTTTTCATCTTCCATGATTTGAAATCCCTTCAAAAGATCATTCAAGGTACAATAACAACTCTTATCCAAAATGCCTGCCTATCACTATGCATGGAATACGTCATTATGATTGGTATTGCACTGAGTGGAAAAACCACGTACAGAAAAGCAAACTTTGACCATGAGGTTGTCCAATTGTCATACTTTGATAACAACAGGAAAAAAGAGATGGAATACATCGAAGAGTGCTTAAAGCGTGGAAAGAATGTGGTTGTAGATGACACAAACCTGACAGAAAAGATTAGAAAGATGCACATTGATCTTGCAAAAAAATACAATGCCAAAATTATTGGAATTTTTATGAATACTTCTGTAGGTTTGCTTCAGCAAAGAACACTGCGAAGAAATGAGCAGTTTCCCATGGCAGTAATCAACAAGCAGTTAAAAGAACTTGAGACACCTACAAAAGATGAAGGCTTTGATCAACTAGTCGTTCACAAGGATTACCAATCCCCAAAATACACCTGATAATTTATCTGTAAAAATAACATATTGCACATGCAAAATCTTTGCCTTGATCATGTTTCTAGCATCATTTGCAGTGTGTGCGAATTAATTTTTTACCAACCATTTCTTTGATATTTCGTGCCTATTTTTTGAACAAAATTGAAAGGATTTGAATTAAGTTGATACATCACCGCCAGTTAATGCATTTTAGTCACTTGCCATGTGTGATCAGATATTTTTTTGTAGAAAAATCAACTGACATGCCAACTACGAAAATAAATGAATCCTATATTCGAATATCTGTGTATCCTAAAAGACTATTTGCATTGTTTTGATGCTGGAAGACAGTAATTGTTTATATCTGTAACATGTTTCTGATAATCTACAAATCTCCATGATAAATTTGAAAAAAATTCCAAGCAAATTTTCGATATTGTTTACGATTAGTCTTGTTGGATTCCTAAGTTTCTCAATTGTTGCATCAGCTACAGACTCTACAATTCCTGATTGGGTTAAAAATAATGCAAAATGGTGGTCTGAAGGAACTATTAGTGAATCAGATTATGTCCAATCACTACAATATCTTATTGCTAATGGAATAATTCAAATTCCAATCGCTGAAGTAACTGCTGCCCAAACTGCATTAACAGATGAAGACCGGGCTCAATCATTTAGAGTAACACTTTCAAACATTGTATCACCAATTGCAGTTTCACATTTTGAAAAATTTGAAATCTCCACTTCTGAGCCTGGTACAGCAGATGATCCTCGTGGTAGAATGTATGATTTTAGAGACATCAATCCAAAATTCTTTTTAGAGTCTTTGCCCAGTGCTGATAAAAAACAATTTTACAAATTTGTAGGTGATTGGATGGACAGAGGGGATCTTCTAAACAAATTTGATGTAGACATTGAAGTGTTGGACGGCAGGGGAAAAACAATCCAAACTTGGGAATTTGTATCGTGTGAAATAACTAGTTATGGCACTTATCTTCAAGACACTGTATTCATATACCAATTCTCAGGAAATCAAGATTCTGAAATAAGAGACAGAACAAATTTTAGTTGTATTGGTGTTCACCTGACGGTTCCGTAGAATTTTATTTATTAATTTCAGATTTTGATATTTTTTTGCTTTTAATTTGTGATTTTCACGCCTGAGATTGTTAGGAACGAATAAAGTTGACACATCACCTCGAGGGCCTAAGTCTAATCTCATTAACCACATATTCACTCTTGCATTTGTGATGGTATCCTTTCATTAGAATTTCTAAAAATATTCTGAATTTTTACTGTCAAGAATAATATTTCTTGATCCCTTCTTCAGTTGGGTACAATTCTATTTTTTGCCCTAAGATTCCCTGCTTTTGTTGCACTCTCATCAGTTTTTTGTTTTCTAATCCCTCTAAAATAGAGTTTAATGCTTCACTATCTAATTCTAATTTTTTCTGAAGTATCTCAAAGTTTTTTGTGCCTTGAACAAGTTCGCCTAATACTTTCATTTCATCTGTTTTTGGGGATGATTTGTTTTGTATATCTGCAAATTCCCTTGTTTCAGGAATCGTGGTCTTTATGTGAGGTGTTCTCTCTGATCCTAAAGTCTTCGTGGTGTTATTTGACTTCCATTTTTTTATCAGACGCGGTATGATTCTAGATAACGGAATTATGAGAAATATCAAATAAATCCACAAAAGATTGTCGTCTGCCATGTAAAATCTCAAGAATCAAACATATTTCATCATTGTTATTTTGTAACTAAAGATAGATTTGATCTACCAAAACAAAGATAACATGGTATAATAGTAGTGATGAGAACAAAACACAGTGTCCAAGTATCAGCAACCAAAAATTGAAGTAAATTTTGGTAAAGCTAAACTAATAATTTTAGGCGTAATTGGACTTGTTTTAATTGCAGTTATATCGTCTACTTCTGTACAAATAGTAGAATCTGGAAACAGAGGCGTATTGTTACATTGGAGTGCTGTGGATACAACCGTTCCTCCGTTAGAAGAAGGATTGCATTTTGTAGTGCCATTTCAAGATAAAGTCGTAAACATGGAGGTCAGAACACTAAAGTATGTTAAGGGAACGTCTGGCGCATCAAGGGACCTCCAAACGGTGTCCACCGAAGTGACCGTAAACTATAGAGCATCTCCAAATTCGGTACATGTATTGTACAAAGAAGTAGGTCTAGACTATGAAAATAGAATTATTCAACCAGCAGTAGAAGAAGTAGTTAAACAAATCACTGCAAAATACAATGCAGAGGAACTAATTACAAAAAGACCTCTAGTAAAATCTGATATAGAGACTGAAATTACTGCCCGCCTTATTCCATACCACATTAATACTGATGCCATATCTATCACCGATTTTCAATTCTCTCCACTATTTTCCCAGGCAATAGAATCCAAAGTAGAGGCTGAGCAAAAAGCTCTCAAAGCAGAAAATGATCTTCGAAGAATTGAGGTCGAGGCAAGACAGCAAGAACAGCAGGCAAAAGGTATTGCTGCTGCAAACGTAGCAGAAGCCGAAGGCGAAGCCGAGGCAATCCGAATAATCAACGAGGCATTGGCACAAAACCCAAACTATCTGGAATGGCTTAAAGTGCAGGCTTGGGATGGCAAACTGCCACTAGTAGTTGGAGAAGGCGGAACCCCGTTCATACAGATACCCACCAAGTAATCCGTATTTATTTCTCAGATTTTTCTCTAATTGAATCATACATTGCAAGAAACTGCTCAGGCTCTCTCTGTCTGTACTGTTTGGTGAGTTGAAGTATTCTCTTTTCAGATATTGATTCGCCCTTGCTTTGGTAGTATTCTCTGGTTATCTGAAATTGCGTTTTTTTAATGTTGTATCTTTGCAAGGTTGAATTGACCGATCTATTGCACAAATAGTCAAAGATGACCATTCGATATATCACATATCCTATGATGCCTATTATAGCTGTTATCATCAGAGGAATCACTATTACAGCTAGCACAATCTAGTGACATCTTCTTTGTTATTTATTCCTAGTTTTGGTGATTTGTTTTTTCCATATTAATACAATCAAAACTCATTCAATTCAAATATTTTTTAATTGATATTTTTTGACACTTGTTAATTTTTCATGTGTTATGCCAGCCTGAAAATCAAATCTTTGGGCAAATCTGTTAAATGCTAGAAAGTACCAAATACTATATGGAAAAACAAGAGCAGACAAACCAAGACAAGATTTCAATATGTGAATTAATGAAAGGAGATACATCCGAAGTCATACGAAAACTTGAATGTCAGATACCATCATTTGTACAAAACTATTCTGACTTGTATTCTACATATCTGCACATGTTTGATGATGTTTTTGGGACATGCTACATTGCAGAAAAACAATACTTTGACAAGTTTCAAATTGATCCAAAAATTCTATCGCTGTTCAAAGAGTATTCCCAGTCATTAAAACACAGCATGATTGAAAGCATTGAGATGAACACAAAACTGTTTGATGCATATGTCAAAACACGAATCTCTGCAGTAAAGTCATTTGATGAATACCTTCATACAATGATGAATTTGTATGCAGAAACGTCTTTGCGTTTTCTAGACAACACGCATTCAAAGTAATCTTGTATAATTCTGGATTTTCACAAATGTCACTAGAATCAGAAAAATGACCGTAGTAACCACCCACCGCACAAGTCCATTGACTTTTGCCATCGATTTTCTCTTCCCACCGATGTTTTCTTTGGATGATTACTACTAGGGTCTAGTCGTCATTATGACATAAAAACAGTATTTTGAAAATCATTAACATCTGTTTAATTTTTTTCCATTATTTTTACAATAATTAAGAAATCTTAGAACCAAGGTTATTTTTCATGATTGCCAAATTGTACAATGCAAACTGACATTCGACAGAATATTCAAACCCTCAAAAACGATATCCTGAAAATAGAAAATGACATTGAAGAGTTTCTAAAATTTGACTATATCAAAGGAGTTAAACAATCAATTCACCAACTTGAGCTGAACCTAAAATATCTTAGCGTAATTGCAAACGGGGCTCCTATCAATAAAGCCGAGGATCGCGATGTCATGGAATTTTTGATGACACATTACATTAGACTGCAAAAGTTTACTCTTCTTTACTAATGTTTGAAAATCATTGCAGTTTCTCAATATTTTTAAATCAACTGGATGGTTTTTCTTAAATAATGTTTTTGCCTAACTTCATCGTTGGTAACTGCTTTTGTTTTAATCACTAGTGAGTTTGGCAAAGAGACGGATATAATTGAAAATCTCAAACACATAGATTCTGTCAAGGAGGTACATGGAACATTTGGCGCTTATGATGTTATAGCAAAGGTTGAACATGACAAAAGAGAAAGACTGCGCGAGATAATCATCTGGAACATTAGAAAAATAGACAATGTCAGATCCACCCTTACTCTCATGGGAATTGAGGGGCAGAATTAGCACATGTCTGAGTACTATGTTTTACTGGTAAATGAGACTGGAACTGACGACTCTGTTATATCTGCTCTGAGAAATATTGAGACTGTCAAGGCAGCATATGGGACTTTTGGAACTTTTGACGTGCTTACAAAATTTGAATCTGCTGATGAAACCAAGCTAGAACAAGACATCTCACGTAGATTAAGGAGAATACCGCATATACGTTCCACATTAACCCTTGAGATCATCAGGGGCAGTGGCTTTAGAAAAACAACCAAAGTCGAAACTGAAGTACTGGAACAACATATGACAAGGGCATTTGTGATTATTCATTGTAACCGTTCCGGAGAATCCCAAATTATAGAAAACCTAAGACAAATCCCTGAAATCATTGAATGCAATGTCCTGATTGGCTCATATGAGATAATCTGCAAAGTCGTTGCTCCGTCTTACAATGAAATATCTGATATTTTAACAAACAAGATAAGAAAAATTCCAAATATCAAATCAACTAGCACACTAAACATAGTTGAAAATCAGGGATTTGAAAAATAATCCATTTCTGATTGCATCTAATGTGACATCAGATAATTCATCTTGTCTTTTGGATGCGGTGTTGGATTTGCACACTGTCCGCATTTTGGCCTAAATATTTCAGCATCGTAGTCTATCTCACCTATTGCCTTTTTACATACCGCACAACGTATCTGCTTTGTGTCGTAAATATTCATGTCATCCTCCTGTAGCTGCATCAAACAACGCACATTCACAGTCATCTCTTTCCCCACAATATGGGCACGTACAATGACAGTGCGGAAATGTATTGTGGCATCTTTCACAGTCTGTATATGGTTCTAATTTGATTGTATTTTCTAGCGACATTTTATTACTCAACCCATCCGTTACATGAGGAACAGATTAGCATACCGTCTTCGTTTTCATATCCCTCTGAACCTGGAGGACACTGACACTTTGTTATCTCTTCCACGAATATGATGGTCTACAGTGATATTATAGTCATAATTCTGAAAACTAAAAGAATGTCCATTTTTTCTGTGATTCCTAAATAATTTTTCAGTTTGTGTGTATATTGGGATAAATTTCACTTTGAGTAATTTTGTTTATGAAAAATAAAAAAGAACAAGAAAAGGAAAGACTTCGAGCAAAGTTTGCCAAGGATGAAATCATGGCTTTTACTTAGTGTTGTTTGCAATGAGTTCTCAAAACAATACAGAATGTGGTTTGGACATTACAATTGGTAATGCCATCTCTTTTTGTTTGCATTTTGAGTACTTGCGTTCGTTTATAGGATGGAGCACAGTGATTATCTCAAGATGATTTTTTGGAATGCTCTTCAATTAAACACCATGTTGAGTAGGGTCTATCTGGGCTCAATTCATGAATGATTATACGTGTACTTGTGCTTGCGGATGCGAAAATTTGTCTGGCGAGTATGTTTGCCGTAATTGTAAGACCGGCCTGTGTAAAACAAATGCAGCATATGTTCTAATTACATGCAATGACGGTAAACTCGAGGGTGTCATGGCAGAAATTGGTAATCTGGACAACATCAAGGAAGTTCAAGAGACATGTGGCGCATACGACATTATAGCAAAAATTGAATCAATCACATCTAAACAGTTAGAGAAATTCATTGTTCACAAAATACGGAATCTGGCAAATGTAAGAAGTGCAATGACATTGCACTGCAAACCAACTATGTGATAACATGTCAGGATACCTTGGAAATAAATCAGACATGGTTGTACATCATTTGGCAGTCATGAAACCTGACTGTAAAATATATTGCATAGAAAGGAGAGATATGCAGTACTTTACTCCAGACACGCTCAATCAGGCAATCCAAGAAAAATTTTCTCCATGCAAATATTGCAATTAAATCAATTTACTCTGGTATATATCATAGGGAAAGCACTATAAGGACATGTTCAAAAAAATAATTCAAAAACTAAAATTTGGTTATCATAAAAATACTGATGACGTAAACGCAACCAGCGATTTTAAAAAACAAAATAATGTGGAGTAGAAAAGTAAAATGAAATACCAATGTAAGGAGTGTAGCTTCCGATGGGAAGGAACCTCATATACTTTTGAGACAGTACGAGAACATGAAAAAACACATATGGAAAAATCAAAATAATGTCTATCCGATGTAGGGTTTGTAATGCTCCAAGGATTCTAGATCCCACCCAATCAAACTCTGATAAATGGGAGTGTCAAACATGTGGGAATCTGCTAGATACATCTGGACATGTCACGACATGCTAGATGGTTGATTCTGAATGGTATGTTTAGCTAGTTTTGTTGTATGATGCTCCTTTTTACTTGAATACATTTTATGTTAGTGATATGTCAAGCCAACTGTATTGTGAAGTCTGTCATAAACTAAAGTTTCCTCGATTTGAAAAACAGCAAAAATGTGAATGTACATCCAACTAGATTCTTGATGCAGAATTAATTCACTGCTGTTTTTTCTGAATCTTTAGACTTTTTGTCTCTTAAACACAGCATGCAATACTCTTCTTTTGAATAGCGGTTTATCGGAGTAAGGCAATCATGGCAGTATTTCATACTTGTACAGGTACGACTCTGTATATTAGGTACTCATTACAAAACTTGACTGTGTGGTGATTTTGAATGGTTTCTATCTGTCCAAACTTCCAACGCCACTGTCAGCTGATACCTTTTCATAATTATTGGTATGACAACTTGGACATATTCCTCTGGAAAATTTTCCATAATACACGGTTCCGCAATCAGAACACACTTTCAAATCCCCTACATCTATCATGTACTATGACCACATTGTTTGGAGTTAAGCATTTCTGAGTACGACTATGTTCTTGATGGCATCACTGTAATATCGTGTTTTGATAACTATCCAATATTTTTTGGAAAGTATCCAAAACAGACAGTTTCTTTCTCAATCCTATATACTAGATATGGCCTAGTAATGTGTGACCACAGACACTATCAAATTTGATGATTCTGCCACATCAAAACCCGGACACCAAGATAAGATTGACTCTATAATTGAATATGGACAAAACAAGATTAAACAAATACACAAAAGGGTTTCAGAAAACGAGGTAAAACTGGAATCGATGGAATCTCACTCTGACTATGAATACAAGGATTTGCTCAAAGAATTCAATGAAGCAGAAAAGGATCACAAAAAGGACTTGAAGTTTTTTGTGGATTTGCTTTGCAAGTATAAAATCACAATCAAGTAGTCTGAAAAATCTTTTGCTCGCTTCCTAAATAATATCTTTTACACATTAATGGATGAATTAGTGACGAGTTTCTAATTAATCGTGTCTATTTGGCTTTATTCGACGGTGTCTTTCTTCCACACATTACATGCGGGACAACGATTTACTATTTTGGTTGATGTCTTTTTTGAGAATATGTTGCCACAGTTTTCACACGTTTTCAAATCATTTAGTGTGATCATCGTGTTTCTTGGCTTCCCTTAGGTTTTGAAAATAATCTTTTTAACATGATCAGTTGGGCAGTATCTTGCTTATAAAGACAGTAATTTCCAGAATTGTTCATTGCGTAGCTGAGTAGTTAATTCAGTCCTTCCTTTCAGATATGCAAACTCACACCACTACGTTACTGGTATTGTATCGAATATTGCTTATAGTGTTTCTCCAAATGTTGTGTTAATTAGGATGAAAGTGCATTATAACACTATGAATACAGCGCCATCATATAGGCAAAAAATATGCTCTGATTGCAAGAGAGTGCATTGCCAAAAGGGATGTAATTGCGATTGTCATTGGGAGCCATAATATGGCGTACAGAACTGTAACCCAAGACACATGTCCGCATGATGCAAAAGTCAAGATGGCAGGATATGCTGGATTGTACGAATGTACCAGATGTCATAAATTCATTCGGAATGATAAGTGATCACTTTTTTTAATTTACTGAATAATTATCTGATAAGGAAGATAATCTTATACATGTTTTTACCTTGAACATTAATTCGTGTAATTAGATTTTCAAGGTAAAATTAAGAATTTTGTAGATACAAAAACTGTAAATGCTGAAATTAAACCGATTGCTATAACATTTAGAACTAATCCGTGCTTGATCATTGCCTTGATTGAAATTTGTGCTTTTTCATAAATCAGTGCATTTGGTGGGGTTCCCATAGGTAACAAAAATGCAAATGATGTTGCAGCTGTTATTGCGAACAAAATAGGCAATGGGGCCCACCCGTTAAGCATCGCCATGGTACCAACAATGGGAATAAAAATTGCAGCAGTTGCAGTATTGGACTTGACGTTTGTTAGAAACATGATTATTGCAACTAGAGTTATAATCACTAATTCAAATGGATAATTGCTAACAAATCCAAAAGATTGAGCAATCCAATTTGCCAAACCAGAATCCACGAATGCCAAAGCCAATGCAAACCCACCTCCTAAAAGAAACAACAATCCATAAGGAAGTCTTTCAATGCCTGCCCAGTTCATCAGGCTTTCTGATCGTGTTTTAGGTAGTACAAACAGTGAAATTCCTCCTAATATTGCAATTACGGAATTTGTAATGTATGAATTCTCGGGTTGCCATAAGGGAGATGTGAACATCAAGACTAGTACTCCTGTCAATACGACAAGTACTGTCTTTTGCTCGTTTGTCATCTTTTCAATCTGAGATTTTTCAAGAATCAATGTTTTCTTTATTTCAGCGTTGACCTCCATGGTGTTTTTTCCAACCTTATGTGTCATGTATAGTCCACATAACACCAACATGGATATTGACAGTGGAGCCCCAATCATAGACCACTCAACAAATGTTACTTTGTGATCAAACATCTCCATCATGGTCGCTGCATATAATAGGTTAGGCGGGGCACCAATCAAAGTTGCAACACTTCCAATTGATGATGAATATGCAATTGAGAGCATGAATGTCACTTTAAATTTTACATTGTTGATAGAATCTGATTTTGAAAGAGATGACAACACTATAAACGCAATCGGTAATAAAATCAACACTACAGTTGTGCTCATTACTACTGTGGATAGTAATGCAGTGGTAATCATAAATCCCCAAACTATTCTCTTTGGAGAATATCCAAAAATGGATATCAATTCAAATGCAATTTTTTTGTGCAGTCCTGATTTTTCAATAGCCAATGCAATCATAAACATTCCCAAAAGTAAAACAATGATTGGGTGCATGTATTCAGATGCCACGTCTTTGACAGGCAGAACTCCCAACATCGGTATCAGACCTAACGGAAGTAGCGCGGTTGCATAAACTGGTATGGCCTCTGTTATCCACCATATAATCATCCATGCAGAAATTGCAAATACTGCCTTTGCAGATTCTGTCATGCCTTCAGGAGTAGGCATAAACATAATCAGAAAAAATAACGAAGGTCCTAAAACCATCCCAAAAACCCTTAGATTAAATGTCATGATATTGTGGGTGATTTTTTCCATATATGTTAATATTTGAAATATGCTCCAGAATTAAGTACATAATGAAAAATATTCTTGTTCCTTATGATTTCACAAGCTTTGCAGATCAGGCATTTGAAAAGGCAGTGGAGATTGCAAAAAAGTTTGATTCAAAATTAACTCTGTTGACTGTACTTGGAAACGATATTGACACATCAGGCATGTCTTTGTCAAGAGCCCAAGAAGCTCATGATGAGATAGAAAACAAAACTACCGATGATCTGAACAATCTAAAAAAATCATATAAAGACATTGACGTTTCAGCTAAAATTGTTCACAATCCTTCAACAATAAATGGAATTTTGTATTTTGCTGAGAAAAATAACGTTGATCTTATTGTAATGGGCTCTCATGGCAGATCAGGCTTTAAGAAATTGGTCCTGGGTAGTGTAGCCTCGGCAATAATAACAAAAGCCAGTTGCCCTGTATTGATTGTAAAATCTAAAATCTTAAAATCAAATTACACGTGATTTGATTTTTAATATGTAAATTAGACCCAAAACGCACAAAAATATCCGTATCAAAGTTACTCAAGTTTTAAGTAAGATGAGCTTTAGTCTGGATCATTGTGAAGCAAGTTTCTGTAGTTTTTAGCATGATTTTTCTTTTGTTGATGCCTGTATATGCGTCTGCTCAGACATCTGACCGAATCACAGTACTTGAAAGTTCTGGCAGTTATGACCGGGGAGAGCCTATTTTCATCTTTGGAAAAGTGGCAAGTGTAACAGACGATGCTTTTCTGATACTGCAAATCATAAATCCCCAGGGTGATCTGTGTCAGATCCAGCAGCTTGTACCGCTACCAAATGGGGAGTTTATCACGGATGCAATTCCGCTGGATGGTAGAATTTGTGGAATTCCTGGCGAATATGAAATCAAGTTATTTTATGGAGACGATTCAAAGACAACCAGATTCATAGTCTCAAGCGCTGTTTTTTCTGAACCAACAAATGATCAAAAAATTATCTTGGCAAAAAATCTAGTAGAAAAACAATTTGCGACAATTAATGATGTCTTTGACTCGTCCATATCAGATCCGATTCCTGACACTTTGGCAGAGTTGGAATCCACTTATGTTGACAAGTGGGATGAATTCTACGTTGAGGATTTAATCATAGAGATAAATCCTATGATAAGGCTTCCTGTAACCTCCTCGCTAGAATCTGTGACAAAATTATTGGATTCAAATGAAATTTCCTTTGATGTTGCAAAGTCCATTGACAGAACAGTCTTTGCAGCGATATTTCATTATGAAATAGGCGATAAAACCAAATCCATCGATCTACTTACTGATGCATTTGTTGATATCAGAAATGTAAATCCTGAAAAGACTGCTCAAAGAGCCCCCACATTTGATGAGCTGGAGGACTCGCTGCTGAACCTGATGACCAAGTCTGATACTGTGATGAGCAAGTCAGTAAAGAACGAAGTTGGCTTTATCTTTGCCAGGGGCACTGCTCCTGTATATTCTGCTGAGATTGCAGATCTTATAGATCTTCTATCCAAGGCCCGCTATCTTGACATTATATCAAGGGCACAAAGTGATCTTTACAGGTTAGTCCAGAGTGACTGGGAAACACTCAGAGAATCGCTAATCGGAAAGGAATCAATCGAAGAGCTTGTCGGATCAAATTCACGCGTATCTGAGCTGCACACTGCTGCACTGCTTTTACGTGATCTAAACGGTGTTGAACGATTCGTTTCCTTCGATTCTGAAGAAAACAGCGATTTGGCAAATCTGATAAAACCTGATTTAGACTCACTAGAGTCAAAACTGGCTCTGGCGACCTCAGTTGATGACATACTAGAGTCAGAATCTGAGATTGTGACCATGGTTCAAGTAATTGAGATCTCCTCCAGAATCAACAAAAGCATTGAGATTTCCCAAGCAAGTGGAATTGATAATTCGCTTGTAAATGACTGGGAGTCGCTTTTGGAGAGAGTGGATAATGCAAACTCTGTAGAAGAGATACTATCAATAGTGTCAGAATTTGACCGTTCCATGACAGAACTTAGGGAAAAACGTAATCCTCTGACACTTTTGGAATTCCAATACAAAAGCATGAAAGAAAAGGCCGAACTACAGGCAGACTATGAGAATTTATTTTTGATAGACAATGCACTGAAAATAATAGATACCGCCAAGCAAATGGAATCGGGCAATCCTTCCATAACCAGAATTGACAGAATAGAAGTTTTACTTACATGGGCAAGCGAAAAAGCACCCCAAATAAAAGACAAACTTGACTCGTATGACAAAGATGCGTTCAAAGTACGTGCCAGCGACATATTGCAGAGAGCCAAGTCTATTGAAAATCTGGTTGAACTAAGTCTGACAAAGAACCGTTTCTTGCCAAACTATATCGAATTTACTGAAACATTTAATGAAAAAATCGATCGTGTCAGAGATCTTGTCATACAAAATGATTTGGAACAAGCAGATAATCTAGTCAGGGAGTTGTTTGAAGAATGGACTCTGGTCTCAGACGCTTATGCTAAGGATCCACATGGTTCTGATATTGGGTATACTGTAGATGAAATCAAGCGCATTGAATTTCGTAAAAAATTGGATGCGTATTCGAACACTGTTTCAACTTTCTATAATGCAGAGTTTTCAGACAATGTGGATGAATACAACAAAATGATGGATGACGCATACAGGCTAATTGAGATTGCAAACTTTGTTGATGCTGAATCCAAAATTTTGGAAATTGGCAACTATCTAAGCGAGCATTTGATTCTAAACGATCCTAGTATAATCTATGACATATCTTTTGATCGTGAAAAGAATATCTGGGTAATCAAGGGGGCTACTGAAAAATCCATCTTTGATAGAAGGGAGAATCTGTATGTTACAGTGTACAATATGGATGGAACCAAACACAGCAGTCTTGAATTTACTGATACCAAGCAAGGAAACTTTTTCACCCAATGGGAGGCTCCAACAGAGCCAGGACTGTACGTTGTGATGCTACAGTACAAAAACTCCCAGGCGACTCAAATTGTTCATGTAGAGGAAAAGTTTGACTTCAAATATGATGATCAAAACCTGAACATGGTTGACCTGGCTCGCGAATTTGAGGAACTAGAGTCATTTGCCAAGCGATTTGGGGGCGATAACCTTGCAAACCCCAGATTCGAGTCATTAATCAGTGAGATAGAATCTGGATTTACAAACAGAAATGCACAAGTGGTTGATACAAAACTAGACGAACTAAAATCATTCATCGAGAGATTCCTTCCAACACGTTCGCGTGTTGCAATAATCGAAACCTCATACGAAAATGACAAACTGATTGTCTCGGGAGCAGTCCAAAAAACTATTGCCTTTAGAGAGGATCTCTTTGTGGACATATATGATCAGAGCGGCACACTCGTCCAAGAAATTGCACTAAAAGACAATTCTTCAGGACTGTTCTCTGAAATACTATCACAACCTTTTGATTCTGGAATGTATGTTGCACAGCTGCAATACCACGATGTTGTTGTAACTGACTTTTTCAATGTAAGGTAACTTGTCTTACTGTTTATGTGTTTGAAACATTATTTCTGAAAAATTATACATTGGTTGATAAAACATACATGAAAAAAACGTAAGACCTATAACACTTGAAATACCCTTAGTGTTATGCGAGTCGTATACATCCTTGCAATTATCATGGCATTAGGACTGTTTGCACAGAATTCTTATGCTGCAGTTCCTGACTGGATAAAAAATACTGCAAAATGGTACGGCGAGGGCAAAATTACTGAGGCTGATTTTCTTAATGCAATTAAATATTTGATAAACAACGGAATCTTGAATCTAGATCAAAGCAATGAAATAAAACACCCCGAGCCGTCTGACACCAAGCAGGAGTTAATAGAACAAGGAGTCGAGGACCTTCTAAACAAGAACAATCTTTCGGCTTTGGAGTTTTTCAATGCTGCACTAGAGAAAGATCCTAAGGATGTTCAGGCAATGATTAACAAAGGAATTGTCTTGGCCCGTCAGGGAAATTTCAATAATGCTAAACAACTATTTGATAAAGCCATAGAATTATCAGAATTAAACGGTGTTGTGGATTTTCGAGCTGTGGTTAATGCAGGCATTGTAATGTCAATATATGGAGATCCAAACCAGGCTCTGGCTTACTTTGATCGTGCACTTGCAAACGAAAATAAACTTCGTCAGGAGACCTTAACAGCTGCGCTGATTAACAAAGGTGTAACATTGCTTGAGCGAGGAGAATATGAAGAGTCAATAATCTATTTTGATCGAGTGTTGGAGATGGAACCTGATAGAATTGGGGCTCTAGTTAACAAGGCAAATGCATTACAAGAATTGCGTAGAGATTCAGAGGCACATCCATTATTCATCAAAGCACATCAACTTAGCGATGATCCATTAAGCTGGAAACCAAAATTTGTGATAGTCAAGGCAATTGCTGCTCTGAAATAATTTCTTTAAAAAATAAAAAAATGGTGAGATTTACATTCGTGGCAAAAAGCCTGTCATCATGTATATCTTCATGTATTCCTGCATCATGATTTTTTTCTGACTACTGGATGCATTTTTGATGTCTTTGATTATTTGTATCTGTTTTTCAACAGATTCATGTTTATGTATCAATTCAGCTCCCAATGACCTTCCATCTTTTGCTTTCATTACTGCACCATAATGAGAACAATCTCCTTTCTTAATTGATTTGTTTACTCCAAGAACTATCTTTTCCGTATCTGATTTTAGAATTACTCCTGAAACACCCAAAGCGTGATCTGTTGCACATGCTTTTATTATGTATACCCAATAATCTTTCTTATTTTGATATGGTTTTACTGTTACTTTTTCTAGATATTCACTAACAGAACCATCGTGACCGGAATATGTTACAGCTTCAGTTGGCTGGATTGCAGAGAAAACTATAGTCAAAATGAGAATAGAAGTGGCATATCCAATAACTTGTTTTTTCATATGTTTACCTCCTTGTTTTTTGTAACTACACTTCCAAAACAGATCAAAATTTTACACATCTCATGATCCTTGAGTTGACAAATTTTGGCACATTTTGTACATCTGCGTAGAGATGTTTTTTTACAAAAGACACATGTTGAAGTGGGTACTAGTGGACCAGCACATATAGTACATGCAAAAAAAACACTCTTTGAAAGATTCTCCCCATCAATAGAATTGATTCTGCTTGCAGTAAGGTCGGGGGTATTGACTGAGAAAACTGATTCTGTGGGCTTGGTTTTTCCGATGGGTGATATCTCTTTCAAAGAGTTCATGAATGTCTATTGGCGTATTGTTATTTGGTGATGACTCAAACTTTGTGGTATGCCTTTTTTTGTTGAAAATTAGTGATGTTTAAATTCAAATCAATGTGATCTTGGCTAGTAATCTCTTGAAAATCTCTTTTGTCATAATTGCAATAATGTTTTCAATATCATTGACATTTACGGTATTTGGATTAGTTACTTTTGATCTTAGTGTCAACGAAATAAAGAAATTGCTAGGAGTAAGAAATGAGAATTTTGCATACAATATGATGCAAGGATTAGATAACCACATAGAAGATCGAATATCAAATTTTGAGGAATTAACAAATCTAAATCTTGTACATGCTGCATTACTAGAATCAAATCAAGAATTTGAAAAAATTCCGAACTTTGACCAATATCTTAATACTAAAGAACAAATTGAAATCACAAACACAGATCGATTCATTGAAAGCCTAAACAATGAAATGTTAACCAATGAGCTTGTAGATACGATTGAATTTTACCGTGATGAATACGATTATGATGTAATCCAAGAAATCATTGTAACAAATGCCTATGGTATCGGCATTACGTTATTATCTGAAACATCTGACTATCTTCAAAGTGATGAAGAGTGGTGGCAAACAGCAAAAACATCTGGAAAATATACAGGAAAGATCCGCTTTAACGAAAACTCACAAAGCTATTTGATGGATTTTGCATTTAGAGTAAATGATGTTAATGGTAAATTTATTGGAGTTCTTCAAATATCTGTCTCTCTAGATGATCTTGTTGAGGGATTTATTGATGAATCAGAACTTCTTGTTACTGCGGGACGAAATGCTATGTTATTAGATGAACGGGGTCACGTGGTTGTCTCTGATGGAAAAATATTCATTTCCAATTCCACAGTACCTTATTTTGTTGACATTGTAAATGGAAAAGATACTGGATACTTTGAATTGGAAGACGATATTGACAATTTTCATTTGATCTCATATGCAAAATCCACTGGTTATAGAACATTTGAGGGATTTGATTGGATAACCATTGTTGCACAGGATGCCTCTACCATTGTAGGCGAATTTGAAGAGTTACGCCAATCTATTTTGTTAGGATCTGTGATTGGAATGATCTCCTCAGTAATTGGGGGATTGTTAATTTCCACGACTATTACCTCTCCATTAAAAAATCTCACAAAAATTGCAAAATCAATATCTCAGGGGAAGTTTGACGTATCAATCAAAAAGAGTGGCATTGATGAGATTAAAACCATTAGTAACTCGTTTGAAGAGATGATAGATAATATAAAAAAATTGATAGATATGGAGAGAAAACTAGCTGAGGCACATGTCAAAATTAGAAATGAACGACTAACCACTATTGGTGAGATTGCCTCTAGCATGGCACATAATATGAAAAACCCTCTTGGTATTGTTAAGAGCTCTGCGGATATCTTGCAAAGAACCAATAAACAAAATCCTGAATTAAATGAAGTTGTGAATAGAATGAACAGGGCAATTGATCGAATATCTCATCAGATTGATGATGTACTGAATTATGTGCGAATAACACCGTTGCAAAAAGAAGTAATCAAAATAAGTGAATTATTGCAGATAGCAAAAAAATCATTAGAAATCCCAGATAACATTTCTGTTTTTATTCCAGATTCTGATATTGAGATAAAATGTGACGTTAGAAAAATGGAAATTGTTTTTATTAATATTTTCTTGAATGCAGTTCAATCTATTGGCAATAATGTGGGCGAAATTAGATGCAATATTCAACAAAAAGAATCCATCGTGACAATTGAGATTCAGGATTCGGGTCCAGGTATACCTGACAACATATTACCTAAGATCTTTCATCCCCTTATCACCTCCAAACAGAAGGGAACTGGATTGGGATTGTCTACATGCAAGCATGTAGTTGAACAGCATGATGGTTCAATATCTGTCCAAAACAATCCTACTAGATTTACCATTACATTGCCTATCTCTGAGGATTAGAGCCCTTTTCTCAGAAAGTTTTATCATACATGACATCACATCTTTGTCATGTCACTAAAGAAAACAATTCTTCTTGTGGATGATGATATTGATCTATTGGAGAATACTGCCTATATGATAAAGAGTATTGGTTATGACGTAGTTACTGCAGAAGATGGACAGGATGCAGTTCTAAAATACAAAGATATTCACCCTGATTTGACCATAATGGATATAAAAATGCCCAAAATGGATGGATTTGATGCTTTTTTTAAGATAAAACAGTTCGACTCGGAAGCAAAAGTTGTATTGATAACCGCATTTTCTATTGATGAGAAGAAACATCTCAGGGCAAAGAGCATGTCATTGCTTACTACTATTAACAAACCGTATTCTTTTGAACAGCTCGAAGAAACAATTACTAAATACGCATAGGTTACGTATTTTCCAACTTTTTTAATTTGTTAAACCTCTGATTGTAAAAACTTATGGCCTCATTTACAAAATCATAATACCATTTTTTCAAATTTTTATCTCCTTGAATAATTTTCTTCCATTGCTTTATTTCCAATGATGAATGTTTTGATGATGATCTAAATCTCGCAGGAACAAGCAAATTTGTATAAAACCAGATAGATATTTGATTTGCAAGATCCTCCTCGTCTATCTGTTCAAAATTATTCTGATATTTTACATTAAGATATGTCATTAGCTCATATACTGGAAAATTTGAAATCTTGGAGATCTGTATATTGTCCATAAACAATCCTGCTGCCAGATTCTTCAATCGATACACCTCACTGCCTATGTTTGATTTCAGATAATCCCATTTTCCAAAAACCATTGGCAATACCTTGGAATATTTTTCTGCCATAATGTCAATCTGTTTGTCTGAGAGCGCCAGAACATCAAGAGAATACAATATGCCATGTAATGATAATCTATATTGATCAGCTGGTGCTTTTGCATAGCTTTTTCCATCTTTCACTACTAATCCCGATTCTAGTAATCCGATAGTGTGCTTACCTCTTGCCATTCTACCTACAAGCAATCTTCTGTTTTCTTTTTCCTTTGTCCTAATTCCTTCTGAATCTCTAAGCTGCACCTTTGCCATGCCCCAAGTAGTAAGTGTCCCATTCAGTGCCAAAACCTCTAAAGTTTTCTGGACATTTTCATGATGTTTGGTCCCCTGTTTTTTTCTAAATGAATATGCTCCAAAGAGTCGTTGAGCAGTTGGTCTTGTATACATTTTGTAAGCATGCAAATTTCCATAGACCGTCCCTTGTTCATTTAATGGCATACCACAAACTAGGGAGTATCGCCTAATATTTGTCGTGATATTGCACTATTATGAGTCAACAACTCCTAAAAATTAGGCAACCTGAGCCAAAAACCATTCTGGTTGAAGAAATACCAGTAAAAGAAGGCACAAAATTTTCAAACTCCTTGTCTTGGGAAGACATTCGAGGATTAACTTGGACGTTAATGGAGGAAGAGTATTGATTCGATATGTTCTAAATTCTATGCGTAGAAACATCAAAAAGAATGGATATTTGGAATTTGAGAGTGATCTCTTAGAATTTTACAAATGAGGACATGGTGAATGGACAAAACCGAAAGCATGAAGTTCTAATTTGGTTATATGGCATACCACAAAATAGAATTCATTGTTAAATAATGATTTTCAAGTTTGCTGTTATTGTCATTTCAACAAAGACATCTTGTCATTTCATTTATTGTTCTTACTTTATTTCTACCATCTATTTTTTCTGCAATCTATGCAGAAAAATCAAGCATTACAGAATTACGATGTAAACACCACCTTACAAATTTTATCAAATTAGGGGAATCTGTATATAAAAAAAGATATGAGCATAACAGGGTAGTTAATCATTGTATTGATCTATTCAAAGATACGCGATCTAATCTTTATTTTGACACTTCAAAAGTAATACCTGATGTCAATACTGTCTCCTCTAAATTATTATTTGATAAATCTATTGGAGAAAGTTTTCATCTTGTAAAATATAAAATCTGCAATTTTGAAAAAGAATCAAAACAGAAAATTCTGTTTAATTCCAAGTATGAGACTACAATAATTGTTTTGCCAAAATCTGTTGCTTCTGGGCACTGTGCTGAGTTTTGGACTGAGATAAACTATGGAAATATTGATTCAATCACGATTTCTTGGGATGATGATGTAAAAAATCTAAAGATGAGGAGAATTTTCTAGATTTGCACTTGATTTAGATGTTGGAAATAAAATCCAAATCATTCTTTTTGTAACAAAAATCAAAACAATCTATTACACATTGATGCCAAATCATAATCATGTAATTTTGCATGCAACTGTTTGCATTTGTTTGCAGAATAAACCTCCCAATTAAATTTAATATTTGATACCGTATCTCGTGGACCGAACCATTATCATGATCCTTGCAATCGTTTCTTTAGGCGTTTCTTTGGGGCTTTTTTTGTTTGATTCACAAGTTACTTTACAGACATTTGCAGAAAATCAAGCTCATTCTCCTCAGACAATCACATTTACTGTAATTGCCGAAGACACAACTCTTGAAATTTCCCCTGGCATTAGGGTTGAAGCCTGGACCTACAACGGCACGATTCCAGGCCCTACATTACGTGCAACCGAAGGAGATAGAGTAATTATCAATTTTATCAATCACGGAAAGCTTCCACATACCATGCATTTTCACGGAGATCACAATGAAAAAAATGACGGTGTATTCCAAGAGGTTCTTCCTGGCGAATCCTACACTTATGATTTCATCGCAGAACCAGCGGGAGTTTTCATGTATCATTGCCATGTTATGCCTGTATCCGAACACGTTAGAAACGGATTGTACGGCGCATTCATTGTGGATCCTAAGGAAGGCTTGGAGCCTGCCAGAGAATATGTCCTAGTCAAGGGAGAATATGACCTAGAAGACCAAGAGAACTGGACACCAGATTATGTCTTCTTTAACGGATATACTGATCAGTACTGGTCAAACCCACTACCTGCAAAAACAAACGAGTTAGTGAGATTATACTATGTCGATATGGGTGCCATGCCAGCATTTGGATTCCATATACATGGAACAATTTTTGATACCATAGTTTCGGGAATCTGGGAAAATGAGCCAATTAAAACTCAGACATGGGAGGTGAGTCCTGGCAATGCTGCGATATTTGAAGCAAAATGGAAAGAGCCTGGAAGGTATCTTTTTCATTTGCATGGCATTCCTGAAGAAAGGGGCACTATGGCATACTTTGATGTAAAGGATGTTACCTCTGATGCAACTGATGGTGTAGATGTAGCAAAAACCAAGTCTATTGATATGTGGGATTGGCAAAAACAAGTGTTTACAAACCTACAGCAGTCTGACAAAAATGCCAAAGTCACAAAAACATCTGTCGCCTCGAACCATAAAGGACATGATGCTTTTACTCAAACCAATGAAGATGACTCTCAAATAATTGAGACAACTCTATGTGATGTGGAAGAAGGTTCTGCAATCAAATCCTCCAACAAATCGTATTATCCAAAGTTGACACAAATCAAAGTTGGTGATACGGTCACATGGACAAACAAAGACATATCAGTTCATACCGTAACAAGCAATGACGACCTATTTGATTCTGGAATGTTGATGCCTGGTGATACATTTGAGCACACATTTGATGGCGCAGGATTGTATGAGTACTATTGCATGCTTCATCCATGGATGACCGGCACCGTAAAATCTGTATAGTTATCTTTCAAAAGATATCTCCATCATTCGATCTTTAATTTCAGAATCTATCTTTTTTCCTAAAATACCATTAAAAATCAACTCCAAGACCGTTTTGTGATATAGAGACCAATTGTATCCCAAATCATGCTTTATGATGTAGATGTGTCTTCCATTCTTTTCCGTATGATTCATCTCAAAATCTGACATTTTCATCCTTGTTACAAACCATGATACAAAAGAATCGATATCCAAAGTTCCCTTCATGAATGTGGCAATGTCTGATACTATGCTGTGACCAATCTTGTTTGCCAATTCAATCGTTTCTTTCTCTGTTAGTTTTTCAAATAATGCGCTTACTATGGGTTTTGCTATTGGTACCATTCCTACCTTCGGTTCAAACATGTCCCATTCTACATATCTTGTAAAAATTTTGTTTGCCAACACATTCAAGCTTATCCCCTGAGATTCTGATTCTCTTCTTAACTTGTCTAGAATATGACCATCTAATCTAAATGACATTGTCTCTGTTTTCTTTTTCTGTTCTGCGTCCAACTCGTATACTGGAATCTTTGCCATTAATAATGTATTTTTCATTCTTTTAACTCTACGATATTGAAATGATAATAATTGGAACTTAAGACCAACAACGGCTGTTACTTGGTGACAGTTCCAATTGATCATGTTATTGTAATTTAGTATTTAGGACGTTCTGATGATTGATATGAACGATTCATCAGTTCTACTTTTATCTGGATTTGTTTTAGCATAATCAAATAGACAGGTGGAGGTTTTCCCCAGACCGACTACCTCACACCGTCTATTTGACAAAAGATTAGAAGAATTTATGAATCTGTAAACTTTGAAACAATATGTGAATCAATGCAAGAACATCTGCACTGACTTTATTCAAGGAAACAAGAACAGAATATATCATGAGGGTGGAAGCTTCTGCAGAAACTGTGACTATTACTTTGAGAGATGGTTCATTCGCTGCCCATGTTGTAATGCAAGAGTAAGACACTCCACTAGAAATAGAAAGGATCAGGATCTTCTGCTGAGGATATGATGATAAAATATTCTGTGTTTTTTCTGATTTTTGTAGGCATTGGATTCTTACCTGTTAACGCTCAATCTTTGCAAGACATTTCCGAATCCGGAATTGTATTTGAGATACAACCACAACAACCTGCAGAGTTTGCATCTGAACATCTTACAGTGATGTTTTTAGAAGTATTGGAGGATTCTAGATGCCCTTCTGATGTGACATGTGTGTGGGAAGGACAAATTCGTCTAGCCTTTGAAATATTCCAAGACAGCACTGACAAAATTATTCTCAACAATAACGATACGGTCACGGCAATGTACCAAGATAGTTCAATAGAAATTGTTCTAATTAACAATGAGTCAGTTTCCGTGTTTGACAAGTACCAAATACAATTAATTGATGTAAAACCCTATCCGAACAATACTCTTACAATAAACCCGTCTGATTATGCTGCAGTTTTAAAAATATCGAAAAATTCATCTGATGTTATTCCGCCCTTAAAACAGATGATGTCTGGAATATATCCAGAAAATGTAATGTGCAAGGCACATCTGATTCTTGTCGCAAAATATGATGGTTCTCCTGCGTGTGTTACCCAAAAAACTAAAACCAATCTTATTGAAAGAGGATGGACAAATCATGAAAATGCAGAAAACACTCTTCCTGAAAAAGAGCCACATCCAACATTAAGTGATTTTAGAAATGTTCTTTTAACCTCACCAGATATTGATAAAATTTTTGATATGTTTAGCCAACCTGATGCAGACATTGGCAGTGGAATTCACATCTATGTGTATAACTTGAATGATTCTACACAAATATGGATAGGATATTCTGATTCAATTCTGTACATAAGGCACATAGATGAAAAAGGAAATCTGTTGGAGGAACTGTTTTAATTTTACTCTCCCACTTGTGGGAATTTACATCTGTCAAGAATAATTGTAAATCAGTATGATGATGAGAGTTTTTGAAACTTGTACCAATTTCTTTTAGTATTTTGTCTGTATGGTAAAACAGGGAAAAATTGAAACTGGTATGCCATCACTGTGGAAAGTCATTTGATGGAACTAATGAAAAGTTTTGCCACGATAGTTGTAGGGATGCACACATCGTAGAGATTGAGAATAAGGTCAGAGAAGCCGTGGAAAATGACTCTAGTCATACAAAGAAAATAAGTCAAGACTCGTGATCGCGACAACTTTTATTGGAATTTTACTATTATGTGGTGGTTAGATACAGCATGTATTCTGGTTTTACAACATCTTAATTTTTTAATAATTCAGATTCTTGTTCTTTGATTATATTTAACGTCATGCTGGTTTTAATGTGTGGCAATGTTCGTATCGCTTTGGTAATTATCCTCTCTAGCGTCTTCTCATCGGATGCCTCAATTTTGCAAATTACATCATAATACCCAAATACGACATCTGCTTCCTTGACTTCTGGAATGTGACTGAGATTCTTTAATGTCGAGTACTCCTCACCTCTATCGCAGTACATAACGACATATGCTTGTACGAGGTTTTGTCCTAGCATAGCTCCGATTAGTTTCTCAGACGCTTCAAACAGCTCTCCTGACTCTGAACGAGTCAAAGTCACCGTAGTGTGAATCTTGGGTATTTTCCGAATAACTCCTGTGACAATTTTCTGGATTTTTTCTTCAGCGTCAACTTCTATCTGGGCAATAACATCGTAAAGCCCTAGCGTTCCATGGACTTCTTTTACACCTTCTACATTTTTTAATGCTGAAATTACTTCTCTTTCAGAGCCTACATCACAACACATCATTACGTATGCTCTGGCCATCTCAACGCGTTTGTCTTTCACGCTTTGGTTTTGAATGGGCTTTTAGCATGTGCTTTTTTGTCCTTTCAGAATCTGTAAACTCCATATCACAAATTCTGCATTTATTGGAGAATTCTTCCTCTTTCTTGAAAATATTTTTTAGCAGATTCTTCTTAATTGATAGCCCTGATTTCATAATTAACTAGGGAATTTGAGATTATAAGCAGTTGCTTAACATTGTTAATTATTAAAAACATTGAGAATAGTTAAAGTCTAATAATTTTAATGATGATTGTTGGCAGACCCTAAAAAATACAGAGACAGAATCTATATTGTAAAAGATATAATTCTCACTCTTTCAGAATATGGAGAGCTTAACCAAACTGCCTTGTTTAGCTTTTGTGGATTAAACATTTCCAAACATAAATCCATCTTGGATAATCTAGAACAAAATCAAATGATAGAGCGACTTGAAAACATGGACGGAAAAAGAACAATTGCTATTTTTAAAGTAACAAACAAGGGAATGGATTTTTGTCGCGAAATTCTTGAACCTTATGAAAAATTGTTTCCAAGAGGTGGTAAATCTCCATCTGTGACCAATCTTGGATGCCTATTCTTCATCTAGATGAAATTTTGATGAGATATTCTTATCCAAGTCTTCTTTTCTCTTTAGATAGCTGTAATATCTTCTATTCCATGAGTTGAGGGACCTAAATTGTTGCAGACCTGTTACCAGCCACACTCCAGAAGTTACCAAAACAACTGTTAATAGAATTATCAGCAATGTTGCAAATTCACTTTCGTTTTCAACCAGACGGAAAAAATTTGGATGTGTAATGAGATATGTTGAGATTCCAATGGCTAATGGTGCCAAAATAAGAGCAGACAGTGAAACGCCCAACATGACACCTTTTAAATGCTGAATTTTTTCAATAAAAAGATCCATCGAACTTAGTATGTCTTTTCCAACATCTGACAAATTATGGTGCCTCCTCTATCTTAAAATGAGATTTCATACTTTCTAAAATGCTTGTGTCTGATGAGGTATTAAAATTTCTGATCATTTCTAGCTTTTGTTATTCCATCATTCAGTATTTAGCACATGCTTAACATTGTTACTTTGGTTTACGGTCTCATAACTCCATTGCAAAATCATACTTATGCAAATTTTTTCCTGCCTATCTGAAATTTCTCTAATCTCAACGACTCCTCTTCTCCATCTACAATGTCTGATTCCTCTAGTTTCTCCCCCTTCTTCATAAGAATATTACGACAAGATTTTTAATAAAATTAAATTAACATTGTTAAGTTTCTCCTAAATACCGATAAATGTAAAAGCCATTAATGCAGAAGCACCTACTCCAACAGGAAATATTGCGTTCAATTCATCCTAGGTTTCATTTACTTCCTTAGATGCCATATTTCCTATTTTTGCTTCTGCATTATCTATTGACAATTGAATACTAGTTAACATTGTTAACTGAAGTATATTAGAATCAAATTTAAAAAAAGCTTGAATTGGTAAAATTACGATGCAATGACTATGGTTTTGAATGTGATTTCATAGCTGAGGGCAATATTGAGCAAATAATTGAAGAGTTTGGAAAACATACTGAAGAAGAGCATGGCATTGACTATCCTAAAGAAGTTCTAATGCAGTTCATCTTGAGAAAAACTCAGTAAAGCCTTGTTTCCATTTTTATGATATTTGGTGAATTCCTCTCTGTCCCGTAAAAGTGCAAAATACTCCAAATGCGGTATCCCATTTATAGATCCTAAAATGACATTTTTTGCATGATTTTGTGTACAGTAATGGAAATGACATGATGCCTGTTTGATTTACTGGATTTAAAATCCACCATTCTATCTTGTTTTTTATACTGAAAAAACTAGGGAAAACTATGAGTGACTTGTATGATAAAGCATCTGAAAATTTTTTAGAACTTGCAAGCTCTCAAAGACTGGAAATTTTATTTAAATTGCTACAGGAACGAACCACTGCAACATTTCTTGCAAAAGATATAGATGTGACAAAACAAGAAGTCCACCGAAATTTTACTCGTTTGGAAGAGACTGGTTTGATTGAAAAAGGCAAAGATGGAAAGTATGGGTTGACCACATTTGGAAGAACCATGTGTACCCAAGTTCCATCTATAGTGTTCTTGTCTCAAAATAGAAAGTATTTTGAAGATCACACATTTGGGGATCTTCCCACCAAGTTTATCATGAGGGCAGGACAGCTTGCATCTGGAAAATACATCAAAGGTGTTTCTAAAACTCTGGAACAATGGAAATCCATCTACAAAAATGCAGATGAATACATCTATGAAATATTATCCGAGGTTCCATTAGATTTGATTGAACCACTAATCAACCGCGTCAAAAAAGGAATCAAGTTTCAGTATATTTTTGATGAACACATTGTGGTGCCAAAGGGAAGAAAGGCATTACTTAAAAAACTGGGATTTGACAAACTTCTCGAAAATGGTCTTGTTGAAAGAAAAATGGGCAAAAACGTTCAGACCGTTTTGGTATTAAATGAAAAAGAAGCATGTCTGATGTTTCCTACCATAGAGGATGAGGCAGACATCACTGAGATGTTATATGGCGATGATCCAATGTTTCATGAATGGTGTCTGGACTACTTTAGATACTGTTGGTATGGTTCTGATGTATTCAAAGAGAGTAAATTAAAAGAATAGATGAGATCTAGACACCTCGTATTCAAACTACAAGATTCTCAATTTACTAATGTCAATTCTTTTCTTACTATTTGTGATAACGAGTAAATTTATGGCTAAAATGATCTTACTTTATTAGAAAATTCCGTATTTGCTAGATTCCATCTCTTCTTTTATGGCAAGCTTGAACCTTGAGGTTTTTCCTTCAACATTGTTTGTTAGCCATGTTAGAAATTTTTTCTCCATTCCTTTTCCCTTTAGTCTATCAAATTCTGAGCCCATCTGATCTACTAATTTCTCAACCAATGAGCGATTTACGCTTACAACAAAAAAATGCCATCCAAATGCAAATTCTGAATCTGTCATAGCAAAATCATCTTGTCCATGAACCATCTCTTCTAACAGATATAGCTGTCTTGATAATGCTTTACTTGTCTGATCGTAATCTATGGCAGATACATTGATGTGGATTCTGCCTTCCATAGATGCACTATGTGTTCACAAAATAAAAGGATTGCACAAAAATTATTCTTTTAAAAGATGTTCAAAGTCAATATCAAAATGTGTTTTCATTATGTTGATGTAAGTTTTTATGGATTCTGGAACCTCGTCTCCGCAAGAGACTCCGAGCTTTTTTGCATTGATCCAAATTATGAGCGTCTGAATTATTGTAAGGAATCTGTCATTTTTTACATTTGTTCCTATCGCTTTGGTGTATCTTTCAGCAAATTCCCATGCTGTCACAAAATCCACGCATTTCACACCAAAAACTGCTAACGTCTGTTCTTGTAAACTATCTGCCTTCTTGAATGGTACTTTGTTGATAATGTATGGAAATCTTACTTTTTCAGGAAGACACTCCGGTAACGGCCCCCAGATTGTAATGACTCTTGTACCTGGATTCAACAACTCAAATTTTTTCATCATGATGTTGATGATCTCTTCATTAGTAAACCAAAAGAGAATTACCGTGGCATCCGAAATTTCTGAATCTTGAATGTCCTCACAGATCAATTCAACCGACGGGTTTTTGCTCTGATTGTTTCTTGCTTGTATGATCTTTTCCTTGTTGACGTCGATCCCTACTGCCTTTTTTACTCTGTATTCCTCTGATGCAATTTCTATTCCCCTGCCATTTCCGCATCCAAGATGATAGAAGATATCATCTTCTCTCAAATCCACAAAGCTGAAGATATCTCTAAATGATTTGTCAGAAAGCTGAACATCTTCTCCGCTTAGGATGTTTTCAGGGAGTGATTTGAAATATTCTTCTATTTTCAATATGTTGATTAAAGCATCAGATGATTTATTCTCTTATGCTTTCCAATTTGGATACTGCCTGCCACAACTGAGTTCTTACATATGATGGCATGTTGGGATCTTGCGTAACATCATCTAGCAAACTAATTGTGTTTGCTGCTCTTACAGATAACGAATATTCTTCATTGCTCAAATCCACAATCAAATCAGCAATTGATTTTTTGATTGTTTTGGGGGTTGAATTGTTAGATGCAATTTGATTTAACGTATCTATTGCTTCTTTCATCGATTCCTTGTTTTGCTTGTCATCAACCATTTCTATATCTCCATATATGATTCGAAGTATAAAGTTACACCTCTATGAAGACATCATCAGATTCTACACTTGTCTTGTATGATGTCAAATCTCTTATTTTTGCAGGAAATTTAACTAATTTTCCAGTTTTACAATCAAATTGTGCCGCGTGCCATCCGCAAGTTACAATCCCGTTTTCCAGTTTGCCTTCTGACAAACTTGCGCCAGAATGCGTACATGAATCATCTGCCGCACAGTAAACTCCGTCAATATTTGCAACCAAAATATCTCTCCCATCTATTGAAACTTTGACCATTTTTCCAGGTGTTATGTCGGAAATTTTTCCTGCAATAATCTTAACCATGATTTTCTAGCCTTTTTATTCTTAATATTTTTTCGTATATTGAAGAATGATAATTAGAGAGGCAAAACCTGGTGATAAAAATGTGATTTTGGAATTTTGTAAGAATACTTTTTCATGGGGTGATTATATCAAAGATGTTTGGAATTATTGGCTTGATGAAGGAAATCTATTCGTAGTTGATGTTGAAAAACCTGTGGGTATGTGTCATGCATTTTTCTCAAACAATCAAGTATGGCTAGAAGGAATAAGAATCAAAGATTCCGCCAGAAGAAGGGGGCTTGCCTCAGAGTTAGTCTCTTATGTAGAATCCCTAGCAACAAAAAACAAACTTGATCTTGCATTTATGCTAATAGACATAGAAAATATGGTTTCTCTGTCGATGGCCAAAACTTTAGATTATAAAATACATGAAACTTGGAAGTTTTACTCATTGCTTCCAAAACCATCTGAAAATTATAATGTGAAATTTGGCAATGTCGCTGAAACAAGTCTTATTTCACATTATGTTAGATCTTGGCGATGGATAAAATTAGATAAAAAAGTCATCATGCGTTTGTCTGGTGATAATCGACTTGTTTATTCCAATCAAGAAAAAAACACGTCTTTTGCGATTTTAACTGATTCAGAACATTTCAAAAAAACACTGATTGTGACACTACATTCTGGTTGTGAAACAAATACACTCAACCTAATTTTATATCTCCAAAATTTTGGCTTTAAAAATAACTATGAAAGAATACAGATTTTAACAAAAGAAGATTTGCCAAGACTTGAACACTTGGAACCGCGAATTTCTTTTCATCTCATGAAAAAATCACTGAACTAGTCAGTTTTTACAAATTTTATAGTATTTCGCAAAATTCCAACTTTTTCAATCTCCATTTCTACTTTATCACCATCTTTTAGAAATACTGCATTTGGCTTGTTTAGCATCACTCCTGCAGGAGTACCTGTAGAAATAATGTCTCCTTTTTCCAGTGTCATAACTTTGCTAATTTTTGAGACAATCTCTGGAATTTTTATGAACATTTTACTGGTGGAGGAATTTTGTCGAACTTGTCCGTTTACTTTGGTGGTTAATCTGAGATTTTGAGGATCCATTATCTCGTCGGCAGTAGTAATCCATGGTCCACATGGTGCAAACGAATCAAAGCTCTTCCCTCTTGTGAACTGCTTATCCTTTGACTGAATGTCTCTTGCAGATACATCGTTGAATACCATGTATCCAAAAATTGCCTCTTTTGCCTCTCTTTCTGAGATGTTTTTACAGTTTTTTCCAATAACTATAGCTAGTTCCACTTCATAATCTAATTGAGTTACAAAATCTGGGCATACAATATCTGAATCTGTAGAGTTTAATGCAGTTCTGGGTTTGATTACTATGGCAGGATCTTCTGGAGCTTTTAATCCCTGCTCTGCAGCATGATCTGTGTAGTTGAATGCAAGACAAATGATCTTGTTAGGGTTTGGAATGGGACTGAGTAGTTTGAATTTTGAAATACTTTCAGCGTATGGGAGATCTTCGAGGTGCTCTTTTACCTCCTCAAACCATCCATCAAATAGGAAATCTTTGACACTCTGCGGTATTGGGACTCCTGTTTGGTATGTGATTTCATCTTTTGTTGCAACCCTGTCTCCCTTTACAATTCCATAAGTTTCAGTATTTTCGTCTAACAATCGTGCTATCTTCATAATTATTTCACTTACTTGTGTGTAAAAATTGCTTGATTTTGTGAATCTTTTCTACAATATCCAAATCTGACAAATTGAATTTCTTCTCCTTCTTTTAATTGTAAGTAATGTGGTTCTGTATAAACCTCTAACTCTTCTAAACTTTCCTCATTAAATTCCTCGTCGATGAATAATTGTTTTGGAATCATCAATTTTATTTCATGGGCGTTTTTTTGTGGTACCCATTGAATTTTTAAAATATCCGACGAATCTCCATCTCCTGCAAATTCACCTTCGAAGGTTTCTCCTGCTTTTGTAATTTTGACATTTCCCAATCCCATCAATCTGATCATGGAATCTACTTTGATGTTCTGTGCATCTTCTCCCGAAATGAAAAAATTTTCATCAATCTCAATTTTTCGTTTTCCGATATCTCTGATTGGATGATTAGGAATTTCAACAAATGACATCGGTAATTTCTTCACAACAAGTTTTTTTGCTCGCAAAACCATGAATAGTCTTATGCTGTCTGCATCGACAAATTTTCTGTTAAATGCCTCCAATGCATCAAATGGAGCTAGCGTATTTGCTTTTGTCAAACCCAGTGACAGAATGAATTTTTTTATTGCCTCTGGTTTTATCCCTCTTCTTCTTAGTGCCTCTAACGTGGGAAGGCGTGGATCATCGTACCATGACACTTTTCCCTCCTCGATTAAAGGTCTTAGAATCCTCTTTGAGATGGGCATTCCTTTGAACTCTAATCTTGAAAAGAATCCTTGATGGGGTTTTCTCATGTTCAAAGCGTCTAAAATTGCATCGATCAATTCTTTTCTTAATTCAAATTCTTTGGAACGGAAAGCGTGCGTAATTCCATCATTACTGTCCTCAATTGCAACTGCAAAATCATAACTCGGCCAAACTCTATACTTTTCTCCTAAAGTATAGTGTTTCTCTTCTACTATTCTAAACAATACAGGATCTCTCATTACTGCATTGTCTGCTTTCATATCTCCTCTAAATCTTACAATGGCATCTCCTTGTTTGTATTTTTCAAACATCTTTTCCCACCCTTGGATATTTTGTTTAGAATCTCCCATGCTGCATTTGCAAGCTTTGCGTTCTTTTCTGTTTTTGCTTATGTCGTCTCTTTTACAAGTACAAACGTAAGCTTTTCCAGATTTGATTAGCTCCATGCCTTTCTCATAAAATAACTCCATGTCATCAGACGTATTCTTTATCTTGTCAAAATGAATTCCTAGCCAATCAAGTCCGACCTTGATTGCTGCATGGTATTCCATTCTTTCCGCTTCGGGATTCGTATCGTCCATTCTAAGTATGCATTTTCCGCCATACATTTTTGCATATTCTGCATTGATTATCGCGGCTTTTGCATGTCCTATGTGTGGATATCCATTTGGTTCTGGAGGAAATCTTGTAATAACTTTGCCTTGTTCTGCATTTGATAATGGTGGAAGCCCTTCCCTCTCTTCAATTTTTTCTTTTGGACTTAGAATCTCTGGAAATTTTTCCTCAATTTCCTTTTGTTGTTGCACTAATGATAATTGATTGACTGATGAAACAATTTCAGAAATATCTCCGATAATTTCTTTTACTTTTGTTCTAAACTCTGGTTTCGTTCCAAGAATTTTTGCTAAGATGATTTTATCTTGAGTTTTTCCCTCGTGTTCAAATGCATTCTGTAAAGCAATCTTTCTAATCTCTTTTTGAAGCTCATTATCCAAATTGATTCATGTTGTCGTTACTTTGAGGCTTTTTTATACTAATTGACTTGCTTGCATCGTTTCACCGATTTTTATCAACGGACGTATGATTGTCCATTTTTTAAAATAACATGTGTTTACAAACTTCTCTTTACCACAAAATCTAACAGATTGATCAGTTCTGCCTTGGAAGGACCAGAATAAACCAAAAGTGATTTTTTTGCTTTTTCTGCGTATTTTAGCGCCTGATTACGTACATTTTCCTCAATTCCGAGCCTGCGTATAACATCTACGGCTTTTTTGAGTTCGTCTTTTGTGGCTTTTGGATTTCCAAATACCTTCAAAATAGTTTTTTTGTCATTACCTTTTGCTATCTTTATTGCTAATAAAATTGGAAGTGACTTTTTACCCTCCCTAAGATCGTTTCCTACTGGTTTTTTAGTGATTTTTGGATCTCCCATTACTCCAATTAGATCATCTGTGATTTGAAATGCAATTCCCAAGTTTCTTCCAAATGATGAAAGATTTGTAATGTCTCTTGGTTTGTTTGTAGCACAAATTGCTCCCATTGCACATGAAACATCAAACAAAGCTGCTGTTTTTTTGCCTATCATTGCAATATATTCTGCCTGTGATGGAATTTTCTTTTGCTCTGCCATCTTGATGTCAAGTAGTTGTCCTTCGCAAACATCTACGCATGCTTTTGCTAGTCTTGAAATTAGTTGGTTTGTTGCATTACTTGATAAATTTGAATCTGAAATTATCTGGTATGCTTTTGAAAATAGCACATCGCCTGCAAGAATTGCTACAGGCATTCCATATTTCTTGTGAACTGTTGGAACGCCATGTCTCATTTCATCATTGTCCATAATGTCGTCATGGACTAGTGTAAAATTATGTACCATCTCAACCGCACTTGCGGCTGATATTGAGCTTGTAGTTCTTCCACCAAGAATCTGACAGCTTTTCATTACCATGTATGGCCTTAGTCTCTTTCCACCGTTAATTATGAGATGGCCTGCTGCATCATAAAGCATTTTTGGATTTCCTTTTAATTTAGCGTTCAAATAGCGGTTAACAATTTTTGCATTTTTTTCAATAGGTGACATTTTCATTCTACCAGCCTCCACTTGTCATCTGGAAGGTGAGTCTTAATCGCATTTGATAATTCCTTTTTCAAACCCTCGTCAATCCATGACGACAATATTTCTTGATATTTGTCTAGCATCATTTTTTCTGATCTATCTAAAAACTTCAGTGCAATTAGCATCCATGGACAATATATTTTCGGGTCATTTTTGATTTCCGATAGAAGATCCTTTGCTGAGATCCATTTTATCTCATCTATTTCTCCTTTGACCATCTTAAATTTGGTTGATTCATCAACAATTCCAATCAGTGTGCCGCATATCTCGTTCTCAGATCCTACGTCCTTGTATGGCACGTGATACTCAAATTTCATTAAATAATCCATTTTGCATGGGATGCCTATTTCTTCAGGCATTCTTCTTTCTGCAGATGATGCATACGTCTCACCTTCTCTTGGGTGACTTGCGACAGTCCCGTCCCAATCTCCTGGCCATAGCATCTTTTCGCTTGCCCTTTTTGTGAGAACCAGTCTTCCATTTTTGTCAAATAACAATGCTGTAAATGCTCTGTGAAGCTTTCCATTTGGCAAATGACACTTTACTTTCTCCTCTAATCCCACTGGGTTATCATTTTGGTCTACTAAAATCACGTATTCTTCAGGCATTGTTTTTTCCTCTAAACAATGTACCTTCATATTTCCTATTTTTAACCGCTTTCACAATTCTTTCTGGTTTGTTACCATTTACAAAAAACACATCTATTCCCATCTTTGCAATGTTTGTTGCCTCTTCTACCTTTCTTGCCATCCCGCCAGTCACATCCATTTTATTTTCCGAGATTTTTGGATTCTCCCCTCTTAACTCGTAAATCAATTTTTTTGTTTTTAGATCGGAATAAAGCCCATCTTCATTTAGAGCAAAAATACACATTCTGGGTTTTAGAATTTTAGCCAAATGTGTCATTATCTTGTCTCCTGACAAGATGTATGTCTTTTTGTTGCCATACCAAAGAGCATCTCCGTAAGTGACTGGAGTAAGCCCTGCCTTTGCAATTTTTTCAATCTCTCTGATCTTATTTGGTACTGACTTGTTTCCCCACATAAAATCAGTTGGAGGAAGTGAATATGGATTTAACTTATTCTTTACAAATGCATCTAGTATTATCTTATTTAGTTCAATCATTGAATTTTTTACAATCGCAACTCCGTGCATGTCGTATTTTTTTGGTTTAGTATGCATGTCATATTTTACTGACCAATAATGACCAAAGGAACCTCCACCATGTACAATGATTACGGGTTCATTAATTTTCTTTAAACTCTTGGCAATGTTTTCTATGATTTTTTTTCTAGGAGTAAGTGGCTTTTCTTTATTTGTTATTATGGAGCCTCCTAATTTTAAGAGAATCATGCTGTCACCAAATATCTAGTCAATTAAAAAGTATCCAATCCTTTAAAATCAATTTTTACAGAAAAGCATTCGTATTTTTTCTCCCTTAACTCGGACATTGCTCTCTCTAGATTGGATTCATCTGTTAATGCAATGATACATCCACCTCCCCCCGCACCTGTAATTTTTGCCCCAAACGACGTATTTTCTGCCACCTTAACCATGTCACGTAATTTTTGGTTGGATATCCCAATTCTCTCTAGAAATTCCTGATTGTCGTGCATGCATTTGCCTAATGTCTCCAGATCATTTTGTTTTAACCCCCTCATGGCTCTGTTGATTAATTCTGATTCTTTTTTGCACATCTCTGCAAAAATTTCTTCATTTTTGTTTTTGAATTGTTTGACACTTGCTACAACTGTATCTGTGGAATGCTCGATGTTGGAATTTGCAATAACTAAATGAAAGCCTGATTTAGAATCAATCTGTGTAAATCCATTTTCTTTGTCATATTCTATTAATCCCCCGAATGTACATACTGTACAATCAGCGCCTGATGTATTTTCAAATATTGTTTTTTCTGCCTCTATAGCTAATTCTAAAATCTGTTCTTTGCTATTTTTTTCAAATAATCTGGTTATTGCAGCCGCTGCGGCAACACAACATGCTGAAGAAGATCCTAATCCTACACCCGTTGGTATTTCAGATTCTACAACGATTTTGATTCCTTGATGTTGCTTGTGTTTTTCCAACATTTTGTTTGCTAGATAATAAAATGGTTTGAGTGGGGATTTTATCTCTGATGTTGGTCTACTGGTTGGATATTCCAACTCTCCTATGTTTGATTTGATTGAAATTTTTCTCTCTGGAATGTCTTCTGCTGTTACTGTAATCCGTTTATCAATTGCACATAGTATTGCCTTGACTCCATAAACCACAAAGTGCTCTCCAAAAAGAATTACTTTTCCGGGCGCAGATGCCTTAGTTTTCAAGTAAAAATAATCGACCCGTATCCAACAACCGAACTCGTATCTCCTGTAATGTCTCCACTTGTAGCATATTTCAGCAGCTCTCCTTTTGTTGCACCTAGCTCTTTGCAAGCAATCATTGTTGATGCAATTGCTCCATATCCACATGCAGTGACGTGTCGCTCTCGTAAAACTTGATAAAATCTATCTACATCAAGCCTCAAAATAGGCTCAATTAATGCGGTATCTTGTTCATGTGCAAATTCATTTGGTTCATAGTGTGTAAAATCAGAAGAGCCCACAATCATTATCTTCTTTTTTTCCGCAATTTCTGCTATAGCTAAACCAACTTTGTATGCTATTTCTTTACTTTGATTGATCAATGCGATAGGCACTATCTTGAAATTCGTTGACATCTCTTGAAGTATTGGAATCTGAACTTCTAAACTATGTTCTCTTGAATGAGAAAAACTATCAATCTCAATCACATCTGTTATATTTGAAATATCATCAACAGTTTCTGAATCTACATCTACTTCCCCAAGTGGTGTTTGCCATTTACAGTCTTTCATTGTAGCTACGTTGCATCCAATTCCCCAATGATTGGGACCTACAATGATGAATAATTCAGGAAGATCTGATGATATTGCATAAAATGATTGACATGCAATTGGACCTGAATACATATACCCAGCATGCGGACAGATTATACCATAAATTTTCTTTCTAGTCTTTGATGGGGGAATTTTTCCTGGACCGAATTTATGCAAAAATGATTGTTTGATTGACTGTCTTAACTCGTTTTTTTCACTGGGATAGAACATTCCGGCTACTGCCGGTGTTCTAATTTGCATTACTCTATTTCCTCTTCCGTAATCTTTGTTTCAAAATCATCTATTTCGTACTTCATTGGTTCGTCTTCTTTAAGCTCCCCTCTCTCAATGAGAATCTGTCGTACCAATAACCAGTAAACTGTAGCAAGAGCTTTTCTTCCTCTGTTGTTTGCTGGAATGATTAAGTCAAGCTTTGATGTAATGTTGTCAGTGTTTGCGATTCCGATCACTGGAATCCCTGCATTGGTTGCCTCAGTAATTGCTTGTTCGTCTACTTGAGGATCAGAAATTAAAACTAATTTTGGCTCAATGTAATATGGTAATGATGGATTAGTCAAAGTGCCTGGCATGAACCTTCCAAGTAATTTTTTTGAGCCTAGGATCTCACAAAATTTTTCAATTGGCGTATTTGCGTATTGCCTTGCTGAGCATACAATGAGCTTGTCCGTGCCTAGACGGTTGATGAACTTGGCAGCAGTTTGAATCTTTTCCAATGTGATGTCTAGATCTAGCATGTAAAGTCCTTCGGGACTGGCCTTTGTGATAAATGGTTTCATGAACTTGGTTTTTACTTGTGTTCCTACTCTAATTCCTGTAGATAGGATCTTCTTTTTGATGTCAGATGCTTCTGTTTGTTGGCTCATAGCGATTTTAAATCTCTATCATACCGCGTATTAAATCATGCTCTGATAGGCGTATAAGCTCATTTAATTTTGCCACTCTTTCTCCTCCAACAACGCCAACTTTGAGCATTTTTGACTTTGTGGCAAGACCGATATGGGAAATATGGGAATCTGTAGATTCTCCTGATCTATGGGATGTGACTAGTTTTATGTTGTTTTGGTTTGCCAAGTTTGCAAATTCCATTGCATCGTAAAGACTTCCAGCTTGGTTTACTTTGAGAATTGCTGCATTGCATGATTTTGAACCGATCGCCTTCTCTAAAATATTCTTGTTAGTGACTGTCAGGTCGTCACCAGTGATCATTGTTTTCGGAAATTTTGCAGTAATCTCTGCCATGTCTGCAAATGCTTCTTCATGAACCGCATCCTCTGCATAAATTAACTTGTATTTCTCAATGATGTTTGCAGCAAACTCTATTTGCTCTTCTGGTGAATTTTCAAACCCTGCCCTGTTGTATATGTATCTCTGCTTTTCTTCATTCCATTGTGTTGATGATGCAAAGTCTACTCCTAGTGATACTTCCCTTCCCAATGTGAATCCCAAATTTTCACAAGCCTTTGCAGCAAGCTCTAGTGCCTTTTCATTGTCTAGTTTTGGAGCCCAACCTCCCTCATCTCCTCTGCCATTAGTAAAACTGGGATCTTCTTTTTCTAAGATGCCTCGTAATTCTTTGTGAACTAGTAAATTTGTTTCAATGGCATCTCTGATTGATTTTGAACCTGTTGAGCAAATCAGAATCTCTTGAATATCTGGCGTACCCGGACCTGCATGTGCTCCTCCACCCAAAATATTTCCTAGTGGAAATGGAAATTTGAATGAAGATTCTGACGATAATGTTTGAAACATTGGCTTATCCAATGCTTTTGATGCCGACTCTGTTGATGCAATAGTTACTGCAAATGCTAGGGCCCCGCCAATCTTAGAATAATTTGATGATTCATCTAGGCTTTTCAAAGTATCATGTATAGTTCTAAGATCTGATGATTCTAGCCCGATAAATTTTTGGGCATTGTCATTTAATATTTTGAGGCTCTCTTCTGGGTTTCCATTGGGAAAGCTTACTGCCTCGTATTTTCCAACGCTGGCCCCTGACGGAGCACAAACTCTGCCTAAAAATTGATTGTCTGATATTATGTCTACTTCGATTGTCTTGCTTCCTCTGCTATTGTATAAGACACGTCCTTTAATTGATGTAATCTTTGGCAAATTACTCTAGCTCAGATTGGACTTCTTGGTGTCTTCTCTGTATTGCCTCATAGAATGGAATTATTTGCTGTATTGTCTCAAGTGATGTTAGTAACATTCTTCTGCAACAATATCTTGTAATTCCTAAAGCGTCAAGAACTTTTGCAGGATCCTCTCCTGCTCTAACTTTATTTTGGTAATTATCGTGTTTGTCTGCAATCAAATTTCCACATGTAAAACATCTGACAGGAATTAGCATACGAACAAAAAAGTAACCAAGGATTATAAAAACCATGCAAGAAATTTTTCTTGCGGGCGTCGCCCAGCCTGGCCAAAGGCGCTAGCTTGAGGGGCTAGTCTCTTAGGAGTTCGTGGGTTCAAATCCCATCGCCCGCATAAACCATATGGGGATATAGTTAGAGCGGAAGATTTTGCACTAATTCATGATCAAAATGAAGATATTATCAGATTATCATCATAACACTTTTAGAAATTCATATCAATAGAAGTTAGATCGGAGGTGAACATGAAAATTTGACAATTGAAGAAACATTAGTAAAATTAGAAGAGTTGCGAAAATCTTCGAATAGTGAACCATTAAAACATAAAATCATAAAAATTCAAGATGCATATTTAGATAGAATGATTGAAAATGATGGTCTTAAAGTAGAATAATATCAAAAATCACTTCTATCCTTCTAAAAATTTTCTTTTTTTATGATTTCAGTTAGAATATTTTTTCTATCCCTATTTACTAAATTGAATAATCCATTGAGCAGATTAAAAGTGGCATTTATCTATCAATTCATTGGTCTAATAGGAAGTGTTGTGATTAACTTTCTACTAAATGATTTCATTTTACCATCTCAAAATATTCCTTCTGAAACAAAATTCATCTATATGATACTCCCATATTTACTAAATTTAATGATGTTTGTACTTATTCGGAGAATATATACAGATAGAAATTTTGATGAAAGAGATTATCTTCAAAATAATTCATCTGAGAGATGATTTTTTCTAATTTTAATTTATTTGCATATGAACAGACTAATTATTTTGTAACTCATGTTTACTCTGTAATATAATAAAGCAAATTTTTAACCACGTGATTTACTTCATCATCTGTTAGATGGTCAGATCTTTTTGTTATGAAATTGTTGATTGTTCCTAAACTTGAGACATTTACAAATCTAAATGCATCATTATATCGAAGATTTCCATTAATTGATAACAGCACACTTGTAACGTTACATTCTGTTAGTATGTTCTGCATTGCAATCCACAATACTCGTCCTGCACGATCTGTTTGTTCGTATGGATTGAACCTCCAATTCCCATTTTTAACAAAGTCATCAGTCCAGTTTTTGACCTCAATCATAAAAACTCCTTTTGGACAAACAACTACAATATCCATTTGAGCTGATTTGAGGTTTTTTTGTCCGTTATATGTAACCCAATTATCCAATTCAATTTCAACGCCACACAACACATGATAATTATCATCTAATTTTGATAATTCATTTATGACACTCTTTTCCCCATGTGTTCCTGTTCTAAGTTTTCCTATTTTCCTATATTGAAATTTATCAAGTTGTCTTTTGTAGTGAAATCTTTTGATTTCTGAAAAAGCTATCCCAAATATTGATTTTTTATGATAACCATAGCGTTGTTTTTTCATTTTCATGTAGAATTCTTTTTTGACTCTGTCAATATCGGCTACTCTTTTGACTTCGTTAGGTAATTTTGCTAAAAGTTCCTTCTCACTATCAGCCATTCCATAAATGATAGCCATTTTGTAATTATGTTTTGTATTATTGAAAGTAATAAAATGATCAATGAGTACTGGGCTTGGCATGTTCTTGGCTACTCGGGATTGCATAGTGCAAAATCTTCCACTCTAACTTATCTATGACCAATTTATTCACATATTATTGAAAACATGGGTCAAGGTTCTCATCATTGGAATTATCTTGCTTTTCATTGGAATGATTCTAGCTGGAAATGTCATGATGACAAAGCAATTCCAGTATGGAGGCATAGGATGGGTTTTGTTCTTTTTTGGAGCAATTCTGATAATAGCATCAATTGTCGCAGCCGCAAAAAGATTGTTTAGTAAAATGCTCAACGACTAGAATCGAAATAATGACCGAATCATGTCCATCAACTGGGAAAAAAACAAACCTATCCCAGTATCCTGACTTTTGTTTTCTGATTTAACTCCATCTGCACTATTCTGTATTGACAAGTTTGTGGATTTATCCTCTGTAACACATTTGCCGTCAATCATGACTCCCTGAATTCCATCCTGTATCCTATCTGGATTGGCATCTTTTTCTTCCTGAGTCATCATTCTGATACATGATTGTCCATCACTGTTTGTATTTTGTTTAATTGTATCTGGAGATGCAGCAGTTATTTCTGCCAAGTCAATATTGCCAAGAAGATTTTTCTTATAATACATTTTGAATTGATTGTATTTTTTTTCTACATCATAACAAACAGTAAAAGAGCCATTGGGCCCAGTCTTGCCCCTCATTTCGTAATATAACTGCGGGCCACAATCCTTACTATGATAGTATGCTTTTCCTTCCTCATTTACAATTGTAAAATCCAGAGGCAGAATCGTAATCCAATCGTTTATCTCAATATCGGGTATACTGATATGAATGTCAACTGCAATCGTGTTGTAAAATTCATGTTCGGTCACTCGTGGGTTTTGCGCTTTGATGTCCATTGGTTTTGCAGCATCTGCTGATGAAATTATCGGAGTCAATAAAACAAGAAAAATCAGGATTGCTGCATGTCTCTGATTCATGGTTTTTCTAATCATTTGTGAACTTAAGATTATCCATTTAGTGCAAAATGTGCAGCTCTAACTATATCCCCCGCATAAACCATATGAAAATTGACTTATTTTTGAAATTTACTTAGTGCTTTGATTAACTCTGATCTTCTTTTTTCTTCTGTAATTGCACCTCGAGCATCTTCAACCAGAATTCTATTCACATCGATTTTTCTTCTTGATTCCTTCACTACTTTATCATACATTGAAAATGGATATAATTCCAAATAGAGGGTTTCCATTATGTCAAAAATTCTAATTGCCTCATCTATGTCTCCTATTCTAATTTTGTCAAAAACCATTCGTTTCAATTCTCCTACACAATCCAGTAATCCAAGTACATATGATTCTGGCATTACATTCAATTTCTTATCATCTGGAATCTCTTTTTTTTCAAAAATTGCCACAAGGCATGCTGCTTCTACAAATTCTTGCTCTGGTGTAATAATGTATTTTCTAAGATCATCAGTTGCTTTTTTTTGATATTTCTTCAAAAGTACTTCTGCTTGTCTTAGATTATTTTTTGCAGATTTGATGTCTCCTTTATGGACTGAAATAATTGATCTGCTACAAAGAATTATCACCTCTCTTGTGTTTTTCAATAAAAATTCTCTGGCATCCTGAATGTCTGATAATGATTTTGCAATTTTATTTAACGATGATTTTATATTTTTGAGGGACATGCATAGAATGTTCAAAAGCTAGGATAAAGCCGTTTGCCAAAGCTCTTATTTTGGAATGATCTTCTAGTACTTTATGGAAATTACTGTGGATCAAATGTATCAAATTGAAAATAACGGTCATGCCATGGGGTTTTTCAAAAAATTCATGATGGAAAATGCTGGAGCAGTATCTGTGAGGAGATTGATTGAAGAATTTGGTGATGTGAATTCTAAAAACATTCTGATTTTTGCTGGATTGGGTAATAATGGTGGCGATGGACTGGTTATGGCAAGACATCTTGCAGGATATGGTGCCAAAGTAACTGTTCACCTTCTTGGCTCTCCAAACATGATTAAAACCGAAGAAAGCTCGTGGAACTGGTCGATTTTGGAAAAAATGCCTTCCGTAAGACTCATGACTGACAATGTCTTGAATTTTGACTTCAAGCCTGATGTTATTATTGATGGAATCTTGGGGACTGGCATTTCTGGTGATATAAGAGAACCATATGCAACTGCAATAAAATACATCAATAATGCTGACTGCTTCAAGTTTGCGGTAGATGTACCGTCTGGACTAGACCCTCAAACTGGAGACACTGCAAATATTTTTGTAAAATCTGACTTGACTGTAACATTTCATAAAATGAAACAGGGTATACCAAAAAGAAAAGATTTGACAGGAAAACTGTGTGCTGAGAAGATAGGAATTCCACCAGAAGCGGAGGCGGGAGTACTCTGAAAGTACACCAAATTCAAGTTGGCAATATGCAGAATTTTACATATGTAGTTGAAGACGAAGATTCTGGCGAGGCAATTTTAATTGATCCATCGTGGGATTTGATAGAGATTGAATTAATCATAAAAAGAAATGATCTGAAAATAAAATACATTGTAAACACTCATCATCATTTTGATCATACATTGGGAAATGAAGGAATGGCAAATTCCACATCTGCAAAAATCATACAACATGAATCTTCCGAACTAAACCATGACATATCTGTCAAAAATGGCGATGTCATCGAATTTGGAAACTCCAAACTGACTGTATATCACACCCCTGGTCACTCAAAAGACAGCATATGTTTGGTCGGTGATGGGAAAATATTTTCAGGTGATACCCTTTTTGTAGGAAATTGCGGCAGGGTTGATCTTCCTGGAGGAAGTGCAAAAGAACTGTATCACAGCCTCTTTGATGTGTTGTATAAGTTAGACGACAACCTAGTTTTGTATCCCGGTCATAATTATGGACATGTAGAAACATCAACTATTGGTAAGGAAAAAGCTACAAATCTTGTAATGCAAAAAAGAACAGAACAAGAATTTGTTGAAATGATGGGTTAGTGAATATTTTGAATGAATTTGAATTGTTTGGAAATACTGACAAAGCACAGGATTTCATTGATTCTGTAAAAACAAAGAACTTTTTGTTTTCATTCGTAATCTCTTACACCCAAACATGCGAAATTCCTGGAATAACTTTTGCAGGTGCTGACAGTGATTCTATACAGTATACCCCTCCTGCAGATGCAGAATATTTGCACTATGGTCATTGTAAGACAATCCCCAAAATTCCAATGACTCCTGATGGAAAACCAACTCCTGCATTGCTAACAAAAATTGCTTTGGAATCCGCCAGCATTCCTCACTTGGTAATTAATGCTGGAAGTAAGGTTTCTCCACAACTACCATTTATTCAAACTGGATTGACTTTTGGTAAGAATATCTCTGTGGAATCCGCAATGACTGATTCTCAAGTTGTACAGGCCATAGATTATGGAAGGATTGTGGGTCGAAGCTTGGCATCATTGACTGATTGCTTGATAATAGGTGAAAGCATACCGGGTGGGACTACAACCGCTCTTGCAGTACTTAGAGGATTAGGGTTTAATGCCAAAGTAAGCTCCAGCATTCCAAATAACCCCGTGGTTCTAAAAAATCAAATTGTAAACTCGGCACTAAGTAGACTGGACTCTGATCATCCGTATCAGGTTGTAGCAACGGTTGGTGATCCTATGATTGCATTTGTAACTGGAATGCTAAGCTCTGCATCTGAAATTTCTAAAGTAATACTAGCTGGGGGTACACAAATGACTGCGGTTCTCGGATTTGCATCAAAAATTGGATTTAATGAGGACAATACTGCAATAGGAACCACCTCTTACATAACCCATGATGAAAGTGCTAATTTCAAAAACCTTGTTTCCCAGATTGCTGACATTCCCGCAATCGCAATTGACCCTGAATTAAAAAACTCCAAGTATGCGGGACTAAAAGCATACTCTGAAGGATTTGCAAAGGAAGGAGTTGGTGCAGGTGGAAGCATTATTGCATCGATGCTAAAAACTGGAAACACTTCCACAAAATTTTTAGATTTGGCAGAAAAGGAATATCATCGACTTTTTACTTCACTGTAACTGATTTCGCTAAATTTCTCGGATAATCAGGATCTGTTTCTTTTTCCAACGCTGCATAGTAAGAGAGCAGTTGAATTGGAATGATTTCTGAAATCAGATATGTCGATTCGTTTGTTTTGGGAATTTCTATCCAGTAGTCATACACGTCACTTTCCTGATCCGATATGCCAATAATCTTTGCCCCCCGTGCTTTGATTTCTCTTGCACTAGTCAGCATATCTGAATATGTGGCATCATTTGGATTGATGATGATTACAAAGACATTTGAGTCCATCAGTGCAAGCGGACCGTGCTTTAATTCTCCACCTGGAATTCCTTCTGCGTGGATGTATGTTAATTCCTTTAACTTGAGTGCTGCCTCTATTGCAATTGGATAGTGGATCCCTCTACCAAGAACGTAGATGTCTGAAATATCCTTGATGTCCTTTGCAATCTGTTGAATCTTGTATGGGTTTTCAAGAATTTTTGATATTGAGTTTGATATTTCCTTAAAATCTACCATGAAACTACCATTACTTAGCTTTTCAACAATCTTGTACAAAACCCCCAACTGTGATGTGAAACTTTTAGTTGCAGCAACTCCTATCTCTGGGCCACAATTCATGCCTATGACTACGTCTGATTCCCTTGCAAGCGACGAAGTTAGTAAATTCACTATTGAAATAATCTTGCAGTTTTTTTGTTTTGCAATGTTTACTGCCTCTAACACGTCTGCGCTTTCTCCGCTTTGCGAAATTGCAATTAATATGGAATTTGGCTCAATGCTGTCTGGAGAAAATTGTAATTCACTAGATATTATTGGCTCTATTTTGATCTTGGCATATTTTGATAGCATTTGTTTTGCAATTAATGCTGAATTGTAACTTGTTCCACTTCCTGTAACAAAGATGTTTTTTGCATGCTTGATGTAGTCTGCTGTTTTTTCAATCGCTTCCAGTGTCTTTTCACCTGATTTGAGAATTGTTTCATTTTGCTCATAGATCTCTTTTAGAGTAAAGTGAGCATAATCTCCCTTGTATGCATCTGCAAACTCTTTTGAAACTTTGGTTATCTCAATTTTTACTGAATTTCCTTCAAAATCCAAAATCTGCATCTTGTCATCGTCAATAATTACAAAGTTTCTATTGTCCAAATATATCGCGTCATCAGTATATTCTATGAATCCTAGCACATCACTTGACAAAAAGAATTCATTTTTTCCAACTCCTATAATTAACGGTTCATGAAATCTGACTGCTGCAAGCTGGCCATTTTCAAACATTGCAACAAATGAATAATGCCCTTTTAGCTCTGATACTGTTTTGATGATTGTCTCTTTGATGTTTTTTATATTTTCCAAATTTCTTTGAAGGAGATTTGCAATTACTTCGCTATCTGTGTCGCTTTTGAACTGGTATCCCTCTTTTTCCAGATCATTTTTGAGCTCCTGAAAATTATCTATTATTCCATTGTGAACTATTGCAATTTTTCCTGATGTACTTGGGTGTGGGTGTGCATTGGCATCTGTGACCTTTCCATGCGTTGCCCATCGTGTATGTCCAATTCCTATTTTTCCTGGCAATCCCTCTAGGTGGACTTTGGCATTTACCTCTTCAACCTTGCCAGTTCCTTTCTTTAGCCCGATCTGATTATTTGATTCTGTGGCAACTCCTACACTGTCATAACCCCGATATTCCATCCTCTTCAATCCTTTGACAATGATTGGTGCAGCTGTTTCCTTGCCATAATAACCAATTATTGAACACATGATAATCTACTATTTTGTGATGTTATTTACTGATAAAAGCCTATTATTGTAATTATTCGGTTGAAGATTTTTCAACCTCGGGAGATGCATTTGTTGGCTCCTCAGATACTTCGATTGTTGGCTCTGCGGTTGACTCCTCTTCATTTATTTGAGCTGGTTTTGGTTCTGATTGTTTTGATTTTTCCAACATTTCTGGAATCTTGGATTCTGGTGAGAAATGGATCTCGTTTTCTTCATCTAATGTTACAATGTATGATGGAATGTCTACTTTCCTGTCGCTAATCATAACGTGTCCGTGAATAATTGCTTGTCTTGCTTGGTATGGTGTCTTGAATCCAAGTTTTCTTGTTACGATTGATTGCAGTCTTCTTGATAGTAAATCATCTACTTGCAAATTAAGTACGTCATCTAATGATGCAGCCCCACTTACCAATCCGATTCTAGCTAATGATTTCATCAATATTGGTTCTTTTTCCTCTCTCTCTTCTTGTCTTAACGCCAATAGTGATCTTGCTTGATGTCTGACCCGAGATAGTTCTGTATGTGCCTTCCATAACTCTCGTTTAGTTCTTAATCCAAATGTTCCTAAAATTTTCAACTCCTCCATTTTTAATTCATAGTTTAGAGGCCTCTTTGGCTTCCTCCAAACACGACGTGGATATTTAGGATCTCCCATCTATACCACCTATTTTTTCTCCGCGGTTGGTGCTGCGGCTGGTGCTGCTGCAGCTGCCGGTGCTGCTACTGCAGCTGGTGCTGCTGCTTTTGCTGGTGCTGCTTTTCCTCCCTTGGCAACTCCTACTGCACCGCCCTTTCTACCTGTTGTTCTTGTTCTCTGTCCTCTAACTTTGAGACCGTTAAGATGGCGATAACCTCTCCAACTTGCAGTTATTCTTTCTCTTTCAATATCGTTTCTTAATGTAAAATCAATGTCTGAAGTTAACAGGTGAATGGTATTTCCTGTCTCGACATCTTTTCTCCTATTGAGGAACCAATTCGGAAAATTACCTGCAAGTGGATTTGTGATTAGTTTTTCAATTGCCTGAACATCGGATTCTGTCAAAAACCCGATGTTTGAATTGGTGTTAATCTTTAATGAATCTAATATTGCAGTAGCAAAATTATAGCCTATGCCTTTGATCTGAGTTAACCCTACTAGAACCTTTTTGGCTCCTGGAATATCGTTTCCTACAATCCTAACAATGTGTCTGTATTCCTGACTGCTCAAGTATTCAAAAATTCTAAGTTACCCCGATAAAAACCATGCTAGGCGTTAATTGCGTCCATTTTTTAATCCATTGTCCTGTTCTGTCTTTTTTTTGGATCTACAGTGTCGTTTTATCTAAAATCTGCTTTTTCGGTCCAATCGTTTCCTTGGATATTCCATTGGTTACACTTGCAGCATTTTTTGACTCCTGTCTGAGCGTCTATGTCTATACAATAGCAATGTGTCCCTTTTCCAGAAGAATCGTTTCTGCACAGCTTTTGCATAATTATAAAGTGATATTTTACTAATTATATTGTCGGTTTGAGCGACTTGAAAGTTTTTTATTTCATACTTGCTGTATTTTCTTAAATGGCAGATGACTTTGATAGGGAAAAAGTTGTAGAATGCATGTTTGATCCAGTTACTTCTTCCATACTGGCTGAATTGGAAAATGGCAGCAAGACCTGTTCTTTTCTGGCAGAAACGTCATCTATTTCTGAAAATGAAGTTCTAGAAAGACTATCTTATTTATTAGAACATGATTTTATTTTTCAAAACATTGAAGGTGGAAAACCGATTCTTTCTGCAAATGCCGAAAAACTAAACCAAATTGTAGAAAATAGTGAAAATTTTGATGCTACCATAGAAAGTTTGGAAAAGATGGACAGTTACCTGAATTAGTTATTTCTTGCGATTCTTTATTGCATATATTGCAACTATGACCATTCCTATTAATCCGACTACCAGGATGTATAATGAAATAAACCCGATAGACTTTACACCTGCATCTGGCTCTGGCCCTATCACCCCATAAATTCTAGATTCTTCTTGATCTGTACTTTTGATTACGAGCACATACGTTCCAGATGAGATGATGTCAAACTTTCCTTCAAATACCTCCTTGTTAATTGATTGTGATTCAATTTCTATGCCCAAAGGATCATAGATTGTTGCAGAAAATACCCCTTCTTTAAAATTGAGAATTTGCACTGCATAAATTCCATTTTTATTAATTGATTCATCTAGATCTATGCTGACTTCTAAATCACTGCCAAATTTTACATCCCCCTCCGCCTTTGCTAAATCCTCAAAAATTATTTGGTTCCCAAAAAATGACAATACGATTCCTATGGCTACCAAACTACCGACAATAATTAGTAAGATGTTGGCTTTTTGCACAAATTTTTTTATGTGATCTTTAGTTTAAACCTAATTTTTTGATTTTTGATATGTTAATCGAGTTAATAAAGTTAGACATGGCTAAAAAACTTAGCCTAGGCTAAATTTTAAATAAACGTCTTAATCATATAGAATCATGATTTTTACCAGATCTACTCTAATGGTACTGTTGCTGACTGTAACTTTTGGAGTGTCCTTTGCCCTTCTTTCTCCTATTTTTACAGATGCTCAACTGGAGCAAAAAACATTCGTCACTCATTCCGGCAGAGTTATTGAAACTTCAGGCGAGGTATTAGATCCAGTCTATACTGTTTCTACAGTTGATTTTGATCCTGATGAATTTCTTAGGAATTTTGAATATGGCCGAATTTCGATTTCTGATAATGGTCAAACAATTAGAGACTATACTATTATAGCTGAGGATGATAAAGTACAAGAAATCTCCCCTGGTGTTTTTTTTAATGTTTGGACTTTTAATGGAACTGTACCAGGTCCGACCATCCGTGCCACCGAAGGCGATCTGGTCAGGATTCACTTCATTAACAACGGCTCAAAATCCCACACCATGCATTTTCATGGAATCCATCCTGCAGAAATGGATGGCGTATTTGAAATTGTTGGAGGAAATGGAGGTCAATTTACCTATGAGTTTGAGGCAGGTCCGGTAGGAGTTCATCCCTACCATTGTCATGTAATGCCTCTGGAGGAGCACATAGTACATGGACTGTATGGTGTTTTCATTGTAGATCCAAAAGAAGGCAGGCCTCCAGCCGATGAGTTAGTAATGGTTCTAAACGGGTTTGATACTGATTTTGATACTGAAAATAATTTTTACGCTGCAAACACCATTCCATTTTATTACCAACACCACCCAATCCAAATCAACACCGATCAATTGATCCGAATCTATGTTGTCAATATGGTTGAATTTGATCCCATTAACAACTTTCACCTACATGGAAATCTCTACCAGTATTACCCGACTGGGACTGACTTGGTTCCCTCATTTTACACTGACATGATCACCCTATCACAAACAGAGCGTGGAATAATGGAGTTTCAATACGACTATCCCGGCAAGTATCTATTTCATGCCCACAAAGTCGAATTTTCTGAAAAAGGATGGGTTGGCCTGTTTCTAGTAAAAGACAACTCTACCTCGGAGGCATATTATGGAAACTAGTGAAAAAACATCAAGAATCAAAGTAGTCACAAGCGGAATAATTCCATTTGTCTTTGTGGTGTTGATGGTTGCCTATATTTTTGGTCCGGGCGCTGATTTACTTGATCTGGGGGTGCCACTTCCAGAGTTGACCATAGAAAAAATTGCCTTTGAAAAGTCTGAAATCCATGTAACTGTCAGAAACACCGGTCCATTACCTGTTCAAGTTGTTATGGCAGATGTAAATGACAGGATCCACCCCGCGGCCATAGAGCCTGATAAATTTCTAAACCGATATGAAACTGCACTGGTTAGAATTCCTTTTGAGTGGAATGAAGCAGAACCGTACACCATTGGTCTGACCACTGATGACGGAACAAGGTTTGAGAGGAATATTGATGCTGCAGCGCCTGCATTGCAGATGAATTTTGAATTTGTCGTCTTTTTTGCAATTATTGGTACTTATGTTGGAATTATTCCCGTGATGATTGGATTACTTTGGTTACCATTCATTAAAAAAATTAGTAAAAGCAAATACCATTTCTTTTTGGCATTAACTGTTGGCTTGCTGCTTTTCCTTGGAATTGATTCCATTGAAGAGGCATTTGATGTTTCATTGGAAAACCTAGGTGGTAGTTTTAATGATGTTCTGCTGATTGCAACCACAGTTGTGTTGTCTTTTCTTGGATTGTATTATGTATCTGAAAAATTAACTGGAAGAGCAGACTCGTTAAGGATTTCAAAACCTGTGGTCATTGGTTTGATGATAGCGATAGGAATAGGGTTGCATAATTTTGGAGAGGGTCTTGCAATTGGCGCTGCTGTAGGTTTGGGCTCTATTGCCTTTAGCACATTCTTGATAGTAGGTTTTGCCCTTCATAACACCACTGAAGGATTGGCCATAGCTGCTCCTATGTCCCGTGGAAAACTAATGATTGGAAAATTAATTACTATGGGAATTATTGCAGGGGCACCTGCAATTTTTGGAGCATGGGTTGGTGGATTTGCATTTTCTCCATTTTCATCAGTAGTCTTTTTATCTATTGGCGCAGGTGCAATATTTCAAGTAATAGTGATCATACTAAAATGGATTAGAGAGGAAGGCGACAAAAATCTATCAAGTGCTGCCGTTGCAGCTGGATTTGCGACAGGAATGTTTGTTATGTATGCTACAAGTATTCTGATTTGATCAAACTGGTTCTGGATGTATTGTGATTACTGCATTTTCAATTTCGGCTCTGATCTCATGCTCGATCTGGGACGTTACATCGTGAACTCTTTCAATTGACAGCTCCTTGTCAAATGAACAATCGATGTCAATTTTGAGAATATTTTCAAAATTTAATGAAACGATACGACCTATCTTTTTTATCTCATGATGCTTTTCTAAAATTATCCTAATCTTCCTTTCGGTTTCCTTATCTCTTACGTTGAAATTTTCTGGAACTGTCACAAATGGTTCTAAATGAATAGTTACGTGTTTTATTTTTGGAATATTTTTCTGAATTTTTTCTTCTACTACTTCAGAAATTTTGTGTGCTGAATACAGATTGACTTCTCTGTCTACCATCACATGTAGGTTGGCAAATATCTTTCCCTTGGTTTTGTGAGTGATAACGTTGTGAACCCCTTTTACTCCTTCAACTTCTCTTGCAATATCATAAATTTTTGAATCTAGTGGAACATTATCCCAACTTGGCTCAAAATGAATTGTAATTGAAGCATTTGGGATTTTACTTACAATGTTGCTTTCTACTTTACTACTAACCTCATGTGCCTTTTCAAAACTTGTGTCCCCTCTCAGTGAAATCGTAACTTCTGCAAAAATTATGTCACCTGATTTTCTCATTAAAATATTCCCTACATCTACCACTCCATCCGTGTTGGATACAATCTCTCTAACTTTTTTTACAAGTTCTGGTGAAATAATGTCTGTTAAATCCTGTGCCGTTTTGTAAATCAATTTTATACTCAGCACAGCTAAGAGAACTCCCAAAATCAAGGCCGCGATGAAATCTCCACTGTAGAATCCATATGATACCAGAATAATCCCTCCAATTGCTACAAGCGTAGAACCCAAATCCATGAATGCATGATAAAAATCAGCTTTGAGAGTGCTGCCGCCAATTTTTTTAATTGATCTTCGCAGCAAAACTATTCTAAAGATATCGATCCCGATTGTATATACACCTCCAATTATTGCAAATAACCCCGGTAGGATGCTTGGTTGTGGACTTTGCAATCTTTGAACTGATTCATAAATGAAAAAAACTGCAATCAGAAAAATTGCAATTCCTCCAATCATTCCACCTAATGATTCTACCTTTCCGTGTCCATACGTATGCTCCTCGTCAGCTGGCTTTATTGCCAGTTTGGCAGCTACCAAAAGTACTATTGTGACGACACTGTCCAAGAGTGCATGTATGCTGTCTGTGATGAGGCCAAGACTGTTTGAAACAAGTCCAAAAACAAGTTCAACTAAAAATGCAGAAAATATGGCCAAAAATGATATTTTTAAAACTTTGGTTCTCTGAACAAACATCTCTTAGTTATTGGATTTATCATGTATTACAAGTATTCTAAAAAGAAATTATGCGACAAGATTATTTGTGATTAGCCCCCTTTTTCATTGTTGAAAAGTATTCATGTGTTTTTGGCACTTTTTTTACCTCTTTTGCTAGTTCCAGTCATATCTGCAGATGCCGCAAGCAACCCAAACCTGTTTGTCTCTGCTGAAACCACTAGGTTTGATAACCATTTTTCGGGTTCAATGGTAATTGAGGTTGTTATTCGTGACCAAAATCTTCAAGATACTGGTGAGGGAAAGGGAGAGCCAGATGTCACAATCAATGGAAAAACACTCCGTATGGTTCAGGCAACTGATGGAAATTGGTATGCATATTTTGCCAATGTCAATAAAGCAAAGGCAGCAGATGCTACGGTTGGATTGGCAGGCAAGGGTTTGGACTTTGGTGTTTTTTGTAGTAGAAACACCCCCTCTTCTGTAATCGGAATTTCTCTCTCTGAAACCGATGGATTTTCCATTCCTCATTCTTCTGGACTGACACCTGGTAGTTTTACCAACGGAAATTCATCTTTTTTAGAATGTGATGGAAGCCCGTCTAGTTCTACCAGTTTGAATAACGTTGTAAGAAAAGCAAAATCCATCAATACAAATGCAAATATTTTATCCGGACAGATAGGTCTTGATCCAGATGCCTGGCCTCTGATCCAATTATATTCATTTGATGATGTAATAATCCAGTATAATGCCGGAGGAAACCCGCAACGAGTTGATCTTGAATATACTGAAAGTAACAATATTTCATTGAGTATTGATAGGGATGCGTATCCACAAAATGCTGAAGTCTTTGTATTTATTGATGATTTTCAACTAAACCAAGATCCTACCGATGAAGATTCATGGACATTTGGTATTGATTCTGCTTCGACATTTTACCAAGCATTTGATAGTACTGGTTCCAATTCTGCAAACGGCGGTGCAGGACTGGTCAATTTGGTTCCTTCTCTTTCAACCTTGGGATTTGAAGATAATGGAAAATTATTTCTAAGTTTGGGAAGCGTAATGGAGTTAACCGTTAATGATGAACAACCAAATACATCTGTCAGTAATGGTGTATCTACATTTTCACAAATCGTAACACTGGTTGAAGAGGGTCCTAATTCCGGACTGTTTGACAGCGCAGACGACAATGATGATTCTGTTGTAAAAATTTCAAGTGACGCACCTAGGGGACAAACTGGAATAATAAAATACAATCAAAAGTCCCTCTCTGTTTTAACGGGATTTTCTTCTGCATCCGTATCTGTTAATGAACCAACACTGACCATTGGTTCTGGCTCTACATTGCTAACTCCTGGAATTAAATTTCCAATAATCCTATTTGATCCTGATCAAAACATTAACTCTGGCTCTAGAGATCATCTTGATGTATTTCGTGATACCTCTACTGTTCCGAGCCTGCAAATAGGCACACCTGTAACCCTTGAAAAAGCCTCCAACTTTCAATTTTTCTTAACATCTGCCACCACGACTGGAGATGATGCAGATTCTTCTATTTCTGATACCAATTCTGACATATTGTTAATTGATACATCTAACGTAGGACTAAATACATTTGAAAAAATCTCCTTTAATTTGGGAGTTTCTGCATCCGCTCTTTACTCGTCATTAATAGACTCCTCAATATCTGGAGTTGATGGGACAAATTGGATTAACTATGATTTCAGATCCTTTGGTAATGATTTTGGCTTGACTGATCTCTCAAATACATCAATCAATCTTTCCTTTGGTTCGTTAGGTAATTCTCCTATCCAAATTGTTGATTCTGGAGACTTGTCATCTTTACAGGGATTCTTTCAGTTAGATGATTCTGATGTTGAGGCGATTGGGGATAAGAGTGGAACTGTATTTGTAACCATAGATTTTGATTCTACTGGAAACATCTCAAATGAACCTAACATGCAACCTATAATTTTTGATTTCTTTTCATTTGGAATTGAAGGTGATGATACTGTAAACAATGCTATATATCGATTTGAACTTGAGGAAACAAGTGATAATTCTTCAAAGTTTGTTGGCACATTAGAATATGCTGTTACTAATCAACTGAATATTTTAGATCCTAATTTTATTAGAACAATCAAGACAATAGATAATGAAATTAAATTCATAGTCACTGATCGATTAATTGATGATAAGGGAATTTCCATTTCTTACTCTGATTTGGATGCGGTGGGTGTTGTGATTACCACTTCGACAAAATCTGATATTTTTACACACTCTGGTGTTGTTTCTACTGGTTCTTCATCCTATAGATTTGGCCAACCTGTTACACTCACACTAAATGATCCTGATCTAAATTTGAAAAGTGATGTAGTTGATATCTATTATGTTATAACTGATCCGAATTCTTCTAATGTTGATACTGTAGGAAAGGATGGAAATATTTTACTAGAAATTTTAATCAAAGATATTAGATACAAACGTTGCACAATTGACGGAGTTGAACATGGGGGTCTGGGTGCTACTGGCTTCACTCTGATTGAAACTGGACCCAGCACAGGTATTTTTACAGGCGTTTTCAAAATGCCTTCACAAATTTGTGACAAATCTGGAACAAAATTAATTTCAACTGCCGGAGGCAGCATCGATGCAAAATATCATGATTCGCGTGATGAATCTGGAAATCCAAATATCTTTACAATGTCACGAAATAAATCTACATCGTCATTTACAACCCAGCCAACGTTAAGCACTACCAATGTTTCAAAACCTTCCTCACAAAATACTGAGGAGATAATTTTGTCTGGAAGCATAACTAATCATAAAAGAGGCATACCTTTGAACATTGTTCTTACTGGGCCAGATGGTAAAACTCAAAATTTTGGCGCTTCTTTGTCTAATAGTGGATCATACAAAACCGTTTTTACAATAAATGAAAATTCCTTGCCTGGACTTTACAAGATCAATCTCACACATGATGGTGTGTTCTTGGGAACCGTATCTTTTTCTGTTTTAAATCCTGAAATTCCTGATTGGGTAAAAAATAATGCAAAATGGTGGTCCTCATCCACAATTTCTAATTCAGAGTTTATTGACAGTATTGATCATCTAATTGAACAAGGGATTATTGTGTTACCTTCTGAGCAAAACCTTGTTTCAAATAGAATAATTCCTGATTGGGTAAAAAATAATGCAAAATGGTGGTCTAACGATCAAATTTCTGATGATGACTTTATAAAATCAATTCAATACTTGGTCAAAAAAGGTATAATTCGAGTATAATCAGGTCAATTTTTCTTTCATTGAATACATAAATACTCTCAAATCCGATTCAAAATGAAAATGAAGCACGGGGGTTTCCTGATATTAGCTATTTCTTTAATGTTTTATGGATTTGTTATGCCTGTACATGCTCAGAGTCCAGAAGACTGTGAATCTGACCAAGTGTGGCAAGGCAATGCATGTGTTGATGCTGTTGATGCTCCGGATAATGATCTAAACGTGAAAACCAACCAAGTTCTTTACGGTCAGGGTGGTGTAGTTGTTGTTAGTGGTTTAATTCATAATTTTGCAAATCTTAGTCCTAGTGATGTTACGATTATTGTTCGAGCGCCAGATAACAATATTGTTACTGTAGCTCAAGTACATCCTGCTGCTGATGGTTCTTTCCAAACAAGCTTCAAGGCTGATGGCCCTCAATTCAAGGCACCTGGTGATTATACTATTTTTGCAAGTTTTCCTGGATTGACATCTGAAATTACTTTTGAATTTACTGGTGGCTCTGGTGATATTATTTCCGGTGGCGATTCCAAGCCATTGACATGTCCATCTGGTCAAACCTTGGTTAATGGAAAATGCATAGTTCCAGAACCAAAAGAACCATTGACATGTCCACCTGGTGAAGAATTAGTTAATGGAAAATGCATAGTTCCAGAACCAAAAGAACCATTGACATGTCCACCTGGTGAAGAATTAGTTAATGGAATGTGTATAGTTCCTGAACCAGAAGAACCAGTTTGTGGCCCTGGAACTGAATTAGTAAATGGAATGTGCCAAATTGTTAAGACTGATGAAAAACCAGGCGGCGGATGTCTAATTGCAACTGCTGCATATGGCACTGAATTGGCACCTCAAGTGCAATTCTTGCGAGAAATCAGGGACAATACAGTCATGAGCACATCCTCAGGAAGTGCATTCATGACTGGCTTTAACCAATTGTACTATTCATTCTCACCAACAATTGCTGATATGGAAAGAGAAAACCCATTGTTCCAACAGGCGGTAAGAGCATTTATCACGCCAATGATATCCTCATTATCCATCATGACGTTGGCAGAGGACGGCTCTGAGGCTCAAGTACTTGGATTGGGACTGTCTGTAATCGCATTGAACTTGGGCATGTACATTGCAGCACCTGCTTTGATTGGATTCAAAGTCCATAGACACTTTAAGACAAGAAACTAGTCATCTACTTGATGATTGAATTCCCCCCATTTCCCAAACATTTAATGCTGTACAATCGTTACACGATGTAATTGGTTTGCACGCCAACAACCTAGAGATATTATCTAATGATAATATCTCTAGAAAGTTTACAAGTGGTTTACATGATGATTGAAAATATTTTCTTTGGAATCCTCTCTTCAATATACTTAGTTACTCTTGAAATAGGGGAACTGGCATTTTTTGCAGTTCTGGTAATCCTTATGTCTGCAGTTGTCATAAAAATTATAAAAAATAAGAAAAGACCCAAGACATGATTCTGTACGTTAGACCCTTAAAATTATTATAAATTCACTCTAAGTTATTATACTGAAACAAATGACTATTTCTAATGCATATTGAATATGAGGAATTTGATACAATCGAGGACATTTTTCTATATATGGCATCTGCGGCACCACCTATGAAAAATACAATGCCAATCAATTCCTATAAAGGATACATAATGGCATTTATTCCACTGAGTCCATCCACTGGCGATACATATCTGATGATTTATGCAAAAGGTACTCTTGAATCTGGAATCTACGAATTTGATGTACCATCAAAATCCTTCAAAAAAGTAGAATCAATTGAGAGAGCTGATAAGAATTATTTCATATCTCTTACTCCAAAACGAAACACTATAGCTGACAAAGCTATTGAAAATTTATAAAAATACAATGCCTCAATTCGTGCGTAATTCTTGCAGTTTTTGGTAATTACTAGAACATGACGAAGATTATGATTTGTTAGAAATTATTTGTGTATGTTTTTATTGAAATCTTATAGCTTCTTTGTTTGAATTTTTGGTGCAGACACTGATCTGCTTCTTGCATATTTGTCTATAATCTCATCAGGTGTTCTGCCGTTGAAAAGATCTTTGCACAGTCCACGAAGGTATCTCATGATTGCCCATGTTCCTGCCTTTAAAATTCCATACATGAAAACTTTCATTGGTGGACCGTATGTTTTGTTTCTTAGAATTATTGGAATGATGTCATTGATCACTCTGAGGTTATTTTCCCAACACTTCCAAAATAATGTAAATTGAGCTTCATTCAGATTTCCAAAATGCATTGAGTTCTTTTCACTAAAGTCTTGATAAAGTAATGGTGCTACTAGTCCTCTAAAGTCCATCTGTCTAAAATCACTCATCATGTCGATTGTATATTGTACATCATCCGGTGTTTCATCTGGCCAACCGATGATGATTGTTGCTGCTGGGAACCAGTGGTTTTCATTTAGAATCTTTGCACCTTCTCTTACCACACTGCCCCATTCTTCAGGTGCAAACGGTCTTGTCTTGACTCCTAGATGCTTCTTTACCATTTTTGGTGCCACCGTTTCGATTCCTAAATTGGTTGCAAGCCATCTTCCTGTCTCATCCTGTCTGTTGATGTGTGAAATCTGTTTCATTAATTCAGGATCTGCAGCAACCGCTGAGAATGTCATGTGTGTGGTTCCAATAAAATTGGCTCCTAGTCCTTTTAGACCCTTCCAAAGATCTGTAATCGCATCTCTATTTGGAATGAAATCCCTGTTGTCACATCCATAAAGAAGCATCTCATCTGAATGCAGCCATACCGAATCAAATCCGTAATCCAAGTTAATTTTGGCTTCATGTTGCAGCCTTTCAAGTGGCAAGTCTTTTTTTGATCTCTTGTTAACATCACAAAAATCGCAACCTCTTCCACAGCCTCTCATGGCTTCAATTAGCGAGTTGATGGTAGGGCCCTCAATTACTGGTATGTTCTGAATATTCTTTACAAAACAATGCATTAATTCTGGAGCATCACCTTTTTCCAAATCGTGAAATAAGTCCAATGCTAATTCATCAGCTTCGCCTACAACAACTGTATCGATACCGTGAATCTTCATTCTGTCTGATTTTGCAAGCTCCCATGCCCCATTGCCTCCCACCACTACGTGGAAATCATATTTCTTTTTGAGCTGAATTATGCTTGCACACATTTTTTTGAATTTCATTGCAACATATGATAATTTCTCAGGCGACATTGTTGTAGTGACTGGTGCCATTCCCAAAGGATCCATTACGTTGATTCCTACCACTTTGGTATCAGGACCAATTGACTTTTCTAACATCTCTGGGTTTGCAACAAACACCTCATCTCTCTTGTATCCTTGAAGTAGTGCACTTTCTACTCTTCTTAGTCCTACCTGAGCAACCTTTACTTCTCCTGTTATTGGATCTGTTTCCACTGCAGGACAGAACACTTTGTCAAAAACCCATTCTGGAAGAACCTCGTATGGTCCGCATGCAATAAACCCATAAAGAAAATTTCCTCGATAGTTTGTCATCAAACTACGATCCGCAGTTAAAACAATACGCTTTCCAGACAATATTACTTAGCTTCGTTTCACTATGGTATATATGATTTACGAGATGGGGCTTTAGGATTTATCTGATTCATTTTTAAATTTACAATGTGTTTTATTTTGTCTTCTTTTTTTGTACGGTCCTATTTGCAATATTTGCAGCCATTGCCCCTGCTCCAATTCCATTGTCGATGTTTACCACTGACAATCCTAATGCGCAGCTTTGAAGCATTGATGCCAATGCCCCGATCCCTTTTTCACCATAACCATATCCTACCGATGTGGGAAGTCCTATGACTGGAATGTCAACTAGGGATGATACCAGTGTTGCCAAAGCTGCCTCCATTCCTGCAGCAACAATTATGCAATCCACGTCACTCTCAATCATTTTTTTCAAAATTGGAAAAATCCGCTGTATTCCTGCAACTCCTACATCATAGCTTATGATACATTTGCAGCTCATGGCCTCACACATCAATCGTGATTCTTCAGCTACTCCTATATCTGACGTACCTGCAGTTATAATTCCCACATTACCTCCTTTGAACTTGATTGGTTTTTTGAACAGCAATATCGTTGATGATTTTTTTCCAGTTTTAATTTTAATTTTTAATTTCTTAGAAAACGATATTATTTTTTGATAATCTTTTTTGTTGATTCTTGATACTACAAGCGAATCTGTTTTATTTATTGTGTTTTTGATGATTTTTTTTATCTCTGTTAATTCTTTATTTTGAGCAAAAATTACTTCTGGAATCCCTCTCCTCTTTTGTCTGTTTATGTCTATTTTTGCAATGTTGTCTATCTCTTCAATTGAGTATAATGAAAGCATTTTTTTTGCGTCTTTAGATGATATCTTTCTTGATTCTAATGATTCTAAAATCTCATTGATGTCCATCAAATTATGAACTATGAATGAATAAAAAAATGCTTAGATCTCAATACCTGATATTGCACTCTTTACACTTTGTATTGCTGCGTCAAAGACTTTCTTTTCCTCATCATTTAGCTCCAACTCGATGATTTTTTCAACGCCTTTCTTTCCAATTACTGCTGGCACACCTATTGTTACATCCGAGTAACCGTATTCTCCGTCCAAATATGTTGCAACTGGGATTACTTGTTTTCTGTCTCTTACAACTGACTCGATCATTGCAGAAATCGCATTTCCTGGAGCGTGAACCGTTGCACCCTTTAGCTCAATAACTTTGGCTGCAACTTGTTTGGTGTTTTGAACCAACTCCTCTAGTTTTTCTTTTGGAAGAAATGATGACAACGGAATTCCAGATACTGAGGAAAACCTTGTTAGTGGCAGCATATTTTCTCCATGCTCGCCAATTACTAGGGCCCGTATAGAGTCACGTGAATGACCTGTAGCCTCATGAATAAATTGTCTGAATCTTGACAAATCTAGCATACCTCCCATTCCAAAAACTCTGCTTCTGTCAAAGCCTGAAACTTTGTAAGTTATGTATGCCATTGGATCAAGGGGATTGGTTACTGGAATTATCATGGAGTCATTTGCATATTTTTTGATGTTTTCTACTACATTTTTTACAATTGATGCGTTAATTTTCAAAAGATCCATTCTAGTCATTCCTGGTTTTCTGCCAGAACCTGCTACTACTACTACAATGTTTGAGCCTTTCATGTCTGCAAAATTGTTCGAACCCTTTACTTCGACATCTATTCCCTGTTCTGCAAGCATATGGTTGATGTCCATTGCTTCTCCCTGAGGAAGTCCTTCAGCCACATCTAATAACAATATTTGATCATCTAATTTTTTTAATGCCGAAAACAATGCTGCATCTCCGCCAACCTTTCCTGAACCTATTATTGTAATCATATGAATCGCTCTGAATTCTGAATAATTAAATCTAATGCAGTTCTTTCTTAGACAGAATTTATATGCATTTTTGATGATTTTCAAACTATGGTTGTTGTGATAGATCCTCAAATTGCCGGAATTTCTGGTGATATGCTTCTCTGCTCATTGGTGGATTTAGGTGCAAACAAAGCCAAGATTATTGAGGGGATACGATCTATTGAAAAATTTCTTCCAAACTCAAAAATACTGAACCTTGATTTCAATAAAGTCAAAAAACATGGGATAGAATCTACCGAACTAGTTCTTGATATTTCTGAAGATGTACATGAAAGAAAAGGCAGCGATATAAAAAAAGCAATCATTGATTCTACATCTGTATTGGATCTATCTGAACAAGCAAAAACATTTGCAGAATCCTGCATTGACACTTTAATAACATCTGAATCAAAAATTCATGGCGTTTCTGAAGATTCGGTTCATTTTCATGAAGCCTCAAGTATTGATACGTTGATTGATATTGTCGGTATTGCAATTGCGTTGGATGATCTGGCATTATTCTCTGAAAAAATAATATGCATGCCAATCTCTGTTGGAGGTGGTACTGTAAAATTCTCTCACGGCATAATGTCCAATCCTGCAAGTGCGGTTCTTGAAATTTTAAAAAATTCTGGACTATTAATTCAGGGCGGGCAGGTTAAGGACGAATTGACAACTCCTACAGGTGCCTGCATTTTGGTAAATCTTTCAAATCTTTCATCTGAATTCTATCCTAAAATGGCAATAAACTCAATTGGATACGGATCTGGAAGAAAGAGTTTTGAAGCCTTTTCAAATGTTTTAAAAATTGTACGTGGGACTGAACAAAATCATTTTGATATGGATAATGTCCATGTTTTAGAAACAAATGTCGATGATGTTTCTGGCGAAATTCTTGGCAATTTGATTGAAAAAATAATGAGCAAGGGTGCAAAAGACGTTTCAATTTATCATGGTATTACAAAAAAGGGAAGACCTACAAACCTTGTATCTGTAATATGTGATAGCACACACATGCATGAACTCATGGATGTTCTAATTTCTGAAACTGGTACATTGGGAATCCGTGTTTCTTCATCTGAAAGATTTACTGTGCCCCGTACAACTAAAGACATTACAATACGTCTCGAGGGCATTGATTTTGAAATCCGTTATAAGATTTCTACATTTAAAGGAAAATCTGATTTTAAGATAGAATTTGATGATTTGAAACGACTATCAGACGCTCTAGATAAACCAATCAAACAAGTAGAATTATTGGTTAGAAAAGAAATTGAAAAACATGAGGTATGAATATGCCAAAACTTGAATCTCTTGTTGACTGGTTTGCTGACAAAGACAAGGTCTTTGTGGCACTTTCTGGCGGTGTTGATAGTGCGCTTGTTGCATATGCCGCATTTCAAAAATTAGGAAGTTCTGCGATTGCTGTTACTGCAGATTACAAGACATTATCTAAAGAAGAACTTGATTCTGCCAAAAAAATCTGCTCAGAAATAGGTATCCAACAAATTCTATTGGATTATGATGAATTAGAGAATGCACAATTTACAAAAAATGATTCCAACAGATGTTTTTACTGTAGGATGGAATTGGGAACTCATCTGTTGGAATTAGCTAAACTTCACGATGTAAAAACGATTGTGGATGGTACAAACATTGATGATTTGGGTGAATATAGGCCTGGAATTGACGCATTGAAAAAAAATGGAATTAAAAATCCACTTGTAGAAACTGGTTTCACAAAAAAAGAAATCCGGGATGCTGCTAAGTCTGTAGGTTTGTCTGTATATGACAAGCCCTCAAATTCATGTCTTGCATCACGTATCCCCTGGGGGCAACAGGTAACTGCTGAAAAACTGACTCGTATTGAATATGGTGAAACTATCATAAAACAGATTACCAAAGTCAAGCAAGTCAGATTAAGAGATTTTAATGGTTATGCCAAGATCGAGGTAGAGACAAATGATATCCCAATTTTCAACAAAGAAATCGTTGAAGAAATTTCAAATAAATTACATCTCATTGGATTTTCATCCGTTGAAATTGATAAAGATGGATACAAGCCAGGGAAAATTAACGTGATCTTAGATTGATTTATCTTGATAATGCCGCATCTACGCAAATACATCGTGAAGTTTTGGATGCGATGCTTCCTTATCTGCAAGAACTGTACGGTAACCCATCTTCCATCCACAGATATGGCCGATTAGCCCATAAGGCTATTGAAAAAGCTAGAAAACAAGTTGCTGACTTGATTAATGCCGATCCGTCTGAAATTTTCTTTACTTCTGGGGGTACGGAATCTAATAACACTGCATTGTGTGGGATTGCACTAAAAAATCATGGATTACAACTAATTACTTCTGCTATAGAACATGATGCAATTTTAGAGCCATGTAAAAAACTGGAAAAATCTGGATTTGATGTAGTGTATCTTCCTGTTGATGAATTTGGCTCTGTTGATCCTCAAATATTGAAAAATAAAATCCCTGAAAAAACATGCCTGGTATCTATTATGTTTGGAAATAATGAAGTGGGAACAATACAGCCAATTGAGGAAATTGGATTAATCTGTAATGAGAATAATGTCCCATTTCATACTGATGCAGTACAAGCTATTGGGAAAATTCCAATTGACGTAAAAAAACTGGGAGTAAGCATGTTGTCCATCTCCTCACACAAAATTAACGGCCCTAAGGGCATTGGGGCTCTTTTCATTAAACATGGCCTGGCAATTAATCCGGTGATTCTTGGAGGAGGTCAAGAAAGAGGATTGCGTTCTGGAACAGAAAATGTTGCTAATATTGTGGGGTTTGGTAAAGCATGTGAGATTGCAAAATCAAATTTGGATAAAAACATACTTTCTCTCAAAAACTTGCGTGATTATTTAGTCAAGAGAGTATTGGCGGAAATCCCTTATGTGACCTTAAACGGTCATCCTGAAAATCGTTTATCAAACAATGCTCATTTTACCTTTTTAGGAGTTAATGGCGAAGATCTTATAATCAAGCTAGATGAACATGGCATTGCAGCGTCAACTGGCTCTGCATGTTCTGTTCATACTCAAAAGGCATCTCACGTGTTGCAAGCAATGGGTTTTTCACACGAACAAATAACCGGGTCACTTAGATTGACAGTTGGTATGTTCAACACTATTGATGAAATTGATGAGACTGTGAATGTTCTGAAAAAGATTGTCACGGAACTGCGTTCATTTTCTCCGTTTAAAGAAAAGTATTCCTTTACCTAAATTTTAATTTGAAATCTACTCTTTGTCAATAGAATTGTAGATGTGATTCCAACTATGAGGATCATCATGACAATTGCACCGAATTCAGGTATTATGTAGGTTCCAATTATTTCTATATCTGAATCTCCTTGTTCAAAATCTATTGTTATTATTCTGCTATCCGAGTTTGTCACTGATTCTTGATATGGCACTTCTATACCGTCGATTAAAATTATGAACAAGTCATCTTTGCCATCTTGTTTTTCAGCACCAATAAACTCTCTTGGCAGGTTCAGTGTTATGACTCCTTCGTCTATCGCATCAATTTGTACAATTAATGCAAAAATATCTGCGTCTGCTAGCATGTTCTTTACAGATCCGCCTTTTATCGTGTATTCTACATCAAATGTCCCTGAACTTCCAGCATTAACCTCGAAGATATTGGTAGTTTCTGGTATTTCGCTTTTTGGAGTAAAACTAAATTCAGATTCTGCAATGTTGCCATCACCAAACGATGCTCTTACTAAATAATCTCCTCCTTTGTTCCATGCTGGGGGTTCTGCAAGGAATGTGTGTGAATATGTCCCATCCTGTGCGACTGTTATCTGAGCAACATCTATCAAATTACTTCCAAAGAAAATCTGCAAAATTATTGGTGTTCCTGGAACTACAGTTGTAACCTGTCCTGAAATTACAATAGTGTCTCCTTCATCATAGTTATTGTCATCTGTTTGTACTGTGATTGGGTTTGTTTGTGCAAAGATTGTGGAAAATGAAATTGCAAATAAAATTATTATGCCATACAAAGATTTTTTCATAAACTAACTTTTGTTCATATCTATATTTCCTTTACTATCTGAAAATGAAAAAATGGAAAAAAGTTGTGAATTTAGTATCTTGGCATAATGCTGAGTCTTGACTTTGCAGATACTGCGATAATTGAAATGATCGCAACTGCTAAGATCATTACTGCTATTGTACCAAATTCTGGAACTACAAATGTACCTATGACTTCAATTTTTTCAGTGCCTGCTGGGAACATTATTGTGACTTTGTTACCTTCAATTTGTTTGTCATCCCATTCTTCATTATCAACTAATACCATAAAGATACCGTTAATGATGTCTTTTGATGGGCTTATCGTTAGTGTTCCATCATTGTTTGCGTTGATACTAATAATAACAGAGTTATCGTTAGTGTTGACGCTTGCACCTGTAACTGTTCCTCCAGTGATGCTATAGCTCATGCATTTGTCTGCCACGGCCACGCTATTTGCGCCACATGTTGCTGATGGTTCAGTTATAATTGCACCTGTAAGTTCAACTAATGCCTTGTCGCTTTTGTTTGCACCATATTGAACTTTGATGGTATAGGTACCGTCGTATTTCCACATTGCACCTGCTGTGTTGAGAGTTGTTCCAAAAGTACCGTCATCACTAACTACTAGTTGCGCAACTGTGACGACTGAGTTTAATGGACTCACAACAGTAAGTGTTACTGGATAGCCAGATGCTCTATTTGCTACTTGACCTTGTACTGTAATCACATCATTATGACCATATTCTCCTTTGTCTGTCCAAACTGATATTGGAAGCTCTTGTTGCAAAACTTTGTTTGCTGTCATTCTAGATTCTCCTTCACAATCAGGACATGCTGGTGATAATGCATATGCTGATGATATGGTTAAAGTACCGACTGCAGTCAACACGGCCAGTAGCACGAACGACGTACGGTTGTTCATCTTGTTTGCGTTTTAAACCCGTCTCTATTTATGTATATTTAAAAAATGGAAAAAAGTTGTGAATTTAGTATCTTGGCATAATGCTGAGTCTTGACTTTGCAGATACTGCGATAATTGAAATGATCGCAACTGCTAAGATCATTACTGCTATTGTACCAAATTCTGGAATCACGGCACCGTCTTTGATGCCAACTTTAACAGAGTCTGTATATTCAGGTAACTCGTTTTGTTTTGCAGTAACAGTATAGTCTCCATCTTGTTTCCAAAGTGGACCGCCTGTTTTAATGATGCTTGTAAAGTCTCCATTAATTGTAGGTGATACTTGTCCTGCAGTAACAACGTTCCCGTTAGGTGCTGTTACTGTCAATGTTACATCTTGACTAACTCTGTCAGTGGTTCCAGTAATTGTGATTTCTGTAGATCCTTCTAATGCCTCAGCTTCGATTTCTAAGCCTCTGTTTTCTGCAGCATTGTTTACTGGTTTGAAAATTCCTGTTTCTAAATTAGATTCAGTTACAGAAGTTTTTTCAGCCATTCCGTTATTTACTTCAACACGAACAGACATTGTGTACAATGAATTTTTTTGAACACCTTGCATGACTGAGATTTCGTAGAATCCATTTTCTGTCCATGTTGGACCTATTTTGAATTCTTTTTCAAAGTCCCCGTTTGCACTTGGTGCAATTTGTCCGACACTTACTACGTTATTGCCACTTGGAGATACTACTCTAAATGTTATGTCGGTAACGCTTGATGCCGTATGCCCACTAACTGCTATTGTATCTGAGCCTTTTGCTGCAGTAGCAGTAATTGACATACCCAATGTCTGAGCAAAAGATTCCTGTTGAATTGAAGTTACTGAAATTAATGACAGTGCCATAAGGGCTAGTGCCATTGATGTTGTAGAACGTTTAAAATTCATCCTATCTCACCACCAGTTATCTTGGTATTTATGTATATTTAAAAAAGGCGGTGGGTAATCTGAAGGGACTACATTACAGATATTCTATCTGTTTACTTGCGGGGGCTAAGTTTTTACCTGTTTTTAAAATGCCAAATCATACCAACAGCAATCAAAACAATCCCGATATAGAATTGCGGCTGAACCCAAATTGGAACACTTGGATCTCCTGAAAGACACGGTTGAAATTGTTTACATTCAACAGGTATTTTCGATACAGCAAATATGACAAATGAGGATAAAACAAGAACACTACCAATAATTATCAAAATCCAAGGAATTTTATTCACATATCTTTCTTACTGGCATTTTGTATTAATGTAATCCACTTGTTCTTTCCATCAATCTTATTCCAACCCTATCGGCAGGAGTTTCATTCTCGAGTCCCATGTGGCTTCAGATGAAGTTATGGTGAATCTGCATACCTGTAATTATTGGTGAGTCATCTCTTTTGAGGGAATGCATTATTCCCCCCTGTCTCTTATCTCGCCGTTAAGGCGTTCTATCTTGTTGTTATTTTGATCATTTTTGAAGTGAACATGTATTATGTGGCAGTCTGGTCATCCTTCTTTCAATGGATTATCTGTCTATCAAAGATCTCATTAGTAAGTTAATTTCATATCGCTAGATCTTGCGTTGCATAATGACAACTACTGCTAAAACTGCGCTTATGAAAATTGAAGTTGATGTTAGTGTGAAGTCATATTATTCAATTCTATGATAACAAATGAAATTGCATCCTCTGTATGCAACTATTTATGAATACTCGTATTTTTAAAAAGAGAAAAAAGATGAAATTTAGTATCTTGGCATAATGCTGAGTCTTGACTTTGCAGATACTGCGATAATTGAAATGATCGCAACTGCTAAGATCATTACTGCTATTGTACCAAATTCTGGAACAACAAAGGTACCGATAATCTCGATCTCCTCAGCACCTGCTGGGAATTGTATGGTTAGTGTTCTGTCTTTGGAAGTTGTTGTTTCTTCAAAGTCTACTTCTTCGCCGTCCACTAGGACAAAGTAGCTGTCATCTACACCATCCATTGTTGCATCCATCACAGATCTTGGGATTGTGATGATGAGTGTACCATCACTTGTTGCTTCGATTGTGACGATTAACGAATTTGCGTCTACATCAGGCATTATGTTGATTAACTTTCCGCCTGTAATCTTGTAGCCGATCAGATCGTCAGAACCTTCAATTTTTACTGTGGTGCTGGTAATTTTACCAGGTTCAGTTGAAGATCCACCAAAGCTAAATGTGGTTTCTGCTGTTCGAGATTGGGTTCCATACTGGACTGAAATCGTGTAAGTGCCGCTTGCCTTCATTAATGAACCACCTGCAGTCAACTCGGAGCTGAATTTTTTATCAGAACCTACTGTCAGCTGTGCAATAGAAACAATGTTTCCATTTGGTGCTTTCACAACAAGGCTTACTGCCTCTCCGCCAAGAAGTGCTCTGACTTCTCCTGTCACCATGATTGTCTCTCCTTCTAGATAGGATGACTTGTCAGTGGTAACAACGATCGGGTCTTGTATTTGTCCAAATGCTGGTGCCATTCCAATACTTGCAATGATAATTGCAGATAAGGCAAACACCGATAGATGAGCTTTCATCAGTCTTACGCCTGAATTTATACTATTTAAGGTTGTGAAAAAATTTGTTGACTAAAAAGAAAAAACACGGAGTTTTAACGAATTTCAGATTAGATATATATTAACCTCGCAGTGAGTTTTTGACAGTTTGTGTGTATTATTTGCATCTACATTTAATGTTCCTTGTGGGGGTTTTCTAAATGGCAACTAAAAAAAATCAAGTACTAGTTCCAGATCATATCTATGTCCCGAAACACGAAATCATTTCAAAACAGGAAGCAGAAGAAGTTCTCAAAAAATATAATTGCAAACCAACCGAATTACCATTAATTTTTGTAAATGATCCGGCAATATTGGGACTAGGTGTAAAACCTGGCGATATGATAAAAATCACAAGAAAAAGCCCAACTGCTGGCGAGAGTCTTTACTATAGATACGTGGTGGAAGTATAGATGGCAGATCCCTCAGTAAAAAGATGGCCAGTCATTCAGGATATCTTAAAACGTGAGGGTATTGCACGACAGCATCTAAACTCTTTTGATGAATTTCTAGAACGAGGCTTACAAAGCATTATCAACGAAGTGGGTCAAATTGAAATTGAAAACGCAGAGTATCCATATAAAATTCAACTAGGCAAAGTAAAACTTCAACAGCCAAGAATGATGGAACTGGATGGTTCCATTACGCACATTACTCCAGCTGAGGCCAGATTGAGAAACGTTTCATATTCTGCACCCGTAATGATGGAAGCAAGTGTTGTTGAAGATGGAAAAATTCTAGAATCCAGATTTGTCCATATTGGTGACGTTCCGGTAATGGCAAAATCAAACGCATGCATTTTGCATAATTTCTCTACACAAAAATTAGTAGAACACGGTGAGGATCCAAATGATCCTGGTGGTTACTTTATCATCAATGGTTCTGAGCGAGTTATTGTTGGCTTGGAAGATCTCTCATACAACAAAATTATTGTTGATAAAGAATCTGTTGGTGGCAATGTTGTTTTCAAAGCCAAAGTATACTCGTCTATTGTAGGATATAGAGCAAAACTAGAGCTTGTAATGAAAAATGATGGATTGATTGTAGCTAGAATTCCCGGCTCTCCTGTAGATATTCCAGTAGTTACTTTGATGAGGGCATTGGGATTAGAATCTGACAGAGAAATTGCCGGCGCAGTTTCACTTGTGGATGATCTTCAAGATCAACTTGAAGGCTCATTTGAAAAAGCAGGCGATGTCCCAACCTCTAAAGATGCAATTGTTTACATCAGTAAAAGAATCGCACCTGGAATGTTAGAAGAATTTCAAATAAAGCGTGCTGAAACACTTTTGGATTGGGGTCTATTGCCACACTTGGGCAAGCATCCTGAAAACCGAAAGGAAAAAGCACAATTCTTAGGTGAAGCAGCATGTAAATTATTAGAATTAAAACTTGGATGGATCACCCCTGATGACAAGGATCATTATGGAAACAAAGTAATCAAGTTTGCAGGACAGATGCTTGCAGATCTTTTCAGAACCGCTTTTAGAAATCTTGTAAGGGATATGAAGTATCAGTTGGAAAGATCTGGTCAAAAGAGAGGAATTAATGCAGTGGCAGCAGCCATTAGGCCTGGAATTATTACTGATAAGCTAAACAATGCAATTGCTACCGGTAACTGGGGACGAGGTCGTGTTGGTGTCACCCAACTACTTGATAGGACAAACTATCTTTCCACCATAAGCCATCTTAGACGGATTCAATCACCTTTGAGTAGAACTCAGCCAAACTTCGAAGCAAGAGATTTGCATGCCACTCACTTTGGTAGAATTTGCCCAAGTGAAACTCCTGAAGGATCAAACTGTGGCCTTGTAAAGAACCTTGCATTGTCTGGAATAATCTCCGTAAATGTTCCATCTGAGGAAATTGTTGAGAAGCTATATGATCTTGGAACCATTCATTTCTTTGATGCAAAAGAAGATGTCAAAAAAGATGGAACAAGAATTTTTGTTGATGGAAAGCTAATTGGTTATTACAAAGACGGGGCACAACTCGCTGAAGCACTAAGAGAACTAAGAAGAAGCTCAAAGATTCATCCCCATGTTGGCATCTCCTTCCACAAATCAGAGATCGAAGGAGCAACAAAAAGACTCTATGTTAACACTAACGCTGGCCGTGTCTTGAGACCACTGATCATCATTAAAGACAACAAACCCTTGCTCACACAAGACTTGCTGGATAAAATCTCTAAGAAATTACTCTCCTGGATTGATTTGTTGAGAATGGGTGTATTGGAATTGATTGATGCAAACGAAGAAGAGAATTGTTACATTACTTTGGATGAGAAAGATGCAAAGAAACACACTCATCTTGAAGTCTTTCCACCTGCAATCTTGGGCGCAGGAGCTTCCATCATTCCATATCCTGAACATAATCAGTCCCCAAGAAATACATACGAATCTGCAATGGCAAAACAGAGTCTTGGATTTTCAACACCAATGATGAATACCAGCACATATGTCAGACAGCACTTTATGTTATACCCGCAAACCCCAATTGTCAACACAAAAGCAATGAAGTTGCTGGGCTTGGAAGACAGACCAGCCGGACAAAACTGCGTTGTTGCAGTATTGCCATTTGATGGTTACAACATTGAGGATGCAATCGTACTAAGCAAGGCATCTGTAGACAGGGGTCTTGGAAGAACTTTCTTCTTTAGAATCTATGATGCAGAAGCAAAACAATATCCAGGCGGAATGAGGGATTCTTTTGAAATTCCAAATGCTGAAGATAACATTCGGGGATACAAGGGAGAAAAAGCATATCGATTATTAGAAGAAGACGGTGTCGTAGCATCAGAAGCTCCAGTACACGGTGGGGATATCTTGATTGGAAAAACAAGTCCTCCAAGATTCATGGAAGAATACAGGGAATTTGAATCATCTGGACCATACAGAAGAGATACATCCATTGGTGTAAGGCCCTCTGAAACCGGCGTTGTCGATACAGTTGTCATGACTCAATCAAACGAAGGCGGAAAGATGTACAAGATTAGAGTTAGAGATATGAGAATTCCTGAAATTGGCGACAAGTTTGCCTCAAGACATGGGCAAAAAGGAGTACTTGGAATTTTAGCAAACAATGAAGACCTGCCGTATACTGCAGATGGCATTTCTCCAGACGTATTGATCAACCCTCACGCTTTCCCGTCCAGAATGACTGTAGGAATGATGATGGAATCAATCTGTGGAAAAGCTGCATCATTGCGCGGAAGTCAGTTTGATGGTTCTGCATTTGTTGGTGAAAAGATGGATGAAGTTCGAGCTATTATGGACTCGGCAGGTTTCAAGTATTCTGGTAAAGAAAAAATGTACGATGGAAGAACTGGAAAATCATTCCCAGTGGAAGTCTTCATTGGAGTTGTATATTATCAAAAGTTACACCACATGGTTGCAGACAAGATCCATGCCAGAGCCCGTGGACAAGTTCAGATGCTGACCAAGCAGCCCACAGAAGGAAGAGCAAGAGGTGGTGGTCTGAGATTTGGTGAAATGGAGAGAGACTGTTTAATTGCATATGGTGCATCCATGATTCTAAAAGACAGACTGCTTGACGAATCTGACAAATCTGACATCTTTGTTTGCGAAAGATGCGGGCTGGTAGCTTATCATGATGTTAAACAAAGAAAATATGTCTGCAGAGTCTGCGGTGATAAAGCCAAGGTCTCGTCAGTGTCTGTAGCATATGCATTCAAACTTTTGCTACAAGAAATGCAAAGTTTGAATGTGGCGCCTAGATTACTCATAAAGGAGAAAATTTAATGTCAATACAAGCAATCAAATCAATCGACGGAATACGTTTCTCTGTATGGTCTCCTACCGAGATTAGAAAGTACTCCGTTGCAGAAATTACGGCTCCTGAAACATATGATGAAGACGGAATGCCCGTACAAGGCGGTCTCATGGATGGAAGACTGGGAACCCTTGAACCCGGACAAAAATGCCTTACGTGTGGAAACACTGCAGCTAGATGCCCTGGACACTTTGGCCATATCGAACTAGCCGAACCCGTATTGCACATTGCATTTATTGACAATATTCACAAGCTTTTGCAGTCCACATGTCGCTCTTGTGCCAGACTAAAGGTACCACAAGAGGATCTTGATGAGTTTAGAAAAATCAAAGAAAAACATGCGGCATATACCATCATCTCACAAAAACGTATTCCTGAACAAATTATCGAAAAGGCAAAGAAGGCCAAAGAGTGCCCCCACTGTGGAAAGACGCAATACGAATTGATCTTTACAAAGCCAACAATCTTTGTAGAAAAAACGGAGATTGGAGAACACAGACTGCTTCCAATCACAATCAGAGAAAGGTTCTCTCAAATTATAGATGATGATCTAAATCTGTTGTCATATGATCCAATCACTGCAAGACCAGAGTGGTTTATTCTGCAAGCGTTGCCTGTTCCACCCGTGACTGTAAGGCCGTCAATTATTCTTGAAACCGGAATTAGATCAGAAGATGACCTGACACACAAAATGGTGGATATTATCAGAGTTAATCAGAGACTAAAAGAGAGCAAAGAGGCTGGAACCCCTCCATTAATCGTTCAGGACCTGGTAGACTTGTTACAGTACCACACAACAACATATTTTGATAATGAGGTATCTGGAATTCCACAGGCTCATCATCGTTCTGGCCGTCCGCTCAAAACCCTGACCCAGAGACTCAAAGGAAAAGAGGGTAGATTCAGAGGCTCGCTTTCTGGAAAGAGGGTGGACTTTTCAAGCAGGACTGTAATTTCGCCTGATCCCAACTTGGACTTGTCCGAAGTGGGTGTTCCTGAAACGGTTGCAATGAAGCTAACCATTCCTGAAATTGTTACTGAGTGGAATATTGAAAGAATGAGAAAATTAGTGATTAATGGTCCAAATAAATTCCCAGGCGTAAATTATATCGTAAGACCTGACGGTGTAAAAATAAGGCTAGACTTTGTAGAAGATCGTTCAATCATTGCCGAGACATTGGAGATTGGATATCTGGTGGAAAGACATTTGGCAGATGGTGATATTGTTATGTTCAACAGACAGCCATCATTGCACCAAATGTCTATCATGGCCCACTATGTTCGCGTACTTCCTGGAAAAACATTCAGGTTGCATCCCTCTGTCTGCCCTCCTTACAACGCAGACTTTGATGGCGACGAAATGAACCTCCATGTTCCACAAAGTGAGGAAGCACGAGCAGAAGCAATTCTTTTGATGAGAGTCCAGGATCAGTTAATTTCTCCAAGATATGGTGGTCCGATCATTGGGGCACTAAGAGACTTTGTAACTGGTGCATATCTTCTTACAAAAGATGATACCGTTTTGACCATACAGGAATTTTCAAATCTTGCAATGCTTGGCGGATACACCGGCAAACTTCCAAAACCTGCAACCAAGACAAAGGACGGTCCTGCATATACCGGAAAGCAGCTGTTCTCACTGTTCTTGCCAAAGGACTTCAACTATGTCATTACTTCAAAATGGTCCAAGGGAACCAAAGGAGCTCCAAAAGACGTGGTCATTAAAAATGGGGAACTGATCAGCGGAGTTATTGACAAAGCATCAATTGGCGCAGAAGAGCCAGAAAGTGTATTGCATAGGATTGCAAAAGATTATGGAAACGCAGTAGGAAAGAACTTCCTGAACTCAATTCTTATCATGGTAAAGCAATTCATCACTCATTACGGATTCAGCTATGGCTATGCCGATCTTGAAGTTCCAGAAAAGGAAAAACAACAGATTCTAGATGACATTCAAGAAACATACGACGTAATTGCAGACCTTACATCTCAATATGAAAAAGGCACTCTTAAACTAACAAGAGGAATGAGGCCTGAAGAAGCACTAGAGGCATACATTGTCAACGAGCTAGGAAAAGCAAGAGACAAGGCAGGTATGACTGCAGATCAGTCCCTTGATCAGGCAAATGCTGGCAGAATCATGGCTACCACTGGTGCTAGAGGTTCGGCTCTTAACATTGGTCAGATGGCAGGTGCGTTGGGTCAGCAATCCCGACGTGGAAATCGACTACATGACGGTTACAATAATCGTGCGTTACCACATTTTCAAGAACATGACAACAATCCTGACGCACACGGATTTGTAAAATCAAACTACAGGGACGGATTGTCTGCACTGGAATTCTTCTTCCACGCAATGGGTGGTAGGGAAGGGCTTGTGGACACTGCAGTCAGGACACAACAAAGCGGTTACATGCAGCGTAGATTGATCAACGCACTGGAGCACATTAGATTGGAATATGACGGAACAGTAAGAGATCCGCATGGACACATTGTCCAGTTCCTGTATGGTGAAGATGGAATTGATGTTGCAAAGAGTGACCATGGTGAGGCCTTTAACGTTAACCGTTTAATTGAATCCCAAACAATCATTGACTCTGGAAAGAAGGCAACCAAAGAAGAGATCACCGAACTAACAAAGAAATACACAAAGACCTTCAATCCAAGACTCAAGGATCTTGTCACTGAGGCACTGCTTGATTCCAAACTCAGCAAGGATGGCGTGGAGATTGTCTGCAAAAAGGGACTGACATTATACAACAAGGCCAAAGTAGAACCTGGACAAGCAGTGGGAATTATCACTGCGCAGTCAATAGGCGAACCCGGCACCCAGATGACTCTGAGAACTTTCCACTTTGCAGGAATTAAAGAAAGAAACGTAACATTGGGCTTGCCTAGGCTGATCGAGCTTGTTGATGCAAGAAAGAAACCCGTTACACCCACAATGGATATCTATCTTGATGAGGAATCAAAGAAATCAAGAGAAAAGGCAATTGAGGTGGCAAGAAATGTATTGCAAACCAAGGTTAGCGCACTAATCTCAAACAGCGAAACTGATTACAATTCTGAAATCAAACTGATTCTGAGCCCGAACAGGCTAAAAGAGAGGGGATGTACAATCGGAGAGGTAGAGGCGGCATTACAATCAAACAAGAAATTCAAGATTGAAACGACCGGGGAACTGATGACGCTCAAACTGGTTGAAGAGTCTGATGCCCCGACCGTAATTGCAATTAGAAACAAGGTCCTCAACACGACCGTAAAGGGCGTGCCAGACATTGAGCGAGTCACTCTGGTTCAAAAGGATGACGAATGGGTCATCCAGACCACCGGCTCAAACATTGCCAAAGTCTTGGAAGTTGACGGAATCGATAAAAAGAATGTCAGAACGAACAACGTATTTGAGATTGCAGGGACCTTGGGAATCGAGGCTGCAAGAAACGCCCTGATCAACGAGTTAAACAACACCCTGGAAGACCAAGGTCTTGAGGTCGATAATCGATACATCATGCTGGTATCTGACTTGATGTGCTCCAGAGGATACATGCAGCAAATTGGAAGACACGGCATTGCCGGAACAAAGGACAGTGTACTTGCAAGGGCCGCATTTGAAATCACGGTTCCAACAATTGCACATGCCGCACTCGGTGGCGAGGTCGAGCAACTCAAGGGAATTACTGAGAACGTAATTGTCGGCAGTAACATCCCGATTGGAAGCGGAACGGTTGATCTTTACATGCAAGTCTCCAAAAAGAAGCTAGAAAAATAATCTGAAATACAATGGCTGACGAAATTTCCACACTCATGAGTAACAGCAAAGACAAAGTCATACTGCTCAGACTCAGAAACAACAAGACGATAAAAGGAAATCTGCAGGACTTTGACATTCACATGAATCTCACCCTAAAGGATGCAGAGGACATATCCGATGGAAAAACCGCTGCACTGGGAACTGTTTTGCTGCGGGGCGACAACATCCTGGCAGTATCGCTGCCCGAGGACGCATCCTAATACACAAAACATTCTCAAACATTAAATCTTAACACGATTCATTTTAACCATGATTCCGTTTCTGCTGTTTTTCCTGATTCTTTTTCCCGTGTATGCTGAGCCGATTCCAGACTATGACAAACCATATGCTCCAATCTTTACGGACAGGCCAGTATACACTTGGACAGATAAAGTAAAGGTAACCATACTTGCACCCAGTTGGAACACTGATAGACACCTGATTGACTCTATTGGGGGTGATAGCGATAACCCGATCAAAATCTCTACAAGGGAGCACTCTCTGGAACCATATAGGTTCACAGAAACAGAACCAAACTCTGGAATATTTACCGCCGAAATAACTCTCACCGGATTCTCGCATGACACTGACGGTGATGGCAAAATTGATACTACCCCTAGAACGTTTGGAACAGGTCCGACCAGTGGATACTTGGAAGTTGACAGGGATTCTGCAGTTACAATCTCTTTTGAGTTTGCAGATGGCGTTGTTCTATCCGAGTCTGTACCAATTACTTGGAACTTGGGCTCTATCAAATTCTCTCAAGATGATTTGCTATCTGACAAAACGGCACAAATCCAAGTAATTGATCAAGACATGAATCTTAATCCGGAGGCATTGGATAATCTGCTGATTCGTGTCTCGTCTGATTCTGATGTTGCAGGACTAGAAGTTGACGCAATAGAAACATCGGAAAGATCTGGCGTCTTCATTGGCGATGTGTCTTTTTCTCAAAACCTTCCATCTAGCGGAAGTCGATTGCATGCTATACCTGGGGATTCAATATATGCAAAATACGCTGACTATACCCTGCCAAAACCCCACTCCATAAATGACAACCTTGAGATCACGACTGTTGGGAAACTAGACTCATCAATCCCGTCCACTCAAAGGATTCACAACTCTGAAATCTTCTTTTCTGACTCTTTTGGAAAAGAGATACAATCATTTTCAACAAATAACCAAGTACAAATCGTCGGAAAAATCACAAATGAACACGGTTTCAAACAGTCATTTGTTTATCTGTTTCAAGTAAAAGACAAAAACAATCTCGTAACATCTATTTCTTGGATACAGGGTGAGATCTCTGCTAATCAGAGTCTTGATGTTTCGCAATCATGGCTTCCATTGCATTCTGGCGAGCATTTTGTTGAGACATTTGCATGGGTGTCATTGGCCAATCCGACTCCGCTCTCGTCACCACAACACAAAGAAATCTTTGTTGAATAAAACAAGTATGATTTCTACGTGATTATTAAATACAAAATTACGATTTTTGATTTGTGCTTGGTTTAAAACTAGTAGTGCTGTTAGTGATAACCGTACTCTTTTCAATACCTACATCCGCTTATGCCGATGGAATTCTTGTGGAATTTGACAAATCCGAATACCATACTGGTGATTCTCTTACCATTGCTGGTCAAATCGCTGAGTTGAAGATGCCTGTAATAGCAATGAGCGTTTTTGATCCAAATGGAACGATTTTGTCTGCAAACAGTGTTGAAATTGGACCTGATGGTTTGTTTGCCAAAACCATATCTCTGGACGCTCCATTTTATGAGATGTCTGGTGAATATGAGATAAAACTAGACTATGGAAAGATATCTCAAAGTGAGTTTTTCACAATTTCAAATAATGATATATCTCAAGAAATTCCAGAGCAACAAGTACTTCCTGAAATAACATCCCTGACCACTGACAAGCCCACCTACACAGACAATCAAGTCATAACGATTTCTGGTCTTGTATCTGCTATGGATTATCCGACTGTGCTGATTGGAATTTATGACACATTTGGAAGCCCTGCGGGATTTTATTTCGGACAAGTGAATTCTGATTTGACATTCTCTACAAATTTTCTTGCAAAGGCAGGAATCAATTTCAAAGTTGATGGGATATATTCAATCAAAGCGCATTATGCAGAATCAACAAAAACAACTTCCTTTAATTTTGATTTATCCGAAGAAATCATTTTGGAGGATGTTGTACCGCCTACAACAAATGAACCAACTACAACAAATGAACCAACTACAACAAACGAACCAACTACAACAAACGAACCAACTACAACAAATGAACCAACTACAACAAACGAACCAACCAGTAAAAGCAATGATTCCCCAACTAACATTCCTAGTCAAAAAGATCAAACAATAACCACGCCAAACGATACCCCCGCAAAAAATATTCCCTCCTCAAATAAACCAGACAATAACCAATCAATCATTCAAAACACACCTGATGAAAATAACGATGAAGAAAAACCAAACAATGATTCTGTCCCGCAAGACATCATTATGCAAGAACAAAACAAAAAATCTCAGAAAACTCCTGCTGATAAAATAAAAAAAGACGATAATTTGTCTGTTGAAGACATTGAGCTGGGATTGATGCTTAATCAAATTAATTTGAATTGCGATTACAGCAAATACACTGACACAATAACCTACTACGATGGTATGGGTCCTGCCCTATATCGTCTCTGTAAATTTGACAGTTCCTTGAATTTTTTTAATGACTCATTGATGGATGATCCTAATAATGTGGAAGTATTGTCAAACAAGGCTTCAACACTGGGAAAACTAGGTCGCATTTCAGAGGCAATAACTTACTATGATAAAGCACTTGACATTAATCCCAACTTTCTTCCAGCGATAAACAACAAGGCTAACGCCCTTGCCACTCTTGGACAATATGATGAGGCAAAAAAACTCTATGAATCTGCAATTGCAAAAAACCCAAGCTACATCACAGCAAAAGAAAACTTGTCAATCTTAAATTCACAAATCCCTCCAAACATCCCTGTTGTTCTGAAAACACAATCAAACCAAAATCATGAATCTAACAATGATGTTTCTGTCATACATGGTTTAACAGGTAAAGAAACATCTGATTCTTTAAATGAATCTTTTAATTTCTTTGAAGAAATGTCTGTAGTGTTTTCATCCTTATTTGGATTCTTAAAATAGTCCGAATCTGATTTATTTGTGTACGTATTTTCAATAAACCTATAAAGCCCTGTAAAGTGGATTGACAATAGGTTAACACATGAGTAAGATACTTGAAAAATCATTAAGAGATGCCCACAAAGAGGGTAACTTAACAATAGGTACGAAACAAGTATTGAATTCTGTAAAAAACTCCAAACTAATTGTATTGTCTCAATCTGTAAAGAGAGAAATATTTGAGAAAATTGAATCAGATGCCAAAAAAGAAAAAATACCATTAGTCAACTTTCAAGGAACTTCTGTCGCACTTGGAAAATTATGCGGCATACAGTTTAGAATTTCAAGCATTGCCTTCACATCACTTGCTGATGCAAATGTCAAATCAATTCTTAAAGATACAGAAACTGAGGAAAAATAATGATCAATTGTTCAACCTCAAATGAAAGTTTAAATGAGACAAATTTTTTCGGAGATAAAAAGGAATTCTAATGACACAATCAATCAAACTTACTACTGATCAAATGCGTATGATGTCACTTTTTCAAAATGTAACTGGTGCAACAGCCCGGGATTGTGTTGAAGATGAAAAACAAGGACGTGTAATTTTTGTTGTCAATACTGGTAAAATGGGGCTTGCAATTGGCAAGGGTGGAACTCACATCAAATCTTTACAAAACATTGTCAAGAAAAATGTTGAACTGGTAGAGTTTGACGAGGATCCGGCAAAATTCCTTACCAATCTGTTAAACTCCAAACTTGTCTCTGAAGTAAAAATAAATAAACGAGCCGACGGCTCAAAGCAGGCAATAGTCATGGTAGATCCAAGAAAGAAGGGTATTGTGGTAGGACGGGAAGGAAGAAACGCCGAAAAAGCAAGACTCCTTGCAAAACGATATTTTGATATTACGAGTGTTTTAATTAACAGTCCTGAAAAAGCAACATTGGAGATGTAAAATATGACAAAATCACCACTCGGATTATTTGCAGGTCGTGTTCTGGTCGCAAAAAGAAAAAGACAGCGATGGGCAGTTTCTACGTACAAGAGACGAAAACTCGGCATCGATAAAAAATCTGACCCTCTTGGGGGCGCTCCACAGGGAAGAGGTATAGTTTTAGAAAAAGTAGGTATTGCTGCAAAGCAGCCAAACTCTGCAGTTAGAAAATGTGTTAGGGTTCAACTGATAAAGAATGGCAAGACAGTTACAGCATTCTTGCCACGAGATGGTGCCATGAACTTTATTGATGAGCACGATGAAGTTCACATTCAAGGAATGGGTGCAACCCAAGGCGGTGCAATGGGAGATATTCCCGGTGTTAGATTCAAAGTATTCAAAGTAAACGGCACATCCTTGCATGAGCTGGTCATCGGAAAGAAAGAGAAACCAAGGAGATAGGTATGGCACAAACAAAGAACCTCTTGTTGTTTAGGAAATGGGACATGTCAAATATTGAAGTCAAAGATCCTGGATTGAAGACGGCAATATCTCTTCGAAAACAAATTTTACCTTACACTTTTGGACGTTCTGCATTAAAGAGATTCAACAAGGCAGATGTCAATATTGTGGAAAGGTTGTGTAACAAAGTAATGCACTTTGGGAAGAAATATGCAAAAAACACTGGCAGGATGACTGGAAAGAAAACCAAAGTTCTCAACACCGTCAAAGTCGCATTTGATATCATTGCCTTAAAGACTGGACAAAACCCTGTCGAAGTTCTAGTCAGGGCTGTTGAAAATTCGGCCCCTAACGAGGACACCACAAGAATCGTTTATGGTGGTACTGTTTATCACGTATCAGTTGATGTGGCACCAATCCGAAGAGTCGACTTGGCACTCAAATTTATCGCCGATGCCATCAAGGAATCCACCTTTTCAAACCCTAAACCCATTGAAGAACACATGGCCGAACAGCTAATCTTGGCATCTGCAAACGATCCCAACGCTCCTTCTGTTAAGAAAAAGAACGAGCTAGAAAGAATAGCACAGGCATCTAGATAGAATTTTTCCAGTAGCCCGAGGCAGATTCGAACTGCCGTCTCCGCCTATCCACTCTTGAGATCCAGAGGGCAGAATCCTTGATCTAAAATTATTATTTGACCGCTAGACTATCGGGCTACCAAAAGAATTTTTGATATGTCAGAATATAATCATTGTCAATATATCGCACATGTTCCTATTGGGCTTGGTTGTTTTTCTGCATTCTGAATTGTCCTTCTTTTTGATATGGCGCGTATTTTTCTTAAAATAATACATTCCTGATCGTCTAGTAAATGAAGATAAAGTTTGCAATTCTGATTCCATTGGCCCTTGCAAGCTTTGTTCACCTTGCAAATCCGGTAGGATTCCCAGACATTTTCTTTGATGAGGGAGTGTACATGCGAAGGGCCATGAACATGGTTGAAACTGGCAGTCCTCAGGAGGGATATCTCTATGATCATCCTTACTTTGGGCAGATTGTCCTTGCAGGGATCTTGCATGTTACAGGTCATCCAAATTCTACATCCACTGATCCAGAATCCCTTCAGAATCTGTATCTTGCTCCACGATTGTTTATGGGGCTTGTGGCAATAGTTTCCACTTTTCTTGTCTATCATATTGCGCGCGAAAAATTCGGAGACAGTGCTGCACTTGTGTCGTCTGTGCTTTTTGCAGTGATGCCATTTACTTGGATCTTTGGCAGGATACTTCTTGACTCTATTCTGATGCCGTTTCTGCTTGCATCAATACTTTGTGCAATTCATTTTGCAAAGCCTCACAGAAAGATGTGGCTCGTACCAGTATCTGGAATCCTGCTAGGTCTTGCAATATTTACCAAGGTTCCCGCATTTGTCTTCATTCCCCTTGTAATGTGGCTTGTATTTCAAAAAAGAAGAAAGATTCAGGATCTGCTGATTTGGATCATCCCTGTACTGCTTATCCCGATGCTGTGGCCTGCAAACGCGATAATGCTTGACCAGTTTGATCTGTGGATAAGAGATGTCATGTGGCAATCTCAGAGAAATAACAGCATTGGTGATATTGTAGGTGCATTTCTAATTATTGATCCGACATTGTTTGTAATTGGTACGGCAGGAGTTCTCTATTCTGCAATTAAAAAGAACAAGTTTGTACTGTTGTGGTTTGTTCCGTTTGTGCTGTTTCTTTTTATGGTTGGATTCAAGCAGTACTTTCACTGGATTCCCGTGATTCCTGTTTTGTGTATGGGTGCAGCGGTGTTGCTACTTGACCTGAAAAAACTACGATACTTTAAATCAAATACAACACACCGCGGGATAATTGCATCAGTCATGGTGTTTGGATTTGCAAGTACGGTCTTGATAGTAACCAATGATGTATCGTACAATCAGTTTGATGCACTGTCATATGTAATTGAAAACCATGATGGTCAGAGTACAATACTGGCAAGTCCCGCATATACCTGGATTTTAAACGATGTGTTTGATTTGGATAATGTTCCGATAGATTATGCCATGATCCTCTTTGAGCCAGTCCGTACAGAAAGTGTCACAATAATTGCAGATCCGCATTTCATGCTTGATAGAGACAGGGGTGTCCAGATGCAAAAGGCGTACAACAATACCCAATCAGTGTCATACTTTGAAGGAATCGTTGATAGATACGATACGCAAATTTATCCATACACAAACCTGCGATTGGTAAATGAGGGGTTTCATATTGACGTTAGATATGGCTCGTGGAAATAGGCTAGTCATAAAAGTAAAAAATTTTACATTAAACATTTTAATCCAGACCTGAACACACCAAAGCAATGCAGTCAGCAGAGATTTCCATAATTTTGCCAACGTACAACGAATCGCAGAATATCTTGGGGATCTTGGAGCACATACAAAAATCAGTGCCAAGGGAGATGAGAGCAGAGACAATTGTGGTTGATGACAATTCTCCTGACAACACTGCCAAGATTGCAGAGGACTATTTTCATTCAATTAGGGAAAGGACTGGTCACACAATCAACGTAGTAAAAAGAAAAGCAAAGGATGGGTTGAGCTCGGCCATACTTCACGGCATCCAGCAGGCATCTGGAAGAATCATTGTGGTAATGGACAGCGACTTTTCGCATCCACCAAACATCATACCAAAGATGATTGAGACACTGCGCCACACAAAATGCGACATTGTTATTGCCTCCCGCTATGTCAAGGGCGGTTCAATCCAAGGGTGGCCATTTAAGAGAAAATTGATGAGCAAGATTGCAACTATGATTGCCAAAAAGGGACTTGGAATAAAGTCTCACGATCCAATGTCGGGATTTTTTGTGTTTAAGAAAAATATCATTAACGAGCTAAAGTTTGATGCAATAGGATACAAGATGCTTTTGGAAATCCTGGTAAAGGCAAAAGGAGCGAAGATCCAGGAGGTTCCTTACACCTTTACTGACAGGCAGAATGGCTCTAGCAAGCTCGGTACATCTACCGTGTTGGAGTATTGCAACTCTGTCTGGAACCTGTACAAGTACGGACGCAAGGTACGACGTGAAGAGCGCAGGACGTCAGTCAGATTCCTCTCAAAGGCGGCCAGGTTCTTTACCGTTGGTGCATCAGGACTAGGTGTAAACTATCTTGCATCAATGCTGTTTGCACTGAGTGCAAACGTGTGGTATCTTCATGCAACAATGATGGGAATCGTATTTTCAATAACAAGCAACTTTTTCCTAAACAAGTACTGGACATTTGAGGACAAAGATTTTTCCATAAAAACGACTCTGGTACAGTACGGCAAGTTTGCGGGGTTTAGCTCAATTGGCGCACTTGTACAGCTTGGTCTGGTGTACTACCTTGTAGACGGGTTTGCTCTGTCATATCCGATTGCGCTTGTATTGGCAGTTGGGACTGCAGCATTTGGCAACTTTATACTAAACAAAAAGTGGACATTCAAAGAAAAGGTCTGGAGTTAACCGATTTCTTGCAAATTGTTTTTGCACGGTTCGTGTTTTATGTTGATTTGTAGATCAAACTGGTGCATCTAATCCTGTACTGGACATCACTTGATTCTAACTTCGTGAATTGCTGTTGCATAATCGCAGTTTGCTTTTAGCCTCATGTATGGAATTAATCTAAAATGAATCGAGTATATTTTATCTTCCTTTAATAGAATTCCTTTTTGCAACAAAGATGCGAGCCCTCTTGATGTTGTAGTGATTGTCACATTTTTCTCCTTGCATATCTCGTCTCTTTTCTTCTGATACTGTTGAAGTGAAAATGCAACATCATTAATCTCAAGAATCAAAGGCCAAACAATTTCAGCCCAGACAAACCTTCTGTTCTCTGTGGCTGATGCATACTTGCCTTTTCCACTCAACATTAATAACATCTTAAAAAGAAGTTATAACTTAATAGTTGTCACAAAAAGAAATTCAAGAATCACTTGATTTGCTAGAGAAAAACTGGGATGTTGATCCAATACTGCACGACTTTATGCTTGGAAAAATTACCGCAGTATCTGACTATCCGCTTAAAGTAAAAGATGTCATATTTCACTTGCCATATCTTACATCTGAAAAAAAGTACATCTTGTGGAAATGTTTTTGGCCAGACTGCCACAACTGCTGTGACCGACAAGGACGATTACCATTAACGTCTGATGATCTAATCACAATTGGAAATGGACTCAAATACCAAAAGCCTTCTGATTTTATAAAAAATGAGACACTAACTGTGACATATCAGGAATCTGGTCCGTCTGGACAAATGACTACAATGACTACCATAAATCTAAAGCGAAAAAAAGACGAGACAGAAAAAGATGATGGCACCCACATATCATGCAGATTCTTAGATGACAAGGGGGCATGTTCTATGCATCCTGGCAGGCCAGGCGTGTGCTATCTTTACCCGTTTTCTACGTGGCTTGAAAACGAAAAAGGAAGAGCGCGAGTACATGCCACATACCAGTTCACAGGAGACTGTCCCGGGTTTTATCTGTCTGATGACATATCCCCGATGAAGGAGGAACTAAAGGAATATTCTAAGATAATTTATGAATACAACATGGCATCAAATAGAACAAACAGGGAAAACTATAGCTCGATGAGTTTTGGCTAGGCTTTTGCTACCTTTATTAGATCTGCAATCTTGATGTCCATGCCAAACCTTGCTTCATTTTTCTTCATGTAACGAAATATGGCGATAAAATCTGGAAGTGACTTGAAGAAACTGAAATCTTTTTTTATCTTTGCACGAACAAAATTGAAGACTTTTGCATAGACCCTGTAGTGATTGTCTACTGCCTTTTCATATGCTGCAAAGTCATTCATGTTCTCAAGGAAAATATCAACACACTGCATTGATGGGATGATTCCTTCACCTAGCAATGCATAGACAGTGCCAATTGATTCGCCAACACCTACCACTTTTCCGGAATAAAACGGCTTGCATCTGTCCGGAGTTGCAAGTCTGATTGGCCTTCCTTTTGTTTGTACGACTTTGCCGCCATGCTTTTTGAGAAACTCGTCAGTTGCCTTGATGTGGTTCTTGTTGTAGTCTCCTGCCCCAATATGGGCCCACTTTTCGCCCAGTGGGAAATACCAGAAATATCCTGACATTCCAGGAAATGGTTCGATGTAAAAGTCATCATATGGTAATCCATTCTCATACTCTACCTTATACTCGTATGTTGGAAGAAAGAAGTCTTCTTTGAGCTTTGGCAAGTATGTTCTTGAAAATCCAGTACAATCAACTATCATGTCGTACTCTTTTTCTAACTCTGCTAGTGGCGGGGCTTGTCCGTAGATAATTTTAGAATCTTTAATGAAATCTTTGATCAGTGCCAGCTTGTCATATGTGCACAACCCGTGCAGCCCAATGTCAAACTTGACGTCATTGTTCATTTTCACATGCATGTTTTTTCCATCATGAATTAAAAAGTCGTCAAAATTCCTGCCAGTCTTTTTGCAAAATTCAGTAAGTACTGGCTTTATTGTTCCCCAAGCGCAGATGGAATCGTGTCTTTCTTGCGGGTTTCTCTCATATCCTGTTACATCATGCTCTGAATCCTTTAGTCTTGCCATGAGGTATGATCCTGCGACCCCCATTCCCATTACTGCAATCTTCATTCTGGTGAAATTTGGCTTGGGCCTAATAAATACAATATTCTACTGGTGTGGTCTTGCACTAGTATGAATTAGTAGTTCTGGTTATATAGCAAATTCACAAAATGATTTTGAAAAGGTTTGTCTGTCGTCTGATTGCAAACGCTTCAGGCCTTAAGACAATCGCTGTCACCAAGTCAACTACCGTTGTTGGTCTTAAGCGAGAAAGAGCTGTCACCAATTCTTCCCCGGAATTGGTCTTAAGCTTGCATACGCCTTTTTGTTTTTTTATTGGATTAAATTTGCCTTGTATCTTTTTAATTCATGGATACATTTGAGGCAATCGAGTCGAGACGTTCAGTGAAGAGCTTTGATATCAATCACAAGATGAGTACAGATGAGATTACAAAAATCTTGGAATCAGCTGTCCTGTCTCCGACATCATACAACATTCAGAACTGGCGATTTGTCATTGTAACTAACCAGAAAATCAAAGACAGACTCTCTGAACTATCTTATGGACAAAGGCAGGTCTCCGAAGCCTCTCTTGTTATAATTTTGTGTGCCGATTTGAATTCCTGGGACAAATATCCTGAAAGATACTGGCAAAATATTCCTGAAGAGTCAAGAATTGCACTTGTTGATTCACTTAGAAATTCATATCGTGGAAAATCTCAGCAGCAAAGAGATGAGGCAATGAGATCGTGTGGCATGGCAGCCCAGACTATAATGCTTGCTGCTCGTTCCATGGGATACGACACTTGTCCTATGAAAGGATTTGACTATGATGGGGTGGGCAAATTAATTCATCTGCCCGATGATCATGTTATATCTATGATGGTGGTAGTCGGCAAAAAGGCAAAAGAACCAGGACCTCGTGGCGGTCAATTACCATTGTCTGATGTTGTTTTTGAGAACTCATTCTGATTATGCGACGGAATCTGAGCCTTATTCTATTCAATCAATATTGCTGGCTTGTACGGTCTTGCATGTCTTGCCTTTCCTTTAGGATCATAAATGTCAGAATCTGACTCTGAATATACTGTAATATCTACACCAAACTCTTTTTTGCCGATGCTTGCCAATTCTTTAGACAGGAACTCTTTTTCACCAAATGAATCTGATTCTAGCTTCATTGTTTTGATGGTCTCTGACTCTGAATGCAGGTCCTTGATTGTCTTTTGAACAAAGTCTGGCATCTTTTTAGCATCTGAAGTTTCTGGGTCTGCAATGAGTTCTTTCATTATGACTCCCATGTTGTTTTGACCCCCAACCATAATCTCCAGAATTTTGCGATATATTTTGGATTTCATGGAATCTGAATTTACATAGAGCACAATTTTTTGCGGAGTGATCTTTGTAACTTTGAGAATGTTTGCAATATCGCTTATGGTGCTTTTTAGCAGTTCTTCGGACTGAATTGATGTGCCATCTATCATATCTTTGGAATATTCTGGCCATCTCTCCTTTGATACTGGATTTGCATATCCTAGTTTTTGCCACATCTCTTCTGCTATATGTGGAGCAAATGGGGAGAGCATTGCAACCCGTACAGAATTTATCTTGTGCAGTATGGCAGAGACATCCTTTCTTCCCTTGGCATCTGCCCTTTTTGCATACCAGCTCAAATCCGACTCGAATGTAAACAAGATATCATGCAAGGCCTCTCGCAGTCTCATCTTTTCAAGAGCCTCTGTAACTGACACTATCATGCTCTGGGTTTTTGACAAAATCCACCTGTCTTCGGCCTCCAAACCGCTCATTTCTGATGCCTTTATTCTGGAGCACTCTTCAAGCAGTGATTCCAGCTTGTTTTGAATTCCAGAAACCGACTCCATGTTAAAGTCGGCATCCTGCAACAGTTCAGCTGACGAAATTATTGCCAGTCTGATGGGATCTGCGCCATGGTCTCTAATTGCATCTCGCAGCGGTATGATGTTTCCCATGCTCTTTGACATTTTTGCACCATCCATCATTACTGAACCGTTGACAACAATTTCCTGTGGCCAGTACTTTTTATCAAATATTGCAACATGATTCAGTACAAAAAATGTCAAGTGGTTCTGAACCAGATCGCGTCCCGAATGTCTAGAGTCAACTGGATAAAAGTATGAAAACTCTTTTTTGAGCAGATTTATTGTATCCTCACCTAGTTTTGATGTACTTGCAGCAAGCTTGATGTCTCCCTTGTCTAGGAAAACAAAATCAAACAATTCCTTTGTTAGACTCTCTGGAGGTACTGTTCCGTCATTTACGAATCGAGATATCGTGTAATATGCCATGTAAATAACAGAGTCAGACAGGCTCTCCACAATCCAGTCCTTGTCCCATGGGAGCTTTGTTCCCAGCCCTTGCTGTCTTGCACATGCTCGCTCGTGCAGCCAGTTTATCACATCATGAAACTCTGTCTTTATCTTGTTTGGCAGTATGTTCATCTCATCCAGACATCTTCTTGCAATCTCTTTCCATGACTCATCGCCATAATTCAAAAACCACTGGTTGTTTAGCACCTTTACGACACATTCAGTTCCACAGCGACATCTGATTGGGCCGTTCTCAAGAACCGGGAATTTTTCCAACTGCTTTTTCTCTGCAAGCCAGTCTCTTACCTTGTCTCGTCCAAACTCTACTTTGGTGTTTGCAAACTGGCCGCACTTTTCATTTAGTTTTCCACCTGTAAACTCTTTGATATACAACTCGTTTGTTGCCTCTTCCAGCTTAGAGTCCGACTGGTCAGTTACTCCAAGTCTCTCACATACCGTCTTTGCTGGAATTTCCCCGTACCCTTCTGTTACTATGATGGGTACAGGCTCGATTTTTGAGGCTAGGGAATGCTTTTTTGCCTTTAGGTCCATCAATGCCTGGTAATCCTTTGGCGCATGGGCTGGCACTGACATTACAAGACCAGTTCCCATGCCCGGCTCTACAAAGTCTGCCTCTAGTATTGGAACCTTGGAATCATTGTGTGGCGATATTGCATATTTCCCAATCAGATCAGTTCCTGAGATATCGCCTAGCATGGAAATTTCTTTTCCAAGGAATTTTAGCTTGTTTGCGCATTGCTCAGATACAATCCATGATTCATCATCTGCTTTGATTTTTTTGTACACAATATTTGGATTGACCCAAAGATTCGTGATTCCAAAAATTGTTTCAGGTCGAAGTGTCGTAATTGGAAACACAAACTCGTCTAGCTTGAACTTTATCAAATGATTCTTGTCATCAATCTTTGGCTCTACATCGCCCATTGTATCATGCTGCGATACTGGGTTTTCATCACGCGGACACCATCCTACTGGGTGGGATCCTTGTATGATTCTGCCGTTTTCTCTTAGCGTTGTGATTTGCCATTCGATAAACTTTTGATAGCCTGGAACTATGGTTGTAAACTCTCGTCTCCAGTCAATAGAGTATCCCATCTCAATCATCCCGGACTTTATCTCTTCATGAAAATAGTCTGCAATCTTTACTGGCTCTACAAACGACTTTATTGCATCCTCAGGAACATGGTAGATGTTTCGCAGTCCGTCGAGGATCTCTTTTTCTTGTGATTGTATTCTCTTTGCCATTCCAAGTACCGGCGTTCCAGTATAATGGAATCCCATCGGGAATAGCACATTGTATCCTTTCATCCGATAAAATCTTGCATGAACATCAGCTAGCGTGTATGTTCTTCCGTGTCCGATATGCTGTGGTGAGTTGGGATATGGATATGCAACTGTGATGAATTTTTTTGGCATGTCGTTTGGGTTTGTCTCAAAGTCTTTGGACTCGTCCCATTTTTTTCTCCACTTTGTTTCAATCTCATTCCAGTTTATCGCCATAATATCATCCCAAGATCATTGATTTTGCCTTGGCTATTGCCTGCTCTTTTTTAGATGTGTCTTTTCCTCCGCCCTGAGCAAATTTTGCATCTCCTCCGCCAGATCCTCCTAAAATTGATGCAATTTCCTTGGCAATTGCGCCTGCGTTTATGCCTGATTCGTCTCCAGCATACACCATTATTCGTACAGTTGGGCCAGACTCGAAGATCCCACAAAACGCTGCCTTTGGGTCCTTGTTGACTAGCTTTTTTCCAAAGTTTAGGTGAAAGTACTCGTCATACTGCTCGCTTGCAGTAAAGCAAAGCTTGTTTCTAGCTGATATTTCCTCAATCTCTCCAGATTCTCCTGATGCTATTTTTTCTAACAAAGCGGGAATCTTTTCTCTTGCCTTTTGCTTGTTTTCCTCTCTTGTTTTTTCTATTTCTGCTCGTCTTGCTTCCTCTTGAGCCTGTCGTTTTGCATCTTGTTCTTGCTGCTTGACATACTCAAATGCATTTGGTCCTGAAACAAATTCCAGTCTTACAACTCCGTCTTGAATTCTCTTTGTCTTTGTAATCTTGATTATCTCTATCTCTCCAGTCTTTTTGACATGCGTTCCGCCGCACGCTTCAATGTCCCTGTCTCCAATTGATACAATTCTTACAGACTTTACGGGAACCACCCCTCCCTGATAAATTCTAAATCCGTATTTTTGCTCTGCAGTGCCGCGATCAAAGTATTCAATGTTTACTGGTAGGTTTTCTTTTACCATCTTGTTTGCAGTGTCTTCGATTTTTTTTACTTGTTCGTCACTTAGTGATGAATGGTGTGTGATGTCCAGTCTTGCATGATCATCTTCTTTGAATGCAGAGTGCTGCCAAATCCAAGAGCCCAAGACAGTTCTTGATGATGCATTGATTATGTGGGTGCTGGTATGGTTCTTTGTAATGTTTGATCTTCGTGTGATGTCAACTTTGCACTTTACAGTCTCGCCTTGTTTTGGTACTCCGCCGTTTAGCTTGTGAACAATAATGTTTGCATGTTTGTCGACATCAACTACATCAAATCCTGCAATGCTCCCATGGTCTGGCTCTTGTCCTCCCCCTCTTGCATAAAATGAGGTCCTGTCTAGCACCACATAATCATCAAAGACCTTGAGAACTTTGGCCTCAAACTCCATTGTGTCATCCTTGTAAAACATAGTCTCAGTCTCTGGCAATCCTTCAAGTGGCAGTTTTTCCACTTCTTTTTTCTTTTCAGACTGGTGCAAGTCAGATAGTTTAGAGTAAAATGATGATGGAATCTCTGAAATTGCATTAACTTCCCTGAGATACTCTGGCGTAATCCCGTCTGACTCGTATAGTGTGATTAGCTCATCTACTGTTGGCACTCCCTTTTCGCGGATCCTGTCTGCTTTTTTCTTCATATGCACTTTGGACTCTTCGTATCTTTGTGATTCTATACTGAGAATCTGCTTTACGTCCTCTCTTTTCTCATCAAGCTCCGGATACGTGTCTTTGAGATAGTCAATATGCGCATCAATCAAATCATCGATGTCCAGCTTTAGGTTCAGTCTTGCGATTGTTCCGTTGATTCTTCGCAGCATCATCCTAAGATTGTATCCTCCTCCCACGTTTGATGGCAATGCGCCATCGGTGATTGCAAATATCAGCGTCCTTAGATGGTCTGCAATAAGATACATCCCTTCAAGCGGTGTTATTATTTTGCTTAGATGCGTGTCAGTAAGCCCTGCTTTTTTTATTGCATGGCGTCTCACATCGTTGAGATCCTCAAACCCTTCTAGTGCTTTTGCAATTTCAGTGAAATACTTTCGTAAAATCTCAGAATCCGAATCTATTCCAATTTTCCCAAACAGTTTCTGGTTGATTGGTCCAAAGCAGCAGTCATATGCAGTAGGAGTTCCCATGGTAATCCATGCAAATCGCTCAAGGCCTGCACCCATGTCGATAATCTTTTGATCAAGTGTTGTATGGTTTCCAAGTTCGCCTTGAAATTCAGTGAACACCGCATTCCCTAATTCTAACCCTCTCACAAAATATTCAAGCGATGATCCAAAAGAGCCACCTCCTGCCCACACATCTTCAACAAAGACCACCTCTTCTTTTTTAATTCCAAACTGATCAGTCAACAATCTAAAGTCCAAGTCGACGCACTCGTCTTTCCAGTATCCCTGTGAGTTTGGAATGCTGTGCTGGCCAATCATGCAAAAACTCGAAAAGTGTCTGCCTGTGACACCGACATTTTCTAAATCCTTGAATCTCAAGCAGGTCTGTGGAACGACTAGTGGGTTTGCCGGAAACTCAAAGACTACTTTGGAGCCCATTATTCTTTGAAAGTCTACAATTGACGCAATGGTAAAGTAAAGGTCATCGCGCCATCTGCACACAACGGGGTATCTTGACACTGAAGTATGCCCATTTTTTACAAAAAATGACTCTACCTGCTTCCATGCTTGAGTGTAGTCAAATCTCTTTGATGTTGGTGGTTCTCCAATGAATGAATATGTGTCATCTGCATCGTCCGGACACAGGTTTCGTCCCGCATTCAAAGTCCAGAAAAATCTGCCACACTTTGAACATGATTTTCTAACAAATCCTTGTTCCTCAAACAGTTTTACTTTATAGTATCTGTCCGGGTCAGACGAAAATTCCTTTAGAATCTCTTTTTTATCCAACAAAAAGTCTGTCCTTGACCAATATTAAGAATTACCGTTGAGAAAACAGTCTGTATTTTTTAACTCAAATAATCCATAATTGGAGATTACTGCCCAAATTCTATTCATAAAAGCATTTTCATTAAATTATGTTTTAATCAAACCTTATCTTTCAAACATTTCTAAATAACTACAATGAAAACAAATCTCATTGCAGCAATGATTGTAGTACTTGCAGTGTCTATTACTATGAGTGTTCTTTCAGTTGCTCAAAATGTAGATGCTCAAGAAATCACGCCATTTCCATCAAGAGAAAAAACAATCTCTGTAAGTGGAATGGCTACCATGTCTGTCAATCCAGATCAGCTCAACATCAACTTTGGTGTGGAAACTCAGGAAAAAACAGCAAAAGAGGCACTTGATTCCAACTCTGTATTGATGAATGATGTAATCGCCGCGATCAAAGCGGCAGGAATTACAGATTCTGAAATTGGCACATCCTCGTTTAACATCTATCCTGTCTATGATTCCTATGAGAACAAAGAGTCTGGACGATGGACTCAGGAGCTTATTGGGTACAGGGTATCAAATATTGTCACCGTTAAGACTGACAAGCTAGATAGTACAGCCGGAATTATTGACAATGCGGTAAATGCAGGTGTCAATAGGGTAGACAGTGTTTACTTTTCGTTATCTCCTGCAACCCAACAGAAACTACAAGATGATCTGCTTGAAAAAGCAATACTCAATGCAAAGGCCAAAGCAGAAAAAGCACTTGCTCCACTGGATCACAAAATAGCTGGAGTAAAACTAGTGTCTTTGGATGAATTCTACATGCCTGTTACAATGTACAATTCGCCTTCATTTGCCAAGTCTGATTCTGGAGCATCAACTCCGATATTCTCATCTGATCAAGATGTGAGCACAAGCGCCAACGTTGTATTTATTATTGAAAGCAACTAGGCATTCTCTTTTTTTGAATACACAGGCTTTTGACATGAAAATTTACTTTCTATGTGATGTGTCTAGCGGAAGTGTGATTTTGAATATCGTTGGTGGCGATGTTACTGATATTTTTCCACCATGTGCGTGTATTACATCCTTGACGCTTGACAAGCCAAGTCCTGTTCCTTGAGGTTTTGTAGTGAACAATGGTTCAAATATTTGTTCCATGTCATCTTTTGGAATTTCTGCCCCTGAATTTTCAAACTCTAGAATCAAGGAATCATTTTCTGCCTTTGCTCTAATGGTGATTTCTCCTTTATTCCCGATTGCATCCACTGCATTTGATAAGATGTTCCCAAATGCCACTGAGAGTTGAACCTTGTCTGCCATGAGTGAATAATCATTTTTTGGGGTTGTTATGGTAATTCCTTGGGGTATGTTAGTATGCTGTATGGCATCATTCAACAAGGTTTCAAGTGATGTGAGCTTCATATCCAGGGGCATTGTCTTTACAAATCCTAGTACCTGATTCATCTGGTGAATTATTCTAGATGTAGCATCATTGATTCTTGGAAGGTATTTTTCTATCTTGGGGTCTTCTTTCTTTTCTAATTTCATCTGCATTATCTCTGATGACATTATTATCGAACTTAGAGAGTTTCTTAGATTGTGGGACAGTTTTGCAGTGATCTCGCCTATTGCAGAGAGCCTTTCTTTTTTGAGCAGTTCTTCTTGTGCTTTTATGATTATCTCCTTTTGACGTACCGTTTTTGCAAACAGTATTGTGACAATCAATATAGAAATACCGATAAATAAAATCAGTATTGGAAATACTATGTCAAGTAAGTAATAAAGCGCTTTTGTGGATTTGGCGTTCTCGATCAGTATTGTCTCTGAGTATTCCGTTGTGCGTTTTCCTCCAAATTCAACTTGTTCTCCCCGCACTCCGTCATTTTCAAAGTAATCGTCCCATTCTTTTGAAAAGGACACTGTCATTCCAGTTGTCGGCTCGACTGATACTGCGCATGTCCCATCAGAAAGTATTGTCTGTGATGGAAATTGAGGAAACGCAGCGGAGACGTCTGTTCTGTTGTATTTGCATGTAAAGTCATATACTTTTAGTCCATCAACATCTCTTGTTTTTTCAAATACAAATGCAGTCTTTGTAAATATCATTGGATGAAAGAACTCATAGTTTTGTTTTTGTACATTTGGAGGGAATGTAAAGTAATCGTCGGTTTCATGGTGTTTTCTGGTAACTCTATCTACAAAAAACGTATCTTCACTATCAAATATTACGCTATTTGTTGCAGAGTCTATTCCTGTCACTGTGGATTTTATTTCTAACGTGTCTCCATGCATGCCTACTGTTTTTTGCATGTGTGTTTCTCTGATCCAAAACGGTTCTGAAAGATTTCCTCCAATCTCTTTTAGAATTCTGTCTTGCCCCTCATGTTCTGATATTACCTCATAATCAATTGGCAGTTTTTTCATCTCATAAACAAATGTGCCATATGTTATCATTGCTACCATTATGATGATGATACCGATGATAATTTTCATCTTCAACTAAATCCAACTTACTGCAAGTGGTGGCATTAAAATTGTATAGTTTCAGGATTCATGTTCGTCTGGTTTTCAGACATCTGTTTTAGGACCAATTAATTCAAAAAACTCCGCTTTTTAGATCTTTACTCTTGTTAACGATGGATAATTGGAGTCAGTTTGTCTGATTTGATACCAATAAATACGCTGATTGTTCATTATGAGCATGTTTGGTAAAAAGCCGACCCTGAAGGAAGGCGTTCATGTTTTCTCTACTAAAAAAAATGGTGAATACAATGATTTTATTTTTGGCGTCGTAACCGGAATCGATGGACGTAAAGTTGGAGTAAACGGGGTGATTGTAAATCCTGTTGGCCTGAAAAACAAAATATCTCAAGGAAAAACGGGTGAAAGATCAATTGAGATACTTGAACACCCTACTCCGGATAACGTGGTCTTGGCTTTAGTGTACCGAGTCGAACATGAGAATTTTGCAGATGTGTTGGATTTGGACAAAGACAAATGTGATCTTATTCCTCCAAAAGTTTATGCGATGCTTGACGGATGGATCCGTGAATCATTGCCTGAACTGATTAACAATGTGTTGTCTCTGATGCCTGGTGCTGAACGTGATGAGGCAAAGCGTGTCTTGAAACACAGGATGGATACATTAACTGACAAAAATCTCAAAAGAACCCTTTATTCTGTTTGTCGAAGCTTGAGAATATTAAACTAAATTTTTAGATTTCTAGGCGTGATTCTCCATAGTTTTATATTATGCCCTAAGAAATTCTCGATACAATGGAATATGTTTATGCTGCTTTACTACTTCACAAGCTACAAAAAGAAGTCAATGAAGCCAACATCAGCTCAGTTGTAAAAGCATCTGGCGCTGAAGTTAATGACGCACAAGTAAAAGCATTGGTAGCTGCTTTAGCCGATGTTAACATCGAAGAGGCAATTAAAGCCGCTCCAGTAGCAGTTGCCGCAGCCGCACCAGCAGCCGCAGCACCAGCCGGTGAAGCAAAGAAAGAAGAAGCACCAGCCGACGCAGGCAAATCAGAAGAAGCAGCCATGGAAGGATTATCTTCTCTATTTGGCTAGACAACTTTTCTTTTTTCAATTTAATTTTGATCCTTTTTTACATCAACGTTAATTAGCAATTCCTTTGTCTTTTCTGTAATTGGTTGATTTCTCCGTTCCTTCCACTGTCTTCATCTATTTCTTAGATCTATTTGGAACCATGGCCTTTGCTGTTACTGGTGCATTCAAAGCAATAGAGAATAAATCTGATATTGTTGGCATCCTGATTCTTGCAACTTTGACTGGTGTCGCTGGGGGGACAATTAGGGATGTTGTTTTGGGACAGTTTCCAAATTCATTATCTGATCCTGCTTATGTTGTAATCACAGTTGCATCTGGTGTTGTAATCTTCTTTCTTTATTCTCATCTCAAAAAACATTGGGATTTATTTTTGAAATTTGACGCAATAGGACTTGGAGTGTTTGCAATAATTGGATCTACCTTTGCATATCATATTGTTGGCTTGAATTTTCTTGCAATATTGTTAGCAGGAATGTTGACTGCAGTGGGCGGAGGGATTCTTAGGGATGTGTTTGTGAATCAAGTCCCAATAGTGTTTGTCAAAGAATTCTATGCTTCTGCAAGCTTTGTTGGTATAGTGGTCTTTTTCTTTATTTTGTATTTTGGAGGAGAGTTGTATTCTGCAACAATCTCTGGAATAGTAATTACTACAACATTAAGGCTGGTTGCAATAAAGTATAATTGGAATCTTCCACGGTCTAGAGGAACTTTGGATTAGGCCGGAGCGTAGTCTTTTGCCTGGCTTGCAACTGCTCTTGCCTGGGCATCTGCCTTTTGCAATATGCTCTCTTTTGTCTCATCTGTCATGAATCCTGACTCTATTGAAACTGAACGCGCAGATTGTGCTGCCTTGCCTAAAATCATCTTGATGTTTTCTGGTGTGACATATGCTGCCTCGATGGACAGTGATAATGCTTCTTGGTGTGCTTGGCCAAACTCATTTCTGATCTTTTCAACATCTATGACCATCTCTTGTTCGGCATACTTGAATCCCTCTTCCAATGCTGCATATAGTGAAATTCCTGCCTCCACCGGCTTGATATCTAATTTTCCGAGAAGCACTGCCAGCTTTTCATTTATGGCCTCTCCTTTCTTAACTGGCGTGGTGTCTTTTGAAATCCAAATTGTGCCTTGATCAATTTTTGTTGGAATTCCAGCTTCTTTAAACTCTGTAAGCATTGGTCCCGGGGCAATTCCGGTGTTCTTTGCTGGCACTATGATATCGATACTTGCGATATCCCCGCCTCTTGCTGCCATCATGATTTTGTTTTTTGCTAATAATACATTTAGCTTGAATGGTGACATGTTTGTAAACATGAAAAGACATTGGCCTGTTAATTCATCTGCAATGTCTTTGATACCTGGGACATCTAATGTTTCTAGTGCTTTTTGAGCAACTTTGTCCTTGATGCTGACAAACTGTACGTCATCTTTTAGTGCTTTTCGTAATGGGAGAATTTGAGATGATCTGACCTTGTCCATCTTGACAAGGGCAATTACTTTGTATTTTTTTGGCAGCTCTTGTAGTTGCTGATACATTTGGGTTTTTCTTTTTGGATACTCTGTTCTATTTTCATGCATGTTTCTTCTTGACCTCTTCTACTTGTTTGATTACCTTGCCCATTGTGGTCTTTATCATGACTCTTTTGATGTTTTTTTCCCCGTTTGGCAGCTTCTTTTCAACTGCATTTAGAACTGCATGTGCATTAATTGCTAGATCCTTGTCATCCATTGACTCATCGCCAATTTTGCAAGACATTCCCAGTGTTGCTCTTGCTCTGACTTTTATTGATGATCTAAATCTTTGTAAAAATGATTCAATTGGTGCATTGAATGGAACTGGAGTTGGCATTTTTCCTCTTGGGCCCAAAAGCTGACCCAGAGTCTTACCAACAACTGGCATGACTTGAGTGTCTGCTAAGAAGAAATCATACTTGTTGATGAATTTTCTAGACTCCCTTTTGTTTGTTGCAAACTTGTCTAGCTCGCTTGTACCGATGACTGCATCTGCTTTTGCCTGTTTGGCTTTTTGACCCATATCTCCTGTGGCCATAACACAGACTGTTGCAGGTGAGCTAGTTTTTGGGAGTTGAACTACTTCGTTGAGGGCAAAGCCTTTCTTGACATCGATATCTTTGAAGACAACAATCATTTCTATTGACTGCTTAAACTTTCGTGTCTTTGTAGCCTCTTTGGCGGCTTTTATCATGTCAGCTAGCTGAGCCTCATTAATCATTACGAAGGTTTTCTAGACAGCCTACTTAAAATCGTTTAGAGATATGTCTTTCTCATTTCTGTATAATTTTAAAAAATTTCATCTTTTGGAAGAAAATTTTGTAAATACACAGCAAAAACTCATCTAAATCTACATTTATTAAATCGCAAACTCGACTTTTGAGCACATTGCATAGGTTTGACGATCTAGATATGAAATTACTTTTTGAACTGACCAAGGATGGCTCAATTTCAGTCCCTGCTTTATCCAAGAAGCTTGGAATCAATGCATCTGTTTTGTATAGCAGAATCAAGAGGTTGATGAAAAAGAAACTGATCAAAAAATTTACTGTTGTGATTGATGACTCTTTGCTTGGAATTGGCGTAAAGGCATCAGTTGGTGTTAATCGTGATCCTAAGTTCAAAGATTCAATCCATAAAAAACTAATGGAGACTCCTGAAGTTGTATCTATTTCTGAGGTTACCGGCAGATTTGATATTATTGTAAAGGTATATGCTGAAAACTTGGAGGCCTTGCACTCTGTAGTGATTGAAAAGATTGGGAAAATAGAGGGCATTCAGAGCTCTGAAACCTTTGTGGAATTACAAAGAACAGACAAAGATCCCGTATATCTTACTAAAAAATAGATTACCTAGTCTGAATTTCTAATATTTACTTGAATTTTTCGTCCCACTTACCTTCGTTTATTTCGGCAGTGATTTCTTTTGGGGTCTTTCCTTCGATTTTTACCCCTAGTGCCAAACAGGTTCCAATAATGGTCTTTGCGACTGACTTTAAAGATGATGCATATGATTTTTCTAGTTTGGCATTTGCAACCTTGATGATAGAATCCATTGTAACATCCCCTGCCCATTGTGTTCCTGAAGCACCAGAGCCTTTCTGAATCCCGGCCTCTTTCATGATCAGTGCTGCAGCTGACGGTATGCCAATCTCGATTTCGTATTTTTTTGTATCTGTATTTACAATTACTGTTACTGGAACCTTCATTCCTTCAAAATCCTTAGTTTTGGTGTTTATTGCGTTAATTACCTCCATGATGTTGACTCCCAGTGGGCCTAGTGCCGGACCTAATGGTGGACCTGCAGATGCTGCCCCTCCTGTTACCAGTGATGATACTTTTTGTTCTCCCATATTACATCAGATCTATATGAAAAATTTAATCCTTCCTAAGTCTCACTTGATAATTTTAGATAGTTTGCGTCTACTGTGACTGGTAACTGATATGATGCATCCAAAAGTACGACTGTTGCTTCTTCCTTTTCAGGATCAATTCTTGTGATTGTTGCCTTCATTCCTTTGAATGGTCCGCCTGTGATCTCTACTATGTTATCTACTGCTAATTGTGATACTGTGGATTTCTTTACGAGATATCCTTCTATGTCTTTGAATTCTAGCTCTCCTCTAAGCTGTCCTCGAATATGTCTTACTCCTTCAACTGCCATATATGCATCGCTTGGGTTCACTGCTTCAATTACCACATACCCCTTTAGGTTATCGACAAGTAATACTGACTGAATATTGATTTGATTTGCATTTGCTTTAGCTTCCAGTAGTCTCATGACTACTTTTTCTTGACCTCCCGTGGTTCTAATTGCAAAAAGATGCGATTTAATTTCTTCAGACAATTCTATCTACCAAACGTAATGACTGAAAAGACAAACTGAATAGTAAAGCCTATGGCGCCAACTCCGGCGATACCTAACAGTACCAATCTGAGGTGCTGCTGATATTCATCTTTGTCCGGTTTTTTGGCCATCTTCATTGTGTTGGCCATGTTCTTCAAAGTCTGCCTTGGGTTCATTGCTGGAAATTAATAAGGTGTCTTTATATCTCTTATCTAATGGAATTGCTTGTAGCATATCGTGATGACCCGGCCGGGTACAACATGGCAAAATTTCTTTCAGAGACAATGAAAAAAGATGGCGAGATTTATCACGGTTCCAATTATGATTTGCTGATAATACCCACACCTGCAATCTCTGCTGATTGGTTAGACGAAAAATATGGCTATGATGGCTTTGTATTTCTCTCAAAACATGCTGCAGAGTCTGGAGTTCTAGCTCTTACTTGCCATAGTACTGGAAATTTTTCGGAAGCAAAATTTGGTGGAAATGCCAAGCAAATTGCCATCCCCCATCCTGATCTTCAAAAAGCATATTTGCAGACACTATGGAAAAACAAGTCTAACTTTTCCGATTTTCAAATTACCATAGAGGCAACGCATCACGGTCCTACTGCTCTCAAAAAACCTACTATTTTTATCGAAATCGGAACTACTGAAAAACAATGGACTGATATGTCTCTGTGTAGTTCAGTAGCTAAGCTAGTACATGATGTATTGACAAAACCCATAACATCGAATCCTGTGGCGATATGTTTTGGAGGAACTCATTATCCTGAAAAGTTTACTCGTGAATTACTGGAGGGAAAGTTTTCACTTGGTACGGTTATGCCAAAACATGCACTTGAAAACCTTGATCAATCTTTATTTGATCATATATTACAACAAAACAAAATGGCAAAAACTGCCTTGCTAGATTGGGGTGGACTGGGGACAAGTAAACAAAAACTGTTGGGATTTCTTGAGAAAACAAATCTTGAGGTGATCAAGCTTTGAATCTTGATAAAAGAATTTACATAAAGCTCTCAGAAGTTCCTAAAGGTAAAATTACAACTTATGGCGAACTTGCAAAAGCCGTTGGCATGAAAAATGGTCAAAGAGCAGTTGGACGCATTATGAACAAAAATCCATACCCTGTAATTATTCCGTGTCATAGGGTTGTGAAATCAGATGGTAAGGTTGGCGGCTATGCGTACGGTGAGGAAATAAAATCCAACATGTTGCAAAAAGAAGGAATTGAAATTAAAAACGGAAAAATTTCTGATTTGGAAAAAAAGATCTATCGATTCTAGCTCTTTCTCTTTGCAATTACTTCGTCCATCAGTAATCTGAGATGTGCTTTGTTTCTCACAGTATTTCCGCCAACTTTCTTGTACAGTGCCCAAAATTCTGGATTTGTCAAATCTTTTCTGTCTTTTGCAATTTTCAACAGCCTTCTTAATGCACGAACTTTTGCTACGTAGATTTCTTTCTTGCCTACTCTGGCGCCTTGCTTGCCTTGTTTGGATCCTTGTTTAGTTCCTCTCTTGTTTTTCTGAGCTTTTTTGGCATGAGATCTACCTTTTGAAGTGCCGACAATTGGTTTAATCTTGATAGTGTTTGCGGTGATAAGGCTTCGAATGTTTTCTCTAGTGATTGCATCTGCAACATCATCTAGATGGTCAGAATCAAATCTTACTCTGTGAACCCCAACCCCTACTACTCGTGATACGAGCTTCTTCTTTGCTCTAAGATTTACTACCACTTACACTCACTCTTGCATTGAAAATTTTGAATTTGCTTTCTATTGCTTTTGCAATGATTTCTTTTCTCTTTTTAGTCCCAACACTATGTCCGAATCTTACTCCGTCCTTTTTTGGATCTAATCGTTCTAAATCATTAACCGTATAAACTAGATTATCTGTAAATCCTGATGGATGTAACCCTCTTGCCTCTTTTGGTCCGCCATATCCAACTTTAACAAGCCCAGGTCTGCCTCTGCTTTTTTGTTTTCTTTGATGATTGTCAATGCCTTTTGGTTTTCTCCAATTAGTCTGTAATCTTACATAACGCCAACTTTCGGGTCTGATGAATTCTGGATTGTGCTCTTTAGCATCTTTTCTCTTTGCTAATTTTTCCTTATTGATCGGCATTAAACTCACTTTTGAAATTTTAAATAAATACGTTCCTAGACAAAAAATTTCCCTGTTCTAGCAAAGAGATAATAAGGAAAGTTAAGGCGGATCGAAATATCTCATGAATGGATTTGGGATTGAATTTCTATGTGATAGGGGCTGTTTATTATGACACAAATACTAGGCTCTGCTCCAACCACTAAATTTGCTTCGCAGTTATCTGACTTTGGTATATTCCCATCAAAAGTTCATAGAAACTTGAGCGTGGATGAGATGGTCAAAATCGCTGTAGAGAGAAAGGAAGGCATTGTAAACTCTACCGGGTCTTTATCCGTGAACACTGGCAAATATACTGGTCGTTCCCCCGATGATAGATTTATTGTATATGATGATAAAACACATGACACTGTTGATTGGGGAAAAGTCAATCACCAATTCCCATCAGGCAAGTTTGAGAAATTACTAGAAAAAATGAAAAACTTTGTTGCAAACAAAGAACTTTATGTATTTGATGGATTTGTTGGCGCTGATAAGGATAATCGCCTACCAATTAGGGTAATTAATGACCATGTATGGCAAAGTCTCTTTGCAAGAAATCTGTTCATACGTCCTACTGCTACCGAACTTGAAAATCACGAGCCTGAATTTACAGTAATGTGCATCAACGATTTTGAGGCAACACCTGATCAGGATGGCACTGCTTCTAACGTGTTCATCTTAATTGATTTGACTAGAAAAATCGTTTTGATTGGAGGAACGCAATATGCAGGAGAAATGAAAAAATCAATGTTTGGCGTCATGAATTTTATTTTGCCAGAAAAGGGCGTATTTCCAATGCACTGTTCTGCAAATATCGGAAAGGAAGGCGATACTGCGCTATTCTTTGGCTTGTCTGGCACTGGAAAAACGACATTGTCTGCAGACCCCAATCGAAATTTGATTGGTGATGATGAACATGGATGGTCTGATAACGGGACATTCAATTTTGAAGGCGGTTGCTATGCAAAATGCATCAATCTTAGTCAAGAAGCAGAGCCCGAAATTTGGAATGCCATTAGACCTGGTGCCGTTTTAGAAAACGTTGTCCTAAAGGACAATGTACCTGATTATGATGATAACACAATGACTGAAAATACCCGTGTTGCATATCCACTTGATTTTATTCCAGGAGCTGTGATCCCCAGCGTTGGTGGTCACCCAAAAGTAATCGTTTTTCTTACCGCAGATGCATTAGGTGTTTTACCCCCAATTTCTAGATTGACAAAAGAAGGAGCAATGTATCACTTTATGTCTGGTTATACAAGTAAACTAGCTGGAACAGAACGTGGTATTAAAGAGCCGAAATCTGTATTTTCTGAATGTTTTGGTGCACCTTTTATGCCTAGGCCTGCGTCTGTTTATGCAAAATTACTCGGAGAAAAAATCAATCAACATAACACTGTGGTTTATTTGGTGAATACTGGATGGTCTGGTGGTCCATACGGCGTAGGAAAAAGAATCAAAATCAAGTATAGCAGAGCAATGGTGACTGCAGCTCTCACTGGCGCTTTAAACATCGTAAAATACAGACATGATGATCTGTTTAATTTGGATATTCCAACTGACGTGCCAGATGTTCCATCAGAAATCTTAGATCCAAAATATACTTGGGTTGATAAGGATTCTTATGATCTTTCTGCAAAGAAACTAGCTCAAATGTTTGTTGAAAACTTTAAGAAATTTGATAATGTAAGCCGCGAAATTGTTAATGCTGGTCCAAAGATTTTACAGTGATGTTTCTTCTCTGAATCGTTATTCCTACCATTCCTATGATGACTATAATCGCTGTAATGATTACTGCCTGTCTGTGAGGAATATCTAATTCAAATTGTCTTGATTCCTGTGATGCTGAATTAATTTGTATTGCGTTAAATGCATCATATGTTTCATCATCGACTTTGATTTTTGCTTCTATCCAATATTCAGAATTCTCATATACTTGGATTGATGCATCTCTGCTTGGAGTTGCTGATGTGACCTTTACCGTTCCATCTTTACTGTTTGTAATCGATATTTTTGCAAAGCTCCATTCTTTTGGATGATAAATCTCAAAATTCATCATCCCATCATTTTGAACTACATTGATTGATCCTTCGGTATAATGCATCAAAAATGGAACCACATATCTTGTGTTCTCATGAACTATGGTAATGTTCCCTTCATGATCTCCATATTGCACTCCGTTCACTTTTAGTTTGACTTGTAATTTGTCTCCCTCTACAAGATGCGAAAACTGGATAAATTGAGGTCCATTAAAAGACACTTGTAAATTTTCAAGAGATCCACCTAGTGATTTTAATTCAAAATGCTCTTGAACAACCGGGTTGTCTGATGCGACATTGACTACAAAGTTTGGCGGCATTATAATCAATTTAGCTTCAAATGCCTTTGAGATGTTTAATCTTCCAGATCCGGCATCTTTGAGCGAGAATGCTTGTCCATAAGAATCAGAAACGGGCTCAGCTGTAGTCAGCAACAATGACTTTATTTCATGGTGATGAATTGTTGGGTATTTTTGTAACAATAGTGCTGCTGCACCACTTACATGTGGTGCTGCGTAACTAGTCCCGCTAGTGAAATTGTATGCGCCATTATTCTGCGTCGTATTGATGTATGCTCCAGGTGCTACTATGTCTGGTTTTATGTAAAATGGCGAAACAGGTCCTCTTGAGCTAAAGTGCGTTACAAAATCAGGGTTGTAAAATAAATGAAGACTGGCATTTTTTTTTAACCCTTCTTTGATTTCTAGTCCTTCTTCTCTGTCTATTGACACCACTGGTATTTTTGGTTTGTAGTCTGGTTCTACAAATTCGTGACTCAACTCGCCAAGAAAAATCCCTGATTCGTTATTGTATACAATCAAAGCTTTTGCCCCTGCCTCAGCTGCGTTTTGTTCTTTGATTGAAAAATACATCATATCCCCTTCTATGTCGCTCCCCCTCTCTACTATGAGAATTGAATTCTTGGCATCAATCACTTTCAGTTCTTCCTTTTTTCCATATCCGCCAAAAATTATTTCACCATTTACAGGTTCATCTAGTTTTGAAGAACCAACCATTGGGATTACCGTATATTGTTTGTCTCCTACTTCTAATGTCGCAACCAAACTAGATGTTAAATTATTGTATGTTGCACCCACAGTGACTGATCCTTTGTTCTTTCCCGGACTTCCAATTGTTTGGCTTTTTGGTCCATCATTTCCAGCCGCAGTTACAACAAATATCTCTTGATCAAGTGCACTGTTTATTGCTCTTTCAATTTTTTCATTTGTCTTGTTAACTCCCAAACTTATGTTGATCACATCTGCTCCATCTTCAACTGCTCTATTGATTGCCTTTATGATTAAATCTGAAGAAACCCCCTCTCCATCTTCTGAAACTTTGTATGCCAGAATCTTTGCTTTGGGCGCAATCCCTTGAATTTGTCCCTCTGCAGCAATTATCCCTGCAACTTGTGTGCCGTGACCATTTGTATCCATTGGCAACTCCTCCTCACTGATGAAATTGTATCCACCAATCACTTTTCCTTCAGGTCCCCATCCAAAGAGATCTGGATGATTAAAGTCTACTCCGGTGTCAATTACTGCGACTTTGATTCCCTCTCCACTGATTCCCTCATTTGCGGCAATCTTTGCGCCTACGAAAGGGCCACTCTTGTCAAGATATAGGTGAGCATTTTCTGTCATGTCAAACTCTAAAACAAGCATGATTGCGGAAATTGCTATAATTAAAGAAAAAATCAGGACATGTTTCATAAATGACAATTAAACCCAGTCAGTAAAAATTCATTGCTAGTAAAGCAATAAATGGAATAAACAACATGTCTGTTTATGGGAAAATACACACTTCCTGAAATGCCCTATGCTTATGATGCATTAGAACCTCACATTGACGCAAGAACAATGGAGATTCATCATACAAAACATCATCAAACATACACTGACAAACTCAATGCAGCTTTGGAAAATTGCCCATCTGAGATTCAGAATAAAGATATCTTAGATATTTTGTCTGAGATCAGTAAGGTGCCCGAAGCTCAGCGAGGTGCAGTCAATTTTAATGGTGGTGGTTTTGACAACCATAGGCTATTTTGGAACAATATGAAACCAAATGGAGGTGGAGAGCCAGGTGGTGCTATTGCTGATGCAATTAGTGAATCATTTGGAAACTTTGCGGCCTTCAAGGAGAAGTTCTCTTCAACAACTGCTGTAATTCAAGGTAGTGGCTGGGGTTGGTTGGTATACAATCCTACTTCTAAAAAAGTAGAATACAAATCTATGCCAAATCAAGATAGTCCTAGAACTCTTGGATTGATTCCATTACTTGGTTGTGATGTTTGGGAACATGCATACTATCTCAAATATCAAAACAAGAGACCTGATTATATCACGTCTTGGTGGAATGTAGTAAATTGGGATGAAGTAGAAAATAGATTCTCCAAAGTAAAATAAAGTTCAAATCTTTATTTTTTCTTCTTTATTCAAATTACTATGAATGAATTTATAACCATCTCTGGGAAATCTGTTGTAAATGAGTGAAGAACAAGCACAGCAGTTGTTGCAACAAATGCAAATGCTTGAATCTTATTTTATTGATTTGTCAAACAGGGAGGAAACTCTGTTTAATGTTCTTAGGGAAGCAACATCTGCAATCGAATCGATAAAATCTCTTAAAGAAAAAGAGAACTCTGATACTCTGGTTCCAATTGGAATGGGTACCTATGTACAATCAAAAATTTCCTCTAACAATAAAGTTGTTCTAAACATTGGATCTGGTGTTGCTATGGAAAAAGATACTAGTGCTGCCATTAATTATCTAGAAGCACGAATCAAAGAAATTGAAATTGCAATACAGGATACCTCTGCAAAAAAACATGATGTATCTGCAAGATTAGAGCATGGAAAAGAACAAATGAATCAGTTGATGATGGCTACACAAAAACAATCTTCAGGTTAAAACAATGTTTGACAAACTCCGTAATGCATTTTCTAATGCAGCCAAGAGTCTTGGCGAGAAAGAACTCAATGAAAAAGATATTGAGAATATTCTATTTGAATTAGAAATATCGTTAATGGAATCCGATGTTGCTAGTGAGGTGGTTGATTCTATCAAATCTGATTTGAAAGAACGGCTAATCGGTTCCAAAATAGCAAAAAACGATATTGAGAAATTTGTTAAGGATAGCTTGATCTCAAGCATATCTTCACTGTTTGATGTTGCAGGAAAAATTGATTTATTTGAAAAAATCAATGAAAAAAAGAAATTAGGACAACCCTTTCTGATTTTATTTGTGGGCATTAATGGCACTGGTAAAACTACCTCTCTTGCAAAAATTGCATATCTGCTTCAACAAGCAAAATACTCTGTTGTTGTGGCTGCTGCTGACACTTTTAGAGCAGGAGCCATTGAACAATTACGTGAACATACTAATAGGCTAAACTTGAAATTGGTTGCTCAAAATTATAATTCTGATCCTGCTGCTGTTGCCAGAGATGCTGTTCTTTATGCCAAATCACACAAAACTGACTGTGTATTGATTGACACTGCAGGGAGAATGCAAACTAGCAAAAACTTGATGGAGCAAATTGCAAAGATTACCAAAGTAGTAAATCCTGATTTCAAAATCTTTGTAGGCGACTCTCTAGCTGGAAACGACACTGTAAATCAAGCTAGGGAATTTTATGAGCATGTAAAATTTGATGGTTCAATTTTGACTAAAAGTGATGCAGATGCACGTGGCGGTGCTGCACTATCTATTGTAAAAATTACCTCTACGCCAATTCTCTATATTGGTGTAGGACAAGAATATCCAGATCTAAAACCATTTGATAAAGAGACATTTTTGGAATCTGTATTTGGTTCCATATCTGATGTTGATATTAAAACAATTAAAACACCAGAACCGAAACCAGAACCGAAACCAGAACCGAAACCAGAACCGAAACCAGAACCGAAACCAGAACCGAAACCAGAACCGAAACCAGAACCGAAACCAGAACCGAAACCAGAACCGAAACCAGAACCAAAAATTATTCTAGATGATGATCCGTTTGCAGGATTGTCTGATGATGATATTGCAGATTACTCTGAACTCTATGATGTCCCCCCTCCTGAAAATGATGATGAAGCAAGAAATCTGGGTGATAAGATCAGAAATTGGATTGCACAAGACAAACCAAAACCCGGTGAATTTACAAAGAGCACGGTGGAACCTTCAAAAGAAACTGAAAATGAAGAAAAACAATACAATAACGAGGAAAAACCTAAAAAGAAACGAGGGTTATTTGGATTTCTTAAGAAATGAAATTAAAAACAAAAGATTTACTCACTTTGTCTGAGCTATCTCCACAAGAATTTACCAAGTTAATTGATCTTTCAATCAAATTAAAAAAAGACCTAAAAAAAGGTGGAAACAAGCCCTTGCTAAAAAATAAAACATTGGCAATGATTTTTCAAAAACCTTCTACTCGAACAAGAGTCAGTTTCGAAGCGGGAATGTTTCAGCTTGGTGGTCATGCAATAAATCTATCATCTCATGATACACAGCTCTCGCGAGGAGAAACCATAGAGGACACCGCAAAAACTTTGTCACGTTACACTGATTGTATAATGGCAAGAGTTTATGCGCATGATTTACTTGAAAAACTAGCAAAATATGCAACCGTCCCTGTGATAAACGGACTTTCCAACTCTTTTCATCCATGTCAGACTCTAGCTGACTTTATGACAATCAAGGAAAAGAAAGGCAAGTTCAATGGACTGAAGATTGCCTGGATTGGTGATGGAAATAATGTGTGTCATTCGCTGATAATTGGTTGTTCATTATCTGGCGCAAAGATATCTATAGCCACCCCAAAAGGATTTGAACCAAATAAGGCAATTGTAAAAGAATCCCGAAAGTCTACCGATGTTGATCTTACTTTGGATCCAATAAAGGCAGTTGCTAATGCAGATGTTGTATTTACTGATACCTTTACATCTATTCATAATCGTGATCCCAACAGAACAAAAAAATTCTTACCAAAGTACCAAGTCAACCAATCATTAATGCAACATGCAAAAAAGAATTCAATCTTTATGCATTGCCTTCCTGCAAAGCGGGGTTACGAAGTGACGTCTTCAGTCATTGATGGACCTCAATCTGTTGTATGGGATGAAGCCGAAAATCGTTTACATACTCAAAAAGCATTAATGGTTTCTCTAATTCGCGCTTAACGTATATAAGAGCAGTTTCAAACTCGTGTTCTATAGATGGCTTATTCGAAGATATTGAGAAGATTAAGGGAAGAAAAAACCAATTATAAAAAAAGAGGGACCATGCTTATGGGCAAGCGTGATTTCATTACGGTTAACATTACTAATGAAAATACTCAAGTTCAAGTTCTAAAACCTGGTATGACTGGAGACAAGGTTATCGCATCTGCCCATTCTAGATATCTGGTTGACAAGGGTTGGAAGGGTTCAAGAAAAAGTGTTCCAGCAGCGTATCTTACTGGTTATCTGGCAGGAAAGAAAGCAATAGGAAATGGGGCAAAAAACGCGATTCTGTATACTGGAACTAGAAAATATACTCAAAGGATGGCAGCAGCTCTAAAAGGAGTCGTTGATGCTGGTGTTCAGGTACCTGCAGATTCAGAAACGTTTCCACCTGAAGAAAGAATAAACGGTGAACATCTTAAGGTTAAAAATGATATCTCAAAAATAAAATCTGCGATTGATACCGAGGTTAAATAAAAATGAGTCAAGCTACCCAAAGTCGAAACAGTGGTCAAAGAAGACCTAGGCGAGAACCAGAAGAAGAACCGTGGGTTCCAAAAACAATTCTGGGACAAAAAGTAGCTTCTGGAGAAATTACTTCCATTGAAGAAATCATTCAAGATGGGCTGCGAATCCAAGAAGCGGGCATTATTAAAAAATTACTTCCTGACTTGAAAAGCGAGGTAGTTGATGTTGGTATAATTCAAAAAATGACGTCCAACGGACAATCAACAAGATTCAAAGCAATAGTCGCTACAGGAAATGAAAACGGCTACTTGGGAATTGGCCAGGGCAAATCAAAGCAAATGAGAATTGCAATTGAGAAAGCAACTAATCAAGCATTACTAAATGTCAGTCCTATCAAACTAGGATGTGGCAGCTGGGAATGCAGATGTGATCAAAAACATTCCGTTCCATTTAGAATCCGAGGCAAGGGTGGAAGTGTAACCATTGAGATCATTCCTGCACCTCGTGGATTGGGTTTGGTTGCCGGAGGTAAAATTAAACGATTATTGGAATTAGCGGGATTAAAAGATGCATGGACTACTGCAAAGGGTTCTACCCCTACTATGAACTCAACTTCAAAAGCAATATTGGACTGTCTCAGACAAACATTTAGTCAGGGTTGATACAAATGGCAAAAGCATATCTTGTTGTTAGAATAAAAGGTCAAGCCGATGTTCCACACTGGGCAACAACTACTATGGAGTTACTCCAGTTAGAAAAGAAATATCGCGCTACTATACTTCCTGCAAAAGAGAATACTTTGGGCATGCTGAATAAAGTACGACATTACGTATCTTGGATTGAGCTTGATGCAGGTTTGGCCAAAGAACTCATAGACAAAAAAGCTAGAAAATCTGGTTACCAAAGAGTTACTACAGATGATCTCAAAGAATTAGGATTTCCTAGCACTGATGCACTTGCAACAGCATTATCTGAAGGGAAGGCAACTCTCTCTAAATTAAAGCCTCTGAAACCTTGGTTTGCGTTGGCTCCACCACGATATGGATTCAAACGCAGTACCAAAACTCTGTATGGTCAAAAAGGTGTTCTTGGCGAAAACAAAGAACTTGGAAACTTAGTGAGGAATATGATGTAACATGGCAACTAGATTGAGAAAAACAAGAAAACTCAGGGGTGGACGGAATATGGGATGGGGACAAGTAGGTCAACATCGTGCAAGTGGTCACAAAGGTGGACTGGGAATTGCTGGTTTGCACAAATATCATTTTAGTACTTTGCTAAAAGAAATGCCAGATCATTTTGGACATGATTCTACTCATCCACCTCACCCAAACATTACCAAAAAATGGGCTAGTGTACGTGATCTTGATGACCTATTCTCAAAATTCGGTAAAGAAGAAGGCGGTAAAAAAATCATCGACCTTGAAGCAGCTGGTTACGAGAAGCTTCTTGGCGGTGGCAAAGTGACAAATGCATACACCGTCAAAGTGAACAAGTTTACCGCAACTGCAGAAGAGAAAGTCAAATCTATCGGGGGAGAGGTGTTAGCTGATAATGGCTGAAGGTACACTAACTAACTTTATTCGCAAAGTTGTTTTCAAGGCAGAGCCGTATCTACCACAAGTTCCAAAACCAAAAAAGAAAATCCCTCTGCCAACACGATTGCTTTGGTGCGGCGTAGCACTACTTATCTATATGGTGATGGGTCAGACACCTTTGTTTGGAGCGACTGCTCCTGAATTTGACTTTTTGCAATTTGCAAGAGTGATTTTTGCATCCCAACAGGGAACCTTAGTTGAGCTTGGAATTGGGCCAATTGTAACTGCTGGTCTTTTAATGCAATTGCTTAGAGGCTCTGAAATCCTGAGATTTGATTTCAAAAAACCAGAAGAAAGGGGGATATTTCAAACTGCTACAAAGTTGGTAACCTACATTGTAATTGTTGCCGAATCTATCGTATATGCTGCCGCAGTTTATGGTCCTGGAGTTTCAGAACCGTACGTTTTGTATGTGATGATTGGCCAGCTTATGGCTGCATCCATTATTATCATGTTCTTAGACGAATTAATCCAGAAAGGCTGGGGGCTTGGAAGCGGGATTAGTCTGTTCATTATGGCCGGTGTCGCTCAACAAATTCTATGGAGCATGTTCAGTCCATTACCTGCAGGCGATGGAGGAACTATAGGAATCATTCCGTATATTGGAACCTCCATAATTGATGGTGATGTATCTAACATCTTATTCCGTTCAAATCAGCTTCCTAGCATCTTTGGATTGTGCCTTACTGCAGGAATCTTGCTTATTCTTGTCTTTACACAAGGAATGAAAGTGGAGATTCCAATCGTATCTACAAAATACAGGGGCTTTTCAGCAGTTTATCCAATCAAATTGATGTATGTGTCAAATATTCCCGTAATCTTGGCATCTGCACTTACTGCAAACGCGGTATTTATTGGTCAAATGTTCTGGGCAAACTTTAACCCGAGAAATAATAACGTGTTTATGAACATTCTGGGTCAGTTTGATCCTACCAGTCCTTCAACTCCGATAGGGGGTATAATCTACTACATAACTCCACCAAGGGGTCTGGATGTTGCCGTATTGGATCCTATGAGAGCAGTGGGATATGTCTTGTTTATGATTGGCATTGTGGTTGTGTTTGGAAGGCTATGGGTTGAACTAGGTGGTCTGTCTCCAAAAAGTGCAGCTCAAAACTTACTTGATGCAGATGTACAAATTCCAGGATTTAGAAGATCAAACCAACCTGTTGAAGCACTACTAAACAAATACATCCCATCAGTTACAATAATTGGTTCTATAATCTTAGGTCTTCTTGCAGGCGTTTCAGACGTATTGGGAGTGTTTGGTTCTGGAATTGGAGTTCTATTGATGGTGGATATTCTTATCAATTATTACACTCAGCTAGTAAGAGAACAGGTAGAAGTTGTAATGCCACGACTAGGTGCTTTACTTGGTAGAAAATAAGAAAGTTGTAATGGTAGGAATACCCGGCGTTGGTAAAACCTCTCTGCTAAAGCGAGTCGTAGAAATTCTGACAGAACGCAACAAGACTGTCAGTGTTGTTAGTTTTGGAACTTTGATGTTTGATGTTGCAAAAGATAATGGGATTTCAGATAGAGACGATCTAAGAAAATTGCCTGTAATTGAGCAACAAAAATTACAAAAGATTGCAGCAGAAAAAATCGCTGGCATGGCAGATCAAGTTGTAATCATTGATACCCATGCTTTCATCAATTCTTCTGAGGGATATTACCCAGGATTGCCAGAGCACGTCTTGAAGATTATCAAACCCACAAATTTTGTTTCAGTCTCTGCAAAACCTGAGGAGATCTATAGTAGAAGAATCAAGGATTTTACTAGAAACCGCGATACAATCACTCTTGCAAATGTTAAAAAAGAATTGGACTTTCAGTCAGGAATAATATCTGCATGTGCCGTGATTTCAGGCGCTCCTATCAAATATGTGCTCAATAGGGAGGGAAAGATTGATGAAGCTGCTGATAAAGTAATTAATTCACTGGGGCTGTGAAAATGGACTTTAACTTTATCTTCTTATTCTTGGATTCAATCTTCTTGCAATTTGATTTTCTCGGTGGTGCTCATGGTGCTTTGGGTAGCGATGATCCTATTGTAAAGGGATTGATCGCATCGATGTTTGCAGTAAGTGCATTTGGAATTGTGTTAAACCTCTTCAATGCTGCAGTGAGGAGGAAGATGGTTGATCAAACCAAACTAAAACGAATAATGAAAGAAACTAGAGCATTTCAAAAAGAAAGAATGGCTGCCATGAGGGCAAAGGATCAGGCAAAGATGAGCGAACTTAACAAAAAATCCGCATACATGAACAAGATGTCAATGGAAATGATGCAGATGAATATGAGACCAATGATGATCACTTTTGTTCCTTTAATTTTGATATTTTATTTGGTATTGCCGCAACTCTTCTCATATACAGTTGCAATCTCGCCCATTCCATTAAATGTCATACCTGGTGACTTTTTCCAACTAACTTGTACCGCCGCACAAGCAGCAGATCCTGAACATGTGTGTCAAGAAGAAAACGCATTATTTTTATGGGCTTGGTATTTTCTTTCATCCATCGCGTTTAGTGGCATAATTATGAAACTTACTAAAACATCAATGGATCTCAGTTGACAAAGTCAATTGTAATTTCTGGACCCCCTGCAGTAGGTAAGACAACTGTTGCAAAAGGATTGGCAGAAGAGTTCAGTTTGACATATCTCAGTGGAGGTGACGTTCTAAAAGAGATGGCAAAAGAACAGGGATTTTCTTCTGACGGTGATGACTGGTGGGACACGGAAGAAGGGATGAAATTCCTTGGTCAGCGTGAACAAAATTCCGAGTTTGATAAAAAACTAGATGAAAAACTAACGACCCTTTTTAATCAAGGTGGAATGGTGATTACAAGCTATACGTTGCCATGGCTTGTCAAAAATGGTATTAAGATATGGCTTGAAGGATCACATCAAAGCAGCACCGAAAGGATGCAGACAAGGGACAACATGAGTCCTGAACAGGCTTATGAGGTGACAAAAGAACGATTTGATAAAAACAAGGCATTATACAAAAAATTATACAACTTTGATTTTGGTGATGACAAATCTGTTTTTGATTTAATAATCAATACAAACAATTTAACTGCACAGCAAGTGATTGATGTAGCAAAAGAGACTGTGAGAAAATTACTATGACGCTAAAACAACTAGAAAATTTGATTGTAATTGATCAAGATATCACAGATGACACCTACGGTACATACTATGACAAACGAACGATTGAACAACTACTCAATTATGGGATTATTCTCTTAGACAAACCGCCGGGTCCAACTAGCCATGAGGCCGTTGCTTGGACAAAACGAATCTTAAAAATTCCAAAAATTGGTCATAGTGGAACACTGGATCCTCAGGTATCTGGAGTGCTACCTCTTGGATTGGGAGAGGCGACAAAGGCACTAGGTGTTTTGCTTTTTGGCCCAAAGGAATATCATGCACTGGGGAGAATTCATTCACTTCCTTCCAAGGAAAGACTTGCTGAAGTACTTGACATGTTTGTTGGTGAGATTTATCAAAAACCGCCGCAACGTTCCGCAGTCGTAAGAAAAACCAGAACTAGAACAATTTATGAGCTTGAGGTGTTGGAGCAAAAAGAGAGACTTCTCTTAATGCGTGTTTTGTGTGAAGCAGGGACATACATAAGAAAACTATACTATGACATTGGCGAAATACTGGGACCTGGCGGCACAATGATTGAGCTGAGAAGAACGAGAGTTGATCAATTCAGAGAGACAGATGGGCTAGTTACACTTCATGAGTTGGCAGATGCATTTGCATTATGGGCGGAAAACAAAGATGATTCAAAACTAATGAATATTATAAAACCAGTCGAGGTTGCCCTAAGTGAAATTAAATCTGTTGTGATTCGTGATTCTGCAGTTGATGCAATGTGTCATGGTGCGCAGCTGGCAATTCCTGGAATCTTACAAATATCTCCAAATTTAAGGAAGGGTGATTTTGTTGGCATCTATACCCAGAAAGGTGAGGCAGTAGCTCTTGCCGAGGCATTAATGTCTGAGGAAGAAATTCGCGATGCAACCAAGGGATATGCTTTTGAGACGCAGAGAATTATCATGGCACCGAACACATATCCAAAAAAGTGGAGAACAAAACCCGCTCAAAAAGAATAATTTTTCTGAAAAAATGTTAGCAAAAAGTCTTGTGATCTTTATTTGTGTAGGTGTTTTAGCGGGATTTTTGTATGGACTGTATTTATTCGATTTAAAAAACCCTGGACATCTTGTATATGTTGATGGATCATCAATATCTATTGTAACTGAGAAATCAGATTTTAAGAAAGGTGAAGAGATAAAAATTCGAATTGTCAATTCTGGAACAACTCCGTTGACCTTTTCAGATACCTCATACGGACTGCAAGTCACGGGTCTTTCTGGAGTGTTGATGTATTCTCCAACATCCGTACAAGTAATTTCAAAACTGGAGCCACAGCAGGAAATTGAATTTGTTTGGGATCAGGTGAAAAATAATGGCGATCCTGCATTGGAGGGATTATACAAAATCCGTGTAGCCGGATTAGATGATCAGCAAAACAAGGTAGAGAAATCAATTACAATCAATATCTGGAAGTAGTCGCCACTTTCAAGTAACACAATATATAATCAAATTTTCCCGAATTAACTTGTCGTAAGACACGTGCCGGGGTCGCCTAGCCTGGTAGGGCGCGCGCCTGGAAATACTTACCATAAAGCGCGTTCTCGCAAGGGAACGGGAGTTCAAATCTCCCTCCCGGCGCCATCTTATTTCTCAATTTTTTCAATTATCTTGCTGAATTTCCATATCCCACACTGATCATTCCCATTTTCACTAACAAACATCCCTGTTTTTGTTAAATGATTTACAATATGTGCAGAAATAGGTAATGCTCCTGTAGCTCCAGGTGAATTATAATTCAAAATATGAAATGACGCATCTCCGTCAACAAAAATTACATCTGGAACAAACTTTCCCTTCTCGTCGATCACAGATGATCTAATCCCTGCAGTACCTTTCTGCGTAATTTTACCTGCATCTATTTTTGGAAGAAATCTCTTGACCCTCTCAATCATAGTGGATTTTGACATTGATGACCGTATTTCATTAATTGCAAGTTCTTGAAACTGTTTGTCTAAGATTGCTTTTCTAGCACCTGAACCAAGCATTTCAAGCATTTTTGGAATAAATTCCTTGATGTTTTCTATTTTGTTGTACCCATACGGACTAAACACGGGAACTGCATTTGGTCCTATTTCACAACTTCCATCAACTCTGATGATCCAATGAGGATCCAAAAATGGATAATCTGGGAATTCTGGAACTGAATATACGCTTGTTTTTGTCAAATTGCGATATTCATCTGGAGCTTTCCAATACTCGCCTCTAAAGTGTACGTCTGTAAAGTTTTTTGCAACTCCTGTATTGTGTGCAATATCTACAGCTTCTCCTCCTGCAGCGTTTATCAGAAATTTCGCAAATATCTCATGTGCTCCATTTAGTGTTATTTTCCACATCTCATTTTCCTTTTTTATTCCAGTTACTCTGGTGTCTGTAAGGAGTTTGGTTCCTTCATTCTCACTGTCTTTCATTATGTGCCTTGTAAGTGCTGAATAGTCTGCAGACCCATCTCTGTGTACATAGAGTGCTGCCTCACATTTTATTTCAGGCTCTCTTTTTTTCATTTCAAATTTATCTATTATTTCAATGTCCTTGTCATCCAATCCATTTTGTTTTCCCCACTTGAGATATTTTTCAAGAACCGTGGTTCCTTTCTTATCCAAAGCAACCTCAATCACTCCATCTTTTTTAAACGGCAAATTATGTAATTTTGCATATTCCTCCCACATGCCATATCCGTGAAACGCTGCTCTTGCAAAGAGCTTTTTCTTTTCAGGATTATACAAGTATGGTGCATGAACTTTTCCAGTGTTTCTTCCACTGGTATGAAATGCAACATTAGGCGCTTGTTCTATCACTGCAATATTTTTTGATTTGTTAAGAAATGATAGAAAATATGAAATGGATGCTCCAAGAATTCCACCACCAATAATTACAATGTCAAAATTATGTGCCAACTTTACACTTATTTCAATTTGCTCGATATTAAATTGAATGCGTAACAATCAAGATTAATATCACATAAAACTTTCCAAAAAATGTGTTACCTGACAAATGCTCTGTTATGGAGGAAAAAAAACAATGCGTCAATCCCCCCGAATTCATCGTCTCAATTGTAGTTGATAAAGATGAATATATGGTAGGTGTAACTTGTGGCAAACACAAACACGTTGTTTCAGGCAAGGTGCACATCCTTCAAAATGAGGGCAAAATCCCGTCTGGCAAGATTAGTTTTTCACAACTAAAGGCTGTTGGAACAGACTGCATTCATGGCAATCCAGACGATTTTATACAATTAGACTGAAAATCAAAAAAATTGAAATAATTTTATTCCTTGGATACTTTGTTGCTATTTGATATTTTGTCTGAAATTGTAAGACATGATGACATCTTGCTTATAATTCGGAACAATACTGCAATAAGCGAGATCAGAAGCAATTCTATGTCTATAAAACAGAAAGAAAAATGGATAACGATTGGTGATAATGACGGCCCTGCACATATGCACATTAACTCTGAATTGATTAGATCATGCAAATTTGTGACAGAGGAAAAGCCAGAAAGAACCAGCTATGGGGTATTCTTCTTTGATGAACAAGAGCAGAGGGTATTGGCTGCATTTTTTACAAAAATGTATGACGAAAATAACAATCTTGATCCGGCACGAAAAAGGATCTATGATTCGATGTCTCAAAAATTTGGTTCTACAGTTAAATTTTAAAAAAAACCTTGTCTGAAAAAGACAAGGAGAAAAATGTTATTGATCTAATTGCTTTTTTTTCTTCTCTTTTTCAGATTGGAGTCTAGCTAATTCTAATTCTTCATTTGTATGTTTGAATTTTTTCAATCCAATTATACAATCTGATTTAGATATAAAAACTGCACAGTTTTTTCTTTAGAAAAGCATGCCTGTTTTTTTCAATACCCTACAGAATGGATTGGCTTTTTACCATTTATTCCCAAATTCAAGTTCTTTACTGTGAGCTGTGCCATTTTTGTTCTGGTCTCTTCGGTGGAGCTTCCTATGTGTGGTGCTAACACAACGTTTTGTAATTTTGTCAGTGGGTGGTTCTTGCCTATTGGTTCTTTTTCAAATACATCCAGTGCTGCACCTGCAATTGTTTTTTTCTTCAGTGCCTCTACCAAATCTTTTTCATTAATTATTTTTCCACGTGCTGTATTCACTAGAAATGCGGTTCTTTTCATTTTGGAAAATATTTTCTTATCAAACAGCTTGTCTGTGTGCTCTGTATGTGGTACATGAATTGATATGATATCGCTATTTGAAATTAACTTGTCAAATGTGGCATATCTTACATTAAGCATTTTTTCCATATTTTTTGGAATTGGCTTTCTGTTATGGTAAATGATCTTCATATCGAATGCATTTGCTCGTTTTGCCAGTGTGCTCCCTATTCTGCCTAAACCAAATATTCCAAGAGTCTTTCCCTGAAGATCCCATCCTACATAGTCATACGCTCCATAGATCACAGTCCATCTCCCTGAACGAATTATTCTGTCTCCTTCTGACACTCTGCGAAGCACATCTGTCATTAGTGAGAATGCAAGATCTGCTGTGGCATCAGTTAATACCTCAGGCGTGTATCCTACACGAATCTTATTTTTCTTTGCACATATTGTATCTATATGATCGAATCCTACACTGTATGTGCTTATCACTTTGAGATTCTTTGCCATCTCAATTAGATCACTGTCTATCTTGTCATATGGAAAACAAATCAGACCATCAATTTCTTTAATCTTTGATCGTAGCTTTGATTTTGGAATTGGAATTTTTCCTGAGTGAACTTCAACATGATATTTTTCTTTCAGCTCTTTTAATGCAAAATCATGCAATCTTCTTGTAAGGAAGATGTGTTTTTTTTCCATTAATTGTGAGTTTATCTCAAACCATTTATACGATTTCTTTCTAGACTCATTATGCCCTCAACTAATGACGATGACGAATTTGCAATTTGTATCGAGTGTGGTAATTCTATTGAAAAATGTGTTTGTGTATGTCCTTATTGTGGTGAACGAGATAAATGTGAATGCGCATTGTTTGATGCAGCTACGGGTGGTTAGGAATTTTTATCCAATGTATTATTAATAATGAAAAATGGAGAATAACTTATGAGTTCTGTTGATTTTAGTTGGTTAATTGGAGGTCCACAGGGTAGTGGTGTGGAATCTGGAGCTAACGTGTTCTCAAAGGTTTGCGCTGAAATGGGATATCATGTATTTGGAAAGCGTGAGTTCTATTCAAATATCAAAGGCGAACACAGTTACTTTACAGTACGCGTATCTGATAAAAAAATTCATTCCAATGTTAATGATGTGACTCTAATGGCATCCTTTGATGCTGAAACAATATTTCGACATTTTGATGAGGTTGCACCCGATGGTGGAATTATCTATGATTCAGATTTGGAAAAAACCACCACTGATGACGTGCATACTTTGGATAATTATTTTAAGGAAAGATTGCACAAATTCCTTGAATCAAAGAATAAACCATTTACAATTCCTGGAGTTCTAGAGATAGCAAAAGAAAAAGGGGTCAAGCTATACCCTGTATCTTTTAAAGGATTACTTGCTGACCTTTCAGAGAAAACTCAAAATCCAAAACTACGCGGGCTTGTTCGAATGTACAATGTTCTTGGAGTCTCCTTATCTTTGGGTATAATCCAAATGCCTGTTGACTCTCTTTTAAGATCACTTGATTCTATCTTTGCAAAAAAACCGCTTGTTGCAGAGATTAATAAACAAGCTGCAATTTTCTCACATGACTATGCTACTGAGAAATTCACAGGATTTTCACATTCATTATCTGGAAATAAAAAAGATCCTGACACTATTCTTGTCCAGGGGCATTTTGGCACAGCAATGGGAAAGATGGTCAGTGGCTGTAGATTTCAATCATATTATCCAATCACTCCGGCTTCAGATGAGAGTGTTTATTTAGAATCTCATGAGCTGCTTGAAGTTAAGCATGATAGGCCTGGTTCTACACTTGTAATCCAAACTGAAGATGAAATATCTGCAATGGGTATGATGATTGGAGCATCTCTTACAGGTGTTCGTGCTTCAACTTCTACATCCGGTCCGGGTTTTGCATTAATGGCTGAGGCGTTAGGATGGGCGGGAATTAACGAAGTTCCTATAGTGATTACTCTGTATCAAAGAAGTGGACCTTCAACTGGATTGCCAACAAGACACGGACAGGATGATCTGCTTTTTGCTGTACATGCAGGACATGGGGATTTTCCAAAAATTGTTTATGCATCAGGTGATATTGAAGAGAGTTTTTATGATACTGGAAGATGTTTCAACTATTCTGATGTATTTCAAATCCCAGTGATTCACATGATGGACAAGTTTCTTTCAAGCTCTGTTGTTACATGTAAGAGATTTGATCCTCAAAAGATCACGATTGATAGAGGTCAATTACTTGAGAAAACTGATGGTGAATACAAACGATTTGCGTTTACCGACAATGGAATATCCCCTCGCTCAAGACTGGGTCTGGATAATGGCATATTCTGGAATACTGGCGATGAGTCTGATGAGTATGGTCATATTACCGAGGATCCGCAAGTTAGAATAAAAATGATGGACAAAAGGATGTCTAGGCTTGATTTGGTTCTAAAACAGATATCTCAAGATGACCAGGTCGTTTCATTTGGTGTCCATGATTACACTGTGATATCCTGGGGCTCTACAAAGGGTCCAATAATCGACGCAATAGAACTACTAAAAAAGGAAGGAATCAATATAGGTTTTATTCAAATCAAATTATTGCATCCATTTCCAGCTGATTACGTAAAATTATTACTAAAAGATGCGAAAACAATCATTGATGTTGAAGCAAATCATTCTGCTCAACTAGGCAAGTTATACAATCAAAATGTTTTAGGTGATATTGATTACTATATTCTAAAGTATACTGGAAGAGGAATGACTAGTACAGAAATTTATGATTCATTAAAAAAAATAGTTCAAAACAAAGCAAACAAGAGGGAGATTCTAAGTCATGGCGCTTAAACTTGCGGATTACAAGACCGATGTTCATAATGACTGGTGTCCTGGGTGCGGTGATTTTGGAATTGTTAATGCGCTGCAAATGGCTCTAGCTGAGATGGGGATTCAACGTGACAAGGCCGTAATTTTTTCAGGAATTGGCTGCTCTGGAAAAACATCTCATTACATTAACACTTATGGCATTCACACCTTACATGGTAGAGTTTTGACTTTTGCACAAGGAGCCAAACTATCTAATCCAAATCTTACCGTAGTTGCAGTTGGAGGAGACGGTGATGGATTGGGTATTGGTGCAGGACATTTTGTTGCCGCAGGAAGAAGAAATATCGATATGACTTACATTGTATTTGATAATGGAGTGTATGGTCTGACAAAAGGACAAGCATCTCCCACGCTAAAACTAGGTGAAAAGACAAAATCGCTTCCAACTCCCAACACAAATTACAATGTTAATCCTATTGGACTGGCAGTTACAAGTGGATTTACTTTTGTCGCCCGCGGATACTCATATGATGTTAGACATCTCAAAGATCTGATTGTTAAGGCAGTAAACCACAAAGGATTGTCATTTCTTGACGTGTTACAGCCGTGTCCAACCTACAACGATATTAACACAAGAGATTGGTATGCTGGAGTCGACTTGGCAAAAGAATCGATGGAGAGGCACTCTAGGATCTATAAACTGGAAGATACGGGATTTGATCCTGTGGTTCATGTGGCAGAAGAAGCTGAAGTAAACGAAAAGATGGCACAGGCATTGATTAAATCATTAGAATGGGGTAACAGCATTCCTACTGGAATATTTTATCAAAATGAAATAGTTTCACCCTATAGCGAAAGAATGATTGACAAGATTCCAAACTACCTGGAAAATCCCCCATCAGCCCAAAATATTTCTCAAAACGGATTACCGACAACAGATATTTCAAAACTGCTAGACTCGCTTCAAGTTTAGCCTATTAAAACCAGATAAGTTATAGACTAGCTTATTTCTAGATCATCTTGCTATTGAACATAAATGAGGCTAACAAGATATTTCGAAAATCTATCATCAAGGGTTTCTTTGAACCTCAATTGGTAAATCTAGATTTTAAAAAATCCTCGGTAAAACATCCTGCTATAGTTGATGACGGTCTTATGCAATCTGACTTACTCCATGTGTTTTTTGATATTGAAACTGGATCTGATTATCCAGATGGTGATGAGTGGTTCATTGTTGAGATGCTTTTCCCCCATGACGTCAAACTCCCTGATGCTCTAAAAGGAACAGATTATTTTACTACTGTTTCGGGTGAGGATGGAAAAACATTCTGGCATCATCGCGAATTAATCCGCTACAAGTATGGAAAATCAAAAAAACTGGATGATGCATTAGAATTTCTTGAATCAAAATACAAGGAACTTCATAGTCTGTTGGAACCACTTCAAAAGGATCTCAAGTAAACTCTTTCCAAGAATCTCCGCTGAAAGAATATTTTCTGTCCTTTGATCTGGCCAAATTTAGGCGCCATCTTGCGGATTCGATATCAAACCTGTAACTTATCTCGATTACATCTGATGGAAGTTTTTCTGGATCAAGATGGTATGGCAAGAGTTCCAGTACAAAATCAATCTTTTCAATTGCATTATCGTACAATTGCTTGTCCCCCACGTCCAAGATAAATACAATTTTTGGATTTCCCAGAAAATTCATCTGTATTTTAATTGCATTTCCTGAACCTCGACGTCTTTTCATCTCTTTGAAAACATCTTTGATATTTTCCCATCTCCTGTACTCAAACCATTTGAAAAATTCGTCATTAAATGCAAGTGGGATTTCTATTTCTAAAAAGCTGACAAACTCTTCACTGTCTGGTTGAATCTCCTCTTGCAAAATTGTGAATCTTGAATTAAGAAATCCGTAAATCACTTCGATTTCCCATGGCGAAATTCCATAGTATTTCAAGTGTGTTTCAAGATTTTCATGCACAAATTTCAACTAGTCAAATTTCTAAATAAAGATTCAAGGCTTGATATGCGTGTAATTTGACCTCAAAATTAAAATTATGATGCATTCCTACCTAATTTACTTATGAAGAAAGAATATGTTGTACGAAGTATTGATGCAGCCCCTGACGGTGCACCATATGTTGTGGTTTCCTTATCTTCAGTAAAAGATCTTAAAGAGGGAACCGGCTCTCCTCCATCTCCATTTGGTGGTCCAAAGGTAATGGGATTTACAAACATGAATGACATGATGAAAGATCTCAACAAAATGTTCTCTGGCATGGGCATGGGTATGCAAAGCGGAGTAACTCAGCTTAAACTGGAGATGCATGAATACAAGGAAATGGGATTGTCAGTGGGTGACAAAGTCTATTTAGAACTGACCAAAGAAGAAACTTTGGGAATCTAGATTTTTTTTTACTTTTAGATTGTATTGAAGTATTTCCAACCGTAAAATGCTGCAATGGTTGCAATGACAAATAACATCGGCTTCCACGCAAACACTGGAATGCTTGGTGTTGCAAGTTTTACTTTGTAATTATCAATTATTGTATGAACGTCTTTCTTGATTTTGTCGTGCCAAATCCTGTACTCAACTTGATATTTTTTTAGGATTTCTTCCACTTCGTATACCACGGGAGTTCTCTGCGAGAAAAGATGTTGAAGATAATCTCTTGAAACTTCAACCTCGGCATGAATTCCAATCAATCCTTTTTTCAAGTCGACCATTCTGATGTGCATCTCCCATGGTTTCTTTAATTTGAGATTCAAACCACTTCCTATTTGATCCGGTTGTTTGTGTTCAAATTTTACCTTGGTAAATCCCTCGGTTGTAAAGATCTTCATCAATTCATCAAAACTCTTCTTTACAACAATGTGTAATTGTTCTACTCCCTCCTTGTTGTCTACGTCAATTCTGTGTTTGATCCCGTCTAAAAATGAAATATTTTTTGGATACGTTGTAAAGTATTCCATTATTGTGACATCAAAAATACCTATATTTAAAGGAGAACAAGAATTCTTACTGCTTGTTGGATTTACTTGATAGCCCTCTTACGTACACACACTGATCTGGGGATATTGCCATTTCATTTGGATTGATTGCTCTGTCTGTGAGTCTTGCATCCGAATCTCTAACGATGGCAATTGGTTTTGATTCTGCCCCCTCACCCATCTTGTGATTTGCGATAGTCGCAATGTTGTCTGCAACTGCTTGAAATGTTACCTTGAGTGGGTTTCCATCCAGATCTTTTTGCGCTCTCATGTCTAACACCGGCTCAATTCCTGCACATGCAACTGTGACCCCTGATGTTCCAACACGTACTGGCATTAGCCTACTGTCTACTAAAATTACCCCAACATGAATTAGCAACTTCAAGAAAATCTTTCTGCGAATTTGCTCTGCAATCAGATATGGATTTTTTGGATATAGAATCACTTTGCCTTTCTTGGCATTAGATTTGTCAATTCCTGCATTTGGAGCCATAATATTGTCCGCCGATGTAATTACAAATCCGAAAATTCCGCCAAAAATCTTATCTGACTCTCTTAAGATGATTTCTGCAATTTCATATTTTAGTTTAAATTTTTTTGATATTTTTATTCCCTGTTTTGATGTTTTAATCTTGTCAAGATCAACTATTCTTCCCTGAGAATTTGAGACATATTTTGTTGAAATGACTATAATGTCTCCATCTTCTAATTTTTCATTATTTTTATCTAATATGTCTAATAATGACTCAAATACATCGAATTGTTCCGTTTTTCTCTCTGAGAGCAGAGGCAAAACTGTTAGTGGCATACTGTTTTGATGTGTCTATTCTTTTTTATTGTTCTGAAAAGCTTTTAATCTGTAATCGCGGGGTTTTTGATCATGAATATTGTTGAGAAGATTCTTGCACGTGCATCAGGCAGAGACTCAGTTGCTCCAGATGATGTCATTTTTGCAAACGTGGACAAAGCAATGGTTCATGATGTTTCTGGCCCAGGAGTCATCAAAGTATTTGACAAACTAAAGAAACAAGGAATTGATGTTAGCAAACTATGGGATCCTTCAAAGATCTGGGTAGCCGAAGATCATTTTGTTCCTTCAGCTGAAAAAGTATCTGCTGAAAATATAGTGAAATTATCCAACTTTACAAAAAATTATGGCATTCAAAAGCACTTCAAGTATGGTATGGGTCAATATGGCATATGTCACACCTTATCACATGAGGAGGCATTGGTGCTACCTGGGGAAGTCTATGTCGGAGGTGATTCTCATACCAATACCACGGGAGCCCTTGGAGCGTTTGCATGTGGATTGGGTCACACTGATGTTGCATACGTCTTGTTATATGGCAAGATCTGGTTTAAGGTTCCTGAGACTATCTACTTCAAACTAAACGGAAAGCTTCCAGAACACGTGATGGCAAAAGACTTCATTTTAAAAATTATTGGAGATATAGGCACTGACGGTGGAAACTATAGAACAATGCAGTTTGGTGGCTCTGGAGTTGATGCCATGTCTGTTGAAAGCCGATTGACATTATGTAACATGACTACTGAAGCAGGAGCTAAAAACGGGATTGTTGAACCTGATCAAAAAGTCGTGGATTATCTTACAAGCAGAGGAGCTACTGGCATTTCTCTGATAAAGGGGGATGAGAATGCAGAGTATGCACAAATAATTGAATATGAGGGTTCTGAAATGGAGCCTCTTGTTGCAAAGCCCTTCTCTCCTGAAAATGTTGTGGTAGTGAGAGATGCACCTTCAGTTGATCTTGACAAATCATACATTGGTTCCTGCACTGGTGCAAAATATGAAGATCTGGAGGCTGCCGCAAAGATCCTAAAAGGTAGAAAAGTGAAGATAAGAACCGAAGTATTGCCTGCATCAATTTCAATCTATAAGCGTGCTATGGAAAATGGATTGCTTACTATTTTCTTGGATGCTGGAGTCACTATAGGTCCACCAACTTGTGGTGCTTGCTGTGGTGCACATATGGGAGTTTTAGCAAAAGATGAAATCTGCATTAGTACTACAAACCGAAACTTTCCTGGAAGGATGGGTCATGTAGACTCTCAGACGTATCTTTCTTCACCTCTGGTTGCTGCAGCTTCTGCAGTTACTGGAAAAATTACAGATCCGAGGGACTTGCCATGAAAGGCCACATAATAAAATATGCTCGAGACAACATCGATACTGACGTAATAATTCCAGGCCAATATCTTAAAATCCATGATTATGCTGAACTTGCAACTCATGCAATGGAAGGCTTGGATCCTAATTTTCATTCCAAAGTGAAAGATGGAGACTTTATCTTATCTGGAAAAAATTTCGGCTGCGGCTCTTCTCGTGAACACGCTCCTATCGCGTTGTCTCATTCTGGAATAAAGGCTGTTTTGGCTCTCTCTTTTGCTAGGATTTTCTATCGAAATGCAGTTGATGGCGCATTCTTGTTGCCTATTGAGATTGGAGAGGATGCATATAATGCAATTTCTGAAGGCGATGAAGTTAATATCGATATAAGTAAAAATGAAATAAAAAATATTACAAAGAATCAGACCTATGGCATGAAACCCTTTTCAGAAATTATCGGAAAGATCATCGAAGCTGGTGGACTTTTTAATTACAAGCCAGACTAGGATTAAAAATGGGAAAAACACTTTTTGAAAAAATTTGGGATGCACACATAGTTGTTGAGAAGCAGTCTGGCCCATCTTTGATCTATATTGACCGACATCTTGTACACGAGGTGACGTCTCCACAAGCATTTGATGGATTAAGAATGAACAACAGAAAAGTACGTAGACCTGATCTTACTGTTGCCACGATGGATCATAATGTTCCAACCACAAATAGACGCCTTCCTATCTTAGATCAGACTTCTGCTATTCAAATCCAAACGCTTGCAAAGAATTGCAAAGACTTTGGAATCCAACTCTTTGATATTGCCAGTCCTAATCAGGGAATTGTTCATGTAATAGGGCCTCAATTAGGCATTACTTTGCCTGGAAGTACCATTGTTTGTGGAGATAGCCACACATCAACCCATGGCGCATTTGGTGCGTTAGCGTTTGGAATAGGTACTAGTGAGGTAGAACATGTCCTTGCATCCCAAACACTGTGGCTTGAAAAACCAAAACCATTTGAAATCCGGGTGGAAGGAAAAAGAAAAAATCCTCATGCAGTTACTGCAAAGGATATCATCTTGTCAATTATCAAAAACATTGGTACTGGTGGTGGTACCGGAACTGTGGTAGAATATCGTGGCGAAGGAATAACTGACCTTTCCATGGAGCAAAGAATGACAATATGTAACATGTCCATTGAGGCCGGAGCCCGTGCGGGGTTGATTGCTCCTGATGAGAAGACCTTTGATTATCTGAGAGGAAGAAAATACACCCCAAAAAATTATGAATCCCTGGTAGATTATTGGCGTGAAACTCTAAAGACTGATTCTGATGCAACGTTTGAAAAAAAATACGTTTTACACATAGACGACATTGCTCCTCAGGTCAGCTGGGGGACAAATCCTGGAATGACATGTGATGTGACTGACTCTGTTCCATCTCCAGATGATTATTCTAAAGGTGATCAAAACCAAAAGAAAGGAGCTCAAAAAGCTCTAGAGTATATGGACTTGAAACCTGGAACTCCAATAACTGATATCAAAGTTGATCGAGTGTTTATTGGCTCTTGTACAAATGCCAGGTTAGAAGATCTCATTGAAGCCTCTAAAGTCGTAAAGAATCGAAAAGTTTCACCACATGTTAGAGCAATGGTTGTACCTGGCTCTCAAATGGTAAAACAGCAAGCCGAAGAAATGGGCCTGGATAAAATCTTCATTGATGCCAATTTTGAGTGGAGAGAGGCTGGATGCAGTATGTGTCTTGGCATGAATCCTGATATCTTATCTCCGGGTGAGAGATGTGCTAGTACTTCTAATCGAAATTTTGAAGGAAGACAAGGAACTGGTGGCAGAACTCACCTTGTCAGTCCTGTTATGGCCGCGGCAGCTGCAATTGAAGGACATTTTGTTGATGTTAGGGAGATGGATCTGAGCTAATGGAACCATTTAAGAAAATCAAAACAATTGTTACGCCATTAGACAAGGTAAATGTAGATACTGATCAAATTGTCCCAAAACAATTCTTAAAACTGATCCAAAAATCCGGCTTTGGCAAATTTCTCTTCTATAACTGGAGATACGATGAAGACAACCACGAAAAGCAAGATTTTGTGTTAAATGATAAAAAATATAAAAATTCTAAAATTCTTGTTGCAGGTGATAATTTCGGTTGCGGCTCCAGCCGTGAACATGCCGTATGGGCACTACAAGATTATGGGTTTTCTGTAGTGATTGCCCCTTCTTTTGCCGATATATTTTATAGTAATTGCTTCAAGAATGGAATTTTGCCAATAGTCTTAGATGAACAAACCGTCGAAAAATTGCAGCATATGCATGATGAAATTGAAATTGATTTAGAGAATCAAGTAATAATCACCCCTGAAGAACAAATACCCTTCAGCATTGATGCTCATCGCAAAAACATTCTCTTGGAAGGATTAGATGATATTGCACAAACTCTTCAATTCGGTGATGAAATTTCTAAATTTGAAAAACAATCTAAAATTCCATCTGTTTTATGATCTTTTGAACTGTTTTTTTGTTTCTGTCTAAAACCATCGGTGATTCTACATCTATCCATTCTTTATCTCCTATGTCATAGGCACTGATTTTCCCCTCCTTGGATAATTCCTGCAGTATGTCAAATGATAGATTGATCTCTTTTTGTTTCAACTTTCTGATTCTCTTCAGGATATCTTTTCCCAAGATGTATATCCCTAAACATTCTGATAATTGTAACTTCATTTTTGGTTTTTCTTTGAACTCTGTCACTATTCCGTCTTCAACAACTGCAAACCCTGTCTCTTCTTTTCTTTTGGTTCTAGTGGCAATGCATGCTGAGCTTTTTTTCTCTTTGAAAAAATCCCTCATGTTTTTTAGATCTATGGCACACAAATTATCCACAAACCATAGCACAAACTCCGATTCCCCTGAGAGTTTTTGTTCGATATGTAACAAATCTCCGCCAGTTCCACTTTGTGAATCTTGCACAAAGGTGATGTTTTTTTTATTGTTTTGGTTGTCGTAATAGTTTTTGATTTGGCCGCCTAATCCTTCATAATCTGATATTATGATTACTTCATTGATAAAACTAAAAGAATTCAAGTAGTTCACAATATATTCAATTAACGGTTTTCCGTTAATTGGAGTCATTGCTTTTGGGAAATATTCTGTATATGGTCTGCCTCTTGTCCCTTTGCCACCGGCTAAAATTACAGCCTTCACAGCCTAACGGTATGACTTTTGCTTTCTTCTTCTAGCGCCAGGTCCGCCGAATTTCTTTGGTTCTTTCTGTCTGGCATCCCCGCTAATTAGATATTTGTCATACTCGGAAATTCTTTGTCTTAGATCTTCTCTGGTTGATTTTGGTAATGGATGGTCTTTTGGATCTTTTTTGGACTTGGTCCATCCAATTAATGCTCTTGATATTCCCGTAGCCACAGCACTGGCCTGTCCCATGTAACCTCCGCCTCTTACTCTGACTGAAATGTCAATCTTGCTTCTCAAATCTCCTGTAATTTCTAATGGTGCAAGCATGACTTCTCTTGCAGTTTCTTGAGGAATCATCTCAATTGGAACGTTGTTGATTCTAACTTTGCCCTGTCCTTTTGTGATGTAAACGTGTGCACTAGCTGTTTTTCTGGTTGCAAAATAAATTTCAGTTTTTGGTGTTGTCATTCAGTCCACCCTATTACTCTTCCAAGTTCTCCCATTGTAGTATAATTTGAAGGGGATCTTTTAATTTTTGCATTTTCAAACTGTATTCTTTCAAATGATCTGAGCTCTTTTGGGGATCCAATGTATGTTCTTAATCTTTTGTGTGCAATTAATCCGGATGGCTTCTTTCTGGGCAGCATTCCTCTGATCATCTTTTTCATAATTGTATCTGGTCTTCTTGGATGAACAGGAGTATGTCGTGGATGAATGACACTTGATATTTCTAGAAAATTTCTATATTCTTTAATGATGTTAGAACGTGTTCCACTAATCATGATCTTCTCGCAATTCACAACTGACACCCTATTTCCTTTTAGCAATAGTTTTGCAACATGTGATGAAAGCCTTCCAGCTATATGATCTGTGGCGTCTACTACAATTGGTTTGTCTGTTTGGACAACAGTTTCTTGACTAGCCAAGTAGCACTACTCCTTTTCCTGTTGGGTTTTTCTCTATCAATTCTGAATAACTGATGACCTTTCCGCCGTTTTCAATTATTTTTGTTGCTGCAGAATTTGAGATCGAAAATGAACATAATGTAATTTTATGGGGTACATTTCCAGTGCCTAGAACTTTTCCTGGAAATACCACGGTATCGTTTTCTTTTGTTAATTGACCGATTCTGTACAAATTGATATCACGTCTGGCTACTGATGGTTTTAGAGCATATTCTGCTAATTTTGCCCAAATTGGAGCGTCATTCTTAGCTGATGCCTTCTTTAGATCCTTTGCCATGCGTATGACGACTTGGTTAGTCATGTGAATAATGCGTTTTAAAACCCAAATATAATGTGTATGCTTGTTATGCTTCTACTTCGTTGATCATGTCTTTGAATTCGCTCAATCGAACACCTACTTCCTCCACTCCTGCAAGAATAATCTGCTCTGGCTTGAGTGATCCTGTTGATTCTACGGTGAGAATTCTTTCATCTTCTTTATCTGTCTCCGTTAGGATTGCAATGTTTGCTGAATTCCATTTTGCATGTTCACTGCCTCGTCCTAATCTTGCATAGCACTCTACTTTGACTCTTTGTCCTGGAGCTAATTGGACAATGGGAATATTGTCTGCAATTGGCTTTACGGAATCATCCTCTGATGTCAATTCATCAGATAATACCGTTCTGGTTGCCTCTGTATCTCCTGAATCTAATACTAGCATTACTTTGCAGTTTGAACAGCCAGTTTCACTTTTGCATTCACATTTTGATGGTTCATTGAATCTTTTCAAATCTGTCTTGATTGGAATCAATCCTAATCTGTGAGCCAGACCTTCGTCAGGAAGAACCGAAGAATTTTCTAAAATATCTACTGTATCTATGGCAAACACTGGAACGCCATTTAGGCAAACACGTCTTAATGCATTTGCATACTGCAATGGAACGCCTTTGAGCTTTACAGACATTTTTTTATCATCTTTACTAATAACTTCTAATGAGGACAAATCTTGAGTGAAATCTTCAAAGTCCACATAAAAATCTAGCTAGTTTTACGTATAGATAAATACCAAATTGCCTTACGGTATTCAGAAATGGCCGAAGTCACGGTAGTCAAGTATTCCTATGAGGGAGAAAAATTTGAGATTTTGGTAAAACCTGATCCTGCCTTGGATTACAAGCTAGGCAAGAAAAAGGACCTTTCAGCAGTATTGGTTTCTGATGAAATTTACATAGATTCTAGTAAAGGCACAAAACCTTCAACTGAAAAACTGCTCAAAGCTTTCAAAACTGAAGACAAGACCGAAATCGCTCAAAAAATCCTTGAAAAAGGAGACCTGAACTTAACAACTGATCAAAGACGAAAAATGATTGATGATAAGAAAAAACAGATTGTTGAATTCATTGCCAAGACATATGTCGATCCCAGAACTCATTTGCCACATCCGCCATTGAGGATAGAACAAGCAATGAAAGATGCAAGAGTGTCTGTGGATCCTCAGAAATCAGTAGGTGATCAGGTGAAAGACATAGTGGAACATCTTCGTTCAATAATCCCACTCAAGTCAGAAAATATTTCACTTGAAATTACAATACCTGCACAATATGCGTCTCAGTCGTATGCTGTTCTAAAATCTGTTGGCTCTTTGAAACAAGAACAATGGCAAAATAATGGTTCTCTAAAAGCAATACTTGAAATACCCGCTGCAGCAAGGCCAAACGTGATTGATAGATTAGGTTCTATAACAAAAGGTTCAGCTACAGTTGAGGTTATGAAATAATGGATAATAAAAGAAAATATGTCATTCCGGGTGATTTGGTAACTACAGGTCCCTTCAGACCTGAGCAAAATGTGGTTTTAGAGGGTAATAGGATAATTGCTACTGCTATTGGTATTTCTGAAATTTATGATGATGCTGTAAAAGTAATACCCTTGACCGGCAAGTACATCCCAAAAATCAATGATCTGGTAATTGGCAAAGTCGTATCTCACTCATCTTTGTCATGGGAATTGGATATCAACTCTTGCTATGTTGGATTTTTGCCAGCAACGGATGTTTTTGGCAGGGATTTTTCAGCACATGCAGATGAACTGACCTCAAAACTACGAACCGGTGATTTAGTCGCTGCAAGAATTGCAAATTTTGATAGAACCCGCGATCCTTTACTGACCATTGCTGACAGAGATCTTGGAAAGATAGACTCTGGAGATCTCGTTAAAATTTCTCCCAGCAAAGTTCCACGATTGATAGGCAAACGAGGAACCATGATTCAAACCATTGAGATGGCCACAAACGCTGCAATTACTATTGGACAGAACGGATGGGTGGTTGTTTCATGCGAGGATCCCGAGGGATTATTAAAGGCTAAAAAAGCAATTCAAATGGTCGATGAGCAAGCACATGTTGCAAATTTGACTGATCAGGTAAAAGAAATGTTAGAAAAAAAAGGTGAATCATAATGGGCGGACGAGAATCCGAGTTAGTACTATTAGATGAAAATGGAATTCGTTGTGACGGAAGAAAAGTTGACGAGCCAAGAAGAATCATGATTAAAGCAGGAGGCTTGAAGAATGCTGACGGTTCTGCATATATTGAATTTGGTGACAATAAAATCTTGGTAGGCGTATTTGGTCCAAGAGATGTACATCCAAAACACATGTCAAACACTGATACTGGAATTTTAAGAGTCCGATATCACATGGAACCATTTTCAGTGACTGAAAGAAAAAATCCTGCTCCTTCAAGAAGAGAAATTGAAATATCCAAAGTAATCAAAGAAGCATTAGAACCAGCTGTGATGTTGGACAAATTTCCACGAACAGCAGTTGATGTTTTCATTGAAGTTCTTCAGGCAGACGGTGGTACTCGTTGTGCTGCTCTCTCTGCAGCATCTGTTGCATTGGCTGATGCGGGAATTCCAATGCGAGATCTGGTTGCTGCATGTGCCGCTGGCAAAGTAGCAGATACTGTGATTCTTGACGTGAATAATGAAGAGGATCAAGCGGGTCAGGCAGATATGCCAATAGGCTATATGCCAAATCTTGAAAAAATTACATTACTTCAATTAGATGGTGTTTTGACTCCGGAAGAATACAAAAAATGTGTTGAGACTGGAATTAATGGATGCAAAATCGTCTATGACTTGCAAAAAAAAGCATTACATGACAAATATTTTGGAAATGGAGGAGATTAAGAATGACTTCTGTTGGCGTTTTAGATGAGTTAAAGAAATTACAGATTCTTGAATTGCTAGAACAAGGAAAACGAGTTGATGGTAGGGCCTTAGATGAACCAAGAGAGTTGGTTGTTGAAACAAATGCAATTCCAAAAGCAAACGGTTCTGCACGAGTTAGACTTGGTGACAGTGAAGTCATATGTGGCGTAAAGATTCAGCCTGATAGACCTTTTCCTGACATGGGTGATAAAGGAATATTCATTTGTACTGCCGAACTTTTGCCTCTATCTGATCCTAGTGTGGAAACAGGACCTCCAGGACCTGATGTTATTGAGCTAGCTAGAGTAGTTGACAGGGGAATCCGAGAAAGCCACATGATTGATCTGTCTCAACTTGTTATTGAGAAAGACAAGTCTGTTGTTGGCGTGTTTGCTGATAACGTGGTGGTTGATTATGATGGTAACCTGTTTGACGCATGTGCATATGCTGCAACTGCTGCAATTCTGTCATCGAAGACTCCGAAATGGGAACTCAAAAATGATGTTCCAACAATCGTTGAAGGAAAAGAATCCGAGGTCCCAGTTACAACCATTCCAGTGTCCGTAACTATGGGAAAGATTGGACGTCACATTATAGTGGATCCAAATGCTGATGAATGGGTTTGTATGGATGCAAGAATTACAATTACGACTGATTCTGATGGAAACATTTGTGCATTACAAAAAGGTGGAAGTGATGGCTTCAGCCTTGATGAAGTTATCAAGTGCGGCGAAATTTCTGTAAAGGTGGGCTCAAAAATCAGAGAAAAGTTAAAACAAGCAAAGGCTGGTAACCAGTAAAATGGCAAAAATCAAATCTCTAAAAGGATTGGGTGCTAGATATGGAATTAAACACAGAAAACAGTACTCTAAAGTTCATTTCTTGTTAAAAGAAAAGAGAACTTGCCCTGAGTGTGGCTCAAAGCAGTTTACCCGCGATGCCGTTGGAATCTGGTCCTGTAAGAAATGCAGTCTAAAAGTTGCAGGAACTGCATATGACATCAAACTTTAGTGCTAAAATCACCGTAGACGCTGCTGACAAATCCAGAGCAATTTTTGATTCAATAAATATTGATAACGAATACTATCCTGAAAATCCAACCCATACCAAAATGTCTTTAAATGAAAAAATTGAAATCTGTATCGAATCTGAACACATTCCTCACTTGCGAGCTAATCTAAACTCAACCCTCCGATTGATTCAAGCAAGTTATGATGTGATAAAATCGGTAAAGATATAATGAAACATCAAGAAGGAGATTAACATGTCTACAGGACAGATGCCCCCATGGCTTCAAGAACAAATTATGAAGTTGCAACAGTCCCAGCAAAATTTACAGTCAATCATGGCTCAAAAGCAGCATCTTGAGATGGAAAAAGCAGAAACTGAAAAAGCTCTTGAAGAATTAAGAAAGGCAGGAGATGATGACAATGTATACAAACATGCAGGTTCAATACTGATAAAATCCACAAAAAAAACACTTGTTGATGAACTTGAAGAAAGACTGGAATTGGCAAAAACCCGTTCGACAGTTCTTGAAAAACAGGAAATCCGAATTAAAGAAACTCTCAAAGAACAAGAAACAAAGATTACAGAAATGATGAAAGGTGGATCCGGCAGCGGTGCAAAGATGCAAAGCCCATCTACAGACGACGACAATCCTAGAAAATAACCTCTTAATTTCAAATAAGATATTAACAAATTATTTCAATTCTACTTGTTGAAATTAGAAAACCTCAGAATCATTGTGGATGAACGTGAACGCAAGAGTGGCATTCCTGATCTACTAAAGGCAGTTGGTCTTAATCTTGAAATGAAGACATTGCCTATTGGTGACTACATAGTTGCTCCAGAAACAGTTGTTGAAAGAAAAAGCATTCGCGATTTACTATCCTCCGTGTTTGATGGCAGGCTGTTTGATCAATGCTCAAGACTTAAGGAGCATTTTCAATACCCAGTAATTCTTCTTGAGGGAAATGTTGATGAAATTGATGAGATTGCTGATAACCCATTGATCTTCTATGGTGCAATATCTACCATAGTTATTGATTTTAAAATTCCGATAATTCCCACTCCCAGCGCAATGCATTCTGCCAAGCTACTTGTTTCAATGTGCTCTAGAAATGAATCTCCAAAAGGACCGTACTTGAAAAAAATCAAAAAATCAAACGATTTGGAAAAACAACAACTATCTTCATTATGCAGTCTTCCCGGGATCGGTGAAAAGTTTGCAGTTAGGATGCTTGAAAAATTTGGCACTCCATTGAAAGTTTTTACCGCAACGACTTCTGAACTTGCCAAAGTTGAGGGGCTGGGGGAGGCAAGAGCTAAAAAAATAAAAAAGATCTTGGAATCTGAGAGCAAATTTCTAAAAGCGTCAAACCAAAAAACATTGCACGATATGTGATACGATTAAATAAATTGACAAGTCTGTGTTGGTGTGTTAGTCTCACCTGATTGGCTGAAAGATCATGTATCTGATCCTGATGTTATTCTGCTAGACACTAGGCCAAAAGCACTATACCTGTACGGTCATCTGGAGAATTCCCAATCACTATCTATAGATCAAGTCATTCAATTTGACCAGTATGGGTCTCACCTTGTTTTAGATGAAACAAAAATCCTTCCACTCTTCAGTTCTGTTGGGATAGATGATTCCAAAACTGTTGTGGTTATTGGTGATCCTATGGATCCTTCTTTAGCAAGAATTGCCTGGACTCTTTTGTATTTTGGGCATACAAAGACGGTTTTACTTGATTCCTCTATTCCTGAATTGCAAAAAAACGGCTTCACATTTACAAAAAAACTCCCTTCGCCAAAACCTGCAGATTTCATGTCCAAGATAAATCAAGACATACGAGTTGAATCTCAGTATCTTAAAGATAATCTAGACCGTTTTACGATTGTTGATGCGAGAACTTTGCAGGAATTCATGAGTGGACATTTGCCTAAAGCAAAACTAATCCCATTTACTGATGGGATTGATCATGGCGGAAAACTCTTCAAAAATAAAGAATTTCTCAACGACTTGTTTTTAGAAAATAACATATCAAAAAATGACTCTGTTGTGTGCTATTGTATGCATGGACATAGAGCATCCAGCTTGTTTTTCCAATTCAAATCTGCAGGTTATGATAATGTCAAACTGTATGACGGATCATTTGTTGAGTGGTACGGAAGAAGATTCCCCCTTGAGTAGTTTCCTTTTTAACGGCGTTCCACACATTGGACATTCCTTTCCTGACGTGTGGTTTGTTCTGCAACCTGGGCAATAATGTACCCATTTTCCAACATCTTGAATGCCTGTTGTCATTATTGATGATGTCCTCAAGCCGATATTTTTGGCAACATTGGTAATTGCAAAGTCATCTGTAATTATCAGTCCTCCAAGATTAATGCAAAGTGCAATAATTGAAATGTCTTGTTTTGATAGTTGCTGGAAATCTCCAGTTTGCTTTGCCGACGCAACTGCGGCATTAATTGATTCTTTGTCCGGATCCATGATCTTTAGTCTGTTTGTCTCCATTAAAGTCCCCAATGCACCCTCATTTTTTTTGATGTGTTTGATCTCTTCATAAACTAACGATGTTGTATAGCAATCACTATCTGATCCAAATGGAACTCCAGCATAAAATGCACTTGCGTCTAAAATCCTAAAATCCAAGCTTGCTCATCTGTCTTAAACCACGTTTCTTTAATCTGATAAAAACTGCTGGTTTTTTATATTTTTTAATTATGATTGGCTCGCCAAAACCCGCGGATTTTACGACCTGTGCATCCATAACTATGCTGCAATCATGAGATGAGATTATTTCTATTTTTTCATCTGGCACTACAATCGACTCTAATCTATAAACTGGGGCAACCGGCGTAATTATCAAGACGTCTAAACTCTCGTGGAGTATTGGTCCTCCCAATGAAAATGAGTGTCCTGTTGATCCGCTTGGTGTTGCAATGATGACTCCGTCCATTTTTTGTTTTACTGTGTCGTTTTGAAATTTGATTTCAATCTCTGCAGTTTTCGTAAGATTTGTCCTACAAATGTAAATTTCATTTAATGCTGGGGGGAACTCTTCCCCTCCACAAGATGCTACCACTCTGACTCTTTTATCTAGAAAGAATTTGTCTTTCAAAATGCTGTTTATTGCTTCATCGATCTCTTCTATGGTGATCTCTGCGAGTATCCCCCTGTTGCCACCTACATTGATGGTAAGAATGGGCGTCTCATTTATGAGATTTCTAAATACCCTGAGTGTTGTTCCGTCTCCTCCTAATGTAACTACCAAGTCCAGATTTTCTTTTTTTAACTCTTCAAGAGACCCTAGCTTATTTGCTCCCTCTATCTCTACTGGAGAAATTGTGTATACTTTTGACTTTTTTGCTAGGAATTTTTTTGCGACATCTCTTGCAGCAGCCTCTGATTCCTTAGAACCTACCTTGCTTACAACTGCTACTTTCTGAAGTTTCAATCAGTTCCTATAGGTTTCATTTACTTAAAAATGATATTTTTTATTTATTTTTTGGAAAAACAATTAAGTATGAAACAAAGTTGTAATTTATCATGAGTTACGCACATCCTGAAGTATTGGTTGACACTGAATGGGTCTCAAAAAACCCTCCTAACCAAAATAGAAAGCTAGTCGAAGTCGATTATGATCCTGTTAATGGATATCAGAAAGGACATATCAAAGGTGCTAGTCTTATCTGGTGGAAACGTGACATTAATGATCCGACAACTAGAGATATTATCAACAAAAAACAATTCGAGCAACTAATGTCAAAAAACGGAATTGCAAAAGACACTGAAGTGATTCTATATGGTGATTTTAACAACTGGTTTGCTGCATTTGTTTTTTGGGTTTTCAAGTACTATGGACATGAAAACCTCAAGATTATGAATGGTGGTAGAAAGAAATGGGAATTGGAAAACAGAGAATATACGACAGAGGAACCACATATTTACACAACAACATATTCTGCAGTTCCCCCCGATGAGGGATTGCGTGCATATCTGTTTGATGTTAGTCGTGCATTAAATCGTGAAGATACTGTTATGGTTGACGTCAGATCTCCTAAAGAGTTCACCGGAGAAATCACCGCTCCTCCTGAATATCCTATGGAACATGCACAAAGAGGTGGACACATTCCTGGGGCAAATAACATTCCATGGGCTACTGCTGTAAATGATGTTGATGGGACATTCAAGTCTGTAGAAGAACTAAAACAAAACTATGAGCCAAAAGGTGTAACTCCTGATAAAGATGTAATTTGCTATTGTAGAATTGGAGAAAGATCTTCTCACAGCTGGTTTGTTTTGAAATATTTGCTTGGTTATCCAAAGGTCAGAAATTATGATGGTTCTTGGACTGAGTGGGGCAACATGATTGGTAATCCTGTGGAAAAGTAAATTGCTCTTAGATCTGCCCATTCTAAAGAAAGGGTCTTTTTACTATATCAAAGACGGCGGCTCTGAATTTGTTATGGAGGATAAGACAAAAAGGGGTTTGACTGTAAAAGAAACGTCCCTTGACGAAAAACTGCATGTCAAAGCTGACAAAGGTATGATCCATGACATGGATGGAATAGGCCATTGGGTTCCTATTCGCTGGTATTTTTCAAAAGATCACTTTGATCTTGAAAAAGTTTCATTCTATGCTGAGGATATGGACAAAAGGTACACTGAACTACGTGAGTTAACCTGTCCTGAGGATAACGACTGATAACCTTTTTAAATAAATTCAAGTTAGTGAAACTACATGTCGTTACTTCTAAAAGATCGTGTTTGGTCTATGGAGGCACCCACTGCAAAGAGAGGTGTTTATCCTTTACATGGCTTTAAACTTGGATTATATCGATTACCAATAAAACTTGAGGATCCTAATGAAATCAAATCTGTTCACGATGGACTCAAAAAGGCATTTGAAATGGATGCATATGCGGACAGAATTTTTGCAACATATCGTTGGAAGGAACAGAACATGAGTGATCCTGATGCAAAGGGATACGAGGAAGTCGAACTGTCTGTTACCGTAGAAATTGTTACTGGCGAAGTTGTAGATATTATTTATCAGATATTTCCAATCGAAAAATTTGGAGATCCAAATTGGGTCAAAGATTATAGAAAGAAAGCAGACCATTTTGCAAAAATGGTTATTGATACTATTTTACGAAACACAATCTTGGCAGACAAGATGATTTCATATCTTGCAAAAGCTGAAAAGTTAGATCATACACAGGCAATAAAAAGACTGGAAGAATTAACTCCTCTGGCAAAAATTGTTCTTGGTGCTAAACCAAAACCAGTTGAAACAACAGAGGAAGAAATCGAAGGTGATGAGGGAGAAATTGAAGTTCCTGATGGTGCAAAACCAGGACCGATCGATGTAGAATACAAATCGAAGATGAAGCCATCAGCACCATTTGCTGCAGGTGATCATACCATCAAGACTTGGGGACGACGTGGCTCAAATAATGCGATATTGGGAGTATGGGGAGAATTTGTTTCTGTCGATTATGATATTTGCGTAGCTGATGGTGCATGCATTGAAGCGTGTCCTGTTGGCGTGTATGAGTGGTTTGACACTCCTGGAAATCCTGCATCTGAAAAGAAACCTTTGATGTCAAAAGAGCCTGACTGCATCTTTTGTTTAGCATGTGAGGGTGTTTGTCCTCCTCAAGCAATCAAGATATTTGAACAAAAATAAACGAAAATTTTTGCAAGTATAAATAGCGATTAGTCATTCTGAGAAACTAGGGATATGGCACTAAACCCGTTTACTCATTTTATATTTGATCTTTTTATTGTGTCTGCCATAATAATTACTGCATATACTTGCAACTTTTACTATCTTGCCATTCTCTCTGGCAGACGCAAAGAAATTCTTGATACTGCTGAAATGGGAACTCCGTCTGTAACTGTTCAACTGCCGATATACAATGAGAAGTATGTTGCAAAACGATTGGTTGAAGCAGTATGCCACATGGATTATCCGAAAGAAAAAATGCGAATAATGGTATTGGATGATTCTGATGATGATACTGTTGAACTTTTAGAGACTGTTGTAAACGATTACAAAAAACAGGGATTTAAAATTGAACACATAAGGCGTGGTACGCGCAAAGGGTACAAAGCAGGCGCATTAAAATACGCAATGCAAACCACTGATACTGAATATGTGGCAATATTTGATGCCGACTTCATTCCGCCGCACTGGTTCTTAAGGCGCGCAATACCTCACTTTACAAAATCCAACATCGGATTAGTTCAGTGTCGTTGGGGACATGTCAATGAAAATTACTCTGCAATAACTCAGGCTCAAGCCCTTAGTCTTGATTTTCATTTTCTTATTGAACAAAAAGCAAAAAGCAATTCTCATTTGTTTATGAATTTTAATGGAACAGCTGGAATTTGGAAAAGAACCTGCATTGAGGATGCAGGAGGCTGGCATACTGCAACCCTGGTTGAAGATCTTGATCTAAGCTATCGTGCACAAATGAAAGGCTGGAAATGTGTATTCTTGCCTGATATTGTAGTTGACGCAGAGCTTCCAGTACAGATGAATGCTGCAAAGCGACAGCAGTTCCGCTGGGCAAAAGGCTCTATACAATGTGCAATTAAATTATTGTCTGATATCATTGTAAAACGCAAAGTTGCAGTAGAGGCAAAGATTCAGGCATTTATCCAACTTACACGTCACATTGTTTATCCATTAATGCTTGTTCAATTTCTTACCTTGCCTATTCTTTTGGCCTCACACATGAATCTCTATGTAATCAGCTTTTTGCCTGCAATAACCATTGCCACATATCTTGCTATGGGGCCTGGTGCATACATGATGATTATACAAAGCATGTATCACAAGTCTTGGAAATCCAAGGCAAAAATTTTGCCTGCTCTTTTGGTATACAATGCTGGAATGTCTGTTAACAATAGCGTTGCCGTATTTGATGCTGTGTTGGGAAAGAAAAATGAATTTTTAAGGACACCCAAGTATGGAATTATATCCAAAGGGGACGATTGGAGAAATAAAGCGTACAACTTACCATTTACACAAACAACATTGCTTGAGATATTTTTTGGTGTATATGGGATATTGGGAATTTTTATCTCGATATTTTCTAACAATCCTATCTTTGTACCTATAATTGGGCTTCAAACTGTGGGTTTCTTCTATATTGCATACATGAGCCTCTCTCACACTCAGTTTAAAAGAAATAAATCCGGCAAAAACCGAAATCTGACCAAGAGCGAAAAGATGGCTAAGACAGTTTACAGATTATCCATGGTTGGTATTGTTGGCATTATTGTATTTGGAGCGGTAATGGCTTTTAATGGATATCATTCTGATATCTACCCAATTGATAGGATGCGTGGGCATCTGGATGGTATTATTGGAACTTCTGATCCATCTGCACTTCAATCTCACATTGTTGCAATAAAACAAGATTTGGCAATTGTTATGGAACATCTTCCAGAAGACAACAAAAACCCCGTATGGATATTCCCTACGCCCTCTACTGACTTTTTGAGAATAGAAAGTAACATAAACAATATGGAGCAAAGTATTGCACGAATATCTGCTGTTCCCAAAGACAGTTCTGCATATCATACTGGCATGATAGATGTGCATGATAGGGCCCTTCTGATTAAGACAAACTTGATGGATGCTACACCATACATGTATGTCAGCATTTCAAATGTTTTATTCAGTACTATCTGGATTGCCGCAATAATTGGAATCTTTGCAGCGCTCAAAAGAAAGAAAGAACAATTCAAAGAAATTGATGATTCCGGCGTCTAGGTAATGCCAAGTTCTTTTCGAATCTCATCTACAGCTCTAATTCCGTAAATGTCTCTTACTTGTTGAATCCTGATTGATTCTTTTAACATGTCTCTTCCTAGAGAGTTTGACAGAATAGAAAATATGTCGCTAAATCTAATCTCCCACTTGTCCGCACAGTCTAAAATCTTGCTTACTGCCCACTGCCTTACTTCATGAGGCAGTGGAATTTTTTCTCCGGCCTCAATTGATATTCTGTCAAACAAGTTAACAATGTCTGCAGTTTGTGATGCCATGCTTTCCAGATCTTTTAATTCCCCATACTTTGATTCAGACAGCATTCTTATGTTTGATTGATATTCTGATAACTTCAATAGGGCCATCATCTCCTTTGACGAATCACTTGAAACTTTGTTTGTAACGTCTTTGACAGATTGTAGCTGTTCAAAAATCTTATCTGTCTTCTTGTGAAATTCTGATGTTGATGCATCTTGTCTCTTCATCATCTCGTTTACTGAAGAAATCTTTTGATCAATTGTATTTGTTTTTTCTAGCACGTTCTGTTTAAAATCACCAAAATCCTTTTGAACTGATTTTAGACCTTCTCCTACAAATGCAGTCGAGTCTGCTCTTTTTGTTAACGAGCCAATCTCAGTTTCAATTTTATCCATTTTGCCTCCCAGATCCTTGATTGATTCCATACTCATGTTACTAGCTGCATTTGCCTTGGATGAAACTGCCTCAAACTGTTGCTTTAGAGACTCTATTGCGTTACCTAGGGAGTCAATCTTTGATGCCTTGGATGAAACTGTCTCAAACTGTTGTTTCAGGCCGTCGATCACTCCTCCTAGAGAGTCAATCTTTGATGCCTTGGATGATATTGTATCGATTGCCACTTTTATTGCATCTAGTTCTGATTTTAGATTTGTAGCTGAATTTGCATCATCTACAATTTTTCCAAATTCTTCTTTAAGGCTTGTGATTATCTGTGTGTTGGTTTCAAGTTGATTTGTTTTTTCTGCTATGTTTTGAATGTTGTTCTTTAGATTGTCAATTTCAGAGCTTATTTCTAAAAATGAGTCTGCTTTGCCAGAGACTGATCTCAAATCATCTCTTACTTCATCAATTCTCTGTGCAATTTTGATTATCATTTGAGAATTATTCCTGATGGAATTCATGCTGTCCTCTACTTGCTGTGATAATTCCTGAGTTTTGGGTGCTGATTTTTGTATCTCGTTTATTTTGTTAATTTCTTCTTGAATCTTTGCTGTCTGATCATTTATCTTTGTAATTAGATTGGATTGTGTTCTCACCTGGTTTAATCCTGCATAGAGTTTTTGAGTGTCGTCTTCTAGAATATTTATCTGTCTTGATTGTTTTTGTATGTTTTCTAATGTTGTGGTTAGTGCGTCTATCATGCCTTTCATGGATATTAGGACTTTTTGGTTATCTACAAAAATTTTTGACATCGACTTGATCTCTTTTTGCAGTGCTTTACTGGAATCTGAAACGGTTGCTACTTTTTTGAGAATTGCAGCTGGAGTTGGTTCTCGTTTGGAGACTTTTTTTACGCTCACGGTTTTTTTCTTTGCGTCCTTAGTAGCCATACATATTGGAAAGAAAATCTGACGTTAAAAAAGTTAGGTCAAAAATAAAAAATGTAAAGAGTTACTTGTTGACAACTTCTGGTTCATGAAGTAACTCGTGAAAGGTCTTTTCAGCTAAACCATTAGCTGTTTCAATAAACCCTCTTGGGCAGTATTCGCATTGAATCATATAGTACGGTATGGTACCGTACTATTAATAGTCAGGTGATTATGACGTAACCAATTATGCAGTCAGATACCCCAGGTCATATCTCTACATTGTTTTCAGTTGACCTACTCATCACTCTGCGCTTGGATTTTGGTGGTTAGGCATAAAGACCTTAACTGTACATCAAAATTGTGCCATTTGTTGGTCTGGCTTCCTCATCGCGCAACTGTTTTTAAACAAATTTCCTGAATCAAGACATGGATGATTTTGCGTTACAAATTGATTCTGAAATTCATAATTCTCTGAATAATACGTTTTCAAGCTTGATTGAGCAAATAACTCCTGAATTACCTCATACTACGTTTGTAACTGATTTGGCATTTATCATGATAATTGGCGCTGTTGTCACTTTGGCATTTTTCAAGATTAGGCAACCTCTGATTATTGGGTATCTTTTTGCTGGAATGCTTTTGGGGCCTCTGTCTCCCCTATGGTCTTGGATGCTGCCTGACGGAGGTCCGACATCAGATATCCTTGGAGGCGTAGGGATTTTATCTGATGTCTCTGCGCTGAATTTATTTTCTGAGATTGGTGTGATTTTGCTACTCTTTGTAATCGGAATTGAATTTCCATATCAGAAAATTCGTAGTATAGGGAGAATTGCAATTGGTGTTGGTACAATTGGCTTGTTCTCTACACTTGGTGTGGTGTTTTATGCTGCTAGTGCACTTGGGATGAACTTCATGGATTCATTATTCATAGGAGCTGCATTATCTATCTCAAGTACTGCCATTATTGTAAAAGTCTTAGAGGAAATGGGGAAGATCAAAAAAGAGTCTTCTATTCTAGTTCTTGGTATTCTGATTGTAGAGGATGTAATAGCTGTCATCTTGATCTCATCCTTACAATCTATCGCTCTTGTCGGAAGCGTATCTGTCGAGTCTGTTGTGGTTGTAGTGCTGGTTGCAACGGGATTGATTGTTGGAACATTTACCATTGGTACAAGAATAATTCCGCCTCTTATTGACAGAGTAGCTGCATCTGAGCATCATGAAATATTGCTTTTGAGTGTATTGGGTGTGTGTTTTGGCTACGCATTATTGGCAAACATTGTTGGTTTGTCTGTTGCCATCGGAGCATTTCTTGCTGGTGTGCTGGTTGCCGAATCAAAATCATCTGAAGTCTCAAAGCTATTGGCCAGCCCCATTAAGGACATGTTTGTAGCCATATTCTTTATTTCAGTAGGTGCATTGATGGATGTCTCTCAGCTTCGTGATTATTTCTTTGTCATAATAATTCTCATTGTTGTGGCAACTGGGATGAAGTTTGGGGGCAACTTGATTGGCAATTTTATTTTTAGACAAAAAAGAGCCAAGTCGATACGCTCTGCGTTTACTTTGGCATCCCCTAGGGGGGAATTTTCCATTGTTATAATAAAAGCGGGTGTTGATATTGGCGCAGTAAGCACATTTTTGTTCCCATTAATTGGTGTGATTTCCATTATCACGGCATTCATATCTCCATTTTTAATCAAGGCAAGTGACAAAATAGTACCAATGTTAAAAGAAAAAGAACATGAGTGATGATCTGGAAAAATTCATTGCCGAATCGCATGATGATGTAACCGTATTTGATTTTGATGGCAATGACGTCCCCTGCATCATCTTTGAAGAAAAAAAATACGATCAGATTATTTCTGTTATTGCAGGAAAGCCTGTTTCTATAAACACTGATCTTAATATCTTACAGGATGGCCTAGGACATGTTTTTGTTGAAGTCGTACTGACTTTTTCCCATGGGGGGTTTGTGGAAAAACTCTTGATAAACGCAAATAAGCATCTGACATTTTTTCAACACCTTGCAAAAACATCTATGCTTGCGTTATCCTCGCCAAAGTCCCATTATGGAAAAGACAATGTGTTTATGATTCAATTGCCCCGTCCTGAAAAAGCACAAGACGCATTGGAAATTATTGAACGCGGGTTGCATGGCAATCAAAGATGATGGTGCAGTCACCGGGATTCGAACCCGGGTCACGAACTTGGCAAGCTCGAATATTAACCAAACTGTACTATGACTGCAACAACCCTAGAGGAAGAATTTGGATATTAAACTGTTTTTAACTATTTCCTCCAAGTAATATCATGAATGAAATTCTAATGCAAAAAATGGAGCAAAAAATTCAAGAGACTATTTCTAACAAACAGGACCTAAAACAATTGGCTGAAACACTATCTTCAATTGATGGTACCAAATCGTTTGTTGTTGGCATTATTGTCGGTAGACTGTACAATGCATTTTACTACCAATCAAAAAGAATTCTTGGCAGAGATCCAACTGAATCTGAATTCAAAGAGTTCTTAGAATTTGTAAAATCAAAAATCTCTACTTTGGAAAATCTATGGTGATAGTTTTCCGTCCCAGTTTATGACTTTGATTGTTGCAGTACCTGGCATCTTTACACATGCACTTCTTAGTGCTTTCTTTGCTGCTTCTAAATGTGCATCTCCATTTACATACAATTCCATAATGCATTGACCTTGTCTGACTCTGGCACCTAGACTGACTGCCTTGCCCCACGCTCTTCGCATTCCTTCTGAAACTCTGTCTGCACCTGCAGTTGCAATCTGTTTATTTTCTCTTAACAAATTATGAGGATATATTCTAAGTCTTGAATAATACCCTGTTTCACCTGTTGTTTGCTCTAGTGTCTTGTTTGCTGCTAGTCTTGTTGATTCTATTGCCATGTGTCTGATCTGGATTTTTTCGTTAATGAGCAGCTGGACGCAATACTGGTAATTTCCTCTCTTTCCACCTTGAAATTTTGCAATTTTTATCTGTGGTTTGCCTTTGATGTACTCTTTTCTAGTGAATACCTGTCCGTTACCGCGTCTGTAATTTGCGCCATGCATGATAAACACAAACCAAAATGCCCATATTTTAACGGTTAGTAGTCGTATCGCCCTGCTTTCCAATGCTTATATTGAAAACACGTAATTTCTCTTAATTATGGAAGAAACCCCACTTGTCGAAGGCGATTTGATAGATGATCAAGCATGCATTTCAAACAAAGAAATGATTCATGATCTTGAACTCAAGGGCTATGGTGATCTTGACAAAGACAAGTTATTTCTGAAATCTTTCGAGTCTCTTTATCTTTTATATTTAGAACGACTGATCCTCAAAAAAAATTCAAAGAAAATTGATTTTGATACGCTGATGAACCTATGCCAAAAAAACGACACTGACATCTTAACAAAATTCTTGATATACAGAGATTTGAGAAACAGGGGATACGTGGTAAAGGACGGATTTGGTTTTGGCTCTGATTTTAGGGTGTATGAGCGAGGACAGTTTGGTGAAAAAGGCTCCAAATTTCTTATCTTTGGGTTAAATGAGGGACAACAAGAAAAAATGGGTAACCTTCAGAAAAAAATTGAGCAAATTACTCAAATGGGCAAGGAACCCGTGATTGCTGTGATTGAAAGAAGGGGCGAGGTAATATACTATAAAATCAACAGGATGGATTTCTATGAAAACAAATCCAGATCCGACAATTCAGTTCAGTTTTAACCCTGAAGAATCCATTCTGATGAATATTTCAAAAGGTTGTTCTTTTCTGCGAATGCAAAATCATACACTTCGACATATTTTGTTTTGTTCTGCCAAAGATCTTCAAAATCCTTCATCTTTCTTTCGACTCTGGATTTGTCATTCCAGGATGTAAACACGTCAACGGATTCAAAGTCCCTTGTTTGAGATGGAACTGTTCCTCTTGAAGTCCCAGTGAATGCCACTACGTCATTGTTCTCATCTCTGAAAATTCCTATTCTCTCTGAGAATGAGTCTGTAACTTGCTCTGAGTTTGGAATTGCAATTTTTATTTCAATTTGTCCGTTTTCTATAATGTTTCTTATCTTGTTTATCTTTGAATCCTTCATTAATTTTACATTGTCTGCCTTTGTGTAGTTTTCTGAAAAGAGCCTTGTAAGCAGATTCAGATCTGATATCTTGAATCTGTGCCCCGTAATCATTCTCAGCTTTGCTTTGCCCTCTGCAAAATTATCAAATGCCATGGCTATTGACGCCAATGTCTGGATGGACAAAAAGTCAACACACCGGTCGTATTCTATACAATTGCTAAGGCAGGGGAAGAAAAATTCTGATACGATGTCATCTGTATCTGATCTGTACTCTTCTTTTAATCGTAAGTCTCTTAACGCCAACTAGATTTGGTCTTAATCTAAATTATTTAAAGAAACCATGCTTTGATCATCTGTAAGGCAATGTCTTGGATGTATCTCATGGTGGGTGGGCCAGATTTTATTTTTTTCTATGAAAGAATATCCTATGTGGTTTTCTATCTGTTGACACTTATGCCTTTTTGATCACGTGTGTCTTTTCATGAGTTAGTACTTTGTCAAATGTGTCCATCCATCCTTCCCAGTGAAAGCTGCATGTTTTGCAATGATATCTCAATTTGACTCTTCTCTTTTCTTCTCGGATTCTTTGAATGCGTTTATGTTCTCTGTTGCGTTTTTCTGGTTATTTTTCAGTCTTGAAAATAGTTTTTTTAACATGCTTTACTGGGTTGCCTCTGGCTTATAAGGTAAAGACAATTGGTTGAATTATTGCGGTAAATGTTGCTCTATTTTTGAAAGTTTTCAATGCACCATGCACAACTCGTGTATCCTTCAGAATTTGCCTGCTTGAATGAGTCTGGGATGAAGTATCTTCTGTGCACTAGCTTGATTTCGTCCATTTGGCAATTGTCTTTTAGATTTTCAAGATCATGTACTTGTTTTTTGTTATTGTCCCCTATGTAGTTGGCCATATCGTTTTTGGTTATGTGTAGTATAAGTTCCTGATTATTTCTCAATATTGCACAAATCTCAAAAAAGTTACTTGAAATTCAATCTGATTATTTCCTATACCTGTTGAAACGTGATCTGTCTGTCAGGCTTAACTTCTATAAAACAAAAAAAGAGATACTTGAATCACATTCCGGCAAACTGGTTGCCTAAAAGTGAATCAAGTACACTCAACATTTCTGGGTTGTGTCCAATATATTGGACAATAATTTTGCCTTGGCTGTAAAAATGTGGCTCATCGATCCATCTAATTACACTTGATCCAATCTCTGTCCCATCTGAAGAAACTACCTGAATTGCCTCATTTGTAATGGATTCTGAACCAAACTCGTACACTTGAAGATCCATTCCTGCAACGGAGAGAACTTTGATTGGAACTGCAAATACTGAATCATTAATTTCTTCAGTCTCTTTTACTTCAAGGCCTCGGGATTTTAGTGCCACTAACAATGATTGGTAATCTGTTACTTTCTCATCAAAGTATTCTGTTTGCTCGTTACTTGACGGCAATTTTTGTTTTAGAACATACTGATGGTTAATCTCATCCCATGTCTTATCTGTGACAGCAGAAATTACATTGCCTTCTGATACAATTATGTCCATTTTATGGTGTGTGATGGCCTGAGTCAGCATCTGTCCTTCTCTATTTCCATACCCTCCATGCGATGAATCAAATGCCATTGTGAACATGTATTGGGGTGGAAATGATTCAGCAGAGCCAATGTATTCCACATCTAATGTATTGATGTCTCCATCAAATGCAAATGTCGGGCTAGTTACGATGTATCTTTGGGCTATGCCTAGTGCCTCGTTTCTTTCTTGTTCTTCTTGTGTAATTGGTATGATGGTTAATGTTGTCTGGGTGGGGATGAGATACGCACTCACAATCCCGACTACGATTAATGCAGCTACCACTACAGTTACGATGTATTTTTTCTGTCTTGTGTGTGTTGACATTTTTAGTCTAAATGTAGATGGACGGTTAAATTATAACCTTTGATTAAATTCTGGTTTAACCATACTTTTTCAAATTTTTCTTGCAATACTTCATTTTATGATTGTAAGATATGTGCTGTCTACATAGATAAAATCCGAATATTTGTACCCAATAAGAAAAATGCTCCCGCCGGGATTTGAACCCGGGATCACTGCCTTGAGAGGGCAGTATGCTTAGCCGGACTACACCACAGGAGCTTGTTGAAAAATGATCTCAATCTCAATTTAAAGGAAATGTTTTGACAATAAATCGATTAGTGAAAATTAGTAAGTTTGATCATTTATACAAAATCACTCTGGATTCATTTTAATGGATTTGAAAAAATTTGTCGAGCAACAAAACTTGGCAAGTTTTCCCGTTGGCTTGGGTGGTTGCAGAACTACTGCTGAGAGCTTTGATTCATGTGATTATGATATTACCGTATTTGATGAAACATTAGGACATGATCAAATCATCTTGTTTGAAGGAAGGTACATTCACCTTCACCATGGCACATTACAAGAGACAAAATCTGAAGTTTTGATCCAGTACGACAATATGCAAATAATCCAGGACGATTCTTGGGAGCTCCGAATGCTCTTATCTAAAGTTAAAGAAAAGAGACAAAAACTATACCGTGATTTTGCAAAAAATTGCTTGATTGAATCTATCTTTTGTTGTGAAAAGTGCAAAGACGGAATTGACTCTTCTAATTTGTTTGCAGCATGTTGGCAAAAATGCGCTTCATTTTATTTGGCAGATGCAATATGCGCACTCAATCAGAAAAGGCCTTCCCCATCACACATGCTGGAAATGTTAAGAAAGTTTGAAAAAACACCTGTAAACCAGCATCTTTCAGTAGTCAATCAAACAGTTGGGATAGAGCGAGCAACCCCTACTCTCTTAGAGAGAATGCTAAAATCAACAGTTGGGTTTTCAGACATTGCTGAGAACACTAACCATTCTCAAATGATACAACAAAAACATGATTTTTTTGTAAAGAACTCAATGCTGTCTGACTGTTATTTTTACCTGGGTTACCTGAACAAAGAAAGCTTCATTAAAATAAAAAAAACCATAGATAAGGAGCAATACCTAATTCATATACTAAAGATCGCCTTTGACATTGAGGTTGATTCTGGACTATTATTGGAGCAATCCAAACACGTTGAAAAGTCCTGCAGGCAAATCCTGGAGCACCTGTATCAAGCCTGATCTTCCAAATTCATGTACTAACCTTTTAAAATAAGTAGATTCTTTGCTATGATATGTCCGACGCAGCATGTGGATGTGCAGCACAAGCAGACAATGGTACTGAATGTGACTGTGCTATGCAAGGAGAATGTTACTGTGACGCTACATGTGATTGTAAATTAGATATTTGCAAAAACGCAGAACATTAAAGAAAATACAACTTTTTCTTTTCTTTTTTACTTACTCTTCTTCGTCCTCAAAGCCCCATGATTTTACTAGTTCTTTTTGGAACTTGTCTGATTGCTTTTCATCAAGTGCAAATCCACAATTCTTGTGTGTTGGAACTACTACCATTCCGTCCAGCTTGAACTCAACTTCATACAAATGTATTTTTGAGCATTCACACATTCTAAAATTTCTCCAATTTTCCTCTATATTTGCTTATTTGAATAACCTTTAACTATCTGTTGTGCTCAATTTTTTTGATTTGAAACATACGTTCATGGCTGGTTCATTGATTGCAATTTTGATCCTTGGAACCTTTTCTCCAATGGCATCAGCACAATTCCAGTCTGGTGGTGTCAACAAGGAAGGATCTTGGTATGCTGGAGAGGGTCTCAAACAGGGTGATTATTTCAGCTATTCAATGTGCCATGTGGATTACAAAGAATGTGCAACATTTGAGATGGATATTTGGATTAAGGGTGATAAACAGGTTGGAAGTGAAACAAAATGGCTAGCAGAAGCTGTTGTTTATGATGGCAATAAAATAATCAAAGGTGAACTGGAATTGGGAAAAATTGCTCCAGAACCCACAGGAGGTAGCGCCGAACTAGGTGTTTACCGAGGTGCATTCAAATCATCTATTGCATGGCTATCTGCCTTTGCGACATCTGATGGAAGCTCTGGCGGTAAAGGACCAAAAGAATTCAAAGCAACATCTTGGGGAAAGATTGGAAACATTGGCGGAGAACAAGTTATGCCAACTGCCATTGAAACCGTTACTGTCAAAGCTGGAACCTGGGAGACAGTTTTGGTTTCATGGAAGACAGGCGGGTACGTAAGCAAGGTATGGATTGTAGATAACTTCCCATTTCCAATAAAAGCTCAAACTTGGACACATGTTTCAGAAGGAATACCTCCACCGGAATATCAGTTTGAATTACTAGAGTATCGCGAAAACGTATCTACAAGCCCATTTATTGGAATTGTCTCTACTGATGTAAAGGCAGCTGAGATGGGATGTAAAACAAATTATGAAAGGACCGAAAGCATCAAAAAACCAACAAAAAACTTTAGCTACCAGATACATGCCTTTTACGGACCTTCGGAGGTTACTCAAGGCTGCTCTATGCAATGGCTAATTGAATTCATCAGCAAGTACGATGATACTCAATATCTTAATCAAGTTCAATATGACCTACTGCTGGTGGATGAAAATCTAAACCCATTAAGATCAATTGCTCAAGAAGAGGGAAGAAAGTTTCTCTTTTCTCCATCTGGTCAGTCTTTAATTGATATTATGGTGGAGGCAGAACCTGGAATTGCACGATATGCTGTATGGGTATATGGACTAGCTCCTGAGGGAATTGTTCCATCTACGCCTGCTGATTATTTGGTGATTGAGATTCCTGTTTATGCTAGAGAGGGCAGTGTCACTCCCATAGTTCCGTCGCCACAAATCCCATCATGGATTAAGAACAATGCAGGCTGGTGGGCAGACGGCTCAATTGACGACTCTTCATTTGTTCAGGGAATACAGTTCCTGATCAAAGAAGGAATCATGAAGATTCCTCCAACTACACAAGGTACAGGAACTGGCTCCAATGAGATCCCATCATGGATTAAGAACAATGCAGGCTGGTGGGCAGACGGCTCAATTGACGACTCTTCATTTGTTCAGGGAATACAGTTCCTGATCAAAGAAGGAATCATGAAAATTTCTGCAGCTCCATAAACTTGCTGTTTTGGCAATTTCTTGAATGGATTAATGTATTACATTCAAATTGTTAGGTGTTATAGGTAGGCTGACGATAAAATGACAGGGCTTTTTACTTACCCAAAAAGACATCTTAAAAAACTGATCAAAGACGGGGAGTATGTCGATGCTCTTGAATACGGCAAGAACCTAGAGGCAAAGTTTGCTAACGATCCTGACTTTATGTTCATCATGGGAAGCATTTACTATATTTTAGAGGACGCTCAAAAAGCAATTCCGTATTTTGAGCAGGCCCATGCTATGAAAAGCGATGATGTTGAAACCCTTGTCCTAAAAACAAATGCCCATCTTTCCTTACAACAAAAAGATAAAGCAATTGACTGCTGCAAAAAAATTCTAAAACTACAACCAGATAATTATGAAGCGCACGGGCTGCTTGAAAAATTAGAAAATTCCTAATCTTTGTGTTTTACCATGTACACATTGTCCATAAGCCAATCGCAAAACTGCGTTACCCTTTCATCAAACTCTGTCCAAATATGCAAAGAATGTGGCAGAATGTCTATCTTCCATCCTTCTGAAAACACTCTTACGCCTTCCTTATTCTCATACATGTATGCGTCTTCAGTCTTGATGTCTCCTAAGATCTCCCTTGCCTTTTCTTTAATGATGTTTCTATCTATTGGGAACTGTTTTCTCTCATAGTCTATGATTAGGCTGAGATCCCGTCTTCCATACATTTCAAATTCCTCTATTCTTCCCTCTTTTGGAAAGTTCACTACAAGCTTGATGTTGTATTTGTTTCCTACCTCCTTTCCAATCTCCACTATTTTGGAATATCCTATGGCTGGACTCTTCTTTAACAGGAATCTGATTTGTGCCAAATTTGTCTTGAGCTCCTTTTGTAGGTTCTGGATTAGTTCTGAGAATATCATTTGATGTGTCTTGCTAAAATCCCATTAATATCGTTAATTTTCTGACAAGATTAGTTTTTTAGATGTTAAAACCATCACTATTCTGTTGGCGCTTCCAATGGATTATGATGGATTAAGAACAGGTGACGAGTCTGAAAGAACCACCAATGTTGATGACTACAAGAGAACATGCATTGATTTTATCGAAGACATATCGCATGACTATGAAGCATGGGTTGATTACTACAAGCTTCCAGAAGACGAAGACAAAAAAAGAAGAGATGGGATTCATGCCACAATAAAGAGGACCAATGAATGGATTGCAAAAGTTGCACAATCGATCAAAGCCGTGGATGTTGTAATGAATGACGGCATTCAAAAAATGGCAGAATCCACTGCAGGAAAGCCATTTCCTATAGGTGTGTTTGTCAATGGAACATCAAGCTATACCATGGCAAAACCTGGAACTATTGACATAAATGTAAAAGCCAACGGCAGGGAAAATAGAAAAACCAAGCTTGGGTTTCATTTTAAAGACGATCGGTTCCGAATCGAATCAACATGCGGCGCATACATTGATGAAAAAAATCTTCCCACCGAGCAATTTGATCTGATGGACATCCATCTTACACTTCATGCAGAAGATGCAAAACAGAGAGATGTGATCTCATTTACAGTAACTGTAGTTGAAATGAATGGTGATACCGAGTATGATCGTCGTGGCCTGACGACTATCATTCATCTAGTGTGATTTCTATTGCAACTCTTTTTTCCTTGGCCCTCTCTTCACCGGGATATTTTAATTCTGAAATTTTACTTGCTATCCTTTCATCTTTGACTTGCTTTGCCGTTCCTGTATGTGTTGAATTGTTGTATTTTATTGTGACTTGTGGATTTACAACTGCGTTCTGAAACCAGTCCCCATCTGGCCTGTGTCTTGAAAAATATATTTTTCCGTTATATTTTACCGCACGAAGCATCACGGAGTGGCTCTTGCCTGTCTTTCTGCCTTTGGTAACCAGGATTGCTCGGAATACGTCCTCCTTTGTTGCCATGACGAATGCATTCTGTCAAGTAATTTAACCTCATTGCTAGAAAATTCTGATATTTGGTATGATAAGCAAATCTGTCAATCAAGCGTCATGTCAGTCAAACTAGAAGGAATGCCTTCAAACATTACCACGGCCGATGATTTCACTGGAAAAAGAGTAATTGACAGAGAAGGAATCGACTATGGCAAAGTAAAACACATTCACATAAACCCAGAAACACTCATAGTTTCAGGCGTCACAATCCATCAGGGCTTTAACAAGGATTACTTTCTATCTGATGATTATATCGACAAGTTTACCGACGAAACTCTATTGTTAAGCAGACCTCCAGTCAGAACTGGAATCCAGGTAGTTGATATTGATAGACACAAGATTGGCAAAGTAAAACGCATACACAGAAATCCTGAGACCAGCGAACTGGAGTCAATTGAAATCACTGATGGTCTACTTCATTCCAAGATCCTCTCCAAATCTGAAATTTGGGGTGTGGGGGAAAAAATAATCCTCGGAATGACCAAAGAAGATTTCAAAAAACTGGACTGATCCTTCTTACTTTTTAATTTGCGCTAATCTGTTTTGCCGCATTGTTTACACACTGGCCTTCCATCTTGGACGAAAATTTCTACATTTGACGAATGACATTTTTGGCAGAGCCCTCTCATGTGGTCATTTTGTAAACTGGTGTTTAAATTTTTTTTGAGGTGTATTGCCAAACGCTTAGCAATTTATAATTGAGACAAGCGATCAAAGTGTTGCATTCTATAGAGACAAGATCTCTTTCAAAATCATTTGGGCCTGTTACTGCTGTTGATGACATCTCTTTTACCGTGAATGCTGGAGAGATCTTTGGTTTTCTGGGACCTAACGGCGCTGGAAAAAGTACTACAATGATGATTCTTACCACTCTTCTAAAGCCTACCTCTGGTCAAGCATTGGTGTCTGGATTTGATGTTTTAACCCAAGCAAAAAAAGTCCGCCAAAATATTGGATATGTTCAACAAGAATCAACCGTTGATGAATACCTTACAGGACGCGAAAATTTACTTTTGCAAGCCAGACTGAACCACATCCCAAAAAACCAAATCAACAAGAGAATTGACGATATATTGGAACTAATCGAACTCTCTGACAAGCAAAACGATCCCGTGGTCACTTATTCTGGCGGAATGAGGAAGCGTCTTGACATTGCTGGTGGCCTACTTCATTATCCAAAAGTTCTGTTTCTAGATGAGCCTACGGTTGGGCTTGACATCCAAACCCGCAGAAAAATTTGGGAATATATAAAAAAAATCCACACCGAATTTGAAATGACCATATTTCTTACCACTCACTATATGGAAGAGGCTGACCAGCTGTGCGACCGGATAGGAATAATTGATCATGGCAAGATTCAGGTGATTGATTCACCGCAAAACATGAAAAATTCTATGGGAAATGAAATAATTACGCTTGTCACGCAAGATGTATTGTCACATGACTCTTTTCTTTCTGAATTGGAAAAAATTGAAACAATAAACAAAATCAACAAAGATAATGACAAACTCGTATTGTTTGCGTCAAAGGGTACTGAAGTAATACCCAAAATTTTTCAGATCTCGTCCCGTCTTGGAATCAAAATTAATTCCATTTCTCTTACTACTCCCACACTTGATGATGTGTTTATCTCGTACACTGGCCATGAGATCCGATCTGATGACTCTGGCTTTGATAGAAAACGTGAGCATGCAAAAATGAAGAGGCTGCGTGCATGAACTCGTTGATGTATGACACATATACAATTTTTTGGCGAGAACTAAAGAGATACAAAAAATCTCGAAGCGGAGTTTTGATTCGACTGATACAGCCTGCAATATGGATTATAGTAATTGGAAATACATTTGCAGGAACGCAGCCGCTCATTCAATCAGTCGGCTTTGACGGTCAATACATCGAGTTCATGGCGCCTGGCGTAATAATACTTACTGCGATATTTACCAGCATTTTTGGAGGTGTCAACACTTTGTGGGATAGACGTTATGGATTTATGAACAAGGCGTTAACTTCACCGATATCCAGATCATCGCTTGCATTAGGAAAAATGCTTGCAATATCACTGATTGCTGCACTGCAAGCTAGTTTGATTTTGGGCATTGCGCTTGCAATCGGAGTATCGTTTCCAAATCCACTAATGATTGCCCCAATAATGGCAATCGTCATTTTGTTCTCTTTGGGGTTCTCTGGGATCTCTGTAGTTGTCGCAGCTACTGCAAAATCTCAGGAAACATTTTGGGGGGTAATCAATTTTCTAGGAATGCCTTTGTTTATGCTTAGCCCGGCGTTATTCCCACTTGAATTATTGCCTGACTGGCTTGCATCTGTGGCAAGACTAAATCCTGTAACATATACTGTTTTACTGGTAAGGGAGATGATGACTGGCATATCTGAAGGCGGAATTTCACCACTTCTTAGCATTGGAATTATCTGCGTGTTTGTGCTGTTCATGGTGGGTCTTGCAAGCTATGTGTTTACGCGTGAAGTCAACAAGCCTTTCTGAGAATTTATTGACAAACATTTCAACAATTACTAACTTTGAGGATCTTTGAGAAATTTTAAAACCAGAAACAGTTGTCCGCCACAATCCACCTGTTTGTGATTCTCTCAGCAATATTGCTAACTCCTGTCTTAATTCAAAATTCTTCGGCCTTGAGTAATTATGATTTGATTACAGAATTGGGATCTTTTGGAATCTCAAAGCCTGGCTACTTTTCACATCCGCAATCTGTGGCAGTAGACTCTGAAGGAAATGTGTACGTCACAGATTTGGGAAACAAACGCGTACAAAAATTCTCAAGTGACGGCCAATTTCAAACTACATGGGGAAAGAGTGGAACCCTTGAAGGAGAATTCCATCATCCTTCTGGAATTGCAGTCGATGATGACCATGTATTCGTAGCAGATCGTGATTTGCATAGAATTCAAAAATTTGATCATGATGGAAATTTTGTCTCTCAATGGGGCAAAAAGGGGATCTATGAAGGGCAATTCAAGTATCCCAATGGGATTGTCGTGTCTGGTAATTTTGTGTATGTTGTAGATACTGGAAACCAAAGAGTTCAGAAATTTACCACCGATGGTGACTTTGTATCTTCATTTGGATCAAGCGGATTAGGTAAGGGCGAACTGCTTATCGCGCTTGGGATTGATGCTGACAGCAGTGGAAATCTCTATGTCACTGACAAAGGAAATGGCAATATTGAGAAATTTGATCCAGATGGAAATCACATTGAATCTCTAAAATACTATGGTGCAAATTATGCCTTTACTCCCGAAGGAATTGCCATTGATTCTAATGATGAATTGTTTGTGATAAACTCTGCAAACGATAGGATCTTACATCTCAAACAAGATTCATTTTATCTCAGTATTTTTGATCAACAGGGACCATACCCAAATTCATTTACAATGCCAACTGATCTTGCTATTGGAAGCAATGGAGATCTTTTGATAATTGATTCTGCAACACACAAAATCCAAATTTTTAAAACACCATTTTACGTACAACCTGAAATAATCCACGTGGAAGAAATCCCAGAACCTGAGATAAAATTGCGTGATTCCTCAAAGCCCAAAATTATTGCGCCTGCAGATATGGAAATTGACGCCACCGGAATCTTGACATTTGTTGACCTTGGAGAACCAATTGCGACTGATGAGAGTGGAATAAAGACCATTTTGAATAACGCCCCTGACGGCCTGCCTTTGGGGACAACCACTATTATGTGGATAGCATTTGATAATGCAGGAAATTCCTCTCATGACTTTCAAGTAATCACTGTAAATGCATGTGGGAAATATTATTCTCAATATAACAGGATTCTTGGCACTTCTGAGGATGATGTGATATATGGAACAAATCTTGATGATCTGATATTTGGGCTAGACGGAAATGATTTCATTGATGGTGGAAGCGGGGACGATTGCATCTTTGGTGGCCATGGGGATGACATTCTTTACGGTAATGAAGGAAATGATATCGTCTACGGTAATGAGGGAAATGACATTATCAAGGGATTTGCTGGTGACGATATCCTTGACGGAAACGAAGGATCTGATGTTATAGATGGAGGCAGTAATAACGATCATTGTTACGTATCTGATGACGATCTGAAAATTAACTGTGAGTAATTCTATATAGAAACCAGAGTCATATTGTTTTTTCGTAATCTATGATTGTTATTTGTAAATAAACTGGCAATTACATTTCCTCAATGAAGACAACAATAACATCAATACTTTTGATCGCAACTCTTGTTGCAGTCATGCCACCACTATACGCGAATGCATCATCAGTACCTGATGCTCCAAATCCAAATCAACAATTTAATTTGGATGGTGCAGGTGCAACATTTCCGTTCCCTCTAATTGATTTGTGGAGAGTAGAATACAACAAAGCATATTCTAATGTAAATCTGAACTATCAATCAATCGGAAGTGGAGGTGGAGTAAAACAGCATATCGAAAAGACTGTTAACTTTGCAGCTTCTGATGCTCCACTTCGTGAGTCTGAAATGCAATTGGCCCCTGGCACACTTCACATCCCAGAAGCCATTGGAGGGGTTGTTGTGGTATACAACATTCCTGAAATTCCAAACAAAGGGTTAAAACTGACTGGAGATGAGATTGCCGATATCTTTCTTGGAAAGATCACAAAATGGAACGATCCTAAAATTCAGTCTCATAATCCTGGACTGAATCTTCCTGACAAAGAGATTGTCACTGCACATCGTTCAGATGGCTCTGGTACTACCTTTGTCTTTACTGACTATCTGGTAACAGTTAGTCCAGAATGGGATGAAAAAGTAGGAAAAGGAAAATCTGTTCCATGGCCACTCGGATTGGCAGCAGCCGGAAACGAAGGTGTCGCAGGAATTGTAAAATCTACTCCATATTCTATAGGTTATGTTGAATTGGCATATGCATTTCAAACTGGAATGAGCTTTGCTTTTATTCAAAATGCCGATGGAAATGCATTCGTAGAGCCTACCTTGGATACTATTTCAGCTGCATCTGGTGGTGCGGCTTCTAGCCTCCCTGCAGCAGATCAAAGCTGGGAACATGTGACAATAGTCAATGCACCGGGTTCTGATTCATATCCAATTGCCAGTTTCACGTATCTGCTTGTATATGATGACCTAAAGCAGGTTACAAAGAACAAGGATCAAGCAAAAGCTGTAATTCACATGATTCATTGGATGATTACTGAGGGTCAAGACTATGCACCTGATTTGCTATACGTTCCGCTGTCTGACAAAGTAGCTGAAATTGGCAAAAACGGCTTGTCTAAAGTAACATATGGTGGAGAATCTCTCTGGGATTACTCTGACGCAGTAGACACTAAAGAATACCAAATTCCAAAATGGATTCGTGATAACGCCAAATGGTGGTCAGAAGGATTGATAACCGATCAAGACTATATCAATGGACTACAGTATCTTATACAGCAAGGTATTCTCAAAGTCTAATTTTTTCCTTTTATTTTTCATTGTTTAATTTGGTGGTTACTCATTGCACTCGTTGAATTCTTTTATGAATTTAGGCAAATCTCCTTGCGCTTTGATTGATGCAGTCTCCATACAATTGTAATTTCCTGATGTTATTATCTGGCTATACTCTAACTGCTTGTATTTTTCTTCTGGCGGATGCTTGCCGTATAGTATTCTTTCCCCTATCTCAGGAAACATGATAAATGATGTCACATAGATAGCTGCAAACACTCCAATTGCCGAAATCAACACAATTCTATTTAATGTCAATACTGATTTCATATTTTTTTGTAAAATCTCCCTGTAAAAAGGATATTTTATACATGAAACTATTGAAACGCATTTCAAAATTTATCTTCTATATAGTAATATGAGGACTATCTACCATTACGTTCCAACCTGTTATACTATGTGATGTGATTATAATGCATATTACATTTTGAATCTTAATGACTTTGAAAAACATGAAAAATATTGCAATGCTCAACCTTGTTGCAGTACTAACAATATCTGTTATTGGAACCTCTAGCGCATATGCTGAAGAACCACAATACAAATATGCAGATGACGTAAGTGTTGTCACTACATTCACATTTCGTGATGGGGTAGAGACTTACAAATATCCTGTATTTGTGATGATTGATGATTTTGTGGCAAATTCAGGCTCACAGATATTTAGGCTACAAGGCGTTGTTGAACCATCTCCACTATTACATCAGGCACTAGATGATGCTTTCAAACACAAGCAAAATCGCAGCTTTGACTGGAACTCTAAATATTTCAGCGTTACAGCTGATTTTATCAAAAATGGAACTTCAGTTAAAAAACTCAACTATGCTCAATGTGAGATAAATGACTATCGCGTAACTACGCTCAATGATGATTATGAATCATACACATCATCATCAAGTGGATTTGCCATTGTCAATTCCATTGATTTTCTTTGTGGTGGTATTGATCTGATAACTCCAAACAATGTTTCATATTCTCACAGAACTCCATTCACAACTGTAGATTATGGTGTGACACCATTCAAATTCCAAAATGATGTACGTACATTTATCACATTTGAGTTTGATAAGGGTGTAGAAAAGATAGAGTTTCCAGTATTTCATCTATCCTCCGGATATGGTGAGGATACAAGAAACACGTCTGTAAGCTTTACAGCTCAAGGGATAGTTGGTGGACACAACCTCTTAAATGAGGCAATTGAGAACGCACGCAAAGTATCAGGGTTCAAAAATGGTCCAAACACCGATTTTGAGGCACTAGTTCAGTTTGTTTCAGGCGATCAGGTCTTACGAGAACTTGACTTTAGAGACTGCCGCATAGATTCTTACAAACTCACTACCTTATATGACAATGAAGAAGGATTTACTGGAAAGAGTGGATTCGCATATGTGGACAATTTAGGTGTCGAATGCATCGGATTGTCCCCAAAAAACACAGCATATGAGGATATGGTAAAAGAAGTATCTTGGAAAAACACAATGTTGGAACATAAAACCATTCCACACGAGTTTCCGACAGGTACTGGCCCTAGAGCCGTTGCTACATTTACATACATGAATGGTGTTGAAACAGTCGATTTTCCGTTGTTTATCCAAGGTGATGTGCTTGTTAAATCAAATCCAACATTCACGTTGCAAGGTATGGTTGGAGATACTCCAATGCTATACAAACGAGCTGACGATAATCTGAAAATGACAAGTGCAACTGGTACAAATCCCGTGCTTGAACTATTTCAAGTGGATATTAATCTCATGTATGGTGATGAATCTGTACGAGGTTTCAAGTATGCTGATTGTAGAGTAACAGACTATGAGGTACAAACTGAAACAAGCGGTGAGGAAACCTATTTCAAGGTGTTTCCGTTGACCAATGTTTTCGAGTTTGAATGTACAGGTTACAAACCATATGACCCAGTGTCTGAAAAAATGTCGAAATCATACACAAAAGCTGATACTATAAGCACAAGTGATCTTCGAAAAACCCATGCCTGGGGTCCTGACTTCTACGTGCAATAGATCTATTTTCTTTTTATTTTTTTATTTTCTTTGATGTGTTATTCTTCTGTAATTATGCTTTGAATGTTCTCATCTATTGCAACTTCTGCAATGTCGCTTGAGTATTCTGCAATTCTTCTCAGGTCTTCTAAGACAAATCTTATGATTGTCACATTTTTCTCAGTTTCTTTAATTTTGCTCATGATTTGTTTTTCTTCGTCTATTACCTGATTTACTTTCTCTGCAACTCTTTCTGCTTTTTCAAAATCATGTTCCTGCATTGCAGTGATTGATTCTTCAAAAACTTCTAACGATTTTTCGGAAAGGGTTTTTATCTTACTTGTTATTTTTGGCTCGATCTCATCCTCTATGAACTTTATTCTTTTTGCAATTAAACTTGCATGGTCTGCAATCCTCTCAATTCTGCTTACCACCGTTCTGTAACCTAGACAGTCTGACGGTTTTCTTAGCCCCATATCTTGTAAAACACTCTCGTTTCCTACTGCCAAAACTAGATTCCTTCTCATGTAGAGGCTGAATCTGTCTACCTCATCATCCATATTTGAAATTTCATCTGCATGTATCGTATCTGTTTTCTCTAGCGCTTCTATTGATTCCTTTACCATGTTGCTTGCCATCAAATACATTCTTTTTAATGCCGTATCAAATGATAATTCTGGCAATCTGGTGAGAACTTGAATTATTATTGATTCTGAGCTTGATTCTACGATCTCTGTTCCAATCATCGCTGAACGGACCAAATCTCTTACACTTTTGGAGTGCTCTGATGGTATTCTCATTCCTTTTGTTTTGATTTTTATTGTTTTATATCCTGCAAGATATGCTGCGATTATTTTTCGCTTGATGAATTCTCCTGAATCCTTTTGACTTGATGGGATTACTGCTGTGCTTTTTTTCTTTTGCTCGTTTTTCTCTCTTGGAAATAGAGTCAGTGAATTGTTAGAGTTTTTTACTATCATGACGTTTTCTCCAACCTTGATCTTTAGATCCTCGATCCAGTTTTTTGGTAATGAAATAATGTAAGTAGATCCGCCGCTTAGTTGCATTTTTCGTGTCTGTTTGGCGTTTTCAATTGTTTCCAATTACCCTCTATACTGAAAAATTGTTATTTACAATATTGCTTACGATCTATATAGAACTATGATCAACTCATAAAATATAGTAAGATCTTTGATATCTCTAAATTTCTGCCTAAATCTGTGGTCAGAATAAAACTCACCCCTTCAAAAACTGGAAAGGGGGTAATATCAGATAAAATTTTCAAAATAGGTGCAACTCTAGCTGGTGTATATGTTCTTGTTATGATTGTATTTCTGGCATTTCAGCTGGTTTCTGAATCATATCCTATCTGGGAAGAAAATGGACTCTCATTTATTACAAAAACAGAATGGAATGCAGTTGAAGGACGTGAAGACTTTGGTGCGTTACCTTACATATTTGGCACTCTTGCGACATCCGCTTTGGCCATGGCCATAGGCGTTCCTTTGAGCATTGGAATTGCAATGTTCATATCTGACGCTCCTGCCAAAATAGGCGCTCCTTTAGGTTTTATCGTGGAATTGCTTGCCGCTGTCCCAAGCGTGATCTATGGCTTGTGGGGATTGTTTGTTTTCAGGGTATTTTTTGTTGACTGGATTGAAAAACCCCTACATAATACATTTGGAGATAACATCTGGCTTTTTTCTGGAACTCCCTTTGGGTTGGATATACTGACTGCAAGCGTAATTCTGGCAATCATGATTATCCCCACAGTTTCTGCAGTATCGCGTGAGATAATGAGAGCTGTCCCTCAACAGCAAAAAGAGGCTGCATACATGTTGGGTGCCACAAAATGGGAGATGTTCAAGCTTGCGGTTTTTCCTTATTCCAAAACTGGGCTTATTGGTGCTTCAATTCTCGGACTTGGCAGAGCTGTTGGCGAAACGATGGCAGTTACCATGTTGATTGGTAATGCAACAGGCATTGGTGCAATACCTTCATCTCTGTTCAAACCTAGTCAGACAATGTCCAGCATCATTGCAAACGAATTTGTCGAGGCCTCTCCTGCATCGCTTCATCTTCCCGCTTTGATTGGTGTCGCATTGGTTCTTTTGTTAATTGCAATTGCAATCAATGTCGTGGCTCATATCTTGGTTACTAGAATGCTAAAAGTAAAGGAGGGTGCAATTAATAATTGACAACAAACCAGAGACGACAAGAATATCGGGCATTATTCAAGCAAAACGTTGAGAAAAGACTAGTTGTTGATAAGGCAGTTAGAGCGGTGGTCTTTGCATGTGTGATAATTGCAATTATCCCGCTTGGAAGTATATTGGTTGAAGTTTTTAAAAATGGTGCAGCTGCAATTAGTTATGAATTCCTTACAGCCACTCCTGGGTCGATAGGTTCAGGCGAGGGCGGAATTGGCCCTGCAATTCAAGGTACTCTGATTATTATTGGTCTGTCTAGCCTTATCGGTGTTCCAATAGGTGTGATGTCCGGAATATTTCTTTCTGAATATGGTGATAATAGACTTGCACATTACATCCGATTTTTTAATGACGTTTTTATGGAATTTCCATCGATTGTACTTGGAATCTTTGCATTCTTGCTGATAGTTCTGATCCTTGGCCACTTTTCTGTTTGGGCAGGAGCCTTTGCCTTGTCGCTTATCATGTTTCCAATTGTTGCTAGAACAACTGAGGAATCACTGAAAATGGTTCCTATGACGTATCGAGAAGCTGGGACTGCATTAGGTCTAAAAAAATGGGTGATTACTATTCGAATTGTAATCTCTGCTGCAAAAAGTGGGATGATTACTGGCATTTTGTTGTCTGTTTCCAGAATCGGCGGTGAAACCGCCCCATTAATCATGACCATTCTTGGAAGCAGTACTTTCTTTAGAAGCATGGATGTTCCCATGGATGCACTTCCTCTGAGGATATGGCGGTTATCCCTGTTGCCTTATGATAGTGCCCAGTTACAAGGTTGGGGTGCTGCACTGGTTCTGATAATGATCATTCTTGGCATCAATTTGGGGGTTAGATATTATTTTGCAAGCAAAAAGGGAAATAATATTTTCGGACGATTAATTAAACAAGGAGCTATTATTAAAAAATGACAGCATTGAGTATTAGATCTACTTTTGATAATTCATCTGTTTCAGAACCTCCCTCACATTTGCCTGAAAAAGAAAAAAAATTCAAAATGGTAGCCGAAAACGTCACCATTAGTTACGGCGATTTTGCAGCCGTTAAAAATATCACGATGAAGTTTCCTGAAAAATCGGTCACTGCTTTGATTGGGCCCTCTGGATGTGGTAAGACTACCTTTCTGCGATGTCTTAACAGAATGCATGATATGACAAAGAGTGCCAAAGTCGAAGGCAAAGTGATGATAGATGATATTGATCTTTATGATAAATCAATTGACCCAATATACCACCGAAGAAAAGTCGGTATGGTTTTCCAAAAGCCAAACCCATTTCCCACAATGTCTATCTATGATAATGTGGTTGCAGGTTTAAAACTAAATGGTGTAAAGGATAAAAAAATCCTGGATGAAATAGTTGAGGATTCGCTAAAAATGGCATATCTCTGGGATGAGGTCAAAGATGACCTGAAAAAATCAGCCATTGAACTTTCTGGAGGCCAACAACAGCGACTGTGTATAGCAAGAGCGTTGGCAATACAACCTGAAGTTTTACTTATGGATGAGCCTGCCTCCGCTCTTGATCCAATTGCAACCCAGAAAATTGAAGAAACAATCACAGAACTGAAAAAAGAATACACTATCATCATTGTCACTCATAACATGCAACAAGCTGTAAGGGTTTCAGATTACACCGGATTTATGTACCTGGGTGATCTGATAGAATTCAGAGAAACAAAAAAACTCTTTACGGATCCAAAAAATGAATTAACTGCAAAATATGTTCAGGGTCAGTTTGGATAAATGACTCGCTTAATAGATCCCTCTTTGCAAAAGCTCTCTTTTATCATGGCTGAAATGGGAGATATGGTAATTGAGTCTATTACCCTTGCAATAGATTCCTATCTGGATGGTACTAATACCAAAGACAAAGTCTTACAGCTATCTGATGCAATTCGTGCTAAATACTTTGAAGTTGAGGATTTGACATTTGACATGCTTTTAAAATTCCAACCTGTTGCAGACGATTTCAGGCTGATTCGTTCATCTACTGAGATATCCTATGCATTTTCAAGATTTGGCCGGTATGCATATGATATTACACTGGTACGTGACTTGTTTGGAGATATCTCTGCATGTAAAAATGCGTCTTTGGTTGAATCATCAAAAAAAGTAAAACACATGATAAAAGAGGCTGTAATGTCTTTTGCAGAACTGGATGTCAGAAAAGCTGCAATTATTCGAGAGGATGAACGATTTATCGATAAAATCTACAAAGAAAGACTACCAAAATTAATAGACTCACATGACACCAAGTGCGCTTTAGCTGAAGCGTTGCTTTTGAGATACTTGGAACGAATTGGTGATCACGCGGTGTTTATGAGTGATGCAATCAACTACATCGTCACTGGAAAACACAGACCGACCGAGGAACGCATAGCATCTCATACAAAACATCAATGAGCTTTAATTCATCAAACACCTTCTTAATGTCATGTGACACCATGTGAATTTGTTAATCATTTCACATTTTTACCAAACTGTGATTTAATGCATTGACATTGTCGTAATTGTGTTGTTTTCAGGCAAACATTTGGGATTAAGATATGACAAATCATAGTACTACGTAGTCTCTATGGTCTACTGTATTTTATCAAAACTACATACATTCTGTTTTTGTGGTCTTTATGTGTTCTATAGACTGATGGCGTCGTCTAATCTTGAGCGAAATACTTCGGTTTCACGCTTGTGTAAAGAAATTTTATCTTCTGATGAGCACATTTATTTTGTAACCTCATTGAACAAGAATGGAAAAGCAATAGAACATCACTTTCGCAATGATAGAATTTTTACAAAAACGTCTGCTCAAGAAACAGAGATGTTCTTTATGCAGAGGACATTACAAACCTCACTTAGTATGGAATTTGATGATTTAATTGGCCCTCTTGATTTTATTACTTTACAAAGAACAACTCTTTTAGAATTTATTTTTCCGTATTCACAAGGAGCAATTTTTGTATTATCTGATCTTGATGTGATTTCAAGATACCTTGCCAAAAAGATCTTGTTTATTATTCAGGATTTTGATTGGAAGATACATGATCTACTTTACGTATAATGCCTGATGAAAGCTGCCGTAAGTGTGGACGGTATTTGAAGCATTGTCTAAAATGTTCAAATTGTAATTTATTATTTCAAGAGATATGTGTGCAATGTAATGAAAAAACATTACCACGTTTTCATATGTGTTGAAATCTCTACTTTTCTATATAGAATACAAAATCTCAGTTAATTACAGGAACTATTCACAATTCTCTTTTATCGTGTTTTCTCCTAATGTGGTCAATGCCTACTTCTTTCTTACTTGAGCATGACAGCGCTTCATTTTCAAAGATATTGTTGTCAAAAGAGGTGGCAGAGATCATTAAACAAATAGTAAAAGAATCTGCATCCGAAAACTCCTCTTAAATGCGATGAGATGAAAGTGTTATGTGTTGTGTCTTGGTATTTGTAAGTTCAATTATCGTGCTGACTTTATTGTATTAATGCCTGAATGGTGTCATCCTGGCTTTTACGAATAATAATGACCATGTTAGAAGCATGATATTGACAAATTTGCAGCTGTTCTCAGAATCAAAGAAGGTTATCCCATCAGGAGTAAATAGCCCTGTCCGATACTTTGAGCCATATCCGTTCTTTACTAAAAACTCAAATGGTGCATACATTTGGGACGAAGAGAACAAAAAATACATTGATTTTTGCAATGGCTACGGTGCATTACTTTTAGGACACAGGCGAAAGGAAATAATTCAGGCAGTTTCAAAACAGATTGCTCGTGGAACATTATATTGCACTCCGACTAAATCTGAGATCGAGTTATCTAAATTAATTATAGGAAATTACCCTTCAATCGATAAGGTTCGTCTTGTAAATACTGGCGGCGAAGCAACAATGACTGCAATCCGTCTTGCACGAGGATTTACAAAAAAGAAAAAAATTATAAAATTTGAAGGATGCTATCATGGCGCCCATGACTCTGTACTTGTAAAGGCAGGCTCTGGTTCTGCACATAATGGCATATCTGTATCTGATGGTGGATTAGATGAGGTATCAAAAAACACACTGGTTGTTCAATACAACAATGTGCAAGATCTCGAACAGACACTCAGAAAGAATAAAGATGTAGCTGGTGTAATCGTGGAACCCGTTCTTGCAAACATGGGATTGATCCTACCTACAAGTAATTTCCTATCTGAGATTAGAAAAATCACAAAAGAAAATGATATTCCTCTAATATTTGACGAAGTTGTTACCGGATTTCGTATATCTTCCGGTGGCGCACAGAAGCACTTTAGAATAAGACCTGACATCACAACACTCGGAAAAGCATTGGGAAACGGGTTTACAATTGCAGCAGTTGGAGGAAGAAAAGAGATAATGGACTTACTTTCTCCTGGTGGCAAAGTTTACCAAGCAAGCACTTTTGCAGGAAATCCAGTATCGGTAAGTGCTGCCATCAGTTCCATTAAGACAATAAACAAAATTAAAAACAAATTATACTCTAAACTTGAAAAATACACCTTGCGATTTACTAGATCTTTGGACGATATGGCAACTGATCTGAAAATTCCCCATCAGATAAATTCTATATCTTCAATGTTTCAGATTTTTTTTACAACTGAGCCTGTGGTTAACTATCAAACATCAAAAAACGCAGATTCCAAAAAATTCCAAAAGTTATTCCGCTCGCTTCTACGACAGGGAATATTCATCGCCCCCTCGCAGTTTGAGGTCGTATTTTTGTCCGACTCTCATACTTCTGCCGATCTTAACAGAACTCTAGATGCATATGAGGTTGCACTAAAATCGGTGAAGAATTGAAGTATGTGATTGGGGCAAGAGGAAGCCAATTATCTCTTGCACAAACAAACTGGGTTATTGCTGAACTCAAAAAAACATATCCGCAAATAGCTTTTGAAATCAAAACAATAAAGACACAAGGCGACACTGACGCAAGGCCTCTTTTTACGATCAACCAAAAAGGAATATTTGAAAAAGAAATTGACAGGGCAGTTGTACAAAAAGAAGTTGATTTTGCAGTACACAGTCTAAAAGATGTTCCATCACAGCTTGACGAAAGCCTTGTTTTAGCCTGCATTCCAAAAAGAGAGGCAGTAAATGACGTGTTTATCTCATCAGATGGCTCTACGCTTGAAACAATAAAATCTGGTGCTGTGATTGGTACAAGCTCACTTCGGCGAGCAGTACAAATATCCAGAAAACGGCCTGATGTAACAGTAAAACCAATCCGTGGAAATATTGAAACAAGAATAAACAAAACATCCATGGGAAAATATGATGCAATCGTACTTGCTCAAGCTGGACTTTTAAGGCTTGGAGTTGATGTGCAGTTTTCTCCATTGACCGTTGAAGATTTTTCTCCTTCACCTGGTCAGGGGGCATTGGCAATTGTAGCCAGAAAAGATGACACTGCAACAATTCAAATGCTTAAAAAAATCGAAGATCATGATTCTAGATTGGAGATAGAAGCAGAACGAGCCCTGTCTGACTATGTTGATTCTGGATGTCGATTTCCTGTCGGTGCATATGCAAAATCAAATGGCAATGACATGACTATTGATGTAAGCGCGTTCTCCGTTGATGGCAAGCAGTCATTATTTGTTACAAAGACTGGTCCAAAAAATAATCCTCGTCTTCTGGGAACAAGTGCTGGAAAAGAACTGCGTCAAAAAGGAGTAAATGACCTTGCATTAAATTGGAGAGAAAAGGTGGAGGAATGGAATACGAAATGACAGGCAAAGTCTATCTAGTGGGTGCCGGTCCTGGCGATCATAAGCTCATTACTCTGCGTGCTGTAGAATTAATTCAGCATGCCGATGTTGTTCTCTATGACCGACTGGTTAGCAAAAAAATTCTTTCCATGATTCCAAAAAAAGCCGAAAAGGTCTATGTTGGCCGTGCCGTTGGTGATGACACAACTCATCAAGACACCACAAATGATTTAATGGTAAAATATGCAAAATCTAAAAAAAATGTGGTCAGACTAAAGGGCGGGGATCCAATAATTTTTGGTCGAGGTGGTGAAGAGGCAGAATTTCTCAAACTCCACAACATAAAATATGAAATTGTACCCGGAATCACATCTGGAATTGGTTCTGCAACTTATGCTGGAATTCCACTAACACATAGGAAACACGCTTCATCTGTTGTGTTTGTGACCGGACATGAAGATCCTGAAAAGAAAAAAGAAATTGTAAAATGGAAAAGACTCGCAAAGTCTGTTGATACTATTGTGATCATGATGGGTCTGTCTAGGATAGACACCATATGCAAACAGCTTGTTGCTGGTGGAATGGATAAAAATACTCCGGTGGCAGTAATCCAAAACGGAACTACGCCTCAACAAAAAATGATTACTGGAACAGTATCTAATATAGCAAAACTCGTAAGACAAAACAAGATTGTACCTCCAACTAATATTATTATAGGAAACGTTGTTGAATTATCAAAAACAATAGGGTGGAAATGATATGCTCGATGGAAAGACGATTGCAATAACTCGCTCAAAAGACGATGCTGCAGAGTTCATTGATCTTGCAAAACAGCACCATGCAAATCCTATCGCATTGCCCACAATTGAGCTTGTTAGCAAGGGGGAAAAAATTGTAGATGAGTTCTTGGACTCTATCTCAAAATACAATCCTGACTATTCTGTGTTTATGAGCTCAAAAGCAGTAACCCTTCTTTTTGATACTGCAAAACAGACGGGAAAACATGAAAAATTACAACTTGCAATTTCAAACACCATGGTGATGTCCGTCGGTCCAAAAACTACACTGGCACTTGAAAATGAGGGCATCAAAGTGAATTATCAGCCTACAACATATTCATCTGTGGGAGTTGGGGAAGAATTTACAAAAATCAACGCTTCTGGAAAAAAAGTAATTGTACCACGTAGTGGGGCTTCAACACCTTTCTTAAAAGAACTATTGAACAAAATTGGAATTGATGTTCTGGAAATTCATCTGTATGACGTTTGTGCATTTCGGGATACCAGTCACTGGAATGAGTTTAGAGAATTATTCTCTGGAAACAAAATTGATGGAATAGTTTTTACATCTGTCTCCTCGGTTCGTGGTTTTTTTGAAATCATGTCAAAAGATTATGATAAATCAAAACTAATTGAACATCTCAAGAAAATACCTATTGTTGCAATTGGCCCATTTACTGCAGATGAGCTCAAAAAATTCAATATTGAAAACGTCGTATCTGAAGTTCATACGGTCTCTGGATCTTTTGCTACCTTGAAGATGGCATTATCTCACTCATAATCATCTTCTGAACTACTGTTTTTGATTGACTATTCTCTGCCTAGGTGTAAAACACGAGTTTTAGGAATTTCATGATAAAGATAAACAAGGTTTTAATATCTGGTTACAAAAGAATGTGCGTGAAATTATCAATCTTAATGTCTTTAACTTTTGCCGTATTTTTACTTGGTAGTGCATCGTACTCCTTTGCCCAAATAACAAATTCTGTAGATGTAGAAGAGAATAAACTCGTCACTCTAATCGGAGAAGGCTACGATGCTGATGAAGAGGAACTTATATTCAAGTGGGTTCAAATTGGTGGCGAACCTGTAACCCTGTCCTCATACAATATTCCACAACCGACCTTTATGGCTCCAGAAGTCATTAATGGGGAAATCAAGGTTTTAACTTTTGAATTAACTGTAACTGATCCAATTGGTGCTAGTAATTCTGATATTATTGAAGTCGTTGTAAATCCTGTCAATCATGTTCCTTTTGTTGATGCAGGAAATGATCTACTTGCATTGCCAACAATTAATGCAATGAGTATTATCCCAACTGTCTCTGATGCTGATGATGATGTTCTGTCTTATTCTTGGAAACAACTCTCTGGACAAGATGCGGACTTGGATTATACTACACAAAAGCACCTTACCATACTTCCAATGTATCTTGATTTTTCTGATCTAGAGCCAATGGTTTTTGAAATTACTGTAAATGATGGATTTGGTGGTATTGCTAGTGATACCGTAAATGTATTCCCGTTTACTGGATTGCTTGACAATAAGCGTATTTCAGTTTCCGCAGGTCCTCTTCAAACCGTGACTGAGGGCGATACTGTAACATTACGTGCTACTGGACAAACATTAGATGGCAAACCAATAAGCTACTCTTGGGTTCAATTGATTGGGATTCCTACAACATTAAGCGCTTTCAACGGACAAGAAGTTCAGTTTGTAGCACCAGAAGTTGGTGAAACAGAAAAACTCTTGTCATTTCAAGTAACTGGTTATTCTCCTGGTAATGGCTGGGCAAATGCATTAGCATTAGTAAAAGTTCTTCCATCTAATGGTGCCCCAATCGCTAATGCAGGTGCAGATCAAACTGTGTTTGGAAATACACTTGTAAAACTCGAGGGAACTGGCACTGATCCTGACGGTGAAAAACTAAAGTATTCATGGGCTCAAAAATCAGGACCTTCCATGACCGTTTATGAACGTGCATCATTTTCCGTTTATTTTACAACTCCACATGTTTCTGCAACCCAGGAACTTGTCTTTGAATTAACCGTCACTGATCCTCATGGTAATTATGATACTGATGAAGTAACCATTACTATAACCAACGTGAATTCTCCTCCAAGAGCATTTGCTGGCTCTGACAAACGAGTAATTGGTGGCTCTCAAGTAGAAATCATTGGTACTGGTGTTGACCCTGATGGTGATCCTCTGACATACCAATGGAAGCAGATCTTTGGCGAATTTGTCGACTTTGATGCAACAAGTCCATCCTTTACGTTTACTGCTCCTCAGGTATTGCCAACTGATTCTAAACGTCTTGAATTCCAGTTGACCGTGACTGATCCAAGCGGCAAGAGTGGAATTGATAATGTTGTGATCTTTGCAGTTCCAGAAAATGGTGCACCAACTGCTAATGCTGGTGCTGATCAAGTTGTGGATGAAAATGCTCTAGTCAACATCATGTGTACTGGAAGCGATCCTGATAACGATGCTATTACTTTTTCATGGGAATCGTCTAATGTGCAAGTCGTTCCAAGCAACAACGCAATAGCCGCATTTATGGCCCCATCAGTTGTATCTGATACAAAACTAACCTTGACATGTACTGTAAGTGACGGAAGATACTTTTCATCAGACAGCATGACCGTAACTGTAATGAATACACTCAATTTGGATATAGTTGCCAATGCGGGCGAGGATAGAATTGTAAATGAGAATGTCAAAGTTTCATTGGATGGAAGCGCAAGTCATGATCCTGAAGAACAAAACATCTCTTACCGCTGGACTCAAGTTTCAGGAGAGACAGTAACACTATCTTCTGCTACAACTGCGACCCCATCATTTACCAGTCCTGTTGTTGCAAATGGAGAAATCAAAGTCTTGACATTTGAACTCAAGGTGTATGATGATAACGGAAGATCAGCAGTTGACACTGTGACCATCACAGTTGATCCAGTAAACTCTTCACCAGAGGCAACAGCTTCAGCAAGACAATAATCTTAATTTTTATAATTCAAATACTGACTAGAATATTTTAGCTCAAGCTATTTAGCTATGCCTATTTTTCCTCATGTATTTATAATATAACGGAGTTATCTTGAGTATGGCAACAGAAAATCTTGACATGGATTATTCAAAATATGATTTTAAAGATTCTACAGAATTGTATGTTCACCTTAGCAAGAAAGGTCTGTCTAAGGAAACAGTAATTGGCATCAGTAAGATGAAAGATGAACCCCAATGGATGCTTGATTTTAGATTACGCTCATATGAAATTTTCATGAAAAAGCCCATGCCAACTTGGGGCGGAGATCTTAGTCCCATTGATTTTCAAAATATCTATTACTATGCAAAAGCATCCGAGAAAGCTGAAAAGAACTGGGATGATGTTCCAGCAGACGTCAAGAATACTTTTGAGAAACTAGGCATTCCAGAAGCTGAAAAGAAATTCCTTGCAGGAGTAGGTGCACAATACGAATCAGAAGTGGTATATCACAATCTTAGGGAAGACCTTCAAAAACAAGGCGTTCTCTTTTTAGATACTGACTCTGCTCTAAAAGAGCAACCAGAGATTTTCAAGAAGTATTTTGGAAAAATTATCCCTCCGGAAGATAACAAGTTTGCTGCATTAAACAGTGCAGTCTGGAGTGGTGGTTCTTTCATTTATGTTCCACCGGGCGTTAAAGTTGACATGCCCTTACAGGCATACTTCAGAATAAATGCTGAAAACATTGGTCAGTTTGAAAGGACTTTGATTATTGTTGATGAGGGTGCAGAAGTTCATTACATTGAAGGTTGTACCGCACCAGTTTATTCGTCAGAGTCATTACACTCTGCAGTGGTAGAACTAGTTGCACACAAGGATGCAAAGCTACGATACACAACAATACAAAACTGGAGCAACGATGTATACAATCTTGTAACAAAGAGAGCCTATGCCTACGAGGGTGCCACTGTCGAGTGGATTGATGGAAATATTGGAAGCAAACTAACCATGAAGTATCCTGGTGTCTATCTTATGGGTGAACGAGCATATGGTGAAACACTGTCCATTGCATTTGCAGGTAAGGGACAACATCAAGACACTGGCGCAAAAATGGTTCACTTGGCTCCAAACACTACTTCAAAGATTACTTCTAAATCCGTCAGCAGATTAGACGGACGTTCTACGTATAGAGGATTGTTAAATGTAGCAAAGGGTGCAACAAATGTAAAATCAACCGTACGATGCGATGCATTACTTTTAGATGATACGTCAAAAACCGATACATATCCCTACATGGAAATTAACCAAGAGGATGCAACAATTACACATGAAGCAACGGTAGGAAAAATTGGTGATGAACAAATTTTCTATCTTATGACTAGAGGATTTACCGAAGAAGAAGCATTGTCTCTAATTGTAAATGGATTCATGGAACCATTCACTAAAGAACTACCAATGGAATATGCTGTAGAGCTAAACCGACTCATAAAGCTAGAAATGGATGATTCGGTGGGATAGTCCTACTCTCCAAGTCTGAATAACATGTCTCAACAAACATTATCTAAAATCAGCTCTAGTCTCATTGAGGAAATATCTTCGTCTAGAAATGAACCTGAATGGCTAAAGCAATACCGTAAAGCCTCTTTGTCTGTATATGATACTCTTCCAATTGAAACCTCTCCGCTTTACAACAAATACACTGATGCAAAGAAGATGGATCCTGAACAAGTATCATTTTCAACTAAAACCGATGCAACAGTTCCGACCCTTTTACAAAGAAGATTGGGCGAGCTGGAAAACAATACCTGCGTAATTCAAATTGGAACAAACATTCACAAAATCAATGTCACTGATGATATAAAATCAAAAGGAGTAATTATTACTTCAATTGCTGATGCCATTCAAAACAATCAAGATCTTGTCAAAAAGGCATTAGATGCATCGAATTCAAATGATGACAAATTCACGGCATTAAACAATGCCGCGTTCAACTCTGGCATATTCATACACATTCCAAAAAACGTCATATTGGATACTCCGATTCATTTGATCTCGTGCTTATCTGAGGATGGAATTTCCACAATTTCAAGAAATGTTATTTTTGCAGACGAGAACAGCAAGGCTGTCATAGTTCAGGAATTGTATTCACCAAAAGCACAAAAACAGCAAGCATATCTTGAATTGCTAAACACAACGGTTGCAGCAAATGCACAGCTTGACATTACCACACTACAAATGATGGATCAAACGACTGTAAATTTTTCAACCCGAAGAACGGATTTGGCCCAAGACGCAAAAGTTAATTGGTATTCAGGACTCTTTGGCTCCTTACTATCTAGATATAAAATCGAATACTTTCTAAATGGAATCGGGGCATCAGCTAATGACTCTGAAGTAGTTTTTGGAAACAATGAGCAGGACTTTGACATTCAAACAAATGTAAATCATCTTAGTCCTCAAACCGAGGGCAGAGTAGTTGAAAAATCCATTCTAAGAAACAAATCCAAATCTCTTTTCAAAGGAATGATTAGAATTAAAGAGAATGCGTCAAAATCAAACTCTTTCTTGTCCGGACGTTCTATTCTGCTTGACAAGGATGCAAAATCTGATGCCATTCCTGGCCTTGAGATCTTCACAAATGATGTCAAGGCAACACATTCTGCATCTGTAGCACAGATTGATGAGGAACAGATTTTCTATTTGCAAACAAGGTGTCTTTCAAAAGAAGAAGCTGAAAGAACCATTGTAGAGGGATTTTTAGAACCACTCTCAAGAAAAATGTCATTTCAAGTAAGAGCATGGATTGCATATCTAATTGAATCAAAATGGGACGGAAAAGAGCTCTCTATTAACACTGATGAAGAGCTTGCCAAGTTTGTCGAAGTTGAGGAAACTCGTTACAATGAAGATTCTGAACTAGAACAACATTACAAGTATAGGTGATTATCTTGACAGCATGGATAAAAGCTTGTAATCTGGATCAAGTAAAAGAGGGACAGCTTTTCGGATTCACTCATAATGACAAAAAAATTCTCATAGCAAATCAAAAAGGAAAGATTCATGCGACTGATTTAATTTGTACGCATGCTGATGCTGATCTTTCAACAGGATTTCTAAGTGATCAAGGAGTTAGATGCCCATTACATCTTTCTGTTTTCAATTTAGAGAATGGCAAACCTCAAAACCTTCCAGCTGAAGTTCCACTCAAAGTATACAATATTAAAATAGACCAAAATGAGATCTACGTGGAGGTTTAAAGTATGCAAAGTGCCCAAACATCTTTTGAAAACTTGAGAAAAGACTTTCCAATACTTACACGTAAAGTACGAGATAACAAAACACTAGTCTATCTTGATAATGCATCAACAACCCAAAAACCAAATCAGGTGATCGACGCTATTACTGATTACTATCAAAACCACAATGCCAATATTCACAGAGCAGTATATGCATTGGCAGAAGAGGCAACCGAAGCTTTTGAATCAGTAAGAGACAAAGTTGCAAAATTCATCAACATCAAACACCGAGAAGAAATCGTCTTTGTTAGAGGAACCACAGAGGCAATTAACCTTGTTGCGTATGCTTGGGGACGAGATAATGTCAATGAAGGTGACATTGTAGTTTCTACCGAATATGAACATCATAGTAATATTGTTCCATGGCAATTACTCACACAAGAAAAACATGCCAAGATAGAGTACATTGGAATGGATGATAATGGAGAATTAATCTTAGATGATCTAGACAGACTACTTGACACAGGAAGAGTCAAACTCGTTACATTTAGCTTGATGTCTAATGTATTGGGCACAATCACTGATGCTGAAAAAATCATTACAAAATGCAAAGCAAAGGGGGTTTTGACTCTGGTTGATGGGGCACAAGCTGTTCCTCACATGCAGGTTGATGTTGAGAAATTGGGGTGTGATTTTTTTGCCTTTTCTGGACACAAGATGCTTGGCCCTACTGGCATCGGCGTACTGTGGGTTAGAAAATCTGTCTTGGAGACAATGAATCCGTTTCATGGAGGCGGCGATATGATCCGCGAAGTTCACAAATATGAGACAACCTGGAATGATCTTCCATACAAATTTGAAGCTGGCACACCAAACATTGCTGATGTTGTTGGTCTTGGAGCTGCAATTGACTATCTTAGTAAAATTGGAATGGACAATGTAAGACAACATGAAATCGAATTAACCCAATATGCTATTGAAGAACTATCAAAAGTTAAAGGCCTAAAAATCTATGGTACAAAAGACATCTCAAAAAGAGGTGGTGTGATCTCTTTTAATTTTGCAGATGTTCATCCTCATGACGTTGCACAAATTATAGATGAGGAAGGAATTGCTGTAAGATCTGGACATCACTGCGCTCAAGTATTAATGGAAAGACTAAATGTTGCTGCGACCTCTAGAGCAAGTTTTTACATATACAATACAAAGTCAGACGTTGATGCATTGATTAATTCATTAAATAAGGTGGCGAGGCTGTTCAAACTATGAGTAGTAATGCAGACATTTATCATGAAATGATCATTGATTACTCTAGAAACCCCGTCAACTATGGCCACATCGAAAATCCTGATGTGACATTTCATGATTCTAACCCATTATGTGGCGACAGTATTGACATTGATATGAAAATTGATGATAACACTGTTTCTGATATCAAATTTCATGGGAAAGGATGTGCAATATGTATGGCCTGTTCTTCTGTTCTGACTGAAATTACTAAAGGAAAGAGCATTGATGAAGTAAGAAAAATTGATAAAACTGACGTACTGAGCGAACTTGGCCTAGAACATTTACAGGCTGTTAGAATCAAATGTGCACTATTATCCCTCAAGGTGCTCAAATCTGCACTTTATTCATATCTTGGAAAACACATGCAAGATTCTAAAGATGTAGATAAGTTAAAAGAAGAGGCAGCAAACCTTTACTGATGGGTGATTTTATTCCCTCCACTCCTATACAAATTCAAATACGAAAAGTAATTTTCGAGGAACATAATGAACCTGATGCAAAATTTACTAATGATGAAATTTTTGACAAGCTAAAACAAAATGGGGATCTGGATCCTTCCTTGACTATTGATGATGTGGAATCTTATTTTTTGGATATCTGCAATTCTGGACTTGCACGAAACATTGCCCAAAACTTTACGACCATCTGGATGAAACTGTTTCTGCCAATAGAAAAGATACATTGCACTGCTTGCAATTTTGATGTCTATCTTGGTCCTGAAGAGGACCGTACTTGTCCAAACCCTTCTTGCAGGTCTACTGTTTAGCGCGATATTTCATTGCTGCATTTTCTAGAGCCTTTATCATTGGAAGCTTTTCCCCTGTCAGATAAAGCACCAGTGCCCCTCCTGCAGTGCTGATGTGATCTATTTTTTCAGCCAATCCATATTTCTTTAGTGCCGACGTAAGGTGACCTCCACTAACAATTGTTGTTGCCATTGAATTTGCTACTGCAGTGAGTAATTCTTTTGTTCCGTAACTAAAGTTCCCTTTTTCAAAAAATCCTGCAGGACCGCTGATGAACACAGTACCTGCACCTGCAATAAGTTTTGAGTAATGCTCCACCGTCTTTGGACCAAGATCATAAATTTTGTCTCCTTTTCCCAGCTCTCTTACGTCCATCTCCACTCTTTGACCATCTTTGTCAATTGCAATGTCGACTGGGGTTGAAAACACGTCCGGATATTCTCCAATCAGATTGTGGGCTTTTGCAACAACTTCCTCTTCTCTTTTGATCCCCAGGGGGTATTTTATCCGGGCTTGAGCACGCATGAATACGTTCCCTATTAGCCCTGTAAGTAAAACATGGTCTGCTCTGCCGTTCTGTATGAGCATCTTTATTGCCTCCAACCTATCTGGAACTTTTGAACCTCCCAACACAATAACATGGGGAGCTTTTGCCACTGTGATTATCTCGTCTAGGTTTCTCACCTCCCGTTCAACGATTCTTCCAGCGCATGCTGGTAACACATGTGGAAATCCTACAATGGATGGGTGTGATCTATGCGCGCTAGGAAATGAGTCTAAAACACAAAGATCAAATAATTTTGAAAGACGACTTACCATTATGGTATTTGCTGCATCTTCTGGTGAAAACTCATAATTCTCTTCTGCACACAGTCGTAAATTGTCTAAAAGTAATATTTCTCCACTCTTCAAATTTTTGATTGCATTTTGTGCAGCCTCGCCAATAACATCTTCTACATATTTGATCTTCTTTCCAATCAACTCTTCTAAAACTCTGGCATGCTTGTCCATGCCCGTATAGTCCTTATTTCCCACACGTCCTTGGTGTGATGCAACAACCAATTTCGCTTCATCTAATGACTTGATCGTTTCAATGGCTTCTTCAATGCGCTTGGTTCCTGAGATCTCCATGGTATCTGGATCTATGGGGCAATTCATGTCGACTCTCAAAAAAACGGTCTTTCCTTTTAGATCAAAATCATCCAGAGTGAGTACCTTCACGATTTTTCTATTGTTACCTAGGTTAAATTCTTTGAGCCGATCAGAATACTATGTTCTATTTGCACTCCAAAACTTATCTACCTGAAAAAAATTAAAAACAATACACTTGAGGTTTGAATAATTGCAAAACTGGATTTTCGATATTAGATCACGTTCCTTTGTTTTACTTGTGATTGCCTTTGTCTTTGTAACCCTCTTGGTAGTTTTTGAGGTTACAGAAAACTTTGATCAATCTGTAGTTTTTTTTGTAAATGAGAATTCTGGAAATTCTGCACTTGATACAATTATGCAGTTAATCACCGAAAGCGGGGATTCTTTTTACATGCTTGGATTTGGAATCTTGATGTTAATAATAAAGAAAACAAGGCGAATAGGAATAACTCTTATGATATTGATTGTTCTGGCCACGATTCTTACAGGGTATATCAAATGTGGCGTAGACCGAGACCGACCAGAAATGGACTATGTGGGAATTCCTTTTCCCGTAGATGTTAGCCGTGACACTTTTGCGTTATTCTGTGAGGGTGGATACAATGCATCATATCCTTCAGGGCATGCTGCAAGAGCCACCATCTTTGGAATTATTCTAGGGTATGTATTATCTGAGAGATTTCCTCGTGGAGCGTATCTGCTTTTGATATATCCTATATTGGTTTCAGTTAGCCGAGTGTATGTGCTTCAACACTATCCTATGGATGTTGTTGGGGGGACCATTCTTGGTTGCATGTTGGCAGGAGTTATGGCAAAAAGAACCAAACTTTACAGGATCTTTGAGAAATCAAAAACCTAGTTCTGTCAGAACTTTGTTGCTTATCAAAACTATGGCATAATGCTCTTTGTCATGATGGTATGTCCAGTACTTTATGTCTCTGACTTCGTTCTTTCCTCTTAATCCTGCTGTGACTCCTGTTGTCACAGTATATCCAATCCTCTTTGCAGTTTTCTGTTCTTTTGGCATTAGAACACGAAATCCTTCTTTTCTATTTTCAAATCCTATTTTTACCATCTCATCTACTGCCTCCGAGGCATCCCTTTCATCCCTTAGATCAAATGTTTTGGCGATTGGTAAATCCTTTGGGTGAAAATCCATCAATATGTGTGATATATTTACACTAATATTTTTTCCAACACGATCATGCGATCAATATATGTTAATTTTCTTAACTGGTAAGTCAAATCATGATTATATTAACAACTTAATCGAGTATCGGCCTTTCTCTGATCATTGACACCTTTAGAAAAACTTGTTACAAAACTAAGAAAAAGAAAGCAAGAAGCAACTCGATTAAAGAATAAAGCTGAAAAGCAATTACAAGAATTTAGATCTATTGAGAGACGTTCATCCTCAAGTCTGAATACTATTGATAAAAAGATCGAGTCTGAGAAAGAAGATGCAACAGATGTAACTGAAACATTGACTCAAAAAAATGCCCAAATTGAAAGCATTGGCCGATTAATCATACTTGCTAATGAGCGGCTAGATAGGGAAAAAGATGCAGTAACCCAAACAGAGCAAGAAATTGAATTTGCCAACAATCCCGAAGAGAAAGCATATGCTGAGGCAAGATTGCGTGCAATCAAGGATCGCATAACGGAGCTAGAGTCTGAGATAAAAAACAGAGAAAAAACTGCCAAAAAGATTGTCGATGAGATTTCTAAATTTAATGATGTAAAGTCAAAAATTACCACAAAAATCCAAAAACAGGCAAAATCAAAACCCTCCCTGAAAGCTACCTTGGCGTCTAGTCATAAGGAGGCATCTAGATTGACAAAAGAATTGGAGCGAAGAACAAGGGCCGAAGAGTCCGCAAAGGATGCTCTGGACAAGGCAACAAAAAAGCTCCGGGAATTTCTTGCTAAAAAGCGGGCATCAAAGAAAGCAAAGAGACCAGCTCCAAAGAAAGCAAAGAGACCAGCTCCAAAGAAAGCAAAGAGACCAGCTCCAAAGAAAGCAAAGAGACCAGCTCCAAAGAAAGCAAAGAGACCAGCTCCAAAGAAAGCAAAGAGACCAGCTCCAAAGAA
>JAILWJ010000002.1 GCA_025699025.1 Nitrosarchaeum sp. | reverse complement strand
GGAGACTACAGAAGAGACAGTGGTGAATCTAGAAGAAGCGATAGAGGAGACTACAGAAGAGACAGTGGTGAATCTAGAAGAAGCGATAGAGGAGACTACAGAAGAGACAGTGGTGAATCTAGAAGAAAAGTAGCCAAGAAAGATGAAAAAGATTCTAGAAATAGAAACAAAAAGAGAAATAAGTTTGGAAGAAGATAATCAATCATTTTTTTGGATTAAATCAGAGGGCGAAAAAAAACTAGCAACGGAGAACCTAGTTCCGGGCAATCAGGTGTACAGAGAAAAGCTAATTGTAAAAAAAGGAGTCGAATACAGGCTATGGGATCCTTTCAGAAGCAAGTTAGCTGCGGCAATAATGAACGGTCTGGAAGAGTTTCCATTTAGGAACAAATCAACAGTCCTGTACCTGGGAGTGTCCACCGGAACAACAGTCAGTCACATCTCAGATATTGTCGGCCCAAGCGGAATGATTTTCGGAGTAGAACATGCAAGCAGGGTTGCAAGAGACTTTTTAGACAGAGTTGCATCATACAGAAAAAACATAATTCCAATACTGCAGGATGCACGCAAGCCAAAAGAGTATTTTTCAGTGTTTGGAAAAGTAGACGTGGTCTATGTAGACATTGCACAACCTGATCAAACAAAAATTGCACTAGACAATTGCAAGATGTATCTGAAAAATCACGGATATTTCTTTTTAGTAATTAAAACCAGAAGCATAGACGTAACAAAATCCCCAAGAAGAATTGTCGAGGAAGAGGCAGAGAAGATAAAGGGAGAGTTTGATATTTTGCAGATTATTGACCTTCATCCGTATGACAAGGATCATGCCATAGTGATTGCAAAGTCACTGAAATGACTTCAAGTTCAGTATTTTCAGAGTAGGCTTCCAGCTTTTACGCACGAATGTGGGCAGCACTCTGTGGCTTTCATAGTATGTCTTGACAAAATTAATCGTGGTAGAGTCAGACGGGTACCCGCTGCCCAGATTGTGGTTTTTCCTGAGCCTGGCAATTGACCTGTCCCTTGAGACCTTGGCAATGATGGATGCCGCAGACACCACGACAAATCTGCTATCAGCGTGATGATATGACTTGATTTTTTTGTTGTTTGACAGTCTGGAGATTTCCCTTCCAAACCTCAAAGGGTTTACGTCGCAGGAATCAACATACGAGGTATCAGGATTTAGTTTCAAGATAACTTTTGCCATGTATTTTGCCTCTAGTTGGTTCAGATCGTGTTTTCGAACACTTGCATCAATGGATTTTGGAGGAACACGTGCAACATAATAGTCATCAACGAGTTCAATGATTTGTTTGTACAACTCCTCGCGCAACTTTGGCGATAGCTGCTTTGAATCTTTGACCCCAAGTAAAGACAGTTTCCTGAGCTTTGTTTTGTCCAGAGAAATTCCAGCTATAACAAGAGGCCCTAACATTGAACCGCGTCCTGCGTCATCAACACCGCAAACTTGCACGAATGAATTCTTTGAATGCATGTATTAAACCATTATAGGTTTGGAAAAAATAGAAAGAGAGTTGGAAATTCCAAATGAGTCACTTGAGGAGATTGTAGAGGGCAAGACAAAACTAATTGTTCCAAAAAAATCAATCACTGAAAAAGTTCCCCCAAAAGAGCCTGCCTTCTTCAACCCAAGAGCAAAGCTAAACAGAGATTTGTCAGTTATTGCGTACGCATCTTTCCTAAAAAATTTTGGCGGTCCAAAGATTTTTCTAGAAGGGTTGTCAGGGCTGGGAGCCAGAGGATTGCGAGTCGCAAATGAATTGCAGATAGACAGGGTTGTGATAAACGACCTAAACCCAACTGCACTAAAGATGGCAGAATATTCTGCCGGTCTAAACAATCTAAAAAATATCGAGTTGTCTGAAAAGGAAGTTTGTAGATTTTTTAGCAGCTATTCAAAGAAAGGAGAGAGGGGATCAATTGTAGATGTTGACCCGTTTGGCTCTCCCGCACAGTTTTTTGATTGCGCAGTAAGGGCCACAATGCATGGAGGGGTACTTTCTGTGACGGCCACGGATCTTCAGGTACTAAACGGTTTATTCCAAAATGCATGTAAGAGAAAATACGGCGGGGTTCCAGTCAGGGTAGGATACGGCAACGAGATGGCAATCAGGCTCATCTTGGGATGCCTAAGGTCTGTAACAGGCAGGCTAGGCGTATCAATGACTCCAATCTTTGTTGAAAGTGATATGCACTATTACAGAACCTATGTCAGAATTTTAAACAGACCAGATCAAGAAGAAAACATCGGGTACATCCTACATTGCAAAAACTGCGGAAACCGAAAGGCAACCCTGCAACAGATTCAAAAATGCGAACTGTGTCAGTCCGAAAACAAAGTTGCAGGACCGTTATGGATTGGAAGGATTTTTGAAAAGGCATTCATAGAGGAGATGATAAGACAGATTCCAGATTTCCAAGTGGAGAAGAGCTGTGAGAAAATTTTGCAAAAGTGTCTCCTAGAATCAAATATGGATACAACATATTTTACACTGGACGAGATTGCATCAAAACTAAAAACATCTCCACCCAAACTGCAAGACATCATTGAAAATCTTGAGAAGAACGGATTTGCCTCAAGCCCAACTTCATTTTGTCCAACGGGTTTTAGAACAAACGCAGATATCAGACAGATAATGGAGCTATTTTCCTAGCCAAGATACCCAAGACACACATAGTACAGTTCGCTGCTTTGCTTCCTGCTTGCCTTGGGTTTGGTCATGTTGAATCTTGCAAATTTTTTCTTTATGTAGTCCCTAAACTCCATAGAATACTCGCCGTCAAACACCTTGAAAACGGCATTTCCTTTGTTAGCCAGAACTTTTTCCATGATTTTTGTGCAATCATAATTCAATGAGATTTGTTTTGCGTGATCAACTGACCAGTTTCCAGTAACTTGCGGTGATACGTCACAGATTACGGCGTTGACTTTTCTTTCAAAATAAGACATTATTTCGTCAATGACTGACTCGTCTTCGATGTTTTCCCTGACTATGTGAGCTCCGGGAATCTCCTCCACATAAGAGAGATCAATTCCCATCACTTTGCCTTTATTGCCAGCAAGCTTTACAGCCATCTGAGTCCATCCGCCGGGGGCACATCCCAAATCAAGAACATAGAACCCAGGCCCTATCAGCCTGTAGGACTGATTAAGCTCTTTTAGTTTGAATGCAGCCCTGCTTCGAAATCCTTGTTCATGAGCTAGTTTGCGATAATGATCTCGTCTTGCATCAAGCAGTTTCATTTGGCCTTCGCTGGTTTTTTCATCTCTGCAAGAACCCAGTCCTCGATAAACTGGCAGTTTCTTGGACTGATTTCTCCTTCAAGGGAGCATTTCTGCTCCACAGGGCATACAAGGCACGGAGCATCCTCTATGGATAACGTGCTAATTGGAGTCTTCTTTAGAATTAATTTGTAGGTCCATCTTCCTTTTTCAAGCAGTTTTTCTCTGTTGATGGTTCCCATCCTTTCTAGTTTCAATGCAAGACGAGAGCCATCCCTGCTAGAAAGTTTGAGTTTCTTCCAGAGTTCACTTTGAAACATTCCTGCTGATTCTTTTTCTGCTAAAATATCACAAACTCGATTGGTTAATCTCTCCATATCGACTTTTTCTATTTGGAAATTTTCAATCTCTTCATCAGTAAGCTGCTCTTCTAATTCTTCCTCAAGAGTTCTTTCTGCTTCTTTCTTTGCTTCCTCTAGTTCTTTTTTGGTTAATTTCTTTTCTTTTACCGGTTTTGCGGCTTTTTCTTTGACTGGCTTTTCAGACTTTGGCTTTTTGGCAGGTTTTGCTGCTTTTTCTTTGGCGGGTTTTGCCTTTTTTTCTTTGGCTGGCTTTTCAGACTTTGGCTTTTTGGCAGGTTTTGAATCCAAAACTTTCTTTTTTTCTTTGAGTTTAGCCAATTCAGATTTTATCTTTTTAGCCTCTTCAGTCAAATCGTCTTTTTTCTTTGCCATCAAATCACACTTGTTTTAACATAAAATTCCTATTTATTATACAGTTCCTATCTAACGATAAATTTCCCTTTTGCCATAATTGTATCTTTTTGAGCCTTGTCTTTCATCTCTGCCACCAATTCATACGAGCCAGCAGTGCTCAATGTCTCAGAAAAGTCATCGCCCGTAGGCAAATCAACATTATTACTGGCAAAACACTGCTCTAAAAATCCGTTTTGTGAGACCACGTTTCTGTTGGAATCATATATTGTGATATACAGATCCCCGCAGTCAAAGGAATCATCAGTAACGCTAATCATGATTTTAACTGGACTTGACGTGGTGTATTGTTGAGCAAGACCAATAATTTGGATTGACTTGGAATGCGAGCCTCCCGTTGGCCACATGTTTAGCTCACGGCCAGGCTCTTGCAAAACATCTGCCATAACAGCAGATCCAAAAACAATTGAAAATATCACAGGTAAGAGAAAAACAACATACAAAATTCCTCTTGCCATTTGGTTAAAGAAATTGTAATTCCCTTATATCTATTGTCCTAAAGAAATCATTCCCTTGCACCTCTGCCAATGCATGACTTTGACGAATTCTCTTAGATAGTACGGGATTAGACACAATTAAAAAATAAGAGAAAGTACCGAATTGTTTTGATTGCCAGATACTTTAGTAACTTGGGAGTTGGTTAAATCAGAATTTAATCAATGGTTATAATCACATGCCAATATTATACAATAGATAAAAAATGTCCAAAGTTAGTAATGTGATTTTCTCCATTGCAGTCTTTGCAGCCTTGCTGGTTTTGCAACCAGTTGCATTTGGTGCAGAGAATATTCCGCTTGATTTTCCAATCGGTCTTAAAATAGGCGAAACTGCAAGCATTGATTCTGAATTGACGATGACATTATTTGACATTGAAGATTCAAGATGCCCAAGCGATGTTGTTTGTGTTTGGCAAGGAACTGTGTTGGCAAAAATACAACTTGAGAAAGGAGGTCAGGATCTTGGAATCCACACTATTTCCATGGAGAATATAGAAGGAAATGAACAGACGTTTGAGGGGTATTACATAAGATTGACCAATGTAGAGCCTTATCCTACGAGCTCCATTCCAATACAACCTACGGATTATAGCTTGACATTTTTTGTCTCCATGGCCGGAGTTGATTTTATTGATTCTCCCCTAAATCAATACAACAGTGGAATTCCTTTCAATGAAATAAAATGCAATTCTGGCCTTCAGATTACCCAAAGATATGATGGAAGACCCGCATGTGTAAAGCCAGACACATATTTTGAGTTGATTAAAAGAGATTGGGTAAGCAACGCCATCAAAGCAATTCAATCAAAAGACACAGATACTGAACAAACCCATACAATTCAGCCAGTAATTAAAACTGGCACAGATTCTGGGTTTTGTATCGGATACTGTTCAAAAGAGTTTGTCATAACGCCTGAAAAAATAACATATACTGTAAGCGGGCGCGATGTTCCAGACAAGACAAAAGAGATCCCATTTTCCAAATCAGCCTGGAACGAATTGATAGATCTGATAGACGTTCAAAAATTCAATTCGTTGCCAGACAGAGTTGGTTGCCCAGGATGTGCAGACGCTCCGGTAGAGTGGATTGAGATCACATCTAGCAGTAAAATCAAAAGAATAGAATTTGAGAACGGGGACAGTATTCCAGAAATTAACAATCTAATTTTGGCACTTCAAAAAATTCGCAGTCCAATAGAATCATCGATAGAAAGTTTTGATGATTGCGTTGCTGCGGGAAACCCCATCATGGAGTCATATCCAAGACAGTGCAGAACAAGTGACGGAGTGAATTTTGTAGAAGAGATTGACTTGCATCTAGACGCGCAATCCCAATGCAAAAAACATGGAGGGAAATGGCTATCAGAGTTTAATGAATGCGAATCCATTTCAGAGGGTCAGTGTTTAGAAATGAAAGGCACATTTAATGAATGCGAGTCTGCATGCAGACATGATAATAGCGACGTATGTACTTTGCAATGTGTTCAGGTGTGTCAAATCCCATAGATTCGAATTATGTTTTATCCAGATACCATTCAAGAGTTTAATTTTAAAAGAATGTGAGTCAGATCGGATCCGATTTTCCTAACTTGTTGTTCTTGTTTTTCATCATTTAGGGTACCACCTAAATTGAATGCGTCATTAGCATGAGATATTGCCACTTGGTTTGGAATTACGATGACTCCCATGTTTTCCAAGATTGCACGTACATGAACCAGTCCTCGCAACCCTCCCAGCCTGCCAGGGGATGCACTCATCAGTCCGGCTACTTTCCCCTTAAAGCAGTCCATATGATCTTCATTAGTTTGCCTAGATGCCCAATCAATGGTGTTTTTCAAGACACCTGAAATAGAGCTGTTGTATTCAGGAGACGAGATGAGAAGTCCATCATTGGCAGCCATCATCTCTCTTAACTTGCGCGCATTCAGTGGCAATCCTTCGCGTTGTTCTAAATCCCCATCATAAAGTGGCATTGGAAAATCAAGAAGATCAATTACAGTTACGTCGGCACCGGCATCGCGGGCTCCAGCAGCAGCTACCCGGACTAGTTTTTTATTAAATGAATCAACACGTGTGCTTCCTGCAAATGCAAGAATTTTCGGCGTTGCCACAAGTGTCATTGATCAACATAATATAACAAGTTTGACATTATCTTAGGTCATTAGTAAAACAATATTCTACAATACTGTTGAGAAAATAAAAAAACGTGCACGATTTTGCTAGATTATTTAATTTCTTTTAAACTAATTAAATGAATTTCATCTTTAATTTCTAATAATAATAAATAGCATAACAACGTACCTCCCCTATGCCAATTCAAGAAACATTTCCAGAGGGCTTAAAGCCGATTGGAAAAATCAAAAATGCAGACGGCGTAAACTTTCACTTTGTATGGGGCCCAGGCAGGTCAGATGCAGAGGCATTCAAGGATGAAAATGTAAAGGCGGCATATTCTGCAAGAGGCGAAAAACAGGAACCTCTCGGAGTGAGCGGCACAATGGTTGCAGTTGACTGGGATTCCTGCGTTGCAGATGGTGCATGTATCGAGGCATGCCCTGTACAAGTTTTCCAGTGGTACAGAACTGAAAAAGACATACCTGCAACACAAGCCATCAATGAGACATTTGAGGGCACGGGTAGTTCCGTAAAAGAAGAAAGAAAAGACTATACGGACAAGGCAGACCCAATCAGGGAACATGACTGCATATGGTGCATGGCATGCGTATCAGTTTGTCCACCTCAAGCAATCAAAGTCGATCAGTCAAACCAAGAGTATCACGAGAAGGAAGCCGGCACATTTGTAAAGATGGAGTCAGGATCTGCAAACCCACACGCACACGACTAAAACCTATTTTTTTCTTTTAAATCGTCTTTTGTATTCCTTGATCAGAAGGATTGGAAATGGTGTGTACTCTAGATTCTCATAGAATGTTTTGACTTGAGAATCTGAGATTTTTTTCAGATATTTCTTTACGTTTTTTTCACTTGAAAGGTAAGAGCCTCTTGGATCATACAAGCTTTCCACTAACTAAGATGACATCCTTGGGATATAGTGATTTGTAAGCTGTAAAAAGAATTATCAGCTTACTCTTTTAATTTAAATTCCTTGAAAGGATCAGAGATATTCCAGCAGTGTTTAAAGTAATCCAAGCACCATTCCCTAAAGACTTCATCCTGACTGTAAAACATAGAACGAAGATCTGGCTTTCCACTCAAATCAGGAAACATAAGGCCCGCAGATGTTTCATTTAAGATGACAGAGACATCCACAGAGTTTAACATACGTCGTTCAATTTTTCCAGACTCCAATAACGGATAAAACCCAGATTTTTCAAGTAGTTTCTTTCTGCCTTTTGGAATATACGCATTCTCTGAGATGATATGGCGGTATTTTGTTCCTCTTTTTACCCGTTTGATCATCAGATCTATCAAATCCAGTGGTGTTTCGGACAATACATTGAAGATATAATCATCAGCTGTTCGGTAGATTTTCTTCCATGTCTCCAGAACATTGGAGACGCCGGTGATTTCCTCAGAGTTGCTCAGATCTCCGATTCTCCTCAGGAATTTGGTAGACAAATTTCCAAAACTATGGTTTGCAAAATATTTCTTGTTTTCAGATAGATATGACACCGATGGGATTTGATTGTAAATGGCTCTACCAAACGTTGTGATTGTGTAATAATTGTCTTTTTGTTTTGAGATCAGTCCAGAATTTACCATGCGGTCAAAATTTCTATGAATTTCTTGTGCAGATGTGTTGAATTTTTTTGCCATCATGGTTACACGCGACGGCTTTTCCACCAATTCAGATAAAATTCTGAGTCGAACCTCACTGGCAAGCTCCAGAAATTCTGCCGAGGTATCCTCAAAATCAATCATGGGTACTATAATGTATAATTCATTAAAAGTATTAGGTTTGAAACAAGATGTTATGATTTTTAATATTTCAAATACATTTTTGTAAGAATTGATGATTCTACACGATATGCCACTTAATTTTCATGTATGTTTCCATATGATGAAAAATTTAATTTGAATTAGCTAGAAAGTTGTCAACAGAGCCGATAGGCGTAAAATCTCGCGATGCAATATAATTAGGTCTTGGTTTCAAGCCACAAAACGGCTCCACAAGTTGATTATGCACACTGTTGAATACAAAAAACGCGTTGCTTCTGGGATATGGTGTGATATTTCCATTTGATCCGTGCATTATGTTACAATCAAAAAAGATCACAGTTCCAGGTTCTCCCTTTGCAGAAACTATATTCCCATCAAGGGCCATTCTTTCCAAGATTTGCTTGTCAGGAGTTCCAATTTCCTGTCTTTTCAGAGATTGTTTATAATGATCAGATGGAGTTTTGCCACTGCAAGAGACGAATTTCTTGTGAGAGCCAGGTATCACCATCAATGGTCCATTGAATTCATAGTTTTGTGTGAGGCCTATAGAGCAAGATATCGCACGCATGTTTGGCATTCCGTCTTCAGAGTGCCATGTCTCAAAATCAGAATGCCAGTAGAATTCCTTACCGTCAAACCCAGGTTTCAGGTTTACACGTGACTGGTGTATGTAGACGTCGCTGCCCAAAAGTTGTCTGGCTACGTCGGAAATTCTCTTGTCTTGGCAGAGCATGCCAAACATATCACTGATTTTGTGTATTTCAAATATAGAGCGCACATCTTTTTCTGTTTCTTCTAAAATGAATTGGGACATTGTCTTTTTGGATTCATCAAGAGAGACTGCAGCTAATTCCTCAAACAGCTTTTTAACTTCCTCCAGAGAAAACAGGCTCTCAAAGATCAAGTAGCCATTTTTCTCAAAAAAACTAGTTTGTTCCTTTGACAAGGGAGAAGCAGAGTCAGAATAAATGACTGGATCAGTTCGTGGTAGGATTTTTGATTCAGAGTCAACCCTAGTAGGGTAAAAATCCAGTTCAGATTGGTTGTTAGTCATTTCTTTCTCCAGTTGTAAGCAACGGATAGACTCCATCAGAATCATGTGTTTCAGGGCCAACAAGTGCCGGATTAAAAACGCAAATCATTCTCATTTTAGAAAAAGCCCTGAGTGTATGTTTGTCGTGTTTATCCAATGCATAGATTGTTCCAGTTGATATGTTGTGTTTAATTCCAGTCTCTTCTTCAATTTCACCGATACCTTCAATGCAGTATACTGCCTCTAGGTGGTTTTTGTACCAAATTTTGGTTTCAGTGTTAGGATAAAGAATAGTTTCGTGAAATGAAAATCCCATGTCATCTTCCTGAAGAAGAAGTCGGGTACTTGACCAATTATTGGTCTTTACTTCTTTTTCCGTGTTACGTAACGATTCAATATTACGTACGATCATTTTTGGATGATTTCCTTCTCTAGTTGTTTTTGAAAGTCAGATTCTTGCATGACCTGACAGATACTCTTCTCCAAGATATCCAGTCCTAGTTGAAGTTCATTTTCTGAAATAGTTAGCGGTGGCAACAGTTTTACCACCTGATCGTCAGAACCGCACGTCTCAAGAATCATTCCGTTTTCAAAGCATTTTTGGCGAATGGCCGATGCCAGATCAGAGAGAATGCAGTCTATCCCATATACGAGTCCTTTGCCCCTGACCTCGATTTCAGGCGAGAGAGTCTCCCGTGAAATTTTAACTAATCTGTCTCGCAGAATGTGCGATTTGAGGATTATTTCGGCTTCGAATTCCTGAGTAGTCCAAAAGTGATCAATTGCAGCCTTGGCAGCGACAAATGCAAGGTTGTTTCCTCTAAAGGTTCCATTGTGCTCACCTGGTTTCCATTGATCATATTCGGGTTTTAGCAGCAATATAGAAAATGGCAGGCCAAATCCGCTAAGCGATTTAGACATTATGATCATGTCCGGTTCTATACCAGCATTCTCAAAACTGAAAAATGTACCAGTACGACCGCATCCAACTTGGATGTCATCAACAATCAGTAAAATTCCAAACTCATGGCACAACTCCTGGAGTGATTGAAGCCACTTTGAGCTTGCTATGTTGATCCCGCCTTCGCCCTGAACGGTTTCTAAAATCACTGCAGCCGGAAGATCAATCCCGCTACTGTTATCTTCGAGAACACGTCGGATGTAATCAATGGTGTTTGTTTTTTTCCCCATGTATTCATCATACGGCATAAATGTTACATCGTTTAGAGAGATTCCGGCCCCACCTCTATGATGAGAGTTCCCTGTGGCAGCCAGAGATCCCAATGTAACGCCATGAAAGCCGTTTGTAAATGAGATGATTTTTGTCCTGTTTGTAATTTTTCTAGCAATCTTTAATGCAGCTTCAACTGCATTCGTCCCGGTAGGCCCAGTAAACTGTACTTTGTAGTTTAGATGCCTAGGTGCAAGAATATGATTGACAAAAGAAGTTAGAAAGCTTTCCTTAGATGTCGTTGCAAGATCCAAACTATGCACTATTCCATCCTTGTTCAGATAGTCCAAGATCTCCTTTTTTAGTACAGGATTGTTATGACCATAATTTAAAGAACCAGCACCGCAAAGAAAGTCGAGATATTTTTTTCCTGTTGCATCTATGAGAAAAGCGCCTTGTGCTTTTTCAAACATTATCGGATAAGAACGGCAATACGAACGTACGTTGGATTCAACAGCGTTAATCTGTTTCATGCTGTGACCTCCAACAGATTCTTTTGGATGGGACCGATTCGCACTAGATCTTCTTGTTCGTGATCCTTGCCCAGAATTTCAGATGAAAACAAGGGTTTTTTCTTAAATTCTGCGTCAAGCTCTGTTGCAAAATTCTGTAAGAATTTCAGAGAAGCGGTGTTTGAAGGCGTGACTGTAGCCTCAACATATCTGACAGAAGGTCCTGTTTGAGACAAGGCAGAAAACACAAGTTCTTTGGCAATGCCTTGATTTCGAAATTCAGCATCTACTGCGGCCTGCCAGACAAACAGTGTATCAGATGCCTTTGGAGAGACAAAGGCCGAGAGAAACCCAATCACCCTAGAATCATGCTCGGCTACTACACAAGTATCAGAGAAATGATGACAGAGAAGCACGTACAGATAAAGTGAATTTTCATCAAGTGGCTTGTTATCTCTTACCAATTTGTGTATTGAATATGCGTCACTGACTAATGGAGTTCTGAATTTGATCTCGGTCATTTTCAAATTATTATTTTTTGTATGTTATTCTGTGATGTCAGGTTAGTATCTTGAATTCTTTGATCGGCAATTTCACTTGCATCTTGTTTTACTCCCAAATAAAGTGGAAGAAGTTTTCCTTCAGACGCCCCCTTGCTCATCATCATCTTTGATAATACATTCATCTTTTCTTTAGTCTCATCAGTGCGAATGGATTGACTGTCAGCAACTACTCCCAAGTGATATAATTCTTTAAAGGAATCCCAAGCAACAACATCTGGAACTGCCCCTTGAACCTCAACGGGTTCAGGATACCCGTCACATTTAGCATATAATACGTCCAGTCCGTTTTTCTGAAATTTGTTAACCAGATTTTCAACCAGATTTTCTGTTTGTGTCATATGAATATATCATCCAAATTAGAAAAGTTAATCTTTTGTAAGCTTGTAAGTTGAAATTCAGCTATATTTTTTATTCAACCAACAGCTCATCTAGTTTTCCATGCTTGGCCATATCAAAAATGAACTGTTCAACATTCGTAATGCCGCAACGCGGAAATTGTTTTTGCCTGCCTCTTTTATTTTCCACCACTATAGACTCCTCATAGATGAAAATGGTGAGCTTTGGATTATCGAACATTGAGGTCTTGAATGAATTTTGGAGGCGCAGAGTACAGAGTCAGAACAGTATGCACATTATCTAAAAAACGGACGGTTGATGAAACTAATTCCACAACATCCTCAGGAGGCATCTTTTCGGTCTTTACAACACAATCATATGATCCATATACAGGAATAGCTTCCTCAATTCCTCCAATCTTTTGAAGCTCGTTTGCAACTTCAATATTTTTATCAACAGTACATGTAAGAAGTAAAAAAGAAGAATGCACATCATAGTTTCGTAAAAATAAGTATTAAAAACTCATAAGCTAACTAATTGAAATTAAATGAGTCTGTTGACATAACATATCAATGACAAACCATGATTAGTTTTTTCAACAAGCACATCACCATGAACTAACAGTAGATCTATAAAATAAGCTAAAACTGAGAATATCACAATGAAATAGAATAGATTGTTTTATTCAAATTTCATCAATTAAAATAAAATGGAGCAGAATATTTTGAACGTGATTTTATCTGTTGCCATTACTGGAATTGTTGTAATAACCATCAAAGTTATAGAATATACAAAATTTAAGACGTTATCAGGCTCTCACAAAGCAACTGGAGTCATCTTCATAATAATTGCAATAATTGAGACAGTATACATTGCAAGCAACATGAAGATTCTTTCGCCTGCAATTGAAGTGGTCACTTCATTGAGTGCGTTTTTGTTGTTTTTTACTTTTGTATATCTGAACAAACTGCAAAACGCAATTTCAGGCATGAGCATATCACTGGGAAGAAGAATCAACATAGGCAGCAAGATCGAGTTTAAAGGAAAACACGGGATAATCACACAGATTGGGCTTACAAAAACCATTGTCCATCTAGATAACACACAAAAGGAAATGTTAATCCCAAACAAAAAATTTGACGAAGAGATAACAATTATTGATCATTCAAAGGATGAAGAAAAAACATACATGAAAAATAGCATCGATAGAGATGGAATTGATAGATATCATTACAAATCATAGTGTCATTTTGAGAACACTGTTAATGAACAGATGAAGCGACTGGCCAACGCATGAATTCAATAGTTTTGATGCGTTGTGATTAGTTTTGTTCTGTGACTTCCATCAGGGTGAGAGTAGATCTGACATTGTCCATCTTTCTAATTCCCCAAGTAATCACATCACGTAGATCGTCTTTTTTATCATTTTCTACTTTGGCAATTATATCATAGGCACCAAATGTTCCACGCACTTCTTTGACAGAATCAATATGTTTTAGATCTTCAATGATATCGCCTTCTTTGCCTAATTTGCTATTGATTAAAACAAAAGCAGTTGTCATTACGTAGAGTAATTAAAAATAATATTTAAGAAAAACTATTTAAAAAATTAAAGAGTATTTGAAAATAAATCATATTTCAAACAGACTTAAATAAAAAATTGACATTATAAATGAAATTTAACATCATAAAAACACAAATTAATTTGGTATGATTGATCAACATAACATGTGAAATACACATCAAGACACAATAACTATGAACAACGGATTTGGTTTTCAATATTTTCCAAAATATGCACAGCATCAGAAATGTCAGAACAGGTAATAAGACTCCTTGAGTGCACAAATCACACAGGCACACTAGAAATCATGCTCAGTCTGGAGAGGGCGATCGCATTACACAGAATTTATTGGAATGGTATAAAGACACCAACCGAGTATTCAGATGATTCTTGTTTTTCTGTTCCAGTCAACGTCTATTTGGTGACTTGGGAAACGACTATGAATTTGACGAATGAGTTAAATCGTAGCCAACTAAATATCGCTTGATGCGACTTAGAAAATTTCGAGTTAGAGCATACCGTTGCATTCATGACTCGGGCGAAATCAACGTAGGGGATTTGGCTGCATTTGTAGGAAGAAACGAGAGTGGAAAGACAACAATCCTCCAGGCATTGACTCTACTAAATAAGGACGAGATTATTTCAGAATTGGACCTTTGTGACGAGATGTCCGAGGAGTTGAAAAACGAGATCAGACTTGCAGAGGGAGAATTTGAGCTTAGTTCCAATGAAATCAGACTCATAAAAGAGAGATTTCCAAACTTGCCGGAAATTAGAAAAATAAGACTCTATAGAACAAATAACAACCCAAGAGTCCAATACGAGTTTGATGATATCCAGTTAAGCGAAGATGAAAACAAAGGGTTGAACTCTTGGGAAAATTTTACAAAAAAAATAATTAGCTTTTTAGACACAATCCCAAACCATCTAAGAATCCAGATAGACACCAGTTTCTTTGAGGGCAACCCGCCAAAGAACCAAGAAGCATTTGACAGCGGCATAGCAGAATTTAGCAATCAATTTCACGTTATCGCAATTCAGGAACCAAAAGTAATACAGGAATGGGAAAAGATATACGAAAATCCAGAAAACCAGTTTTCAAACTTTCTTAGCGGTGAAAGTGAAAAAACCGCATTGGAGAATTTTCTTGCATCGCAGTTACATCCACGCTTTGTGTATTTTTCAGACTATAAAAAAATCTACGGAAACATCAACCTAAACGAATACCTAAGAGAGGAAAGGGGGGCAAGAGCAGAATCAATTGAGTATATCGAGGAGTTTGACAAGGCAGAGACAGTTAGGAATCTCTTTTACTTGGCAGAACTAGACATTAAGGAATTAGACGAGGTCAAAGAAACCCCTTCAAAATGCATAAAGATTCTCAATACTGCAAGTAACAGACTAACAAGCAAGCTCAATCCAGCATGGAAAGGAGATCCCATCCATGTTGACCTGAGATACAATCCAGGAAATATCATGAGTGTTGTAATCTCAGATGTGCACAAAGACGGGACAATTACCAACACAGGTCTGTTAAACAGAAGGGCAGAGGGATTCAAGTGGACCTTTTCATTTATTGTAAACTTTGCAGCCGAGACACAGAGAGCGGAGCTGAAAGAGGCAATACTCCTTTTAGATGAACCTGCCAGGAACCTTCATCCAACACAGCAGATGGGAATTTCTGATTTGTTAAGAGGATTGGCAGGATCAAACCAAGTTCTGTATGCAACTCACTCGCCGTTTATGATTTTTGACTATACTCCGGGAAATCTTTTGGTCGTAGAACTTGATAGGAAAAAGCACCTCAGCAGGATATTTTATGACTATTGGAATGCAGACGACAAGACGCTGACGCCGATTCTTTATGGGTTGTCAAGAGGGTTGGTGGAATCAATAGTAGACAGAGAGATTGGAACCAACTCAAGGCCAGTCATAATTGTAGAAACAATGTCAGATGCAATGTATCTTAATGCATTTGACAAGTTTTTGCAGGATCCGAATATCTCGATGAATCCGCTAAATGTGGTAGCTGCATATAGCAAAAATTCAGTGTTGCCGTTGGCAATTTTTTACAGAAATCACGGATATAGGACGTTTATCCTGCTAGACAATTCAGATGAATCAAAACAGATCTCATCACAACTTGTCTCAAATGATTTTTCACCCATCCAAACAATATTCTTTGAAAGAGAGGCAAAAAAGCTAGAATCAATCGAGGACTATATCGTTCTTGAGGACTATTTGCATGCAGTAAATCAGACATATGAGATCAAATTAAGACATGAGGGATACTCAAACCTCACACCCCAAGACATCCTGTCTAAAGAAAAGAAAGGGGTATTAGAAAGCCTTGCAAGCATATGGGAGGATCACAGAGAAGACGACTGGGGAAGATTCGATAACGAGGAGATTACCAGATATATTTGTGAAAAAATTGCGTTGGAAGAGACAGATTTTCTCTCAGATAAGACCAAGGATCAATTCAGATCACTATACAGAATGATTGCAGAGAGAATAAGACAATACCAAAATGCTGCAACAAAACCAGATTTGGCCAAATACCAACGCTCAAGAGCGTAGTTAAAGAGCATTACGGATTAATGATACTCAAGTAAGAAATACAAAAAAGACAAATCCTCTTTAAGATTTAAGTGAGAGATGAGACGGATTAAATTTATGAATAAATTCTCGATTGGAGGAATTTTCCTTTTGTTTCTTGTATTTTCTATCGGCGTTTCAGTCATTCCTAACGTTTATGCTCAAACAATCAATGCAGAAAGTGTCGCATTTGAGGAGACTACAATAATAGAATTTACAAATAAAGGAACAAAAGACGTGAGTTCATTTAGAATGTGGCTAGGAAGCGAGGCTAGTTTTCAGTCATTTAAAACTGAGAAAGGGTGGACCGGTGAGAGAACACCTCAAGGAGTAATAGTGTTCACATCGCCAGAGCCTGTAAAACCAGGAGACTCGATAAAATTTGGAATTAAAACCGACAAGATATCTTCAGGAATTAATTGGAAAGCACTAGACAGAACGCAAAATGAGATTGACACTGGAAAGTCAGTCGCAGGAGAGATTCAAAAACCACAACCAAATCCAAAATCCAGTACAGTTGCTTCTGGTGAAGGGGTTTTGTCAAATTCAGTATTTAGAATCATACCAGAGAAACCAAACGTTAATTCCAATATCAGAGTTACAGGAGAAAACTTTGGAGCAGTTCAAGAATTTGATTTCTTCATAGATTCGAAGAAAGTTGGAAGCTTTGTTACAAATGATGCAGGATACTTTATGACTACCATGAAAGTTCCAGAAAAGGTAGAGTCAGAAAGAGTAGATTTCACTGTCAAAGACAAAAAAGGTAATGAAAAGTCAATCAGTTTAAGGTTGGGTGCTGCAACAACTAAAGTACCAGATACAGAAAACGTCAAACTTACAGTCAAAGGAATTGCAGACGTAATACATAGAGGAGACATGTTAGAAATTACTGGTACAGGTCAACCAAAAAGTGCAATTACAGCAAAAATACACAATCCGTCAGGAGAAATAATCAACACGAGGACTGCAGAAATAGATTCCAAAGGAGATTGGAAATTAGCTGAACCGATCATAGTTCCAGTAGATGCACCGTTTGGACGATACACTGCAGAAATTTCTGACGGGAGAGAGAAAATAACAGAAAGCTGGAGTGTTGAATCATCTAAAGTAATCATCATCACTCCCGAGACACTAAGATTTGAGCCGGGTAATACAATGAAATTCAATGGTACCGCGTTACCAAACATCCCATTAGAGTTAATACTAGAAGATCCTTTGGGTAAGGAAAGATTTTCAGACATTATTCAAGTGGATGAATCAGGACTCATAGAATTTGAATATCCAACAATTGCAAATGTAGACAAGGAAGGCACATGGACACTGATTGCCACCCAAGGCAAGAACAAGGAATTCATTTATGCAGGATTGGGAGAACTGCCTTCAATTCCGGTGAATTTTGAATTTGACAAGCTAAATTACAAATCATCTGAAAAAGCACTGATCACATTTTCGGGAAAACCATCAGAAGCATTGAGCATGTTAATAATAGATCCATCTGAAAAACCAAAAGGAGATCCAATTTCAATCACACTAAAGCCAGATGGAAGAGGTACTTATGAGCTAGATCTCAAAGGATATTCATCTGGAGGATATACAGCAGTAGTCAGCAAAGGTGCATCAAAAAGTACCGAAGTGTTTACGGTTGGATTACAGACAGGATCTGGAACCATCAAAATTAACACTACAAAACTGCAATACAACCCAGGAGACTCAATTTTGATATTAGGAAATACAAATCCCAATGTAATTTTGACAATAACATTATACAGTCCAGATGGTAAAGAGGTAAAGGTCAAAGAAACATTTTCAGATAAAACAGGAAAAATATCAGAAGACGGGTTTAGATTTCCGTCAGATGCCCAACCAGGCAAATGGCAGATAAAAGCAGTGAGTGGTTCAAACTTTAGCACAGTAGATCTAGAGGTATCAGCAGTACAAGTAGAAGGAATGATAATTTCTGCAACACATATTTCAGATTCCACAACTAAGCAGAAAAGAGTAGAAATTGTTGTTCAGGGTGCAAAAGGATCAGTAGAGATAGACATAGTCAAATCAAACGGAGAAAACATAGCAAAGCTATCACCACCTCCCGCCACAGGTGCAGGAAAGGTGATAGTGCCATGGAATGTACCAGATGGCATAGAGCCAGGAACATACACGTTCAAAGCTAAAGATGGGTACAACTCGGCAGAAACTACCTTGGAATTGAGCTAAGTTCAAACAATTTTATTCCGCTTGTTCTGAGATTTTTTATGAATCTAAAGGAGAAGATCTCAGAATATCCAAATTTTCCTAAAAAAGGGATTTTGTTTAGAGATTTTAGTCCAATCTTAAAAGATTCATCGGCACTATCATACATTGCAGACGAGTTTGCAAAGTATTTCCACCCAAAAGACGTAGACATATTTGCAGGAATTGAATCAAGAGGATTCATACTTGCATGCATCCTTGCTGCAAGATACAACAAAGGAATGGTGATGATTAGAAAGGCAGGCAAGCTGCCCGGAAAGACTACAAAGATTTCATACAAAATAGAATATGGTCAGGACACGGTTGAAATTCAAAAAGACATCATAGAGGAGGGTCAAAAAGTCATAATTTGCGATGACCTGTTAGCTACTGGAGGAACTGCCAAGGCATCTGCAAAACTAGTTGAGAAGGTTGGCGGCAAAATTTCAGGATTTGCATTCATCATAGAACTAACAGAATTAAACGGAATGAAAGGCATTAGCAGTTACAATTGTAAATCATTGGTGAAATACTAGTGGAAAAAGACGTAGAGATTGGAATTTTTGGAGGTACCGGAATATATGATTCAGGATTGTTGGAGAACCCTCAAGAGATTGAGATGGACACCCCATATGGAAAACCATCAGACAAAATAACAGTAGGCACATTCAAGGGAAGAAAAATTGCGTTTCTGCCAAGACACGGAAAAAAACACTCTATCCCACCGCACATGATCAATTACAGGGCAAACATTTGGGCGTTCAAAGAGCTTGGAGTAACTAGAATTATTGCACCATCAGCGGTGGGCAGCCTCAAAGAGGAAGTAGCGCCAGGCCACTTTGCATTACCTACGCAATTTCTAGACTTTACAAAGGCAAGGGAGGGTTCTTTTTCAGAGATGGGTCGAGTCATACACATCTCTGTGGCAGATCCGTTCTGCCCGGAATTACAGTCATCAATTTTAGACGTAGTAGGCAAGCAGGACTTTGAAATCCACAAGGACTGCACATACGTCTGCATACAGGGTCCAAGATTTTCTACAAAAGCCGAATCAAAGTTCTACAGAACTACTGGCGCAGAGATAATTGGGATGACACTGGTTCCAGAATGCCAGCTTGCAAGAGAGGCACAGATGTGTTATGCATCAATTTCAACTGTTACAGACTATGATGTCTGGGCAGAAAAGCCAGTGACTGCAAAAGAGGTACTAGAAACATTATCAAAAAATGTTGAAAGAACAAAACTTGTGTTGACTGAGTTGATTGATAAGATTCCTAAAACACGAAGTTGTTCATGTGCAAAAGCCCTAGAAGAAGCAGAATTCTAGTCATCTACAAAAGATTCTCGCTTCAACCCTTCTGGCAAAGTAAGATCTCCCTGCAAAAGACTTTTCTGGAGAGATAAAATCACATCATCCACATCATAGCCTAGTTTTTCTAGTTCTTTTTCAGTGGTTTTGGAGATTTTTGCACCGACGTTTTGACCCCCAATCCTGCCAAATGCAATTGCAGTGAAGCGAAACGTGTGATCATCTATTGTAAATTTGCCAATAATCTTTGCAGCCATCTGGCTTCCATGTATATTGTTGATGTGCACTTTGAGATTCATTTTTGAATTTAGATTTCAACAGCCTTGTTTACATGATCGTCAACTAAAAAGCTCCAGTGTTTGTCATCCTCAATTTTGAAATCCTTCACCTTAAGTGAAACCACCTGCTCATCCACACATTCATGCTTGATATCGCCACTTTCTTTTAGTTTGACTAACTTCCATCGGTATTTACCCTGCTGTAATTTACATACGCATACTGCCCATTTCGCATCTGGATCAATTTTTGGCATTCCAACCAAATCTGCCAGTTCTTCTATTCCAAGTTGTTTTTCTTCACAAAACTTTTTCTTGCAGACACCACACCTCCACACATCCACAGAGCCGATGGTTCGCTCGTCTATGTTGATATTTATCACACCAAAATACACAGGCTGATGCTTACAGGATTCAGTATCCATGGTCATATTGTCCACCATTTCTCAGCATTATTTAGTTCTTGCATCATCATACGGCTTTTCTAAAACTACTCCTATATTATCGACGATCTTATTTCGCTTAAATTCAATATGGTTTCTTTCACAATATTTTCGGTACATATTGACCGCTGTGAATCTAGGATGCATCGCTTCAAACTCGGTTTCAGTGATATCAATGAACGCACCCAGTGCCATCAACTCCTTCGAAGTCCGCAACGCATCTTCAGCAGAGATCTGCAAATGCTCAGAGATTTTTTGTGGATTCATTTTCCCGTTACAAGTTACCAAAAGAAAGACCTTGGCTTGAATAGAGTTCAGATTAATTTCAGAGATGAGATCTTTTTCGAGTTTTGAGGTATCAATCATGTTTTATCAATTTTTTTGAAATTTTTAGAGAAAATCCCATTGCAACAAAATGAATGACTGCGCCAATAATAGCAGCCTGTATGAGATCATCAAGGATTGTCCAGCTTATGATAAACGCAATAACTGATGGAACAGTCACAAGAATAGCAATAATTGAGCCTTTTAGAACAATCTCCTTCATTGTCAATTTTGCAATCTTTTTTCCATCATCCAATATCTTAAATTTCAGAAAATGGTAATAAAAACCAAAGATACTTTATATTTGGTAAAGACAGATCTTTGATGTTTGGCAAGCTACAAGGGCGCATACTCAAATGAGCAATCTCTAAATTTTGTAATACCAATCATGGTAATTCTATTTCTTGGAATTATCTACATAATGACTCAAAGATCAGGTTCCGGTTTTGTCAGTTTTATTCTGATTGGTGCAGCTGCAGTTACCATGTTTTATTGGGTAAGGGTTTTGAAGAAGATGACAAAAGACCAAAAACCAACATACACGCCACGTGGTGAGCAAGAGACAAAGAACTGGGTCTATGATCTTATCAAGGGCGAAGGGGAATTTGTTTTTGTAGCTGAGGTTCCAGGCCCGGAGGACAAGATTGCAGTCAGATTAATTGACGGTATTTTGTACATTCGTGGTTCTGGAGGATTTTCAAAAGAAGTTCCAATAGAAGGCTCAAGCAGCATGCAAATTTTTGACTTCAAGTACAGAAACGGCGTCCTGACTTTAAGAATAAAATAGCTAAAGACTTTTTGCAAGTTCTAATTTTTGCGGAAGGTACTTGTCAGTAATGTTTGTGAGTCCATATTTTGAAAATGCCTCCAACTCTGCTTTTCTTTTCAGTCGTAGAAACACATCAAGTTCTTTTTTCCATATTCCCTCCTGATACCTTGGGTCTTTCTGCAAGTCATAACACCTCTTGATATCAGATTCAGTCATCGGGATTGTGGGCAGCTTGAATTTTTCAATGTCTGTGGCCCACACACCAACCCATTTGGCATCAGGTACGGTCAACTCTCTCAAATGAGCGGCATTTGCAGAACCAGATTTGATAACCATTGCAATATGCTCCCCATACACGTCCCCATCAGTCAAAACAATGATTGGCAGTCCCATCTCATCATGCAACCTTTTAAGAAGGGTTCGCGTAGAGCGCGGCGCTTGCCCACCGGTGTTGATGATTATTGATTTGAATTTTTTGTCAACCTGCTCTTCGACAAATCTTGTAAACAGACCACCTTTTTCAATTGCAATCACAATTTCTGCACTTGTATCAAGCAACTCAGCAGTGGTCAAGCTAGGGCCAATAGAGTAACCGTCAGGATGGTTTGAAAGATTCATGGTCTTTCCCTCATAGCCAGGAATTGTATACTCTATGTTCAAATCGCCAAAAATGGAGCTTCTTTCTTCAGGAAAGATATGAAAATCCTCCCTAGGTTTTGACAACACTGCCTCTAAATCCACGATAATGTTGTCAGACTCGGATTGGTCCTCAAACTCAATTGCAAATGCCTGTGAGGAGTAATACACGTCTCTTAGTGTGGAAGATTTTTTTTCTTTAGTCAGTCTATTTGCAAAAAATGCCAACCACATCAGTTGTGTAAACGATCGTAATTGAGATGAGTTTCTGGAGCTACGTACGGCTGCGGAATTTCCAAGAATGTACTGTCTTAGTTTTTTATCATATACTATGTTGCTAACAGATCTGCTTGGAATTGAGAGTTTTGGAAATCGTCCATTGTCCAGATCTTGATATATCGTAGCACCATGTGTCTTTAGGATTTCTAGGATGTCTTGCTGCTTTTCCTCAGCCTTCTTTTTGCGCCCCTTTGCTTTTTCACTAGGTTTCAATTATGGCCTCCTCATCTAGAAGTTTCTTGTAATTTGGATCTTTCTTTTGGCCAGCAAGTTCTGTAGAAAATTGTGCTATCAGTGGAATGTATTTGGCATATAGATTGGCACGCTTTTTTGCCATCTCGGCCTGCCCTTTCTTTGACATATACGCTGCAAGTTTTCTAGACAGAAATTGCAGTCCCAATCTCAACTCGCGTTCAATCTCTGGCCTATCTGCAACATTTTCTTTTCCAGCAGTTTTGTACGGAATCCTGGTCGAGCATATATGAGAGATTATAATGAACGGGGGTTCGCCCTTTACCTTGTATCGTCCCCAATCGGTGTCATTTACCACTTTGAGAACCACATCGCTTCCCTCGTCATAGAGAAGAGGGATCCTGTTAGCATATCGGTAGACGTGCGGTCCGCCTGGCTTAATATCGCCACCATATGCAATCCCCATTTCAACAATAAATGGAAATCCAGAATAAGCCGATGCAGGGCGTTGAACTACTGCCGTAAAGTCAGGATTGAAGAACTTCTTGATTCCTTTTTCAAGGGGCTCTTCTCCGAGTGGTGCAAGGCAGGTTGGGTCTGGGGCTTGAAAATCTTCAAATTTTTGTAATGAATCACTTAGCTGAACCAGTTCCTGGTTAGACATCGTACCCATCCGTTTCTCAGGCTTGAATCCTGCAAATTCGGCGAATTTGACTGCAGTTGTAGGACCTATGCGTTGGAATCTCTTGGTAAGAAATGTAGTAAGTGGCTCACCTTGAACAGTATTTGTTAATTGTTTGTAGTACGGACTTTCAGGATCAATGTCTACGACTTTTGATTGTGAATCTCCAAAATCCCAATAGGATAGTTTTTTGTTGGATACGTCAAGATCTTCAATTCGGATTTTGCTAAGTTTTTCAAAATCCATTTTTAGAAACGACATCAATGCCACAACAACTCGAACTTGGCGTGAAAGGTTTTTCCATTTCTTTTTTGCCTTATCCATGATTGCCGCAAAGCTGAGATTCTTTTTTGACAAGCCCAAGTCTTTTCGAACCTTTTCAATCATGATATCATCAATGACTGGAATTTCAAATTGAGACTCTACAATCATTCTGCGAATTCTTTCAACATCAATACCATGTGGATGTGGACGAATTATGGTTGGTGGTGGAGGAATGTCTTTGACAAACCTAGCATGGTGGAATTTTTCACCCTTTGGATCATCAAAAGTAATTGTAGCATAGGGCGTAATCAAAGATGTTTCATAAACATAATCTCTGATTTTAGAGCCAGCCTTAGAATAATCCCCTTCTAGACAAATGCTTACTGAAAGACCTTGTTTTGATGTTTCCTTTTTGGTGTGTTTTAGAATGACAGGTTTGTTTTTTTGAATGTCCAATAGTATCTCAAATTCGTCTTGTGTTTGGCCGTCAGTAGAGCTTTTTACGACCACCGGTTTGTTTGTGGTGATTTGTCCATAAAGAATGGCCATGGTTGCACCCAGTCCAAACATGCCCCTTGCTTGTTTTAGTCCAAATTTGGAGCCATACAAGACAGTTCCAAATGCCAGCGGAATGTGTTCGGTGTCAACTCCAGGACCGTTGTCTTTGACAGTCAGAATGTATGGTTTTGGGTCAGGCTTGTCAGGGTCTACGGCTTTAATTATCAGATGAACGTCTGGCAGTATTCCTTTTTGATCACACGCATCAAGTGCGTTTTCAACAAATTCTCTGACTGCAGTATAAAGAGAGCGCGTAGGATTGCTGAATCCTGCCAAATCACGATTGCTGTAAAAGAACTCACTAGGAGAGATTTGATTAAATTGTTCTTTAGAAGACATCTTGATCTTCCCATAATTTCATTTTTTCTTGTTTTGTTCTTCGATTCGCAGCTTCTAGTTTTGTATAGACAGCCCCATGATTGCTACCACTTGAAATAGAAGCGATTGCATCTACTGCCAGTCTTAATTTTGTAGTATCGCCAATAATTGAAACCGTTTTTCCATAAACAGAGATATGTGTTCCACTTAGATTTTCCATGTTTCTTCTTGCCTTACCACCTTCTCCTATAATTCTCCCTTTTATCCTTTCAATATTGGAGTTGGATTTGCCAGCAAATTCTCTTAGATCAATTACATGTAAAGCATTTTCACCTTGTAACAGAGTCATAGCATTTTCTGGAGAGAATCCACGGCCTATTGCTGTAACGATCTCCATTGCCTTGAATGGTTGTATTTTTTCAACATCACCAGAAGTCTTGATCAGTACCTCTCCAGTCTCGCCATCAATATCTAAAGACACATGACACTGTTTCTCAATCTTTGATTTCACACTGCCTGACTTTCCAATCAAAACAGCTATTCGTTCATTTGGGATACGCAGCAGCTTTTCAAAACTCATTTTATAATGTCCTCAAACACTTCAGATGGATCATTTACAGAAATTCCCCTTTTAGAAAAGAATCGTGTTATGTTATTAATATCTCTTTTAAGAAATTCATGGGAGTTTGGATGTCTCAGATCAACTGCCGAACCAAGATCAAAAACAACCAACCCCTTTTTTGTCTTAAAAACATTATACTCAGAAAAATCCCCATGTACCAGTTTGGCTTTTTTGTATAGCTGTTTTAGGATAGATATGGCTTCATGGTAGTCATTTTCATTGATTTCAGATTCAAGTAGAATCTTGGCAGGTGTGCCATTTTCCCCGATAAACTCCATTGCCAAAACATTGTGTGATAAGAAAAGAGGTTCAGGCACCGGAATTCCGCATCCATGGCATTGGGACAGATTTCGGAATTCCTTTCTAGCCCACAGATGGACCAGGTTTTTTGTTCCTTTTTTTAATCTTAAAAATCTCGGATCACCAATAATGTAAGGCTCTCTTTTTTTAAAATTGGAAGTGCTTATCAGGTAAATTTTCAGCGCGATATCAATATTTTTTTCATCCACTGCCCAAAACAAAAGAGATTCTTTTCCTGCACTTACAGCTCCGTTAACATATGCAATGATATGATCTTTGATCATTTTGTAAAGTGTCATCACAGTGGGCTTGTCTAAAACTTCGTTGATCACCTTACCTTTCTTGAAACCATCGTCAAGTTGTTTCTTTTTCATTTTAGAAATTAATTTTTTGTTAATTTTAGATTCTAATTTTTTGCTAATATCATCAGACAACAACGAAGTAGTGCATTCACTAGATAAAATGGATTTCTTTTTTGATAGTGTCAAGAGTTACATTTGAAAGACTATCAGAAATGGTACGCCAGAAATGACTTTAACTCCATTTTCAGCGCCAATTCCCAATTCAATTGAAAGTGATACAGTGTCTTTGCCAACCATGTTGATTATTGATGAAGTTTTAAGCAAGGTTTCAGCTTCGTCCTTGTTTACAATTTTTCCGCCATAATAGCTCTTACTGATATTCATTGTTAGATCACCTTGAACAATGTCTTTCCCAAGCAAGTCAAAATCACAGATGTTTAGCATTGTGTTTTTTTGATATTCGGTAACTTTGACAGAGAATTGCATTAAGCATATTTACCTTTAAGAGTAGATTTTGCTCCACAGGCTTCACAAATTAAAAATGAGATTCGGTTTTCTTTGACAATTTTTGTATCAGGACTTTTGCAAGTGGGACATTCCAAGTAATCTTTAACATAAATTTGGAACAAACGAGTAAAATCATCTGGTGCTCTTTTTCCAATAAACATGGCTTGATCACCAATGCGCTCCGCAGGAACTGCAAATTCTTTTGAGAGGTATTGCAAGACTTTTTCAGGATCTCTCCTCAAGACTTTGGGAAATTCAGAGAAATTGCGCAGAAACGTCTTTTGGCCTTCCCACATCACATCCACTATAGGCAATTCAAATCGAGCAGTTGTTTCCTTTTTACTTCCTATCTTATCCTGTATTCTTTTGAGCAGGCTTTCATAATCTGATTTGGTCACTGCCTATTCGTGTACAGGATACCCTATATTGGTTTTTGAAAAAGAGAAATCGTGGACTTTTGTTACGGTTTAATCCATCTTTCCTATTCGGAAAACATTAGTTCCACATTTTGGACATGAGCCTTTTACAGCAGGACGTCCATTCTTGAGTTTAGTTTCTTTGGGATCTTTGATTTCCCTTTTAGCTCTGCATTTTACGCAATATGCTTCAACCATTCTAGCAAATGTCGAACTTGGTGGTATTTAGGAAGAGGCTGTGAAAATTATTTAACTACAGACTAGATGTGTGTAAATTTTTAGGGGCATTTGGGGAGGTAATATAAAAAAATTCATCAAATAATATAGAATTTTCAATAATTCTAAAAAGAATTACATTAGAATGGATTTTTTTCATGTTTGTTCAACAAGCCCTGAAATTTATGATTAATTCATCAGTTATAAACTCCCTATTACAGAAACCAATCATGGCATCAAAAAAAGGAGTCGCACTAACAATTATCATCTTAGTAGCAATTACGGGAGCGAGTTTTCTTTTCTGGTTAGTACCTCAAGAGAACGAATCAACCTTCGTAGTTTCAGACTATGAAAATTATCTTGACGGAGTTAAGAAAATCCATGAAATCCTGCAAGAGACTATCGACGTAGAATTTCAGAACATGATCGATGGAAAGATCACTCCGGATGAATACATTGCAATTACCGAAGTCACAACTTCACAGACAACTGCAAAGATAAGCGAGTTTGTAACATCAAAACCACCAGAAGAATGGCAAGAGAGCTACATCAACTACATGGAGGTGTTGAAGAGATTCAATTCATACATCATAGAAACAAAGGTGTATGCAAGCATGATTAAAGACGGCAACAGTCAAGACGACATCTCAGAGATTAGGCAGAAAATGGAAACTCTGAAGAAAGAATCAGATGAATTTGTAAGAAATTCAGACAACCTAAGACCATAGACAGCCTCAAAACCGAAATATAATATTTTCAAAAGTTGGAAATCATTAAAAAGCAATTCTGACAATGAAAAGGAATGTCTCAGAATTCTCAGAAGATAGAAAAAGACGTTAACGCGTCTACTGCAAGCAAAATTCTGGTAATTTGTGTAGACAGAGACAACGACATAGGTGAGAAAACAGGAATCACCACGCCTGTCATAGGAAGAGACGCGTGTATTGAAGCAGCACAAAGACTGGCATTGGAGGATCCAGAAGACGCAGACTCTAATTCGATTTTTGCAGCAATAAAAACATACGAGGATCTAATCAGCAAGGGATATCAAACTGAAGTCGTAACCATTGCAGGAGTAGAAGATAGAGGGGTCCAAGCAGATCAAAAAATCCTGTCTGAAGCTAGAAAAGTCTTGGAGATATTTGCTGCAGACGGTGCCGTGATTGTTTCAGATGGAGAGGATGATGAAAGTGTAATTCCAGTGATTCAAAACATCCTGCCAGTAATTTCTGTTCAAAGAGTAGTAATGAAAGTAAGTAGAAGCGTAGAGTATTCCTATGCAGTATTTGGTAAATACCTAAAAATGCTAGCATATGATTCAAAATATTCAAAATTTTTCTTGGGAGTTCCAGGCATTCTTTTGTTAATTGGCGGGGTGGCAACAATTTTTGGATATACTGCAGAAATTTTTGCAGTACTAGTTAGTATTTTGGGAGGAGCATTTTTGATCAGGGCTTTTGACGTTGATAGGGCATGGTCAAACTTGACAAAACCCACACCGATGGGATTCATCAGGATTTTTACAATGGTTGCAGGAGTATTGCTGATACTATCGTCAATTCCAGCAGGAATTAGTTCTGTGCATACAAACATTCTGTCAGGAGATGTAGAATGGATTACAATAATTACTGACAGAGTGATAATAGGAGAGTTTGTTTCAGGGGCACTGCCAATTTTGTGGATTGGCTTGGGTTCTATTTTTGCAGGGATATTGCTAAGTAATTGGATAGGAGGAGTTCCAAGGCAGATTACAGACATATTAAGAATCATAGTTCTTGGAGCGCTGTATCCAACCGTATCTCAATTTACAAAGATAGCAATCAATGAAGAAAGCGCATTTACGTTAATTCCGCCACTTTTGGCAGGGCTTGCAGCTACACTTGTGTCAGCCACAATATTGTTTAAAAAATACAGAAAGCACAAACACCAAGAAATGGTGTCTGATTAGGCTCAAAAAGTCGTTTTTTGTGGGATTTTCTGAAAAACACTGATATCTTTAATCCAGATACAATCTATCAAAAGGTGACTGGAAATAAGCAAGATACTAGATACAATTTTCCAATTATCTGGACTTTACAAGATATACTCAAAGAGGCTGGAAAGCGAAGTTAGAAACGGTGACATTCCAAACCACCTTGCCCTGATTTTGGATGGCAATAGACGATGGGCAAAAAGACATCTAGTTATCAAAAAACAGGGCCATTGGAAAGGCGCCGACGCGGTTGAGAATCTTCTTGATTGGTGTGAGGAATTTGACATCAAAATAATCACAGTGTATGCATTGTCTGCAGAGAATCTTGAAAGAGACGATGAAGAGCTGCAATACCTGTACGAACTAATTAGAATGCGATTAGAAAAACTCTACAATGATCCAAGAATTCACAAGAACAGAATGCGGGTTAAAGGTATTGGAAGAATTGAGCTTTTGCCAGAATCAATCAAAGAGGTTTTAAACAGACTTGATGATGCAACAAAAGAATATGACAATCATTTTTTGAACATTGCACTTGCATACGGGGGACAATACGAACTAGTTGATGCTGTAAAGAAGATTGGAGAGAAGATCAAAGAGGGATCGTTGGAAATAAATGACATTAACAAAAAAGAGATAGAGTCAAATTTGTACACGTCACACCTTCCACAATCGTCTCCGGACATGATACTAAGAACATCAGGTGAGAAAAGACTCAGTGGCTTTCTGATGTGGCAAAGCGCATACAGTGAGTTGGTTTTTATGGACATATTTTGGCCAGAGTTTAGGAAGATCGATTTGATGAGGGCAATCAGAACATTTCAAGAGAGAAAAAGAAGGCTAGGAAAATAACAAATGATTGAAGAGACATCTGCAGGAGTGGTGATTTTTAGAAGAGAAAATTCTAAAATTTTATTTTTGCTGCTACATTATCCATCAGGCCATTGGGATTTTGTCAAAGGAAAGATGGAAAAAGGCGAAACAACACATCAAACTGCAATCAGAGAGACAAGAGAAGAGACAGGAATCACAGATATTGCTTTTGTAGATGGCTTCGAGGAGTGGATTGAGTATAACTTTCAATTTCAAGGCGAGTTAGTTCACAAGAAAGTGGTTTTTTTTCTAGGTGAGACAAAAACCAAAGATGTATCGATTTCTCATGAACACCTCAACCACGCTTGGATGGATTATCTGACTGCCATGGAAAAGACTACGTTTGATAATGCAAAAACAGTTCTGACCAAATCCTATTCATTGCTTGGCAAGACTTTGTAGTTGTAATTCTTTTGCAATTGCCCGAGGATCCGAGTCATTGAGAATGGTCCTTCCAACTATAAGATAGTCTGTGCCTGCAGAAACTACTTCTCTGGCACTTCCACCTTGAGTACCAACACCAGGGGAGAAGATATCAAGTTTTTTGCCTGCCTTTTTGTCACAGTATTTTATGATCTCTGGGAATGTGGCTCCAGCAACAATCCCATCAACTTTGGAAAGGAGTGCCCAGTCCAAGAAGAGTTGGTAGAGTTGTTGTTTCTTTTTCAGGACAATCTGCATGTCATAGGATAGTTTTGCCTCAGGTGCACTCATGTGACAGAGAGTGATTACGCCCTTGTTGTTTTCGTGGGCAGATTTTACGAGGATTTTTAGGCTATCTAGTCCCATGATCGGATTTACAATAACAGCGTCAAACCCCATGTTCCACAAGTGTTCTGTGGTGACTCGATTGGTATTTCCGATGTCATTTAATTTAATGTCAGCAATAGTCTGAAGATTATAGCGGTGAGCAGCTTTGTTAATCCGCGTGATCTCTTTGGAGCCAAGCGGCAGCAACAGATGGAAGTTTAGTTTAATGCCACATAGAAAAGGATGCAGTTTTTTGATGTTTTGAATTGTTTTAGATTCCAAATTACGGGTGGCAGCATCATAATCATTGGCAAGGATTACTTTGCCATTAGTTTTTGAAATTTTTGATAATCTAGTTCTGAAGGTGACCATAATCAACAAGTGGATGTGTGTCTTTTAATTTTATTATTTTGATGTACGAATAACCATGCTCAGAAGGACTGTCTACAAAAGATGGTTCAGAGCCGTTATTTGTCGAGAATTTTAGGAATGGTTTTTGGGGTTCTGCATCAAGCACCACGTGACAGAAATAGGATGTTCCCTCCTCATTGAAATTCATGAAAACCCCTATTAGCCATTTTTGATTATGTGGAAATAGAAACAAAGGAAATGGAATTTCATCAAAACCCCATGTAAGTTTTGCAAGACTGGACAAATCTTCCAGCTCAATTGGCTGGTATCTGTCAAGAGTGCCGTTTCCAGGTTTGAGAGTTTCAGGAAGAGATTTGATTCTAACAATGGGAGAGTATAGTTTGCTAGAGTCTGAAGTCGTGTCTACAATTTCAGATTCCTCTTTGCCAGCCTTTAGTCCATAGCAAATGTAATGCCCATTGTGTTCCAGTGGGGTATAGTATACAATTGGTTTTTCTTTAAGGACGTCCATTTGGACCGATAAGACTTTTTTGCCGTTATGTTCGTGAAGAAAAGACACCCTAGGCGCACGCTCAAGTGCGCACACCAATCGAGAAAATTCCAAGGTAGAATAGACTTGAATGTAACGAGGTAATTTATCCACGTGAATTTTTTGCACATATTCAAATTAAACTTATCCTAAAAATTTCAGGCTAACTTCTTTTATCAATTACATCATTGATGGCAGGACCTGTTCCAATTATTGTTACAGGCGTGTTTAATTCACGCTCGATGTTTTTTACAAAAGACTTTGCTTCATCAGAAAGTTTTTCGTAAGATGTCATGCCTGCACAATCTGGAAATAGCACATCTAATTTTGTAATCGAGATTTGTGTTGCGCCGTTTAACATAATTGCACGCCTAGCTAGATCAAAATCAAAATCTGCCGCACGTCTTTGTCTGCCTGTAACTGTTCCAAACTCAGACCATCCTTTTACTTCAGCCTCTTCAGGCGTGAGTTCCTTTGCCAATGGGCCTGTGCCCACACGAGTTACATATGATTTGAAAACAACGATTACTTCATCAACCTTTGTAGGTCCAAGTCCAACATCAGCGCAAATTCCAGATGCGGTAACGTCTTTGGAGGTAACAAACGGATAAGTCCCGTGCCACAAGGAGAGAAATGTTCCCTGGGTACCTTCAATTAGCACATTTTCATTGTTTGCCAGTGCAGAGTTGATCTGTTCAGGCACATCCACTATTAGGCCAGACAGGGAATCAAAGTCTTTGGCAAGTTTCAAAATCCTCATGGCTCTATCGGCATTAGCTGGTCCAGTTCCAGAACCAGTACTTCCAATTTTTTCTTTCAAATCTCCTTTTGAATCACGCGTAAGATGTGCTTCTTCGATTATTCCGCAGTGTTTATCAATAAAGGATCGCCCTTCTGCTCCAAAATCATGTATCTCTTTTAATAAAATATCAGGATTTATTACTACTCCGGGGCCAATCATCACCTTGGCATTCTTGTTAAGAAACCCGCTTGGCAGCATCCTTACTTTGTAAACTTTATCGCCATCTCGGATGGTATGACCAGCATTTGGTCCTGCACCACCACGAACAATAATTTTGGGATTATCTTTAATGGCAAGATATGAAATGATTTTGCCTTTTCCCTCGTCACCAAAAAAACCGCCAACTACAACTGTAGATGTCATAATGTGAGCTCAAATTTGGTTTATTTAAGCTAAAGTGTCGTCACAGGATTAATATCTCAAAAGTAACGTGTTTTGATCGTTGGCCGGTCCAAATTATGCAGGAAACATCATAGTAAACTTGGCAAATCTTCCAGACTTTCTTAGAAAACCGATTTTGAAAAAAAGAATGATGGAATTTTTTAGTTTATCAGATCCAGAAAAAGAGGAGATCATAAACAATGCTCTTGAAGCAGGACCAACAATTCCGTTTCCAAACTTCTCAAAGCTTTTCAAAACATGGCTTGAGATCTTGACTACACTTACTGAAGAAGAAAGAGAGGGATTGTTTTATGCATACATTATTGAGATAACCCAGTCACCACAGAAATTAATTACATTTAATCTGGATGGAATTTTAGAAATCTATCTGACATTAGATGACGAGAAAAAAGGAATTCTTGCCAAGACAGTCAAAAAGATCATCAACAGTTTGGAAGACGAGAGAAAAAGAAGAGTATTGCTTGTCATACCAGACAATGCCAAAAAACACCTGAACCTCTAGATTTTAGGCTCATCTGGCTTGCGGTTGTCCTCATTGCTGAAATCAACTATCTCGCCTTCGGGAGTTAGAACGCCTACAAACACTTTTTCGTGTTTTTTGAGCAATTTCCTATGATCTGGCATTGACATATCAAGTCGCATCTCATTCATGACCATAACACGATATTCTTTCCATTCAGCCCAACACTTGTTGCAGACTGGGTACTTTTCTGCAGTAACATCAAGCTCCTCATTGTCAGGTATTGAACTCTTACATTTTGTACAAGTACGACTCATAAAGAAACCTAGGAGAAACTCCTTTTATCTTTTATTGAATATCGTCAGGCCATTCAAAATGCACATCTAATAACAAGGTGATCAGACCTTGTCATTTGTATTCAGTTTGGATTCCAGTTGGTAAAGCTTTTCAATTCTTTTGTATGTCAAGGGATGTGTCCTGAAAAACTCGCCAAATTTATTAAAACTGCTTTTTCTCTCCCAATCCATGGCCTTTTTTACTTCTTCTTCAGAAATATGCTGATCTTGGTAGTAAGAAGAGAATTTTGTCACTTCATAACTTGAAGATACAGGGTCTACTGCATAGAATGAACGCAATAATGAGTTTTTTGCCTCTTGTTTTTGCAAGCTTAAACCATATGTTATTTTAGCTAAGGCGTTGGCAAGCACCGATGGCCTGACCTGATGACCTGCAAAATTATCTGCATAAAATTCCCGTAGCCGTGAAAAGTACAGAATGAGAAGATTGGTTATGAAGTACACTGCAAATGCGCCTATCCCAATTAGGATGGTTCCTCCTGCTTGGTTTTTTGAGCGACCGCCAAAAAATGTAGACATTGCAATAAGATATGCAATGGTCGGTATTACAGAGAGGACAGTCATCACAACCATATCATTGTGCTTTATGTGAGCTATCTCATGAGCAATTACGCCTTTTATCTCGTCTTGTGATAATGTTTTGAGCAGACCGCGTGTAAGCGTCATGGTTGCAGACTTGTTGGTTCGGCCAAAGACAAACGCGTTTGGCATGCTTGTGTTTGCTATGGTGATCTTTGGAATTTTGGTATGATTTTTTATGCATATCTCATGAACAGTTTCTTCAATCCATGGAAATTCATCTCGGTTTAATGGCTGCATGTTGGTGCTCCATCTTACTATAACTGGGCCTATTGCCCATTGAAACAAGCCCATGGCTATGCCCAATCCAACTATTGCATACATTCCAAGATTGAAATACAATCCCAAAGCCGCAAGCAGTGCAAAAAGCAATCCAAAAACCAAAACCATCGTAAGGCCCATTGAGGCCACAAGTTCTCTAACCAATGTGAAATTTCACTTGATTCCACATGCAATATTAGATTAAAATACATATGCAAAAGGGATTAGTCAAAAATAGAACTTTCTTCCGAGTTGAGGGAATAACTGAGTTGGGCTGAAGATTGCTCAAAAATAGGAATTGACAGATTTAGGATGTAAAGCAATAATAGACAATATTGATAAAATAACGCATGAAGATCAAATGTCCAAAATGCAAGGAAAATGCAGAGTTGGCGATGGACTATTCTTTTGTAAAATGTAACAGCTGTGATTTGGATATGAGTTATGGCGAATATGTAAAATTTGTGGCACATAATGAAAAAACGTATTCGGACATACTGGGGGACTATGCAGGCAGCACCGAAGGCCAGACGGCAGGGTCTTTAGATGAATGGGATTAACAAGATAGTAAAATCATGCATCAGATTAAAATAATTAGCTAAACAGATTTCCATACATCATTGGAATTTTTATTGGAAAATATTCTCAATCTGGTTGGATTTTTAGTAGGGCTTGGAATAGGAATAATGTCACTTGTTGGATTTAGAAACACTGGAAGTCCAACTCTTTTTAGACTGACAATTGCTTTTTTTTCAATTAGCATAGGTTTCTTTGTTATATGGGCAGGATACATGGTAGAAGACTTTGTCATAAAGGCAGGAAGTTTGGAGCGATGGATTCAGACGGTCGGAATTGGGATTCAGACTGTAGGATATTTTTTCATAGCATTTTCACACAGCATAAAATCATTTTTCCCAAAATCAAGATATTTTAGATCAGTTGGGGCATTACCGTTGTTCTTAGTGTCATCGGTACAGATTGAGCATATTTTCAGATCTGTGTCATTTATTCTACTAGCATATGGAGCAATTGAAACAATGCTGTCATACTTTGAAAATAAAAACAAAGGAGCAATATCTGTCGCAGTGGGGTTGGCGCTTTTGGCGTTTGGAGAATTTTTAGGATGGTATTCGTTTGTGTTTCCAGAATCTATCCTCTATCCAGTTTCCATGGCAATCAAGATCGGGGGATTGATTGCTTTGTTTATTCCCGTAAGCAAGATACCGTTGACCAAGATAAAATTTGACGAGAGTTTTGATGCGGATTAAATCAGGCTCGGATTTTTGAGGAATTCGGATTTGTCAAATTCTTTTATCTTTTTAGTATATTGGAAAATATCAAGCCCCTCTCATAGAAATTATAAAAACTATACATAGAAAAAACATGGCCGAGTATAGAACGCACATGAAAATTATCGGTGACATATTATCAACCACAAGAGACGACCTCCAAGATGATGACGGAGCATCAGTTACATATCTAATTAGAAAAGCAAACATATCACATTCTAGGATTTCAAGAATTCTAAAAACTCTAGTGTCTCAAGGATTGCTGGAGCAAGTAGAAGCACAAGGAGCCAACAAATATAAAATTAGTCAGACAGGTAGAGAGTTCCTACAAGCATACAAGACATTTAGTACTTTTGCAGACAACTTTGGGTTGACTATCTAGTTCTCGTCTTCAAATTCATCCAACTCGTCATCAAAATCATCTTCGAAGTCATTTTCTTCATAATCAGACGTTTCAGACATATCTTCGATGTGATTTTTTTGAGCGTTAAAAACTTATTCAAAAGTAAATGAATAATTAAAGAACAAGCATACAAAAAATGATGAAGGTTAGTTGTGACAAAGAAGGAATCGAAAAGGCAAGTCAGGTCGTGGAGAAAGAAGGAGTAATAATTTTTCCAACAGACACGGTTTACGGAATAGGATGCAATCCATATAGCAAGAGTGCAATAGAAAAGATTTACAAGATAAAGTCCAGAGAAAAGTCAAAACAACTTCCGGTATTAGTTTTTTCAAAAGAGATTGCATCAAAAATTGCAGATTTTGATAAACATTCAGAAAGAATAGCTGAAAAGTTCTGGCCAGGTCCGTTAACGTTGGTATTAAAACTGACAGATGATGATTTGAGAAGATCTCTGAACCTTGGTGAAAAAATTGCAATAAGAGTACCAGACAGCAAATGTGCGTTGGATCTATTAGAAAAATGCAGCTTCTTGGTAGGAACAAGTGCCAATATTTCTGGCGAAGAGCCCTTTACTGATCCATCAGACTGTTATCAAAGCATTCGTGGATTCGATCTGTTTTTGGATGGAGGAAAAATTTCAGGAGGAGTTGCATCTACAGTTGTAGAGATAATCAACGGAGAATTGAATATTCTACGAGAAGGGGTTTTAACCAGAGAGGAGATTGCAAAAATACTTTGAATTTGATCATTACATGCGCAAGACACCTGGAGCAGGAAACGGAGCAGGAATTAAGGAAGACTTTAGACGAGATGGGTGATTCTGAACCAGAAATCACCATCACAAGAATGTCTGGAATACTGACTGCAAAAACATCACTAGAACCCACAGAGGCCACAAGGAAGATCAAAGAAAGGCTGTTAGATGAGCCATGGTCAATAAGATACTGCTTGAGGATAATTCCAGTTCAAAGAGTCACAGAGACGGACATCAATGAGATAGAAAAAGAAGTTCTAGATATGAAGAATCTAATTTTAGAAGAAGAGTCATACAGAATCTCGGTGGAAAAGAGAAACTCAGATATTTCCGGCCAGGAGATTATCTCCAGAGTTGCAAAAAATATAAAAAATAAAGTGTCTCTGGATTTTCCAGACAAAATAATCTTAATTGAAATACTAGGCAACAAGACAGGAATAGGAATTGTCAAGAAGACAGATATTTTGAGCGTTGAGAAAACTAAGCGAAGTATGTCAGAATAGGACGGCTGCTTTCTCAACTAACAAATCTTCCAAAGGACTCTTTGATAGAACCGCATTGAGCTGCTTGTTATTAATTTCAAATTGTTTTTGCAAGAATTTCGAGTGATCTTTAGAAAACATATCAACCGAATGATCGAGCAATTTGGAAGACAGCAAGTTCAATTGTTTTTTATCTCCTATTGCAATCAAAATGAAGTTTTTGCCAGGTTTGATTCCGGTCTTTGTAATCGCATCAGATATTTGTGATGTCAATGCAAATCTCATCAGGACGTCTGTCTCCAATTTGTTTGAGAGTAGAATTCCCTCTTTTTCTGCAATTAATGATAATGAAAGTATTTTTTTTAGATGGGAAAGATTCAGAACGAATGTGCTGGAGATTGCCTGTATCTTTAGTTTTTTAAAATTGTTTCTCAAGTCATCAAGAAAATCTACACCTATATTTTTTTGACCCTTTATCTCCATTATCTGAATCGTATTTTTGGAGATGGCAAACATTGTTTTTTTGAATGCACCTCCATGAATTACAGGAATGATGCTGACAACATCGCCATTTTTGATCATGGTTTTTCTACCCTCAATGGCAGAAGAATCAGCGCCATTTACTGCAATGAGCACATTTTCAGTATCTAAATTCGGCGTATTTCCTGGTTTGAGTGAAACAAGCAGTTCCAAAAGATCAGCTATAGAAACATCAGACTTGTCGATTTCAAGCTTGTCAACTGAGAAGGATTTCTTTGCTCCGCCCAGAAATCTGACTGTGAACATTAGTATGATTTTGAAGGATGGGAATTAATTTCTTATTTATTCTGAATTTTCATCAGACTCGGCATCGGACTCGGAAGCCTCAACTACAACATCTTCTGTCTTGTCAACATCAATATTTTCATCTACCGTAAGTTCGTCTTCAGAAACAACCTCTTCTTGAGCAATTGTCCTTTGGGCTTGCTTGGCCTTTTCTTCTCGAATTTCTCTTTTAATGAATTTTGTAATGTATCCTGCCATCTCATTTTTTAGCCCTTTTGAACGAATGATGGAGATTTGGTCTAGAACTTTCTTATTACTTGCAAAATCCTCTCCGAATTTTGATTTATGTCCATCTAATACTTCGTATGAGAGGCGCTTAATTCTATCCACCCCTCGAGTAATGAACTAGGGTTTTTTATACCTATATTCCAAGGTAGTCTTTTGAGTTTGTTTCTAGCAACAATGCCACATCATCAAAGGATTTTCCAAGTATTTTTGAAGCACAGAAGATCACACTTGGAATAAAACTGACTTGGGCAGGTTTCATTTCAAAACATCTTGAAAATATAACCGGGCCATCTGTTTCGACAAGAATCTTTGATTCAAGAGCATTTGACAACATTGTCTGTTTGTCATTTGCATAAATCATTACGGGGCCAAAAGACACAAAAAAATCCATATCCATAGCTTTTTGGAGTTGCTTTTTGCTTCCATCAAACCAATGAAGCAGTGCATGCTTTGTATCATAGGATGTCATTACTTGGAAAATATCATCAAGGCTTTTTCGAGAGTGAATTGAAACTGGTTTTTTGTATTTTTCTGCCAATGACAACAGGGATTCAAAAACAAGAGTCTGCCGTTTTGTGTCAGACTCATCTTGACAATATGTAGGATCCAAACCAATCTCACCAATTCCGCTTAATGATTTGTGGTTTTGGTGAATCATTTCAATCACGAGTTCTAAATCATCATGCGCGCATTCCGGATGTATTCCGATAAAAGGCAAAACCAACTCAGATGATTTGGATATTGCAAGTGTTCTTTGAGAATCCAACGGATTCATGGATACGCAGCATGCTTTAAGATGGATTTTTTCCATTCCTGAAATAATATAATTCAGATCTTTCTCATACAGAGGATCTGACAGATGCACATGGGCATCATAATACCAAGACATTCTTACCATCTGTCAAACTAGTCTGTATAAATCGATTCCTTGGTGATATTTTTTCACTCATAATCTTTTATCATAATTATGAAAAACAAAGTCTATGAAATCATCAGAGCTTGGCATTTCTGCAATGTATAGGATCTTAAAAAAAGCAGGTGCAGAACGAGTCAGCGATGAATCTGCTGATGAGCTTAGAAGGATAATAGAGGAGTTGGCAGAAGGCATTGCAAAAAGTGCCGTAGATATGGCATCCCATGCGGGAAGGAAAACAGTCAAGGGTGAGGACATTAAGCTTGCTTCCAAGCCATTTACCAAATTCTAATCTAAAGAGTTTAATTGTTCATTTTGTGTTTTTCAAAACGGTACTCTGGCAGAACGGTTATGCGTGGGCCTGCAAAGCCTATACAAGGGGGTTCGACTCCCTCGGGTACCTCATTCAACTATGACTTGGCCTTTCATCCAAGGGTGCAGCGTACAATAGTAATCATAATTTCCGGACTCATCAAATGTAAATGAAAACGACTGGTATGGATCCATGTGCCCGCTATCAAAGAGTCCAGTTGGAGAATCATAAAGTCCCGAAGTCACGCTGTGAAACGCAACATCCTCATTTACCCAAACAACAGCTTCACCTTTGACAACAGTGATTGTGGATGGAATGTAACAGGTATCAGTCTCGTCACATCCAGGTCTTGACACCTTGGTTGGCATTACCACGTCAGCTTCTAACGGAATCTCGGGCAGAGTGTTTTCTTTGTCAGAATTGTCGTTTGGTGCAATGGATGCAATAATGATAGATATTGCAATTACTGTTGACCCCAGGATGATTATTTTTCTCTTCAAATTCTATCACATGTAAAATGTAGTTATTATGTAATTACCAAATTCTCTAAATATATAGCATATTAGCAGAGTTACTTTGGCACAAAACGGCAACGGATTACTGGAATACATTCCTGGATCCCACTCACTGTTGGTTCAGAAGAATTCAAGCATGCCCTTGGAAGGATTTTCAGAAAATATCAAAGGAAGCATTGAAGAATATGCTGCAGATGCAAAAAATGAAGTCGAGAAAGGCAACAACTTCCTTCAATGGGTGCTGACAAGGGTTTTTGAGGCTACAGAAGATGATGCTGCAGATGCAATTGTTGATGGTGCAAACGATCTTGGTATTGATGCATATCTTCCAGTAGACTTTTCAGATAATACAATTCGCTTGTTTCAGTCAAAGTATGGAACATCCCATTCACTAGAAGCAATTGCAAAGTTCAAAGAAGATACAAAGAGACTGCTTGGAAAAGACGTTACAAAAATGAGACCCGAGCTTGCCCAGCTTGTTACCAAAATTAAAGAGAAGAATTTGAAGATAAAATGTTGCTATGTCACAAACCAAAAAGTGGAGTACGAAGACGAATTAATCGAGGTAATAGATATTGAAAAAATCATTCAGATGCTGTGGGACAGGATAAAAAAGCCAGCTGCAGGGAAAAAATCATCAATCAAACTGGAAAGAATGCTACGGCATGAGAACACGATTTTAGGGATTCTAAAATTACGAGAGCTGACCGAATTTGTGAGTAAAAACAGAGACTATGTTTTTGAATCAAACATCAGACAATGGATGCAGTTTAAGACCACAGTAAACAAGGGGCTAAGAGAAACTTTGCAATCAGATCCCGGCAAATTTTTCTATTATAACAATGGCATAACAATCGTAGTCAGTGATTTTGAAGAGCTTGGAGAGAATTTGATCAGGCTTTATGCTCCGCAAATAGTCAATGGTGCACAGACATCAAACTCCATTCTGGATCATTCCAAGCGAACTAAAAACATGGAAGGCTCCATGACAGTCACAATAATAAAAGCTGACGATGAGCAGGAACAAAACAACATTACAAAGTACAGAAACTCGCAGAATTCGGTAAGAGGAAAAGATCTTGTGTCATTGATGGACTTTCACAAGTCAATAAAGTCCCAACTAAAGAATTGCGGGTATTTTTACGAGATTCAGGCAGGTTCGTTTGACACAAAGTCAAAATCCAAACAATCCGAATACAATGGAGACTCTACATACAACAACTACCTGCCTGACAATCACAAAAAAGTAATTGTTGCAAAAGACGCAATACAGGCACTCGTTGCAGGAATCGAGCAAAGGCCTACTGAGGCATACAGTTCGCCTGCACAATTTCTTCCAAGAGGAAGCAAGTATGACGACATTTTCAATGATAATCTCAAAGACGATTATAGGATACTATTGTACCCGTATCTTGCAAAAGAATATGCAAAAAAGACCCTAAAGTATGGAAAGCAAGGAGGCCACAAAACAAAGAGATACGCGACCTTGTTTTATGTTGCAGTATACTTTAGAATACTCCACAAAAAGATTCTGGACACAAAGGGGGATTTCAAGTCAGATGCGAGAAAACTAGAGCCGATATTTCGAAGCTTTAAGCTAAACTCAAGAATTTTAAAATTGGCAGATGTCATCGTGACAAAGTTTTTGGAGGATACGGTGGTTGACGACGAGATAGAAATGGCAAACACAAAACACAACTTCTTCTCACAGCACGTTTGGAACGATACAATGCTTCGAGTTGTGGATAAAAAAATCAGGCAGGAAGATGAAGAGATCTCAGCCATAAAAAAGCTGGTAAACAGTTTACTATAGGCAGTAGTCCAACCAAGTAAAAATTTGCAGGAGGTTTACATTGGTCAGACTAGCTACCTAGAATTAGTATAAACCGGTATTATTTAACATGATTTTTTCAACGCAGAATCTAGAATGTTTTTTATATTGATTAGAGAGAGGACAGATACTTTGGGATCAAAAGAAAAATGCGCAATTTGTAGCGGAAAAATCTCATTACATTTTAACCCGATGGAAGAATGGAATATCAAGGGCCCTCTTTGCGGAAGGTGTTATTCAAAAAAACTTGATGAGCATTACCCCGGAGAACATATCAGGGTCAACAAAGAATAGATCTAGTTGGTTTTAGAATACTTGTTCACATAAAGACAGTTCCATGCAAGTGGATCTTCTTTGACACCCTTTTCGTCCAGAAACAAAATGTCAGTGACTGTTTTTTTCTTTTTTAGCAAAGTGACCTGAAAGCTGGAAAACTTTTTGCATTCGCATGTATTATACAAGCACACATCGTCATCCCCCTCATCATGATCGTCTGCGATGTGCCCACAGTTACACATTGCATTTTTTTTGGCTTCGCTTAGAGTTTGCTTAGAGTATACCCCCAATCTCAGATACGCCTCTCCATCGTGGCCTTTCTTGAAGCGTTCATAGTTATCAGACTTTGCCAATTTTTTGAAAAATGAGAGGTTAGAATCCGGTTTTTGTGACTCTGAGCCCATGACAAACCAGTACTCATCGCCTGCATCTACAAACCTTATTTTGATCGAGGGATCAACCCACCAATGAATTGATTCGATCCAGAGGTTTGTTGCCTCTTTTCTGTCAGAAAATAAAGGTACTACGTTCATCCGTAGATCATAGTACCTGTATGCTACACCTAAAAAGTCATCAAACCAAGGTACTGGCGACTGGGACAATCTCTCAAAAATCAGGTTTGAGCATATTTATCTGATCTGAATTAATGGTAATACCCTTATATCTCTGCATTACAATAGACTGCATATGGTTTCCTACAGGACAAGTATGCAAATTGTTGCAGATCTGCTAACTGCTACTGAGCAGTCAGGTCAGCAAGGAATCAAGACAACATCGCTACTTACCAAGGCAAATCTTTCACACTCCAGACTATCAAAGTTCTTGGAGAATTTGACGGGCTCTGGCCTGATAAACAGGATAGAGTTTGATGGCAAAAACACGTTTGTCATTACCGAGAAAGGCAGACAGTATTTAGAGTCTTATTCAAAGTTCTCAAATATTGCAGAGTCCTTTGGTCTAGAGCTTTAAAATCTATTTTTTAGGTCTTTTTCGTTCAGAGTTTAGTTTCTGTCTCTGCTGTCTTTCTTTGTATGAGCTGTAAATCACAATGATGATGATTCCAGCAATAGAGGCATAAAACAACATAAGAAATGGCGGATCTCTTGGCTCCCCAGTCGTGGGGTTGACAAATGATATTGGAATGCTTACCGCACAAAAAACCAAAATTATCAGGAGGTACTTGTCCACGTTTTTTACAAGCTGCAAAACCATATATCTTTTTGATTTGATCACAAGATGATAAAAAATGATCAAGGCCCTTGAGACCATAGGACTGGTACTGGTGGGGATCATGGCACTGGCATTTGTTGGGGTCATTCCGCAAGTAGAACCAGGACTGTCGCCGGTATTTTGGGGATGTGCGGGAGCAGCTTTGATGATAATTTTTTATCGAAAGCGAAAAAGAAAACAGCAAGATAGTGAATCATATTCAACATAATGCAACGAATTGATCAAATACTGATCAACCGACAGATCTATAAAGGAGAATTAGAGTTAATTTTTGAGGGGAGCATGACAGAGGAAAATAAACATTGGTGGAAAGGTTTGGGAAAAGAATTAGAAACTGACATCGAGACCTTTGTAGATTCAAGCTCTTAGTATTTTTCACATATTCTAAAAATAATTTAAAAAGCCTCGAACGGGATTCGATCCCGCGGCCTAACGCTTACGAGGCGTTCGCTCTACCAGGCTGAGCTATCGAGGCACTTTTTGGTGGAGCCATCAGAGTTAATAAAAAGCCTTTCCGATTTTGATCAAATGAAAAAAACCATTTCAGGAATAAGGGGCATATTTGGCAAAGATCTCAATCTAAAGGACGTGCTATGGTTTTGCAACAACTTTTCATCACTGATTAAAACTCAAAAATGTGTCATAGGAAAGGATACACGTCCATCAGGACATATGGTAAAGGAAACCGCATCAGCTGCACTGATGAGAAACGGAATCGATGTGTTTGATTTAGGGACCGCCCCAACTCCGGTAGTGTTTAGAGAGTCAAGAAAATACGGAGCAGGTGTGATTGTCACATCATCTCACAACCCGTTAGAATGGAACGGATTGAAATTCATCATTGACGGAAGAGGAATAAACGAAGAAGAGATGCCACATATCCTCAAAGAACAAAAAATGCAGCGAACGAGAATTGGCTCTGAGACAAAGATAGCGTCATCATACATAGAAGACGCAAAAAGCCTGATTGGACAAATAGGGGACAAACCAAAGATTGTAGTTGACGTGGGAGGCGGAGCCGCGCATGGATTTGCACCAGATCTTCTTAGGCAGATAGGTTGTGATGTTCAGGTAATCAACCAAGACCTGACAGAATGCAGCAGAGGTCCGGATCCAACAACAGACAGCTTGAGTGAACTGATTTCATCTGCTTCTTCAAAAGACATTGGTTTTGCATTTGACTTGGACGGGGATCGTCTAGTGGTTGTCAAAGACGGAAAGAAACAAACACCAGATGTCACACTAGGGTTGGGAGTTGCAAAGTCACTTGAGATGGGTTACAAGAAATTTGTCTTGAGTATAGACACCAGCGTTTCAATTGAGAAGTTTATCAGAGAAAGAGGGGGTAGCGTACAGAGATCCAAAGTAGGCGAAGCAAATGTTATCGACATGATGCTAAAGACAAATGCAGATGCAGGTGGCGAGGGAAGCAGTGCAGGTTTTATTTTGCCAGAGTTTAATTTTTGTAGAGAAGGAATTCTCACAAGCGGTCTGATTGCTTCAATGCTAAAGAATTCAGAGTTCAATGAGATTCTAAACTTTATGCAGAGATATCATCAGATCAGGGACAAGACAGAAGTAGAGTCGGGGTTGCATGACAAAGTGATTGATAAAGTATCAAGAGAATTGGCAACACATGTTTCTGAGACAAGCATGATGGATGGAGTCAAAGGAATCATTGATGAGGACAGTTGGGTATTGATTCGAAAATCAAACACTGAGGACATCATAAGAATTTCAGCAGAATCGGATAATTCAGACAAATGCAGCAAGATTGTACAAGAATATACAGAATTGGTGAAGAAATGCTATGAGCAAGTTAGATGAATCGGCAATAATCAAAATTTTTCAGAGAGGTTTAGGCAACAAGGGGTTTGTGGCCGAGGATGTGGAAGTGTTTCCTGCAGGTAAGTCAAAAATGGTTGTCAAGGTAGATACCCTAGTCCAGAGCACAGACATTCCGCCAAAGATGAGTCTGGCCGATGCTGCAAGAAAGAGTATTGTTGCATGCATTAGCGATTTTGCATCAAAGGGAATAAAACCAGAGTTTGGAATAATATCCGTGAACTTACCAAAGTCAGTTTCACGCTCTAAAATCAATGAGATTGCAAGAGGGTTAAGAGATGCGTCCAGAGAATTCCATGTAAAAATTCTTGGCGGAGATACAAATGAAGGATTGGAGTTTGTGTTTCACGCTTGCATTTTTGGAAAAACTGACAAAATAGTGGCCAGAAAGGGTGCAAGTGCAGGAGACGTGGTCTTTGTTACGGGTCCCTTTGGATACACGGGGGCAGGACTGAGAGTTTTATTATACAACGCAAAAGGGGGCAAAAACTTTGTCAGAAGAGCTATAAAATCGGTGATCAGACCAAAGCCGGCGTTGGAATTTGGACTAAAGTGCAGCAAATATTTCTCATCATCGATGGATTCCAGCGACGGTCTGTCTACAACACTAAATGAGATGTCAAGGCAGAGCAACAAAAAAATCATCGTGGATAGAATACCTACACATGAAGATCTCTATGACTTTGCAGAAAAAAACAAGATTGATCCAGTAGATTTAGTTTTTCACGGCGGGGAGGAATACGAGTTTGTTTTTACAGCACCTAAAAAATTCAGAACAAAGGTTTTGCAAATATCATCACATCTGAAAACTCCGGTAATTGAGATAGGCCACATCGCCAAAGGAAATGGAGTGTACGTCAAAAGGGACGAAGGATTTTCCAAACTAAAGGATTTGGGATGGCGTCATTTTAGAAAAGATCATTCTCCGGAATGAAAGTCACGTTCGACGCTGTTTATGATATCAAACACGGTTGCTGCAGGCAAACGATTCACGCAATCCTCAATCCACAATGTGTCAAGACGAATCAAGGCGTTCATGTCATCAATTGGTATTTCATCAAGATTTGATTCAGGATATTTCAGATGAAATTTGTAGCCTTCTGACGCAATCTTTTCGCATTTTTCTTCCAATGCCAAAAATGGCGACAGTTCATTGTTTGGCGCAAAGGATTGGAATACAAGTGAGCCAATCAAAGCGGTTGCAACTGCAATACCAATCGCAGGCAAAATCACAGATCCCATAAGAAATGAAACTTTTCATAATATTTGAACAATAGCCAATGTGATGCCGGCGCCCAAAACAAGGCAGAATCAAAAATCAATGTTTTTTAAACCCTTTAAGGTGTGAGTAGACATTGTCAGAAATTGAGGCAGAGATTGAGGAAGTAGAGGCTCCAGTTGAAGAGGAATCTGAGACTGAGGTTAAGAGTACACGATCTGAGCCAGAAACAAAAAAGGAAGGACCTGACAAGTGGGGAATTGCCCACATCTACAGCAGTTACAATAACACAATTATCCACATGACCGACCTTACAGGCGCAGAAACTGTGGCAATTAGTTCTGGTGGATTCCATGTAAACGCTGACAGATACGAGTCATCACCGTTTGCAGCAATGAAGGCAGCAAATGCAGTGGTAGAAGTTGCAAGAACAAAGGGATTTACCGGATTTCACATAAGAGTAAGAGCAGTTGGCGGAGTAGGTTCCAGAGTTCCAGGCCCAGGTGCACAAGCAGCAATCAGAGCATTGGCAAGAGGCGGATTTAGAATTGGAAGAATTGATGATGTAACTCCAATACCTCATGACACCACTAGAAAGAAGGGTGGAAAGAGAGGAAGAAGAGTCTAGGTCAAAATTTTAATTTTGACATTACATCCACGAGCATTAAAAAAATCATTCATAAATTTTCCAAACTTTTCTGATTGGTTACTCCATCGGTATTTTCCAATCATGTCTGCAAATTTTTCTTCGATTGCTGTTTGGAAATTTGCTTTGAATGCAATTTTGAAAAAAGTCCAGCCAAAGTTTGTTGTAGGCTCACTGAGAACGTATCCATTATAGCACCCAAGCAAACTCTCCATGTGCGATAGTGACTTCTTTATCAAGAGTAGATCACCGAGATAGTCCGTGGTGCTGATTTCCAGTGTAACGTCCATCAATCGTCACCATTGTCAGACGGGTGTTGGCTGAGCTTGTCAGACAAGGAAACAAATTTTCCATCCTGCTCAATGTTGATCTTTGTTTGCATTCGAATGTTCAAGCCAATGGATCGAAACAGTAGCAGCAATTTTCCTCCATCGATTGTTTCATTTAGTTCTCCAGTCTGAATTAGTTCAGCTAGCTTCTCAACCACGGTCTTTGTTTCATTTGGAAATTGTGATTCGGCGTTTTGTAATACTTCAAGTCCTCTGTATCCAAGTATTGGGACAAGAATTTCTCTAGGAGTTTTTGTGGCTTTGGGTTTGGCTTCAGTTTGCTTTTCAGAATTTTGTCTGGAGGAGATATTTTTTTGCATTTCGGCAAGGCGTCTTGCCTTTAGTCTTTCAAGCTCTGAATCATCACTCAACCCTTAATCACACCTATAGGTACCAATTTTGCCACTTTTGTTGCTATTCCCAGATTATGAGATACATTGACTACAGCATCAACGTCTTTGTATGCCTCAGGAGTCTCTTCTACTACCCCATCTCTTGTCAATGCCTTAAGAAATATCCCCTTGTCACTGAGTGATTTTTTGACGTCGTTTTCAGTAAAATTCCTACGTGCCTTTGATCTGGACATGGTTCTTCCCGCACCATGAGCAGTAGAGCCAAAACTCAGATCCATGGAGTTTGGCTGCCCCAACAAAATCCAGCTTGCAGTGCCCATAGAACCTGGGATCAGAACCGGTTGGCCAATGTCTCGATACTTGAATGGTACCTCGTCACGGTTTGCAGGAAATGCCCTAGTTGCGCCCTTTCTGTGCACCACAAGTTTTCTTTCCTTTCCATCAACTTTATGTTTTTCAACTTTGGCAATATTGTGAGACACGTCATAGACCAGTTTCATGTCAAGATCGGATTCGGATTGGTTGAAAACCCGCTCAAAAGATTTTCTGGTCCAATGTGTGATCATCTGCCTGTTACTCCAAGCAAAATTCAATGCGGCAAACATTGCCTTCCTGTACGACTCTCCCTCCTCAGATGTATTGGGAACACATGCAAGTTCCCTGTCAGCTAGATTAATGCCATATTTTTCTAAAGATTGTTCTGAAACTCTCAGATAATCACTGCACACCTGATGTCCAAATCCTCGAGAGCCACAATGAATCAAAATCGTAATTGTCCCTTCTGTTATTCCCATCCTCTTTGCAGCCTCTTGATCATGGATCTCTGCAACTTTTTGTATTTCTAAAAAGTGATTACCAGAACCAAGACTACCAAGTTGCGGTGCACCTCTTTTGCGCGCCTTGTCAGAAACTTTGTTTGGATCTGCGTTTGCAATTTTCCCATTCTCCTCACACACATCTGAATCATTTGAGGAGCCATATCCATTGTCAATTGCCCAATTGACACCATTTACTAAGACTTCATCTAGTTGTGAATGAGAAAGATTTACGGCTCCTTTAGAACCAACACCTGATGGGATTGAGCCAAACAAGTCAGTGACAAGTTCTTTTAACTTGGAGCGCACAGTGTCTTCATTTAGATTACTTCGCAGCAAGCGTACGCCGCAGTTGATGTCATACCCAACACCTCCGGGACTGATCATTCCTTCTTCAGCATCCATTGCAGCCACGCCACCAACAGGAAATCCATACCCCTCATGTCCATCAGGCAAGACCACACCATGGCTGACAATTCCAGGAATCGAGGCGACGTTAATTGCCTGCATGATTGTTCTGTCTGTTAGCATTTTTTGCATCAGATTCTCATCAGCATAGATTTTTACTGGAACCTTCATGCCCAAATTGGAATCGGCTTCAATCACGTACTGGTTTTCGCTGATTTTTTTTGGAATTATTGAAGACATGAGATGATAAAATTGTCTTTCATTCCAATTTAAATCTAAAATCCTCCAGACACATCACCAATTACTTGGTTACGGCTTGAGAAACACCTTAAGTGTGCCAGGCTTTTTAGCATGTTCTAGTGCATCCTGAAATTTTTCAAGCGGGTATGTAGAATCTATCAAATTGTCAACAGATATTTTTTTTGAGGAAAGGGCCTCAATTGCAGGTCGAAACGTTCCACACCTAGAACCAATCAGAGTTATTTCATTGACTACTGCAGGAGTTAGATCCAGATTTTCTTGGGAAGCAACAGTTGATTTTAAGATAACAGTTCCACGCGGCTTGACGAGTCTGGTTGCATCAGAAAATCCAGAGTTGTTTCCAGTTGCCTCTACAACCAGATCAAACTTGTGTTCATCAGCAGAATCTATCCCTATCTTTGTATGGACTCCCAACCTTTTTAGATTTTCAAGTTTGTTTTGGTGTCTTCCAAAGCATACAATGTCAGAACAGTAAAGTTTCAGGACATTTGCAACAAGCTGGGCAAGTCTGCCATCCCCGACTATCCCAATCTTCCAGTCAGGATTCAAATCTACTTGCTGTGTTATTTCAAAGGCCGCAGCAAGCGGCTCAACAAAAACAGCCTGTTCATCACTTACATTATCAGGTAGGAGGTGCAGATTTTTTTCAGGCAATGAAAGAAATTCGGCAAATGCACCGTTTCTGTGCAGTATTCCAAGGACCGTCCTGTTTGAGCAATGTCTATCCATTCCGTCTTTGCATGATTGGCACTTGCCGCATCCTACATTGATTTCACCAACGACTCTTTTGCCCATCAGATCCTTGTTGTGCGATTTTATTACGACTCCCACAAATTCATGCCCCAAAATTCCATGATAACCCATGTATCCATTTAACATTTCCAGGTCAGTGCCACAGATTCCCGCCAATGTTATTTTCACGATAGCCTCATCTAGGTTTGGATCTGGGTAGTCAGGTACAAACCTCATCTTCTTGCCATCAAATACGGCTGCCTTCATCAATCATGATTTTTTATGTGGGATTTTAAAAGTTCTTGAAAGGATTGTTTTTGTTTTTTTAATAAGTAGATTTATTTTCAATATATAACAAGAACAGATGTTGGCAATTTTACCCATAGACAGCGGGCGTTATGGTACCAAAGAGATGATGAATATCTTCAGTGAGCAAAAGAAGGTAGACTATCAGCTGGAGATAGAGGGTGCTGCTGCCGTATCGCAAAGCGAAATTGGACTCATTCCAAAAACTGTCGGAAAAAAAATTCTAAAGGCTGCCATGTCAGGAAAAATTTCAGTTAAAAGGATCAAAGAATTGGAGGCAAAAAGTGATCACGATACAGCCGCGCTGGTTGAATCACTAAGTGAAAAGTGTCCCAAAGATGCAAGACCGTGGATTCACTATGGTTTGACTAGCAATGATCTAGTAGATACAAGCAATTCAATGCAGATGAGAGATGCACTAAACATTATCGAACCAAAAGTTGCCAAGCTAGCATCAATTCTTGCAAAGAGAGCTGTTCAGCATTCAAAGATTCCCGCAGTCGGGAGGACTCATGGACAACATGCAAGCATCATATCGTTTGGATTAAAATTTGCAAACTGGGCAGCAGAGATGGCAAAGCATGTGGAAAGGATAGAGCAGCTCAAAGAACGAATCCTGATTTGCAAGACACTTGGAGTCGTAGGTACTGGTTCGCTCATGGGAGCAAGATCACTTGAGGTTCAAAAAAGAGTCGCAAAACGCCTGGGCCTCCACCCTGCAGAAGTAACGACGCAGGTGGTTCCAAGAGAGAGGTATGCAGAATACATTTTTGAATTGGCGCTGATTGGCGCCACACTAGAAAAGATTGCAGTTGAGATTAGGAACTTGCAGAGAACAGAGATTGCCGAGGTTGCAGAGCATTTCAAAAAGGGGCAGATGGGAAGCAGTGCAGTTCCGGTAAAGAGAAACCCAATCAAGAGTGAGCGAGTTTCATCATTTTCAAAGATGTTGCGCAGCCAGATAGGCATTACATTTGAAAACATTCCATTATGGCACGAGCGAGATCTTTCAAACTCTGCAAACGAGAGATTCGTCATTCCCACGGCATCGATTCTAGCAGACGAGATGCTTGAAACTATGACAAAGATAGTCTCCAACCTGATGGTAGATGAGAAAAGAATCATCGAGAATTTGTACATGACAAAGGGCCAGATTTTTGCAGAGTTTGTCTTGGAGGCACTCATCAAGAAAGGAGTGCCAAGGTTCGTAGCATACAGAGACGTTCAAAGGGTGGCATTTGAAGCAAAGGACAAGGGAATCCAGTATATCGATGCAATCAAAAAAGACAAGGCATTTGCATCAAAGCTCTCAGAAAAGGAGATTGATGCGATATTTTTGCCAGAAAAACACCTAGGAGCATCACCCGTCATAATTAGCAACGTCAACAAGTCAGTTCACAGAATAGTAAAAAGATTCATCTAGTCTTTAAGAGCGCCTTGTGGATTTTGGAGCCGTACTGCAGTGCCTTTTTTCTTTTGTTGCATGAGATTTCCGGCACTCCGATTTCGCTTGCAAGCTTGCGAATGATGTGCTTGCGGTACAGATCCTCAGAGTTGTGGATTTTTTCTGACAACGGAACTGTTTTTGCAAACTCCACAAACTTTGCAGAAAGCAGAGGCTGTACAATTCTGACTGAGAATTCAGATGCAACCAGATTGACAGCATTCATCATTTTGACTTCATTGTCAAGCTTAGAGTCCATCACCTCAATTACTCTGGGCTCGCCTTCAGATATGGCATCCCTATACGCATTATACCCGCAGAACAGCTCATCAATTCCATTTGCAGTGACTACAACACCAAGTCCCAGTCTTTTTGCCAGTTTGGATACATAGTAAAATGCAATGCTGTTTTCATTCCACGACAGGTTCTCTGTTTTTATTTTTTGGTTTATTTTAGAAGAAATTTTAGCAAAGGAATCCGATTCAATCTCAAGCGTTTCATACTTGAACTTTAGGTATTGATTGACCTCTTTTGCAAACAGTATGTCATGTGATTCAGGAAATCCAATGGTTAACAAGGTGATGTCATAGCCAAGATCATGGCATATCTTGGAGATCAGTGTGCTGTCAACTCCTCCAGAGAATGCAATACCAATTTTCTTTTCAGGTATATTCTCTGCAATGGCAGTCTTGATATTCTCAAGCAGTTCTTTTCTCAAATCGTTCATTGTGTGACTATCCTTGTTGTGATTCTGATTAATTTTATGCTTTAACTATTAATGTAGTCTTGTATAAAACAAGGCATGATGCGGTTATCACCAGACGCATTGCAGGCAGAACTAAAGAGTCTTGACGGATGGAGCATAAAAAATGAAAAACTTCACAAAGAGTTTGAGTTCAGAGACTTTAATCAGGCATTTGGCTTTATGAGCAGAGCAGCTATGCATTGTGAAAAAATGAACCACCATCCAGAATGGTTCAACGTGTACAACAAACTGACAGTGGATTTGACAACTCATGATGCAGGCGGGATTACACAAAATGACATCAATCTTGCCAAGATTCTAAATTCACTAGTTTAATTTCAAAATCTCTGAATCTTTTTTTTGTTACAGAATTTATATACAGAGCATAGCCAGATGACTTCACATGGCTTCAAGTCCCACTATACTAGATTCTGATTTTAGATACATAGACAAAAGAGGCAACCTGCTAAGATCAAGGACCGAACTTACAGTGGCACAGATGCTTACATTTCTTGAAGAAGACTATGATTATGATTACGATCTATCACTAAATGGCAAGACATTCAAGGTTGATTTTAAGACAAGCAAGGGACTCATCGAAGTTATAGACAATGATGATGACATAAAAAAATACAAGGAGATCAAGGAAGTGTTGCCCGAGCAAAAAATAATGGCAATAGGGCATCCAAAATACGCATCACAGATCAAAGAACTGCAAGACATTGTATTTTATGATAAAACACCACAGACAGGTTCGATATTCCTAGAAGATCCGTCTTTTTCATTTGATTATGCACACATTCTGCCGCTAGTTGAAAAGTGCTCCATTTTGCACGGACACACGTCATCGGTAATGGTAGAATTGGTAGGACAGATGAAGGACAACCTGCTTTTGGACTTTGGAGTCGCAAAAAAGATCATAAAGGAAGTCGTAAATGTTTTTGATCACAAGTTCTTCATAAACAGAAAATATCTCAAAAGTGAGGACGAGTCACATTACAAGATAGAATTTGAAGGCCCCAAAGGCATGTTTGACTTGCAAGTTCCAAAAAACACCACTTATCTTTTGGAAGGAGAGGCAACCGTGGAGAACCTGTCAAGCGAGATAATCAAGCTGCTTGCACCAAAGATGCCTCACAACGTTGAAGCAGTTGGAGTTTACATTTATGAAGGATACAACAAGGGATCCCACATTATCTCAAATATTTCAAGATAGCAGAAAATGGAACCCAAGATCACTGAAAAAGCATGGAATCCAGAATTAGAAAAAAAGATTCTCAGGCAGTGGGAGGAAGACAAAATCTATGACTTTGTTCCCCAGGATGAAAATTTTACAATAGATACGCCGCCTCCATACCCATCAGGCAGGCCTTGGCATATCGGAGCAGCGGCTCACTATTCGCAGATAGACATGATTTCACGCACGGCAAGAATGGCCGGAAAGAATGTCTACTTTCCAATTGGTATTGACAGAAACGGATTACCTGTAGAATTGTACACAGAGAAAAAACACAACATCAGAATGCGTGAGACGGAAAGAGGCGAGTTCCTGAAACTGTGCAGAGAGGCACTTGATGACTTGGAAGCAGAGATGATTCTAATTATGAAAAACCTGGGAATCAGCGGAAACTTTTCAAACTATTACAGGACAGATTCAGAAGAATACAGAACCCTGACACAGTCAACATTTATCGAGTTGTGGAAGAGAGGCGAGATATATCTTGCAAACAGGCCAAACAACTATGACTGGGTGTCTGGCACCACAATAGCTGATGCAGAGATTACCTATGAAGATATCCCAACAAAGCTAGTATACATGAAATTTAAGATAAAAGATACCGACAAGGAAATCATCATTGCAAGTACAAGACCTGAGCTTCTTTGCGCATGCAAAACAATCATTGTAAATCCTGAAGACGAAAGATATGCGGAGTATATCGGCAAAAAGATCACAGTTCCAATAACAAATGCGGAAGTAGTACTGAGGACACACCATTCAGCTCAGAAGGAGTTTGGTTCCGGTGCAGTGATGGTATGCAGTTACGGGGATCAAAACGATGTTGCGCTGTTTAGGGAATTTGAAATGGAGGAAGTTGTAGCAATAGGACTGGACGGCAAAATGACTGAAGCTGCAGGAGTATATGTGGGGCTAAAACCAAAACAGGCCAGAGCAAAGATCATCGAAGACCTTGAAAGCAATGGATTTGTAGAGAAGATAGAAGACATTGTTCACAGAACTCCAGTATCGGAGCGAAGCAAGAATCCAATTGAGATAATTCCAATGGAGGAATACTATCTCAAACAAAAAGATGCAATTGACAAGATAAGAAGGCTTGGACAGGAGATCAAGTTCCATCCTCCCATGCACAAGCAGATTTTAATGAACTGGCTGGAGTCAATTAGCATAGACTGGCCAATATCCAGAAGAAGGTTCTACGGCACCGAAATCCCAATTTGGTACTGCAAGTCATGCTCAGAGCCGCATGTTCCAGAGCCTGGAAGATATTACAGGCCGTGGGCAGAAAAGTCTCCGATACCAAAATGCTCCAAGTGTGGCAATGCAGAGTTTGTAGGAGAGGAGAGGACCTTTGATACATGGATGGACTCTAGCGTATCACCGTTATTTGTCTCTAGATTCAACAAAGACAAGGAGTTTTTTGAAAAGGTGTACCCTACAACCATACGACCCCAGGCAAAAGACATTGTCAGGACATGGTTGTACTATACGCTTCTTAGATGCGAGCAGCTGACAGGAAAAAAACCATGGTCTGAAGCTTGGATTATGGGATATGGTCTTGATGAAAAGGGAATGAAGATGAGCAAGAGCAAAGGAAACGCAATCGATCCACTTCCGGTGATTGAGAGACTGGGAGCGGATACTTTTAGATTTTGGAGTGCGAGTGAGATTAATCACGGTTATGACTTTAGATGCAACGAACAAAAAATAGAATCTACAAAAAAGTTTTTGAGTAAACTATGGAACGTCTCAAGGTTCCTCTCAAGTTTTCCGGTAATCGAGTCAGGAAGCCCAAATCCGACTGACAAGTGGATACTCTCAGAGCTTGACAACTTAGTAAAAGAATGCAAGAAAGGGTATGACGAGTATAACTTTTTTGTTCCAGCAATTGCAATCAGGGAATTTACTTGGAACATTTTTGCGGCACACTATATTGAAATGGTAAAAGGCAGGGCATATGGAATTGGCTTTACAGACGAAGAAAGGAACGGGGCAATATTCACACTGCACAAGACGCTTTCAACAATTTTGAAGCTGCTGGCCCCAATAACTCCATTTATCACTGAATATCTTTGGAAGGAACTATATTCCAAGGAAAGCATTCACAGACAGCGCCAAGCAGAGCCTGAATCACTGGAAGATCTTAGCAGCATAACCAAAGAGATCACAGATTTTAATTCGCTGGTATGGAACGAAAAGAAAAACAAGAATCTCTCACTAAAGGACTCGATCTCGGTAAAGATTCCAGAGAATCTAGAGCCATACAAGAATGATCTAAAGTCCATGCACAATCTGGCAGATAACTGAGCCTAGACGCTCATAATGCCATTTGTAATCAGGTATTGAATCCCGGATACAAAATCAGAATCTGCAATCAATCCTTCGGACCACCAGCCTGCATTGTTCTTAATCCAGCTTGGAATCTCACTGCTTGCAGACTGGCCTGACTGTGTCGGCGGGATTGTCATTATTCCTTCATTTATCAGATATTGGATGCCAGATACAAACGAAGAATCGTCAATGGAGCCGTCTGACCACCAGCCTGCGTTGTTCTTAATCCAGCTTGGAATTACAATTTCAGAACCGGATGTAAATGGATTTAGCGCATCAGTGCCAATGATTTCAATTATCGAGTCTCCGCCAAAAAATGGAATGACCAGAGTTCTAGAATTAGACGTTGATGGGATTTCAACATAGTCAGTTTCAAAGCCGTCAACTAGAATAAAGAAGATATCATCAGAACCATCAAACTTTGCATCCAATAACTCTCTAGGTATTGTTATCTCTATCATGCCATCATCTGCAGTGTTCATTGTTATGATCAGCTCGAGAAAATCAGGATCAAGGAAAATAGATTCTATGCTTCCGTTTTCAATGTCATAGGTGACGTCATACAAATCCATTGTGACAGAACCAGTCTCGGCAAACGAGTTTGGTGTCAGAAGAAATGCCGCAAATGTCAATATAGTCAGGCTAAAGATTGTATATTGTCTGGAATTCATGGATTGTCATCCGTTGTAATTCCATCTTCAAGGGTAATTGAGAAGTGGTTTCCGTCCAAGTCTTCTTCAGATGTATCATCAATGTCATCGGATGTATCATCTGGAGTTATTTTGCTGAGTGTTGCGTTGCCATCCAGAAACCGCAAATGAGACAGCTTGCTCTGAGGTCCCAATATTGAGACGGTAGATTCTTCAATTTGACGGATAGGAATCTCAGAATCTAGAAAAATCTTGAGCGTGGAATGCACCTCTTCTGCCAGGTTATCCTCTAGAAATGCAATTATCACAAGAGAGTCCTTTGCACCAGAGTCGCCAGATGAGACGGTTCTTGCCTTGCCAAATCCGCACACATATGGAATGTCATCAACAGAAATCAAGCAGGATTCCAACTCTAGCTTTAGGTTGGATTTGCTGCTGTCAAAGGTTGTAAATGTCATCTGACCAGTCATGTATGAAGTTGATGACTTGTTGCTGACTGCATACGCGGAAACAGAATCAAAAACAAGTTCATACTTGTCAATTGTCTCAAGTGAGCCGATTTTCTCACCCATGTACTCGCCATCACTTATTTGCTCTAGAATTTTCTGGGTTCTAGTATCTAATTCGTCTAGTTTTTCTTCCAGACGTTCTTGTATCTTTTCGGATCTTTCTGAAAGTTCTTCTATATTTTCTGATTTAATTGATAATTCAAAGCTCTTTGAGGACAGATCGTCGATTTTTTCGTGGTATTTTTCTTTAATTGCTTTTAGTTTTTCTTCGTATTGTTGAGTTCGCTCGCGAAGTTTTTCTTCCATCTTTTCTCGGTCAGACTCTAACTCCTCACGTTTTTCCTCTAGTTCCTGTCTTTTCTCTTCAAGTTCTTTTCTCTTTTCTTCTAGATCTTGTTTTTCTTCTTGTCTTTTTTCATCACTATTTCCATTTTCTGATTTTCTCTCTTCTTTTTTTTCCCCAGAACGCTTGTCATCTTCTGCTTTTTTCTCTTCAAGATCTTTTCTCTTTTCTTCGGCCTTCTTTGCGTCTCTTTCTTGTTTTTCATTTTTATCAGAACTGTCTTTGTTTGTGTCATTTTGGGCAAACGCCTGCTCGGCGGTGAAAAATCCTGCCGAACTCAGCAGTAAAGCAGATAAAACTAGAAAGATTCCCGACTTTGCCCTCATTTTAAAAAAACTTCCCGTCATAGTTAAAAAGAATTGCTCAGGAGTTATCAATTTAGTTTTTGGATGTACTTATCAAGTTTACAAAGTATTTGTGAAGAGATGTATCCTGTGTCAATTCGGGATGAAATGCGGTTCCTATGATGTTTCCTTGCTTTACTGCAACGATTTTGTCATTGAACTTGGATAGTATCTGGACTCCAGAGCCAACATCTGAGACAGATGGTGCCCTTATGAATACTCCATTGAAGACAGGAATGTCTATTGAATCCATGGAGATGTCTGCTTGGAAGGAATCACGTTGTCTTCCAAAAGAGTTTCTCTCCAGTTTAATGTCAAGAAATTCCAAAAGCGGCTGGTCTGTCTTGCCGATGATGCGGTCAGCTGCAGTCTTTGAGAGCATTATCATCCCTGCACAAATTCCCAAGACAGGCATTCCTTTTTCGATTTTCTCTTTGATTTTCTTTAAGGAACTATTCACCAATGACAGATGTCCAATTGTGGTGCTTTCCCCACCAGGAATTATCAATCCATCAAGACTAGAGATTTCTTCAGGAGTTTTGACAGGTATGACGTTTCCATCCAGGCCAAGCTCAGTAACGGCTCTTTTTGTTGCATCAATATTTTCCTGTACATCCCCTTGAATTGCCAAGATTCCCACGTTGATGCTCATGCCGAACTTCCACGCTCTTGCATTCTTAATTCAAGTGTTTTAACATCCAGCCCCAGCATTGATTGCCTTTCATCAATCATTTTTTGTGCTTCCTTTACTTTCTCAGGCTCGTTCCAAAATGTCGTTGCCAATACAATTGATCTTGCTCTCTCTTTTGCATCAGTTGCATTGAATATCCCAGAGCCGACAAAGATGCCATCGCATCCCAGTGACATCAGATATGCGGCATCTGCAGGAGTTGCAATCCCGCCTGCGGCAAAATTAACGACAGGGAGCCTTCCAAGTTTTGCAGTCTCTTCGACAATATCATAAGAGACCTTGAACTCTCTTGCCATTCTAACTAAATCTTGGTTGTCACCAGAATCATAAATTGCTTTGATTGCACGCAATTCATCATTGACCTTTTTGATATGAGTCACTGCTTCTGCAACATTTCCAGTACCGGGTTCACCTTTGGTCCTGATCATTGCCGCGCCTTCTTCGATTCTCCTAAGGGCTTCTGCCAGAGATCGTGCACCGTTTACAAAAGGAGTAGTAAAGTCCCATTTCCAAATATGATGGGTCTCATCTGCAGGTGTCAGTACTTCAGACTCGTCAATCATGTCGACATTGGTCTCTTCAAGTACTCGGGCTTCATAGACATGTCCTATTCTGCACTTTGCCATGACAGGAATTGTCACCGAGCTCATTATTTCTTCGATAATTCTAATGCTTGCAGTTCTTGCAACACCGCCTGCTTTTCTAACGTCAGATGGCAGTTTGTCTAAAACCATAACAGATACGGCGCCTGCCTCTTCGGCAATTTGCGCTTGCTCTACGTTAGTCACATCCATAACGACCCCATTTTTTAGCATGTGGGCAAAACCTCGCTTTAGTGTTGATGTTCCGCGCAGGACATCACCAGAGCTTGACTTGTCACAAACTATTCCCTTAGCATCGCTTCGTTCACCAGACAGGGGCAACATACCGTAAGTTTTACCTAAAAGACTATTTGTATCTATTCACGAATCTGCTCTATGATTTGGTCCAGTTGGGATTCCACCATTGTGATAATTGGTGGGATGAATTTAGAAGTGGCATTTTGTTCCGGCCAGTGAATTTGGTTTACTTTACCGTTTAACGTGACCTTGACATTTGATTTTTGGTAATCAGTTACATTCTCCAGCACGGGAAAAGATTCAGACGGTATTGCCATAAAGCCGGTCTCCTTGATTAGTGCCTTTAGTTTTTTGTGTTTGTCATCACTTAGTTTTGATTTAATGTCAGGATTCGGATATCCTTGCTCGGTAAAAGTGTATTTTATTTCTCCGTCATTTTTTATGACAAGAATTTCAGTCTGCTGTGATGCAACTCTTTCTGTGACACCGTACGATATTTTTTTTAGTTGGTGCTTTGTGTATTCGATTTCAAGTGTGTCATATGAAGTTGAAGCTGAAAATGGAATGTCAGGTTTTGTCACCAGTGGAATTGCAATTAGAATTGCAACAATAGCTGGAATTGCGCCTATTGCCAAGATGATTGGTTTTACCATGATTTTTCTTTACGACTGGATTTCATGCAAATCGCAAATAAATCTTGGTTAAAATAACTTAAAATTCAAGTCTATTTCATTCTTTTTTGTGGGGTCGTAGCCTAGCCTGGTAGGGCGACAGTGTCTACGAATAGATCACCGCTAAGGGCTCCAGAGGTAAACTAAGCTAAACTGACTAACGGATGATGTAAGTTTGGAGCTGTAGTGACCCGTAGGTCGCCGGTTCGATTCCGGTCGGCCCCACGTTAGATAATTTGTCAGTTTTTGTTGCTCAAGACATTCAGCGCAGAGCCAGCTTTGAACCACTCAATCTGGGAATGGTTGTAAGAATGCACAAGCGAGATCTCTTCTTGCGAGTTGTCGCTGTGAGTCAGTATGCATTTTACTGGTTGCTGCGGTGCCAGATCATTCAGGCCCACCAGGCTTATCCTGTCATCTTCCTGAATCTTGTCATAGTCGGCAGGATTTGCAAATGTGAGTGCCAGTATCCCCTGCTTTTTGAGGTTTGTCTCATGTATTCTGGCAAAACTTTTGGTGATTACAGCGGCGCATCCAAGATGTCTTGGAGTCATGGCGGCATGTTCTCTGCTGCTGCCTTCGCCATAGTTCTTGTCACCTATTATGACCCACCTCATTCCTTTCTGTTTGTACTCTCTGGCAGTCTTTGCAAAAGGCTCTACCTGTCTGCTAAGCACATTCTTGCCTTTGCCAACCTCGTCGTTGAACGCATTGACTGCGCCAAGCAACATGTTGTCGCTGAGATTGTCAAGGTGTCCCCTCAGAGACAGCCATGCCCCTGCTGGAGATATGTGATCTGTGGTGCATTTTCCTTTTGCCTTTACTATTACGGGTATTTTTTCAAAATCTTTTCCGTCCCATTTTGCAAATGGTTCAAGTTTCTGTAGACGCTTGCTGTTTGGATCAATTATTACTTCTAGTTCTTCAGAGTTTGCAGGTGGTGCGACATAGATTCCTTCAGGTACCATGAAGCCCTTTGCGGGAACCTCAGGTGCAGGCTTTGGCGGATCAAGCTTGAATTTTGTTCCGTCTGCTGCAATAAGCTCGTCTTTGAGAGGATTAAATGACAGCCGCCCGCCCAATGCAAGAGCAATAATCATCTCCGGGCTGCCGATAAAGTTCAGTGTGTTTCTGCGTCCATCGTTTCGTCCCGGAAAATTTCTGTTAAATGTTGTAACTATGGTATTTTTATCATCATTGCTCAGCTCGGGTCTTGACCACTGCCCAATGCATGGACCGCATGCGTTTGCCAATACAGTTGCGCCAATGTCCTTCAGGGAATCCATCTGACCGTCTCGCTCTATTGTACCTCGGATCTGCTCAGAGCCGGGAGTCACCAGCAGAGGAACCTTTGCCTTGATTCCCTTTGCTTTTGCCTGCTCTGCCAAGCTTGCAGCCCGTGACATGTCCTCATATGATGAGTTTGTGCAGCTGCCAATCAAGGCGACAGATATTGGGTCAATATACTCATTTGACTTTACATCACTTGCAAGCTCCGAGATTGATCTTGCAAGGTCTGGCGTGTGAGGCCCTACAATGTGTGGCTCCAAAGTTGAGAGATTAATCTCAATTACCCTGTCAAAGAATTTTTCCGGGCTTTGTTGCACCTCAGGATCCGCTACAAGCAGTTCCCTGTGTTGGTTTGCAATCTCGGCAATCTCTTGGCGGTCTGTATACTTTAGATAAGTCTCCATCCTCTTGTCATACGGAAAAATAGAACACGTTGCCCCGACTTCGGCCCCCATGTTTGTTATGGTGGCCTTTCCTGTACAGCTGATAGATTCTGTTCCGGGTCCAAAGTATTCAATTATGGAATTTGTTCCGCCAGATACTGTGAGCTCTTCTGCAACTTTTAGGATAATGTCTTTTGGCGCAGTCCAGCCGTTGAGCTCACCTGTTAGCTTGACGCCAATTCTTTTTGGGTACAATAGTTCCCAAGGCATACCTGCCATTGCCTCAGCTGCATCCAATCCGCCCACGCCAACTGCAATCATTCCCAGGCCTCCTGCGTTTGGAGTGTGAGAGTCTGTTCCAATCATCAACCCGCCAGGGAATGCATAGTTTTCCAACACTACTTGATGTATGATTCCAGCTCCGGGTTTCCAGAATCCGCATCCGTATTTTGCAGCTGCAGACTGTAAGAACTTGAACACCTCGCTGTTCTCATCAAGGGACACCTTCATGTCTGCATCTCCTTCCACCTTAGCTCGAATCAGATGATCACAGTGAACAGTTGTAGGAAGAGTGGACTGCTTTAATCCTGCTTGCATGAATTGCAACATCACCATCTGCCCTGTGACATCCTGTAGTGCAACTCTGTCAGGCCTGAGAAAGACATAGTTTTTTCCGTCATCAAGATTTTGGTTTCCAACATCCTCCAAATGTCCGGACAAGATTTTTTCAGAAAGAGTAAGAGGTCTGCCTATAACTTTGCGATATTTATCGGAATTTTCTTTTAATTTGCCATACACATTTGAAACCATTTCAGGGGTTGTTTCAATTTGCACACAGTAACGTTGGTTTTGGGGGAATTTATTATTATCAATTCCAAATCAGCTAAAAAAACCAAGACATGCTAAAAAATTCCTTAACAATTATAAGCCAAAAGTAGTTTTATAATAAAGGATTGCAGAGTTACAAAATTCTAGGTGGATGTTGATATGGTGAATAAAGGATTTCCAAAGTTTGGCATGTCGCAAGCAGGAGCGTTTGTTGCTGCGCTGAAAAACTACAACCTGCCGGATTTTATTTTGGAACTGGTTGCAAAAGAGTGCAAGTCTGATCTCTTGGAGAGGGGAAGGATTGACGACAGACTGCAAAGCATGAACGATGATGCATTGGAATTACTGCACAAGGTCTTTGTCGGATGCGAGGAAGACGCTGCGGGCAAGTTTGCAATGTACAGATTCTTTGCATATGTATCTAGCATGTATCACAAGTGCGAGGTTTTGGTAAATGAGACAATCCCTGGAGCATCAGGCAAAAACCACAAGATTCCAGTTGCGGTAAAAAACAACGGCATGTACATTGCGGTTGCAACAAACAAGGCAACAGGAAACCCGGTAAACAAGAAAGACACTTTCAAGTTCTATGAGATGGTAGATGACATCAAAAAAGGAGACCATGGGACAATGCTGACTGATGCAATCTATGGCTCTTCGGTCGGATTCAGGGGAGATGCACTTGTGGAGCTTGAGACCCTGAGCAAATCAAGGACAAAAGATCCGGAAAACAAACTGGATTTCAAGACTGCAAACTTTGAGAACAACATTTACTCTGTTACAAAGTGTTAAAATTCAGAATTAGATTTTTAGACTAGACGTATCCATTGTAAGAAACATCGGCTTGTCATCTGTCTTCTTAAAGTCAGGACCATACTGCTCAAAGTGCAGCTGATCATAGAAGTGCTTTGTCCAGATCTCATGGACGTCGGCTGCATATTTTTTGTAACCAATTGATCTGAGGATCTCATGTGCTAGCTCGTGCGATACTGTGGTGCAGTTTTTTTCTGCAAGAAACAACGTGTCATGCGGGTTTGGCGGAGGCTGCCAGTATACCATGCCAAAGTTTTCTGCATAGTACCCCTCGCATGTGCAGTCAGTCCACAGTGGCCTGAAATGGCACAGATAAAAATGATAGATGTCCTTTCCCCTCTGATCATGATCACGCAGCAATGTGTGTGTGTCTAGCTTCTGGAACAGGCCCCGCGGCTTTGTTATCATCTCGTCGCACTGTACCTCAAAGTCCTTGCCAAACTTTTCTTTAATCCAGACCTTGTAGAACTGTGCCATCTGTTGTATGTACTCAAACTCGGGCTTGCGTTTTTGTCGATCCTCCTCTTTTACAACGAAAATAAAATGTAGAATCATAATAAGAAAAAGAGGTGTTTATGATTGGCCTTCAATACCCATTAGGGTAAGAGTTGATCGAATCTTCTCAATTTTTCTGATCTTCCATGTGATGGTTTCTCTGAGTTTTTCTACAGTGTCAGATTCAATCTTGGCCAAAATATCGTATGCACCAAAAGTTCCATGAACTTCCTTTACACCTTCCAGGCTCTTTAGTTGCGAGATTATTGCTTCCTCTGAACCCAATTCACAGTTTATTAAAACATAAGCTGTTGCCATGATAATACTAGCACAAATCGACTATATCAATAAACCGATTATGCCGAATCTAGTTTTTCTGATTTTCTTATGATCTTATCCCATATCTGCTTTGGAACCGGCATTACGGAGAGCCGGGATATGCGGAGCAGCTCCCAGTCCTTGAATTTTTTTTCTTTTTTCATCTCATCAAGCGTTACCGGCCTTTTGAGCGGCTTTTTGTATTTTACATCAACTACGACAAACCGCTTGTTGTCCTCCTTTGGGTTTGGGTAGGGGTCTTTGGTAATCTCCATGATTCCCACCGCCTGGCGCTCATCGCCAGTATGGTAGAACAGTACAAGATCGCCTTTTTTCATGGAATTGATGTGCTTGAGGGCCAGGTTGTTGTGAACACCGTCCCACACTGTGGTCTTTTCTTTTTTTAGCTGCTCAAATGGATAGCCCCTAGGGCCTGACGGCTCTTGCTTTGCAAGCCAATAGTTTACCATGATCTTATTTTGGAATAGGTGCAAATGAGTTTATCTATTGAGTAAAAAGAGAAAGTCCACCCGCCCACGTCTGAAAACAGATAGTGTCTCGGAAATTTCAAAAAACATGATTCATTGTAAATTATTTAATTAACGATAATTTAAAAAAAATCATGTCCAATGAAGAATTAATTAGAAAATTCTATCAAGCATTTAAAATTAAAGATATGCAAACCATCAACCAAGTGTGTGACGAATCAATAGAGTGGAATACTCTGGAAGGCATGCCTTGTGGTGGGAAATATGTAGGACTAAAAGCAACATTTGAGAATTATTTTCCAAATATGCTTTCCAATTTTGAGGAATTTCACGCAGTTCCTGAAGAATATATTGAATCAAAAGATCATGTCACAGTAATTGGAAGATATAGCGGAGTATCAAAGAAAGGTAGAAAATTTGACGTCCCATTTTCACATGTGTATCTAATTCATGAAAATAAAATAAAACAATTCAGACAATTCACCGACACTAAGGCAATCCAAGATTCTTTGAATTGATTCTGAAAGGAAAAGAATCACTACAACGTAAAGTTCAAAGTGTACGGTCTAAAAGATCCAAAATAATTCTCAAAGATCCCAATATAGAAATGATTACAATTTGGTTTAACATGCTAAACTAAACAATGATTATTATCACAAAAGATTGGTAAAATCTATTCAAGAGATCATGATTGTAAAGATGGCGGGTCAGAGTTTGACAGAATATTGTGGTTCAATACAAAAAAAGAACTGGAATGCATTATTGGATTAACTTGAAGTATGAACTTTGGTTGATTTTCTTATATCAGCCAATTTTGTTCGTTTGAGCCCGTTTGATGTAAAAGATAGTTTCACTGGAAACGCATATAATAATAACGCGTGCCCATGATAACCCAGAAATCAAGCAGTCACGTCAGTATTTTGACATCTTACCTGTATTCGTTCCCACAGTCACCAATGATCTCAAACAGATCATCTGACTTTGCAGTTACTCCATGAATAGCAGACATATCGCCAGAATCTAGTTTTATAGAAAAGACTTTCATGTTGTCCTCTCTGTGCTGTGTAATTCCCAACCTTGCGCCAATTATGACACCGGCTACCTGAGGCTTGTCCAAGATATAACGTGTGGCGACATTTGCAATACTGCACCCATGCTTCTTTGCAATGACATCCAATACTGACAATAATTCCTGAAACAGGCTCCATCCGCCCCATGCACCAATCATGTTGTGGTATTTCTGCAGGCTGGCAGTAACCAAGTCAGCCCGTGTCGGCTCGTCTGCACCAAGATATTTTTCAGACAAAAATCCGCCAAGCAAAGTACCATATGTCAACAGCCTGATGTCATTCTTGGCAAAATACGGAACCATTAGATTCTCAGGCCTGCAATCAAGTATGGAATACTGCACCTGATTTGATACAATCTCAAACCCACAATCCACCAAAGTCTTTACCCTTTCAGTGTCAAAGTTTGTCAGACCAAGATGTCTGATCTTGTTTTCCTTCTGCAGTGTTGAGAGGTGGTGCATTGCATCAACATAGCTGGTGTCATTGTAATCCCACCAGTGAAACTGGACCATGTCAAGGCAGTCAGTGTTCATCTTTTTCATGGACTGCTCGATATAATGAGTGACAATGCTTTTGCTCATCGGTCCGGGGTTTGGCACAAACTTTGTCAGCGCCTCAAATGTGCCGCCAACCCTTTTTCTAAATTCTCCAATGAACGACTCGGCCGGCCCGTAAATGTCTGCCAGATCCCACGTAGTAAATCCCGCATCATGATACTGTATCATATCATTGATGGCAGACTCGCGGTCTATCTGTCCATGGACTCCAGCTACCTGCCACATTCCATTTAGGATTCTGCAGATATGCAGGTCCGGTGCAAGTGAAGTTTTTTCAATCACCATATGATAGCATCATAATTTACAATACATAGTTATTTCTCGCAGCCAATTCCGTCACGGTCTCCATCAAACTTGTGGGGATCAGAACCAGTCACCCTGAAATTCCGGTATGGAATCTCCCCGCAATCCAAGTCAGGAGATGAAGGAATGCAATGATCAGGATATGACGAGTCACAGTCATCATACCTGTCAAAAGCCGGCTCCATTGCAGTTGAGGCATCACATCCAGACTGAGCCCAATATTCACCAGAGAACTCGCTTTGGCTGCAATACTGTGCAGATATCTTTGCAAGGCCGTTTTGCACCAATTGCTCATTGATTATACCATTCTCACAGTAGACCTTTCCTAACAGCCTGCCATACACATCGACAGGTTGCAAATCGTCCTGATCAATTGTCACAGTGCTTCCCACAGGACAGTACGTGAAAGTAAATGATGATGCTTGGGAATATCCAGGTTCGCCGATTTCAGGAGTGTCAACCAAGGATAGACGAATCTTGTAGTTTGTAGTGTGTATGGTATCGCCGTCAACTATGCGGACAACTTTTTCGGTAATGCATTTTGCAGAGCCAGAACAATTCAAAACTTTCGGTTGAGAATCACCGCTCACAGTACAGCTAGTATGCTCCCACACTCCACCCCTTGACAGACAGTCTATCTTCTCATCAATTTCATCAGGCGGTGCAACTCCTGTAAACCCTGTCCTGTGATCCTTCCAGATATCAGGCGGCATTGATGCAAATATTACAGATATTGCAACCACTCCTGCTCCCACCAGTGTGGCAATGACCAGTAGTCTCATGTCGGTTCTGCAGACAGCATGGACTTAAAATGTTGTTTGTGTTTGGATGCACAATCAACAAGATTGATCTTGTACAAATCAGAACAGTTTGTGATTTCTGAACTTGCTTTTGTTTCTATGAATGATCACATGGTATCGGATAATGTTTTTGAGCTTTTCCTCAACTGACAGGTCGTCTTCAATGCATACGGACAGAAAGTCCAGATAGTCCCGATCATTGATGTCGATGCTGATTCTTCTCAAGAAGAGCAATTGGGGCAACGCATGCTAAAAGAGCGGGTTATTGTAAAATGACACATATCAAAAATGTTCCCCGGTTCTGACTCGCGCAAGATCATTGGTATTTTTAGCCTAAACCTCCTTGGGTTTTCTAACCGGGGTTTGCCCGTAATGTAGCATACCTGGGTGAATTAGAAATCACTGGTATCAATACGATCATCTCATCCCAATCCGTCTGCATGCCTGCTCTTGGGCAATAAACTATAGACAAACTATGCTAAAAACCATAGAGGTCAGAGCATCCAACATCACTCAAAGACCAGGCCGGATAGGAATACCTCAAAGCCTGCCGCAGGAACTCTGATCTTATAGTTTTCAATGGTTCTTGAGCTAATCTCGCCAATCATACCGACAGTCCTGCCATTAATGACTACGGATGCAGAGCGGCCGCCCTCAAAGAGCGGGTTTTCCATTGTTTTAGTCTCCATCTCCAGATTGAATGCAGATTTTAGCGCAGATTGCAAAATAGACTTTATCTCTGTAAAGTTTGCATCCTGGTGCGAGCTGATTGCTGCAAATGAGACTTTTTCGTCAATTGGTGAATCTGGCAGAAATACGGTTCCAACCTCAAATAACTTTTGGGGATATTGCGCATGTATGTTTCGTGACAGGTTCTCCACCAACCCAGGCAAGATAGAGTCGCGCAGTATCGTATGCTCCTGGCTTTTAGAGTCAAGAACCGAGAGTGTCTTGGCAGGATCCCTGTTTGTCATGTCATACAAAATTCTCTTGCTTGTAAGACTAGAGTTCAGCCCCTCCAGATACCCAAGACCGACCATGACAAGTGAGAGTGACTTTAGTTTTGCAGATACAGGGTTTGTCTGCCCTATTGTCTGCGATGGCGAGACAACAGGTTCCAGATTCTGTATCCCGTACCCCAGTGCAGCTTCCTCAACCAAATCCATCGGGCCAAAGATGTCAAACCGGTATGCAGGGATTGTACATATGATGTTCTTTCCCTTTGCTGCTGCATCCAGCCGGGACTTTTTCAGCGAGGCGGTAATTTTTGGAATGCCCAGATCCAGACCCAAAGATTTGTTTATCAAGTCAGATGAGACAGTAATCTTTCTTGACGCTAGCTTTGGCGATGAGTTGCCAGAGCCTGAAATCCTTACGCCATACAATGCAAATCCCGCAGATTGAAGAATTGTCGCAACAATTGCCAGCATGTCTTCTGCGTCTTGCTTGTTTATTCCAGTTACCTCTACAAACAAATTTTTTGTCTTGGGTGTGACAGTCGTGACTGCAGCGTTGATGATTGGCGGAAAGGATACCGTGTTTTGCTCAGAGTCTAGAATTATCGGCACAGATTGAGAGTTTCCAAGTAATCTGCCATAGTCCTTTCCCACACCAGTGTTTTGCAATATTTCAGATATGCTCATCATACTCTCAGATGCAAGCGGGACAAAAGAGTGGCTGCGGCTTGCTACAGTATAGGTTAGTGGAAACGAAATCTTGTCCAAATCATGTATTCCAATTGAGGACTTTTTCCTCCTTCTTCCTATCCCAAAGTGAAGATCCTCCTGCATTGCCATCAGCTGCTTTATCATCTTCTCGTCAATCTTGCCATGTTTGGCAACAATGCCTGTGACATAGGGCCTTATCTTGGATACTGCAGGATTTACCTTAATTGAATAGTTTGATTTTTTGATGTTTAGCTTTACGGCGCCTGTCCTGACTCCAAGTATTCCCTGCATGCCAAGCGCGATTCCAAAGTCGGTGGAATAGTCAGGCCTGTTTGGGCTATACTCTACCCGAACCAGATCTCCTTCTTCGGACTCAATGTCCAGCCCAAGAAACGGAAGAGACTCGGAGATCTGCTTTTTGGAAACTCTTCCAATCAGCTTTTGTAGACGGGAATATGACACCTCCACTACTGGCATTTTGTCGCACTCCTTAGCCAGTTGAGATCATTGTTGTAAAATTCACGTACGTCATCAAGGCCATACTTTAGCATTGCAATTCGCTCAATTCCTCCGCCCCATGCCAATACAGGTCTGTTGATTCCAAGCGGTTTTGTCACCTCGGGCCTGAATATTCCCATTCCAAACAGCTCCACCCACTTTCCAAGCCTGTCATTGTACACCATTGTCTGCAGTGACGGCTCGGTATACGGAAAGAATGTCGGCCAGAACTTTATCTTGGTGATTCCCATCCTCTTGTAGAATTCCTTTTGTATTCCCATCAGGTCTCGCAGTGTCGCGTTTTTTCCAACCACTACTCCCTCTATCTGGTTGAACTCCACCAGATGCTTGTAGCTTACCTTTTCATTTCTAAACACGCGGCCTACAGAGAACACCCTGGCCTCATCAGGCTTTGTCTCTGCAAGGTGTTTTATTGTGACGCATGTTGTGTGGGTTCGCAGCACCATCTTTCTTGCCTCGTTGATATCCCAGAGGTACCGCCATCCCTGCTTGTGCGAGGCAGATACTTTTTTTATCTGCTCTGGCGTCCCAATCTTTTTTGCAGAGATGCTATCAAGGTAGAAAGTGTCCTGAAGTTCCCTGGCAGGATGGTCCTGCGGGGTAAACAGCGCATCAAAGTTCCAAAAGCTTGGCTGCACCATGCTGCCGATTATTTCTGAAAATCCCAAAGTGACAAATATCTCGCGTATCTCGTCTATCGTGTCCTTGAGTGGGTGGGTTCTTGCAACGTATACCTGCGGAACCTTGGCCTCCACGTCGATTGCCCCTGCAGTATCAGAGAGTACGATTGTCTTTGCATCATCAGACAGCGAGACCTCCTTTGACTTTATTGCATCCTCTACAACAAAGTCAGGCCTCTTCAAGAGGCTATTCAAATCAGACTCGTCAAGTTTGGCTTTTGACATCTTGCCAGTGCCAATTTTTTTTAATGTAATCTCTCCAGACAGTTCTGCAGGAGATGCCTTCAAAGTGATTTGATCATCAACTGATTCAATCCAGTTGTTTCTTCTTGCAAGACCCATTGCCGGACCAAAGATTGGGCCAAGATCCTTTTGCAGATCTTGTAGTTTTTTTGGTCCGTCCTTTAGCAGATCAATCAGCCTTCGTTCAGGCAGTCCTTTTTCAAACGCCTCAAGGCCGTTTTTTCCAAGCGAGTACATGTGTGTTGTAGATTCTGCAACACTTGCAAGATCCTTTAGACGGAGCCATTCCACTCCGCGTCTTACTTGATCAGATGAAAGGCCGGTTGTCTCCTCCAGTCTTTCCATGGTTTGCCTTGGATTGCTCTGCAGTGATGTGATTATTTTTTTTTCAATATCATGGAAAACCTGAGACACAGCAGAAAGTTCGAAAAAGACTTTTTAAACCTTAACCTAAGTCAAATTGAATGTCAGCTGATGACTTTATTGTGACGCCTTGGCATGTAGAGGGGGACATTGACTATGACAAGCTTGTCAAGCAGTTTGGCACAGAAAAAATCTCAGAGGGCATACTAGACAAAATAAAGAGAATCACAGGCGAGGATCACTTTATGCTCAGACGCGGAATCTTTTTTTCGCACAGGGACATGGGCAGGATTTTAGACGACTATGAAAAGGGAACCAAGTTCTTCTTATACACTGGACGCGGACCGTCAGGCCACACCCATATCGGGCACCTGGTCCCATGGGTCTTTGCAAAATGGCTGCAAGAAAAGTTTGGCGTAAACATGTACTTTCAGCTTACAGATGATGAGAAATATTTCTCAAAGCCAAACCTTACACTGGAGGATACGGCCAAGTTTGCATACGAGAATGCACTTGACTTTATCGCGCTTGGGTTCAAGCCAGAAAATACAAAGATAATAATCAACACAAAAAACATCCAGACACTGTATCCAATTGCTGCCCAGGTTGCAAAAAAGATCAACTTTTCAAACACAAAGGCAGTGTTTGGATTTACAAATGAGACAAACATCGGAATGATCTTTTACACATCGCTGCAATCGGCCCCGTGTTTTATCGAGGACAAGCCGGTGTTGATTCCGTTGGGAGTTGACCAGGATCCTCACTTTAGACTAACCAGAGACATTGCGCCAAAGATCGGAAGACAAAAGCCGGCGCTAATCCACAACATAATGATTCCGGGACTTGAGGGGCCGGGAGGAAAGATGTCAGCATCAGATGAGAACGGGACAGTATACACAACAGATTCCCCAGGGGTGGTAAAAAAGAAGATCAACAAGTATGCATTCTCTGGCGGCCAACCAGATATAGAGCAGCACAGAAAGATTGGAGGAAACCCCGACATTGATGTGTCGTTTCAGTACCTTCGGATATTCTTTGAGCCAGACGACAAGAAGCTAAAGGCCATACATGATGACTATAAATCCGGAAAGATGCTGACTGGCGAGCTAAAGGCCATATTGATTGAAAAGATCAACAGTTTTCTTGCCATACACCAGGAAAAAAGAGAAAAAGCCAAAGACCAGATAGAACAATTCCTTTTTGAGAACAGATGAAGGTAAAGATAAGCTGCGAGGACAAGTATGAGGCCCAAAAGATGGCAAGCCTGCTGTTTGTCAAGGACTCAAATGAGACATTTATCACGTCAATTCTTAACATTGTCAAAAACGAGCTTGTTGTTTCCCTCAAGGACAAGTCTGCTCACAGCATACTTCTAAAGGATGAGGCAAACGTGGAGATTTTTGCCGACTTTATTCAGTCAGTAATAGACAAAGAACACAAAATAGTTTCAACAGTAATCTTGGATAAGGATATTGAGATTGTCAAGGGATGAGATTATCTTACAAACACATAGAGTGTAACTATCCCAACCATTGCAATCAGGCTGTATCCTAATGCCTTAAAGTCACTATTCATAATTCCAATCCAAAATTATTATAATTAAAGTGTTAACAAATTCTCAAGAATGGGTTTCAAAGTTTATCTTGGAAAGTAGCGGCTCTTCTTGGGTTTTTCAGATGTGTTTTTCCGTGGCGGTTCGCGGATTTCATTGCAGTTCAAACAAAGAACGCGCAGTTCTTTTTTGGCCAGATCAGGATCAGAGATGTACTTTCCCCAGGATGACGCAAACCCTCCTCTGCGAATCTGATCAAAGGCCTCGCCGTCATAGACATGTGCAAATCCCAAAGCTCGACTGTCTCTAAACCCGCAGCTGGAACACATCTTTCCACCTAGAATCTCAAACAGCTTTTCCTTCAGAGAATTGTAGAACTTTTCAGAGCCATCAGAATAGAAGCTGTCTTGCCTTCTCTGAAATTTTGTGGTTCTTTTTGGTGCATATTCATCAGCAGGCGATCTTTGGTTTTCTCTAGAGTATCTGGGACGTGATCTGTCTTCTCTGGAATATTGCTCTCGTGGTCTTTCACGTGAATATCTCTCCCTTGAATCACCTCTGGAAGATCTTTCCCTTGAATCATCCCGAGAGTATCTTGGCCTGTCATGAGAGTATCTGTCCGAGTCATCTCTGGAGGATCTTTTGGATTTTTGCGGCTCGTTTTTTTCATAGCACCTGCTGCAGTATACAGGCTTGTTGAACTTTGGCTCAAACGGAATCTTGCAAGCGACCCCGCAGTCACTACATGTGACATCAAACATCTCCCTGCTCCTCTCAGGCCTAGAATGCTGATTGGAATTTCTAAAGGAGCGGTGCTCGCTTTGAGAGTCTTTGTCAAACCTCCTTTTTCCCGACTTGGCAGATTTCTTGTCAGAATATTTTGCCCTGTATAGATCCATTGGTAATTAACTAACATTGATTGGATATAGATAGTTAGAGATCTGGTTTGTGCCTGTCAGACCAGCGACTTGTCCATCTCAGTTGACATTATTTCCTGAACCTTGAGAAAGTAGAGCCTTGTAGATGATGGCATCGCATCAAGATTGTTGTCAACTGCAATCATAAAGTATCTGACTGCCCTCTTTGAGATGTCAAGGTTGAACTTCATTGGAAGTATCTGGTCCTGCTTTACCTTGATTTTGTCCTGAAGCCACGGGGGGGCCATGTCAATTGTCTCCTGGATAATTTTGTCATACCAGTATGCAAGATTCTGCGGATGGAGTCCTTTTTGCAGATGTGAAATGTCATTATGGATTACCTTCATCATGTTGTTTATGATTGCCATGGCATCAAATCAAAAAAAGTCGTTTTATCCCAATTACTAAAAAATTAGCAATCATATTGTCAACTCATGACAAGTTTCCTTCGGTGTCAATCTCAGAGTTTCGTATCCTAGTAGTGGATATGCGGCCTCCGTCCTTTGCAAGAATCATTGGAACCGAGATTATTTTTACCGGGGGCAGTCTCTTTTCTGCACGGAGCCGGTTTAGCACATCCCCCTGATATCGAGTCTCCTCGCTTACAACCAGTGCCTCAACCCCCTCTTCGAGGACCGCGGGGCCAAAATCATCATCAAGCTTGCTTATCTGGTAGGATTTTTGCGGAAAGTTGGATTTGATTGCATTCTCCAAGTTCCCAAGCCTTGTATCATATGTGCTGAGTAGCTTCTTGCCTTTTCTTTTTGCAAACTCGTCGCTTGTAAGACCGATTATCACTTTGGAGGATATTGAAAATGCATTTGAAAGCAATGCAATGTGTCCCTTGTGAATTATATCAAAGGTTCCGCCCATTGCAACCAGCTCAAACTCAGACATGATACTATATCGAGTCGTATGAAAATAAATCTACTAGTTTACCAAGATCAGCGCTACAGGTCCCTGCTCAGCTATTGGGATGTTGTTTCTGTCCCAGACAAATGTCTCAACAAAGTACAGCCCGCTCTTCTCTGGGATCCAGTCAACTGACTGGGATTGCGAGCCCTCGCCGACAAACCGGCCATCAGACTTGCCAATAAACTCGACATACGGCTTTTCGCCAGCTTCCTTTACCTGAACAAAGTACGTGTATGGCATCTCAGTCGGGGCATCCTTAGATGAAAACTCTAACCACGAGGTGCTCTGAACCTTGACAGTTGTGCCAAGCGGAATTTCAGAGAGACGGTTTCCAAGGGAATCAGTAACTGCAACGTCAGATATTGTGACAAGCTTGCTTAGGATTTCAGGTTCTGGTAGCGTGATATCAACAAAGTCTGAATAAAACACATCAGAGTCTGAGAACATCTTAAACCCTACAGACTGGGAATTTATTTTCTCATTGAACTCAAATGAGACTTGCTCGTTTGGAAGTACCTCTCCTAGCGGAATTGTTGATACTCCCAAGAGTCTTGGCGGATCAAACCCGTCATAGAATGCCAGATAGACGTTTGTGTCAGATGATGGCGCAGGTCCGTTTTTCAGTATTCCAGAGAATACAAGATTTTCATCAAGGAAGATGCCAGACTCTTCCAGCGAGATCAGCTTTGATTTTGTCGCAGACGAGTCAAATGTCTCCAGAAATACTCCTGCCTGTGTTATCTGCGGATTTGGAGAGTTTGACTTTATCACATATGGCGATGTCCCAAGCGGCGGAATTACATCCAATATTGTGCTACCTGAAACGATTTCCAGCGGAGCAATATTGACATCATCATAAAAGGTCGCACGGATCTTCACGTTGGTCACTGCAGTCTTGGTATTTTTGTTTTCAACAGAGCCGACCACTATCGTATAGCCCATCTCGTCCTGATAGACATACGGGGAATGGCTTGTAAGTGACACAGACAGAGTTGGCGCAGTGTCAGTCTGTTGGGAGAATCCCTGAGATATTGGAAACAGCATCAAAATTAAAAACAGGCAAAGAAATATCCTCATGCAAAATTTATTGCAAAAAAGTGATTAATGTCGTATAACATGGGATATAGTCAACAAAAGAGGTAGCAACGTTTTACCCAGTTGACACTAGAGGTGTAAATAAAAAGTTAAAAATAGATAAGTATTCTATCTTCTTTTTTTCATTGCAGTAATTGCCAACCAGTAAACTAATCCTGGAGCTAAACCGACAATGAGTGGAATCCACACAGGCCAAGCGTCTGTATAACTTGTCATGTATTGAAACGAAAACTTATCCTATTTAAATCCATCCAGTAATCTGAATTTCAGAATAGATCGTAGATGTGTAAAGTGGACTGGACGGGATTTGAACCCATGACCCCCCGCGTGCAAGGCGGGTATACTACCAGGCTATACTACCAGCCCACATCAAGCATGATTAACCTGTGGATTTTAATTGTTGTCTTCTTGGCAACGGTTTTATTGGAAAATCGGCTTTGATGTACCATGGTACTATTAGAATCACAGATCAAACTAAAAGCAGGCGACATTGCGCCAGACTTTGAGCTTTTGGGAATAGACGACAAAAAACATTCCATTGAAGAATATACAAAGTATCAAGGGATTCTGGTAATTTTCATGTGCAACCACTGTCCATACGTAAAGGCAAAGGCAGATGCACTAAACGAGCTTTATGAAAAGTTTGGAGACAAGGTAGCAATTGTAGGGATTAACAGCAACGACTCTACAAACTATCCAGACGACAGTTTTGAGAACATGAAAAAGACTGCCCAAGAAAAGGGATTCAAGTTTGACTATCTGGTAGATGAGACACAGGAGGTTGCCAAGAGATACGGGGCGATGTGCACGCCGGATCCTTTCTTGTTTAATGACAAAAAGGAGCTTGTCTTTCACGGCAGGATTGACAATGCCATGAAGCCTGATGACACACCTACAGAGAAGACCATGATTGACAATATTGAAAAATTACTTGCCGGCAAAAAAATTGAAAAAGATTTTGACCCATCAATTGGTTGCTCAATCAAGTGGAAGGAAAATTAAACTTAAATGACTCTAGCCTAGAGGTTTGTTCGTGGGCTCGTAGCTCAGCTTGGCTGGAGCGTTCGACTGATAATCGAAAGGTCATGTGTTCGAATCACATCGGGCCCATTTTTCTATTTTGATGTCTCATAGACAGTCTCAGACCACTGCAAAACATCCTCGAATTTTTCAGATGCCATGTCAGAGTGGACTCTTGTCTTTTTTCCAACCTTTCCGCACAGTACAATCTTGATCTTCCTTCCCAGTTTCTCCTTAATCGAAGACACAGAGTCTGCAAAAAAATTCAGACCTTCTTCCGTATTTGAGAATACGGCTATTATCATCACTCCTGACTTTTGCTTCCATATTTTTCCAATAAGCTTCTGCAGATCAAGGTCAAACAAGACATTGATGGCAGAAGACATGTCTCCAAGATGAAAAACATTCCACCCATCAGAATGAAATGATGCAGATGCTGCCTCGGAGATCAAATTGCTCTGAGGATCTGCAGATATTACTATGATGTTTTTTTGTGGGTCTGGCTCTATTGGAAGCTGGTTAAAGATTTGAAGCGATTTTGAGATGATGTTCTGCAAGAATTTCTCCTCAGAGTTTCCAATTTTTCCGTCATCGTACATCCTCTTTATAGCATATATTGCAGGAAGAACCATCTCAACTACAAGCCTGTGTGCGGATGCGCCAGAGTGAATGCAGTTTCGAACCAAAGAGTACACTTGGGCCTCAGAGCCCCTAACCAGGTTTTCAAGATATATTGGCGCCACCTTGAAATAATCTGCAGGAAACTCGTATGACTCTTGGCCCGGCTCCAAAAACCACAAGGTGATGTTTCCAATGTTTTTTTGTCGAAGCAGTCCCTCGGCTGCAAAAATTTTCAGATACTTTGTCATGGTAAGTCTGTTGACTCCAATCTTTTCAGAGATTTCAACTCCGGACATTCCAGACTCTGATCCTTCAAGAATTTGAATCAGTTTTTGCCTAATGTCCTCAGATTGGTATCCCCGTCCCATGGTAACATTGGATCAAGGTATTGTATAAAGAATGATTTCAAGTGTAGTTTTTGAAACGAGGCTTTCATATAATGTTGAGTGTACTTTTTTTAAATTACACACTGTTTTAAGAGTACAAGAAACATCTTACCATGGCAAACAATATTTCAGATAGAATTGCAATTTTGGCATGCGTTGAAAAGGTCTTGCTGGAGAAGGGCCCAGAGTACGACCAGGTACTGACACGACTAAATGCAAAATACGAGACATCATTAATTGACTGCTGTGAGCGCTCTGAATACCTAAGGGACATACTGGATGAAGTGTTCGGGGAGGGAACATGCGCAGTAATTGAGCAGATATGTCACTGTCTGAAGAACTTTACAGAGAACCAGACGATATCAAACTTTCTTGAAAAATTAAAGAGATAATGCCAGATCCAGTCGTGTGTAACGTTTAAGAGTTATGACATTCATAACATAGTATGGATGATGTAAAGCTCCATGACGTGCTTCAGGGATTGACTATGCTTGCAATTGAAAAGAGCCTACTGGATTTCAGCCCTATAGCATACAACAAGGTATTGGAGCATCTTGAAGAAAATCACAACTCTTACATTTCTGATTGTTATTCAAAACCCCAGATTCTACGAGAGATATTGACTGAGCTTTACACCAGGTCATACCATGATATTGTAAGCAGGATCACAGAAGAGCTCTACGAGTTTAGGTATCAAAAATCCATAGAAAGATTTCTGGTTATTCTTAATCCCAATTTTGTGGAAAACATAGATGCATCACATTACAATTAAGACAAATGTGTCACACATGTCACAACACGTTTTCTAGCTAAAATTTTATATACCACGGTACCTTATTGTACGGTAAGAGGAAAGTAAATTGCCGAAAGAAGGTTTCAAGTCAATCACAGTCTCTGAGAATGTCTATGACAAGTTCCAGGACGTTTATCAGAAAAACAAAGAATCACTTGCAATGAAAGGCGTCAACAGCTTTTCAGGCTATGTGACCTACATGCTAGAGGAAATGATGCAAAAGGACAAGACCTTTGCAAGATATGCTCCAAAGATTGAAAAGATCTCAGTCGATGATGACAGAGTCGTACTAAAGGACAACATCAAAAACAGGATTGTAGAGGTTGCAGTTCAGAGAGGAGAGTTATTTTGCCAGCTCTGTGATCAAAAGGATTGCGTCCACATTGGATTTGTCTTTTCACTTCCGGATGTCTACGAAGTTTTGAACTCTCGTGGCATAAAACACCCAAGATAGAATTTTAGGTGGAGGAGGTGGGATTTGAACCCACGAACTCCTGAGAGACAGGATCACCCATTTTTATGATCTTAAGTCCTGCATGTCCAAAAGCACGTGGTGCTTACTTTGGCCAGGCTTGATTACTCCTCCAAATGTGTAGAAATTTGTGCGAAATTTAACAGTTTAGAGCTTGAGAAGAAATAATCAAGAATTATAAGGATTTTCTGCTGGGAAAGTTTGTGCTTCGATAGCTCAGCCTGGTAGAGCGTTACCTTGGTAAGGTAAAGGTCGCGGGTTCGGATCCCGTTCGGAGCTTTAATAATTCTTAATCAGCAGCTCAAAGTGACCGGTTCTGTTTTTAGAGTTTGAGTTGATTGCTCTGTTTGCAGGGATTCGCTCAATCTTCCAGGGTTTGCCTGCAAATATTTTTGCGACCTTCTTGGAGTCAGAGTTTGACAGCAACACCTTGCATCCCTTGGAGTCAAGGTCCGTGCAAAGTTTGGCAAGCCTTGTCAGGTCATCAAATGTAAAGTCCTTGTTGGTGTAGCTTGTAAAATTTGCAGTGCTGCTTACTGGCTGGTACGGGGGATCAAAGTACACCAAGTCACCCTTTTTGGCATCACTTAGAACCGTCTCAAAGTCCCTGCACTTTACAGAGACCCTGCTTGCCTTGAGAATGTGGCTTACAGAGCGAAGATTCTCCTCGTTTACGATGTTGGGGTTGGTGTATTTTCCCAGCGGAACGTTGAACTTTCCTTTGCTGTTTACCCTGTACAGCCCATTAAAGCATGTTCGATTAAGAAAGATAAGACGCGATGTCTTTTCAACGTCATTTCTTGGATTGCTTTTTCTTATGGAATAATAGTATGAGCTGGAATCTCTTTGATAGTTTTTCTCATGGCCCTTTAGCGACAAAATCAGATCGTCTATCTTGTCCCGGATTGTTATGTATGCCAGTACAAGGTCAGAGTTTAGATCAGAGATACTGCATTTTTGCCCACTCCTCTCCGTTAGTATGTGAAACAAAAGCGCGCCACCTCCAAGAAACGGCTCATAGTATGTTCCAAACGTATCAGGCAGGTTCTGGTTTAAGACTGGAATAAGCTGTCGTTTTCCTCCGGCCCACTTAACAAACGGCTTTGGGGCAACTAACAATTGGCCATATTCTTGCTTCACACGTAATAATTACAATATCACATATTGTCAAAATAGGCAACAAAAGATCACAACATGTGCAATATTTTTTAATCAAATACAGAATCGTGTATAGAATACTCTACGTAGAGTCAACAAAATGAAAAGGAAAGTTGGGGTTTAGTCCCACTTTGACCAAGCGGCCATCCATCTGTATGTCCAAGTATTTAGCTTGCAACCTAGTGCTGCAAACGTTACCGACAAGACTGCACCTGCACCTGCACCCAGAGCGACTGGACTGTTATAGAACTTGCCTACTTGGGGTTCTATCGGTGTCATGTATGGTGGTAATGTTGGTCTTGGATATTTGAAGGCCGTTTCTAGTGGGTCTGCTACTGTTATCAGGTTTACCATGTTGAACAATGGTAAAGACATTCCTACCAGTACTCCGCCAAACAGTATCAAGGAGTGCTTGTTCTTCTTTGTGGCCCAATAGGCAAGATCAAGCAACATTGCTGATGGTAACCAAATTGGGGTTACAATGAAGTCATATGGATATCCGAGTGCAAACCATGCACCTTTTGCTACCCATGTGTATACTGTCATAATAAGGCCGTAGTACGTTGCTGTACCTGGAACACCTGTAAATGTTAGGTAATATGTTGCACCTACTACAAGCATCAACGTTTGCGATATAGAGAATACCGTGAACGAAGTCCAAGCCCAGTCAGTGTAGAAGATGTAGTCACCTGCATTAATTGTTAACAGTGTTGAGTTAACTGCAACTACTACTATGAATAAGTAGTGGGTACATCGTCTTAACCAGACCATTATCAGATTGATGATAGGGTCAGTATATAAAATTTTAGAGTGTGATGAAGATCGTCGCTTTTTATAAAAAGGAAAATGAAAAAGAAGTGTCTGAAGGGTATTTCCTTCTAGTTACCGACGAACATTGATATGAGTACTGTACCCACTGCTGTGCCAGCTACTGTGGCTGCGACCACGCCGTTACTGTTCTTGTTAGAACCTTCCTGCATTACTTTAACACAGAAGATGTAACCAATTGCCTCGATGATTGTGAGGACAATGAATGCGTAGTGACCACTTGGTGTTGGATATGCCCATGGATAATAGAAATATCCTGCTGCTGTACCACCAAAAGTTGCCAGCCATGCTGCAATGTATGAGATTGTAATCATACCGGTCATGTTTTCGACGCGTTTGCCGATCATTCGCTCTACATCTGAGCTTGATGCGCCGCCTGCGCCGCCTGAGCCGAATCCTTTCGGAAGAGTCATTCTGGAATTATAACTATTCAGAATCCTTTTAAGTCTTTCTTAAATGGCGTATAAGGTACGATCTACGTCTCGATACTATAATAAAAGAGAAAAAATGTGCGTAATGCACGTTTTGTCTATGGGATTGCTCTACTGTACAATTTGCCTTCCAAGGCCATCTTGTACATTTCTGCAACATATGGATTCTCACCAGGGGTTTCTGCACCAAGTTCTACGAGTCGAGCATATACTCTGACTACGTATGCAAGTGCACCCATGAATGCAACAACTACACCCATGTTAAACATCCAGTGATTTGGTACTGCAAAGATTTCCTCTACAAACCAAAAGTGCCACATCTCATTGACTCCAATTGTGAACATGGTAGCAAGGTAACCAAGAATGGTCATCTTCAATCCGGTGTTCATTGAGTTGTTTGGGCCTCTAAGAACTGGTACTTTTCTGTCATAGATAGCTGCTGCTCCCCATCCAAGTGGTAATGCAATGAAGTGGGAATATAGCCACCAGTGTGCTGGTGTAAATGCGCTATCTCTGATAGAGGTTTGATGTAAGGAACCATCAACGAAGTTGTCTACTTCGACTGATGCTGCAGTGGATCCCATAGCAATGACGATGAGCCAGATTTTCTTTAGTCTCTGAATCTCAACTTCTTTTGGGATTAATGCGGGCATCTGTGCCATGGTTACAATCATGTAAATTCCGAATATAAAGCAAGAGTTTTGAAATTAGGAATTTTATGAAAAGACTTTAGCATTTTATTATGATTTATGTGTAAAAATTAATCATAAAAATAAATAATTTCATAATAATTATATGATTTTTTTTCAAATTTTGATGCTTATCATCGATGTTAAGCAATAATAGCATGTATCGATCCTCGTTGTCAAGGTAAAGCATATAACTATGTCTTTATCTCACTCAACTATTAGGGATAACTATGGTCGAAAAAAAGATTTTCGTATTGGGACTTACCGTAGTACTTGCACTAGGTACCCTCGGTTTCAACTGGGTTGAGACCATCTTACCAACTGCAGACGCACACGGTGTCCAAGCACAACTTCAGAGTCGTTTCATCAGAATCGAAGATGAAACCTTCAACAGACAATCCCTGCAAACTGGCGAAACCTTGACTGTTCAAGGAACACTAGTCAGCCTTGTAGAAAGAAACCTAAGAGGATGGCTATCCATTTTCTCAGAGTCTACTAACGCAGGAAACAGATGGGAGATGTTGGCAAGAGATCCACCAGGAAACGTCTTTGACATTCCAGGAAACTCAGTTGTCGAGTATTCACTATCTGCAAAAGCACTTGAAGCAGGTGTCTACCACGTACACACTCAGCTCAATGTAGCACAAGTAGGCCCAGGACTCGGTCCAGGTCAAACAGTAGTTGTTGAAGGAGATCCAATTCTCAAACCAATTCCATATACCAACATCGCATATCAATCAATCATTATTGGTGTTGGTTATGTAATCACGTTTGCTACACGACCCTGGCAAGTAATCTAAACAACCCAACCTTTTCCTTTTCATTTTCATCTTAAAGTACGCAAGACGTACTGACCAAAACGACCAAGTTTTAACCACACCAAACAATAGTAAAACATGATTAGTTTCAAAATAAACAAACTTGATATTTTCCAGAGTTACTTTTTTGGCAAAGTAGAATTCCGAGATGACGAATACAAAGTCAACATCCAGAATCAGAAAAGAGGCAAAGTCCTCAAACTCCCATTTGCGCACAGTTCCAAAAAAGAGAAAATGATTGTACGAATTACGGGTCAAGGAGACTTGTTTGTAGAGGACTATCTGCCATTTTTGGGAGAGTCAGAATGGCTTGAGATAGATTCTGACGAGATAACTTATTTTCTTGCAGATCACCAGGACAGACTCGACACCATAGAGATAATGGACGAGTAACAGAAAGGACTTTAAGGAATCCTCAGAAAATCATGAACATGATTTGGCCTGGAATGGGTGATCCTTACAAGAGGAAAAAGACACTCCGGTTTCTCCTAATTACAGCAATCATTGGAATCTCAGTAGCAGCTGCCAGCACATTTGCCCAGCAGGCACTTAACATGGACAACCCACTCAAGGTGTGCATCAATGACAGAGACACACCATACAAGATCAAGGCAACACTGGAGCTGATAGTAGATAACCAAAAGGCAGACATTCCTGCAAACATAGGAATTGGCGATGGCGGATGTCATAGGTCTCTGTACACACTGACTGATGATGGGACAATTTATGCAGAGTGGGAAGAAGAGTATCCCTTTGAGATTGGGCACTTTTTGTGGGTCTGGGACTTTCCGTTAAGGGACATGGACCAGTCAAAATCAACCATGTATGTAAACGGCAAAGAGTCAGAGCACTTCATAAATCACCCATTGCAGGACGGGTACCATTACAAGGCTGTCTTTATCTCAAAGGCGTATGACGAATCAAAAGATACTGACTTTTTGCCACCAGGAAACTAAACAAAAACGGACAAAGTCCCCTAGTCAGAGATAGAAAAATAATGAAAAGAAGAAGGAAGTAATTTTACCAGTATTTACCGTTGTCTGGAATTAGACCGATACCTTCTCTTTCAAAGTGTCTGTCCAATTCATCGACCCATCTTTCACGATTGTCTTTGTAAGCCCATCCGTGAACACGTAACCAGAATGAGATAATTCCAAGGAGGAATATTGTGAACATTATGGTTCCGAAGATGTAAATCATTACATCATAGAATAATGGATCATAGTTTGGTCCTAGTTGTCCTGTTAGTGAAGACAGGATGCTAAGGAAAGTTCCTACGATAGGAGTCATTGTATATTTTGGCTCTATTTGTGCGATATATACATTTCCTTTATTTTCAAAAAGTACGAGATCAGTATCCACTAGGAGTCATTCTAATAAAATAAGAGAAAAGTGAGGTTTATCCTCTTCCCATTGCTGCGTATTTGCCAGATCTTCCTCTAATGAAGAAGGCTGCTGCAATACCACCAAAGACTGCGCCTGCAATCACTGAAGCGCCGACTACACCGCTTGCATCAAGGTAAGGCGTACCTGAACCAGATGCTGGGTTTGCCTCTGCTGCCTCTATTCTCCTTCTTTGGATTTCAAGTGCTTCTTCTAAGGTGTATGCTCCGGTTTCTCCTTCACTGCCTACGTTTCCCATGTACTGTGCAAATGCAATTGTGTTCTCTGCATAGTAGCCCATGGTGAAGACAGCAGCTAAGGTTACTGCTAAAAGTATTGTTTTATTCATACCGTTTACCTGTTCGTTGTGTTGCTAGTGTACATATTTAACTTTTATTCTAAAGCCCAAATTGTGGAGGTTATGTACGAGATCCGAATAAGTAACGTTTAATTCCGTTTTAAAATTAGCCACGTCATGGGACGAGTACACACTCATAGGCATGGCAAATCACACTCCATTAGACCATCCACACTGCGTGCTCCATCATGGATCACACAAAGTCCCAAAGAGATCGAAGAACTTGTGACAAAATACTCCAAAGACGGACTGTCTCCAAGCCAGATAGGAAATAAGCTAAGAGATCAGCATTCAATTCCCCTAGTAAAGCCAATAACCAAAAAGTCAGTCGGCCAGATTCTGGAGGAAAACAAACTCAGAGCAGAGATGCCCGAAGACCTTGAAAACATTGTAAAAAAGGCAGTGGGCCTTCAAAAACACCTCAAAGCAAACAAGGGGGACAACAGAAACGTCAGATCATTGGAGTTAATCGAGGCCAAGGTGCACCGACTCTCAGTGTATTACAAGAAGATTGGGAGAATTCCTGCTACTTGGAAATATAAGTCAGTAGTCGCCCAACTAGAGTAATGCCAAAAGCTCTTGACGAGTCGCTATCATTTTTCAGAGATAAAATTAATGAATGTATAAAGTCCAAAAGGTCAATCTCAGTTACAACTCACATTGATTGTGATGGCCTGACTTCTGGCAGCATAATTACCAAAGCCCTGATCCGAGCTGGGGCAAGATGTACAGTAAGAACATCAAAGGAGTTTAGCAAGGGCGTCATAGAGTCGCTGAAAAAGGACAGCAGGGACTTTCATGTCATCACAGATCTTGCAGGCGGATTTGCAAAAGAGATGGATGAATCGCTAGGAGACAGATGGATTGTCTTGGATCATCATCAGATCCCCGAAGAGGAGCACGACAATCAAAGGGTAATCAATGCATGGAAGTACGGAATTGACGGCGGTTCTGAGATTTGCGCAGGAGGCATGGCATACATGGCATCACTTGCACTTGATGAGCAAAACGACGACTTGTCTGCAATAGCTGTAGTTTCGGCATTGGGCGACAGGCAAGACCAGGGTGAAAGAAAGTCATTTACAGGTAAGAATTTTGAGATTGCAAATACGGCAAAAGAGAAAGGATTGGTGGAAATTGATCTGGATTTGCTTTTAGTTGGAAGAGAGACCAGGGTACTTCCCGATGCGCTGGCATTTACATCACAACCATTCATTGAGGGACTCACTTGGAACAGAGACACTTGTCTGTCACTGCTAAACTCTTCTGGAATCAAGCTAAAGGATGGGGGCAGATGGAGGGTTCCAGCAGATCTAAACGAGGAAGAAAAAAGACAGGTAATTGAGGCCATCACCAAATTTACCTCCGGAAAGAATGCTACTGAGATAATGTCCGAACTGATTGGATACACATACACTTTTCCAAGAGAAGACAAGATGAGTTTTTTGCGTGACGGAAGAGAGTTTTCAACCATGCTCAACTCTTGTGGAAGGATAAGCAGGTCAGGAGTCGGGATTGCAATATGCATGGGAGACAGAAACAAGATTCTGCGAGAAGGCGAGACCATACTGACTGACTATAGAAAAATGATTAGAGAATACATGAACATCATTGCAAATGAGAGATGGCGAATTTCTGAGAGCGAAACCTGCGTAATGGTAAACGGGGAGGGAATAGTCCCCGAGACAATGACGGGTACAATTTCATCACTGATTGCAGGTTCTCCAAAAAACGCCGGCAAGATTGTAATACTAAGAACACATGGAGATGAAAACACGATCAAGTTTTCCTCAAGAAAATCATTTGGCTGCAAGTCTTCTATCAACCTAAGTGAGCTGATGAGGACTGGGGCAGAGAAGTTTGACGGGATAGGAGGGGGCCACGATGCAGCTGCCGGTGCAAAAATAACTAAAGACAAATTGGATGGCTTTCTAAGCTATTTGGAGTTAAATGTCATTAACGTGTCAAGTCCAGGTAATTCTCAATAATATCACAGAGAAAAAGGCCGAAGCTGTAAAAAAAGCAATAGAGCCAGACAATGTGAATTTTCCAAAAGGACTGAGTCTAAATGTTGAAAAAATTGATAACAGACTAGTTTTTAATTTTGAGGGGACAGAAGACATGAGAAAACTGATTGGCACAATAGACGAGGTATTAGAGCACGTTCAGGTCGCTTTAAAGGTGATAGAGTAGATGCTAGACCCGAAGATTATCAAAGAAAATTCCCAGATGGTAAGAGACATGCTAAAGGCAAGGGCAGTGGAGTTTGATCTGGATGCCCTGATTGATTTTGATCAAAAGAGAAGGGAGTTTATCATCAAGACTGACGAGCTGAGAAAAAAGAGAAATCAGATGGCATCGGAGATCTCCCAGAAAAAAAAGTCAGGAGAAGATGCATCGCAAGCAATCGCTGAAATGAAAAGCATCTCAGAGGAGCTGACAGATCTAGAGACCACACAAGCAGACATTGAAAAAAAGTACAACGGACTGGTCCTGACCATACCAAACCTGATTCACGACTCGGTTCCAAGGGGTAAAGACGAGTCTGCAAACGTCGAGGTCAGAAGGTGGGGAAAGATTCCAGAGTTTGATTTTAAGACAAGTGATCATATCGACATTTCTGAAAAACTGGACTTGGTGGACTTGGAAAGGGCGGCAAAGGTTGCCGGAGCCAGGTTCTATTATCTGAAAAATGATCTGGTCAGACTGAATCAGTCGCTTATCCATTATGCCTTGGACTTTCTGGCAGAAAAAAACTATCTGCTGATTCAGCCGCCATACATGATTAACAGACAGTCAATGGAGGGAGCCATAATTGCAGATGACTTTGAGGAGGTGATCTACAAGGTAGAAGACGAGGACCTCTACATGATTGGAACATCAGAGCATGCAATGGCTGCAATGCACTCAAACGAGATAATCGAAGGAAAAGACATTCCTCTAAGATACGCCGGAGTCAGCCCGTGTTTTAGAAAAGAGGCAGGGGCACATGGCAGGGACCAGAAAGGGATTTTCAGAGTACACCAGTTTGACAAGATAGAGCAGTTTGTGTTTACGCGCCCAGAAGACTCTTGGAGCGAGCACGAAAGAATGCTTGCCGTTGCAGAGGAGTTTTATCAGAATCTGGAGATTCCGCACAGAGTCATGCTTTTGTCAAGTGGCGACATGGGAAAGGTTTCTGCAAAGACATATGACATTGAGGCGTGGATGGCAGGCCAAAACGCATACCGTGAAATTGTATCCTGCTCAAACTGTCTTGATTACCAAGCAAGGCGCTTGAAGATAAGGTTCAGAGAAAAGACAAACCAAGACACACAATACATCCATACTCTAAACAGCACTCTGATTGCCACATCCAGAGTCTTAGTGTCAATTATGGAAAACTTTCAGACAAAAGACGGACACATCAAGATCCCAAAAGTTTTAGAAAAATACATGGGAAAAGATACAATCTAGTCACATACCCTTATATTTTGGATTCAAAGGTCGTTAGTAATTGGCACGTAGAAAGGGTCGAGTGAAAGACAAGTGGAGAGAGAAAAAGTGGGTAACAGTACACGCTCCTGATTCATTTAACAACGTTCCAATAGCATATGTACCAATTACTGATGAGGAAAATGCAGTAGGCAGAGTTTTGGAAGTAACACTATATGACATTCTAAAGGGAGATCCATCACAGCATCAGTACAAAATTTACTTTCAGATAAACAAAGTCGACGGAGAAAAGGCAAGTACAATCTTTAAGAGATTCGAGTACTCCAAGGAATTTCTGCGAAGTTTGGTTAGACGCGGATCATCTAAAATTAATTTCATTATCGACATAAAGACAAACGACGGATACATCTTTAGGATCAAGGTCATTGCGCTAACACACAGACAACTCAACACATCAAGAAAGCATGCACTAAGGCTGATTGCAAGAGATGTCATAAACAATACAGTTCCCCAGATGTCAATTGACCAGTTTGTCCAGGCAACGTGCTACAGCAAAATCAACTCAGACATCATGGCTGCTTTCAAGAAGGTCATAAGAGTAAGGCATGTCGGGCTAGAAAAAGTCAAACTCGTCAGAACCGCAGAAAAAGAAATAGCATTGCTTGAAGCATAAATCTCCAATCACAGTTTAGAATGGTTGAAAAACTAGAAGTAACAATCGACGTAATTGTACATGCAACTGAGGAGTCCTCAAAGTTCTTTGAATCATTTGAGGAGATGTTCGGACTGGACAGCAGTGATTTTTCCATCCAGCACACAACGGGTCACTTTGAGAATCCAATAACAATACTGAGTGCCAGACTAGCCAAGGAGCAGGCCTCAAAGTTTGTTGAAAAACTAATAGAGTCAATATCAAAAGAGCAGCTGGACCAGATGGTAAGCGAGATAGAGGAGAGAACAGTCGACTCGAGATATCACATCAGGATAGACAAGCAGGAACTGGTCAATAAAAAAATAGCATTCAACGAGAAAGATGCAGTAAAGATAAAGATCCACACTCCGGTTTACAACAAAAAAGACACCGTCAAAACATTTACCAAGATATTTCAAGATGCCACCTAGATTAAATAGGAAAAGGCAGCCAATGGAATTTGGGAATGAGGAGATAATAGCCGCTCCAGTCTGAGCGAAAGCAGTGAAGACGCCGCGACGAACCGACCCCATTTTACAACCGATCAAACCATACTATTCACCAGATGTAACCAAAGTATTATTTTAAATACGGATGCCCGTCGCTTTCTATAGTGGCAGACTATGATGTAATAATTGCCGGAGGGGGACTTGCAGGAACCATTACAGCTCAGGCAATTGCACACTATTCAAAACAGAATTTGAAGATACTTGCAGTTGACAGGAATCCAGAGATATATCCCGGAAGAAAGTCGCTTGCAGGTTGGGTGTGTGGCGATGCCTGCTCAAAAGATGCAGTTGACTATATGAGCAGCAGGATAAAGGTCAACTGGGGCAGGCCGGAAATAGAGCATGACGTAAAGGGAGTGATGGCATTTTCTCCAGACAGGGAAACTGCCATTCCATTTGATGGTTCTGGGTACATGCTTAATCGCCAAAAGCTTCCAGAGATACAGAACCAGAGGGCAAGAAAGATGGGAGTTGATTTTGATTTTGACATTAATCTTACAGGTTTAATCTATGAAGGACAACAAGTTGTCGGAGTTCAGGGCATAAACAACAAGACAAGCCAGCCATACAAAAAGACCGCAAAGATTGTAGTTGATGCTACTGGGGTGACATCAGTGCTGAGAAACCAGATAAAGAACACAACCAAGGTGGAAAGAAGGATTGACAGAAGAGATCTAGAGTCCACTGGAAGGTACATCATGTATTTTGAGCACGGCCAAAAGGATCTCTCCGAATTTGATCCAAACTATTGCATAATACACCTAGATCAGGACATTGCACCAGGCGGATACGGCTGGGTTTTTCCAAAAGGAGAAAACAAAGTCAACATAGGCCTTGGAGTGGAAAAGTCGCTTTTGGAGGAGAGGAATCGCAGGTTGGGCAAAAAAGACAACGTAGAGTCGCTTATGAAGGAATACCTTCACAGGAACAAGGCAATCAAAAACTCAAAACTCTCCGAAGATCCTCAGGACATTCACAACAACTCTGGGATATTCCAGGTTTCAGTAAGGAGGCAAAACGACTGTCTTGTTTCTGGAGGATATATGTTGGTTGGAGATTCGGCATGGATGCCAAAGCCAATTGATGCAGGAGGAATCGGTCCTGCATTGATAGCTGGGACAATTCTTGGAAACAACATAGTTCAGGCAATAGAGTCAAACGACGTCTCAGAGACAAGCCTGTGGCAGTACAATCTTGATTTTATCAAGGAATATGGATACAAGACTGCAGGGCTGGAACTGTTCAGAAGGCTGGTCCAGACAATGACAAACGAGCAGATCAGTTATGGCATGAAGCACTTTTTGGGAAACATGGATGTCGAGGCAATTAGCAAAGGCGAGCATCCGGACTTTACAGGCCTTGGAAAGGTCGGGATGATCATAAGAGGGATAATGAACCGAACTGTTGCAGAGGGCCTCAAGTACACCTCTGGAAAGAACAAGTGGCTGGTCGAACACTATAACAACTATCCAAAAGACCCATCAGGATTTGACGAGTGGAGCAAGACTCTACACAAGACTCTAGATGAGGCATATGTCAAGATAGCATCATTTTCAAAATAGATCTTAAATTAAATAATATTAGAATCCACAAAAACGTACTTGATTCAGGCATCATATCTTGACTGGAATAACTCCATTCAGATACTAGAGAAGGCATACGACGCGGGCCTTTTTGTGTTAATTATAGGACCCAAGGGGACGGGCAAGACATCACTTGTCAGGGAATTTGCAAAAATCAAGGATGCAAAACTAGAATCAATAAATTTCAGCCTCAGGACAAGGGAGAGCCACCTCATTGGGACAAAGACTCTAACAAACGGCACGGTCAGTTTTGATGAGGGGTTGCTGGTAAAATCAATGAGGGAAGGCAGCATGCTGTATCTAGATGAGATAAATTCCGCAGAGGCAGACGTGCTTTTGAGACTGGATGAGGCACTTGATGACAGGAGACAGATTGCCCTCAAAGAGTCTACAGGTGAGGTCGTAAATGCAAAAGAGAACTGGTTTGTAATTGCAACAATAAATCCTCTGACACATAGCGGCACAAAAGAGCTGCCGCCCCAGTTGCTTAGCAGGTTTCCAGTAAGGATTAGTCTAGAGTATCCTCCAGAAGACATTGAATTGGAGATTGTAAAAAAATACGTATCAAGTGATAACGATTCAGACTTGAGACAGGGAATAAAACTGGCAAACACGCTGCGTCAGGCAGCTGCAGTAGAGGAGCTGTTTTACTCGCCCAGCCTCAGGGAGACTATTGCATTTGGAAAACTACTTGACAGAAAAGTTTCGCCCAAGGAGGCAGCAGTTATTGTTTTTGGCAACGTGTATACCCAGTGGGGAAACATAGAATATCAAAAAGTAAGCGACATCATTACCTCAATGTTTGGCAATTAGATGCATTCCCTACAACTACGAAACGAGACGCTTGTGGAGATTGCCACGTTCCTAGTAAGGAGATGGTCAGAAAAAGAAAACGTTACAGTAGAGTTTTCTGACAAGATGGAGACAAAAACAAGACTAAAGGAAAACAAGGTCACACTGGCGCCTCTGGAAAAAAGGATAGGAAAAGACTTTGAGAGGTACAGGCAGTTTAGGACAGAGTTGTGGTACGAGGCAATGAGGATCAGATTCTGCAAAAAGATTCTCAGCAACGATCATGCATTTGGATTCATCCTAAATGCAATGGAGACAAGAAGGATAGAGCATCTGGGGAGAAAGATATGGAGGGGAATGGATGAGGAGATCATATTCAACTATGCATTCATGCTGATCTCAAGGCCACAGCTGCACACGGTATATGGAAAGGCAAGAATCGTGGAGGCATTTTACCAGTACTTTATGTTTGGTGCACTGAAAGGAGAGATACAGTCAAGCCACTTTGAGAGAGTCAAAAAGGCAGCGTCATTTGCAGAAAAAATTGTCAACGAGTCAATTGAGAAGAGCCATGACACGGAGTGGCTGGAAAAAAGGGTTAGCGAGATCATTCGAGTTTTGGACATTGACTCACTTCTTACCATCCCCGTCTCACTGCCGTTTATGAGAGCAGGGATGGCACTTTCTGAAGAGGAACTTCTCAAGTTTCTCACAGTCGTCTCAAAAAACAAGGAAGGCGAGTTTGGCAAGATAGACCCAAGCGCAGCACTAAGTGGAGACAATGTCTTCAAAGAGTACAAGGTGTTGCTAGATGAGAACAAGAAGATAGACAACAAGGGACTGTCCCCCGAATCCATCGGCGTGCAGGTTCCTGCGGCAAGCAACGTGGATGAGACAGTAATTTACGACATTGACTTGATAAACAGCCTAAAGATAAAATTCAAAGAATGGAGGTCCGGCTGGAAGGAGCAGCACATGAAGAGCGGCGAGGAGTTTGATGAGGAGAACTATATCGACGGACACGAGCCGTTTTTTGCAGACATTAGAAGATCAATTAAAACAAAAATAGTCATCCTGCTGGATCATTCATCAAGCATTGCATCAGATGCATTAGAATACAAAAAGGCCACGCTGGCTCTATGTGAGGTTCTTGCATACCTCAAAGTAAAGTTTGCAGTCTATGCATTTAGCACCCAAAACAGAGCAGTAGTCTGCTGGCTTGTCAAACCTGACAACGTAAAATGGAACAGCGTCTCGGCAAAAAGGCTTGCACGTATTGTGGCAAACGGATCAACGCCGCTTGCCGAAGTATATGGCAAGATGTTTCCAATACTCCAGTCAAAAAGGCCAGACATCTTCTTGACCTTGACTGATGGTGAGCCTTCGGATCCAAATGCGGTAAGGTCAATGACAAAGTCCCTAAAAGGGCTTGGCATAAGGATGGTTGCAATGGGACTTGGCCCAAACACTGTAAGGGCCACCACAATTGCAAACAATCTGAGACATCTCGGGTATGAAAAGACACTGGCAGTAAGCAGGCTAAATGACATCCCCAGAAAAGTAATCGGCATTTTAGATCAGAGATGAGGCAAAATCACAAATTCTAAATTTGGCAAAGTAATACAGGTTGCATGTCAAACATAGAGATTACATCCGAAGAGTTGGAAGCAGACATTCAAAATAAAATTCCATTATTGATTCTAGACATCAGGGAGCCGAGCAATTACATGTCAGGCCACATTGAGGGCTCTGCCAACGCCAAATGCACCAACATGCAGCAAAAGCAGGCCGTCATGTCAAGACTGCCACGAAATCAGAAAATCGTCCTGATTGATGAGGACGGAGGTGAATCTTCTCAGAACGCAAACATGCTTGCGCGATTTGGTTTTGATGCGCACTATCTAAAAGGCGGCATTGGTAGCTGGACTGGCAAGACAGTAAAAAGTTCACAAGAGACGGTTATTTCAAATGAAAAATTGTGGGACTCGCTAAAAAACGATCAGAACGTGTTCCTGCTTGATGTCAGAGAACCGATGGAGTTTGCAGAGTTTAGAATTCCAGGGGCAGTAAATGTACCTCTGTCAGAGTTGTTCACGTCAAGTGCATATGAAAAGATTCCAAAGGACAAAAAAATTGTAACCATATGCTCTCACGGGAATAGATCAATGGTTGCAACATTTGCGCTTGCTCAGAAAGGTCTGGAATCAACATCATTGGAGGGCGGCATGTCAAGGTGGAACCAGGTTCTCAGTGCAAACGTTGCAGTAAAGCAAGAAGACCTGACAATAATACAGGTCGAAAAGGTCGGGAAGGGATGCCTCTCACACATTGTAGGTTCGGATGGAGAGGCACTTGTAATTGATCCGACATACCCGCCTGCAAAATACATCGAGTTTGCACAAAAAGAGGGTCTGAAGATCACCAAGGTAATAGATACGCACCAGCATGCAGATCATGTATCTGCTGCAAGGGAGCTGTCAAGAATTGCAGGCGCCCAGCTGTACTTTAGCGCAAGGGAGGACTATAACATAGAGCACACAAAGGCAAAAGACGGAGAGATCATCCCGATAGGAAAAAAGCAGGTTCGCGTGATGCACACACCGGGACACACTGCAGGTAGCATGACATATGTGGTAGATGAGATGTATGCGTTTTCCGGGGACACATTATTTTTGGAGTCGATTGGTAGGCCCGATCTGCGTGATCAGGCAGAAGAGTTTGCCAACGACCTGCATGAGACGCTTCACAACAAACTTTTGAATCTCCCTCCGACAGCAAAGATATTTCCAACACATCACGGCGAGAACGTAAAGCCTGTTGAAAATGGAGTGTATTATACGACGCCGGAAATTGCAAGAAAACTATCACTGCTGGATTTGGGAAAAGAAGAATTTGTAAAGAGAGTTGTCGGCATGACAACTCCCAGACCAATGAACTATGCAATGATCATCAAGGTAAACAAGGGAACAATTCCAATAATGGACGAGCAGGTACCTGACTTGGAGATGGGGCCAAACAGATGCAGCATTCAGTCTTCATAGTGTCAGATTGACGTGAAGTGCCTCTCTGTTTGCCAGCCGTTTGCAGACTTGATTGTGATGGGCAAAAAGACAATAGAGTTGAGAAAATGGAATACTGGATATCGCGGGGAGTTTTTGGTTCATGCGCCAATAAAAGTCATGACAGACGAATGCAAGAGGCTGGGAATTTCTGAAAAGATGATTACTGGTGCAATCATTGGAAAAGCAGAACTGTATGGTGTCAAAAAATACGAGTCAGGTATAGATGTAAAAGCAGACAAGATGTTTCATCTGTCAGCAAAAGAATTTCGCGGAAAAACTTTTGGTTTTTTGCTGAGAAATCCAAAGCAGTTCAGAATACCAATTCCTGTCAAAGGCAAGCTTGGGTTCTTTGATGCAGATCTGCCAAAGTCTAAAATAAAAAACAGGGATCTGCTTGCAGACATTATCGATGAGGAGTTTAGGTACCAGTGGATAGGACATCACTAGAAATTTTTGCAGTAAGAAAATATGACTAGTATATATAAAGGGCCTATTTATAGTCCCTCGTCATGCCACAGACCAAGCCGATTGTCAGCGTAGAAAACGTTGTTGCATCAGCATCAGTAGACCAAAAGATTGACCTAAATGAGATTACTGAGAAATTTCCAGATACAGAGTACCATCCGGAGCAGTTTCCGGGTTTGGTGTTTAGATTAAGCAACCCACGAACTGCCACACTGATCTTTCGGACAGGAAAGATGGTATGCACGGGTGCCAAGTCTGAAGACATGGCAATAAAAGCAGTAAACACAGTAGTGCAAAAACTTCGAAAGGGCAAGATCAAGATCAAAAACGATGCGGTGATTACTGTTCAAAATATCGTAGCTGCAATAAATTTGGGAGGAAAGATCCACCTCGAAAAAGCAGCTCGAACCCTGCCAAGAAGCATGTACGAACCTGAACAGTTTCCAGGACTGATTCACAGGATGCTTGATCCAAAAACAGTGATTCTGTTGTTTGCCTCAGGAAAACTGGTATGTACTGGCGCAAAAAAAGAGTCAGACGTGTACCGCTCTGTCCACAACCTGCACTCCTTGTTGGAAGAAAAGAACCTCATGATATACGACCAATAGCATTTTTTATTCTCGCATATCCATAAACGATTAGTTGTCAAGTGATACATTTGAGAAAGAAAAGATCAGGATGACGCCCGAGGAGGGATTTGATTTGGTTGGAATCGACTATCTCTCAGATCCACGCGGACAGATGTACTTTGTTGAGCACTTTGAGATGTATCAAGATGCACTAAATGCAAAAAAAGATCGAAAGAATCCCGAGGAATATTTTATTTTATACAAAGGCCCCGGCGGGGAGAACTTGTCTCGTTAGAACAGAGAAATATCAAGACTTTACTAAAGTTTACAAACCATCTTATCACGTAGCAGCATAGAATAATTTTGTGGAAAACGAGACAAACGACTTGATAGATACGCTTTATGACAAGGAAAGGATTGCAAAAAATTCCCCGCAGTTTGCTTTGCGGCAAAGCCCAAAGGCAAAGTACCAGATTTTTGACGAGGCAGAATTTACTCGCGGAAGGGAAGTCCTGGGGGACCTGATTGTTCATGGCATGCTGGCCTCTGGCGGCACGGACATTGACTGGATGATTGAGCACAACGGGGGTTTTGTAATCTTGGAGTTTAAGGGGTTTCACAATGACAAAATCAACATACCAAAGGGCCAGATGATAGCATACGAAAGACTGCATGAAAAGCTAAATCAGGCTACAAGATGCTATCTATACATCATAGGGTGCGATGATGTTGATTTTTCAAATCCCGATGCGTCAGTATGGATTTTTGAGATGAACCAATGGAAGAAAGACGCCATTCCAAAAAACACCACAGACATTTATGGTGAAGACTCTGGAAAACAGAACAAGTTCATCGTATACAGGGAGTTCATGGAAGAGATTAAAATTGAAAAGCTGCGTGAGATCATAGACAGTCACTGGAAGGAGTTTCAACTCATACACTAAATGAAAACTTTATTGCCTGTATCTCCGAGTCGTTCTCTGCTTTTAGTGTGAACGTGCCAGATTTTTCCCATCCTGGGCCGGCGGCAATTGCCAATGTTGAAAAATCTCCGTTATTTTTTGTCCTTAGCTGCTCAGACCAGACCAGAACACCATCTTGGTTTTCAATTGAGAGGTTGATTGTTCCAGAATCAGACTTGCCGCTAATTGAGATGATGTCTTTGTTTTTGTAAGAGGAAGAATCAAGTTCCAGCAAAATTCCAGTAACCTGTACATCTGTATCAGGTTGTGTCACATCAAAGTCAGGCAGTCCCACATAACTGGCAGCTGCCAGAGCAATTACTGTCAATGCAGCAGCGCCGATTCCCAGAATCATTTTTGTCTTTTTGGGATTTGTTCTTGCTCTTGGCGGCTCTTTGTATACCACCTGCGGTTGCATGGGTTGTGGAATCACCACGTCAGGTACGACGGGTTTGGGGGCTGGCTTGTCTTCAAGTGGCTTGCGGCCCAGATGTTTTTCTGCCAGCTTTCTTACATAGTTTCTTTCGTAATTGCTGATTACCTCGTTGTTCTCACATGCCCTGAGAATCTGCTTGAGGATTCGCTCGTCGCCTTTTTCCTTGTCTAGTAATTCTTTGACATCGTCAAAAAGCGGATCGGACATGCGTTCTTTCTCCCTTCTTGATTATTTATGAATACCTTGTTTAAGATTGCGGATAAATGACGCCAGTCTATCTTGAATAAATTTTCTGAGCCTGAATAATCACAGTTCTGATATAGTCTTTGGCAGTGGAATCAGATACGCCCATCTGCTTTGCCCGCAAAAACAGTTCTCTTTCGGTGGGATTGCTCAGGTAGCACCTCAAGAGATAGTTGAGTCGGTGTGATCTTTTCTCGTCACTTTTCATAGAAATGATTTTTTTGATTTGCTAAAAAGTCCAGAGGATTATGATATAACCAAAAACGGCAATGTATCATAAAATCAGGATAAAAACATATGATCTTTTTTAAATCATAGTGATTTAGGAATGAAAATGAAACGAATCGAGGCAACTATTCAAATCGATAAAACAGGTGCAGTTTCTGACGCAATCAAAGACATGGTCGGCGGATTTACCATTCTTGAAGGCAATGGTAGAGGTTCTGGCCAAAGACAAACTATGAGGGGCGGAAGAGGCACAGGTACGTTTATCGCTGAATTCAACAAGGTTGCAACTGTCAGTACAATTGTAGATGATTCACAGGTAGAGAAGGTCCTCACGGCAATTTCAGATGCAGCATTTTCAGGAAAAGCCGGTGACGGAATTATCACCGTATCTACTGTAGATGATGTTCTAAACATTGCATCTAAAAAGAGAGGTCCTGAAGCCCTCTAATCATTTTATTTTAATCCAAGTATAATCATATGATTATCACCTTACAAAAATTTAAAGCAAATCAGCGAGCCATTTTCAAGCATTGGGATTATTTTGGACGTTTTTGTTTACTGCAGTTTTAATTTATCTTAGTACAAACTTGGTCATGACAGTGGAGAGCCTTGATGGATGGCTGCGGGCTCTGTATTTTGTGGTGCTGGTTCCGGGATATTCGCTGGTCATATTTCAGGTTAGGACCTATTTTAAAAACAAATACGAACCTGAAACTGCCTCTTAAAATTATATGACAGTTTACAAGGGATGATTCATTGAAGGGACTTTACTGGCTAATCTTGGGTCTGTGTGTGTGGTTTGTTCCAAGCATAATATTTCAAGTTGTGGTAACCTCAGGTTCTGAAAAGACTGCAGAGGAGGCAGTATCAGAGATTCCAATGGAGCTGGTAGTTGTCCAGTTTGTGGCAGCACTTGCAATCATATTCAAAGGCGTCATTACAATCAGAAAAGAGAGAAAGGCGGCAAAAAAAGACAGCAAGTCCAAGAAAAAGTAAGTCAGTTACTGAGGGGTGTTATCTCCCTCAGTAAAGGGTATCACTTTGGGTGACATGTTTTGCGAAGGGATGGTCATACATTGCAAAATAACTATAAAAGCTAATCACCAGATTTGGCCATAAGAGGTATTTATTGAGGAGGGGGAATAGTAGAGAATGCCAAACCGCCAGGAAAAATTTTTGCAAGAAAAGCTAGATGAGATATTTACAGAAAGGGAGATCAGGTTTGCAGGGTTTATAGATTTTGATGGGAACTTGATCAAAGGCAAGATAAGAGAGGACATTGTTCCGTTTGAAAACGACGAGGAGCAGCGCAAGATATTCAGAGAGCTTGCCATCAGGGTGGCAACCAGAGTAAAGTTTGACTATTCCATGGGAAGGGTAAAGTACTCCGCATCAAGACGCGAAAAGCTGGTAATGATGAGCTTTCCGCTGGACAAGTTCATTTTATTGATAACAGCAGAACCCAACGTAAACATTGACAGGCTGGCATACAAGATAATCCAACTTTTGGGAAATGAGTGGAGCGAATTTTTTGGGCAATGACTAGAATGGCGGAACCATATGATAGGAATCACGCATTACTTTTTTTAGGTCCTCCAGATTTTTAGAGGCAGATATTCTTGCGCGCAGCTTTGTGCCGCCTACCATGCCCTTTGTGAATCGCATTGCCTGGGCCTTGATGTTTGCAAATTTTATTTTGTAATGAGTTGTCAGATCAAGATAGTCAAAAAAGGAGTCCAGCCTGTCTTTTAGCGAGTATTCCTTGTAAGAGCCTGTTTTTAGAAAATCGTTAATCTGCTCAAACAGGAAAGGGTTTCCCATAGCTCCCCTGCCAATCATGACATAATCGCATCCTGTCTCATCAAGCATTGATTTTGCATCCTCAGGTGATGTGATATCCCCGTTTCCAACAATGTGGATGTTGGAGATCTCCTTTAGTTCCTTGATCATCTTCCAGTCGGCTTTGCCCGAATATCCCTGGCTGACAGTCCTTGGATGTAGTGTGATCATCTCTATTCCCTCATCTTCAGCTATTTGTGCAACTTCTTTGAAGAGGTATCTGCTTGCATCAGTTACGCCAGAGCGGATCTTCAGGGTTACAGGTTTTTTCACTGCGTTTTTCAGAGTGCTAAAGATTTGTTTTGTCAGGTTTACTTCCTGTAGCAATGCGCCGCCTGCCATCTGCTGCGTTATGTGAGGTGCAGGGCATCCCATGTTGTAATCTATAATGTCAAAGAACGGTTCTACAATTTTTGCTGCCCTTTCCAGAGACAGAAGATCAGAGCCAAACAACTGAACCGACAAAGGCCTTTCAGATTCAGAGAACTCGATGAATTCTTGTATTGTTTTTTTGTCTTCGCTGAGCTGCTTTTCTTTTGCAATTATGCTGTGGATACTGGTAAATTCTGTAACAACTAGACCTGCGCCCATTTTTTTGCATTGCAGTCGTAATGCTGGATCACTGACACCTGCCATCGGAGCAAGAAATGCCTTGCTGGAGAAATTTGGCAACATGAAATAATTTTAGGATTTGAGTATATTTATCATGCCAGACTATTGGTCAGGACAACCGTCAGTATCCCTGTCACCGTCATAGTCTTCAGGTTCCAAAGGACAGAGATCCAAGTCATTGATTATGCCATCAAGATCATCATCATGGACAAACCTTTGCTGTTCGGGTGCAGTATCTGGGCAGCCGTCATGATCTCTGTATTTGTTCCAGGTTTCTGGTTGGGTTGGACATTGATCAATTGAATCTGGATACTGATCCCCGTCAGAGTCTATTGGGGAGGCTGCAGTTGAAGGTGTAGGTATTACATCTGGACAGCCGTCCCAATCCAGATAATTGTTAAAGGTTTCAGGCTCGTTTACACATTGATCTTTTCTGTCCTCAATACCGTCGCCGTCAGTGTCTGGGAACTGGTACTGGGTTGTTTCACCAGATACAGTGTCAGGGCAGCCGTCAGAGTCTTGGAAATTATTGTAATTTTCTGGTTCTAGTGGACATTGATCTAAATTATCTAAAATGCCATCTCTATCAGAGTCATTGGTGAATGAGACTTTGTCAGGGCAGCCGTCAGAATCCTGGAAGCCGTTGAATGTTTCGGGCTGGTTTGGACACCAGTCTATATTATCAACAATACCGTCACCGTCAGAGTCCAATGTTCCCTTGTTGTCAAATAGTGCATCTGGGCAGCCGTCATCGTCTTGGAACTTGTTGTATGTCTCTGGAGCAAATGGGCATAAATCATATGGACTGGCAATGCCATCGCCGTCAGCATCACCAGTTACTTGAAAATCAATCGTATCTGGACATCCGTCATCGTCTTGGAACTTGTTATAGTTTTCACGTTCTTGAGGACACAAATCTAGATGATCTGGAATAGAGTCATAATCAGAGTCAATCAATCCGTCAGATTTGAAACCTACAGCTTCGGGGCAGCCGTCGTGATCTAGATAGCCGTTATAGTTTTCAGGCTCGTCAATGCAAGAGTCCCACCTGTCTTGGATTCCGTCGCCGTCAGTGTCTGGGAACTGGTACTGGGTTGTTTCACCAGATACAGTGTCAGGGCAGCCGTCAGAGTCTTGGAAATTATTGTAATTTTCTGGTTCTAGTGGACATTGATCTAAATTATCTAAAATGCCATCTCTATCAGAGTCATTGGTGAATGAGACTTTGTCAGGGCAGCCGTCAGAATCCTGGAAGCCGTTGAATGTTTCGGGCTGGTTTGGACACCAGTCTATATTATCAACAATACCGTCACCGTCAGAGTCCAATGTTCCCTTGTTGTCAAATAGTGCATCTGGGCAGCCGTCATCGTCTTGGAACTTGTTGTATGTCTCTGGAGCAAATGGGCATAAATCATATGGACTGGCAATGCCATCGCCGTCAGCATCACCAGTTACTTGAAAATCAATCGTATCTGGACATCCGTCATCGTCTTGGAACTTGTTATAGTTTTCACGTTCTTGAGGACACAAATCTAGATGATCTGGAATAGAGTCATAATCAGAGTCAATCAATCCGTCAGATTTGAAACCTACAGCTTCGGGGCAGCCGTCGTGATCTAGATAGCCGTTATAGTTTTCAGGCTCGTCAATGCAAGAGTCCCACCTGTCTTGGATTCCGTCGCCGTCAGTGTCTGGAAAAGTGTAACCTGTACCATCAGAAGTAACCTCATCAGGACAACCGTCATCGTCTTGGAATCTGTTGTATATTTCTGGAATTTCTGGGCATTCATCTACATTATCAGAGATGCCGTCCCTGTCAGTGTCCCTTAATGAGGCAGTATCTGGGCAGCCGTCTCGGTCATCAACGCCGTTGAAGGTCTCTGGCTGGTTTGGACATGAATCAATATTATCTATAATGCCATCACCGTCAGAGTCTGGCAAGCCAACAGGACCAGCACCTGGAGCTAAGTCAGGGCAGCCGTCATCGTCTTGGAACTTGTTGTATCTTTCTTTTACAGTAGGACACATGTCCAGATGATCTGGAATTCCGTCATAATCGGCATCATACCATGGGACAAAGTCTGCAGGGCAGCCGTCTATGTTATTGCCATACTGTGGGTCATAGTCTTCTTTGAGGTGGGGACACTTGTCAACATTGTTTGGAACGCCGTCATTATCATTATCATTTGTCTGGGCATATACCCCGCTTGGAAACATTCCAATTGTGGATGTAAGTAAAAGCAAAAAGCCCAAAAGATAGTGTTTTTTCATTCTTCTTGACTCACGATACTATCTAGCATTTATTAAGTCTGCGTTAAAATTATTCTAAAATAAAGTGTCACTTTATTGATCTGGGCAGCCGTCAGTATCCCTGTCACCGTCATAGTCTTCAGGTTCCAGAGGACAGAGATCCAAGTCATTGATTATGCCATCAAGATCATCATCATGGACAAACCTTTGCTGTTCGGGTGCAGTATCTGGGCAGCCGTCAGAATCAAGATACTTGTTCCAGGTTTCTGGCTGGGTTGGACATTGGTCAATTGAATCTGGATATCCATCTGCGTCAGAGTCTGCCCTTGCAGGAACGGTTGATGGCGCAGCTTCTACATCAGGACAGCCGTCCCAATCCAAATAGCCGTTATAGTTTTCAGGCTCAAGCATACATGCATCCTTTCTATCTTCAATACCGTCGCCGTCAGCATCTGGGAACTGGTACTGGGTTGTTTCACCAGATACAGTATCTGGGCAGCCGTCAGAGTCTTGGAAATGATTGTAATTCTCTGGTTCTAGTGGACATTGATCTAAATCATCAATGATGCCATCTCTATCAGAGTCACGTTCAGAAGATAATTTATCTGGGCAGCCGTCAGAATCCTGGAAGCCGTTGAATGTTTCGGGGCGGTTTGGACACAAGTCTAATACATCTTGAATGCCATCACCGTCAGAATCTGCATATAATTTATTATCAGCTACTAAATCTGGGCAGCCGTCCCAGTCAAGATACTTGTTATAGGTTTCTTTGACTAGTGGACATTGATCAACATCATCTGAAATTCCATCATTGTCAAAGTCTCCAACTGCCTTAAAGTCTATAGAATCTGGGCAGCCGTCATCGTCTTGGAATCCATTATATCTTTCAGCTATCGTAGGACAATCATCCTCACTGTCTGGAATTCCGTCATAATCAGAGTCAAGAACTTTAAATGATGTTGCACCTGGCGTTTCGGGGCAGCCGTCGTGATCTAGATAGCCGTTATAGTTTTCAGGCTCGTCAATGCAAGAGTCCCACCTGTCTTGGATTCCGTCGCCGTCAGTGTCTGGGAACTGGTACTGGGTTGTTTCACCAGATACAGTGTCAGGGCAGCCATCAGTGTCTTGGAAATTATTGTAATTTTCTGGTTCTAGTGGACAAGAGTCCAAGTTATCTGCAATTCCATCCTTGTCAGTATCCAAGGAGTAAAGAGATTTGTCTGGGCAGCCGTCAGTGTCTAAAAATCCGTTGAATGTCTCTGGCTGGTTTGGACACCAGTCTAACTTGTCTGGGATTCCATCGCCGTCAGTGTCTGCAGTGGTTTTGTTGTCTGCTACATAATCAGGGCAACCGTCAGAATCAAGATACTTGTTGTATGTCTCTGGAGTAAAAGGACACAAATCATTTTCATCACGAATACCATCACCGTCAATATCACCAGTTACTTGAAAATCAATCGTATCTGGACATCCGTCATCGTCTTGGAACTTGTTGTAGTTTTCACGTTCTTGAGGACATTGGTCCATTGTATCTGGAATTCCGTCAAAGTCAATATCAGAAGCTTGTTGAGATGTAACACCCGGAGTCTCTGGGCAGCCGTCCCAGTCTAGATAGCCGTTATAGTTTTCAGGCTCGTCAATGCAAGAGTCCCACCTGTCTTGGATTCCGTCGCCGTCAGTGTCTGGAAAAGTGTAACCTGTACCATCAGAAGTAACCTCATCAGGACAACCGTCATCGTCTTGGAATCTGTTGTATATTTCTGGAATTTCTGGGCATTCATCTACATTATCAGAGATGCCGTCCCTGTCAGTGTCCCTTAATGAGGCAGTATCTGGGCAGCCGTCTCGGTCATCAACGCCGTTGAAGGTCTCTGGCTGGTTTGGACATGAATCAATATTATCTATAATGCCATCACCGTCAGAGTCTGGCAAGCCAACAGGACCAGCACCTGGAGCTAAGTCAGGGCAGCCGTCATCGTCTTGGAACTTGTTGTATCTTTCTTTTACAGTAGGACACATGTCCAGATGATCTGGAATTCCGTCATAATCGGCATCATACCATGGGACAAAGTCTGCAGGGCAGCCGTCTATGTTATTGCCATACTGTGGGTCATAGTCTTCTTTGAGGTGGGGGCATTGATCAACATCATTTGGAACGCCGTCATTATCATTATCATTTGTCTGGGCATATACCCCGCTTGGAAACATTCCAATTGTGGATGTAAGTAAAAGCAAAAAGCCCAAAAGATAGTGTTTTTTCATTTTAATTAAATTCCTATGGATCTGGACATCCATCTTTGTCGCTATCTCCATCGTAATCTTCAGGCTCTAGAGGACACAGGTCATTATCATTAATGATGCCATCCAGATCAGCATCGTGTTTGTATCTTGATTGCTCAGGAGCAATATCAGGGCAGCCGTCAGAGTCTTGGAACTTGTTGTATGTTTCTTTCAAGTTAGGACATTGATCAATTTCATCAGTAATTCCATCACCGTCAGAGTCAACTCTCATGTTGCCAGTAGGGACAGTATCAGGGCAGCCGTCATGATCTACATATCTATTCCAGGTTTCTGGTTGGGTTGGACACATATCCATTACATCAGGTACACCATCGCCGTCAGAATCTGGTTGTGTGACTTGGCTGTCAGGGCAACCGTCGTGATCTTCAAATCCGTTGTAAGTTTCAGCAACTAGTGGGCACTCGTCAAATCGGTCTTCAATTCCGTCATTATCAGAATCTACAGTAAAGGATTCAACAATTACATCAGGACATCCGTCATCGTCTTGGAATCTATTGTAATTTTCAGCAGAAAGAGGACATGCATCAATCATGTCAGGAATACCATCTTGGTCTCTATCTGTTCGTGGGATGTAATCATCAGGACATCCATCATGATCTAAAATTCCATTGTAGGTTTCAGCCCTTGTTGGACAGCTATCTACAAAGTCATTAATACCATCATTATCAGAGTCAGGGGCATCTTTATTATCAAACAAAGAGTCAGGGCAGCCGTCATCGTCTTGGAATTTATTATAAGTTTCTGGAACTTGTGGGCATTGGTCTAGGCTGTTAATTATACCATCAAAGTCTGAATCAACGTCAGTCAAATAAGGCGGAAAGTCAGGGCAGCCGTCATCGTCTTCAAATCCATTGTATCGTTCTCTGTCAAGCAAACACTGATCAACAGAATCTGGAATGCCATCAAAGTCACTGTCTAACTCAGCAGTATTGTCTGGGCAACCGTCGTGATCCATGTATCTGTTCCAAGTTTCTGGCTCGTTTGGACATTGATCCAATGAATCTCGTATTCCGTCTCCATCAGAGTCGGCCACAGAAACATCAGGGCAGCCGTCAGTATCCATGTATCCATTAACAGTTTCTGGTTCTAGCGGGCACTTGTCTTGCAAGTCAGTTATTCCATCACCATCATAATCCAAAACATTCAAACCTGAAACACTGTCAGGGCAGCCGTCAATATCATCAAATCCGTTATAAGTTTCAGCAGCTAGTGGACATTCATCGACTGCATCTGGAACTCCGTCTCTGTCTCTATCAGCAGAACCATAGGTATCAGGACAACCATCAGTGTCTAGAAATCCGTTGAATGTCTCTGGCTGGTTTGGACACAGATCTAACTTGTCTGAAATTCCGTCACCGTCAGTGTCTGCAGTGATTTTGTTGTCTGCTACATAATCAGGGCAGCCGTCATCGTCTTGGAACTTGTTGTATGTCTCTTTCAGACTAGGACATTGATCAATTGAATCAGGGATTCCATCTCTGTCAGAATCTCTATCACTTGAATAAGGAGGAATATCAGGGCAGCCGTCATCGTCTTCAAATCCGTTGTATCGTTCTGGTTGATTTGGACACATATCATCAATATCCAAAATTCCATCTCGGTCTGCATCGTTTGATACACCAGAGAACGACGGTGCAGTATCAGGGCAGCCGTCATAATCAGCAAATCGGTTAAATGTTTCTGGCTGGTTTGGACAAATATCAAATTCGTCGGCAATACCATCGCCATCTTTGTCACTAAATGATCTATCTAGTGCAGCATCAGGGCAGCCGTCAGTATCCAAATATCCGTTGTAAATTTCTGGTTGAGCAGGACATTGATCAATGTTATCAGGGATTCCGTCATTATCAGAATCAACAATAGAATCGGTTATAGAGTCAGGGCAGCCGTCCAAGTCTTCAAATCTGTTGTAAGTTTCAGCATTTAACGGACACTCGTCAGCTGCATCTGGAACTCCATCTCTGTCTCTATCACCGGAGCCATAAGTATCTGGGCAGCCGTCAGTGTCTGCAATTCCGTTAAATGTCTCTGGCTGGTTTGGACATAGGTCTTTGGTATCAACAATTCCATCGCCATCAGAATCATGTTGTCCTCCAGAACTGGTACCAGGAAGTACATCCGGACAACCGTCCAAATCTTGGAATCCATTGTATGTTTCTCTTAACGCAGGACACAGATCAATATGATCCTCTATACCATCAAAGTCCTCATCATACCATGGGACAAAATTAGACGGACATCCATCCAGCGCACCTTCATAGTCTTCCTGAAGGTTTGGGCAGCTATCTATCTCGTCAGCAACACCATCCTTGTCCAAGTCATGCTCGGCAAATACGGGGTTAACTGGAACACTAGATAATACAGAGACAAGTAAGAATAAGAATCCGAGAAGGTATTTTGGGTTCAAACTAATTTTTCCTCGAGGATCCAGTTATTAAACCTCACTCTGAAATGGTGGAAAAATTAGAGAAGATTTGAGAAAAAAATCCAGAGTATAGAAAAATCTCGATCAATTTAAGTAAACCAGATCAGAAATTTATCTGATGAGTTGCTCTGGAGAAACAATCGAGTCTGACGATCAACTAATTCAGATCAGGCCGGCAATTTCAGAGCAGCTGAAAAAAGCAAAGTACGGAGTGGCAGATCACTCAACTGTGGAACTTTGTCATTGGACAAAAAAATCTTTCAAGCATGAGGGAAGCTGCTACAAGCACAAGTTCTACGGAATATCAACTCACAGGTGCATGGAGTTTTCTCCGGCAGGGATGCATTGTGAGAACCGTTGCGTGTATTGCTGGAGACCTATGGAGTTTTACGATTCGCTAAAGATGGAGCCAGAACATGTTTCAGAACCAGAAGAGATTCTGCAAAAACTGATGGCCGAAAGAAAAAAACTGATAATGGGATATTATGGCGACTCCAGAAACGACAAGCAGCGATTGGACGAGTCACTGCTGCCAAGTCACTACGCAATCTCGCTTTCAGGTGAGCCGACAATGTATCCAAAGCTTCCGGAGCTCATAAAATATCTAAAGTCGCTAAAAGAGACAAAGTCAATTTTCTTGGTGACAAACGGACAGGAGCCAGATATGATTCAGAGACTGCAAGATAGCGATGCCTTGCCAACTCAGATTTATCTTTCTACAAACGCTGCAGATTACGAGTCATTTATGCGAATTAACAAACCAAAGTACGAAGACTCTTGGGAGAGATGGAACAGGACACTTGACATGCTAAAAGATTTGAATACGCGTACCGTGTTGCGAATAACTTTGATCAGAGATTATAATGATCAGAAAGACATGATTCCTGCATTTGCTGCAATGTTTGAAAAAGCAAGCCCCCACTTCATAGAGATAAAATCATACATGCACATAGGGCGCTCTACAAACAGACTGGAATACTCTAACATGCTAGAGATGGACGAAGTCAGAGACTTTAGTCAGGGAATTGTGGATAATTGCAAAACATTTTCTGTCATGGATGAAAGCTTTGTTTCAAGAATTGTTGTATTGCAAAACAAACACAGATTCATTGAAAGATTCATTCCAGCTTATACCAACTAGCAAATTTCTTTAGCGCTTTGTATCGATGTGATATGTCATTTTTGTTTTCCAGCTCGGCAAATGTTTTTTTTGATTTATGTGGGACAAATATTGGATCATAGCCCCATCCGTCACCTCTGATACCAGTAGATATTTTTCCGTCAATCTTTGCCTCAAATGATTTTGAGATGTTTCCATCAGAAAACGAAATTACTGAAACAAACTTTGCTGGACAGTTCTTGGCAAGGCTTAGCATTCCTTTGTTACCAATTGTTCTAAAGACATACGATGAATAGGGTCCTGGAAATCCGCCAAGTGAATCGACAAACAGTCCGTCATCCTCAACAATTACAGGCTTGCCAAGTTTCCCAAATGCCATAGCTGCTTTTCTTGATGCGATTTCAGACAGAGAATCTGATTGGATCTCCTCCAACTCTATTTTGTAAAATGTTACATCAATCCCAAAAGACTGGAGGATTTTTTTTGCCTCCTGGTACTTGTGTTTGTTTGAGGATGCAAAGTAAAGGTCAGACGACTGTGGCATACCTACCCCTACCTTCAATCTCAGATACTAGGTTTGTGATTTTGATAAATTTGGCAGACCCAACTGCACCCTTGTAACCTGACAGAAAGTTCTTCCAAGAGGACTGCATTATTTTTGCGTGCGCGCTGTTGAGAATCTCTTTGATTAGCCTTAGGTCTACGGCATGGTCTTCTGGTTTTATGGTCCTCTGTGAGAGCCCAAAGTCAATTACGTAGATCTTCTTTTTGTACAGTATAAAGTTAGAAGTGGTAAGATCCCCATGCATCACTCCATGGTTATGCAGTGTGCCAACCAGTCTACCAATGTCTTTTGAGAGTTTGATGATTTGCGACTCGGGTAAGTCATGTACTGGCTTGCCGGGAATCTCCTGCATGATTATTTCAGACTTTGTTAGATTGACATGATAGACAAGCGGGGAGGGGATGCCAAAGGACTTGATGTCAGAGATGGTTTGAGCTTCTTTGATTGTTCGCTGCTTTCGAATTTTAGAATCAAGTGTTGGATTTCTGTATTTTTTTGGCTTTCTTGCCTTGAGAATAGCATTTGACTTGTCCCACTGTGTCAGGTAAATGTCTGCCTCTGCTCCTTTTTTTAAGAGTCTCAACAGAGTCCTTGAATCACATCATAATTTAGAAGTTGTTGAATATGCAATGCCAATCAATTCAGTAAAATTATAACCTGAGAGGCCAAAGACAAGTCATGGAAGCGGGAGAAAAGCGACTAAAACAGGAGGACTGCCACGAGGACAACCTTGGCGCCGGAATACTGACACTCACTAACAAAAGACTCGCATTTGATAAAACTCAGGCAAGGATGATGGATTTTTCAAAGCACTTTGGAGATACGGTAGTAGATGTGAAATTAAACAATGTAATCAAAGCTTGGAAAGAGGGAATGCTGATGAAAAAAGTTTGCTTTACTGCAAAGACAGACGAGGGAGAAAAGACATACAAGTTTGGCGTCTTTAACACAAAGGACTGGTTGCAAAACATAGAGAAGGCAATAAAAGATAATCAGTAATCAATCTTTACAGTATCCAATCGCCAGGACTGGGTAACAAAAGTATTTTCAAGTGGCGCGCCCTTTTTTACCTGAGATTCTAAGAGTCCAGTCCAGCATATCTGGCTGCCGCAATCACCTGCAAACTTTAGAGGTACGACAAAAAATTTTGCATTGTGTCGCTTGCAGACATCTTGCAGCATTTCAGAAAGCCTTTTGTTTGCAGCAACTCCGCCTACCACCATCAGTTCTTTTTTTCTTGTAAAGGATAATGCACGCTCTACTGCCTCGCTGATCATTGCAAATGCAGTCTCTTGCAGCGAGAAGCATGCATCAGGCTTGCTCTTTGACGAGACTGATTTTGTTGCAGACAGCAGACCTGAAAAGGAGACATCGTTTCCCTTGACAGAGTACGGCAGGGACACATAATTGGTGCTAGTTGCTGCCAGATCCTCGATATTTTTTCCGCATGGAGATGCAAATCCAATTGATCTTCCAAACTGGTCTAAGAGTTGGCCAAGTGTGATATCCAAAGTCTCACCAAACACCCGCCACTGCTTGTTTAGAAACGCCAGAAGCATCGTATGTCCACCAGACACCAAGAGCACCAGCGGGTTTTGGGCGCCAGTAAGCAGTTTTCCCAACTCGATGTGTCCTATTGCGTGGTTCACTGGATATATTGGAATTTTGTAGTACGATGCAAGAGAGCGGGCAACAACTGCGCCAACCCTGAGACACGGTCCAAGTCCCGGCCCTGCTGCATAAGACACAAGATCCAAGTCCTGAATTTTGATTCCCGCTTCATGCAGGCAGTCAGAAAGAACTGTCGAGCTGTTCTCGATATGATGCCTTGATGCCTCCCTCGGATGAATTCCCTCGCCGTCTGGAGGTCGATAAATTTTTCTTACATCAGATAAGATTTTGCCTTTCTTGCCATTTTTCTCTAAAACGGCACAGGAAAATGTGTGAGCTGTACTTTCAATACCTAGACCTAGCATTCTAACCCCTACTTAGTGTCGAGACTATCTTTATCACATCGCCATTTTTTAGTTTGTGATCACCGCCAATTCTCTGCTTTGTCTTGCAGTCAATTGCATGCAAAAACCCCTTTGCAATATCGGCATGGATCATTACGGCAAGATCTTTTGCAGTAGAGTCTGCAGGAAGTAATTTTGCATCAGGTAAGACATCCCCGTCCTTGTTTGTCAGTTTGGATTCATCCTCAACTGGATAAACAACAATAAATTTCAGCAAGTCAAACACTGCCATGTTTAGAATTTTTTGGACTCCAGTAGAATGTATCTTTGAGAATACGGTACTTACAACATCTAGTGCCTTTTTTTGCGGCGGGAGTATCTCCTTGCCTTCCACAAGTGAAAATGATTCATCGCCTGGATCATATCTGACAATTCCTGCCTTTGATGCTTTGCGCAGCAGCAACTCAGTCTCGGCGCTGCACAGGATTACAGGTTCGGTTATTTTTTTTACAATGTCAAGATCCTTGCAGAGATCTGCCTTGTTTGCAGCAACAATGATTGGTTTTGTGTTCTTTCGCAGCTCCTTGACAAAGGTCAGAAGATCAGAGTCGTTCCAGTCCTTGGGATTTTTTGATACCAGTCCCAGTTTTTGAAGCACGTCCTGCACATGATAGTCCTTGATTCCCAGACCGGTGAATCTTTTTGCGATTCCGTCAGTAAGCTTTGCCCTTTTTTGATCAATCTCTCTTGTCAGTTTGTCCCACTCTCTTTTCAGAATATCTAAAAACCATTCATCAAACTCTTCGTTGACAAACTCAATGTCCTTTAGCGGATCATGTGAGCCAATTGGGACGGGCTGTCCTTGGATGTCAGTTGCGCCAGCAATGTCTACAACATGGATCAAGACTTCGGCCTGTCTTGCATCATCAAGAAATTGGTTTCCCAACCCCTTGCCTTCATGAGCGCCTGGAACCAAACCTGCCACGTCAATTAGTTTTACTGGAATGAATCTGATACCGTTTACACAAAGATCATTTTTGTGAGCAATTCCAAAATGCTTGCATGCGCATTCGGATTTTACATATGCGACTCCTACATTGGGAGATATTGTGGTGAAGGGAAAGTTTCCTATGGCAACTGGTGTTTCAGTTGCAGCAGAAAAGAAAGTTGACTTTCCTACGTTTGCCTTTCCAAGTAAGCCAATTTGCAATATTGGCAAAAACCCTACTGCACTTATTAGTATTGAGAAATTGTTTAATCCAGTTCATGTCATGTCAAATCATGTCAGTGGTAATTACTGGGAATCCCGGCGTAGGAAAACACACGGTATGCAAGGAGACTCTAAAACATCTGAGATACTCAATACTGGACATTAACAGTGTAGCAAAAGAGGCAGGATTGTTGGAGGCAAACGGGGACACAAATGACGTGGATGTTGAAAAGCTGGAAGGTATTATTGGGCAAAAGATTTCAGATTCGAGCTTGGTTGTGGGGCACTTGGCGCCCTATGTTATCTGTCCTGAAAAAATAGACAAGGTAATTGTTTTACGCAGAGATCCATACGATCTTCTCAAAGTGTATGAGGAGAGAGGATACACGGAGCAAAAGGCACGAGAGAATGCAGCAAGTGAGATTTTGGGAGTGATTGCACATGATGCCATGGTAAGGTTTGGCGGCAAGGTCTTTGAGGTAAACGTTACAGGAAGAACCATTGCAGAAATATCTGAGATTGTAATGAACATCATAAATGGAGACGGACATTCGGAGCAGGTGGACTGGTTGGACATGGTTGCAAGAAAGAATGATTTGAAAAAATTTTTTGCTGATTGATTAAATAACGCTCTGGTTTTGGGAATGTAACTTGTTTGAAATTTTGAAAAATGATTTGGCAGGAAGAATAGGAATTCTTTACACAAACCATGGAAAGATAGAGACTCCTGCATATGTTCCAGTTATTCATCCAGTAAAACAGACAGTACCGTCAAAGAAGATCAGAGAGATTGGGTTTGATTTGGTAATCACAAATGCATACATTACAAAAAACAATTACGGCAATGAGGCAATAGAGAAAGGAATTCACAAAATTATTGATTTTGATGGTGCAATAATGACAGACTCTGGCGGATACCAGGTACTAGAATACGGCGATGTTAAGGTGCTGCCACCTGAGATGGCAAACTTTGAGAAAGGGATAATGACAGATTTTGCAATCCCGCTTGACAAGCCAACTGGATACGGCCTACCGTGGAAGAAAGCAGAGTCTTATGTTAAACACACACTGCAAGTATCAAGAGAAACACTAGAGAACAGGGACGACAACGGGCAAATTTGGATAGGCCCAATCCAGGGTGGCGAGCACTTTGATTTGGTTGCAAAGTCCACAAAGAGTCTGGTGGAGATGGGTTTTCAAATGCTTGCGCTGGGCAGTCCAGTTGAATTCATGGAGTCATACGAGTACAGGCTGTTGGCCTTGATGATAGTGACTGCAAAAAAGAGCATGCCGCATTCCATTCCGCTTCACTTGTTTGGAGCTGGGCACCCGCTAACAATTCCCTTTGCTGTTGCACTTGGATGCGACACGTTTGACTCTGCATCATACATGCTATATGCAAAGCAGGAGAGATACATCACAGAGGACGGGACCAGATACCTAAAAGACATTGCAGTGTTTCCGTGTAATTGCGAGGTTTGCTCAAGATGCACTCCTGATGAACTAAGGCAGTTGGAGCAGAGAGAAAAGATCAACGAGATTGCGCTGCACAACTTGCATGCAATCAAGATAGAGGTAGATAGGGTAAAGCAGGCAATTTACGAGGGAAGGTTATGGGAGTATGTCATGAAAAAGGCAAGAGCCCACCCAAAACTCTTTGAGATGATAGATGTGCTTACGACCAACTCTGATTTTCTTGCAGTATCTACGCCGAAATTCAAGGAAAAGGCGATATTTCTCTTTGGAAAGGAGGACCAATTTCGCCCAGAGGTCCAGTCGTTTCACAGCATGGTAAGAAATTTCAAGTCAAAGAAAAAATCCTTGGTCATAACAAAAGAGTCAAGCACAAAACCTGCCTATCTGTCACAGCAATATGCAGCACTAAAGAAGAAACTCAAATACCCAGAATCAGTCCAGGTATGTCAGTACAATCCCCATCTTGGCTTGATTCCGCTTGAAATTTCAGATATATTTCCGGCGGCTCATCACGAGACTGCAAGATTGGACTTTGACCCCAAGGAGTATTCAGAGTTTGACATTACATGGAAAAAGTTTTTTGCAAACAACAAGTTTTCAGAGATTTATTTTGACAAGAACGACAGATTTCTAAGTCATTTTGTAAAGAATACAAAAGGCATCAAGAAAAAGTCAATCCCGTAATCAAAAATAAGAAAAAAGTATGTGCTTCAGAAACAGCTTATAGTGCTGCGTCTTCTGCCCAACCTTTGATGAAGACACCGTTTTTGTGAAGAGGTACTGGTTGTCCAGCAGTGTAATTCATTGGTCTCATCCAAAAGATTGATTTTGTTGGGCATACACCGATGCATGCACCATCAGAAATACATCTTTCTGGATAAAATACAAATGCTTTACCTCTCTTCCAGCCTTCAACAGGTTTTACTCTAAGGACATCAGGACCAAGAGAAGTACAGATTTCGACACATAGTGCGCATCCGATACATCTTTGCTCGTCAATGTCTGGAAGTATTGCTATTGGCATTACAATACAACTACCGCTCGGTTCCTATTTAAACCATGATTGAAATTCATAACCCTGTTATGAAACTGATCGGAAGAAATTGTGCGTCAGGATGGGTTTGAAAGAATTTAAAAAACAAAAAGATAACGTGGTGTACACGTTTATTTTCTCATTGCGTCTATTTGACCGGAGGTTACCCAGTCAAGTAATTCAGCTGAAGTTGGATTGAGGTCTGCTTTCTGATTCATCAGATTGTTTACCCAAATCCAGTTAATTTGGTTAAGAAGTGGCTTATTTGCTTCGTCACCTGCACGTGTTTTAGCGACGACGCTTTGATCTTGTTGTTTTAACCATTCTTGGAAGCTTCTTCCCATGAGGATCGAATCTTAGCTTACACTAATTAAAGCTTTTGTAGATTCTATGCAAGGCATAATGATCGAGTCGATCCGTAAGAAGGTTTTAACGTTGATGAAAAGGCAGTTTATTCTTGAATGTTAAAGTTTTAGGGGCGGCAAATGAGGTTGGGCGCTCTGGTTTTTTGGTAGATTGTGACGGGACCAAGATATTATTGGATTATGGAGTTTTGTTTGGAAGACGTGGTAGTCCGCCAGAATACCCAGTACATGTAAAACCAAAGGACCTGGATGCAATAATCATAACACATGCACATCTGGATCATTCAGGAAATGTGCCGTCTCTGTTTGTCAGCGGCAACACTGACGTGTATGCTACCCCACCAACATTTGACTTGTCAAAATTGTTAATCGAGGACATGCTAAAGATTGAAAAGAATGCACATCCTTTTGATCTGCCCGAAGTCAACAACATGATGAAAAACGCCAAAGAGATTGGATACAAGCAAAAGGTAACCAAGGGAAATGCAACATTTGAGCTCAGAGAATCAGGGCACGTCATAGGTGGCAGTACTGTTTTGGTAGAGTCGGGGAAAAAAAGACTCTTCTACACTGGAGACATAAAAATTCACGGCTCTAGAATGCTGCGCGAAGCTGACTTGGATGTTGGCGACATTGATCTTCTAATCACTGAGAGCACATACTCGCAGACAGAGCAGATTCCCAGAAAGGAATCAGAAAAACAGCTAATTGAGTTTGCAAACGAGGTGATGGACAGAAAGGGTACGCTTTTCATCCCGTCATTTTCAGTTGAGCGCTCGCAGGAGATTGCGTGCATCTTGAAGAATGCAAACTTTAAGCACAAGATAATCATGGACGGCATGGCACTGAAGGTAAACGAGATAATGTTTAGGCATCCGGACTATCTAAGGGATCCCAAAATATTTGCAGATGCAATCAACAGTGCGGTATCAATCAAAGAACACGGGGAGAGAAAGCGCGCCATGGAAGAGCCATGTGTTGTTATCTCACCTGCAGGGATGCTTGTTGGCGGAAATGCGGTATACTATTTGCAGCAGCTGGCATTTGATGAGAGAAACGGAATCGCACTGGTATCTTACCAGGGAGAGGGAACACCGGGAAGAAAGCTGCTGGAGACAGGAAAGGTCTCTGCAAGGGGAAAGGACCTAAACGTCTTAGCGGAGGTAAAGCAGTTTGAGTTTTCTGGGCACTCGGATAGAAATGAGCTCTTTGAGCTGATCAAGAAGATAAATGGAAGCCCCAAAGTTCTGACCGTACATGGAGATACAGAGTCTTGCGAAAAGTTTGCCCAGGAGATTCACGAAAAGTTTGGCTTGGAGGCACATGCGCCTGCGGTAAATGAAACAATTACTGTCTGAGATGGCAGGACATACCCAGATAGATCTTGACAATACGATTAACAGCGGCCAGGTATTCCTATGGAAGAGGCTTGATGGTTTTTGGTACGGGATAAACGGGCAGGATGTCTTAAAGGTCAGCCAGTCAGACAGGATCACGTCATACCAAAACAGCAGGACAGACTTTTTTAGAAAAAAAGACAACTTGGAGGAAATTATCTGCTCAATATCAAAAGACAAGACCACCAGACTCGCGGTAAAAAAGTATCTTGGCTTGAGGCTGCTAAGGCAGGATCCGTTTCAGTGCTTTATTTCATTTATAGTATCTTCAAACTCCAACATACAAAAGATAAGATCAAATCTGGAGCACTTGTCTGTAAAATTTGGAAAAAAGGTATCATTTGATAAAAAAGAGTTCTACACATTTCCAGAGCCACGTAAAATAGCAAGTGCAAGCATTGGGGAGATTAGCAGCTGTGGGTTGGGATATCGTTCAAGGTTTGTTCTGGATGCTGCCAGAATAATCCAGTCAGGACAGATAGATTTGGAGGATCTGAAAAAGTGCAGTTATTCAGAGGCAAACAGAATCATCCAGTCAGTTCCGGGAATAGGAAGCAAGGTTGCAGACTGTATACTGTTATTCTCACTTGACAAGCTTGAGGCATTTCCGCTGGACAGGTGGATGATCAGGATTTTGGAAAAATATTATCCGGGTAAGTTTGGAATCAAGACAAAGTCCATCACGCAAAAACAGTACGAGGTACTACATGAAAAGATAGTCAAACACTTTGGGCCATATGCTGGATATGCGCAGCAGTTCCTCTTTAAGATGGAAAGGGAGAACTATCAGAAAAAGTGGTTGTAAGACAACCAGTTCACTGTATAGATAAAATGTGGTTTTGTCATCTTGTCTAAACCCTTAAAATGGCAATTACTTTGCAGATTTATGGGCCTATAGCTCAGCATGGATAGAGTGTTGGACTTCTAATCCAATGGCCAAGGGATCGAAGCCCTTTGGGCCCATAAAATTTTCATTTCTTGCGCATTTTGATTACAATTGTGATTGCAGTAATAGCTGCCGCTAGCGCAACAAGCCCCAATCCAACTAGCCAGCCTTCTCCAAACGATTCAGTCAGGGTTGTAAGCAATACCCCTATCAGAAAAAGAGATACAATTATTCCAGATACGACTAGATTTCTTCTCACAAGTAAATGAGAAAGTTATACAGTATAAACATGATTTGCATGGATTGTGTATCATGTGATTTTCTATCTATGACAAACATCAAAAAATCGGCATACAACACTTGACAAGACTATTATTTCAAATAGAATGTGATCAACTAGTGAAAGACATAGAGTTTTCATTGGAACCAAAAGAGATCCATCCAAACTCGGAGATCAGGGGAACAATTTTGGTTTCATACCCGGGCAGGTATGATGGAATAGTAATCAACACTCAGATCATAGACTCCAACGAGCACATCATTTACAAGTCATACAACGGCAAGAAGATATCTCAGAACGTAGCAAGACTCTTTATCAACAAAGACGTAATGCCTGAAAACAAGGCAGAGTTTACTGCAACCATAAGTTTTGAGCCAAAGCAGGAACACGAAGTAAAGTTCAGAGCATCAATTATCGAACAACACAAAGAGATTGAAAGCCAGGTAATTTTTGCAAAGTATGTAGCCTAGAATCTGGCTTTGGTTACAATCAGGTGTCCCTTCATCCAAGGATGTGGCTCGCAGTGGTATTCTATTTCCTGAGGTTCGGTAAAAGTAAACTCGTATTGATCACCAGGCATAATAACTCCGGGAGAGCCAAAGGGACCGCTGTAAGAGTCTTCGGCCCTGTGATCAGGTGTGACAGTATGTGGTGTGTTATCCACGTTATCCCAGATTACATGGTTGTCAATTCCCAGCTGCAGGTTGACCAGCTTTGGCACATAGTTGTCCTGCTGTTCAGGGTTTGCAGAGCCTTCAATCATTTTGATTATAGTTTGAGATACGGGATGCAATACATGCTCATCCACTGATGGTTTGGCAAGGGACTCTGGAAGATAAAATGATGTGTAAAATACTATACTTGCAGAGAGTGCCACAATAATTGCAATGACTCCAATGCCATATGCATGACTAGATGTTGGCGCACTCAACGATTGTACTGGGTCTTTTCAGTTCTTATAAAGCTTGTTTGGGTTGTTGGACTTGATGCAATCTATCTTTTACTAGGATAAATGAAAATTTGAATCCAAGTGCCGTGATGTAAAATTCTAGGGTTTGTTTAGATCGGATGCGCCAATGTTTGGATTGCTTGTACCTCCCGAGTCAGCTTTGACTTGTGGGGTTTGGATTTGCGGTGCAATCTCTTTTGGCTTGACATCTGCACCGGGTTCGGGCAGTTTGCCTGGCTCTGGTATTGATTGTGGAATCTCTTTTGGCTTTTCATCAGAGATTGGAACCGGTGGTGGAGGCGGTGCATTCTTTGCTTGGTTCATTCCATATCTGTACACGTGGAAGAATGCTGCAAATACAATCAGGATCAACCCTATGAAGAACAGCGAGATGTTCTTCATGCCAGTAAGTGCTGCATTATACGCTGCGATGTTTAAGAATACTTGGAATGCAAGCAGTGCTACAAGCACCCAGTTGATCCATTTTTGGGATAGATTAATGGTTGCGACTTTCTTTGGACCTTTCTCTTTTGCAAGTTTTGCCTTTCTTTCAGATTCCTTTGCAAGCTTTATCATCATGTATGTAAAGCCAAATCCAAGTGGCAACATCAGTATCATTACCGAGTACAAAAAGACAGGATCAATTACCAGACGCTCCACCAGTGGGATGGTCGTGTCTGCTGGAATGTAAAATCCCCAGTATGTGGTCACCATGACCTGTGCCAATCCGGTGATTCCAAATGCCGTAATTATTGGACGATCCTTCCAGGAGAATTTTTTGTACCTGTCGATAAACGGAGTCAGCAATATTGCTGCGATAAAGATTCCAGGCCACAATACACCTGTCACAAACTTGTCGTACTGAGTCCTCAAGAAAGCATAGATTCCAGTAAGATACCATTCAGGGACGGTGATGCCAGGAGGTACCGTGGGTTCAAACTTGAATCCCATGTCAATTGGGAATACACCGCCGGTAATCAGGATAGCACCGCCAATTGCCATGACCATCGGCACATCAAAGACAAGAAACCTTGGAAAGTGGACAGCCATCAGGCCAAGCATTACTATTGGCAACAAAAAGACATGCTGGGCATAAAACCTCAGGACAAAATCCGAAAACCCTGCGCCAAACATCGCATCACGCATTGTCGGTCCCACTATAGGAATTGACGTAGTAAGCGATGCCGCAATGCTGATTGCAAGCTCTGCCCTTTCACTAAATATAATATCATATCCGGTAAATGCCTCCAGAATTGTTACTGTTCCCAAAATTACACCTGTTGCCCACAGGATTTCATTTCGGATTTTGTATCTGCCACTAAAGTACTGGTAATACATGTGCAATACTGCAAGCAGAACCATTGCATTGGAGCCGTGGTAGTGGATATTTCTAATGTGAAAACCGAAAGGAACCTCGTCGTTGATAAACTGGACACTGTCCCAAGCTCTGTCCAGCATTGGCTGATAATAAAACATCAAGAGTGCACCGGAGATTCCAAGAATTACAAACACTACAAATGTCAGCATTCCCAAAAATCCAAAAGGACTTACAAAGCGTGCTGGAAATGAAAACTTGATTGCAGTAAAGATTGTTCTGTCTAGTCCGTCCCACAGCCAGTAAAAGAACGCAACTGCGCCAGTGCGTCGCTTAAGCGAAACGGCCATATCCAATTACTCCATTTTGGTTAACACCCCAAGTGGGTGGAAGAATCCATAAAAATCCATCAGCATCAACTTCAAAATCTAATTTTGGTAAAGTGTTTGATGGTGCTGCTTGCAATGATGCAGGTCCAACAAATGCAGTGCCAGTCAAAGGATCATACATGCTACCATGACAGGGGCACTCGCCTCTCTTTCGTCCCTCTTCGGGCCAGTACTTCCACAGACACCACAGATGCAGACACACCATGCTAAATGCTCTAAATGCAGACACGTCCTGGCTTGCACCGCCAAGCTCTTCGGGCAATCTGATAAACTGCCACTTTCTAAATGCCTCCGTATCCAGTGCGGCATCACCGGTACTTGGATATGTAATAACTTCAGAATGGTTAACTGGAAAAGTCTTGACGTTTGCCTGCGTGCCGTCAGGCAGCACTACTGGGACCTTTTCAAGTGAGGCCTGTGACGGGTTTGGCATAAAGTTGCCAAACGGAACAAAGGGGGCAAATGCTAAACCGGTGCCTGCTGCTCCCATTAATTTAAGAAAATCCCTTCTGGATAATCCGCCAGACTTTTGAGTCCCCTGTTCTGACATTCAAGCTGACGTACTCGCCAAATCGCTTATAAACCTTGTTTGTTATTTGGCAGATTTTTGTCGAATGACAAAGACAAATGTAACACCGATCGCAACTCCGATTATTATTCCCAGAATAATTCCAACCGTAAAGTCTGCTGATTCATCTGCGGATTTATCTGTGATTTTAGGTACAGGTTCTGATGGTTCAGGTAATGGCTCAGATAAAGTATCATTTGACATGTCTGGGTGTTCAGACTCGTCAGGAATGATCGAGATGTCAGATGCAAGATTTTCTTCAAGTGAGTCAAGAGATATTGTGGAAAACTTTGCTGCAATGTTGATTGGCTCTGTAGTTTGGTTTCCTGAAAACAGCGTGGAATGTGTCAGTAGTGAGTAGGTTCCTGTCTGGTTTATGGGCACAAAAATAACAGTCGAGGTTTCATCTTTATTTTTGACTGGGAAGAATCCTCCGCCTTGGCTAAACAGTGAGTTGCCCAGCCAGTCAAGGGAGGGCCACCCAAGAAAGTGGCCAAACACACCTGATGGCATGTTTGTTTGGACAATCTTTCCTTTCGGATCCATTACAAATACGGACAGGTTTGTGTCGTTATTTTCCCAGGATATCTCAATAGCTGCAGAGTTTATCGTGTCATCTTTTATTTCAAAATAATACTGTCTCCAGTCGCCTGCCATGTACCTGTTTGCCATGTCAAAGGCTCCTTTGGTGTAGCCATTCCCAAACAGTATGTCATCGCTTTGCTTTCCAGAGATTAGTATTGGTGTGTCCTTTTGATCAATTTGTTTTGTTACAACAAAAGACACAGGTGCACGAGCAACATGGTTCTGGCTTTCAAAGGTTACAAATCCCTGATAGACGCCGGTTTGGGAATCAACAGGCGCAATCAGAGTTATGTTTACTGTGGCAGAATCTTTTGCGGGAACTGTAACAGTTTCAGCGTCTGGCCAGACAGACTGCCATTTTTGTTTTTGGTAATAACTTGCAGATAATACATAGTCCATTGACGTGGAATTTTTTTGTGTGTCACCGATCCAGTACGAGTATCTGGTTGGAACAGGATAGATTCCAACAAGCGGAACCCCTTCAAACTTTTCACCGGGATTGGAGACTCGCAGCTCTTGAACAGTTCCCCAGGATCCTGCCCTGTTTACCATGGATAGCTCGTCACTTAGTACTTTGGTGTCGTTGTTTTTGTCGACCCAGTCATACAGGTATAGAGATGAGATCTTCATGTCATCTGCATACGTGTCAACTGTCTTGTTCATAAAATCAGAGAATGCAAAGTTCAGGTTCAGTACCATAAGTGATGATACATCAGGTATTGGGTTTTCATCAAAGAAATCAGAGACTTCAGAGTGCGGTTTTACATCAGAGAGTTTGATGTAGTTGGGAACATAGACGCCGGTCTTGTTAAGAATGGGATCTTGCTGCTGCGTTGTGGTAGTTCCATGGAATGTATTTTTTTGGATCAGGGACATCTCTTCGGGCTTTATTGTCACATCAATTGGAGAGTCTGATGGATTTTCAATGGTAAATGTAGTTGTGCTTCGCTCGCCGGGATCAAGCTGTCCTGCAAACCAGTTTGTCATGGGCATGGATTTTGATGGAAGCTGGAACTGTGCAAAGCCAATGTCTGTAGAGTTTATCGATTCAATTGCAGGGTCTAGTATTTCTTTGAGATTCTTGTAAGAGTTGTCATTGTGAATGATAAATGTTCCGTGTTCGGCATTTGCAAATTTCAATGCGGCAGATGCATCTGCAAGCCCTGATCCTTGCGTGAACGGATCATTTTGCAAATCCTTTGCAGTTGACATTAGAATGTTTTTGATGGTAAACGGATCATAGCCCTGCGAGGCATTCTGCATTCCCTCCATTAGTAACGCGATGCTTCCAGATACAAGTGGTGCTGCCATGCTTGTCCCGCCAAACAGTGAAAAGGACTCTGCTTTGGAGTTTTTTTCTGTCTTGATTACATTTGATGGGACAAATCCGTGGGCCCCAATGCTCATTATGTCTGGCTTGGGGTCACCGATTATTCCCGGACCTCGGCTTGAAAAGTCAACTACATCATTGTAGTGGGTTGTCGAATTTCCAAACCTTGGCTGGTCTTTGAACGGACCATATCCGACAAAGACATTGTTTGTGGTTGCTCCGACTGAAATTCCAAACGGCGATGCATTTGGCAGGCCAATGGTCCCATAGCCGTGTCCAGAGTTTCCGGCACTTGACACTATTGTAATTCCGGGATAGTCATCATGTAGTGAGTGGGGAGTTGCAAGTATACTTAGGATTAAAGACAATACGTCCATTCCTGGCGCAGACTCGAAAGATGGAAAGTTTGAGACGCCCCAGCTGTTAGAGATGACATCTACTCTGGTATTTCCAGTAAATTTCCACGTATGGGCGTCATTTTCAAATCCTGCTGCCCAGAGCCAGCCATATACGGTATCGCCAAACCACAACGCCTTGACTGGAATTATTTTTGCATCAGGTGCCACTCCTCGTATTGTGAATTTTTCGGTATTGTTGTAAATGTCATATTCTTGCTTGCCTTTTGATACTATAGATGCGGCACTGGCAGTTCCATGTCCCATGAAATCAGTCATCACTCCAAAAAACTCCCCGTCCGGATCAAGTGCAGGCAACAGGGTACCGTTGACTGCCCTGATGGCATCATCTACATTGGAGGTCTTGTTTTGTATTGCATTGTATACATCTAAAACTTGAGCACCTATGGTTCCGGCGCTGTAATCGGACTTGCCGTCCTTGTTGGAGTCATATACGAGAAACTCTTTTCCGCTGCCCAGAATTATTGGCTTTTCGTCTGTAAAGTCAAAGTCATATTTTGGCTTCTGTCCTGGCTTTAGATCAAATCTTGTATAATCCTCCCAAGACGTGCTCATGTCTGGAATTATCGTATCATACACTCCTGAAACGTTAGAGTCGACAAACAGTACTGGCACCACCTGAATTCTTGCAAGCGGCCCGTCCAGTCCTCCCTGGTAAATCACGCCAAGGCGGTAAACTCCACTTTGTGACTTGATATAGTTTCGGTTGTCATCGCCAATCTTCATGTCATTTGCCAGAGTTCCATTGAAGATTATGCTGCTGCCAAACTGGGGGAAAAATGAGTTGTATATTGGAATGTCTGTTCCCTTGCCTCCCTGTGACACATCAAGGAACACTCCCTTCTTTGAGACATAAACTGAAGATGTCATGTCTTCAGGGAGCGGCTTGGTATAGTTTCTAATTATCTTATTATCGTCGATAAATGCAAAAAAGGTCGCATTGGTAAGAACTAGTCCCTGTCCGTCAGGATCAAGCATTATCGGATGGTTGATATCATCCCTTGCAAGGGAATCCTGAATATCAGGATTTGAGAAATCCACGCCGGTATCAACTATTGCTATCTTGATTCCACTTCCCGTAACATTATACTTTGTGTTGGCCACATCAGAGCCCGTAATTTGGCCTATCCTTGATGCATCAGAGATTGTGATGTTACCTGTTTGTGACACAGAGTGAAAGTCCAGCTTGAAATCCTCAATCACGTGGTATCCCTGCGCTGCCAGATTTGATGCCTGTCTTTCTTCAAGTAGTGCCACATGAAAAAAGCCATTATCAGACTCGATTCCATATATGGAATTTTTTTTCACAAGATCTATACCATCAGAGTTTCCAAATACTACATATCGCTTGAATGTGTTTGGAGAGAAAAAGTCAGAATCCACGTCAATTATTCCAGAATCAAAACTTGGTCTATCTTGTTGGTGTAATACGATAGAATCGCCGGTAAACCCATACGAATTTGCAAACGCAGAGGAGAGAAGAATGACGCAAAAAAAGATAGCCACTTTGGGCATTATGATGATTTTCATGGTTTTGTATCTATTAACACTACCTTCTTCTGGCAAGAATCGCAATCTGCAGTGCCACAATTATTCCAATTGATGCAACTATTGGAAAGAAAAGAGAGTTTAGCTGAGATGATGCCTCCTCGATGTTTAGAACAGAAGAAGAGATGGACTTAGTGCTTTTCTCAATGTTTGTACTAGCTGAATTTAGCGTTCCGCCAAACCCCTCAATCTCGGATTTGAGTGTATCAAGCTCTCTTGCAGTCTCATCAAGAATAGAGTTTAGCTCCAGTATCTGATTTGATATTCCCCTAATGTCTTGGCTCATCACCGTTGTTGCAACAGAACCATGGGATATTGTACCTTGGCTGAATGCCACGACATGAAAGACATATGTCCCCTCCTCAGATGGTGTATAATCCACATAGTATAATCCCGTGTGTAACGTGGAAAATGCGTTGGTAAGTGTCTGTACTCTTCCGGATGGAAGATGCACATGTGTTGTCTGCAAGAGCTTGCTTGGATCATCACCAATCAGCAAACCGTCACTTGTTGTCTGCACAAATACCCTAAATGGTTGGTTTACTGCGGCAGTCTCTGGTGCAAATACCAGAGTGTTTATCTGACGCTCTACTGGAACCTCGGTCAGTTCATTTGTGGATGTAAACTTTACATCCAGTCTCTGTGATAGTCCCTGCTCTGTGCTTATTGCCTCTATGGTGTATGTTCCAAACGGAAACGATGTTGATGCTTGAGGCCATGTAATTATTACATACTCAAACGTGCCGTCATCATCAGTTGTAATCTGCTCAAAGTTTGCAATCGTCTCATCTGGTGCAAACAATCTGATTATGAGGTCTTCGTCTGGCAGTGCCTTGCCATAGACAAACAGCGGCTGGCCCTCAGAGTAGACTTTGCTGTTAGATGAAATTATCAGAGTTTCAGAAAAGGAGTTTGGAATGGGAATCAAAATAACAATAATAAATATCAGTAATAGATTTTTCAATTTATCTTACAACTAATCTTCTCCTAGATATTGCTTCTGGAGATCTACAACTTACGTTAGGTCAGATTCAAAAAAAAGGAAAAAAGGGAAAATGTGAACTAGTTTTGTTATCTTACAGTAATTGTTGTGGTTACTGGTGGTGATAATGCCGTTGGATTGTCAACTGATTCCCAGACAAATGCGGTTGCTGTGTAGCTACCTGCTTGTGTTGGGATCCATGACAATGCTGGGCTGAATGATTGACCTGGTGATAGTGAACCGGTAATCCATGCCAGTGAGACTGTAACACCGTTACCATCCTGAATCTGTACCAAGTATGCAAATGCTTGCTCTCTATCTTGGCCATTTGCTAAGTCGGCTGTAATCTGTACCTGTTGGTCTACGTTAACAGTGCTTAGACTGTTACCAAAGGCATCAACAGTTCTCAAGTTTGCAGCTGGTGCACGCTCGAGTGGAGGTACGATAGTTCCGATTAGTGAAGTGGCAGTGATATCAAGTTCGTCTGCAGTTGTGTATGGATCAGGTAGTGTATTGTCCTCATATTCTGCAGTGACAGTGTCACCTTCTGCGACTCTGAGTCTGTGACCAGATGATTCGTCAGTTACAGTGAAGAACACTGTTCCTTCGAATATTCCGGTTGCCTCATTAGTCTCAGTTACAGTAAGGTCAATACCTCCGGCATCGGAGTCAGACCACACGTCGACGCTGAAGTTGTCGACTGCTTCTGGATTCAAGTTCATATCTGGATCAATTACTCTTACAACACCTGTACCGCTAGCTGGATAGCTTGCTTCAAGCCACTGGACTTCACCGATATTCCATCTGATTAGTGCAGAACCTACAACTGTTTCATCCTCTGAGAATTCAAAGGAGACAGTCAGTCCGTCATCATCAGTTGCAGATAGCAGTCCATCAGTTGGACCACTGCCTGAAGAATCTCGTGTAGTTACATCGTTACCACTAGAACCAGTTGTGCTGTCACCGTCTGCATCGTGTGTAAATCCGGTAAGAATTACCTCACCAGTAAAGATGCCAGTGTCAGTGCCAGTCTCGACTAGCTTGTAGTTGTTGAGGCTCTTACCTCTGGTGGAGACCTTTATTGGGTCCTCATCAGTGTTGCCTATATCATCAACTAGGTTGCTGTCAAAGTTGTGGTCTGGTGCGACGATAGTAATGTATACTTTGTCAGTCCAAGTGTAAACTTTTTGGTCAAGCTCTACAGTTGCTCCGAAGTTTGAAGTGTAGATTGTCAAGTTGACATCTTCATCTTCATCACCTACATAGTCAGATCCAGATGGACCCCAGTCGGTATACTCGAGGACAATTTCTTCTCCTCTTTCTAGCTTGTCACCATCTAGCTCTTGAGGAATCTCGACGACAATCTGGAAGATACCAGTAGAGTCACCTGTTTCTCTAAAGTTTAGTGGTTCTGGGTCAAATGCACCTGCATCGCCGCCTTTAGTACCCATTGAGAGTGTGGCAGCATCAGAGTCCCATTCAATCAAGTCCAATGAATATGTCTCAGCCTGGTCACTGTCCAGATCAAAGTCTGGCTCAATGAGGGTCATGATCATATCGGATCCAATAATGTAAACTGATTTGTCGGATTGCAATACACCGTTTCTAAGATCAAATGTAGCAGAGTCAGTTACAGTGTTGACGTCACCTGATGCATCGGCTGGATCAGTGTATTCTACTTGGAGAATATCTCCTTGTAAGATACAGTAATTGCCTGATGATGCGGCTGTGTCAAATCGGCTAGTAACACTACTTAGGCCAGTTGTACCGTTAATAGCTGTATAACCAGCTGTCTTGGTATCTGGGCAAGTTGTGCTTGCTGGACCGTCTGTGTATCTGATTGTGATGTCAGCTTCGAATATTCCTGCATCGGGTGCAACTTCGACCATTGGGCCAAATTGTCTGATGTTAGCAGATTTGGAACTATTGTCGTCACCGACATCAATAGTACCTGCTTTTGTTGCGTTACCACCTGCATAACCGAGTACGACTACTGAAGAGCCTCTGAGAACAGAGATCTTCACTGGACCTACTCCGTCTGATGTGTTTTCAGCAATGCTATCTTCACCTGCTGCGGATATGTCAAAGTCTGGATCGTTTACTCTAACGTGGACAATCAGTCCGCCTTTGTCCAAGAATTCACCAGATTGCAATCCGGAGGTTGAATCCATACCGGATTGGTGTATTGGGAATACTGAACGATCAACTGTTCCAACCCTTGGTGTGGTGGCAGTATTGCCATCGAAATTACTTGGAACACCAAATGGTACTGGATAGACAGTTCTATCAAGGCTTACTGAACCTGTGTTAGCGCGAACTCCTGCTGAGTCTCCTACTTCGATGGTCTCACCAGATGCATCTCTGAAATCAACATAGTTGACTTCAATGTCTAGACCGGTTACTGATTCAGATGAAGCAGTAGCGGATCTACACCATGCGCCTGGGATTTGGAAGTCACCAATAAAGATGCCAGTCTCTGGGCCGGTTTCAACAAGGCTAAAGCCTGTTGCTCCTAGTCCAGTGTCTGTTACACCTGCATTGTTCAATGCTGTGAGGCATGAACCAGAGGAAGGTGTACTCCATTTTATATCATCAAATGTGACATCTAGTAATCTACCGAGGTTTGAGCCATCAGAAAGTTCAAAGTCGAAGTCATCGCTGCCAACGACATCTTTAAGATCGGCTACATCACCGTCAGTGACTGTATAGATATCAATGAGATCAGAGTCTACGTTTAGATCTGCGTCTTCGAGTGTAATTGTAACTGTGTCAGCGTTCTTGTAGCTATCTGAATTGAAAGAAACAACACCAGAGTGTGCTGGGGCTTCTGCTTGATCAGCTATTTGAGTAGACACACCATCTGCACCCAAGTCCAGATAATTGACTCTTGGAGAGTCTTCATCATCTAGGTCTTCAATTACGATGAAAGATGGATCATCGGCAATTGTAGATAGGCCAGTGTATGTGCTATTATCAAGTATGTTTAGCTGATTAATCATGGTGTACTCCAAGGAACCTGTAAAGGTGCTTGTGTTATCACCAGTCTCCTCTAGTTCCAGTCTGATGATCTGGTTAGCGATTCTTTGATCGGCTTCCAGTCCATCTTGTGTGAATCCAAAGGAGAAGAAGTCAGCAACGACTGCATCCTCACTGTTTGGTCTACCACCAGTTGTTGCTATAACAGCTAGACCGATTTTATCATCGTCATCTAGGCTGTTGATATAGTCAATTGTACTGTTGGATAGCAGTGTCAGTGATTGTGCGTTGACATCATTTAACAATCTATATGCATAGGTTGTTGGTGTCAAGGTACCGTTAGCGCCAATGATGTTGGTGGTACCAGTTTTGTTTAGCAAGTAAACATCAAATGGTCCAGTCATGTTTAGGCTTCTAACATCTAAGTTAAAGAGGCTAAATCCTCTAAGGACATTTTTGGCCAATACGGTATCTTTCAAGTCGCCTGCGTTGGATCTATAGTCAAATGCAATTCCGTTTACTTCAGTAGTAGTGCTGCTTGTGTCAAGTAATGCTCTCTGGCTGAATCTCTGAACTTCCATTGTAGAGTTGTTATAGTTAGAGGTTGCTCCAGCGTTTACCATTGTTCCATTTCGGACAATGACTTGAGAAGTGGCATTATTGAAGAAAGTAGCTTTAGCTGTGGTCAGACCTGCCTCGCCAAGTGTAAATGGATCACCAGTCTGTAAGGATGGGATCAATGTTACGTTTGGATTGTTAAGGTCAAGGTCTTCGTCTGCTCTACTGTTCTTGTTGGCATCTGCATCAACTAATACTACTGGAATCTCTTCACCAGAGTTCCACTCATTATCAGTTGGCTGGATGTCAATAGTAGCAAAGGAATGTCCTACAAGAAGTGTGTAAGAGTCTTCATTGTAAGTGATTGATGCGGAGGTTCCCCTCTTTGCATCATCAGTGATTACAATGTTGGAAGTATCTGACTCATCATATGTGCCAAATACTCCGCTGTTTGGACCCTGTTCTGTAATTGTAATTGGTAACTTACCATCAAGGAAGTCAGCTGCAGTTCTCCAGTTGTCTGGATTCTGTGTGGCTTCACCTGGTCCGACTTCAATTTCAGAGTCTTCATTATCCTGTAGGGTAATGACGTCTCCTTTACCTTGAACGTCTGGATTTAATTTAAGTACACAATTATCTTCACACATTAAGGCACCGAGTGCTGCAGTAAGTGCGTTAGTATCTGTGTTTTTGGAGGTATCACCGACTGCTGCGCCGTTCTCATCAAACACCTGGTAGTTGGTACTAAAAGTACCAAATGTACCAAAGGTCCAAGAGTCTTCGTCAGTTGGGTCGATGTTCAACCATAAATCAGAGATTGTAACGTGTACTTGTGCACCTTGAGGATATACAGATCTGTCTAAGCTTGTGCTTGCAAAGTTATCAACAGTATCAAATGTGAGTGTTGTTGTTTGAACACCACCACCTTTGTTGTACTGTACAACAACGTTACCAGTTGGGTTTAGAGTATAGAGCTGTACAAATGGCCACAGGCCGTTCAAGCCACTGGATGTGTTTGTTTTAAATCCAATTTGGCCTGGAGCAACAGCACTGTTAGTATTGACGTCTTTTGGTTTTCTTACAACATTGTTAGTTCCGTTGGCAACAATGGTAAGGGAAGAACAATTGGCGTTACTATCAGTAAGTATTGTTGCTGGGTTTGTACCGTTTTTACCTCCTGCGCTAGCATGAATTGGTAATGCAACACCAGATGTCTCAGAAACTGAGAAACCTAGGAAGTCATCACCAGTAGTAGCTGAACAGAAGATACCAAAGTCCAAACCGTCGCCTGCTGCGCCTTTGGTTGTAGTAGAATCGGCAATTTGTGCCATGTTTCTATCTGCAAAGTAACCATACCAGTTACCATCCACGGCTTGAACCATTCTGAGTTTCTTGCCGTTTACTGTAACGTCTGGTTCACCTTTTGCCTCATCAGTATCATTAATGTCTGAATCAATTACAACGACCTCAATTACTTGAGGTCCTGACATGTAGTTATCAAACTGCGAGTTTTCTGCGGAAACAAATAGGTTAGCGTTGGCTGCATGTGCAGCTGGCATTACGCCAGGTACTGCAAATGTCATACCACCGGCTAACATAATTGTCATTAATGTAAGACTAGTTATTTTACGTCCTAATTCGTTGTTCATGTTATTGACGTTTTTCTTTAAAATTCGTATTTAAGGCTAATGGACGAATTGTCCACAAATGAGCCATTTTGTATGGTTTTTTCATGCCTGTTTGAATTTTGGTGTAATTTTTAGATCGCTTGGTATAATTTTTACATTTTTGATGTTATTTTGGTTTGTCTTGATGTATATTTATTGTATTTTGGAACAAAGTCGCTAAAAATTTTATCGTTTTTACATATTTCGGAATAATTGATCTATGAAAATTAGACTGTAACATGGGGGTATTTTTTGAAGCACATGAAATGGTTTTAGTTTTTAATCCGAGTCAAACTTGGGATTTTGAATATTAGAGATACCGGATCATCAGTGTGAAAATCCTTGGAATTATTGCCAATCACATCAGACTGATTTCAGCAAGGCTCATAATACAATATTAGATGATGATCAGATTTGTTATTTTACGATCATCCTTTGTTTTAGATTAACAAATGCAGATTACAAAGCTTTGAAAATTATCATTGGATAATTTCTATACGATACAAATTGAATTATTTGTAAAAATAGTTCATAAATAAAAAATATCATCGAACCCCACCAAAAGATCACAAATGTAGAGATATGAGAGATGTGATAGATTTATGGTTTATTCATCAGAAAAGATTTTGCAAAAATATACTTGATGCATGTTGAAAAATTTTAGCAACAAGACGCCATTTTGTAAATGACACATAAAGTCATGATATTGGAAACACAAATACAATGGTATTTTTTGTAGTCTTTACTTCCAGTCTTTTCTGTATCACGTCATGGAATAGTTTGGTTATCACTGTCTTGAGATACAAAGACCACTTTGCATTAAGGTCATGTTTTATCTTAAAGGTGTACGAATTATCATCCTGTACAATGTCATGCTGCATCCATGCAACAGAAAGCCATGTTCTTAGAATATCTACAAAGTCGCGTACGCTGTAATTTCCTTTCATAAAATTGAGAATGTCTGAAAACGTATCCTCCTCTACAGCTTCGGCAAGATGAATTATCTCCTTTTCATCCATCTTGTCAAGACAATACTTTACAAACGGCTTTGTCATTGGCAGCAGTCCTACCTTGCGCTCGTATTTCTCCCAGAGAATGTGATTGGATAACACTTTTGATACCAGCGCGTTGACATTTAACCCCTCTAGATCTGCGTCCTTTTTTATCTCCTCTAGCAGGTCAACATCCAACCTAAAGGAGATCGTCTGGCTCTTTTTCTCCTTTAGTTCCATGAAGTTTTTATTTTATTTTGATTATTAAGGAATTTTGGCAATACAATGTATGGCATTGTGTTGCTAGCAGTATATCTAGTACAACAAAACAAAAACGACGATGAGTAGAGGCAACTATGCAGTTCCAGTCAAGGATATCATGAGCAAGGCCATAGTATCTGTAAACCCCGAAACCACGTCATTTCAGATATCAAAGATGATGGAGCAGGGAGGGATTGGCGCAGTAATAGTACAGGAAGAAAACATGCCTGTCGGAATCATAACAGACAGGGACTTTGCAATAAAGATTGCAGCAAATAACATGCCACACGACACACCGGCAAGGAAGATAATGTCGTCCCCTTTGGTCACGATAAGCCATGACAAATCCCTAGTCGAAGCTGCAAAGACAATGAGTATTATGAAGATTCGCAAGCTTGCAGTGTCTGACAGAGATGCAATAGTAGGCATCATAACATCGACTGACTTGGTAGATCACCTGACATGACTATGGATTATCACAGATTCATTTTTTGCATCATGAGGTTTTGAGATGGGGCAGACATGCAACGGCTTGTGTGAGAGGTTAAAGTCGCCCACCGTAAAAAACAACATGCGATATGAGATGGGCCACAAGAGATGCTCTTTATGCGCTCAGTATTTCTGTACGGACAAACCAAGATGTCCGTGCTGTACGACAAGACTACGAGCAAAACCCAGAAGCAAAAGAAGATAATCAAATTTGACATTAATGTTTTGTAAGAACAACTTGCAATACCGATGTATGATGTTGCAAATCTAATTTGCAATGCTGATTCGATGTATTTGACTCTGCAAGCATCTATATTGTATCTGCAATGTTTGCTAGAAGAACCATATTGATTTTATACCTGAATAACAAAATACCATTATGAAAAAAAATAGACTTTCCTTTGCCATAAGAACAGAAGACAATGGGTTTAGCGCCCAATGCATAGAATTTCCAGGAATAATAACACAGGCAGATACAGAACCAGAACTTAGGGAAATGATTGATGATGCAGTATCAGGATATTTTGAAGCATTTCCTGAAGAAAAAGACAGACTGGAAAAGATCAAAAAAGGCAAGATAATAGAAGTTGCCATCTAAACTTCCAGTATTATCATGGAGAGATGTTTTAAAAATTCTCATCAAGGCCGGATTCTGGCAGACTGGACAAACTGGAAGTCACATATTTCTAACTGACGGAACACACAAGGTTACAGTTCCACACCATAAAGAAATCAAGAAAGGCACGTTATTGTCTATAATTTCACAATCAGGTTTAACAAAAGAGAAATTTTTCTAATGTTTCTAGTAATCTCAGAACTTTATTGCAGTTAGTGTCTGTCACGGATGAGATTTGCCATCGAAAACAAAATTATTGCAGTGACACACAGTATTGCGCCAAGCAGAAACAATACAACTGATGCCATCAGTGATCCGTAAAACACTGCCTGCTTGTTCAGGTATGCATCAAGAAATATCCCGCCAGTTGTCAACCCGACAATGACAAACGCGATTCCGGGAATCGCATAAAACGGAAGCGGGTGTTTTATGGATACATACTTTATCGTGTTTACCAAGACTGATAATCCGTGAGATACTGGGTTGTGCTGCGATGTGTCATCTCCATAGGATATCGTAATTGGAACTTCGGCCAATGACAGTCCCTTGTTTGATATTTTCATCAGTATCTCAGTTGATACTGCCATGCCTTCTTCAGTTGGATGTATGGCATCAATTGCATCCTTGGAATATGCCCGAAATCCGGACTGGGAGTCGGACACCTTGAGGTTTGCGCCATAGTTTGCAGCAGACGTTATAATCTTGATTCCCCTCTTTCTATACCCCGGAGCTTCAGTGGAATCATTTAGGAATCTGGAGCCAATTACAACATCGACGTTGTGCTGCGTTATCGTGTTTAATAATAATGATATCTGGTCTGGGTCATGCTGCCCGTCGCCATCTAGTGTAACCATGATCTCTGCGTTGTTGTTTCTGGCATAGTCAAACAGCGATGTTATGGCAGCGCCATACCCCTTGTTTTTTTCATGTGACACTATGATGGCGCCTGCCTTTTTGGCAATCTTTGCAGTATTATCAGTAGAGCCGTCATCGCACACCACAACCTGGTCTACGTACTTTTTGGCAGACCTTACCAGAGATTCGATGTGGGATTCCTCGTTATATGCAGGTATGCAAGCTATCTTCAATGCGATCTTAGGTGTAAACCACCATTATGTAAATAGTTTGTACGGATTTGCCATTTATTTTCGAATAGTCAGGCTTGATGTAGACTAGAGTTTTAGCTGTGACCTTTCGCCCAAAAGGAACTGGCGCTTTGCAGAATCAGTAATCTCAGAGCCGTGGGCAATAATGCTAGATGAGAAATATGTCTTGGAGTCAATGGTACATTCGGACATTATTATGGAGTTTTCTATGTTGCAGTCTTTTAAAATGCAGTTGTCGCCAATGGACACGTATGGCCCGATCTTTGCAGACTCGATCTTACAGTTTTTGCCAATAATTGCAGGGCCTGCAATTACAGAGTCTGACGTTATTGTTGTGCCTTTGCCAACCACAACACCGTCGGTGATTTTTGCATCTTTATCAATGAGGAATTGGTGCTCTGTCCCGATTGAATCCAAAACCAGCTTGTTTGCATGGATAATATCCTCAGGAGTCCCGGTATCTTTCCACCAGCCAGTTACAGTATCATAGTTTATCTTGTTTCCCTCCTCCATTAGTAGCTGCAGCGCCTCTGTAATCTCATACTCCCCTCGCCAGGAGGGCTTTAGCTTGTCGATAACATCAAAGATCTTGGGGGTCAGAAAGTAGATTCCAATTACTGCAAGATTTGATGGCGGGTCTTTTGGCTTTTCTGAAATTTTTTTAATTTTTCCAGGATTATCTTTATCAAGCTCTGCAATGCCAAACCTCTGCGGATCATCTACCTCACACAACAGTATCATGGCATCAGAGTCTGACGTGTGGAATTTTTTTGTATAGTCTGTAAGATCCTTTCTTAATACATTATCACCCAAGTACACGATAAACCTGTCACCGCTCACAAAGTCCTTGCAGAGCCTGATTGCATGCGATATTCCCTTTGGCGCATCCTGGTATACGTAGGATATCTTTACGCCAAAGTTTGAACCGTCGCCATAGTACTCTTTTACTTTTTCGGGATACACATCGCCGATAATAATTGCAATCTCTGTTACTCCGGCTTTTTTCAGATCCTCCAGTGCATACTGGGACATTGGCTTGTTTGCAATTGGGAGAAGCTGTTTTGGGCCGGTATGGGTAAGTGGTCTGAGCCTTGTTCCGTGGCCGCCATGTAGAATTATTCCTTTCATTTGGTATGGTTTTTTTCATTTGAATATAAAATCAGCTTTTTGTTAGGACTTGTTTTGGCAAGGTTGAATTAGGATTGGATGTGTTTTGGTTTTTGTGGTATTATCTGATGTATGGTTTATTGGAAAGACTAGCGCCGCATATGGCGGCGTGTCATTTGGTTTTTCGCTGCTGGGGTTGATTCTACCTGGGGCGTTTCTTGTCGGAAACCCACTCGAGGTAAGCGGCGTTTCCGTAGAGCATATCACAGGACATGTGATGTGGGGGCTGGCTGCAGGCATTGCAAGCTTTAGCTTCAGGTATGCCATACTGTCTGGGCTGTTTCCGCTAATTCTGGACTTTGATCACTGGATACAGTTTTTTGGAATGGATATGATTCCAAGAATGGCGCACTCCATCACGTTTGGGTTTGTTGCAGTGGGTGTAATGATGATGATATTTAGGCGGGATCTCAGACTTGGCGCCATAGCCATAGCTGCGGTCTTTTCCCACATGTCATTTGATATCTTCTTAACAGGTGAGACAAAGTTTCCGCTGTTTGTGCCGTTTGCAACTGACATGGTTACATTTGGCGGCAACTACTGGATGCTCTTTGAGGGACTTGCAGTCGGGATTATCTTTGTTGCATCGGCAATAGTTTTGAGAAGACGCAAGATCAGGATATCTGGCTGAGCTGATCTGCCAGCAACTGGATGCTTGTCTCTAGTTTTTGCGGCTTTGCATGTAAGATCTCGCTTGCAAAGGATACGTCAAGGGAAGAGTCCTTTGGCCTTTGTGCCTTCCATCTCATATCAGACATGCTTGCAGGGCGGATGAATTTTTTGTCCAGGTTTAGCTTGTCTGCAACCATCTCGGCAAAGTCATACCTTGATATCCGCGTTGCACCAGCAGTATGAAATGTTCCGGCAATTTTTCTTGTTGCAATCTCGATTAGCATGTCAGATAGATTGGGGACGTAGGTTGGCGACGTGAACTGGTCAACCAATACCGGTATGTCTGTCCCAGATTCCAGGTTTTCTTTTACCCAGATGGGAAATGACTTTTTTGTCTTGTGCAGCCCAAACGGTGAGCTGATTCTTGCTATTGCATATGGCGATGCCAGACTATTCAGTGCAAGCTCACCTGCAAGCTTTGACTTGCCGTATATTCCTAGCGGGTTTGGAGCGTCTGACTCGGCTCTCATTTTTTTCATTCCGTCAAATACATAGTCAGTTGAGACATAGACAAAAAATGCGTGTTGCTTGGCTGCCTGTCTTGCCAGGAGTTTGGTTGCCTCTGCGTTTATCTTCATTGCAAGGTCTGGCTGCTCCTCGCACTGGTCCACTCCAGTCATTGCGGCAAGATGGATTATACTGTCAGGTCTTGTCTCATTTAATGTAGATGATATGTCATCCAGTCTTGACAGGTCTAGGTATGTTGCAATGCCATGATCTGGTTTTGCGTCATGGTATGATGAATGCACCTCGTGGTTTAGATCAACCAGGTCTTTTGCTACCTGTGATCCTACCAGTCCTGATGCACCCGTAACTAGGAATCGCATAGCATTACCTATTATCCCTGCCATACAAGTTCTTGTGATCGTCAAGGTCAATTAGCCATACAGTATTCGTTGGATAATCCACATAGTAAATCAGAGTATGTGATTTTGTCAAGTGTTTTCTGATACAATTTTTGTATAATCCGTGTTTTAATTCACCCAAGATTGCAGGATCATCTGTTATTTTGAGTTCTTGGATAAAATTGATAAAATTTTTAGTTAATGGTAAATTGGATTTGAATTTTTTTAGCTTCTTGTCGATGGTGCTGTCAAATGGTTGTACAAGCCACAAAATATCTCTAGTCTTTTAGAACTTGATCAATGTGCTTGAGGTATTCATCAGGAGTATAGGTCTTGCCTTTTATCTTTCCAGACTCTACTAGTTTGATTTTTTCTTCAATATCTGGATTTAATCTTGATTGCGTTCTGTGTGCCTTTTGCATATTTTGTAGTATGTGGTTTTTCTATATAAAGACAGGGATTCATTGTTCATTTTATCGTCCAGGGCTGCGGATGGAGCGTGTTTTTGTCAATTAGTGGCTCCCACCAGCTTTGGTTATCCAGATACCATTGTACGGTCTGATGTAACGCATCATCAAAGTTGTACCGTGGCTTCCAGCCAGTTTCACTTTCAATTTTAGTTGAATCAATAGAGTAACGCTTGTCGTGTCCCGGCCTGTCGCCGACATACTCTAAGGCATCATGCGGCTTTTTTAGAATGTCAAGGATCTTTTCGACGATACTCTTGTTTGTAATCTCCTCGTATGCTGTAATGTTGTATACCTGCCCTGGCCTACCTTTGGAGATTAGCGATTCTATTGCCCGCACATGGTCATAGACATAGATCCAGCTCCGTATCTGAGAGCCATCGCCATAAATAGGAACCTTGAGATTTTTGATGGAGCGGATTATTGTCTTTGGTATTAGCTTTTCAGGAAACTGGCAGGGCCCAAAGTTGTTTGTACATCTTGTAGTGATGCAGTTTATTCCGTATGTCCTATGGTAGGAGGCGACAAGGTGGTCAGCTGAGGCCTTTGTTGCAGAGTATGGGTTGCTTGGGTTTATTCTCGAGTCTTCATTAAACGAAGACTTGTCTTGCGCATCGCCATACACCTCATCAGTTGAGACATGGATGAACTTTTTGTCATGCTTTCTTACTGCCTCTAGAATTGAATATGTTCCAAAGACGTTGGTTTGAATGAATGGTTTTGGGTTTGCAATGCTTCTATCAACGTGTGACTCTGCTGCAAAATTAATCACCATGTCTGTCTGTTTTACCAGACTGTCAGTTATGGATTCGTTGCAAATGTCGTCTTTGATGAATGTATAATTGGGATTATCTTGAATCTCTTTGAGGTTTGCAAGGTTGGAGCCAGTTGTGAGTATGTCAAGGTTTGTTATCTTTGAATCTTGGTTGGCTTTTAGGTGGTTTTTGATAAATGCGCTTCCTATGAATCCTGCGCCGCCGCAGACAAGAATTTTCATGTCTTTGTGATTGAAAATTATTATTTATCTCTAGTGAATGAAAAATTATTCTCGGCGTTTTTCAATGCAGGCAGCTTGGAGTCTTTTTCATGTAGTAGAGGTTTGTCTACCGGCCATGATATTCCAATATCAGGATCATTCCAGAGTATGCCGGTCTCATGCTCTACAGAATACTCCTCAGTCACTTTGTAAAGTACGTCAGCTGTTTCACTTAGAACACAAAAGCCGTGGGCAAACCCTTCTGGGATGTAAAGCAGCTTGTGATTAGCATCAGAGAGGATCTCGCCTACCCACTTTCCATATGTGGGGGAATCCTTTCTAATGTCAACTGCAACGTCAAATATCTCGCCTCTCAGTGCAACTACCAGCTTTGCCTGTGCCTTGGGGTTTTTTTGGTAGTGCAGTCCTCGCAAGACTCCCCTTGCTGAATGGGAGAAATTGTCCTGCACAAATCTTGTCGTGATTTGATTTTCATAAAAGTCTGATTCCTTGAATAACTCCATAAAGAACCCTCGTTGGTCGGGAAAGTGTTTTGCCGTGACAAGTTTCACGTCAGGGATTCTCAGACTGGAAAATGAAAACGGCATGGTTTGTGTTTGAGGTATAGCGATAAATGTGTTTTATGTCAACTTTGTTTTTGTCTTCCAAGAAAATCAACGTATGCGGCAATAGCATCAGATGGTTTGCCAATAGTTTCGACTTTGCCATTGTTTAGAAACATCGCCCTATCACAGAAATCACGGATAGGTGCCATATCATGGCTGACAAATATTATAGATTTTCCACGCTTTTTAAAATCCATTATTGTGTCAAAGCATTTTTTTTGAAAGTTCAGATCACCTACGGCAAACACTTCATCTAATATCAGAACATCAGGATCAACTTGTATTGCAGTAGAAAATGCCAGCCTCATTTGCATGCCAGAAGAAAAGTTTTTGATTTTGGTATCTGCAAATTTTTCCAACTCTGCGAATCTTATGACATCATTTATTTTATCTGATATTTGTTTTCTGGAAAATCCCAGCAATATTCCACTTTGTACAATATTTGTAGTAGCTGTGAGTTCGGGATGAAATCCCAATCCAAGCGCCAGTACAGGAATGATTGTACCTTTTACATCAACTGAGCCGCTGTCTGGCTGGTAAATATGCGAAAGAATCCTCAACAGAGTTGTCTTTCCGCTGCCATTTTTGCCAATAATTCCAAACATTTCGCCTTTTTTCACATCAAAGGACACATCATCAAGTGCCTGTAAAACCTCATAGTGTTTTTTTCTGCTAAAATAGCCCAAGACAGACTCGTACACAGAAGTACGCTTTTCATGGTACAGCCTGAATTTTTTTGAGATATGCTTTACGTCTACTGAGATTTCTTCCAAATTACATCTCCTCGACTATTCTTGCTTGCAGTTTTCTAAAAATCAGATAGCCAATTCCAACAATGATAAAAACAGAAAATACCGCATAAAGTATGGAATTGATGCTTGGTAGCTCGCCATACAACGTTACATGATGTGCCATTGTAACAATTTGCACCATGGGGCTGAACTGTAAAACATTTCTTACTACTTCTGGAAGCATATCAAACTGGTAAAATATTGGAGTCAGGAAAAACCCTGCTTGCAGCACCACGCCCCAGATAAATTCAACATCTTTGTACTTTGCATTAAGGACTGACAGCGGCAAGGCAAGACCAAGTATCAACAAAAACTCTAGCAGAAATATTGGAATCAAGTAAAGTATGGTAATTGATGGGGAAAAGTTCAACACTATCATAAATATTGCAAGAATCACAAGCTCTGTGAGCAACATAATGGATGCAGTGACGCCTGCACTCAACCCAGGGATTGCCCTTGGGAAATAAATTTGAGAGATAAATGCGGCACGATTTGAGAGGCTTCCAAGTGCTATTGACGTGCCATTTTTAAAAAAATTCCAAGTTATGATTCCCAGTAATAGATAGATTGGAAAGTTCTCAATGTCAAATTTGAACATGGTAGAAAAAACAACAAACAAGACTCCCAAAAGCAACAATGGTTCGATTATGCTCCACAATATTCCCAAAACAGAGTTGCGGTAGCGGATTTTCAGGTCAGATATCGCAAAGTTGAAGAGAATTCCTTTTGTCTTCCACATCTCTTCTCGAATCGAGGTCATCGTTATTGCTGGTTTGATTAATATAATATACTGTTATCGATTTTGAGCTGCTGGAATTATTTTCCAATCTGATAATTCCAGCCAAGGTTGGGATTATAGAAAGGATCACCATTTTTTAGATGTGGCCATTTCTTTATGAAATGTTGGTGGTTCTCCACTGCAAAAAAAGCACTGGTATGTTTTCGTATAGAAGAAGAGCCATCATGAAGTAGTTTGGCATATGGAGTATACACTATTTTAAATCCGGAATCTCTAATCTTCAAGCACAGATCAGAGTCACCGTAATAAAGATCAAAATCATTGTCAAATTCACCAACTTTCTCAAAGATCTCTTTTTTTGTAAGCAGACAAGCTCCGGTAACAGCAGAAAGGTCTCGAATTACATTTATGAAGTTAAAGTATCCTGGATCATCTTCTTGATACCTCTGAAAAGGATGGAATCCGGCGCCAGTCTTGAGAAATACCATTCCTGCATGCTGAATTGTATTGTCAGAGTGAACTAGTTTTGGCCCAACCGCGCCTACGTCGTCTTGCTGGCAGATGCTTACCATTTCAGTTAGCCAGTCAGGATCAATTGCTGCAGTGTCATCATTTAGAAACAGCAGATAATCCCCTGTTGCTTGAGTGACTGCAAGGTTATTCATTTTTGAAAAGTTGAACAGCTCTGTGTAGGGGATAATCTTGTATGGCAAAGACTTGAGATAGGAAGTGGTTTCTGGGTTTTTGCTGTCATTGTCAACTATTATAATCTCCCAATTTTTGTAACTGGTGTTGTTTTCAATGCTGTCTATGCACCGCTTTAAGAGATTTTTTTTGTCTTTTGTAGGAATGATAATGCTAACCTTGGGTTCAGAGTCCAGAATGTAACGTACTCTGTATGTTCCAGGAATCAATCCGTCGTTTACATTTGCGTTTTTTCCAAGTTTTTTAAGATGGTTAGACATCACAGACTTGACATATTCTGAGGATTCGGAACTGGGTGTTTTTTTGCTGCTAAACAACACATGCGGGACATGTGAGAATTTGTCCGTAATCTCATAACATCGCAAAATCAGCTCATAAAGAAGATCATTTTGAGTAACATTCAGGTCAGGTACTTGCTCAATCAAATTTTTTCGCACTATACAGAGGTCGCCCAGATAGTTCATGCTATGAAACAGATACGGGCTCCAATCGGGCTTGAAAAACACGTTTGTTGCAACATTGTTTTCATCGAGGTAATCTTCATCAGTATAAAATACATCAGAGTCTGGATTTTGATTGAATTCCTTTGCAATGCGATACAGCAGATCATCTTGTACAGCAATCCCAGAATGCAAGATTACAACAAATTCTCCTTGTATCTTGGATATGATTTCGTCTAGTTTGTTGGAATTGATTTCTTTGAGAGGTATTTTTGGATTTATCTCCGAGAGGTTATCCATAATAGAATAGGGGCAATTTACAAGATGGAGATCAAAGTTTTCATAAGATTGGTTCAAGATAGATGAGATGGATTCTGTGATGTTTTGTATGCTGGTACCGTTATTGATTAATAGAAATGTAAATCGTGGTTTTTTTGAGAATGTGGAAATATTTTTTTTCATGAGATCAAGAGAGTTTGCCATCATGTGTTTTTTCTTAAATGAGTCATAGTCTGACAAAAATTCATCAAAATCAAATCTTGGAGTTTTGTCAGGTGAGAATATTGACAGTTTTTGTTTTTTTATCTCTTCAAAGCAGATTCTCAAAAAATATCTCATTCCAAATTCTTTGATGATTTCGCGAGAAAGAACAGACAGTTTTTTTAATTTTTGAATTCTTGAATTTGCGAGAAAAATATTGGCCATGTTTAATCTGCCATTATAGTGTTCTGTTTATTTAGCCAGCTCTCAAAAGGCAGTAAAAAATCCCTAGTTTTCTCATCATAAAGCCCATCTTCAAGCGCCCAAGAGATCATTTTGGAGTAATCAAACTGCAACAGAGATTCTATCAGGCGCTGTTTGCTGTCAGGGTATAGTTCACAAACTGTCGTAAGAGTGCGATACGCTGCAACTTCATAGTCTTCTTCAAAAGTGTTCGTTTGCATACCCCCGTTATCGTACAAGTTTAAGATCTTTTTTGCACTGTCTTCCCATGAGAACAACTTTGCCTGATTAATGGCTTTTTTTGAAAGCTCTGCCTGTAACTTGTCATTTACGATTTGTAGCATTTTCTCAGATATTTCAGACGCATCTCTTGGGTTTACCAGCAACCCTGAATTCCCTACAACCTCAGGAGGCGCATGGTTATTTGATGTGATGCAAGGCACCCCACATGCCATAGATTCAACTAGTGGCATGCCAAACCCCTCGTGAATAGACGGCAGAATAAAGGCATCAGCGCCTTGCATAAACTTCAACATGTATTCATTTGATAACCATCCCAGAAAGAAAACTCCTGGAATTTTTTCACCGATTTTTTTTATTTTTGAATTGTATTTTCCAACAAAGATCATGCTGTGTTTTAGTCCGGATTTTTTTGCTTTTGCATATGCCTCAATTATTCTAAGATGATTCTTTCTTTTCCAGTTTGTTTCTCCAACATGTAAGAAATATCTTGATTCAGGAATATGGAACTTGTGCAGGATTTCCTTTCTAGTCTTTTCTTTATTTGTTGGTGGCTTGAAGAAGTCATGATTTACCCCGTGTGGGATTATAGTCATCTTTTTGTGGGGAATCCCAAGATACTGGTGCATCTCGTTGTACTCAGAGGACGTTACAACGTGAATTGATTTTATTTTATCAATATTAGATTTCCAATTATTTATGGCAGTTTTGATTAGTGGTTCTTGTATTTTCCATCTAGATGAATCAGTAAATACCTCATTTCCATAAATTACCTCGTCTATTCCAGATAGTCCCAAAATCAGATTTTTGCAGTTTTGTGCAGGAATTACTGGGAATCGATATCCTCCCATGTTTGGAATGTGAATTACGTCATAATGGTGGTTGATGTCCCCAATGCCAACAGAGCTTTCTTTAATTGCAGATATTGTAAAGGACTTGGTTTCATTCATTATCTTTCCAAGTTCTCGGAAAAGATTGCGATTTATGTTCATGAGACTGGAAGCGTTAACATTCCAATCAAGAACTATTCCAATTCGCATGAATAAAGTCTATTAATTACCAAGATATATCTTGTAATTTTCTAATTATTAGTAGATGATTTGTGTGTAGATTTATCTATTTTGAGAAGAAATTTAAAATTTAGTTTTTATTTTATCGATTTTTCGTAATAATTTCCATGTTTTGCTATTCATAATTTTATCCAGTTGTTTCTTATAGTCAAAAATAATTTGTTCTAATTTTTCTTTATCATTTGTTTGTCCTAAAATCGTTTTTAATTTTTTTATGTATTCTTCATTATTTTTGTTGTGAGTGCGAAGCTCTTTGAGATGTTCTTCATTAATAGTATTGAGAGTCTGAAGTTCTTTAAGATGAGAAGTTTTACCAGAAATTAATGTTGAATCTTTAAAGAGGAAATTCTGGTTAACTGTTTTAGGCAATAAACTATCAGAACATATTGCAAAGAAATACAAAGGTTCAGTTTCATCACTAATTTCATCATTAACGAGTGTTGTATTAAATGAAGTAAGTTGATCATAATTACCTATCATCATGGATGAAGGATAAAACTGGTATAAGATTAAAACATTTTTGAAGTAGGTTGTAAGCATAGATCTGAAATCAGATAAAGTATACTCAAACATGTGAAACTCATTTTTTTCACTGTATGATTCAATATTTGGAGTAGAAATAATCATGATTCCATTTTCTTTTAAAATTCTTTTAATCTCAGCGATAAATTTCAATGGTTTTTTCAAATGTTCAATGGTTTCAAAAGAGGTTACAACATCAAATTGTTGGGAAGTAAAAGGTAGATTTGTACAGTCGGCTAAGTAATATTCCAAGTTTTTTTTCGAGTAATTTTTTTTACAGAAGTCTATTGCCTCAGGTGAATTATCAATTCCAAATACCCTGTAGGCACGAGATTCTGCCAACAAGGATGAACCATATCCAGTGCCACATGCAGCGTCCAAAACAACTTTTGAATTTACGAATTCGGATGCAAAAAGATAGCGGATTATATGTTCTTGAAAAAGAAATTTTTGGCTGGCAATATTGGGTGTTACTCTTTCTAGTTGAATATTCGTTTTGTCCATAGTTTGCCAATATTGACGATCTGATAATTGTTCTAATTTGATCCCATATCCTCCAGAGAGTTTACTCTCACCTGAAAGAATGTGTTTATAATTATCAAAATCAGTATTGTTTTTGTCCATTTTTGTATATCGATCATATTTTTTTATTCGTAGAGAATTATCAAAATATCCATAATGAAGAATTTTGACATTGCTTTTTACAGGATTGTGAACACCTGCTGAGTTTTGGGGGAGTCCAGGACAATGCATGTTTCCAGGATATTGGGTACCGTCAAAATGAAGGTTATGAGGTTGGTTTACCATTCGTAAAAGTCTTTTCTGCCACGTGTTACCAAACACACCATCAGTTCTATATTGATTAGGTTTATCCCAGATATAGAGAACTTGAAATTCGAAAACATTTTGAGATGAATTGGAAGATATTTCGGAAAAAAGAATTTCTTCAGAACCAGGCATTAATGCTTCATCACCATCCAGAGTTAATAGAAAATCAGGATTTTTTTTTAATGCTTCAGTTAATAAGAGATTTTTATCTCTTGTTTCATCAAAAGGGAGATTTTCCTGATGAATGATTTTAATAACATTTGGATGTTTTTTACAGATTTCAAGTGTATTGTCAGTAGAACCATCATCAAGAACAATTATTTCAGAATTTATTTTTTCAAGCGATTCAAAAGTAATTGGTAGCCATCGACTCTCATTTTTTACTCTCATTATTGTTATAATCTTTGGAATATTTTTTTGCATCAAATAGTTACTCATGATTCAAAATTATATAGATAGATATTCAAAGGTTTATGTCCGAATCAATTAAGAATGTATTTCAATCTTTATTGATTTTAACTATCTTGCTCATATTTTTTTAGTTTGCTTTGGTTTGCCCACACCATACCAAAACAATATTGGAACATTGCCTTGTTGAGAAAGTTCATAGTCTTTGTCAATGATATACTGAAGCCATTTTTTTGCATCAGGATCATCTGTGTTTTCAAATGATTCAATGTTATTCCAAAGGATTTGATAGGCTATTCCTCCGTTCATGTTTCTTTCATACACCACATCAAAATATTTTTTAAAATATTTTACCACTAAATCAGAATGAATCGCCTCGCTTGGTTCGATTCGAAAGTTGGCCAAAGGAGGACGCAGCATATGTTTTGTTTGGAATTTATCAGGCAGATCACTGTTAATTTCCATCATCAATTGTAAATGCTTATCAATGTATTGATTTCGGGCAGGTCCAATATACTCCTCGTTGAAGATAAGACCGTTAGGATTCAGAGATTCTGCCAGTTTTTTCATCGCAGAGTCAAGTTCGGTTGCATGGTGCAAAATTGCAAAATTAAATACGGCATCATATTTTTTTGGCTTGATTTTTTGAAGGTTGTTTATATCGTCAACAAAATACGTGATTTGTCTATCCTCCTTGTCTTGCTCTGCCTGCTCAATGTATTTCTCAGAGATGTCAAATGCATCAAAATTTTTTCCAATTCCCTTGTCATACAATCTTCTTTCTAGCCAACCATTTCCACAGCCTACAATCAACACATTTTGAAATGGGATAAAGTTGGAGAATCTATTAGGCAGATCATCTATCCAGTCGGTATTTTTGTTATCAGTAGATAGTCTGTTTTTGTATTCCCTGACTGGCTGCAAGTCATTCCAGTATTTGTCAGTGTAATGTGAGTAATTTTGAATGGATTTTCCCTCATCAGATGAAAGCAGGCAAGCCTCTACGTCATTTAGAGTCATTTTTTGAGATTGTAATTGGGACACAAAAAAATAAAGACCGGTTTTGTCAGGCTCTCGCAGGAGAATTTTTTGGTATAGTTTGGATACCTCGGTTTTAAAATGATCATCTGTATTTTCTTTCATATGCACTCACCGTCAATTGCAAAAATAAATCATGTTATGATCTGGATTGAATTTGTCGATTTATAGAATACAAAATCCCAGATACGAGAATGAATAAAATTCCAAGTGTAAGCAGACCCATAGAGATTAGTGTATATGGTATTGAAAAGTACCTGGACTCATTAAAAAGAGCAATGACATAAGACGAGTTGATTATTCCAAAAATTGTTAAAAGCAAACCAGAAATTCCCAGATATTTCAGAGGATGCTTGAGCAAAACTAGTTCTATTAAATTTACTAGCACACCAGTGCCATGAGATACGGGGTTTTTAGTAGATGTCTTGGTACCAGTGGAATACAAAACCTTGACTTTTTCTTCTTTAATTCTTAGATTATTTTCTGCGGCACTGATAAGAATTTCAGAATCTGCCACAAAACCAGTATTTGTAAACTTGATTATTTGTACTGCGTTTTTTGAATATGCACGAAATCCGCTTTGTGTGTCACGAAAAGGTAGATGAGATGCAGATTTGCTTACATGGTCTAACACCTTGTTTCCAAGTTTGCGGTAATTAGGCATGTCAGTTTCGTCATCAAATCTATAGCCAATTACCACATCAGCTGAGCCATCTGTGATTTGCTTGCAAAGTTTTGGAATTTCACTTGGTAAAAATTGTCCGTCGCCGTCAATTGTTACAACAACGTCGGCGTTGAAATGTTTGGCATATTTAAAAAGAGACTTCAATGCAGCGCCCTTGCCAAGATTTGTTGCATGTTTTATTACATATGCGCCTGCTTTTTCAGCCATAATAGAAGTATCATCAGCTGAGCCATCATCACATACGACCACATAGTTTGAATATTGGAGTGACTCTTGGACTACTTTACCAATGACATTCTCTTCATTAAATGCTGGAATGCAAATGAGGATATCCAATGTTAATTATTTTGAAAATTGCCTATATTATGTATATCATTAATCCCATTCTGAACAAACAAGTTGGCAATAGATATCATAAATGAAGCGCGTGATGTTGCATAAGCATTAAATTTTTTATTTCATCTTGGGATTAATGTTTTTCTTGGGATACATTTCATAATTTGGTTGTCCAAATGAGATTTTTGGATATGCGTTTGTGTAGGTATTTACCATTACTTCTAAAAGCATCGGTTCTGAAGGATCTGTCCACAACCATTTTAATGCTGCATTGATTTCATTCTCACTAGAGATCTTTTTTGATTTTATTCCATAAGCGTTAGCAAGTTTCTCAAAACTTGGAGCACTATAGCCCCACAAAGTAGATTGATATCTTTTTTCAAACAAATCTTCTTGAAATTGTCTTACCATCCCATGGCAATTATTATTTAAGATTATCATCTTTATTGGCAAGTTATTATGAATTACTGTTTGCAATTCTTGAGAATTTGTTTGAAATCCCCCATCTCCAGCAATCAAGACAACTGGTGATGGTGCTACACAAAATGCAGCACCGATTGAGGCAGGTAGACCAAATCCCATAGAACCCATGCCGCCAGAAGTTATGAATCTTTGATTATGATCTAACTCCAATGACTGTGCTGCCCACATCTGATGTTGTCCCACATCAGTAACAAAAACTTTGGCCAGTGTTGAGTATTTTGATATGGAATGCATCAATTTGTTTGGATTTATGCCAGTCGAGTTTTCTTGTTCCATGATATCTGGAAATGTTTTTTTGAGATCATTTATTTCATCCATCCATGGTTGCATGATTGAAAAATCGTTTTCATCAACCATGGTTGTTAAGGTAAATAGAAAATCATCCAAGTTTGAATTTAATTCTATACATCCTGTGATCCTGTTATTCATTTCTCCAGCATCACAATCAACATGAAAAATGGTTTTGCCAGACTTGAACTCTTTAATTCGTGAACCGGTTTGTCTGACATCCAATCTGCTTCCCAGTACCAAGACAAAATCAGAATTTGCCAGTGTCAAATTAGCCCATCTATTTCCATAACTACCAATTAGACCAACGCGAAATTGGTCATCGTATGGCAATACATCTACAGCCATCAGAGAATTAACGACTGGAATTTTGAGCATATATACTGCTTTTCTAAATAATTCAGTAGCAAGGCTAGACTGAATCCCACCTCCTGCCAAGATAAGGGGTTTTTTTGATTTTTTAATTGAAAGCAGGAGGTTTTTGATAAAAGCTTTGTTTTTTATTTTGTATTTTGTATGATTTGGAAGTTTTATTGGCGTCGGTTGGATCTCTGATCGTTGTACATCCATTGGAATATCCAATAAGACAGGACCTCGCCGCTTACTTGTGGATAAATCATATGCTTTATGAAAGAATTTTGGTATTTGGTTTTCATCTCTTATCTGCCATGATGCTTTTGTGATATTTTTTGTGATAGAAACAATATCAGTCTCCTGAAACCCCAATTGCCTTATAGGTCTATTTCCTTTGATTTCATTACGATTAACTTGACCTGTGATAAACAAGGTTGGAGACGAATCAAAATACGAGCTTCCTATGCCCGTAATTAGATTTGTAGCACCAGGACCACTTGTTGCCAATGCCACGCCAGGTTTTCCAGACAATCTCCCAACCACATCAGCTGCAAATGCTGCTGATTGTTCATGGCGCATGCTAATTATCTTCAAGTTACCGCCTTTATGCATAGAGTCTAAAAGATGAGTTATCATACCGCCACTCATTTCAAAAACATACTTGATGTCTCGTGAGACTAAAAATGAATTAATATAATCAGATACTTTCATGGGCATTTCCTAGAGTTTCTTTCTTATGTATACAAAATTCTTCAATCTGAGTAACAACATAGTCCAATATTTCCAAAGTCAAGCCAGGAAAAGTCCCTATCCAAAATGCATTGTTCATCACATAATCAGTGTTATCTAGAGTTTTGAAAATACGGAATTTTTTATTTTTAAAATAAGGTTGTTTTGTAATATTGCCTGCAAAAAGAGGCCTAGTATCAACAAGTTTTGATGAAAGAAAGTTCACCAGATCATTTTTGGTAAATGGCGCAGACGGTTTCACGATTAATGGAAATCCAAACCATGAGGGTTCTGCGTGCGGAATTGATTCAGGTAACATGATAAAATCACTCACTGTTTTGAGCCTATTTTTTAGAAAATTGAAGTGCTCCTGCCTTTTTTGGGTAAAATATTGTAATTTTTCAATTTGTGCGACTCCAACAGCAGCTTGCATGTCAGAGATTTTTAGATTATAACCAGTTTCTGAGTATGTATACTTGTGATCATAGCCTTCAGGCAGTTCGCCTAAATTCCAGTTGAATCTTTTTCCACAGGTGTTATTTTTACCTGGTGCACAGAAACAATCTCTTCCCCAGTCTCTAAAAGACTCCATGATTCTATTTAATTCAGGGTTATTTGTGAAAACAGCTCCGCCTTCTCCCATTGTAATTTGATGTGCGGGATAAAAGCTTAGAGTGCCAATATCACCAAATGTTCCAACATGCTTGCCTCTTAATGTGGTACCCAAGGCATCACAACAGTCTTCAACAAGCCAAAGATTGTTTTTCTTTGCAATTCTAGATATGCTGTAAGCATCATAGGGATTGCCCAACAAATGAGCAATCATTATTGCTTTAGTTTTTTCAGTAATTGATTGTTCAATTAAATCTACATCAACAGAAAACGTCGAATGATCAATATCTACAAAGATAGGAGTTAGATTATTTTGAAGAATTGGATTTACAGTAGTAGGAAAACATGTTGCTACAGTAATTACTTCATCTCCATTTTTAATTGATCGATCGCCTAATTTTTCCGAAGTCAGAGAGGATAATGCAATTAAATTTGCTGATGAACCAGAATTTGTAGTAAGTACAAAAGGAATGTTTAGAAATTTGGAGAGTTTTTGTTCAAAATCATGATTGAACCTGCCAGTGGTTAGCCAAAAGTCCAATCCAGCAGATACCAAGTGTTGTACTTCGTTATAATCAAAGACCTTTCCTGATACTGGAATCAAAGTTTTTCCTGGAATGAATTCTTTGGTCCCATGGACTTCTTCCACATACTCTTGAACCAACTCCATAATTTTTAGCCGGATATTTCTTGCCTTGTCCGTTTGATCTAATTTTGAATTATCAATGATGTCGTTTTTCTTCAAAGATTTCACTATATGCCAGAATTTAATATATACACATATAACAGTTCAAAATGTGAAATTATTTAATAAAATTATACTTAGTTTAGTAATTGTTTCTTCCATTTATGCAATATTTTTGATAGTATCAGATCTTGCAATTGTTTATACATCATTAATCAATTTCAAGTTAGAGTTTCTGCCTGTAATTTTTATTCTCATTTCTATCTCATGGTTTGTTCTTTTTTTGCAATGGCACCTGTTATTAAAAAATTCAGGCATATTCATTCCAATTAGAACTAGCTTTTCAATTTATGTTTCAAGTTTTGCACTAGGACTAATACCTGGAAAGATGGGAGATTTCATAAAAGCAAAAATTCTAAAAGATAAATTTTCAGTTCCCATCTCTCAGACAAGCGGGATAATTATCTCAGAATGGTTCTACACGGCAATTGGCTTAATCACTTTATCAATGATAGGTATTTTTGTCTTTGAATTAGGTGCATATATTGGAATTGTTTTTGGATTGTTATTAGTAATGCTTTTTGCGTTAACAAAATCAGACAAGCTATTAGACAAAATCGTCAGATTCTCATCTAAAATAAAATTTGCTTCAAATTTTGCAAAATCGTTATCAGATTCATTTGAAACAGTAAAAAATTCAACCAAGGCAAAAATTGGAGTGCAGGCTTCATGCTTGTCTATAACATATTGGCTTATCGAGGCATGTACAGTTTATTTAATCATGACAGCATTGAATGTGCCAGAAATCAAGATTTTAGAAATTATACCAATGTATTCTAGTGCAATAATTTTAGGATTCATCTCATTTCTTCCATTAGGGATGGGAGTGGTTGAGGGTAGCTTTTCTGGTTTCCTAAACTACTATGGATTGAATTTGTCAATCGCGATTACAACGGTGATAATAATAAGATTATTTACAAGATTTTATCCAGTTTTAATCGGTTTTATTGCACTCAAAAAAAACATGTCTTCGATTATAGAAAATTGAGAAGGCATTAGGTTGAATTATGAAATGATTTACCAATTATGGTGTTTGATTTTTATAAAATTTTCTAGAATAAATGAAAATGCCAGTTAAAAAGACTAGCGTAACACTAGAAATTAAAACTCCAAGCCAAAATGAATTTGGCGTATAATTAAAATCAACAGTGTGATAACCGCTAGGAACTACTACGGCTCTAACGAGACCATTAGCACGCAGTATTTCTGATGTATTTCCATCAACTGAAACCATCCACCCAGGATAAAATACATCGGTAAGTACCAAAATAGAATCATTTTCTGAAAATGTTTCAATTGTAATATGATTTTCATTGAATTCAACAATGTCTACAGAATCATTGGTTGATGGAGCAGAGGTTTTCATAGATATTTGAGCAGATAGTGGAGTTTCCAAAATAACAGAATTTCTTAAATCAAACTCTTTATTATTGAATAAATAATCCTGACCTTTTCCAGAAGAGATAGAGACAAAGTCATGCACTAGAAATGCTCGTGGAAATGCATTTGAGTTTTCGTTAATATAAATTTCATTAAAATTAAACGGAACTGGTGTTTCTTTATCAGAAGGCGTGATTGTAAATGGAATAAACATATCACCATTTTCTTCGCCGTTAACAAAAAAATGGATGTTGTCAGAATTTTCAAGATATGTTTTGTTGTCATGGTAAATTATAACAAATTTTTCATTGGTTTTATTTGGAAAATAAATCGAAAATTCAAACTGTTGATCCAAGACATTTTCCAATGGAGAATCAAATTTAAATTCATGATTGGCTCCATTTCTGATCTTTTCTATCTTTGACGTTCTATGATTTTCCTCTGAATAAGGAACAGAATCAAGAGTCAAAATCACATAATCTCCAGCCTCAAACAATGTTGAACCCAAGCCAACTCCTAGCGATTCTATCGAAGGTGTAGGAGAAATAAACGACTGAGTCAGATCATTTGCATTGCTGCCTAATTTGAGAAAATTTCCAGATTTGCCTATCACTCCATATGAAAAGGTGTTAAAGTCGTATCCTTCTGTCAGAATATATTTTACTCCTAAAAAGTCAAAATATTTTTTATTTTCCATGAATTTCTCAATAGATTGTGACGGCCCAAGTTCGCTAGACCATGGGGGAGATCCCATTCTGCCAACCTCAGCATCTGGATCTAAAAACAACTCAATAAATGACGCATAATCAGCTATGTTAAATGACGACAAGGTATTGAGTGAAGAGATTTCAAATGCTGCAGGATATGCAGGTCCCATGGTTTGTTCAAATGAAATGAATCTTTGATGATCTAGATTATTTTTTAGAAAATTTGTGACATTATTATCGCTAAAAGAATCATATTTTGTAGGTAATCCGTAGGGACTTTTTTCTGAAATCACTGTAACACCAATTATTGAAACAACTAGCAAAGATATTGCAACAGTCCAAAAAATACTTCGATTTGGAATTTTAGTAAAAGACATGAATTTGGAGCAAATTAACAGTGAAACCATTACCAGGCCCACCAAGATAAACTTGTAAGCCGTCCAAATGGGATGCAGCCCAAATGGAATATACAGTATCAATTCAAGAAATATGATTATTGGTATAATTGAAAACAAAGCATTTTTCTTCATTACTAGAAATGCAAATAACGAAACAATCCCTACAAAGAAAAAGCTTTGAATGACTTGAAATGTAACATAATTTTTGATATCATGTATGCTAATTAATGAAGAAAAATTTTCTCCGTAAAACTCGGAAATAATTGGGAATAGTGAAATAAAGAGTATAGAGCATGTAAAAACTACAGAGTAAATTATTGTATTTTTTGAAACTTTTGTTGTCCCCAACTGGTTAATTCCAAATGATGCAGTAACAGCAATACAAAAAGAGATGATAACGCCTGAATAGCTTCCAAAATATATCAGATTAAAAACAGGCAGTTCGCCAATTAGTGATATTATCGGAAAATTTGCAATTCTCAGCATTGCTAAAAAAGCCAACGATATAAAAAAAATCGGAGTATATCTCTCAGCCATGCTTTTATTTTTTAAGACAAGCAGAATTGCAAATACCACAAAAAACAATGCAATTATTCCAAAATATCCAGGTGAAGAAATGCCTTGAATGTTTGTGGACCAAGAAGCATGTAAGGGGCCCAGGACATACGGAATGAAAAATGTTGAAATGGAGAAATCGCTATACTGTAATCTTCCCCATGTATCATCTTGGCTTAAAAGTCCATTTTGAAAATACTCAAACGCAAATAATGTATAAAATGCAGTGATTCCAAATGCACCGACTAATCCTAGAGATAATCGTTTTAAAATTCCAGATAAAGGAGCGTATGGATTGAGATTTTTATTTTTGAGTTTTATGACAAAAAATAGTCGATAAGACAAATAGGACATTACCAATAATGATTGCAGAAATAATGATTGCAGGTGTCCACCCAAGATTGAAAATCCATAGGTTAGACTTAGGAGGATTATGTATTTCGGATTATCATTTCTAAAAATTTTATCTATAGAAAGTAGGATCATGGGCGTTGCCATCATTACAAATGGATTTGGATTTGGCAAATACAACGTAAAAGCTCCAGAGAGCATGTAAAACAATCCACCAGACAAAGAACTGATGAAATTCAGTCCTAAATTTCTCAGAAAAAGAAATGTGAAAAATCCTGCAATCCAGACTATTGCTAAAAAAGAAACATCCCAAAATTCAACGGGAAGAAGAAATCCCAAATTAAGAGGGGAAAATATGTGATGAGTTGTATCTGCACCAAACGGATATCCAAGGCCGATATAGGGATTCCACAATGGAATTTCTCCATCGAAAATCATGTCAGAAGATAATTTGATGTTAGGATAATTTGCGACCATAGAATAGTCTTTGGTAAATCCAAATACAGTAGATTTGGTATCAGACTCTACATATTCTATCGGTATAGGGTTATTTAGCAAATAGGTTTGATCTAAAAAAATTATTGGTGAGTAGGAAGCAAGAACTATGACACCAAAAATTATTGCAGAATAGAGATTTTCATGTTTGATATTGTTTTGAGAATAAATCATGAGTAGTTGGACTTAAAATTATTCTTTAAACTTTTGTATCAGAATGCCTTCTAATTTTTGAAAATTAAGAACATTGATAAGATTATTTTTACAAAGTTCAATATTTACAATAATCTGCAGAATTCTAAGAACAACATCATCATTGATTTATCATACCTGTACACAACCAAGTCTAAAATGAAAGGGATTTGTTTCACAATCTGTATAAAACAAGATTATGAAAAGACTTTAGATGAAAATTTGAATATAAAATGTATGCATTTTTAGTTTTTATTGTAATCAATTATTTATATTCGTAGGATGATTTATACTCAAACATAGAAAGAGTTCAATTATGAAATTGTTTTTTCCAACACTAGTTTTGTCATTTATTGGTTTGATTGTTCTGAATGTGGGATTTATTCTAACTAACTTAATTTTTTGGGGATTAAATGGAGTGGACCATGTGATCAAAGGGGATAATTTTGTAGAAGTGATCTACTATTCTGAATACTTGAAATGGATTTTAATTGGAGATGTTGTTTGGGCAATAGGCTTATTTGCATTTTTAATTAGTAGAAGACACTACAAAACAGATCTTGAATTGCATTACTTGACTATTAAAAAAATTAAAGAACCAAAAGTATGTGTGATCATTCCGACTTTTAATGAAGAGCAAGTCATAAAGGAGGTATTATCTAGTTACATCAATCATCAAAATGTGGAAAAAATTATTGTTATTGATAACAATAGTATCGACAAAACGGTTGAAATTGCAAAAAGTTTTGGAGTCAATGTAATTGAGAAAACCAAGAACAAAGGTCTTGCAGATTCAGTAATTCAGGGTTTGATACAGTTTTTAGAAACCTCATCAAACATAGTTGCCATTACTGAATGTGATGGTACATTTTCTGCAGAGGATTTATCAAAAATGATCCCATATCTTGATAATTGTGACATGGTAATAGGCACAAGGCAAATTCAAGTTTTGACAGAAAAAGGAAATCAAAATAGCATGTTTTATGTCTGGGGCAACTACCTTTTGGCAAAATTAATTCAGATTAAATATTTCAGTTTAACAAATATGGGCATAGTAGAATTAACAGATGTCGGTTGTTTGTACAGATGTATTAGAAGAGATGCGTTGGAAAAAATAAAAAAAGAGTTAAGCGGTTTGGATGCTGAAAGAATTATAAAAAATCCAAACAGTGGATTGATTGCAAATTTTTTAACTATGATTTCGATTGAGAATAACTTGAGAATAGTAGAAGTTCCAATCACATTTAAAAATCGTGTCGGAACTTCAAAAACAGGAGCAAATAAGAAGGATAGGGCAATAATTTATGGAATGCGATTTTTTTGGTACATACTGACAAAATAAAAAATATTGCAATTTTTGGAGCAACCGGCCACATTGCCAAAAATTTAATCTACGAATTTTCAAAACATACTAAACATAAGTTGTTTCTTTTTTCTAGAGATAAAACAAAAGTAAAGAAATTTGTTGCTGCCATGTGTATAGACAAAAACATTAACTATAATGATTATGAAAATATCCACTTAGGATCATTTGATGTAATTATAAATTGTGTGGGAATTAGTAATCCTTTGGAGATTACTAAACATGGGAAGGAAATACTGATTTTATCTGAAAAATATGATGAAATAATTATAGAATATATAAAAAAGAATACCGCTTGTCAATATCTAAATTTCAGTTCTGGTGTGATTTACGGTGATTTTTCACAACCCGTAAGTGATGAATCCTTTTCTAATATATCATTAAATGATTCCTCCAATGCGTACACATTAGCAAAAATCCGTTCTGAAACTAAGCACAGATTACTTTCTTCTTTTAATATTATTGATATCAGAATGTTTAGCTTCTTTAGTAGATTTATAGATCTAAATACTAGTTTTTTCATTTCAGAAATCATTACATCAATAAATAACAATAAAGAATTTCTTACCAATACACAAAATTTTTTCCGTGATTTTATACATCCTGATGATCTTTTCCAATTAATTTGTTTATGCATAGAAAAACCAAAATCAAATTTCGCACTTGATGCTTATAGTAAATCACCAATTTCTAAATATGATATCTTAAAGGAATTTAATAATCATTTTAATCTGAAATATTTCTTTAATGACGATTTAAAAATTAAACAACCTACGGGTTTTAAAGAGAAATATTATTCAGTATCAAGAAAAGCAAAAAATATTGGTTACCTACCAACTTACTCATCGCTTGAAACTATACTTAGTGAATCTCAATTTCTCATAATAAAATAAATTAGATAATTCAATTTTATAAGTAATGATGAAAACACGGTATCTCTGAGTTCAAGTGTTATTTCTAATTACGTATATTACGAGTTTTAAACCATTCAAATGTTTCTTTCAAACCTTCATCCAGAGTGTATGCCGGTTCCCAATTTAGAATTTTTTTTGATTTGGTAATGTCTGCAACAATTTTGCCACCATATTCATGAGTTTTATTTTCATCAAATACAACATTGTCATATTTGGTAATTTTAGAAAGTTTGTTTACAACATCTCTTACTTTGTATTCTTTTGAAGTTCCAATATTTAATATCTCACCTAATTTTTTAATTTTAGATGCTTGTATAATGCCATCAGCAACATCTTTAACAAAAACAAAATCACGAACATCATTTGGATTATTAATGTGTATTTTTTTACTATTGATGGCAGATGATATCATACTTGGAATTAATCTATTTCGGTTTTCAAATGGACCATATGTATTAAAAATTCTTAGTGTAACTATAGGAAATTTATTTTGCTCGTAAAAATATTTGGCAATATTAGTTTGAGATACTTTAGAAAAACCATATACTGATTGTGGATTTGTTTCAGATGTTTCCTTTATCTTGTTTATTTTTGGACCATATTCAAAACAACTTCCTATATTTACTATTTTATTAATTTCCGGATAGTCCAACAAAGCATCAAATAAATTAAAAGTTGCAAAAATATTTGTGTTAATTATTTTATCAGTTTCTGTTTGATTATGATTTACACCATAAGTAGCTAAATGATATACTACATTTGGCTTTATTTTTTTAATTTCATTTTTTATTATGTTTGATTTGGATAAATCTACATTATGTATATCTAATTTTTGGGCGATGTTTTTGATATTATTCATGTTAGATTTTTTATGAACAATTACACTAATATTGTAATCATATTCTAGTAGTCGATACAAGAGATTGGTCCCAATAAAACCAGTCGCTCCCGTAACCAACACATTTGTCAATATTAATGATGGAAATTGAATTAATAAAAACCGTACATTTCCAGAATAATCAATTTAAATCATTATTAATGTGACTTAGAAACGCTTTGCATGGGGAAGTTTTATGCTTTTTTAGCATTATCGTTCGTGTTTTTGTTTGTTATTAACATTATTTTTGCATCTCTGACTATTTATGCTTGGATTACTGATGGAATTCAAAATCTATTGCTTGGGATGGATCTTGGAGAAAGAATAGTAACATCTAATCAGATCAAATGGATTATTTTATCTGATTTTATTTGGTTAGGTTTTGCACTAGTGTTTTTACTAAAAAGAAAACACTATAGAACACAATCATCAGATTATCTAAGTAGCAATATAATTCAGAAACAAAAAATTGCAGTAGTAATACCAGCTTATAATGAAGAAAAAAATGTTGAAAATATAATCAGAGATTACAAATCGCAGAAAAATGTTGAAAATATTATAATAGTAGACAACCACAGTTATGATAAAACAGTATCCATAGCAAAGAAAATGGGTGCAATAGTTATTGAAAAGAAAAAGAACAAAGGATTTGCAGATTCATGTTTGTTAGGACTAAAAAAATCACTAGAAACAGATGCGAATGTAATTGTTTTGACAGAATGTGACGGAACATATGCAGGACATGATATAGAAAAACTAGTTCCATATCTAGACGAATGTGATATGGCCATAGGCAGTAGATTAATTCAGGTGTTAACAGAAAAAGGAAATCAGAATGGCATGTTCAATACTTGGGGTAATTTTTTTCTTGCAAAATTAATTCAAATAAAGTATTTTAGTTTATTACATATGGGAGTGGTATCATTTACGGATGTAGGTTGTACTTACAGATGTATTAGAAGAGAAGCACTAGAGAAAATAATTGATAATATGATTAATGATTATAATAAAAATATTGATACTGATGGATGGTTATTTTTACCATATTTCAACATGATTGGAATTGAAAAAGGACTTAAAATTGTTGAAGTTCCAATTACGTTTAGAAAAAGACAAGGAGAATCAAAATCCCAAGTAAACAGAAAAGGAAAGGGGATCATATATGGATTGAGGTTTATTTGGTTCATAATAAAAACATGAATAATGTTTCTATTTCAGAATACTCTATAGGTTACAATTCTTTTCCAATAGAGTTTTTATTTAAAAATAATGATCTGAATATGAGATTTTTTATGAAAGATATAGAGCTTCTCAAGTTAATGTATCAAAAAGTGAACATACGAATAATAATTCAAAATATATAAAGTAAAAACATGCTTAAATGTGATATTAAAAATGACACAAAAATCATAATACTATTATTTACAATAGTTTTCATAATCTTTGTATTTTCCTCTGATGGTCACAGATATACATCAGATGAGGATTGGGCACAGTTACAAAGCATAAGAATTGCTACACTAACACCACATCCATTATGGGAAGAGGGAAAAACAAGAACATTATTTGAATATCCAGAAATATATCCACCACAATTTCGAACTGGGAACATTTGTACTAATGCAATACTTTGTTCTCCAGCTACAGTGGGTCACAGTTTAACTGAAGTACCATTTTTATTAATAAATAACAGTTTTGGCATTATTTCTGAATCAACTCTAAATTGGACCATTGATGATTTTAGAGATCCTCACTATGTCATGTGGAGAAATAGTATTAATCCTAATTTTACGTTCTTGGAATTATTTTATGGTCCATTTTTTTCATCTATTTCGATCACAATATTTTTCTTAATATGTAAAACGTTCAAATTTTCGACTAAAACATCTTTAATTTTATCATTAATGTTTGCTATGGGAACAACTATTTGGTCTTATTCCCAAACTTCGTTAAATATAGTTCCTGCAACAACATTTCTACTAATGAGTTTTTTATTTTTTAGAAAATTTCAGAATGAAAATAAAATAAAATATTTAATATTTTCTGGAGTAATTTCAGGAATTGGTTTTTTAGTTAGGGAAGATATGATATTATTTATTTTTCCAATTTTTGTATTTTTGTTGATCTCAACAATAATTAAAAAAATAAAAATAAAATATTTTCTTTCATACATATTCTCAGTAATACCATTTTATTTTCTAACACAAGAAATCTATAAAATTAGATTTGGGATAGAATCTAGTCAAGTTGCAACAGGAGCTTCAGAATCAATATCAATGGTTAGATATATTAATCCAGAATGGATCTTTGGATTACTCCTAAGTCCAGGAGTAGGATTGTTTATTTTTTCGCCCATATTACTGACTTGTTTTTTTTCATTTTCTGATTTTTTTTCGAAAAACAAGGCTTCATTGATTTTGTTAATATCAATTATTAGCAGTTTTGTATTATATTATGGGTCATTTTTTTATTGGCATGGATTAGTAGCATGGGGAAATAGATACACTGTAGAAATAATGGCTTTTTTACTACTTCCATTAGGAGCAAGTCTTGATAAAAGAAAATCAAGAAATTTTAAAATAATGATTTTTGTATTGTTTTGTTTGGGTATATTTTTCAATTTAGCAAATATTACTCAAGATGTAAGCTGGTTTGTATGGGGAAAACCAGGTTATGAGATAGGACTATACAGTTTGGGTAAAGCGACAACAGATTTATACATTCATGAAGCAACAAAATGGTCGTTTGAATATAGTCAACTAACTCATTCGATCATTAACATGATATATGCACTTCAGCCTGATTTGTATTTATTAAAATTGTTTGGCGGAATTAATTTTTCGATTATTCTTGCAACACTAATAGTTCCTCAGTCATGGTATTTGTATAGAATTATAATCAAATTAGAAAAATCATGATTAAACACATGAAAAATAATTAGATATCAAAATAATGCAGAGGGTATTTCAATAAAAGAATCCATTAAAATATACATAAACAATGTAAGAGTTATTGTTAAAATTTGATATTTATAAAAATAAACATAATGGAAAAAAATATGAATGGTTTTATCCAGTAATAATTACAGTAATTTTTTTTATTGTAATTAGTTACATCTCATTTGTACATTATCAATATATTTTCAATCCAGATGGTTTGTTTTATCTTAATACTGGAAAACAGATTTTATCAGGAGATGGAGAAAATGTCAGTATTGTAAATGCACCCATGGGTGGTTCAATAATTTATGCAGTGTCGGATAACATAATAAATGATGGATTTCTAACATTAAAATTATTTTCAATTTTATCAGGTACGGGAATAGTTTTTGTTTCATATTATATTATTAGAAATATTTTTTCTTTTAAAATAGCATTTTTAGGACAAATTTTTATTGCAATTAGTCCCGCGCTACAAACACGAGCAGTATTAGCCACAAATGAGCTTTTAGCATTATTATTCATATTTTGTGGGATTTATTTTTTTACAAAAGAAAACATACAGCGAAAAGATTTAATTTTTGCTGCAATTTGCTTAGGTGTTGCATCAGACATAAGATATCAAGCAATTTTAGTTTTCATTCCATTTCTAATATTTTTAATGTTTGGTTCTAAAAATCTAAAAAAAAATACAAGAAACACTGTTTTATTTTTAGTCATATTTGTAATATGTCTATTACCAATATTCGCATATAATTTATCTGTTCATGGATCATTGTTTGACTCAGATCATACATTTTACACAATGTTAGATCAACGGCATGATAATCTAGAGACTGAGAATATTAAAAAATTTGAGAATTCAGAAATGCTATCAAATAGTGAAATTACATTTAGAAATTATTTAGATAATTTATTTTTTTATAATTCAAATCTTCTTTTTAATTTTTTTGGAAATAATGCAATTTCAATAATTCCTCTAATTCCATACATAGCAATAATACCTGTATTGGGAGGATTTGTAGGAATAATCTATGAAAAAATTAACAGAAAGTTAATAGTACAAAACCTAATTTTATTATTAGTTACATTATTTTTAGTTTTAATTCTTGGAAAATTAAACACAGATTTCTTCATAATAATTACTATACCCATTATATTTTTAGGAATTAGGACAATAAAACAAATTAAAAAAAACCTAATTCCTATAATAATTCTAGCGCCCACATATTTGATATTAATCTCCATTGTTCCTTTGGATAGACCCGATCATCTTTTTTCTATATGGATTACAATTTCTATCATGTCTTCGATTTTCTTTTTATATATAATTCCAAAAATACAAACAAAATTCATTAAAAATTCAAAAACCATTACAATGATTACATTTAGTTTGATTTTTTTAGTAATTCTATCTAATGTAGGTTTTTCATATAAGATATTTGAAATTTATCTTTATGGAACTGCAAATGAAGGAATTCAAAAGGAAATAGAAAAAATATTTAAAGAAAAGGAAAGTCGTCCACAAATAGGGTACGAAATAAAACAGATATCAGAAATTCTAAAAGAAGAACAAAATATTGAAGAAAGTTATATTATGTCAAATAATGTGGCATATTCATATTATACAAATGCTAAAACAGTATATGCTTTTTTTACTGAAGGTGTTAAAGGAGAATCCATAATTGAATACGTTACAAGGGAAAATTGGACTCCATTTGAATTGTATGCGTCTAACGTACTTAGTACTCCTGCAGACAAATTTAACAAATATGAGAAAGTACCAAATTATTTGATTTATACGCCAATAAAAGAAGAATTGATAGATGAAAAGATAAAAAATGAAACACAGATCTTAGAATTAAAAGTTTTAGAAGATCCAAAAAATATAAAAATACCAAATAATTTTGAAATGATTTTCAAGTCAAATAACACTGGAACTGTTGTTTACAAAATTAATTGGGAAAATTAAGAAGTATTATGAACAGATTTTCTTAAAAATAGTACAATGTAAAAATGAATTAATTACAATTAGTCACTAAAAATTATTATTTGGATTATATATAAAAGAATTACATATGGCTTATTGAAAAAAATTGTCATAGTTACACAAAATTTTCCTCCAGAGGCAGTTGGAGGAGCATCAAGAATATATGAAATGGCTAGAGAACTGCAAAGATCATCTCAGGTGGAAGTGATCTGTTCGCCACCAACATATCCTTTTACAAAATTTCCATTATCAAATAAAATAATTCAACATGAAGATTTGAACGGGATTGCAGTACACAGAATTTGGACATACCAGCCAAGAAAAAAATCTCCAACACTATTACAACGGATCATGTATTACACGTTTCATTCAATTTTGTCATCATTATACTTGATGAGAAGAATTAGAGGGGATACAGTAGTGATTGTGACAAATCCACCCCCTACACTGTTAATTTCAACATTAGTTTCAAGAATGTTTAGAAAAAAAACAATCATAGATATGAGAGATTTTTGGATAGATGCGGCCGTATCATTGGGTTTTATCAAAAACAAATTCATAATTTCATGTTTAAAAAAATTTGAAAAGTATTGTTTGGTTAACTCGGAAATAATAATCACAAATAGTATGTATATTCAGAAAAAGCTATCAGAAGAGCATCCACAAAAAAAAATCAAATACGTTCCATTTAATGTCAATCTAGTAGAGTTTAGAAAGATACAAAACAAGATTGAAAATGAACTTGTATACATAGGAAATATCGGTACGGCACAAAACCTGACAAAACTAATCCATGCAGTTTCAATTTTGGTAAAAGAATGGCCAAAAATAAGACTTGAGATTTATGGCGGTGGAGATGAGGAAGATAAAATCAGGAGAGATATTGAAGAATTGAAATTAAATCAGAATATTTTCATGCATAAACCAGTGTCTAGGGAGCAGATACCCACCATTCTTTCAAAATCAATGATTGGAATTGTTCCGCTTGCAGATAACAAAAAATTGGCATATGCAATACCAACTAAGACATTTGAATATCTTGCATGTGAAATACCAATAATTGCATATGGGACATCAGATGAGCTAAAAAGAGTCCTATCAGATGCAAGTGCAGGCATGTTGGTAGAAGGTAAACACGATAAATTGGCCGAGAAAATTGCCATGTTATTAAAAGATCAAGAACTAATGGAAGCATATAAAAAAAATGGACGTGCGTTTTTAATGAAACAAAACCATTTTGCATTTCTAGAGGAATAAGCATGGTAGAAATTAAAAACCAAATTGAAAAAATATTTTTGAATTCACTAAATGAAACAATGCAACATCTAAAGCTAGATGATGGTATGGCATTTTTAGAGGATAAATTCACAGGCGTTGTTAGAACAAGAACAACTGCGGAATTATGCTCTGCACTAATAAAAATGCAGAAATTAAATAAAAAAAATTACAGAGATACAATTGAAAAAATCACAAATTGGATCATAACTAAACAAAACGAAGACGGGTCATGGAACGAAACACATGTAAATTATGATAATCCATCTTCAGTGTTCACGTCCATATGCGGATTAACTTTGCTTGAAGTAACCGAAGAACTTCCAGACATAAAAATTCCAGAAGAGGTATTATCCAAAACGGCTAATTTTTTAATAAAACAAGAAATTAAAAATGGTCATTTTAAAAAATCAGAGTATTATCATGCAGATGTGTTAAATGCGGATGCAATGGTATCGGCATTTTTAATAAAATACGGAACAAAACAGAATGCTCAGGAATTCATAGAGGCAGCCAAAAGAGGAATAAAAAATATTATTTCACAACAAAAAGAGGACGGTGGATTTCCGTATGGAAGTAAAGTTGTTCAATACCCATACAAGCATCATTTAGATGTTCCATGTATTCATTATCAATCAGTTACTTTGTATTATTTGCACAAGTGTAATGAAATAATTCAAAATAGAGAACTTGAAAAATCAATACACGATGGAGTAAGATGGTTGTTAAACAATCAAAAAAACACAGGCGAATTTAAGTGGGACAATAGTGGATTAAATTTTGCTTTATACCTAACTGCAACATATGCATTTGCAATTTTTTTATATTGTATTTACAGCAGTTATGTAGACAAATCAAGAATAGAGAATACAATATTGATATTAAATCAGCAATACAGGGAAGGATTATTGTTGAGATGGGAAAAATCCTCGATGGGAAAAATGATTCAAGGTCTATTATTTTCGTTTAAAGGTGGATTTATTGGAAAGTATTCAATTAATTTTAAAATACTAAGAATTATGCATAGGATGCATAGAGAAATTTCAAGATTAAGAGAAAATTCAAAAATGATACCAAGTAAAGTGACAAGAGTAAAAATAGGATACAGTGCAATTTTGTCTACTGTGGAATCCAGCACAAATTATCCAGATCTGTACATGACAACTCAAGCTTTGGATGCAATAGCGTCAACACTAGAAAGAGACAGAGTACAATGAATCAATTGATATTAGATTTAACATCGGGAAACACCAAAGTTGTTGAAATTCCAGATCCTGTATTAAGATCAGGTGGAATTATTGTAAAAAATTATTCCTCTGTAATTAGTCTTGGAACAGAAAAAATGCTAATTGAATTTGCAAAAAAAAATCTGATTGGAAAGGCCAAAGACAGGCCAGACTTGCTAAAAGCATTTTTAGACAAAGCAAAACGGGACGGTTACCTTTTAGCGTTCAAGCAAGCACAAAAGAGATTAGAAAAATATTTTCCTGTAGGATATAGCTCTTCTGGAATAGTTGTTGCAGTTGCTGATGATGTGGATGAATTCAAAATCGGAGACAGAGTGGCATGTGCAGGTGCAGAGTATGCATGGCATGCAGAGAAAATATTCGTTCCAAAAAACATGGCAGCAAAGGTTCCAAAAGATGTTACCTTTAATGAGGCTGCATTTACAACGTTAGGATCAATAGCATTAAACGGAGTAAGATGTGTAGAGCCAGAAATTGGAGAGGTGGTTACGGTTATTGGTTTAGGATTGATTGGTTTGTTAACTGTTCAAATTGCCAAATCTGCAGGATGTAAAGTAATTGGAATTGATGTTGATGAAAGAAAAATTAGAGTTGCCAAAGAACTAGGGATAGATTTGGCTATTCTAAGAAATTCACAAAATAGCCAAGAAATCTTAGAGTTTACAAATGGGGTAGGTTCAGATTCGGTAATTATTACAGCGGCATCCTCAGATAACGACTCAATAGAATTGGCAGGCAAGATTGCTAGAAACAGAGGCAAAGTAGCGATCGTAGGCTCAATAAAACTTGACATTCCCAGAGAGGAGTTCTACAAAAAAGAACTTAGTGTAAAAATTCCTTCATCATACGGTCCAGGAAGATATGATAGAAAATATGAAGAATTAGGATATGACTATCCTGTAGGATTTGTGAGATGGACAATTTCAAGAAACATGGAAACAGTATTGAATTTAATGAATGTGGGGAAAATAAAGATAGGTGAAATTATAACAAAAAAAATCTCATTAGAAGAAGCACCACAAATTTACAATGAGATAAACAATTCATCAGATTTAGCTATCGGGACAGTAATTGAGTATAAAACAGAAAACAGACAGGATTCAGCAATAAAACTTAAAGACAGCAGACCAACAAAAAACAAAATCAATTGCGTGATAATCGGGGCGGGAATATTTACCACATCAACATTGCTACCAACATTACATAACATTAATGATATTTCTGTGAATTGTATTTCCACATTGAATGGAATAAATTCTAGATCAGTAGCTGACAAGTATAAAATTCCAAACATATTCTCAGATTACAAAGAGATGATAAAAGAGAAATCAGTTGATCTTGTTTTTATTACAACCAGAAATAGTTCTCATGCACAAATTACACTGGATGCATTAGAAAATAACAAGAATGTGTTCGTTGAAAAACCGCTTGCAGTTACGTATGAGCAATTAAAAGAAATTGAGAACAAATGGAAAGATAGTGATAAGACAGTTATGGTTGGATTCAATAGAAGACATGCTCCATTTACAAGGGAGATTAAGCGGACTTTTAAAAATAGAACATCTCCAATGATTGCACATTATAGAATTAATGCAGAGAAGATACCAAAGGATCATTGGGTTTATGACAAATCAGAAGGAGGGGGAAGAATTATCAGCGAAGCATGCCATTTCATAGACTATATTTCATATGTTACAAATTCAAAAATTATCCAGGTATATGCCGCTTCAATAGATAAGACAGCAACAGAAGATAGATTAGATAATTTTTCAATAATAATCAACTATGAAGACGGCTCATTGGGAACAATAACATATACATCAAAAGGCAGCAAAAAGTCATCAAAGGAAAGGGTGGAATTCTTTTCAGATGAAAAAACAGCAGTAATTGATAATTTTCAATCATTAAGAATATTTAGCAATAAAAAAGACATTGCAAAGCGTAGCTATTTCTCACAGAACAAAGGGCATGAAAACGAAATAGAGTACATGATTACAAATTTAAAAAATGGCAATAGAATGGCTGATGAGTTTGAGTTATCGCTGAATTCATCAAAGGCAACTATAGCCGCACTAGAATCCCTAAAAAAAGGAATGCCAATACAGGTATAGCAATGTGTGGAATCATAGGTGCATTGAACGTAGGAGATGAGAGTCTCCTGCATAAAATGTGCGAAAACATAGCACACAGAGGTCCAGACGAAGAAGGAATTTTCAAAGAAGAAAACATCGGCCTAGGAATTAGAAGATTAAGCATTATTGATATTGATGGAGGAAAACAGCCAATCAGCAATGAAACACACGATATATGGACAGTGTTTAATGGGGAGATTTACAATTACAGGGAAATACAATCAGAATTAATCAAAAAAGGTCACAAATTTCAAACAAACAGCGATACAGAGACCATAGTACATGCATATGAAGAATATGGATTGGATTTTGTGAAAGTTCTACGAGGAATGTTTGCTATAGCCATTTGGGATTATAGAAAAAACAAGATTGTTCTTGTTAGAGACAGAATAGGAATAAAGCCACTGTATTATTGGATTAAAGAAAATAAGTTGCTATTTTCTTCTGAGCTTAAAGCATTGTTAGAATGCGATGAGATCAAATTATTTATTAATAAAAATGCAGTAAACGACTATCTTTCATTTTTGTATGTACCAGCACCACAAACAATCTTTCAGGATATTTACAAACTACTACCGGGAGAAATTTTAATTTTTGAGCAGAATGGAAAACACACATTACAAAAATATTGGGATATAGAATTTTCAAATTATCATGATACAGAAGAAAAATACACAAAAAGACTTCGAGAACTATTAGAAGAATCCACCCAATTAAGAATGGTCAGCGATGTTCCAGTAGGGGTTTTACTTAGTAGTGGATTGGATTCATCTATTGTTGCCACATTAGCAGCTAAAAAATCCCCATATGAAATCAATACGTATACGGTAGGATTCGAGGATAGTGATGACAAGTCATATGATGAGTTGAAAGAATCTAGAGAATTTGCAGAACAATTAGGCACAAACCACAATGAGATTATTGTCGACTCGCAGGATGCATTAAAACAATTAGATAACGTGGTATGGCAATTAGATGAGCCATTTAGTAATCCCACTACAACACTAAATTACATTATTTCAGAATTTGCAAGCAAAACATCAAAAGTAGTACTCTCAGGAGTCGGGGGAGACGAAATGTTTGGGGGCTATCCCAAATACAAGGCATTAAAAATATTTGATGACTTTTCTAAAGTCCCAAATTTCATTATAAAAGATCTGAATATGCTGATACAAAAACTTCCTGATTCATCAGGGGAGAATATAGTTAAAGCAAAGAGATTTTTTGATTCATGGAAAAAAAACCAGATTGATCAATACATTTCGTTTGTCACATATTTTTCAGATAAGGAGAAGGAGAAGATCATAGGAAAAGTCAACAGGCCATATGAAAATAAAATTAAAGAAATGTTCAAAAAAGCAGAAGAGCAAGGCGCGCAGGATTTTTTTAAAAAAATGTTTTATGTAGAATGCAAAAGCTATCTTCCAAACAATATTTTAGAATATACAGACAAAACCAGCATGGCAGTATCATTGGAGACAAGGGAACCGCTATTAGATCACAAAATAGTTGAATTTTCAGCTAACATTCCATTTAATCTCAAAATAAAAAATGGAACAACAAAATATGTTTTAAAACAAGCTGTAAAAGATATAATTCCAAAAGAAGTATTGAGTAGGAAAAAGCGAGGGTTTACTCCGCCATTAATTAATTGGCTGAATAAAAATATCAGGGAATTAGAATCAAAATACATCATAAAAGACGAGATTAAAAGAAGAAAAATAATTGAATATGATGAAATTGAGAAGATTTTTTCCAAGTTCAAAGAAGGAAAAAAACAGAATTACATGAAGATATGGAACATCATATGCCTTGAGGCATGGTTCAAGGAAATGGAAAAGAGAGAAATTGTGATAAATTAAGTGGTATGAACAGAAAGCATGAAAAAAGATCAATTAAAAATTTTGGCAATAACTCAATATTTCCCTCCAGATATTTCGGGGGGAAGCACAAGGGCGTACAATTATTGTAAATCCATATCTGAGCAAGGATACGACGTGACGGTGATTACTGCATATCCTCATCAGCACGGCCCAGTCCCAAAAGAGTACAAATGGAAACTTAGGGTAAAGGAAAAAATGGAAAATCTGACTCTTTTTAGAGTTTGGATACCGTCACTGCTACATACATCAATAAGAAATAATTTGATTTTGCTTTCAACATTTTTGCTTACCTCATTATTCCCATTATTTAGAACCAGACCGGACATAATAATTCTGTTTGAGCCCAATCTTTTTTCAATAATTCCAGGGTATATCTATTCAAAATGTAGAGGGGGAAAGATAATCAGAGTTGTGGATGATTTATGGCCTGAGATATTGTATGAAAGAGGATACGTAAAATCAAAATTTTCAAGATGGGTGCTAGATCGTCTAACTAGACTTTCATATGAATTTCCCAAATATTTGATTCCATTAAATGAAGAGGTAAAACAGGTGATTTGTAAAGATCATAATACTCCAGAAGAGAAAATTAAAAGCATTTCACATGGAATAGATACAAAAATTTTTCAATATCATGAATACAAAAGAAAAGAAGAGTTTATCGCGATGTATTCTGGTTCTCTTGTAGAATCATATGATTTTGATATTATTATTAATGCTGCAAAAAAATTAGAAAATGAAAAAATAAAATTCATCATAAGGGGAAAAGGAAAACTTTTGCCATACATTGAAGATCTGATAAAAAAACTTCAGGTAAAAAATGTGGTTTTGGATACAGATTTTATTCCGTTAAGAGAATTGTCAGAGACATTGGCAAAAGCAGATGTACTTTTATCTCCAATGGGCAAAGGAAAGCACCTGAATTTTTCATTGCCTACTAAAATTTTGGAGTATCAATCCGTTGGAAGGCCGATTGTATGCTCATCAAACGGAGCTATTGGGAAATACATAGAAAGCACTGGTTCTGGCATTAGAACTGAGCATGAGAACGTAGATGATTTTGTTGAGGCAATAACAAAATTGATGAAAGACGAGGAGCTATGCAGGAAACTGGGAATGCAAGGTAGAAAAAATATTGAAGAATTTCACGACATTGGAAGAATAGGAGAGCAGTTATCAGAAATAATCAAAAGAACAATCAAAGAGTAGAATCACAATGAAGCAAAATCAGCGATTTGTTGTTCAGTGACTTTTCTCATATCAGACTTGGCATAAAATTCCCTATACCAGTCAACTGTCCATTTTATGGAATCAGTCAAGCGTAATTTTGGATTCCAGTTTAGTTCTGATTTAGCTTTTGTGCAGTCTAGAGATAAAACGCCTGTCTCATGAAAAGTCTGCTCACTTTTATTCCATTTAATTGGATTATCCAAGTAATCAGAAATTTTTTCAACAATCCAAGAAACCGGTTTTAGACTATCCAAGTCAGGACCAAAATTCCATGCTTCTGAAAACTTTGCCTCTCCATCCCATAGTTTTTCTGCCAAAATCAAGTATCCATGAAGAGGATCAAGTACATGTTGCCATGGCCTTACGCCATTAGGATTCCTAATGACAAGAGGAAGATCATGATATAGTGATTTTATTATGTCTGGAATTAATCGGTTTTCGGACCAATCTCCGCCACCAATGATGTTTCCTGCTCTTGCCGAGGCCAAGTTTTTTTTAGGTGAGCCGTTCTTGAAAAAAGAGCTTCGAAAAGAAGACGTTATCAGTTCAGAACATGCTTTGCTGTTGCTGTAAGGGTCATGCCCGCCAAGAACATCAGTTTCAACATAGCCACGTAAAGTTTCTCTGTTTTCATAACATTTGTCACTTGTAACATTGACTATCACAGAGACATCATCGGATTGTCTGACGGACTCAAATAGGTTAACAGCTCCCATTACGTTTGTAGAATATGTTTCAACTGGATCAGCATAGGAATTTTTTACAAGAGATTGTGCAGCCAAATGAAAGATTATTTCAGGTTTGTATTCAGAAAGAGTATTTTGTAATGCAGGTAAATCACGAATATCCCCAACGACTGAAGTGATATCAGAGTTTATTCCAGACAACTCATACAGGCTTGGATCGGTAGGAATAGAGTTGGAAAAACCAATAACTTTGGCACCAAGTTTTGTTAGCCATATAGTTAGCCAACTTCCCTTAAATCCAGTATGTCCAGTTATTAAAACATGCTTATTTTTCCAAAAAGAATTCATTTCCAGACTTTCCACGGAGCATTTTTAGAATTCCATAGATCTTCCAAATGATTTTTATCTCTTAGTGTGTCAACTGCATGCCAAAATCCTCTATGCATAAATGCATTCAGTTGTTTGGCAGAAGCAAGATTTTCTAAAGGTTCTTTCTCCCATATAGTATTATCACCTTTCAGATAATCAAAGACATCAGGTTCTAAAACAAAATAACCACCATTAACCCAAGAACCATCACCAGATGGTTTTTCAACAAATTTGATTATTTGCTTATTTTTTATTTGTAATTCACCGTAACGACCAGGTGGTTGAACAGCAGTAGTTGTAGCATGGACATTATTCTTTTCATGAAATTTTAATAATTGTGATATGTTGATGTCACTAAGACCATCTCCATAGGTAAAACAAAATGTCTCATTGTCAACGTATTTTTTGATTTTTTTTAGTCTACCGCCTGTCATAGTGTCAATTCCAGTATCAATCATTGTCACCCTCCAAGGTTCTGCATATTTTTGGTGAACTTCAAGATTATTGTTTTTTATATCTATAGTTACATCAGAAGTGTGAAGAAAGTAATTGGCAAAATATTCTTTTATCATATATCCTTTATAGCCACAGCATATTACAAAGTCATTTATTTTATAATGAGAATAAATTTTCATAATATGCCATAACAATGGCATATTTCCAATCTCAACCATGGGTTTTGGTTTAAGGTACGTCTCTTCGGAAATTCGTGTTCCGTAGCCACCTGCTAAAATTACGCATTTCAATTATATTCATATTTTTTTTATTAAGGTACTTGATTAAGTTTTGTCTGAGATAAATTTACCAATCGAAAGACAATAAAACAAGATTATTACTAACACGAATAATATAAAGAAACCAAAATGAAAGACAAAATAATAACATATTTACTAAAATCGCCCATAGTAAGATCAAAAACAGTCATTTCCATAGGACGAAAACTGCGTTCTCTCTCAAAGACAAAATATGTAGAAATCGAAGGCAGGAAAATGTTTTGTCATGGAAATGATGGATTAGCTCTGTCAATTTTTAAAATATACGAGCCAGTGGAGACTGAGATTGTAAAAAAATATGTGAAAAAAGGAGATGTGGTAATAGACATTGGGGCTCACATAGGATATTATACGTTATTGTTTTCAGAGTTGGTAGGCGAACACGGAAAGGTTTATTCTTTTGAGCCAGATCCTGAGAATTTTGAATTGCTGAAAAAAAACGTCGATATCAACAAATGCAGTAACGTGAAATTAATTCAAAAGGCAGTCACAGAAAAGAAATCAAAAATTAAACTGTATTTGAGTGATGAAGATAGAGCAACGAACAGAATCTATGATGCTCAACTAAACGATACGAGTAATTCAATTGAAATAGATGCCACAAGCATTGATGAGGAATTTAGAGACATGAATATGAAAATTGATTTTGTAAAAATTGATGTGGAAGGTTCAGAAGAAGGGGTTTTTCAAGGGATGGAGTCAACAATAGAAAACAACAAGAACATCAAAATATTGTCTGAGTTTTTCCCACACCTTATTAAAAAATACGGCGGTAGTGCAGAAAATTATTTGAAATTTTTATTAAAACATAATTTTAAAATTTATAAAATTTCAAAAGAAAAAGAGTCGCCATTGACAGACATTGATGGATACATTCAGAAATTAGAAATGAAGAACGAGTCTACAAACATATTATGTGTAAAGGATTGAAATTAAAATCAATGCCTGATTTCTTTTATAATATTTTTCACTAATAACCGTGTCAAAGGATCCGTAATTAACGTCAGAATGAAATAGACTGTCAATCCCATAAAAACAAATGTAAGAATATGAGGAATGAAATTAAATAAATTTTGATCATAATCTAGAAAATTATCAAACAATAAAGAAATGCTTCCAAACGAGAAAATTCCTATCATCAAAAATTTAATAATTCTCAAATAATCAATGTTAAAATCAACTGTCTTTTTCAATTGAAGAATAAAATAAACGGTAAATGGAAAATGTGTTATTAAAGCAATAATTGACCAAATTATTACTAAATCAATTTGTGAATAGTTAGACGAAATCAAGAAAAATAAAGTAATAGTGAGAATTGAAATGTACGAACCATATTGAAACATCAAAATCAGCGGTAGAGAAAACAATTTACTTTTAAGATAATTTGTAGATTTCACATTTTCATTAAGATCAATTTTTTCTGTTCCTAAAAGAATTGAATAAAATGTCGTATTGAGAGTATTAAATAATACAAAAATACTAATAAAAAACAAAACTGGAGATGCGATCACATATTCTGGATTTAAGGCAAATAAAAGAGGTTTTGAAAAATAAATACCCAAAAGAGTCAAGGGAATTGCAAAGTACAACAACAAGCTAAAATTATCTTTAAGATAGCTGGAATTGTCATTACTTAGAATTTTGGGATAAACAGATCTGGAGATATTTCCAGATTGTGAAATCATAGTTGCTATAGCCATACAAGCTCCCCAAAAGGCCAGACCAATGACAGAATTAGTCAATAGTGAGAAAATTGTTACGTCTAAAAGGGAAATGAAAGTGTATAATCCAGGAAAAAGAGGTATCCATGAAAGCTTAAACCATTTTTTTATGAATTTGTAATTAAAATTATTTTTTATCTGAGTTTTTCCAAGATATGCTTGAACTAAAATATTTGAAATGTAAGCACAAAGAGAACTAAAAATTATTCCAATAACTCCCATGTCAAGATAATAAATAAAATATAAGATAGTAGGAATTTGAACAGAGCTGTATGTTAATAATCCATAACTAATTATCTGAGGTTTATACCCCAAATTTATTGCAGATAAAGTTCTTGTGATGAAAATGAACGGAATAAGTATTATTCCCCATGTTAAAACTTCAACATTTGCATCTGTATTATTTCCAACAAAATATACAATTAATATGTAAAATAGTATGCCTAAACAAGACATAATTCCGCTTGTAATTATTGCAGTTGTTCCTGAAGAAATCTTTCTGGAAACTTCTCGAGTAGCCCAATATGAAACAATTGGTTCTAGGATTATAACATAACCAAAGAAATTATTTATCAAATTCCAAGTTCCAAATTCTAATGAATTTAGATTACGTGTAATTACGAGAGTAAAAATCAAGCCTGTAAAAATTCCAACAATACCAATTACAAACGAGATTAAACCAGAATAGGTAACACGGATTTCTGACAACTTCTTTCACTTAAGAGTATGAAAGATATTATTTTTGATATGCATAAATATGTCCCACAAACATGTTTTTCTTAAAACGAATAGGACGGGAGATCTTTACAACAAAGCCTATTTTTTCTAATTTTGTTTTAAGATCTTTGTATCCATGATGATATTCGATTTGAATGTGACTAAAATATTTCAAAGTTGAATCAGATGTTTGATTAATAATGTCGTATTCACATCCTTCGCAATCAATTTTTAATACCGCATTTTCTGAAACATGGTTTTTTACAATATCATCCAATGTTATTGAAGGAATTTCAATGCCGTTTTCATGATGAGTTATTTTTCCTTGGTTACCAGACATATCTGGATCAATTTTAATAAAACCCGTATTAGCTGTAACAGCCTTCAAGTTAAAAATAATTTTATCATTTAAATTATTTAATTCAATATTTTTTTTGGCAAACTCAGAGTTTTTAATTGAAGGCTCAAAAGAAATTACTTTTTTTGCACCTTTCAAAGCAAAATAGATTGCAGAATCGCCAACATTTCCGCCTATATCAATCACAATACTGTTTTTCACAGGTAAAGTTTTGTACTCCTCAATTAGAAATACTCCAATTAAATCACCCCCATGTTCCCAATTAGAGAATTTTACAGGAGGTAATGATTTTGGTAAAATGGTGATAACTGAATCTTCTATAGTACAAAACTTCCAAGAATTGTTTGAAGACAAAAACCGCACTTGGTGTGCATCTTGAAGAGAATATGTTTTACCAGATTTCAGCACCACTTTCACTGGAAACTGTTTTTTAATGAAAGTAGAAGATAACACGTGAGAGAAATTTTTGTAGGTTTTTACATAATCAAATAAAAATAATTTGAAAAAGTTATAAAAAGAATACCTGAAAGCTAGAAGATAATCCAATAAAGAGACATTTTTCATGGATAAACACACAAAATATTATTGCACATAATATGAATTATTAAATAATTATCATATGCATGGTAATCATTAGAAAGAAGTTCAAAGTAGGTCTTTTGTTGCAGATACTATGGCCTGCTTTGAATCAAATTTAGGAGACCATCCAAATTGTCGTATTTTGGATATATCAAAATGAACTTTTTGAACGTCTCCAACCCATCCTAGTTCAGAATTTGAGTATCTGTTTGTTATGTGTGCTAGATTCATCTCTTGTTTTACAATTTTTGCAATGTCATTTACAGAAATGGTGGTGCCAGAACTGAGATTAAAGAGCGAGAATTTCTCCTTGGAGTTATTCAAGACATGTAAAATTCCATCGATGCAGTCATCTAGATAAATAAAGTCTTTAATTTGCTCACCGTTGCCCAATATTTCAACAAAGTCAAAATTATTCTTTAGCTTTTTAATTAGATCAAAAATAATTCCTCTTGTCATATGAGGGCCAACAACATTTCCCAGTCGAAAGACCAACACATCAATGTCAAATAGTGCAGAATATGCAGACAATAGTGCCTCACTTGAGATTTTAAATGCGCCATAAAGGGAAACTGGAGTCAAGGGGCCATAAGTTTCACTTGTAGGAAATACCGATGGGTTTCCATAGACAGCGGCGCCTGATAAAAAAACTATTTTTTTAATTTTATTTGCACGTATGGATTCAAGAAGGTTGAATGTGGATAACATACTTTTTTCAAAATCATCATTTGGATCTTTAACTGACGTGTTTGCCCTGAAATAAAAGTGAGCAACGACATCAAAGCCAACAACTTCAGACTTTAACGCAGATAGTTTTGTAAAGTCAATTTGTTTATAACTAATTTGATTTTTTATTGGTTCCAGACGAAATGATTGTTCCAATGGCTTGTCATCAAAAATAGTCACATGATGGCCAAGGGATAGCAGTCTTTTTGCAAACGCACTTCCAATAAACCCAGAACCACCTGTAATCAAAAAATGCACTGAAATACCTCTAGATTTTAGTTAGGAATATCATCGTACTTAATAATTTTTAATTCGGGCAAAGGGACAATAAATTTTCCACCTTGTAAAAGAAATGGCTTTTCTCTTTCCAAGAACTCATCAAGAAAATACCACGGGAGAATTAAATAATAATCAGGCTTTGCTTTTCTGGATTCCTCCTCAGAAATGATCACTATGTTGGTGCCTACTGTATGCTTGCCCCATTTGTCGGGATTTCTTTCAGATGCAGCCTGTACAAGTGATGAGTTTAATTCATAATATTGCAAAAGAGTATTGCCTCTGGTGGATGCGCCATAAACATGGATTTTTTGCCCGCTTTTTACCTCGTCTTGAATAAAAGATACAGTTTCATTTTTTAGCTTTTGAATTCTCGAGGCAAAATCCACATACGGTTTTTCTGTGTCCAAACCAAGATTCTTTTCATAGTTTCTAGTCTCTTGCACATTATCAGAAACAGGGAATTTTTTACAGCCAATGCGCTTAATGTATGTCCTCATGCTTCCGCCATTGATATTGTTAAACTCAATATCAAATACTTCCAGATCATGTTTTTGTAATAAAAATTCCAATGATTGTAAAGAATAATACTCTAGGTGTTCATGGACAATGTTGTCAAATGCATTATTTTCTAACATTGTTACAAGATAATTCATTTGGACAATCCAAATGCCATCATCATCCAATATTTTTGAAATGTCATCAACAAAATTGTCTGGATTGTCTAAATCGTAAAACATCGAGATGCTGGTAATAATTTTTGCTTTCTTGCTGCCAAATTTTTGTACAAAGTCATTTGAATTAAAATAATTATTTATAATTGCAGTATTTTCCTTCTTTGCTTCATCAACCAAATTTTTGGCAGGTTCAAACCCTATTAGATTCAAGGCACGGTTTGTGTAAAATCGCAAAAGTGTTCCATCATTTGCTCCAATGTCTATCACAAAGTCCTGATCAGTTAAGCTGATTCTTTTTTCTGCATTTCTTACAATGTTTTCTAGATCATTTCTAATGGTTTGATTGACTCCGCTTTTGTACCAAAATCTCCTGTATAGCAAGTCTGCGGGAACCGTATGATAAAGCTGCAGCAAACCACATCCGCCGTTATTCTTGTTACATAAAACCAACTCCAACGGAGCAATTAGTTTTTCATCGTGGTTATTTTCTACAAAATCCACCAGATGTTGATCCCCCAGAGAGAGAATTTTTTTCAGATTCGTATTTTCACAGACTCTGCATCTGCTAATTGACTTCATATCTGCAGGATACATTTGTCTCACTTTGTTTTTCTAGATAGCTTGGTAGAGGTTTTATTCTCTAGGCTATTCCTAGTTATGATCTTATTTTCATCTGGGTATAACGGAGCATCCCAAGGAAAAGACCTGCCCTGCAAGAAATTTTCCCACCGGGTCAAGTCTTCTTTAAGCATAATATCAACAAGTTTTTCAAATTTGATTTTTGGTTTCCATTTTAGTTTTTTTACCGCTTTAGAGTTGTTACCTCTGAGATAATTTACTTCCAATGGACGCATGAACCTTTTATCAATTTTAACATATTTTTTCCAATCTAAATCAACGGATTCAAAAGCAAGTTGGGCAAATTCTTTTACACTGTGTGATTCATTAGTGCTGAGTACAAACGTTTCAGGATATTTGTAATGCATGATTTTGTATATTCCTTCCATATATTCAGACGCAAGTCCCCAATCACGTTGAGCATTGAGGTTTCCCAAAACTAGTTTTTTTTCAAGACCCAGTTTGATTTTGGCAACACCATTTGTGATTTTTCTAGAAACAAATTCAAGCCCACGAAGTGGTGATTCATGATTAAATAGAATTCCTGTACAGGCAAAAATCCCATATGCCTTTCTATAAACATCAGTCATCCAATGCCCGTATAATTTGGAGATTGCATAAGGACTGGCAGGATGAAACGGAGTGGTTTCAGACAAGGAAGAATCACTAGAATTGCCATACATCTCACTTGTTGACGCCTGATAAAATTTTATTTTTGGATTTAGAAATCTGATAGTTTCAAGTAGTTTGGTGACAGCTATTCCTGTAATTTCTGCATTTCCCACTGGTTGCTCAAACGCAGTACTTACAAAACTTGATGCAGCTAAATTGTAAATTTCATCAGGTCTTGAAACTTTTACAGCTTCCATCAATGAACCCATATCTACCAAATCAGACGGAATCAGATGAAGTCTTGAAAAAATTCCCAAGCTTTGCAGTCGCCAAAAATTAGGTGTTGATGAACGTCTAAAAGTGCCATAAACGTCATAGCCTTTATCAAGTAACAGCTTACTCAGATAAGCCCCATCTTGTCCGGTAACGCCTGTAATCAGAGCACGTTTCATATTTTATATCATCAAAAAAGGAGTGGCAAATATAAGAGTACGTTCATTGACGGTATTTTTTCATAACATAATTGCGAATTTTATTATTTTTTGTTATTACGTACTTGTATATCAAATACTTGAAAAAGAAAGGGAATGATTTTGAATGATCATAGCGTTTTAGCCATTTGGGATTTGATTTTTTGATCCAATTTCGATCTAAAATCCTAATAACAAAATCAAATCCAGGATATCGTTTGACTAGGTGATAGTCAGGATCAAGATATTTTACGATCGCTCTAGCATTATCAAGATCCTTTTGTCTGGCTTTTTTCTTATCCAAGATGATATACTTGGGCTCATCGATAACAATAATTCTGTATGCTTTAGTTTCATCAGAAGAATAGGGTATTCTTTCTGTTTCATTATGAACGTGATAGGTTGAATTGACTTTGCCATATTTGAAGCCTGATTGTTCTATTGTTTGTTGTAAAAGAAAATCGGTGTGACGCCACATAAAATCGTCATCGCAATGAAAATTCTTTAGAGCGTTGGTTTTTAACAAATGGCATTGAGTGCCTGCTCTAGTATCATCTTGTAATTTTTCCTCATCGATTTTATATTTATGATAGGCAAGATACACCTTGCCATTTTCAATTGCATCATACTGTTCCTTGTTTTTTGCCATTTCATCATACCATCCAGATGGAATTTCAATATCAGAATCAATTAAGACAAACCAATCTGTCTTTACCTGAGATATTAAGAATTCAAGAGATTTTGCACCGGTTTTCAATTCAGATTTGATATGAACTTCAGTTCTAGGAAAATTTTCAAGTAATTTGATTGTGGAGTCTTTTGAACCACCGTCACAAACTATTAGTCTATTTACAGGAATTTCTTTGTAAATAGTATAGAGTGATTTTTCAAGAAAAAACTCTGCGTCTAGTGTCATCATTATAATATCAACAGGTTCCAGCATAGGTTCGGAGGCTAATCTGTCACAAAAGCAACCACTAGGTTTATCTATAAATTTCAATTACAGACATTTTATCTTCAAAGATCTATTAACTTTTTGGATAAAAAAGAAGATAAAAAATTTAATTCAATCAAGAATTTTAAAAATACCATTTAAAATTGAATAAGAGGGGGTTTTTAATACGAAATAGAAATGATAAAAATTTTGACAGCTTTGCACACGACTCCAGACATTAGATCATACAGGACACATTCTTTTGAGAATATTTCCCGTTGTATGAATAATAGCGAAGAGCTACAAATAATTTGGCTAGTCTACAAACCAGAAAGAATCGATACTGGAAAATATACTGACAAAAACAACATTGTAATAGACATCCATGACTTTCACAATGCCGTTGAGGCTATAAAAAAATATGAGCCGGACATAGTTTGGGCAGCACCAACTTTGAATCTTCCAGATTTTGCCATATCCATTGCAGGTAAGAAACTGGGGATTCCAGTGGTAGGCGAGCTTGTAAATGAGATATTCATCAAAGACAACGAGCTAGAATTGTTTAAAACATATTTGACACATTTTTTTGAGAGCTCAGTTCCAACAGATAGCGGCAAAGAGGAAAAAAAATTCATGCGAAGGGGCAGATTTTTCCTCTACAAATTATTTTTCTTGCTAAAAACACAAAAAGCAGTAGGATGGAGTTTTTTTAAAATTCTAAAGTACTTTTGTATTTTGGTCAAATCACATCTTACTGTTTACAAAAATTTACACAATCCTGTGTTTTCATGCGATGTCCATTTTGTTGAGACTGAAAAGTTACTTAATACATTAATCTCAAAGGGGTATGATAAAGAAAAGCTAATCGTTACAGGAATTCCGATGTATGATTCAGCAGCAAAACAGATTCAGGAATTAGAAAAAGTCAAACAAAAAAACTCAAAGACAAGCGTCCTATTTCTAACTCATGCAATGTATGAGCATGGCATTTGGACCAAGGAGCAACGAGACTCACTGGTGAAAAAAGTCATCACAGAACTATCAAAACACAAAGACAAGCTTTCAATTACAGTTAAGATTCATCCGTCAAGCGAACAACTGTCAGACTATGAATCACTGATACACAACATAGACAATTCAATAGAAATATTCCAGAAAGGGGACATTTTAGAATACATTGTAAACTCTGATATCATAATAACATACTCGGGCGCATCATCACTGGTTTACGCACTAATGTGCAAGAAACCAATCATAGTATGCAATTTTTACAATTTAAAAAATGACATATTCGTAGATAGAAAAGTTGTTCTTGCATGCAAAAATGAAAAGGAGGTAATCAATTCTGTTTTAGATGCAAAAAATAAAGAATTTGAAAACGATCAAAATTTGAAAGAGTTTATTGAAGACTATTTTTACAGATTGGACGGAAAAGCATCTGAAAGAATTGCAAAAGAACTGGTAAGGATTGCAAAAAGCAGATCATGCTAGGATAAAGAATAATGAATTTTTATAACACGACGTTTTTGAAAAGATGAAAATAATTGAAGGAGCAGAACCTTGAGAAATGGAAAATTCCGCTGTATAGGATATACACAGACGACGAAGATGTACAGTCAATTGCAAAAATAATCAAACGTGGAAGTAATTGGGCACTCGGGCCAGAAATTGAAGAGTTTGAAAACGAGTTATGCAGTAAAATAAATGCCGACTATTGCTGTGTAATGAACTCAGGCACATCTTCATTACATGCAGCACTGCTAGCAAACAACATTCAAAAAAATACCGAGGTGATAGTGCCATCATTTTCATTTATTGCAACGGCAAATTCAGTATTGTTTGTAGGGGCAAAGCCGATCTTTGCAGATATTGAAAGGCACAATTTTGGGTTAGACCCGGTATCAGTAGCTAAAAAAATTTCGCCAAAAACCACGGCGATAATCCCAATGGACTATGCTGGGGCAGCATGCGATATTTTTGAGATAACAAAGATTGCTCAAGATAATAAAATAAAAGTTATCGAGGATGCGGCAGAGAGTTTAGGATCCAGCATAAACGGTAGAAAGATTGGAAGTGTTTCAGAGACTACAATTTTTAGCTTTTGTGGTAACAAGGTGTTGACCACAGGAGAAGGTGGGGCAGTAGCAACACAGTCAAAGGAAGTCTATGAGAAACTAAAACTAATAAGATCACACGGTCGTGTGGATACTGTAAATTATTTTAGCAATCCAGATGAAGCATCATATTTAAGCGTAGGATACAATTGGAGAATTTCCTCAATTACTGCGGCCTTGGGCTTGTCACAGTTAAGAAAATTGGATTTTCTAATTTCTAAACGAAAAAACAATGCAGAGTATATTTCCAAGAGGATAAAGCGATTTCCAATAGAGGTTCCTGACCCAAAATACGGATCAGAGCATACCTATCAGTTCTATACAATAAAACTCCAAGATAAAAAAACGCGTGACGAACTGCAGAAATTCCTGCTAGGCAAAAGCATTTTGTGCAAAGTGTATTTCAATCCAATACACATGACAGAGTTTTACAAAAAACAATCAGAGAGCAATAACGATTCTCTCCCAGTTACTACGGAAATCTCCGAGAAAATTTTGACACTGCCAATGTTTCCAAATATGACTCTAGAAGAGATGGATTACATGATAGAATCAATAGCAGGCTTTTTTGAGACAAAAAACTAAGAATTAGTTTTTATGATCCACATGTTGCTCAGTTCCTGAGAGTGTGCCTTCTCGTCTTCAGTAAGCAATATCTCGTCTAGTTTTTCACCACGGCGTATTCCAATTATTTTATGTTTCTTTGAGATTTTTGACGCAAGGTCTATCATGTTATATTTTTTCATTTTTGGAATGCAAATTTCGCCTAGCTTGATTTTTGACATGGATAGCAGAATAAAATCCACGGCTTCATTAACTGAAAAATAATACCTAGTCATCAGGGGATCCGTAATGGATAATGGTTTGCCCTCGTTATTTTCATCATTCCAAATTTCAAACACGTTTCCCCTAGTTTCCAAAACGTTACCCAGTCTGACGGTACCGAAGTTTGTAGATTCAACATGAAATCCAGCCCAGCTGGTAAGTTTTTCTGCCAACTGCTTGGTAGAGCCATACAGTGTAGAGGCATCAGCTGCCTTATCGGTACTGATGTTTATGAAAAAACCAGGCTTGTGGGTAATGGTGGACTTGATCACATTGACGGTTCCATTAATGATTACATCAATAGTTTCTATCGGGTTAAATTCGGTGATTTCAATATTTTTGACAGCAGCTAAATGAAAAACTATATCCACATTTTGCATTGCCATGTCAACTCTCTCACGATCCATGACACTTCCTAACAACGGTCTAAAGCGTTTATCATCTATAGAGCGATTGAGTTTGAACAGTCCATGTTCATCAATATCAAGAACTCTAACGGCCTTTATTGGAAAATCCAACAGCCTTCTAACTAAGGCAGAGCCAATACTCCCCGCACCGCCAGTAACTAAAACAGTTTTATTTTTTAAAAGAGTCTTCGTGTTGGCAGTACTTTTCAAGCAAATTCGATTTTTTATCCATATTTAAAAATGTATCATAACCTTGTTGAAAAACTAATGAAGACTAATATTCCATGTCACTTGGAAAAAGAATGTTTGAAGATTCTTGTTGTCGGATATGGTTCAATTGGTAAACGACATGTTAACAATATTTTGTTAATGAAAAAACATCCAGTTGTTGTTTTGACAAAACAAAAAATTGATCACTTGAAAAATAAAAATTGCATCATAACAGATTCGGTTGATTTTGCAATGGAGCAAAAACCAAAAGCTGCAATCATTTGCACACCAACAAATCAACACATACCAATAGCAACAAAATTATCAAAATCAGGAATAGATTTGTTCATAGAAAAACCGCTATCCAATAATTTTGCAGGTGTAAAAAATTTAATAAAAACAGCTGAGAACAAACGGCTTGTAACGCATGTAGGTTGCGTATTAAGATTTCATCCAGGAATCATAATGATTAAAAAAATGCTAAAACGTAAAAAAATTGGAAAGATTTTAGATGTCGAAATAGAAAATCTTTCATTCTTGCCTGATTGGCATCCTAACGAAGATTATACAAAAAGTTATGCAGCAAATTCAAGATTGGGAGGAGGGGTGGTATTAACGTGCATTCATGAGATGGATTATGTTTATTGGTTATTTGGGAGTCCAACCAAAATTAGTGCAGATATTAAAAAGATAAGTAATTTAAAAATACAGGCAGAAGATTTTGCAAAAATAATACTATTTTACAAAAATCTGTTCACAGTGCAGATCAGTCTGAGCTATTTTCAAAAAGCAAAGTCAAGGAAATTGAAGATTGTAGGTACGGAAGGAATTTTAGAATTAGACATAATCAAAAACACCATAAGATATTTCTCAAATAGAAAAAACAAATGGGTGAAAATCAAGGTTGAGAATGCTGATATCAATAATGCATATACTAGTGAAATAAAGTATTTTTTAAAATGTGTAGCAAAAAGGAAGCAAAGCATGAATAACTTGAAACAAAATTATCAAATTTTAAAAATGGCATTGGATGCAAAAAAATCATCACAGATGAAGTTGATTGGATGACTGATACAGATAGATTTCACTTGGAAGGAAAAACGGTAATTCTTACGGGGTCTGCAGGCAGGCTCGGATCACATTTTGCAGAGACATTTGCATCTACAAATGCGAATTTAATTCTAGTAGATACTGAGGAAGAAAAAAACACCAAACTAAGAAAAAAATTAAAAGACAAATCCAAAGGAAAAATTGTTGTAAAATCAACAGACGTTTCAGACGAACAAAATGTAAAAAACATGGTAAAAGAAATCAGACAGGAATTCAAAACAATTGATGTGTTGGTGAACAATGCACACTATGTTCCAAGAGGTGATCCAAACATTGATGCAAAATTTGAAAAGTTCCCATTAAGCTTGTGGGAGAAAACCATCCAGAGCAATCTGAATAATATTTTCTTGTGTTGTAGAGAGGTAGGAAGAACGATGATCAAACAAAAATTTGGATCTATCATTAACGTATCATCAATCTATGGAATTGTAGGGCCTGATCAAAGAATTTACGGAAAATCAAGACTGAATTCACCATCATTTTATTCAGCCACCAAGGGTGCAGTCGTCAACCTGACAAGACATCTTGCATCAGAGTGGGGAAAATACAATGTAAGAGTGAATACTTTGACATTGGGAGGAGTTTATGATAAAAAACTCCATGGTAATTCAGAATTTGTAAAGAATTATTCCAAGAGAACAATGTTAGGAAGGATGGCAAATCCAAACGACTATGATGGTGCAATATTATTTTTGGCATCAGATTCCTCAAAATACATGACAGGTTCAAATTTAATCATTGATGGCGGATGGACCGCATGGTAGAAAATACCAGAGTGTAATGTTTTATTTTTTTATTTTTTCTGAGGACGATATCAGATTGGATAATTGTTGCAAATCAGACGGATCAAAGCTTACATTATTGTCCACAAAATTTCCGTTTTTGTTTAGTGTCATGTGAACTTCAATAATTTTTGCACCCAAGATTGAAGCACATAGCGGTGCTATTATGTGCGGACAGTGATTAGAAAAGCCCTTGAAAAAAGACAGTTTTGTAAAATCAAGATCTCCTAAACTACACGGGTATTTTGGCACGCAGTAAATCCAATCAACTTTGCCAGTTGAATTTAGTTTTGATGGTAATGCTTGGCTGCTAATGATGACATCTTTGCCTGTCTCAAGAATGGCGTCTATGAGTTTGCTGGTGCTGTTTTTGGCCAAAACTCGCCCATCGTATTCTCTGATTTTATACCTTTTAACATAGGGCTCTAGTAAACTTACAGCCTCGGGATACATAGGTGTTGCAAACCAATCAATTCCAATTTCTTTGGCAAGATCATCAATTTGTTGAATGTTTTTTTCAGAAATTGAAGATTCTAGAAGTGTTTCAGATAAGGGGTGATCCTTGACAATCTCTTTGGAGAATGATTGAAATTTTACAGAATTCAGATTGTTTTGCTTTGCAACAACCATAAGTTGCCTGGCAATATCAAGATCACCGTTCCAATTTACACCAATTTCACCAATTAGAAACACCATAATGTACCAAAAGAGAATGTCTTTTTAAACATAGCAGACAAACTTGAATTTTTATTGCAAGGTAACTAAAATCGGATTTATATTTATCAGAACATTTAGTCTTGGTATGAAATATTGCAAAATATGCCTGATGCCAGACACAAGGCCAGGATTAGTGTTCAATGATAAGGGAATTTGCAAGGCATGCATAAATTTTGAAAAACAATCCAAAACAAATTGGAAGGATAGATTTGAAGAATTAAAGAAAATTTGTGAGAAATACAGAGGCATTAATGGGGACGGTTATGATTGTGCAATAGCTGTTTCAGGTGGAAAGGATTCACATTTTCAGACATACATAATGAAAGAAAAATTGAAGATGAATCCAGTTTTGCTCAGTGTTGGCAATATTGATTGGACAAATACAGGAAGGGAAAATTTGGAAAATATTTCAGAGTCTTTTGGTTGCGACATAATACAATTTCAACCTAATCGAAAAATCGCAAAAAAAATGTTTCGTAAAGCCTTTGAGCAGATCGGTTCACCATCATGGTATCTAGATGCTTTAATCTATGCATTTCCTGCAAAAATGGCAATGAAATTAGATACAAAACTTCTAGTGTACGGTGAAGATGTCAACTATACTTATGGTGGAAAACATGATGAGGAAACGCCATCGGCATTAAATCAGTTTGACAATGATGTTGTAAAGCCCGTATGGAAAGAATGGTTCGATAAAGAAATTTCAGAAAAAGACTTGGAACCAACAAAATTTCCAACATATGAAGAATGCAAGGAATTTGGGTTAGATCCAATCTACCTAAGTTATTTTGTACCATGGAATTCCGTACATAATTATCAAGTTGCACAAAGATGGGGCTTTAAGCATCTTAACCACGAATATGAAAGGGAGGGATCAATTGACGAGTATGACCAGATTGATTCGTTAAGCTACATGTTGAATCCATATCTGAAATTCTTAAAGTTTGGTCATTCTGTTGCAACAGACAATGCCTCTAGATGGATCAGGTATGGAATAAAAACCAGAGAAGAGATGATCCCAATCGTAGAAGAAAGAGACGGAAAATTAGATCAAGGAATAGTGCAAAAATTCTGTGATTTTACAGGATTGAGCAAAAAAGAGTTTTGGGATATTATGGACAAGTGGTACAATCGAGATCTCTTTGAGCAAGACAATGATGGTGTATGGCATCCAAAATTTAAGGTAGGCACGGGTTTAGTAATCTAAATCATGAAGAGAAAAATAGCTGTGACTACAGGTACAAGGGCAGAATATGGTATTCTTAGGCCCTTGTTGCAAGAGATTACTAAAAATAAAAAATTAGAACTGCTCTTGGTAGTGACAGGCTCACATCTGTCAAAAAAACACGGGATGACCGTCAAAGAAATTGAAAGTGACGGATTCAAGATAACTTCAAGAATCAAAATAGATCAGAAATGTGATACATTGTTTGATTCTACTATTGCGATGGGAAAACTGGTTTCAAGTTTTGCAGAATTTTTTAGGAAATTCAAGCCGCAAATCAATGTAGTATTGGGAGACAGATACGAGATGTTTGCTTCAGCCATAGCAGCATACCAAATGAGTATCCCAAATGCACACATTCATGGAGGAGATAAATCTGGTGGGTTAGACGAGTATACAAGACATGCCATTACCAAGATTTCAAACATACATTTTGCAGCAACAAAAAAGAGTGCGGAAAGAATAAAAAAAATGGGAGAGTGCCCAAAAAATATTTTCTATACAGGTTCCTTAAGCATAGACGAAATTCTGAATAAGAATATCACAAAAAAAGAAACGCTTGAAAAGAAATACGACATAACACTAACTCAGAAAAGTATTCTTGCGGTTCAACATCCTGTAACTACAGAAGTTTCCAATGTAAACAAACAGATATCAGAGACCATACAGGCACTGTCAAAAATTAAAACAGACATCATCATTATCGGTCCAAATTTTGATGCAGGTAACAAGTTAATTTTTGAAAAGATGAAAAGATTCAAAGAGAAAAACCCCAATGTAAAATTTTTTAGCAATATTCCAAGACAAGATTTTCTGGGTTTTTTAGAGAATTGCGGGGTACTAATTGGCAACTCCAGCAGTGGCATTATTGAGGCAAGTCTGTTTAGAATACCTGTAATAAACATAGGAAGCAGGCAGAAAAATAGAGAGCAGGGACCTAATGTAATCAACGTATCAGAGTTTTCACATGAAAAAATCAAAAGGGCAATACTTTCTGCGTTAGATAAAAGAAGATCAGATCTAAAAATTAGCAAGATTTATGGTAATCAAAAAGCCTCAAAAAAGATTTCAAACATTTTAGAAAAAATAAATTTAGACAGCATTATAAAAAAGGAGTTAGCGTATTAAAATGGCAAATAAAAAATGGCGAAAGCCAATAATAAAAGATTCAAAATTAACCAAATACAACTACATAGTACAATATGTTAAAAATCTTAGAACCGGGAAGAATTTTGATATTGGCTCATTTTCATACATAAATTGTAAAGAAGGTGTAGAAATTCAGGACAACGTGCAGATCGGTTCGCATTGTTCAATTTACTCAAATTCAACAATTGACAATAAGAGTGGAAAGGTAGTTCTTAAAAAGAATTGTAAAATCGGCACACATAGTACAGTTATGCCCAATGTAACAGTAGGAGAAAACTCTGTGGTTGCTGCATATTCTTTTGTAAATTGTAATATACCCTCAAATCAGTTATGGGCAGGAGTACCAGCCAAATTTAAAAAAAATCTCTAATAGTTGAGAATTTTTCTTGCAAGTTCGTTATAGTCTAGTGCTTTCTCCAACGTGATCAATGGACATGATTGTTCCAAGTTTTTATCCAACATTATGACTACTTGTTCTAGAATTCCCGGTTTTGTTTTAGAATATGTGGAACTAAAATCAATTGGGTTCCAGTCTACGGTGCCCTTTTTGCAAACAGAGATTGTCTCCAAGGGCATTAATCGATATGAATTGGATTTGGTCATAATTTCTACCATCCATCTGCCAGATGATTCCCAATTTGCATGATATGAAAACGGAATGTCGTTCTCAGATATCCCGCTTCCCACAAAAATTGAGCCTGAAGGGTGCCATGCTAAAGAACCAGCAGTAAAACATGCAATGTTTTTTGGCATTCCAATTAATTCAAATGCTAAGGAAATGACATGTAATGAATTACTTATTCCCCATAATTTGTATTCGTCATCAGTGTAAACATTAAATGGAATTTTATGAACCCATTCAGTAAAATCAAACTTGCATGAAAGAACGCCTTCTTTTTTGCATAATTCTTTTAAAAGATATACGTTCGGATAACACAGTCGGTTATAGGCAACACGGATTCTACAGTTTTTTGATTTTTGGATTAAAAGTTTCAGGTTTTCAGAGAAGAGAGAGCCTGGTTTTTCAATTAAAATATTTGTCTGGCCACAATCTACACACAAACTGCATGCTTGGTCTAATAACTCTGTAGGAGTTGCGATTATTACAAGATCTTGCTTGTTCAATGATTTAATGTGTTTTGAAAATCCTCCAGACAATACATCATACTCAAACTTTGTACTAAACAGTTTAGGATCTTTTTTGGAGTTTGTGATAATTTTGACATTAGAGATATTCAGGCATTCCAACGCCTTGGCATATTCCTGACCCATGTATCCACCTCCAATTATTGTTACAGAGACATTTTCAAATTTGTTAACAGGCAAATCTGAAATGATATCATATGGCGATAATTCAGTTATGTTATTGGACATAGATTTACTCTCTTTTTTGTTTTTTTGAAAATATGATGGTTGAATATTCTGAAAAGCTCAAGATGTCCGTTGTATGATTCAAGAATTGTTGGAAGACAACAAGAATCAGATGCGATGATATCCATGATTATTTTTTTTGTCAAAGAGCTTACATGCTCAAAAGTAAATTTCTCGGATTTGCATTTATTTTTTTTAATTTGCAATAGTGTACCAGCAGTCTCATCGATATAGAAATCAGACGTGTTTGTGGAAATTTTTACAGTTACGCTTTTAGGATAATTGTCTAAGAACGACATGACAAAAATTGCATGGTTTTTCAAAATTCCCATAACAGTTCCAGAAAATTCAATAAAATCCGTGCCTCTTTTATTTGATAGCAGATCTAGCAAATGTGCTCCGTCTAATTTTATGTCATAATCATCATTTAGCCATGAAAACAAGTCGATATAATGAATTGCGTTAGTACCCATACCAAGTTCTGGATTTGAATTAACAACCATGTTTACTTGCGATTGTTTTGGAATTAGTTTTTTTAATTTTTTATACGAGGCAAAGCATCTGGGGTTAGTATTTACCCATATTTTTGCACCATATTTTTTGCAGGTTTTGATTATTTTGTCAAACTCACTTTTTGACTGGCAGAGGGTCTTTTCAGACAGAATTCGAGTATGACCGTCCATTATCAATTGATTCAATAAATCTGAGCGTCCTTTTGAAAGAGTCGAGACTATGACAACACTGCTTTTTGGAATCTTGGAATTGTACGAGTCATGCCATACAATTAATTTTGTCTTTTCATCATAGTTGATTTCATTTAATCTAGAAATGCTTAGTTCTTTTGCAGACTTTTTTGGCTCGATAATATCAATTTGAATTTTAAAAGGGATTTTCACCAGAGCTTGCAAGTGACGGCTTCCGACATTCCCACTTCCAATTAACAAGATATTGTATGCCATAAGGAAGATGTTAATGACTCATCTATAATGTTTAAGTTAGTTAAACGGTGACTAGAACCACAATACGCAACATTATTCTTTCAGCATTAGCTCTGCCAGTTTGAATTCTAATTCGGTATCAATCATGAATCCCTGTTCAGGAGAAATCTCAAAAGGAAGAATTTTGGGCATGATTGTAGATTTGTATTTCATCAGTTTTTCAGGATTAATTACAAACAAACCGTTTAATTGATACACTACAGGCGCGTCCTGACGTCTAAGAATCTTATGTTTTGGCTTTTTACTTAGTTGAAGATAGCCGTTTGAATCAGGCTCCATCATATTGAAATAGGGGTTTTGATGTTGTCGAAAAACAGAATAAACGCCATTGCATTTGGATTTTTTAAATAGCGTTATTGCATTTTGGATTTCTTTAGATCCTATGAAAGGAACAGTACAGTCACGGTTGACAATAATGTCAACATCGTATCCTAATGAACGCAGTTTTAGAATTCCATGAATCAACACGTCACTCATTCCGGAAGAGTCAGTGGCTAATTTTTTTGGCCTCATAAAAGGAACGTCTGCGCCATATTGTCTTGCAATTGATGCAATTTCCTTATCTTCTGTAGAGACAATCACGTTAGTAAAGCATTTGGAATCTAATGCCGATTCTATCGTATAGGAGATTAGAGGTTTGCCACCAAGCAATTTGATGTTCTTTCTTTTAACACCCTTAGAACCTCCCCTAGCTCCAATAAAACAAATTGATTTCATATAATTATCAATTCTATATTGGTACTTTAATTAAAAACATACTAAGAATCATTTTGTTTGTTTTGCATATCTTGCTTAATTTCTTCCGGACTCAGATCATGTTTCTCAAGAAGATCCCTATAATAATACAGAGTCTCCCAATCGGCATGTTTGCCAGTAACTTCCATGTACAAGTCATCGATTAATTTCATGTTAGGCAAAGAAATTCTTAACGCAAGTGCCTCATCAGAATTAAAAAGAGACTGCTCGATTTCTTCAAGGGAGAGTCTTCCCAGTTCCAATAACGTGCCGTATGATTTTAGACCCGCTTCGTCAGCTGGGCGCAAAAGTATTTCCCGATAAAGTTGATCAATTTGTGATTTTGTTTCTGGCTGTAACTCGTTGATCTGTTTTAATTCGTTGGGTTTTACAATGTATTTTGCTTCATCAGAATTTAGCAATTGATTTCGTATGTCATCGATTCCCATTTCTCCACTTTCCAATAGTTTTGCAAAGTATTCCAATCCCTCCTTGTCAGCTGGGCGCAAAAGTATTTCCCGATAAAGTTGATCAATTTGATTTTTTTCCGGAGAATCATGACCTTGTGCATAATTGAAAAAACTTGTTGTGACAGTATCCATAGCATGATAGACATTTGATTTGGGCAGATAACTAAATGGGATTAGCAATCCCTGAAAATTCACATTAACAGTAGTTACTAGTTTAGTATAGTTTCCTTCAGTAGAGAATAATTGGTGAATTTTTGTTCCTTTAGCATCGCCATCTAAAATTTCAATAGTATGCTCCGAATACGGATTAAAAACATGCTTAACCAACAGTTTAATTTTAATGCCTTTTTCAATAATTTCTTCTTCTGCAACAAGTACGTTATCATCAGTTTCTAAGACATTAACAGAAACAAAGTTTCTGGGCAGAATTTTAGGATAATTTTTGACATCAGTCATTGTCAAGAAGAGCTTTTCTTGTTGAATATCAAGTATTTTTTCGGATTTAATTTCTTTGAGTTGTTCAATTACCCAATCAGGCTTGGGTAAATCATCAAAAGTTGTACCTATGTAAAGTATACCAACAGTAAAAGAGATTGAAAGAAAAATATAAAATCCAACAATAATTTTGTCTCCTTTTTTTAGACGCACTGATCAATGATGTAATAAACAGTATATTTCTTATACTAAAATTATTGAGCCATACAAGAATAACCAGCATCAATGAAATTAACTAAAACAAAAGATTGTTTATATTGATTAAAGCTAGGCATAGACATGATGCAAGAGGAGCTGCAAGAGAGAATCAATTCTAGTAAAGCTCAGATATGCGTAGTTGGATTGGGCCAAGTAGGCCTTCCTGTTGCACTGTCTTTCTGCAATGTTGGATTTGTTGTAAGGGGGTTAGACGTAGATAAAGATCACATTGAACTCTTAAAAAATGGGAAATCACCATTTGAAGAACCCATACTTGAAGAGATGTTGATCAAATCTCGTAAAGAAGAGAGATTCTTTCCGACATTGGATCAAAATGCAATAGCAGAATCAGATGTAATTATTGTATGTGTGCCAACCCCAATCTCAAAAGAGATCAAGCCGGATCTTTCCCTTCTAAAAAATGCGTGTGATACAATATCAAGGTTTGAATTGAAAAATAAATTAATAGTGATAGAAAGCTCGATACCGCCAAAGACATTTGAGTCAATGATTTTGCCCAGTCTGTCTGGAGATAAAACGACGAACATTTTTGCAAGTTATGTACCAGAAAGATTATCGCCAGGTCAGGCATTTGAGGAGATCAATACAACACCACGCGTGATAGGAGCTAGGGATCAGAAATCAAGGGACGTTACATATGATTTATACAAAAAAATCATCAAAGCAGACATTTTCAAAACCAGTCCAATTGTAGCTGAAACTTGTAAACTAGTAGAAAATACATTTAGAGATGTCAACATTGCACTAGCCAATGAGATAGCTATGATATGTGAAAGATATGATATAGACGTACTAGAGATTCAAAAGATATGCAATTCGCATCCCAGAGTTAATCTGCTAACGCCCGGACCAGGAGTGGGAGGGCCATGCCTTCCAAAAGATCCATATTTGTTATTAAATCCTCAAGACTCAGAACAGATAGATTCCAAAATTATTTCCAATGCAAGAAAGATAAACGACTACATGCCAAGTCATGTATTTCATTTGATTGAAAACACTCTAAAAGAACAGAACAAAGAGATTAAAAATTCAACAATTACAATTTTAGGAACTGCCTACAAAGGAAATGTTAGCGATACGCGTTATTCACCCTCAGAAAAAATTGCAAGTCTCCTTTTGGAGACATGCAGTAATGTAAAGATTAACGATCCACATTCAAAAATTAGCTTTGGTGCAAAATATGAAGAAAACATATCAAAGGCTATCAAAAACTCAGATGTAGTAGTCATTTTGACAGATCATGACGAATACAAAAATATCAACTTGCAAGAGATGAAAAAAGACATGAATGATGATCCAATATTAATTGATACAAGAAGAATTTTTGATAAGGAGATTGCAGAAAATGTGGGATTTACTTACGTATCTATTGGATATAACAACAAAGGCATCAAGAATAACTATAGTTTATTAAAATAATCTGTTTCGTATCATCATGAAAAGATTTGTTATTGTAGCTGGTACCAGACCAGAGATTATCAAGATAGCACCAATCATTCGCCACATGGTAGACAATAAAATAGAACACAAATTCATTTACACCGGTCAACATTATGATTATCAGCTATCAACTCAGATTATTCAAGACTTGGAGATTGCAGAGCCAGACTTTAGTTTAAAGCTACAATCAAAGACGCCTGCTTCACAAATAGCAGAGATAATGACAAAACTTGAAAATCAAGTAAAAGGAAAAAATGACATCATCATAGTTCAGGGTGATACCAACAGTGTACTTGCTACAGCATTACTAGCAATAAAACTCAAAAAGAAAATTGCACATGTTGAAGCAGGACTAAGAAGCTATGACTGGAGAATGGCAGAAGAACACAATAGAAGAATGGTAGATCACGTATCAGACTTTTTATTTGCGCCAACAAAAACTTCATACCAAAACCTGATCAATGAAAAAGTTAGTGGAAAAACATTCATTTCTGGAAATACAGTAATGGATGCAATTAGAGAGCATTTGCCATTGGCAGACAAGAAATCTACAGTTATGCAAAAGATAAGATTTTCAGAGTATGCTCTTGGAACATTACATAGGGCAGAAAATGTGGATAATGAAGTAGTTTTAAACAAGATAATAAAGGGAATTATCAGTTCAAAAATTTGTACAGTTATTCCACTACATCCAAGAACTAGAAAAATGTTAAAGAAATACAACCTATTAGACAGATTGAAAAATGAAAAGCATATTCAGATTCTAAACCCACAGGGATACCTAGATTTTCTTTCGTTGATGAAAAATTGCAGATTCATCATAACAGATTCTGGCGGAATACAAGAAGAATGCACATCGCCATTATTATCTAAAAGAGTGCTAGTTTTAAGAACATCCTCAGAGCGTCCAGAAGCAATCAGCATGAAAATTGCTGAGCTTGTTCCTTTAGAATATCAAAAAATCAAAGACACAATTAAAGCAGAATGGGACAAGAAACCAGTAAAAGTAAAAATATCCCCCTATGGAAAAGGGGATTCTGCAAAGAGAATAGTAAAGACACTGCAAAAGTAGTCTTTCTTCATCTTGCCATATTACTCAGAATATTCATTTTTTTAAGATCGCGGGTACTATTAACACGGTTCTGGTTAACTATCCGTTGTTTTTGATATAGATATTTAGGGTTAGACATTATCCAAGCTAAACTTTTTACAATTACTTTGATACTTGGTTTGCAGGCTATGTTTTTCTCATATTTTGTTGAAGACATCTTTGTAGTCCCAGAAATTGCATAGTCTAGCAAAATTCGTATCTCTCGCAAGCCGTATATTACAAAAAAGACTATTGTATTTTTAATTGCCAGAGATGGCTCAAAATTTGTTATTTTCATGGCCAGCTGATTCTTGAATCCATGAAACGCAATGTTTAGATTAATTTTTTTAATTGTAGAGCCTCCTAAATGATAAACAATTGATTTTGGGACTATGACAGTCCTATATCCCAGTATCCAGGCACGCCATCCAAGATCAACATCTTCAAATGACACAAAAAATTTTTCATCGAATCCTCCAAGTTCATCAAAGAGGGTTTTACGAATTAACATAGATGCTCCTCTGGCACTGGAGATCTCTCTTATCGTATCAACTTGTGTTTTTGAATTGTACACAACCCCCAAATCATCAATAAAGTCACCGCTTGAATCAATGCTTCCGTCAGGCTTTAGCAATAGACTTTGGCAGATTCCAATTGTTTCATCGTTTTCAATAACATCAACCAATTCTGTGATGAAATTTTCAGTCACTGTTGTATCATTATTTAAAAATAGCAGGTATTTTCCCGTTGCCAGACTTGCGCCGATATTATTTGGTTCTGCAAACCCCTTGTTATCATCTAGCTTGTGAACGATGATTTTAGGAAAGTTTTCTTTGGTAAATGCAACGCTGCCATCAGAGGAATTGTTGTCGATCAGGATTATTTCCACATTAGGATACATTATTTTGGAAAGGGACTCAAAGCAGTTTTTCAGCAAATCCCGTCCGTTATAGTTGATGATTATTACTGAAACTAGCGGTTGAGACATTTTTCTATCATCCATACCATAAAAGATGTTTTTATCTACTGCGCCTAATTTTGGCAAGATACAGATTTAAAATTCTATCAGATAACCAAGGTGGACTTTTGGAAAGCATTCTTAGTCCCAGATTCATTGTTTTTTGAGTAACTGATTTTGACTGCTGGTATTTTTTTAACGCATCAAGATATTTTGTTTTTTCTTCCTCTGGGATGCTTGAGAGGAGTTGAGACTTTATTGTTTCAATGTAATCCAGTGTTTGCAAAATAGACTTGTGGGACAGTTGATTGGAATGCATTCTGTATTTTACCAGAGGTTTGGGTATTAGATGGAAACGAGTTTCATTTAGAATCGCACAGCGTAAAAAGAAATCGTAATCTATTGCAACAGGGTCATCCAAGTTTGCAAAAACAATTCCTTTCTTGAAAATCTCAGAGGGAATAAGCGCCGTATTGACATTAATCAGTTGCCCATCCAAGAGTCTCACATTATAGTCAAATTTTGACAGTTTGTTGTGGTTTGATTCATGGAAATCTCTGACGTGATCCCCATTGGAATCAATAATCTCCCAATCAGAATACAATACAGTGTTTGGCTCTACCTTGTGAGACTCTTCGACAAGAATGCGAATCGAATCTGAAAACAAGAGATCATCAGGTGAGAACCATTTAAACCACTTTCCACTAATCCTGCCAATGCCTCGCATTAACGCAGATGCCAGCCCTTGGTTTTCCTGAGACATGATGGTGATTCTATCAGAGTATTGATTCAGGATTTCAAGGGACTTGTCAGTAGAGCCGTCATTTACTGCAATGATTTCAGTGTTTTCATAGGACTGGTTCAACACAGACTCTATTGATTCCTGAAGAAATTTCTCAGAATTATACACTGGAAGTACAATTGAAACTTTATCATCATAATTAGTCATGTGTATTCAAACTCATTTATGATCTAGTTTTTTCTTTATATAATCAATTGATGAGATTGTAGACGGATCTATGTCAGACAAGATGGACCTATAGATTGAAGCAAAATCTAGCAGATATATCAGATGCAAGAGTTTTGATAAAATATTTCCTTGTATAGAAACAATTTCCACAAAGTCAATTTTGTTTTCATCAAAATATTGCTTTACAATTTCCCATCTTTCTTTGGTTTTAACAAAGTCTTCTGTACCTCGAAGTAATACCGGTCTGATGTTAGACGTTATCTCCCAGGATACAATTCCGTTATGACACGCCTCAATGATATCTTCCACAAACGCATGCATCTTGGTATTTTCCTGCAAGGAGTTCTTGAAACGAGTTGCAGCAGCAACCAGACCGTATGGGTAATAGATGCAAGGAGGACCATCAAGAAACATGGCCAAGTTTAGCGAGGGGTTGCTCTTGCTAAGATTTAATGACGATATGTTCTGGGATGTCTTGTCTAGCTCTTCAATAGAGTCAAGTACGTCATTTTTTTGGATTGGCAAAATCGAATCCAACACATGCAAAATTGCATATACAAAACTTACAAAAGATGCGCGCGGCGAATGAACCATAGGAATTTTTCTGTATTCTATAGAGTTTTGATTACAAAATGATTCCATCTTACCACCAGAAGAAAAGGCGATAATCTTGCAGCCAAGCTTCTTGGCTGACTCTAAAACTGTAAGAGTCTCCACGGTATTTCCCGAAATGCTTGTACAAACAACCAAAGAGTTTTTGCCAACTGTCTTTGGTAGCAGATACCCCTTTACAACATTGACATGAATGTTGGTCTTTGAGAGTATGGAGGCAAACAGATCACCAATTGCGCCAGAACCGCCCATTCCAGCAAAGACAATGTGGTCTATACCATCAAAGTGTGCAGGCTCTAGATCAGACTCGTATGCTTTTCGCGCAATCTCAGGCCATCTATCGTATACTTTGTACATTCCCTGAGTGTCAATCTCGTTCATTTTTTTGACGTCTAGCAATAGCATCTCCATCTTTCAAAACCATATAATAATTTGGAAACACCAAACTGTGAGGCTGCCGTTCAAATTTTATTCAAGTACAATATCCAAGTAGTAGGCTTGAAAAAGAACAAAAGTGTTGAAAAAACAGGCTCGGGCACAAGATCAACTGTTATTCCATGGATAGTGTTTCTTGTTTCAATAAGTATAGTATTGATCAGTTTTGTTTCAGTGATATTTCCCGCATTGGTTTTGGCATCAGATACTGTCAGGATACCGGGAATCGAGCCGGTAATACCTGATCCGTTTGAGGCGGGTGCATGGTCAGGCGGCGTCATTGCATCAAGTGCAATTGTTTTTGGTCTGGCGTTTTTGCATCACAAAAAAAAGATTCCACAGCTATCAAGGCTGTTTGAGAAGATATTTGCATTTGAGATTTCAAAGAAGAAATCACTAATTGTAATGATAGTTATTTTGTCAATCTATGTTGCCGCATCCACAGGAGAATTGACAACCGAAGAGACCCTTGGCGACTACGCTGGAATAAAAAAGAGACTGGATGATGCCACCATAGCAAACAGATGGACCATAGAGGATGCTATAAGCAACAATCCCAATTATTCAAGGTTTGAACCACACGTAAATTACACCTTACTTTTGATTTCAGAGAAAGTATTTGGGAATCTCAAGGTAATTCCATTTCTTGCAAGCATCGCACTACTAATCACAACATATTTCATTACAAAAACAATCACCCACAAGAGATTTGCAGGAATTGTAGCCACGGTAATCCTGATGCAGAGTTCTGTGTTTTTATCATATGACACTACCATATCCTACACAAATTTTTGGATTCTTTTCTATCTTGTTTCCCTATATGCGATATACAGATTCTGGCCACTCTCACCAGTGTCATACTTGTTATCAATCCCTGCAAAGGCAGTAACTGCAGCATTTCTGCCAATGTCCATATATTTTATTTTGCGAAGCCAAATCCCAAGAAGGCAGAAAATAATACTATCTGGAATTACTGCCGGGATAGTTCTAGCTGGATTAATTGTGGCGGTTAGTTTTTCTGTAATAGAAGAAACCCAAGAAAGCTTTGATGGAAAAGAGTTCCAGATGGGCTTTACGTCCTTTGCGTACCAGCTAAGGTTTGACGGATTGGTGATGCTGTTTATGATACCGCTTATGGTGGGACTGTTCATTGCATCAAGAAAAGGAATCAAGCACGGGGAATCAATGATGGTCTTTATTGCAGGGATGCTGCTCATTGCCCCAATACTGACAGGATTCACGACGCAGACAAACCAGCCATACAGGTTTGTGCCGCTGGTGGTGTTTTTTGCAATGGGTGTAGGAGTATTGCTTTCTAAGAGACAGGTCTGACAAATGTCCACATTGACTCTATGGTATCACCCGCAACTGTAGTGTAGCCATCGTGTGCAAATCTTGCAAGCATGATTGGCTTGCCATCCACGTTGTCAAACAGTACATTGCTTGCAACCAATCCGTCAGAGCTAAACTCTTGTGTTTGTACTCTCCTGATTACCTGAAATTTTTCCCCATTGATGGTAATTATTGGGTCGTTTCCATTTGATGCCTCATAGTCCAAAAATGATTTGAGTGCAGGAAGATTCAGATCAGAGAATTTGGTTGATTCAAGGTATGCCACCAGAGTGCCATCAGAGTCCCTAATTGTACTTTGAACAAAAACAAAGACATTGTCGCCAAACTCTGTCTGGGTTATTCCAAAAGAGATGCCAACTGGAATCAGAAGCAAAGCAGATAATAAAAACACAATCCGTCTCATTTAGAATAACCATGACACATGCAGATAATTAGTTTTATGGGTTATTACCAAGTTTTGATATACCAAATGACATAATCATCAAAATAATCATCAAAAATCATGTTTAGAAAATGAATAAAAACTCTTCAAAATCAGGTATGCAGGGGCCGGTGGTTTAGTGGTATAATGCCTCGTTCGCAACGAGGATGTCGGGGGTTCAATTCCCCCCCGGTCCACCAATGCCCAGAAACTATTATACATAAACAGAGATAACAGATTTCCATGAAAGTCTTTGATGGAAAAAAGGCGGCAAACGAGTACATGTCAAAGCATACCCTGGCATTCTCAACCCCAGAGCTTACCTTGATGAGGTTTGCATTTTGGCTGGGAGACTCTGTGCCAGATCCGGAGAACAAAGAGGAGGCAGTACCCAGAATGATGACATTTATGACCGAGCAAGACTTTGCACCAGTTTTAATTGATGATGACAAGTATGTGCCAACAGGTGCGGTCAGAAACTCTGCAGTGTATGGAAATGCAGTAAAGGAACAAGGCTCTTCTGGAAAGTTTTGCTCAGAGTGCGGTTCAGGTCTTTCATCTACGGCAAAGTTCTGTCCAGAGTGCGGATCAACGCAAGAATGATTTTATCACTTAAATACAAAAAACGCGTAATAGAATCATGAGTTTTAGAAAATGCGCCCATTGTGGCAGAGAATACGAAGACGTGTTTAACAGAAGAATTTGTTCTGACAAGTGTTCGCTAGAAATCTCTTAATTTTTTTATACTTTGGTTCCACATTTTGTACAGAATTTTGCATTTGGTCGCAAGGGGGAACCGCATGACGAACAGCCATCATTTGCTGGTTGAACTTTTTGTCTTGGCATCAATGAAGGGTCAGGTGATGGCAGAGTTCCCACGTCGCCAAATGCCTCCTTTGCTGAAACAATTCCGGGCGGTCCTCCAACAGGATTCTGAGCTGTGCCAGATCTAGGTGGCATTCCCATTCCGCCTGCCATCATTCCAGGTTGTCCCATTCCCGGCATCAATCCAGGCGATTGTGTATTGCCAGAGCCTGAGCGCATTGATTTTCTCATCTCAAAGATTACTTTGATTGCCAAAAACTCCAAGGCAGAATATGCCACAACATAGTCACCCAGCCTCTGAAAGAATTCCTTGTCGCCGATTTGGCCTTTCTTGTACATGTTGTTTGTGTCAAGAAATGACTCATAGTACCCTTGCGATTCGTTAAACAAACTATCAAGTTTGTCAAATAGCATGTTCAGAGTGTCGACTTCGCCAAATGACATGACAAACCTACCGCTTTTGGAATATTAATTACTTTAGGATCAAAAAAGAGAAGAACGTGTAGAGTTTATGCAAGTGCTCTATCAATCATATTTTTGTATGATTCTTTAGATGCGGCACCAACTTGCTGGGCTATAATTTCACCTTTGTTAAGGAGAACTAGGGTTGGAATACTAAAGACATTGTATTTTGATGCTAATTCGTTGGCTTCATCAACGTTGACCTTGACAAATTTGACTTTGCCTTCATAGTCACTTGCCAGCTCTTCGACTACAGGGCCAACCATTCTGCACGGACCACACCATTCGGCCCAAAAGTCAACAAATACAGGTACGTCAGAGTTGATGACGTCGATTTCCCACGATTTTGCATCTGAAATTTGTGTAATTCCCATTTCATTGATAATTTATTTACCATACCTAAAAAGGTTCACCGAAATCTCCACCGTGTTTTTTGGGAAAGATTGCATGCATGATTCAGTGATACATACTTAAATGACATTTTGGTAAAACAGAATTATGAGTGCCGAGCTTAGACTCAAAAAATTAAGGGGTTCTGGGGGCTATGTCATGGCCAATGTTACTGACGAACAACAAATGAAAGGGAACTTGGGCGGTCCGGATCTTTTCTTGGCACCGATTGGAAGACTTGAAAATTCAAAGATTACAAAGCATTTTTGCAATACCTGTGAAAAAGAATTTGAAGGCGCACCAAAAATCGAATTTGAAAATCCAAATGAAGAAGTCGCAGAGAATTTGATCTTGGCAGAAAAAGGCCAGTACATTTGTTCTGCATGTAATTCAACTATAGCAGAATACAGACAATTTAAAAAACAAAATGAGGCAGGCGAGATTGGAAATGCAAAGCCATTGGAAACTGCCCAGACAGTCAAGCCACAAACAACTCAACAAATTCCGCAACCTGCATCACCACAGACAACCACACCATCACAACCAGCACCAACTCAAGTCACGCAGACAGGATCTATTAGCTCCATTGAGGGACTGGCAGTGTATGATGAAAATGCAAAGAAGATTGGAACTGCAAAGCAGGTTGGAATCGATTCCAATCAATCAGTAGTATTGCTAATTATAAAAAATGACGGAACTGAAGGCAGCATTCCTTGGAACAGCATCAGAAAAGTAGGAGAAATAATTCTATTAGGAAGCCCCAACGTACCCACTCAAGATCAACCAGGAAAATGTCCAAGTTGCGGATTTTCAAATAAAGACGGCTCCAAGTTCTGTGAAGAGTGCGGTACAAAGATTAGTTAGTAAATTTAATCAATGGCAAAATAGGCGATGAAATGATTGGCTAAGAGTTCTATCTCAAAGGGAGTCATCAAGGACATACTAATTGTAGCAGTAGGCGTGGTCGTGATTTGGATTGGCTTGCAGGTGGCATTTGGAACTCAGAATCCGTTTTATGTGGTTGCAAGCGGCAGCATGATCCCAGAGCTGCTAGTATATGATGTTCTAATTGTACAAGGACACGAACCATTTGAGAACATTCAGGTAGGCGATATCATCGTATTTGACCGCCCATCTGATCATAACAGGGTGATTGTTCACAGGGTGGCATCAATAATTGATGATGACCCAAGAACATTAAGAACAAAAGGAGACGCAAATCCAGCATCAATTCCAGGAACAGACTTTCCCATTACAGAAGAGGAGTACATTGGAAAGGTAGCATATGTAATTCCGCAAATAGGATATGTCACGCAGATTCTCAAGCCACCAACTAACTATATCATAATTGCAATCGTTGTAGGGATAATGATTGTAAAGCAGATGGTAAAAAAGAAGAGAGAAAAGGAACTGACTTTGGAAGATCCGTTTGGACCCAAAAGTGAATCAAAAGAATCATCAGTAGAGATTCCGGGTTTGGAGACGCTCAAAAAAGACGATGAATATTCCAAACATGATGAGAGTTTAGATACAAATTCTCAAGAGCCAAAGGAACCTGAAAAAGATAAAGAGTGATTCATCAAGCAAACAGGTTCACATACTGCATGGATGAATGCACCAGATCGTCCTGTTTGCATTGTGGCATAATTACGCGATTTAAACTAAAAAAGGATCCTGAGAAATTCTCAGTCCCAAGAGTAGCATCATTTATCAAGCAGGTAGAAATTATATGCTAAAAAACAAACTATAGAACAGAATCTCGGGTTTTGAATACACGCTTGAAGTATTCAGAGGACTCTCTGGGCTCTTCTAAATCATTTTTGATTCCAGCCAGGTTCTTGGCAAGGTTCTTTTTGTATCCAATCTGCATCTGTCTTTGAATCTGAATTCTCTGGGCCTGAGGAGATCCTGCGCCATGCATAGACTCTGTAAGGTATCCAACTGCATTTCTTCCCAGAGTCATGTTTTCAATCAGCCTGAGAATTCTCATTCTGTTTTCCACATCAGCTCCTTTTCTTCCTGCAAGGTATTTCTTTAGCAATGGACCGGCTTCGGGATGCCTGAAATCTTTCTCAGATGGCAATGTAACTACCAGTCCGCCTGCAATGTCTTGTGCCAGCCTGCTGATTTCATATGGGAATCTAGTCACGTTATGTTTGCAGACTTGGGCAAGCATGTCATCATTAAGGTAAACGCCTGACTTCATCGGATGTCCCTGAAATGATGATGCAATACCTGCTGCAAATATAGTCTCATTAAGGTGGGTCATCTCTACAATCTTGTCTTTGATGTGAGAAACATTTGGAATTCCGTTATAATCTGCAATCGTTGCGGCAGCGCCAATTAGGACATCGCCAAGCCCGGTCTTGCAAACATAGCTCCTTCTGTGATAGCAGGTGAATCTTTCTACAAGCATGGATGCAAACTCGTATTCGCCATACATGAATACTTTATCCCATGGGATGAACACTCTGTCTAAGATTATCAGGGCCTCCTGGCCGCCATACTTTGCATTGCCTGCATCAATGTCGCCTTCCTCCATGCTTCTTGTGTCGCATGATTGCCTGCCGTAAATGTAAGTGACACCCTTTGCATCAGCAGGAATTGCGCCTACAACTGCCCAGTCTTTGTCAGCATCTGTAAGTCTGATTGTAGGCATTAGAATAATCCAGTGGGAGTTGATGCATCCTGTCTGGTGCGCCTTTGCACCTGAGACATAGATTCCTTTTTCGTCCTTGTCTACAACTCGTGTAAACAAGTCAGGATCGTCTTGCTCTGAGGGGCCTTTGCTCCTGTCGCCTTTAGGATCAGTCATGGCGCCACCAATAACGAGGTTCTCTTTTTGAACCATCTTGACAAAGTCCAAGAATCGTTGATGGTACTTTGTCCCGTATTTTTCATCAATCTCAAATGTTGTTGAATGCAATGAGTTTAGGGCATCCATTCCTACGCATCGCTGAAAGCATGTACCGGTGTTTTGCCCGAGTTTTCTCTGCATCTTGTTTTGCAAGACCAGATCTTCGGCACTCTCTGCAATGTGCAAGAATCTATTTACCTGCAATCCAGTAATGGATGATTTTGCAGATGCAAGTGCCTCCTCTCTAACTGCCAAGTCATAAGTTTCAGCCACTGCATTAATGGATGGTCTAATAATAGGATGATCAACTGGCTCTTTGATTAATTCGCCAAACAAGTATACTTTGAGGTCTCGACCACGAAGGCTCTGAATGTAATCTTCGCCTGTTCTGATGGTCTTAAAACTCTCAACATTTGCCATGATTGATTTCCCTCAAGGTTGTATAAATATTCTAGATTAATAACAAGAGAAATTCAGGAATGAATCGCGATCAGAGGCCAATTCTAACATCTAGAATTTTGCATCCCTTGCCCTTCTCCAATACCAGTACAGGGTTCATGTCAAGCTCCTTTATTTCTTCAAAGTCAGACACAAGCTGTGATAGTCTTTGGATGCATTCAGAAAGTCTTGTGATGTCTGACGGTTTTTCTCCCCTTACGCCCTGGAGAAGCTTTTGTGTTTTGATTGAACTAATCATGTCATCTGCTTCCTTGTCAGTTACCGGGGTAAGCTTGAATGTGACATCTTTTAGAACTTCGACATAGATTCCCCCCATTCCAAGCATTATCACAGAACCAAATCCAGGCTCTAGTTTTGAGCCTATAATCATCTCTTTGCCACCCTTGACCATCTCGACAATTAAGACTCCTTTGATCTCGGCATCCTTATTGTACTTTTTTGCATTCTTGAGTATGGTCTTAAAGGCATCCCTTATTGAATCGTCATTTGTAAGGTTGACTTTGACGCCGCCTGCATCAGATTTGTGGACAATCTGTGGCGAGGCAATCTTCATTACAACAGGATATCCGATTTTCTTTGCGGCCTTTACTGCCTCGTCTTCGGTTTTTGCAAGTGTGCTCTTGGGCAGTGGCAAACCATATGCGCGAAGAATTTCCTGACCCTCCTCCTCAAGCAAGTTGGGCCTCTTTTCTTTTTTGACTTTGTCAAAGACTTTTTTTGCTGCAGCTTTGTTTACTTTGAATTGTTGAATCCTGCCTTCGGGGGATTTTATCCAGTTTGAGAATTTGATCATTGCAGCCAAGGTCCTGATTGCGCCTTCTGCATAATTGTAATAAGGTACGTCACCTTTAGCTAAAATTTCCCTGTTTGTAATTCCTTCATCAAGACCCATCAAGCTTGCAAGCATTGTCTTTTTGTGTTTTTTTGACATCTCTACAATCACTTCGGCAAGCTTGTCATAGTCTAGAGTGCCTGAGGGAGTGCACATTGAGATTACAGAGCCTACTTTTGGATGTGCAAGGACGCGATCCAAGACATTTCTAAATCGATTAAAATCAGCATCTCCTACAATGTCGACTGGATTCCTAGAGCTCCCCCACGGAGGAATGACGCTGTCAATCTTTGGTCGTATGGAGTCAATGTTTGCCATCTTTATCTTCATCTTAGAGCAAGCATCAGTTGAGATTATTGCAGGACCTCCTGCATTAGATACAATGACGAGATCCCCTCCGGACGGAAGCGGCTGTTTTGAAAATGCCGTAGCATAGTCAAAGAGTTCCTCCATGGTATCAACTCGGATGGCACCTGACTGTTTGAGCAGTGCATCATAAATTTCATCAGAGCCCATCAATGCGCCAGTGTGAGACATTGCAGCCTTGGCACCTTCCGGACTTCGCCCTGATTTTAGAACAAGTACTGGCTTTTTGAGTTTTTTAGTTATATTCTTGCACACCTTGAGGAACTCCTGTCCATCCCCCATATCCTCAAGATACATGACTATCACTTGCGTCTGTTTGTGCTCTGCCAGCATCTTAAGAACATCAACCTCGCTCATTGCAGCCTTGTTTCCCAGGCTGACGACAGCTGAGAATCCAATTCCTTGCGCACTGGCATCTTCCACCAGTGCTGCACATATTGCACCGCTTTGCGATACAAGGGCAATTTTGCCAGACTTTGGCGTAACTTTGAGAAATGTAGAGTTCATCATTGTCTTTGGATCAAGGTTCATTACTCCAAGACAGTTTGGACCAATGATTTGGATTTTGTATTTTTTGGCAATGTCTTTGATTTGCTGTTCTCGCTTTGCGCCTTCCTCGTCTACTTCCTTAAAGCCTGCAGTGATGATGATGACTCCTTTTACTTTTTTCTTTCCACATTCTTCTAAGACATCTGCAACTAGCGTGTTTTTGATGACAATAACGGCAAGGTCTATAGGTTTTGGAACATCCAAGACGCTCTTGTATGCTTTTTTGTAAAATACAGTCTCCCTGGTAGGGCTTATTGGAAATACTACTCCCTTAAACCCGTTCATGATATTTGATGTAATAGTTGCACCAACACTTCCCCTCTTGTCAGATGCGCCGATAACTGCAATTGATTTTGGTGATAAAAAGACGGATTCTGCCATCTAAGAGGTGATTAAGAATTTTGTATAATAAAGCTATTCATATAGATAGCTGATCAGCTTCCAAGCATTTTTCCAGCAAGGTTTTCCTTCCTTGGAATCCAGGATATTGTAATGTTTGAAATTTTTCCGATCAATGCCCAAGCTTCGCGTGCCAGTTCACGCAGTTTTTCATTGTTTATTGCAAATTCATGGTTTAGTTGCGATACAGTATTTTTAGAGTCGCTTAGCAGTACGATTTCATTTTCAGAGCCTGCAAACTTCTTTAGCGCCGATATTATTGCCATGTATTCGGCCTGATTGTTTGTAATGTCAGGCTTTTTTTCATAAAATGACTCCCCTGTCTCCTTGACAAAAAACCCATACCCGCCGTTGGATCCACCAGAGCCGTCAACATAGATATTAATTCGCATTTTTGTACAACCTCGTCATCTTTACACTCAGATTTACTACTATCATGTAGATTATAGTTGATATAATTTGTGACAGTATGGAGGCCAGATAAGCATCATATTCCATTGTAAGAAAGTGATACTGCAAAAGCCATCTGGCAATGGTGTAAATTACTTCGGCAACTCCAAGGGAGGTGACAATTTTGGTCAGATCACGTCTGAGTCGTGCTTTGTCAGTCTTGCCTGTCTGCAGCAAGTATTTTTTGCGATTATCAAGATAGTACAGGCCGCCAAATGCTGTAAAGTAGACCACATAGTCTGCAACAAGAGTCCAAGTTGTGTTAAGATAGGCAGACTGTTCAGATAGCATCTGAGCAATTATTGCTGAGAATATAATTGATAAGGTAAAAGCAATTATGATGTTCTTGTTTAGTTTGAAATATTCACCGTACTTTTGATCCACAGGAAAGAACAATTTCCTGTCACAATTAAACTAAAGACTAGTCAAGTGCAATCTTTAAGAATATCAACAGACCTACAAGCTCTGCTATGCCAACCCCAAGCATGTATGGAAATATTTCATGTGAGAATAACTGGTCCATGGAAAAATATGCCAGTGCACCGATTATGTTGTGCAGAAACAACATTCCTGCCACAACAATCATGCCAAGAGGTAGCTGCGCTCTTGTCTTTGCATACATTTTTCCAAAGGTGCAAATCAGAATTCCCAGAACTGCCATGTTTGCAAAAGACACTACTGACAATACCAGAGATGTAGACTCCATTTAGTGATGAACACATCTTGAGTGTTTATTTACTTTTATCCAAGTTTCCTTCAATTTCTTCAAATGTCTCCATGTTGACTTGTAAAAAAGTAGACGGAAAATACATGATTCCATATTTTTCCCCGACACCGGTAATCAGATTGTTTTTCTCAAGGACTCTAATGTGATGCTGGATGGCTTTGTAATCCATGCCCAATTCTTTGGAAAGTTGGTTTGTATTTTGTGGTCTTTTTTTTAGAATGACTATGATTTTCAGGCGATTTAGTCCCCCACGCGAGCCTGCAAAGACAAACCACAATAATCTCTTGGCGTCAGGATCATTTGCCATAAATCATGTTCTCGCATGTCTGCACTAAAAGGTATTTTGGAATCATCTGACATTAGAAAGTATAAAAAAGATAGTCATGATATTACCATGGAAACAACATGATGCTAAACTATGATGCTCCGCTATACAGGCCGCCATCTGAAGCCAGATCATTGATATTTCAAGTGACGCTGGGCTGCTCTTTTAATGAGTGCTCTTTTTGTGACATGTATAGATCAAAGGAATACTCTGAAAGACCGTGGGATGAAGTCAAGCTGGAGATTGACTTGATGGCAAGGCACCTTCCAGAGACAAGGAGGATTTTCCTGGCAGACGGAGATGCGTTGAACCTGGACACACAATACATGGTTAAGATTCTAAAATATTTGCGAGAAAAATTTCCCAGCCTTGAGAGAATATCTTGCTATGCAATGCCAATGAATATTTTGAAAAAAACACCTGAGGAGCTAAAGATGATGTATGATGCAGGACTAGACATGCTGTATCTGGGAATTGAAAGCGGCTCAGATATAATTTTAAAAAAAGTCACAAAGGGCGCTGTTGCAAAAACAATAATCAAGTCAGTCAACAAAGCAAAAGATGCGGGATATATCATGTCATGCATGATAATTCTAGGACTGGGTGGAAGAACATATTCAAAGGAACACATCAGGGGAACCGCCGAGGTCATAAGCGCATGCTCTCCAAATTATGTCGGTGCGCTGACCCTTTATTTAGAAAATGGAATAAAGCAGGAATTTCTTGACAAGTTTGGCGAGCCGTTTGTTAGAATTAATGACGATGAGGCACTAGAGGAGCTTCATGATCTGATTAGCCAGATAGAGACCACAGACGAGATTGTTTTTAGAGCAAACCACGGCTCAAACGCGTATACAATCAAGGGAACATTTCCTCAAGACAAGCAAGCCATGCTAGAGAAAATAGAATGGATGAAACAGCACCCAGAGATGGTGCGTCCTCAGGGATTGCGAGGATTCTAAATATTATCGAGGTTGCCAAGGTATACAACCTTGAAGATCTTTACCAAATAGTCGCCTTCAAAGAGTTTTGTCACATGACCGTTCTCTGAGTTGAGAACCCTGAATCTATACTCATAGTCGCCATTTTCCTCCACATTTGTTTGAGCAAAATGAACTGCATCACCACCTTTGAAGATTTGGATGATTACAGGGTATCCCTCTACATGATTTTCTATGTTTCCCTCAACAAACCCCCATGGCAGCTTGTTATTCTCAGGAGTGTGGAAATAGATTGTTGTCTTTTCCAATCCTAATTTTCCACCCAATGGTATGGTTTCAGTTTGAGGCTTGTGAGTATGACCATTTATCATCACTTGACCGGAGTGAGGATGTGCAAATGCAAAAGTCGAAGTAAGCGAGAACAACAACACTACCAAAATGCTTGCAAGAAAAACTTGTCTTAAATTCATGATATCATCAAATCAAAGCTGCTTAAAAAATTTGTCACAGCGCATCGACAATTGGTTTTAGATTATCAGGCAAGTCAGGAATCTCCGTGTGGCTCTCGTTGTTTTGAATTACTTCAGGACCAATTCGTCTAACCCTTTGAGTGCCAATTAGTGTATCAATGCTTCTTTGAATGTCTTTTTCAGATAGAATCGACTGGAGCTTTTCAATCACTGTTTGCTCGTTTTCATATTTTTTTATCGCATATTGAACGATAGTCATCTTTTCATTCATTGAAAAATCCGTCATTTGAAAACCCAAGCGTATTGAGTGTAAAAAACATTTACCTGCTAGATGACAGTCTCTCTTCCAGTTCTCTAGTTTTCGGGATTCCTGTAAATTCCAGTTTGTCATTTATGACCAATCCCGGAGCGGTAAATATCGGATATTTTTCCAGGTATTCCGGCTCTTCTGTCACATCAATTAGATCATACTTTACCCCAAGTTTTTTCAGCATGTTCTCTAAGACATGGCAGTTTGAGCATCCGGGGGTGGTGAGGATTTGAATCTTCATGATTGTGCAAACTGGTCAGGGTTCTGCTCAAATGCCCACCTGCATGTAGCGCAACAGAACCTGTACTCCTTTCCTTTGTGTGTCAATGATTCTCCCTTTTCAACATCCATTCCACAGACAGGATCTTTCATGATATCACTTTGTTTCTGCGAGTAAAATACCATACTGCTGGAATCGCAATCAAAACTCCAAACAACACAGGCACAAACTCTTGGGGCATTGAGACATCATACTGATGAATGTGTTGACCGACATGAAACTCTGGTGGAAGTGAAGTCATCGAGACAAAATTGTTCCATGCTATGTGAATAATCGTGTTCTCGTACCATTCGTGACCTCCCGGAATTCCCTGGATAATCAAAAATGCGCCAATAACTACAAGCATCCACCCTGTTAGCTTTTCAATGTTTTGTCGGTTTGCAGTAATTCTTTTTGTGTAATTTATTCCAACTATTGCAAGAATGGACAACAAAATTAACGGAATTGCCCGTCCTATGCCATGTACCGCTCCCAGTGTTGAGCCAATCTCCATACTTCCCGTACTTGCAGCATAGATCAAAAGCCAGTAAAACATCGGATTGGGACATCCAACTCCTGCGTTGCCCAACAGCAATCCCATAAAAAATGACTTGGAGTAATCGCCACGGTTTTGAATGAATTTTGGCGTTCCAGAGTATGTGGGAATTTTGAGCTCAAACAATTTCAATTGAGACAGACCAAAAAGAAAAGCTGCAATGCCTGCAATCAAAAACATGTAGATTGAGATTTGATCCAGATTAGCTGTTTGCCCGACAGCTCCAATAACCATACCATAAATTGAGATTGTTATGGTAATGCCTGCACCAAACAACAATGCCATGAGTAGTCCTTTCTTTCCACCTTTGCCCATACTAAGCGGAATTATGATAAACACCAAAGGAAGAGTGCAGGGCAAAATTATCATAGATAGTCCGGAAAGATACGAGATTATCAACCAAGAAGGATATGACAGTTCATGACCTGCACCAATGGCAATGTCATTTGTGACTGCAAAGATACCGCCAAGAAAGATCAGTGAAAACATGACAAAGGCTGTAAAAATCAGAGTCTTTTTTGCTCCCATCTGAACGGACATGATAATCATAATCATCTCGCATATTTAATCAGACTAAGTAAGGTTCAACCAATATTTACTGTCACGCTTGAGGTAGTTTCTTTTTAATTTGATTAAAGAGTAATGCGACAATAATGCTGCCAATAAATGGAGCAGTCCAATACAGCCACAAATCATCCAGCATATTTTCAAATATTGCAGGAGCAAGAGAACGGATAGGATTCATAGATGCGCCAGATATGCTACCAAAGAAAAACACATCCAATGCAACAGATCCGGCAATTATAGCGCTAATGAATATTTTTTGTAATCCCTTTATGTTAACTGCAATCAATATGCTTCCCATCAAAAATATGGTTGCAAGAACCTCTATTCCAAAAAATTCTCCTATGGAATACTCATAATTTGGGGAGTTCAATCCAAGATTTGCATAGTTACCCAAGAAGTGTTTTACAAACATTATGCCCAAAAACGCACCAATAGCTTGGGCCGAGACATAGACAAGGATCTGTTTTGCACTGATATATCTAGAAATAAAATACGCAATAGTTACTGCAGGATTAAAGTGAGCCATGGAATGCCTTCCAAACAAAAATATCATGATTCCTAAACCGACAAAATGAGATATAGCAATAAAACCAATTCCCAAGTTTCCTCCAAGTCTTTCATCATATACAATAGAGCCCGCAGCTGCAACAAGCAGGCCAAATGTGCCAGCCAGTTCTGCCAGAAATATTACAAAATTTGATTTGTGCATTGCATCTAGTCTTCTAGTTTTTTGATGAGCTCTTTTACTTTGAGATCTATTGTATCACGTATTATTCGTATCTCATCAATTGATTTTCCCTTTGGATCTGGAATATTCCAATTAATGATATCCCTTACAAACAACGCAGGACATGACTCTTGGTCCATGCAACCCATATTGACAACAACAGAATCAGACAGCATCTCATCTGACAGTCGTTGTGGAGTCTGATGATCAATATCAATCCCAATCTCACTCATTGCTTTTACTACGGCGGGATTAGTTTTTTGACTTGGATTTGTACCTGCGCTAGTTGCTTCAAATTTGTTTTGTGCATATCTCTTAAAGAATGCCTCTGCCATCTTACTTCTGCCGGCATTCTCAACGCACACAAAAAGAACTTTTTTCATATTCGAGTCATTTTACAGCTTTGATTACAATGCTGGTAATCTTTCGTCCGTTGTTGTCTTCTGTATAGATTCTTTCCTCAAGGATGTTGATATTGGAGAATCCTGCTTCTGCAATACATCTAACGTAATTTTCTTTTGTCAGCGCACCATCTATGCATGCACACCACTGCTCTGAACTCACTTGTTGTGCTGAAATTTCCTTGTCAGTGACCAGATCAGATATTACCATTCTTCCTTTATGTTTTAAAATCCTAAAGACTTCCTTGAATGCACTTGTCTTGTTTGTCGTGAGGTTGATTACACAGTTGCTAATCACCACATCGACATAGTTATGGCTTAATGGAATGCTTTCTTCAATGTCGCCTTTCTTAAACTCCACATTGGAAAAGCCTCCCTTTCTTGCATTCTCTCTGGCTTTTTCCAGCATTTTGTCTGTCATGTCAATTCCTATGGCCTTACCAGAGTCAGAGACCTTTTTGGCTGCAAGAAAGACATCAATTCCTGCACCAGAGCCCAAATCCACTACAACTTCGCCTTCTTGTAGTTTGGCGTGGTTCAATGGTGCACCACACCCTACACCCAAGATTGCTTCCTGAGGTATTGATTCAAGGTCTTTTTGATCATAGCCAATTAATTTTGTTGCATCGATAGGAGAATCGCCAGGCTTGCATTCCCCAGGCATGCAACAGCAATCAGTGTTTCCAGATGTTGCTATTGCAGAATATCTTGTCTTGATTTCCTCTTTGATTAGATTTTTCATGTTATGGTTTACTAGGTAAACTATTAAAGTTGTCAAGTAGAAACTAATGAAGTTAGTGTAACTATGGAAACCAAAGGAAAAAAACTGCCTGTAATTTCAGACAAGTGTGGGTTTGAGGGGTATGACGTATCAAAACTTCTAAAGGAAACATCCACGATCAGAGATCTAATAACAAAAAGGGCAACACTTGAGATCCTCTTTCCGTTGTGCTGCACAACAGAACCTGTAAGACACAAGCAGTTCAAAAAATCCCTCAAAGGAATAAGCAGTAAGACGCTGGCAACAAGGCTGTCTGAGCTTGTATCAGAAGGAATATTGGAAAGAGAGACATTTGCAGAGATTCCTCCACGAGTAGAGTATAGACTGACACAAAAAGGTCAAGAGCTAATAGAATCAATCACAGACCTGCTTAACTGGATGCGAAAATGGTCCAAATGAGATTGAAAAATAAATCATCTCAAAACATACGGTATGAAATGATATCGTCCACATTATAAACATGAAAGTTACAACATTTGTTAATGTAATACATCAGATTTATTTCAAAATGAATCATGAAAATTTTTCTGGTCTTAGGACATTGACATCAGTCACATACAATATTATTGCATAGTCAGAAAACAGCGTTCGTGCAATTTCTTCTGCAATCTGTTCCACTTTGTCTTGATGCAGTAACACCTCAATCTTTACGTTCTTGTCATTTTTGAATCCCTGTCCCCTGATTCCCTTGGAGCCGTCTCCTTCCACCTCGTACAGAGTGTATCCAGAGACATTGTATTTTCCCAAAATGTCAAGCACGTTTTTTTGTGCAAGGATCTCACAAGTGATGGTTAGCAATTTCACATCAAATAGCTTCATTGCAACACCTGATCAAATATTCCCATTAAGTTTATCGCATCCATATTGTGCAACGCAGTAGATACCATCAGCATTACTGGCAACAATATTATTATGATGTATGGAAATGTTATCCCCAACGCAGACGTGATGTAAAGACTGGGTTTTGCTTGAGGTATTGTATGTCGCAATACAGCAGGTGCCGCAATAAATGACGCGCTTGCAAACAACAGTCCATACATCACAGCACCTCCTACACTCAATTCCAGATATGTTGCAATCAACACTCCAATCAACCCGTTTATTGTAGGCACTGCAAGTGCAAAACCTATTAGAAACGCCCCGCCTTTTTTAATATCATCCAGCCTTTGACCAGCTATTATCCCCATCTCTATGAGAAATATGACAATTCCTGCAATGAACATGTCTTCAAACACAATCTTTATTGGCGCAAACCCGTGCTCGCCTATTACATATCCAATAAAGATACTTCCAAGTAGTATGATTATTGCTTTTCCGGTAATTGACTCCCGCAATACGGTAAGGAGTTTAGTTTTGCTCTGTTCCAGCGCTATTCCAAACTCTTCTCCGGAAACTGGTTTGTCTAGATCATTTTTGACAAACGGTTCTTTTTTTGTCCGCATCTGTTTTGATACGGCCATGTTTGTTAGAAATATTGCAAGAATGAAGGCAATAGGCTCTAGTGTTGCAAGTATTGCTGCAATGTATCCTTCTGATTCAATGCCCTGGCTTTTGAGAAATGACAGACCTACAGAAAATGTCACAGCCCCTACTGCACCATATGTAGATGCTAATGCATACGAGTCAAAGATGTTGAATTTTCCAAGCCTGTGCAAAATTTGATAGTGATATAGTGTCATAAGTATGGACAAAGCAACTGCAACCAACAAGGGCACAAGCATACTTTCAAAACCTGTCTTTCTCATCTCCAGGCCGCCATGAAGACCAATGGCTGCCAGAAGGTAGATTGGCAGGAATTCAGATATTGCCTCTGGAATCCTTAGATCAGACTTTATGCGCGCCGCTACTATCCCCAAAATGAAGAATAATACAACTGGAGTCAGAATATTGGCTTGAATTAGTGCTACAATGTCCATATTGAATCAACTCAAAAAATCTAAGGGATGACAGAAACGATACCAGATGACACAAAACATGCTGCAAAGCTTTTTGTTGACACGACTAGCCACATCTTGCAGTCAATATAAATTTCGCCTTGGAGAAAATGGGTCCACAGGGATTTGAACCCTGGATCTTCGCCGTGTAAGGGCGACGTCATAACCGACCTGGACTATGGACCCGAAAACCTACCTTGCTAAAAACCATTTAAACTTTGAGACTGAAAAACAATCTAGAAATGTAGATTACATTTTTAGAAGATCATGGTTGATCTTGATTTTTTTACCAGCCCAATCGGACTGGGACATGCAACAAGAGACATTGCCATTGCAGAGAATTTGAGAGAGTTCTCATCAAGGTTTGTCACAGGAAGCGAGGCGGCAAAAATAATCGTAAACTCAGATTTTGAGGTCAGAGACGTCTACAATCCGCCGAGATTTATTGTAGATGACGGAGTGCTGCAAAAATCAGCAAGATGGCTGTGGAATTATTATCAGTATTACAAGGAATGCAAAAAAACATCAAAGAAGATCATCCAGGAAGACAACCCACACATCATAGTAAGCGATGAGGACTTTGCATCACTTGCAATAGCACAGGAAAAGAAAATCCCAACCGTATTGATCACAGATATTTTGGAAACACATTTTGTCAGGGGATTTGGGTCATTTATTGAAAAAAAAATGAACAAGTCAATGCACAATATCATCCAAAAATGCGATTTGGTAATACTTCCAGAAAAAGGTGATAGTCAGGTAAACATAAAAAGAATAGGGCCGATTGTCAGGAGTACACCTCATACAAGAAAGGAACTGCGAGACAGATTATCATTTGAAAAGAAGATTGTCCTAGTATCTATTGGCGGAACAGATGCGGGTTCGTTCTTGATTAAAAAAATATTGCAAATAATACCAAAACTAGGCCAGGATGTCGAGATTGTTCTGGTTTCAGGTCCATCGCTGACTAGAGAGTTTGGTAAAAATACAAGAAATTTGGGATTTGTCAACAACCTTCACGAAGCCATCTTTGCAGCAGATGTTCTTGTTTCACTTGCAGGAAAGTCTACAATTGATGAAGCCAGAGCATATGGAACACCAGGAATCTTCATTCCAATCAAGGGACATTTTGAGCAGGAGGACAATGCAAAAAGAGAAGGCTTTGAGTTTGATGACATATTTAGATTGGAAGAACTGATTTCTGAGAAATTAGAGCAAGACAGAATGCCTGTGGCAACAGACGGTGCCAGTAAAGCAGCCGAATTGATCAAGAAGTTAATCTGAGAAAGATTTGAACCAATGTTTAATAGATGGCCAATAATTTTTCTAAGTTACCATGACAAAATTAGTTGTAGCCAAGTTTGGAGGAAGCGCTATTGGCCCAAACGGGGATACAATTCCAGTAGTCATTGACAGAATAAATGACCTGAAAAAAGATTCAAAGGTTATCGCAGTGTTTTCAGCTCCTCTCACAATAACCAATGGAAAGAAGCGTTCTTTGACAGACGTGGTTTTGGAACAAGGCAAAAACGCCGAAGACGGGACAAAGCCAAGCCTTGAGGTGGTAAAGGCAACATATGATAAAATTTTGAGTTTTGTGAGCCAGGAAAACATGAATGAATGCAAAAAAAAGATAGACTCGCTCCTAAAGATGGCCCAGTCGGCACTTGATGAGGCATATCAAAAAAAAGAGTTTGCCAATGAGACAAGATCACAGGCATTGGCATTTTCAGGGGAAATTCTAATGTCACATGTAATGAATTACATCCTAAAAAGCAAAGGGATGAAGAGCGAGGCAGCAAGATATGAGGAGTGGCCAATAATCACAGATAACAACATAGAATCAACTAATTTTCTTGCCACAAAATCACGTGATCATTTAGAGAAGACAGAGGAGATGGTCAGAGAAAACGATGTCGTGACGATTGGAGGGTTTATTGGAAAGACAGAAGACGGCGTGGTTACCACCTATGAGAGGGGCGGGTCGGATAGAACAGCAGCAGATCTTGGCATTTTATTTCATAAAAAATATGAAACAAGCATAGATTTTGAGAAGGATAGTTCGGTGGTTTCAGCAGATCCTAAGATCGTAGACAGTGAGCTAGTTGAGGTAGATCAACTATCATACAATGAGGCAAGGCTGGCAGGAATGTTTGGCATGAAGATTTTAGATCCAATTGCGATCAAAGAAATTGTAGAAAACGGCGTAGACATGCCAATAATGGTTACAAACATGAAAGATCCATCCAAAACTACAACAATCAAGAGGATTCCAGACAGGAAAAACGGGCATCCAATCAAGATAGTCACAGGAAAAGAAAATTGCGCAATTTTTAGAATTGAGACATCAAATGTACAGAGGCTGCTGACTTCGCTTGAGAAAGACAAGAGATACAGCGAGTTCATAATTTTGTCACCGTTTACCAAAGATGGAATGGAATTTTCAAGGATTCTGTTTCTTGATGCCGACTACATAAAGAGAAATGAGAAATACTTTCTAGGGTTTGACTCTCTTGCAACAATAACATACAACCGAGGAGTGATAACGTTGATTGGAGACGAGATGTGGAGGGTGCAGCAGGTTGCATCCAGAACCAGTGCAAAGATTGGCGAGGCAGGCCTGAACATACTGAACATGGATGCGCAGGAAGAGACATCAAGGATAGTTATCATAGTTGATGATTCGGAAGGAAACATCAGAAAGGCAATCAGTGCAGTACACAACGAGGTATCAAAGATTAATTTTGTTTAAGAGAACAGGCGTTACTGATTTTCATCAGTACCGCCAAACTGGGTTTGTTCATGGACCATTATCTAGATTTAGCCCGGCGTTACCCAAAACACGCTAAGTATACTAACAATTTCTAGTATTTAGAGCTGATCTATATAGATCCAATCACATACGCTCAGCCAAATACCACAGTACTATTCCAAGCCCGATTATACCGTACCACTTGAAGTTTCTCTTGTTCATGAAGATATTTGCAGACGCCAACTCGTCGTCTTTGTAGGTAGATAACCGAATTTTTCTCATTTCAAAAGCCTGACCAACCAGACCCACAACCAACAAAGCAATTGCAGGAAATCCCAAAAGCCATTCCATGTCAAAAGTAGGATTAATTGAAATAAGTACCTTACAGAAACAAAACAGCCTGATTTTAAAGATAATTCTTTAAATTAGTAGTGTTTTTTCCGTCTCCTATGCAAGAAGTGGGAAAGATTTGGATGAACGGCAATCTTGTCCCATTCAAGGATGCCAAGGTTCACGTTTTGACCCATGCATTGCATTATTCAACCTCGATTTTTGAAGGAATCAGGTGCTATGACACCCCAAAGGGCTCTGCAATATTTAGACTGCCAGAACATGTTGACAGGTTTTTCAAATCAGCAAAACTGTACTCAATGAAGATGCAGTTTACAAAAAAGGAGATCACAGACGCAATTATCAAGACAGTGAGAGCAAGCAAGTTAAAGGAATGCTACATCAGGCCTTTGGCATATTACGGGTATGGAACAATGGGATTAACACCAACTCAGAATAAAGTAGATGTTTCTGTTGCGTGTTGGGAATGGAAGATGGGAGAATCAAAGGCAGGAAAGTTTTCTGGTGCAAAATGCAAGGTGTCAAGCTGGATCAAGATAGATTCAAGATCCCAGCCAATGCAGGCAAAGGCTGCATCAAACTATGCCAATGCCGCACTAGCAAGAATGGAGGCACTTGACAACGGATATGACGAGGCAATCATGCTAAACAATCGCGGAAAAATAGCAGAGGGAAGTGCAGAGAACATCTTTGTAGTAAAAGACAACATAATTCAGACACCACCGCTTTCTGCGGGAGGATTGGAAGGCATTACAAGGGACAGCGTCATTCAGATTATTGAAGAGAACGGGGGGTTTGTAATAGAGAGAGATCTTGACAGAGACGATCTCTATGCAGCAGATGAGATATTTATGACAGGTACTGCTGCAGAGGTCAAATCAGTGACCCAAATCGACAAAGTCAAGATAGGAAGTGGGAAGATGGGCACCATCACCAAAGCATTGCAAAAGTCATTTTCAGATACAACGATGGGCAAGGACGAGAGATTCCTGCACTGGCTCACATTTATCTAGATTCGGGAAGTTTTTTACATCCAAATTGCACCTAAATGGGTATGGAGTCATGTTCCACTGGCAATGCACAAGAGATCTGCTGGTTTTGCAGAAAAGGCCGCCATGAAGACTGTATGAAAGAGATTCCAACAGACGGCAGATCAGATGGACCGCATGACTGTACATTTGACACCAAACTAATTCCGTGCAAATGCCAGCACTAGATGATTAGTATCAAATATCAGAGGTTGAGAAACATCTCAGTGAGTTATGATAAGGAGTTTTGGGATGCATATGCGTCTGAAAACGAAGCAAAGTACAACGAGGAATTTGCAAAATTTGTAAGGGATTTGGCATCGTCGCTTGGCTGCACCAGCATACTTGAGATTGGATGCGGGACGGGAATTGACTTGAGGCTGTTTCCAGAATCATGCAGAGTTTTTGGAGTGGATCTTAACGAGATGGCACTTGGCATTGCCAGACAAAAAATGCCAACTTCTACATTTAAGAACGGAGACATAACAAGTCTGCCGTTTGAGGACTCGTCGATTGACTTTGTGTTTACTCATCAGCTGTTAAACTATCTTGATGACAAGACCCTTGAGAAAGGAGTTTCAGAAATGTATAGAGTTGCACGAAAATACATCATGAACTGTGAAAAATTTGAAGAATCTGAAAAACAAATTACACATAATCAAAAATATAGAAACATGAAAAAGTGGTGGATGGATTACAAGGTCAAGATTATAAGTAATGTGGACATGCACGAAGAGATAGAACCTGACAAGTCGCGTTTTACATTATTACGTAAACTATAGGTTCAGAATCTAACCAACTGGAACTGAGTTGATCTTCTTGGGTAAGGTAATGACAAAAGTGGTAGGGTTATTTCGAACAGAAATCTGTCCGCCATGCTGCTCAACAATATTTTTGCAGATGGAAAGACCCAGACCCGTTCCTTTCTGCTTTGTTGTAAAAAGAGGCTCAAATATCTTATCAATCTGATTCTCTGGAATACCACTACCCGTATCAGTAAATTCAATCATTACATAGTCATCATGAGATGAGATATCAATAGTGATTGTCCCACCGTCATCCATTGCCTGAATTGAATTTGTGATAATGTTGATGAACACGGCATCCATCTTGATGGCATCACATGGTATATGCGCATCTTTGTCAGATAGAATGATTTTAACATTGGAAGGAACGTCGATTTTGTCAATTGCATTTAGCAATGTGTCTTTGATTGATATCGAGGCCAATTCCAACGGAGACTTTCTGACATAGCCTAGAACATCATCAATCTGGTGAGATATTCTTTGAATGCTTTTCTCAATCAAGTCAATTCTCTTTGTTACTACATCGTCAGAGATTTTGGTGTGTGCAGGATATTGCTTTATCAGATCAACTGCCATCTTAATTACAGACAGTGGGTTTCGCAGATCATGAGCTAGACGTCCTGAAAGTTCCCCTATTGCAGAGAGCCGCTCAGATTTCAAAAGCTCCTCTTGTTTTTCTAGAACAATTTTTTGCAGGTTGTTTTTTTGGTTTTCAAGCTCTGTGGTTCTCATTTGCACAAGCTTGCTCAGGCTGTTGTTTAGCACCAGTATTACTAGAGAAAATATCAAAAGTATTACAAAAATTCCAATCATCAGGACATCAAGGGTGTCATGATCTTCATGTAAAATTTCAGTGACATTATGCACAATGTATACTTCGCTGATCAAAAAGATCATGACAATCATTGAAATAATTACCACAGACAACGGAATGCCATACCTAGTTATTGTTTCAAATTGTACATTTTCTGTAAAGAACAGTTCATTTGTTGTCTCTGGAGAATCAACTATCTTCAAACGGCTGTGCAACGAGAATGTCAGCAGGATAAAACTAAAAAGAAACATCAGATCCACGGGATGACCGTCATAGTAAGATTCATTGATTTGTGCAAAGAGGAAAAATGTATCAGATGCGCTAAACATCAGAAATCCAAACAAAAGCAGCATCCAGGTATAGCTGGCCTTTTTTTTGGTAAGAAACATTATTCCCACCAATGCGGGAACCAGCTGAATCGAGGAAAGAATCGGATATACCAAAGCTATGGTTTTATCAAAAGCACCCTGATCGCCTAGCGCATCAATGCAGGCAAGAATTGAGGGGATTAAAAGAGATGAAGAAAACACTATTGCAAACAACCAAACTTTCTTTGGAATGGATCTCCATATTGGCCTTAGTGAAATCATTAGAAATGAAATGTAAAAAGGATACGAGGAGATGAAGAAAACGTCCGCAATGGATGGAAATGGATCTTCATCAAAGACGTGATCATATACAGCCCAGATCTGTTCTGCTATAAACCACATTGATGCGCCTATGGCAAATAACAAAAATGCTTTTGCTTGAAAGTGCTTTATCTTGTGTAGTTTTATTGTAAGAACTGATGAAAATACAACAAGGACTGCCGGAATTACAGAATATGAAAGGACAGAGATCCATGCAAATTGTTGGTCATCTAAAAACGAACGAAACTGGTAAACTGCAGTTATGAAAACCAGAGATGCAACAAGGAGAATCAGCGATTTGTTGGAATAACTCGAAAAAAGGTTGCCAAACATGCTCATCTCAAATCCTCCAATTCTACAATCACACATTATGAGTTAAGTCTTTTAGATTTTTTTCCGGGTATCACGTCTGAGAAAATAAAATCAATGAAGACAAATTGCTCTCATTATTGTAAAACGAGACATAACAAGACGCCACAGATGCAAAAAGTGGTTGAAATGAAAGTTCAACCATCTCAGAAAGATCTATAAGCAGAGATCCAGTCACCATCATCATGACAAATAACTGGTGGAAGGGAATGCCAAAAGAGATTGAATCAGATTTAGAAAGTTTGTCAGAATTAAACACAGAATAGATTTTTCAAAAGTTTAAAAAAAGCGGGTCTAGTGGGACTGATATACCTTTCTGGGTTTGATTTACGACCCGATTTCATGACTAAATTCACTGTTTTTCTAAAGGATGAGTTTCTATAGATACTTTAATTTGGTCTAACAGATGCATATCATCTAGATATTTTACCACAGCAGCTTTTACGACATCATTTTTGCTAGCAAAAATTTCTTCATCTACAGTAGCCTGTATTATTCTGTCAATTCGTCTAGGTAGTTTTAATCTGTAGTCAACCCCGTCCATCGATCTATTATTTTTGTACCTGAGATATAAATTATCCCTTAATTATCCTATATATATGGATAATTAAGGGATAAATAAGGGATAAAACTAACTAAATCATGTTAGATAGATCTATAATGTATCTATTTCAGACAAAAAATGATTCACACTGCCAACTAAAACAAAAATTTTGGAGGTTGAAACAGGTTGATATCTAAATTTGAAAATCGTATATTTTGTGCTGATTCTACCAAATTTCTAAAAAAACTACCATCAGATCATATCAAACTGATCTACATGGATCCACCATTTTTCTCTGATAGAAATTATGAGGCAGTATCTAAAGATGGTAAAATCAATTCCTTTGGTGACAAATGGTCTGGTGGTTTAGAAGGATATCTTAATTTTATGAGAGAAAACCTACAAGAGTGTTATCGAGTTTTAAACAAGAAAGGCTCACTGTATGTGCATTGTGACTGGCATGCATCTCATTATCTTAAAGTTGAATTAGATAAAATCTTTGGATATGATAATTTTAGAAATGAAATTGTTTGGCGCAGACATAATTCGCACAATGATACAAAGCAAGGAGCAAAAATATTTGGTCGAGTTCATGATGTAATTTTATTTTATTCTAAAACTAAAGACTATACCTGGAATCCTATCTATGCACCATATCCAGAAGAATATGTACAAAAATACTATAAACATATTGAACCTGAAACTGGTAGGCGTTATGCAAAAGGGGATTTATCAGGTCCAGGGGGACGCTCTAAAGGAAATCCGAGATATTCATTTAAAGGTGTAACACGTTACTGGAGATTTAGTAAAGAAAATATGAAAAAATTAGAAAGAGAAGGAAAAATAATTCAAACAAAGAAAGGAAATGTCCCTGTAATGAAAAGATATCTTGATGAAATGCCAGGAATAATGTTACAAGATGTCTGGAATGATGTAAAATCTGTACAAATTACAAAAAAAGAATTAGTCGATTATCCAACACAAAAACCTGTAAGATTGTTAGAGAGAATCATTGAAGTTTCAACTAATGAGAAAGATATAGTGTTAGATCCAATGTGTGGAAGTGGAACAACTTTAGTTGCAGCAAAAAATCTTGGACGAAAATTTTTAGGAATTGATAAAAATCAATCTGCAATTAAATTAATACAAAAAAGATTATTCTCATTAAAACCATCTGAACATATTAAAATCCCTGCCTAGAATCTTTATTTTTCTGGATTTATTAATGTCCTTGGAAATCTAACAACAAAAGTTGTACCACCTACTAAAATTGGTTCTTCTATACTAATTTCCCCTTTTACAAATTTCAAAATTTCTTTACATATTGATAAACCAATTCCTTTACCTCTGAATTTCTTATTATCAATTCTTGTAGTGGTAGAAATCCAGGGATCAAAAACCACTTTCCATCTATTTTCAGGAATTGGAATTGTAGAATTATCTGCAAAAATTAATTTTAGATGTTTTTCATCAACTTCTGATTTTACAAAAATCCAATTTTCTCTATCTTTTGGCTTACTTTTCATTAATGCTTTCAATGAATTTGTTAATAGATTATACACAATTGAATAAAATATTGGTCCATATGTCCAAATTTCTAAATTTCTATTTATCTTGTTCTCCAATAAAATATTATCAAATCCTGTAAGCTCTTGTAAATCTTCAAAAATTGTCTGGATTTCATCTTTTACCAGAATGTCCACTTTTTCTCTTTTATAGTAATTTTCAACACCTACACCACGTTCTATATTATCAAGTGCATCAAAAATTATTGAAATTTTATCCCATTTTTTTCTTAATTTCTCTATCACTGATTCTAATTTATCAGGAGTTCTAGGACTAACTCCCTTAACATGATCTTCTAAAATTCCAATTTGATTAGTAATTGTTTGAATTCCTGATGCAACAAAATCATGATATAATTTTGAAATAAAATGTCCAACAATTGCATGAGCTAATTCTATTTCTCTAATTGTAGTCTCCGTTTCTTCCTCATTAAGACTTTCATCTATGACTTTTTTTGCTTTAGTAAGAATTTCATTTTTATATTGTTGTGTTTTTTCTGACTCATCTGTTTTGGTTTCTAAAATTTCTGTTAATTCATTTTTTAATTTTTCTTTATTTTTTTCATCTTCTTCTTTTGCTTCAGCATATAATTTGGCTCTATCATCACTAATTTTTTGATCTAAAATCTTCATGGATGAAATTACTAAATCTTTTAAATCTAAGAAAGCCTCATTCTCAACAGCTTCTCTTCTATTCGTAGTTGCAATAATTTCTGGATTATTCGGTAAAATACAAAATCCAATAATCCTATCTGCTTGCATAGTTCCTGCTAGATTTCTGCTAATTTTTCCTCTATCGACCCAATCATTCCCGGGATCTCCATATTGGAACTCTCTTATACCTGCAGCACGATAAATTTTGACTCCCTGTTTATCTTGCATGATTTCAGGTATTTGATTATAAAACATTTCTGTGTAGTAGTCAATGGCTTTTCTATAATACTCCTCTTCTAGTTGTGGATATTTTTCAGCTTTTTTAAATGTTGGAAAATAATAAACATACAATTTCACAGGTCCACATTTTAGATCTGAAACATTTCTTATCTCTCCAGTTAAATGAGAACGAAATGTTTCTCTTTTTTGTTTTTTGATGTATGATCTTCCCATTTTTTCTGCGCTAATTAGAAAATGATCTGCATTTTTTGCATAGTTAACGGATAAACTAAAAAATGCTTTCTCATCTAATTGAGGATCTATCTCTCTTTTTTCTATTCCTTGAGCTGGAGCTTCTAACTCAATATTGAATGAATTTCTTGGTTGAAGTTGTCTCGGTAATATGAAACTTTGTAAATAAGTAATTAATTCTTTAATTTTTTGAGATGTCCAATTGTCTCTTAACCCTTTTATTTCAATTTCTAGTCCTGAATCTTTTTTATCTATTCTTTTATCTTTGTGTATGGTAATTGGAATCATATCTACAGTAACATTTTCAGGCTCAAATCTATCCCAATCAATTGTAAACGTAAATTTATCTAATGTTCCAATTGGTTTTGAGATAATTGTTGCCTTGCTACCTAATTTTTCCAATGCAAATCGACCAACTCCTTTTTGACCCATCATTGGTCTTTTTAACCTCCTAGTTTTTTTTGGTCTTCCTTTTATTGCTTGTTTAGCATAAGTCCCTATGACTAAAAAATCATTTTTGATTTGTTCATATGTCATTCCATCTCCAAATTTCTCTTTTATGATGATTTTATTATTTCCACTAATTGTGTCAAATTTTATGTGAACTGATAATGCATCTGCATCATGAGAATTTTTAATTACTTCAAATAACGCTACAACTGGATCTGCCACGGATTCCCTTCCTAAAAGTCTAGTAATTTTTCCTGTTACTCTAAATCTCTCTTTGTGACTCATCATAATGCTCTTAAAATTTTAACTAATTGATCTCCTGTCCGTTTTTCTTTTTTTCTTAAAATCGTCTTAAACCCTAATTTTGTAAAATAATCTTCTTCTGATTTTTCTAATTTATTCGTTAAAAGACCAACCTCTGCATTGGGACATGCTTTTAAAACCTCAAAGAACATCTTGCCTGCAATATTTTTTTCATCAGTTTCACTTACAATTCTTTTATCTATAGATACAAAGTCAAATGATTTTTTTTCAAGTTTTTCTAAAAAACTGGTGATATCTTTTGCATATTCAACAATATGACCTTCATCTTCTAATCGAGTTACTAAATCTTCACAATAATCTTCTTCATCTTCTAAAATTAAAATCCTTTTTGTTTTTTTTGGTTCATAATCTTTCTGTGATTCTACATTCTCTATAATTTCAATTCTTATTGCTTTGTTTTCATCAGGTGGTAGATATTGAATTGAGTAACTATGAGGTATAAGTCCATAAAATTCAACGAATACATCAGGAAATCTGAGTTTTACTAAATCGTTTTCTTCCATTTTTTCTAATGACTCATAAAACTTTGCAGTTTTTTTATAATACTCATTATTTTCTAAAGCTATGGCTATTGTTTTTTTACCAGTAGCAAATGCAAAAATTCTCTGATTTGAATTATACTCAATTATTTCTTCAAGAATATCTTTTCCTAGTTTTAAATGAAATTGAAATTCTGAATCTTCATCTCTAACAAAATACTTCCTTACAATTTTTCCATGTTCAAATTCCTTTTTTGCTCGTTTAACAATTCTTCTTTGTTCTTCTTCTAAGCGTTTTAGTGAATTGATCAAGAATGATTCTTTGAAAATACCTCTAGGATCATCTTCCAGGATTAATCTAATTTGACGAGAAGTTGAGCCGGGATTTTGTTTAATTGTCTCAAATACAATTTCATCCATCTCAGACGTTGACAGTCTAGGAATCTCTTTAGTTTGAGGCACATCATAATTTCTTATGCCTAGGTATTAAACTATCGCAAAATAATGGCGCCATAATCTTTAAGTACTCATTAGATCAACCCCTACCATGGTTAAGAATAATGGCGCCATTATGGCGAGATTAGAAATGACAAAATGTAGAGGTTTGATTAAAACAACTCAGTTGACGTTAGACTCTTTCATAGAAATGGAGTTTGTATAATGCAATCATCATTAGCACTTACTCCCACAAATATGGCAGCAATGGCATACTGCCCAAGACTTTTTTTTATCAACAAAACAATGCCACAACACGGTTTTATCTCAAATCTTCCTACAGTTCAAGGAAACGTTGAGCATGAGGCCTGGAGACTTTTGGCTGAAGCCTTTGATGTTGCTTGGAGAGAATGGTCACCTGCAACTACATTGAGTGCAATTAGTCAAGATTCTATTAATGGAACCCTTTCTCATGTGTTTAATTTATCACTTGAGAATCATCCATCACATGCACTAGATCTTAAAAAATACATGCAGGATCTAACATACCGACTAGATCTATGGTTAGCAATACAAGAAAAAAATATGCTAAAATTACTTCATGAAGGATTTAGCATAGATCATATTGTATCTGTCATGTTGCCCTGGAAGACTGAAGAAAAAGTTTTCAGTAACAAATTTGGTCTTTATGGAAGAGTTGATGCAATTTACAATGATGGCATATACATAATACCAGAAGACATCAAGACACATCAATCAAAGTTCAAAACACTATTACAAAAAGATTCACACAAGACACAACTTCTATGTTACTGCATAATGCTTGAAGAAAACTTTGATATACCAGCTCCAGAAGCTAGAATATTTTACACACAAGACCTATCTTATGAAACATTCAAAGCAAATGTAGATGAAAAAATCCAACTTATCGAAAAGATTACAACTGCAAGAGAACTAATTGAAAGAGCAGAAATTCCTCCAATGTTACCTAAAGAAGATGCTGCAAAATGTCGACATTGTTATGCAAGAGAACAATGTTTTAAGCTTGCTCGTGAACAAGGTGAGATTGAATGGATAGACAGACTCTTACAAGGATCTGATCAAAGATTTGATTTGTTTGGGGGTGCAAATCATGCAAACTAGTCTACTACAAAAAAATGATTTACGTTGTGCCCAGGCATATTTCTATAACGGATTATGTCAAATCTTAGAGGATGGTCAAAAACAGACCAAACTTCATGAGTTAAAGGCATCTGTAAAGAAATTAGCCTCAGATATTAAGGTCAAATACCAAAATTCAAAGCAAAAAGAAGCAATCAGAAAAGCACTCAAAGAACAAGTTGCTAACATAACATTTCTTGCTGAATCATTATCTCAAGACAAGAAATTCATCAATGGTTATCTAGCATACGATGTATTTGATGGAATTGTAATATCTGCGAGATTAGCTGATAATCGTCACTATGACATTGTAGTAAAGCAAGACCCACAAAGAAGTGTTGCATGGGTTTTCTCGCCATCTACTGAAGACGAATTTGATTCTATCAAGGCACAAATTGAAGCAGAACAAGACTATGAAATTCCTTGTATTGATGTTATAGTGAAAGGACCAGAACTACTGCCAAAGAAACCACAAGAGATTGTTTCAGTAAAACTAACTGAGAGAAATGATAAGATCGATGAGACAATTCTTGGAAAGGTTTTGTTTAGCAAAAAGGATCAATATGTACTAAAATCAGAACAAGAACAAGACGAAATCAAGGGATTTCTGTATGAACAACATGCAAAGACAGTTCAACCATTAGATATCTTGGTTTTAGAAAACCAGGAAGAACAAAAGAAGATCTTTTCTCGTGTGGCAAAGATAAACATGAATCCACTATCCGGCGGGGGTTATGTACATCAGTTTTCTGAGGTAGTAACACATGTACTATTCAGACCACTCAGAGAAGTTGCAGCAGACTATGATGGAAGACCAAGACCCACAGACCTGTCAGGATTTATCATCAGAAGGCCATCTGATAAAGAACTTCTAGATGTCCTAAACATTCCAGACTTTGGAATGCCAATTGGTAAACTAGACTACAATGGTGGTGGTGAACCATTTTTGTATCCACTAAAGCCAATGGATACAATCTATCAATCAATGTTAGTAGCAGGAGTTCAAGGAAAAGGAAAATCAAACTTTATCAAATTAATGGTAAAGAGCCTTTGTTCTAACAAGCATATTCCTGCAGATAAGAGACCTGCAGTAATTATTCTGGATGGGGAACCCGAGTACACTGATTTTGCTAAAAAATCAGAGATGATACAATCATCAATTAACTTCCTTGAAAAGTATGGAATAGGTGACATCAAGCCTAAAATCTACTCTTTACACAAGGATCCTGTAAAATCTGACGCTACACTTAGTCTTCGTGGCATCTCTAGACAAGATACAATCTATCTTATGCCTGAAGTAGAATCAAGAACTGAAAACATACTACGCCTACTGATCAGTCATGTCGGAAACCAAATTGATCAAGAACAAGCTCCACAAGATATTGAGACACTAAGAACAAGACTATTAGCTGAAGTAAATCGCTCAAGTCTAGTTCATATCTCACAAAGACCCGCAATAGCTAGAGCCGTTCTCTCACCAAGTTTGAACATGCTTGATCAAAAAGACAAGACTCCACTTACTCCTCAACTTCTATTCAAACCTGGCTCAATTACTGTGATTGATTATCATAGCCTTGACCATAACATGAAAAGAGTTGTTGTCTTGTATTTGCTTCAACTCTTAGACCAATACAAGATGAATACTCCAAACGTAGATCCAGGAGTATTACTTGTAATTGATGAGGCTGAACAACTATTCCCACAAAGTCCATCAAAAGGTGAGAAAGACTTTGTTCAAAGAATTGCAGAAAGAATGGAAGACATTACAAATAGAGGAAGAAAGAGAAAATATGGTGTAACACTAGTAACTCATCTTCCAACTGAAGTCTCAAAGAAAGTTGGTGACTTGACAAATACCAAAGTTGCTTTTGGTTTGTCTGGTTCTGAAAAATGGATTCGTGATTACTTTGGAAAAGAGTATGTCTCTGAGATTAACTCACTACCTACTGGTTACTGTAGAATCTCAATTAAAGTAAATCGTGAAAACCAGGGACCAATCAATGCAAGACTAAAGATTCCATACATTGGCAACAAAGAAGCATTGCCAGAGGAGATTGAGTAATGGAATACAAAGACATTGAAGAAATACTTTACAATGCAGTTGCTGAATGTCATGCAAAATTGGAGATTGTAAATGACTATCTTGATAGATTCAAAATCTCAGATAACAGATTAGTTGCTCCAATTCATGACATTGAGCGATGTGTGGATATGATGACTCACGTTATGCATCATGAAGGCATGGGAGATGAACCTCATGTATAACCAGTCGTTGATTTTGGATAGTGGAAAATCATGATGGTTGATAATATCAAAAACCAAGTGCAAACAGGAATTGAGGCAAAACATCCTCAATTTGAGGTAAATCTCACTGAATATTGTGAGAAAAAGTACCTCAAATTAATCAAAAAAGACAAGATTCTAGAAAAATGGACAGAAAACTATCTTGAGGAACTTCAAACAAATCCATACATTGGAGAAAAACTCGAGGCAAATTTTCCAGGATTCAGATCCATTCATTATCTTGGAAACAAGTATCGCATTGTCTACAAGATAATCTATGAACCTATTGAAAAGATTGTAGTCTTTGAGATTGATCACAGGAAGTCATCATACTCTGAATTGGCAAAGGCCATAGGACAGGGAAAATAGATGACTTTCTCCATTTTTCTTATTTTATTTTGAGGAAGTGATAGAATGAATAAGAAACGTATACATCAATTATTAACCAGATCTGATAGAATTCAGAGAAATGTTGTGATAAAGGATCCAACTTTTTGTCCTAATTGTGGAATTTCAGCTTCAGGATATTCAGAGATTATTGAAAGATTTGGTCTAAGAAATATGGGAGCTGGTACAATAAGGGTTCAATCCTGGTGTAAAGATTGTCGTAGATATAGGTTTAGCAATTTGCCAAACTAACCACACAATTCTTTTTTTTAAAAACATTACTAAAAAATAAAAAAAGAATTATTATGTTTCCTCTAAAGCAGCTATTGAGCAGATGATGATCCTTGACTATTTTACCTCAAATCAAAATAAATGACTGGAGATTTGATCATGTTTGTCAGATCATTCCAATAACTGATGAAAACAAGATTCCAATTGAATTCTTTCCTCAAGAAAGATATGAAAATAAAAAGAATCTTCCTCTAAACAAGTATGGGAAAGGTCCATTTTGTAAGTTCACTATAGATAGGAAATTTTCTGGTAAATCTGGAGTATACATAATATTAGTCAATGATGAAATCCAATATGTTGGAGAATGTGATGATTTTCATAAGAGATTTTTTATGGGATATGGAAATATCTCGCCTAGAAATTGTTTTGAGAGAGGTCAGCCAACAAACTGCAGAATTAATTCAGAAATTCTAAGATGCAGTAAATCACAGGAAAAAATTCAACTATACTTTCTTGAAACAAAAGATAGATACAACATTGAACACGAATTAATCATAAATCTGAAACCTTTGTGGAATAAAACCGTAGGAAAACCGTCACGAATTTGAATTTTCTTATAACTTAGAGATTATCTGATAATATCATGAAATTATTGTTTGATGTTCATTGTCAGGGACAATATCTTAGCAATAGGGCAGAAATTGAAAAAGAACATGAACTTATTTGCGTAGGGCACCATGAAGAATTACCTGAAGGTATTGCTGATGAAGATATTGTAAAAGTTGCCCAAAAATACGGTTTTGCAATAGTCACTAAAGATGTAGATTTTGTAAATTTGTGTAAAGAGAAAAAAATTCCGGTAGGAGTATTGAAAGGAAATATGCTTTACATGATCTCTGAATCTATACAGATGTTTGGTGAAAAATTACCCAATCGACTTTTTACTAGTGATTAACTATTTCTTAAAATTTTATTTCCGTTTAATCCATCACTAAATCTATCTAAAACAAGGTTATACCAAAAATAAAAAACTCAAATCAAAACTCAAAATTAATTTTCTATTATGTAATGATCTGACACTTAGACAAATTTTGAAAGAGTAGAATGATGTTATTTTGTACGTAAAGCCTGACAGATTGTGTCAGATATGGCGTCAGGTTTAACACTTCTTACATTATACATTAACGTTAGGCGTGAATTTTTCTACATGTTATTACAAATGATATCTCTAACGACTATGCACTATTAACGGCTGTTAACATATCGTTAGGCATTACAATCTTTAACAATCTCTACATCTGGACTTCGTGACCTCTACATCTACTATTCATGCCTAACACGTCATGCCTAACGACCTCTACAAAAAATGGGTCTTGCATGGTTGTAAGAAGTAGCGTTAATCCGATTAACGACTTGTATCGATGTAGAGAATGATTGGATTTACTTTTTGGAGTAGAGGTTCTTCCAGCTAAGCTCATCCTTGTCTGGATCTAACATATCCATGATGTTTAGTGGTTTTCCTTCCTTTTTTGCGTCTTGGAGCTTCTTCCATAACGCTTGTTTTTCCTCTTCTGTTGCCCTCATCTCAAACCACATGTGCAACAGGGTAAGAATCAGCTGTACCTTCTCATTGTCTTGATGTCTGAAAGATTCTTGGAAAAGTGAGTTCCATCTTGTGTTCCGCCCGTTTTTCACCTCGTTTTCCACCTCGCTTAGTCTTGCTGACATGTCTTCAATCTGATAGTCTTTCTGCGTAACCTCATCTAGTATCTCTTGCTTTTGCTGGTTCTCAAAGCGTAGCCTGTCCTCATCTGATATGGTAAGAAATGCTATTGCCTTTTGATACTCGGGGAATCGCTCAAAGTCCTCTTCCTGATATCGCTCATAGTGTTTTTCCAATCCTACCTTGTGTCCCATCATGTCCTCTTTGTCCAGATAGTTTACCTTGGCACGCCTCATCATGGTGTTGAAATATTTTCTAAACCCGTGATCTAGTGGAACCTCGTATCTCTTCTTGCCTTCAGGCAATGAATCTCGCATACCGATTGCCTTTACAATTTTTCCGATTCTCTTTTTGACGCCAGTTGAATTCAGCCTGTGGATAGTGGGATACTTTACTGCCTTTAGAAACGGCTGATCATCTTTTGGATAAACCCCAATGTCAGACTTCCATTTTTCTCGGTACATCTCCACGTATTTGCAAGCCTCTGGAGTGATGTGAGTCCAGTAGCTCTCCTCGTCATTACTGTATACTAACAAGGCTCCTCCCTTGTGAGAACCGTCTTGATTTTTGAACAGTTTGATATCCTTCCATGTAAAATAGTTCCACGCCTCTAGCCTGAATCCCCCTGATGAGAATACGGTAATTATCACCTTGTCTGTGAGGTCTCGTGCAACCTCTAGCATATTTTGCAGTTCTGCTCTTGTGTATGCCCTGTCATTTGTGGTGCTCTGCTTTCTTGGGTACAGCCTGTACAGTGACTTCCAGTGTATGGCGATTCTGTTTGCATCAAGTAGCACCTTGATTGGCTTGATATGATTCTCTAGTGTTCCTGAACTTAATAGTCCTGATTCTACCAGTTTCTTTTCCTCTTTGATGTATGTTGCAATGATGTCAGTTGCCAAATCTGGATTCTTTTTTGCAAGGGCAACAAAATGCTTTACCATGCTTTTAAGATCTGACTTTACCTTTGTATTTTCATATACCTGATCTGGAATGGATAGCAGAAACCTCTCTAGCATCTTTTTGTATTTTCTTGCAGTCTCTGGACTCTTGATGTTATCCAAGAATAACTGGTATGGATTGTTTCTGCTGTTGATGTCATCATAGTTTATCTTCAATGATACATAATGTGGCGGGTCGTATTTTAAGACCAATAAGGATGGCGGGTCTAGTGGGATTCGGACCCACGACAACCGGATTAAGAGTCCGGTGCGCTACCTGGCTGCGCCATAGACCCACAAAAATACAGATTTCCAGAGTTGTTATTAATCTTAAGATTGTAAAATAAAGGAAAATTTAGTTTTGAGCTTTGGCTTCAATTTCGCTGTACTTTTCCAGAATTGCAGTAAGTGCAGTAGAAACTGGTACATCGTTCATCTTTTTCTTTTCGGCAAGTAGTTTTTGGTATGCATCTAGTGTGATGTATACTGGAATCGAGCCGTTACCTTCAAGCAGTCCTCTGACGTTGTAGAGTGCAGTTTCCATTCCTCTCTCTGCAGATTTTGCAAACTTTGCTTTATCCAAGATTGCACCCAACGGGCCAAATGGCATCTCATAATCTACTGTCATGGTAATTCTGGTAAGATTACCGCCAAGTGACTTGAATTCATTGGTTATTTGCCAGTGTTTAAATGGACCCTCAATTTGTTTTGCAGAGATTTTCTCATTTCTGACAAACTCGATGGTTTCACAATCCCATTCTAGACGTTTACCGCTAAAGTCGCCGATAATTCTAAATGTTGTTCCCACACCCATCCCCTCCTTGATATCCATGGGGACTACTGTCATTCCTACTGCATCAGTCTTTATCTGGTCAGAAACGTGTTCTGGTCTTGCAAAATAGGTAAAAACATTCTCTACGGGTGTTTTAATATCGATTGATTTTGTTACGACGGTCAACGATTCACTGTCTTGGCAATAAGGATTTAAAGGTTTTGAAGATTTTCCCATGTAAATTGATTAACACTATATTCTACTCGAATCATTACTTTTTTTATGAGAAAATTGCGATCAATTGTTTTTCTGATTTTTGTAATGCTGATGATCACTCCATTAATTTCTGAGGGACATGGTCACTCCATGTTCAATTCAGCTGAGCAGTTTCTTGGCGGATACAGAGTGCAGGTTGCCACACTTCCCGAGTTTCCACAGATAGGCGAGCCATCACAGATTCTTTTCAGAGTCACAGATGAGAATTATGAGGAGGTAGACAGATTTACAATGGGAGTCAGGTTCTTTTACAATGATCAGCAGGTTGATGCAATTCCCCCACAGTCACACGAGTTAGGCCATTACGAAGTCGATTATGTCTGGGAGGAACCAGGCAACCATATTGTTCGAGTGGATTTGTACGACATGGGAGACAATCCAGGCATTTTGACTTATACATTTAACATGAGCACACAAAGTCCGTTTGGATACATATTCATTATTGCAATTACCATCGGTGCGGTATCATTGGGTGTGGTTGTTGTGTATATTTATCTCCCAAAGAAGCTAAGATTTAAGACTAGACCTTAGCCTGTATGGTATTTCTTGTGATTCTGAATGCAAACAGAGCTGTCAACAACACCATTGCAAACAACAAGATCCCCACGCCAAGATGGATTGCAACAAGGACTGCATGGAGTTTTAGATCAATTACCAAGGCACCTAATGTGATTTGCGTGATTACAAGTGCGGCTCCAAATGTGCTGGTAAATTTGATTTTCTTATCAGCACTTTTGTTTATCCAGCTTGCAATCATGGTGGCAATTACAAGGCTGCCAGTCGTGACTGCAACCAGTCTATGAATCCATTCAATAAGATACTCATCACTGGGCATCAATCCACCAGGGCAAAGCGGCCAGTCCGGGCATGTCAACCCGAGCCCTGCAGCTGAGACATACCCCCCTACGAACATCAAAGAATATAGAACTATCAGAGTTGTTAGTGCTAGATATTGAATTGCCAAGTTTATTCTACAATGAAAGAGCCTTGCATGCCTTGAAGGGCATGTCCTGGAACGGTACAGATGTAATAGTATGTGCCTGGTGCGCCAGCTATAAAGGTAGTCTCACCGCTTTGACCGGGCTTTAGCGGGTTTGATGCGCTTGCAATCTCAGAGTCCCATAGTACATTGTTAAAGTCTTCTGGGTTTGATACAATTCCAAATGAGTGAAATGACTTGCCAACATTTGCTGCAGTGAAAGTGACTTCATCACCAGAGTTTACAACAAAGTCTGGGTTGTGGCCTTCCTCACCGGGTAGCGCATTAAATGCCAGTGTTCTAAAGTCAGATGATTCAACAAAGTCTACGCTGAAACTGTGACTTACTCCGGTAGGCGCTGCTGCCTTTGCTGAGCCTCCAGATGACTTTGCCGGACCCACAATGATTTCGCCGACCATTCCTTGCTCTCTATGACCTGGAACGGTACAGATGTAATAGTATGTGCCCTCCTCACCAGGAATGAACTTAGACTCGCCACTTTCGCCTGGCTTTAGTGGGTTTGATGCGCTTGCAATCTCAGAGCCTGGAATGATACCAGAGAATCCTTCTGTTGCCTTTGTTACACCAAATGAATGAAATGATTTCCCATCGTTAACTACGCTAAAATTAATCTCATCACCGACATTTACGTTGATGGTCGGGTTGTTTCCTTCCTCACCGGGTAGCGCATTAAATGCCAGTGTTCTAAAGTCAGATGATTCAACAAAGGACAAACTTACCGGGTGATGAACGCCTGAAAATGCAGCCTTTACATCGTGTTCTGTTGTTTCACTCATCATCCCTACAACAGGTGCAGGAGCGGAGATCCAGTAATCCCACATACTAAAGAAGATTGCACCGCCGACTATGCAAATGCCCAACATGATTGTCATCATCTTGCCGGTTCTGGCAGTTGTTGTTCTGTAAATTGTTTCGTTGTTTTGACTCATTTCATTTCTCTCCTAGTGATGTGGGTTCTTTTGCTCGAATGGATAATAGTATTTGCCTCCAAGACCAAATGGGTCGTCTGTATTTGCAATCTTTCCTTTACCTGAACTGTAGATAATGTTTGCCAAGAATATTGCCATGCTTACACCAATAATCATTGCACCTACTGTAGCAATTTGGTTCATGGCAATCCATTCTGGGATTGGTGGATAATCAAAGATTCTTCTTGGCATTCCATACAGACCAAGTATGTGCTGTGTAAAGAATACCAGTATGGTTCCAATAAATGAGAGTATAAAGTGGATTACGCCCAACTTTTCATTGTACATTCTTCCTGTAACATATGGGAACATGTAGTAGAGATAACCAATTGATCCAAATGCAATAGTACCCATTACAAACAGGTGGAAGTGTCCAACTACCCAGTATGTGTCATGTGTTGAAAAGTCCAATGGCATTGCGCTGTTTACCACACCGCCTGCTCCTGCTGAGAAGAATAGTGCAATTCCTCCAACGGCCCACATCATTGGTGTTGCAAACTTGATTCGACCATTCCACATTGTTGCAATAAAGTTAAAGACATGCATGGCAGATGCCGGTACTGCTGCCAATGTTCCTACCATAAATACAGTCTTTTCAGTGAAGGACATTCCGGTTGCATACATGTGATGTGCCCAGGATGAAAAGCTGACAACAGATAACAAAACAAATGCAAATACGCCAGAGTTGTAGCTGAATATCGGCTTTCTTGAGAATCTTGGAATTATTTCATACATCATACCAATTGCTGGAATTACAAGTACATACACCTCAGGATGGAACGTAAACCAAAACAGATGGGCATACGCAATCGGGTCTCCTCCCATTGCAGGATTGAAGAATCCAGACACTCCCAATCTATCAGTAAGCAGCATCAAAAGTGCTGCTGCAAACGTTGGGATTGCAACTAGTACAATCAAGGAAGATGACAAAAATGACCAAGCCAGTAAAGGCACCTGACCAATTGACATGTCTGGATGTTTGCATTTTAAGATAGTGACAATAAAGTTGATTGCGCCCAATATTGAAGAGATGCCCAAAATCTTTAGTCCAAAAATCCACATGTCAGCTGCTGGACCTGGTGCACTAATGATAGAGTACGGCGGAGTTGCATACCATGTAAAGTCCGCAAAGCCTAACCAGATTAGTGCGCCTGCTGGAGGAATCATCCAAAATGCAATTGCGTTAAGTTTCGGATATGCCATGTCTTTGTATCGTACCATGATTGGCACAAAGTAGTTACCAACGGCCGATGCAAATGGCAACAAGAACAAAAAGATCAGTGTTGTTCCATGAACAGTAAACATTCTGTTAAATGTCATCGCATCGCCAATGAACTGGGCTCCTGGCAAAAACAATTCTGCACGAATTGCAAGTGCCAGTGCTCCTCCCAAGAACAAGAATCCAAGGGACATGATAAGGTATAGCAGACCTACATCAGTATGATGAGTTGAGAACATTATTTGCCAGATTGGACGCGGCTTTTGTAATTCTAGAACCATTAGACAGTCTCCTCACTTGAAATTACAGATAAATGTTTTAGCATCAAGATGATGGCTCCTCCACAATTAGTTTGCCGCGCATGTTATAGTGAATTAAACCACAGTATTCCCTGCACTGTATGTCATGCTCGCCTGCCTTGTCAGGTGCAAACCAGACAGTATTGACTCTGCCAGGAACTGCATCCATTAAAACAACATAATCATGAATGTTAAAAGAGTGGTTAACGTCTTTAGAATAAATTTCAAACTTGTATGCTTTTCCAGCCTCTACGTGCAGTTCGCCAATCTCCTTGGTTCCATCCTCATGCTCAAATGACCAGAACCACTGCTGCCCTGTGACTTTGATTACTTCGGCATCTGCAGGGATATGTTCTACAAGTCTCTCCACATTCCAAGCTTCTGCTCCGACCCAAGTCATCAAGGCAATGACAATTCCAATATAGATCCATTCAGGCCAGTTAGAGTGTCCGCCCATATTCTACCATACTCCTTCCTTTTCATATGGGGTTGGCGTGGCCTTTGGATGAGATTCTCTGAATCGCCAAACCAGCCAAATCATCGTGCCAGACACCACAGCACCAACAGTAAATGCAACCGTCATCATTCTAAAGAACAAGTTCCAAATCAAAACACGCCTATCAACATATTCTCCGGGCTCGTCACCTGCAGCAAATACATAATCAGCTGCTGGAATTATTATCAAAACTGCCAATACTAAGAATAGACCGACCATACTCGTCATTAGCGTGATTGACGTGCCCTTTGATTTCTATTTAAGGGTTTTCAAGATTACTAGCTACCAATCCTGATCGAATCTGGAAGGATGCATCACATTGAGTCCAGATACAGAAAACTTGCGTTTGTATTCTCGGAATATGTTAAGTGATGCATTTGCAATAATTAACTCAAAGAGATTTTCAGGAGTCAGATCCACTATGGTAGACAGCATCGCCTTTATTGGATCCATGTGAGTTACAAGGACGACGTTTTCATCTGCATGGTTATCCAACACATGATCCACTATTCCAAGAACTCGCTTTTTTACTTGATCAAAAGTCTCAACGCCATTGTGAGCAATCTCTAGCTCGCCGCTGTAAAATTTCATAAATACATTTCCATGGCTGGAAAATATCTGCTCATACGGCATACCGGTGAATTTTCCCATGTCCAACTCAATTAGTCTCTCATCAATTCGAACATCAACTGAGTTATGGGCACCGACGATTTCTGCTGTGTGTTTTGCCCTCTCAATTGGACTGGAGTAGATTGCAGAGATGTTCATGTGTTCTAGGAATTCGGCTGCCTTTTTGGCCTGATCAACTCCTTTCTCAGTTAATGGAATTCCAGGAGTTCTTCCTGCCAGAATTCTTTCAGTATTATTTTTTGCCTGCCCATGTCTTAAAAAAATTATCGAACCCAACTGAATCGCATGCCAAATAGAGATAATAATAACATTATCAGAGAAAGTTCATGAAGGTGGGAATAATTGGCGGAACCGGTGGAATGGGAAAAGGTTTTGCTCTGAGATGGTCTCAGAATCATGATGTGATGGTAGGTTCCAGAGATGCGGCAAGAGCATCAGGCGCAGCTGAGGAATATGCAAATCTTGCAAAAGAAGCTTTTGGAGAAATAAAAGGAACAATAACTGGAAGCGACAATGTTTCTGTGGCAGAACAGAGTGATGTCTTGGTTTTATCAATTCCATATGAGAATATTGATGCAGTTTGCTCCGAGGTTCTACCAAAGACAAAAGACAGTTGCGTTGTAATATCGCCAATAGTTCCAATGACAAAGACTGATGTAGGCTTTGAGTTTATTCCAATCAAGGAGGGCAAGCCGTTTTCATACCAGCTCGTATCAAAGTATGTCAAGGACAAATCCAAGCTGGTCTCGGCTTTTCATGTAATTTCAGAAAAGAAACTGGTAAATCCGACGCTGGAGCTAGACTATGATATTTTTGTGTGCGGGGATGACAAGGAATCAGTCGAGGTCGTAAATGGTTTGATAAATGAGATAAAGGGACTAAGGCCAATTTACTTGGGGCCTGGAGAGTTGTCGTACATGGCAGAGATTGCGACGCCGCTACTACTCAATGCAATGATTCAAAACAAGATAAAAAATCCCGGAATCAAAATTATCTGAGCACATTACAATGCTATGAGTCACGAGTATTATCGACGTGGAAGAAACTGGTACACAGCCATAGGTGCACTGTTTCTCATCATGGCAGGAATCGTTCTTGTAAGACAGTTGCTTATTTGGGGGCCAGAATTCATGTCAGACTTTTTACTAAATTCGGAGATAACAAATGAGAAAATGTCTGCGGGGATGATTGGATTTGGTGTTTTTATGATAGCATTAGGATTTAGAAGACATGAACAGCCGAGATAAATTTCTAAAATCGCAAAAGATCTTACGGTTGGCAACAATAGGGAATGACAAGACCCCGCACATTGTGCCTGTATGGTATTTGTACAGTTCAAAAAAAATCTATGTTGGCACAAATACGAAAACTCGGAAAGCAAAAAATGTAAAGAAAAACAAGCACGTTAGTTTTTGCGTAGATGTAGGAGTAAATGCTCCCGATATCTATGGTGTGATGGGTCAGGGAAATGCAAACCTGATTTTAGAAAAATCCAAGGTAAAAAGAATTGCAAAAAGGATTCTTCTCAGATATTTTTCTAGCATCAAAAACAAATCAGCCAAAGAACTGCTAGATGACACTGATTGCATAATAGAGATCGTTGCGGAAAAATGGCATGTATGGAACTACTGAGTAACAAACTCTTCAATCTTTGTCATTGCAGAGTCCAAAACATCAAGACTTGGAAGATATACCAGTCTGAAATGTCCGCTGCCATATTGCGTGCCAAATCCGGAACCATGTACAGTCAATACGCCTTTTGATTCCAGTAGCTTTGTGACAAACTCCTTATCGGTTCCAAATCGATTGTCCTCTATTTTTGGAAATGCGTAAAACGAGCCTTTGGGGTTTGGGCAAGACAGTCCGGGTATTTCGTTTAGTCTTTTGATAACCAAGTCTCTGCGGAGTTTGATTTCGGAGACAAACTTTGAGATATAGTCTTGCGGTCCTCGCAAGGACTCTAGTGCGGCATACTGTACGGGAAGGTTTGTTGCAATGCGCACTCTGGCAAGTTTTGGTAGGTTTTCACGAAGCTCTTCCAATCTCGGGGATTGATTAAATGCAATATAGCCAATCCTCCATCCAGACATGAGGTGCACTTTGGAAAAACCGTTTAGTATTATTACTGGCGAGTCGCCTGCGACTTTGCCTATTCCGGTAAATTTCTCATCAAAGATAATTTGATCATAGATTTCATCGCAAATGATATAGAGATTGTTTTGATTTGCAATGTTTACCAGATCTCTCAATGAATTTTCATTGAATACAACTCCGGTTGGGTTGTTTGGGCTGATAAGGCAGATTGCCACAGTCTTTGGAGTAATTTTTTTTCGGATATCCTCAATGTCTGGCGTAGAGTGCTCCAAGTCAACTGCAAACTCTACGGGAACCCCTCCATGCAGCCTGACATATGAGGCATATGGAGGATAGTATGGGCCTGGCAGCAACACCTCGTCGCCTTCTTCCACAATTGAGGAAATCACCATGTCTAGCCCTTCAGAGACGCCGTTTGTAATTAGAACATCGTCGGCACAAATTGAGAGTCCCTTTGCGTTTTCTTTTTTTGCAATCTCATCACGAAGCTCAACCAGTCCTTCTGATGTAGAATAGTAATTTTCGCCTCGATTAATTGCATCAATCAGAGCTTGCTTTACATTGTCGGGTGGTTGAAAACCGTATTGCACGGGATCACCGATGTTAAGATAGTCAACCTTCATTCCTTTCTGTTGAACCTTTCTTGCAGCTAAAACAATATCTCTAATTGCATACTCTACACCTGCGACTTTTTTGGATACCTTCAAAGTATCTAGACAGATATTTAGGCCTGTTAAATTCTTACTTGTTTGGACTCGTAGCACAGTCTGGATAGTGCGGTCGGCTTCGAACCGACAGGTCGAGGGATCGAAGCCCTCCGAGCCCTTTAGATTATCTTATTAGGCAAATAATTTTCAGACAATGTGAATTGAAAATTTCTTTGCTCAAAATAGGAATCATTCTCAGCATTGCAGGAATGATATGGATTGCAGTTGTATTTCTTGAAGGCAACAGGATTTCAGAAGAGTTTTTGCTAGAGTCGACAAACTCCTACGGCATAAGTCATGATTTTGCAGGGAGTGATATCGGGTATTACAAAGTTTTCATGCCAGAATTTGCTGGAGATTTGGTATTTGTCCAAATATTAGATGCAAAAGGCAATGTGATATCAGAAGAAAGCATCAATACAAAGATGTCAGTGGGTTATTTTGACTATGAAAACTCTGAGAAATACACGGTAAAGATTACAAATGTTGGAGAGAATTCAATTAATGTACAAGTAGAGTTTGGAAGCACAAATTCTCAAAACATGATTCCATCTGGAATCATGGTGTTGGCAGGTGCATTGCTGATAATTTTTGCATCATACATGAAGCTAAAAAATTACAAAATTGCACAGCCTGATGAGAATATCTGATAAACGGGAATGCACTGGATGGTATGACCAAGTATCAGTACAAAATTGAATGCAAGCCACGTTGTAAAGAAGATAAATGAAACTATGGAAAACGGTATCAGTACTTTGAGTTTTGTGTGCTCTCTGTTTTTTAGAATTAAAAATCCACCCAGTGACGCTAAAACCAGACCAATCTCTAGTGGCTGATGGGACCAGGAGATCAAACCGTCAATTCCATACACCTCATGGGATAGAGAATCGCCAAAGCCAGAAACCAATTGGATTACAGCACCAACAACAACTAGTTTGATCCCAACATTAAGAGAACCTTGAAGAGAATTTTTTCGTAAAATTACCATGCCAGTTATTGCGGCACATGATATTAGAGAAACTCCAAAGTAAACCGTAATGTGTTGAATAGTCCAGAATAGTTCAGGTTCTTTTAGAAGATGAGATATTGCATCCCAAAAACCTCCAGAGACTGTAATTACAGGCCCCAGCACTGCAAGAACCGAAACAAATGAAATGAGTGTGGTACTTTTTGTTATAATAGAGTTTGAAAATCTTGAGATGAGCTTCATTTTGTATGATCTGCAAAAACGAGGTATTTGAAATATTGTAAATTTATCAATTAGAAAAATTGAACTAGGAGGGTAATTTTATCAAGTAACTATATTTAGAATAAAGAATCTAGGAAAGACATGAATCCCGGCATTGGTCTGATGAAGAGAAGACTTGAAAAGGAAAGAGACGCAGTTGCGTTGGCAGTATCAGGAATTGCAAAAAAATACAATACAAATCCGGAGGCCATCCAGACGCTGGAGACAAAATACGATGATGATTCAGGGGACTGGTACGTTGCGTTGGGATGGGATGAGAAAAAGGCAATCATAAAGATGGATTCTGTTCAAGGGACGATTTCAGAAATTAAGGAAATCTAGAGTTTCCAATAATACCATTATGATTTAATGGTAAATCAGACAGTTTAGGAAAATGCAAGTTTTGGCCATTTTCCAAACTTGGTTTTTTGGAGATATGTTTTCAAACCAATTCCTCCTAGCGGTGATTGACCATGAGCAGTTCTTTTCTTTGGGATTGATTTGAATTTCTCAGTGACTGTTGGTGTTTGCTCATAGCCCAATACCACGCAATCTCCAAGTCCAGATGCAGTTCCTTTAGACTATTCATCGTAGCATCCCCAGTCTTCTAAAAACAACCAAGACAACCCCCTTAGATCCTCCCAAGTTGTTTGGCTTTTGAAAAGTTTTACGCCTTCTTTTACTGGTAGTCTTTCAACCAGATTTGTTACGGGCTCAGGATGCCTTGATTCTACGAGTGTTTGACTCATGAGTACTAGTAGTGTCATCAATATTATAGGAATAGATTACAATTTGTGGCATGCTATTTTTGAATCACAGTATGAAAAATGATCACACTGGAGATTATTTGTAAAATGATGTGGTTGAAAGACAATATCACATGCTTGGTTTATAGTCAATGACATTGCCAGTCATTTCTTCCAAATGTGTTTCTTGTGTCTGATTACAAACAGAATGAACCGGATCGTCTAGAAATTTTTGGCAGTTTTCACATTGTAGTTGCACTGGTTGATGGCATACTTTGCAATGTTTTTTGATGCTGATCTGATTACCGCAGTTTCTACAGCTGTCTACTCGCATGGTATCCACCTAAAATACCAATGAGAGTATTGCAATGCAGAATATGGCAAATCCATATATGCCATAGTATGATTTTGCATGTCTTGGCATTGAATGCCGATACATCTGTTTAGTGTGAGTCATTGCCTTCCCCTTTATGCGAGAACATTGTGAAAAAATCACAATAATGTTCTGGTCTAGGGAATCTATGTTCTCGCATGGATTGTCTGTGTTGTTAATAATCATATACGTTGGTCATATGTTCAGCTTACCAGTAATCACTGGTGTGCACCACATACCATGAATAACAAACTATAATCACAATCATGGAAACAGAAATCTCAAACTGGGACAAAATGGTGCATGCTCCATTCAAAAAGGTCGTAAAATTTGACCTTATCTGCATGGGAATAGGTGCAGTAATAGGAATGGGTGCAGGTGCATATCTTGTTGCTAGCGGTTTATTTAGTTAGCAGCAATTTTTTTATACAATACAATAAATCCAGCAAAAGCTATTGCCAAGGTAAAAAAGTTGTTTTTAGTTTGAGAAACGTCCGTCTACTTTTTATCCAAAGAGTTCATGGTATTTTTGAGAAATGTCTGCAATAGGATCAAAGGAAGGTAAAGGATCTCAGGTAAAATCAATAGTGATAATATCTGGCGTTCTGGCAGCAATTGGAGTCTCTCTGTTTGCATACCTGATGTACTATACTGCACCTGCAGAGACCATGGAGATGGTAAAGATAATCGCAGTTACGGAATCTGGATGTATTGCCGAAACACTGGACGGGTATTCAGTAAACATTGGAGACTGTCAGGCAGAGCCTGGCCAATATGTCAATGCACTAGTTGATCAAAAAGTCAAGGAACGTGCTGCGATGATGAACCCTACAAACTAGTTTTCAGTTTTCTTTTTTCCATAACAAGAATGGTTATTACGAGCACAACAAATGCAATCTGAAATGTTTCGGTTAGGATTCCATTGTCAGTTATTCTTCCACCTCTACCGGTAATGAAGTTCTCTGGAATTCTGGTAATGACCCATATTGCAATAAATGCTATTGTGCCGGCAATACCAATACCATACCAAGGAGTTCCCCATCTTCGAATCATTGGAACCACCCAGAAGATCTGCGCCAATCCGCCTACGACAAACAATATCTGGCTGTTTGGGTTGGTTGACGGGATTCCCAGAATAACATGAATTATCCCTGCAATTGCAGTTGTAGCTGCTGCAGCATAGAATAGATAGTTTATTGCAGTCATTTTCAGATAATTCCTGTAATTTATTTTTCGTCATAAGAATTCATCTTAAAATTTCTTGTCAATCTCTTTTTTTAGAGAAATTTAATTATCAAATGCTTCTGGAAACAACATGACAAATGCTATAGTTCTTGGCGGCTCCAGAGGTATGGGAAAGGCGATTTCCGATGCCTTGAGTTCAATTGGATGTAGTGTCACTGCCACATCAAAAAAAGACATTGACACGTCAGATCTGGATTCAGTAAGGGAGTTTGTAAAGTCCAACCCAGAGACAGACATACTTGTGCTCAATACAGGAGGTCCCAAGGCAAAGCAGTTCTCAGAGGTTACAGAAGAGGACTGGAAAAGATACCACAACCAGCTGTTTTTGGGGTTTTGTATGATTTTGCAAAACATCAAGATTAATCACGGGGGCTACATATTTTTGATCAGCTCAAGCGTAATCAAAGAGCCAAATTCAAAACTAGTAATATCATCGGCATATCGCGCGGCATTTAGTGAGGTATTCAAGATTCTAAGCAAGGACTATGCAAAATATAATGTCAGCTGCATCAACATTGCACCAGGGCCAATAAACACAGACAGGACAAGAGAATTAATCGCAAACGTTGAGGAATACAAGGAATCACTTCCCATGAAAAGACTCGGGGAGCCCGAAGAGATTGGAAATTTTGTAAAGGCAATAGTTGAGAACAACATCAAGTATCTGTCAGGGGTTACGATAAATTTTGATGGTGCAAACTCGAATTATATTTTTTAGTTACTTTCTAAATTCCACATTTGGGGTGTCTGGCTGGTCTGGGATTGCAATCAGTCCGCCATCTCGCAGTTGCTGGAGCAGCTGCATGACTTCTTTTTCCACCTGGTTTCTCTGCAGTCCGGTTTGCTTGGCAAACATTTCCACAAGTTCGGTAATTTTGCGTGCACCGTTGCATGACTTCCAGAAATCCACTATTGCCTGGTTCACCATGAATCCCTGGTCGTGCTCGTTTGCCAGAACCATAGAGCCGTCCTCCTGCTGTACCAGCTTTCCTACTCCTTGAGGTAAGGCAGTATCATAGTTGATTGGTGCAGGAGTGTTCATACCAGAACCCATATTCTTTATCTTCATCTTTGCCTCTTCGGACATCTTATCCATCGACCATGGCGGTTCCCACACAATCTCTATATTGACATTATTTACACCGGGGACTTTTTTTACAAACCTTGTTGCATCAGATACCAGAGTCTCATGAAGCGGGCAGCCCTTTGTAGTCATGGTCATCTTTATGTTAACGTCATTGTTTTCTGCAACGTCAATTCCATAGATCAGTCCCATCTCTACAATGTTTAGTGGGACTTCGGGATCCATGCACTGCTTGAGTGACTCTTCGATTTTTTGCGCAGAAACCATACCCATAATGCTTAGAACCCTTTGAAAAACAATAAAAACTTTCTAAAAATTAGCTTCAAATAATTTTTTGATAGATTCCTCGTACGGAGGCTTGGCGACTCCTTTTTCAGTTATTATTCCAGAGATCAGCTCAGGAGGAGTCATGTCAAAGGCCGGGTTTATCACATTAATGTCATCAGGGGCGGTTTTTCTATCACCAATTTCCGTTACCTCCTTGCCGTTTCTCATCTCAATTATTACATCCTTGGCCTCGCTTTTCATGTCAAATGTTGACAATGGCGCTGCAACATAAAATGGGATTCCGTGCTGTTTTGCCATTGTTGCCACCTGATAAGTGCCTATTTTGTTAAAGACATGTCCTGTCTTTACAATTCTATCAGCACCCACCACAACCTTGTTTACAAGACCGTTTGCCATTGCATATCCCACCGCAGTATCTGGAATCAGACTCACATCAAAGCCGTCATGCTTTAGCTCAAAGGCTGTAAGTCGAGACCCTTGTTGTACTGGTCTTGTCTCAGTTGCAATAACTTTGATGTTTTTTCCGCTTTCTTTTGTTGCCCTGATTACTCCCAAGGCAGTACCATATGCGACAGTTGCCAGAGCCCCGGCATTGCAGTGAGTCATTATGGTGTCATTATTATCAAACAGTACAGAGCCGTTTTTTCCCATGGTCTTGTTTATTTGTATGTCTTCATCTGCCATTTTTTTGGATTCATTAATTACAAGTTCTCTGATTTGCTCTACGGAACCTCCAGAGTTTGCAGTCTTCATGATATGGTCCAACCCCCATGCCAAATTTACAGCAGTGGGTCTGGTCTCAAAGAGAATCTTTCTTGCCTTTTCCAAGTCTGAGATCATTTCGTCTTTTGTAGATGCCTTACTTTGCAATGCAGCCAAAGCCAGCCCAAATGCGCCCGAAACTCCAATGGCAGGAGCTCCCCTCACCACCAGAGTTCTGATTGCCTCAGCCACCTGGTTAAAATCATCATACTCTACAAAGACAAGTTGGTTTGGAAGCTTTGTTTGATCAATCATTACGACTTTGTTGTCTTTCCATTCAACAGTTCGAAGTGTATGATCTTGCATTTTTTACGAAATCTTGCTACCATATTTAAAATGAACCTTCAAACTATTTAGAATCATAGGACTGCGTGCCCTTGACATATTTTTTGGCAATCGATTTTGCATCCTTTACTTTTTTGGCATAGAGGTTGTTGATTTTGTCAATCTGCCAAAACGCTTCTTCGTCAATTAATGACAGATTTGGTATAACACAGTGACCTCCTATGAATCCAGGGAACATTTTTGGTCTGTTTCCTAGGAACTTGTGGATCTCATCGGAGAACTGCCACATCTCGTCATAGTCTACGCCGTGTTTTTTTGCAATCATGTTGCTTAGTTGCGCATAGTTAATCAGCCATCCATAGTAGGTGGTGTCTACGATGATTTTTGCCAGCTCCAGCGTGAGGGGGCTGGACATTTTTTTTGACTTGATGTTGCATTGTTTTAATATCTTTGCATATTGTGTAGCTGCCCATTTCTGGTTTGGTGCGGACTTTTCAATAGCGTAAAATTTTGTGTACTTTTTGAGATCAGAGAGCATTCTTTTGTGAACCCCCCTGGTTGCGCTGTATATGACTGGTATTGGTAATTTTTTTTGAAGTAAGCTGGTCGTGTTTGGGCTGACAGTGCTGTGTATGACAATTACTTTAGGGGCAAATCTTTCACAAAGTGAGATAATGTTTGCATCAAACTTTTCATTAAACGGGGTACAAATGTGGAGAAAACTTGTTGGAACGTCTGCATATTTTTGTAGTTTTTTTATGTCAACAAGAGACTCGTCAATGTCGTAACCTACACAAAGCAGATGTTTTGACAGTAATCTGTAGATGGGATTTCCAATCTCGCCCAATCCTGCTACAACATTTTTTGCTGTAAAAACCACAACATAATGAAAATATGGAATATAATAAAGATAATCAATCTACAAAATAAAATGTCTCATTGAAACAGATGAGATAAATTTGGACAAATAATTTTTAAGATTTTAATTTTAAGCTATTGTGATGGGGCATAGTCTATATTTACCTCATAAACAAAGACGCCAATCATTGGTCCGACCTTTTCTTCATTAAAGCTGGATGAGGAATAAACTAGTTTCAATGGTCCAGAACCATCTGTATCATACTTGATCTCTTTTGTAAATATTGGAGTAAATCCAGGTTGGAATGTCTCTGATTGCTGTTGGTTTTGGAAGTTGTGATATGCAATTGTGGTAAAGGGCATCATTTTACCCAGTAATGTTTCATTCCAGAAATAGTCTGTCCCACTAAAACCGTCTGAGTGAAGATATTTGGATAATGGCTCCTCAGCAATTCTCATAAACCATTGCTTTTTTGACTCATCAGCACCGCCGCCCAGTATGTAAAGAGGCTTTCCCTCGTGCTCGACATTCAACTTTTGACCAGAGATGAATATGACTACATGGGTTGCACCCGCTTCATTTAGCATGCGCCAGGCTTCATCGGGGTTGCTGAGAAATATTTTTGCAATGTTTTGAATTTTTACGGTACTTAGTGTTGCATTGTCTACCAGTGTGGTTCTCTCTGACATCGTAGTAATCCAGTATCCATAATCCCACCATGAGGCAATTACGGAATCTGTTGGAGTATTTGTTTTAATCCATTGGAGTGTCTCAAGCCAGTCATTTGTGCCAAGTTGGAAGCTTGTTCCGCCATTTAGTATTGTTGCAGGATTATCCACCACGCTTACCCAGTTTGCATTGGCAGGGTATGTCATTGGTACAATAAACAAAACAACCATAATGACAAAAAACGAGATTAGTGGAAGGCTGGTAGAAAATCTAAGCTTGCTGCCAATGGCTTTGTTTTTGAAGAATTCTTTGGCAAGAATTGACAGGCTTATCGAAGACAAAAGTATCAAGGAGATGGAAGCAAATACTTCTAATCTTACAAAGGTAGAACTCACATAAACTCCGGTAATTCCCAAGACAAGAGCAAACACTTTCATGTCATTGGGGAGATATTCGGTTTTTGATTTACTCAGGATAATCCAGATTCCAATGCCTGCAAAGATCATCAGTATAGAATGAAAGAAGAATGACTGGACCAGTGTTGTACTGGCATGTTCTGCCACAGAGTCAACCAACGGGTCTGTTGATGTCAAAAATGGGTTGATTGCGTTTAGATAACGAAAACTTGGCAAGGGCAAAAAGTTTGACTCGGCATTAACTACTATTACAAATGAGCCTATCAGAATTATGGAAACTAGTAAAACTAGACCGTTTCTGGTTTTGTTTTGGTCCTTGCTGATTTTTTGAATAAATGTGCATGCTACCAAGAATGCGGTTGGAACAATCAGTGAAAACCCACCCAAGCCAAATACAAAATCAAGGCCTGGTCTTTCAAATATACCGGATACAAGTAGAAATGTTGCTACAAACAGTGGAATGCTCCAGAGCAAAAATCCATGATCCTTTCTGACAAAAGGCAGCGCAAGGATGAATATTCCAATTGGGATTATCAAAAACTGAATTCCACCCCATGATGCTAGCCCAAAACTCAGAATTATTCCAGCGGAAATTACTTTGATTAGTGCAGTTTTTTTGTTTTGTGATTTTATTCCACTAAGAAAGAGATACAGTCCCAGCAGGCCGTAAAAGATTCCCAGTGGTTCGGATTTGAACCACCCAATCGTTCCCCTTAAGATGATTGGCAGAGATATTGAATAAAGCATTGCTGCAAACAGACCTGCAGATGTTCCTCCAAACAGTCTGACTAGGGCAAATATCACTACAACTGAAAGCGAGCCAATTACTACTGGAAACAATATGGTAAAATCATACAGGCTAGAGTTTGCACCAAACATTTGGTATGTGACAGCAGCTGTTATGTGCAGCATCACCTGAGACGTTGCAGAGACATCTCTTCCGTTTGGATACCAGCTCTTATCATCATGCCATTCAAAATATTCTGCAATGCCGTTGTTTAGAATGAACTCTGTTGCTCTATAATTAAAGAAAGGATCAAACTCGTTTAGCTCAAATCCATAGTCTGCTGCCTGGGATCTGATAAGAAAAGAGATTGAAAATGACAAAGCCAAAACTCCGATTATCAACAGATGGTTCAACCTGAAATCAAAGCTTCCGACTCGAAACAGATTGGACTGAAAACTCATCAAATCAACAGATAGCTTATGTGGTTATTACTCTTTTGAATACAAGACCATTAATCCATATTGATTTTATCCTGTAAAGCCAGATGAATATGTCAAGAATAAGATTGAAAGAATTTAGACAGTCCTGCTTGTAATGAGATCTTTGGCTCAAATCCAAGTTCTTTTTTTGCCAAAGCAATAGATGTCTTACTATACAAAATAGTACCTTTAGTATCTGGTTTGAAGTTAATGGGCAGATTCCTGCCGGACAGTTTTGATAACAAATTAGCAAGATCCAATATGCTAGTACTTTTTCCGCTTCCAACGTTATAGATTTTGGCAGTATTTTTGTTTATGTGTTTGATTGCCAAATGTATGCATTCTATCGCATCATCTATGTGAATAAAATCACGTGTTTGATTTCCAGTCCCATAGATTTCTAATGGTTTGTTTTCTCTAATATTTTCTAGAAATTTTGTTATTACACCTGCATATTGTGATGATTGTCCTGATCCATATAGATTAAAAAATCGAAGTATGATAGAATTTAGCAGGTGTTTTTTTGAAAAATCTATTATTCTTTTTTCCATTAATAATTTACTTTGCCCATATGGCGATATTGGTTCAGGATTTGAATTCTCAGTAAGTAATGTATCTTGATTTCCAAATATTGCAGCAGATGATATTGCAATAAAATTTTTGACATTATTTTCTAGACATGCGTCAAGTACATTTTGAGTTCCAATGACATTGATTTTCATTGTATGTTGTGGGTTTTTTATAGAATCAATTACACTTATTTGTGCTGCAAGATGAATTACAATATCTATATTTTTTAGGGATTTTGAAAGTAGTGAGTAATCAAGAATATCTCCCTCAATAAGTTTGATATCATAACCTGATATTATTGCATTAGAAGAATTACTAAAATTATCAAAGATTGTAATAGAATTACCTTGTTTGTTCAAATAACGAATCAAATGTGATCCTATAAAACCTGCTCCTCCAGTGATAAGAACATTCATGGTTTAAGACATATGTTGCAGTAATTATTTTAAGCGATTAAAAATAGATGAACTTGCAAAATTAAATTATTGATTAATAGATAGTACCAGACAATCAAGTGATAAAGATCTTTTAATATGCATAATAAAATATTAAAATTAATTCAAAATAATAATTATTGTTTATAATTAGACTTTTTATTTAGATAAGTTTCTAATATTTTATTAGAAGTTTTTTTTGGAAGTGTCTTAAATAACATAGTACGAGAGAACTTTTTAATTTTTGTTTTAAGTGATTTTTGTTTTTGGTATTTCTTCAGAGCTGTCATATATTTTGATTTCATCTCTGGTGATAATTTACAGAGTGTTTTGGCTTTAATTTGTTCGATTTTTTCTAAGGCATCATCATATCTTTTTTTTGTTAATTGTTCCTTATGAATTCTATATTGAGCAAGACTTTCCGGTACAAGATGTAATTTAAAATTAAATATCATACAACATCTGAGCCAAAATTCATAATCGTCCTTGTATCCCAAATATTCATCAAATAATCCACATTTTTCAAAAATAGATTTATGCATAATTGAAGTAGTACCGTTGCCGTAAAAATGATCTAAAAGTATCACGTTTCTTTGAAAACTATCTAATGAATTATGATTCGGTTCTTTAAATGTATCAATAACATGATCATTTTCATCAATAAGATCATAGTTTGAATAAAAAATGAAATTTTCCGCATCTTTTCCAATATTGTTTATTTCTAAAATCAGTTTTTCAACAGCAGTATTTTTTAGCATGTCATCAGCACTTAACCATTTGAACCATTGACCACTCATGTTTTTTATCCCTTGGTTTAGTGCTGAGGCAGTTCCACCATTTTTTTTGCTGATTATTTTAATCGTATTTTCAAATTTTTGGAGGATTGATGCTGTAGAATCTGTTGATCCATCATCTACCACTATGACTTCTATATCATCATAAGTTTGATTAAGAGCTGATTTGATACATTTTTCAATATATCTTTCTGTATTGTATACTGGAATTACAATAGATACTTTCATTATTCATCAAATTTTTTAGGCTCTGGCAAACTTCCTCCCTTGGATAACATTTCCAGTTTTATTTCCAAAGCTTCTATCTCTTTAATCTCTTCATCACTAATTTTTTCATCAGTTAGTGATTTTTTTCCTAATCGAAGTAATTCTAAGTATAATGGTGCAAGACATTCTTTATGAATTCCAGGCATGAGTTTGTAATTATATGGCAATGACTCATGGATAATGTCTGCTTCAGATTTGTACGCATGTGATTTTTTCATGTGTATAAATCCTATAACTGTTAATGAAGGAATTCCAATAATTGATGATATTATAACATATGAGGAGAAACTGGGAAAAATAGTATCAAAAAAAGAAATGTTTTCAATTAGAAGATAATATGTGATTGTAAACATGTTTCCTAGTGCAATGACAAATGAAAAATATTGAGAAAGGCCTGTTCGAAAGTAAAACCATGCTCTAAAAGGTAAGTTTTTCTTCATTTTATAGTACTCCTTTTGGAGGCCTGCCAACAAATCCTCCAGAAATTAAGATTTCTAGTTTTTTCTCAATATCGGTAATTTTCTTTAGATCTTCTTCTGTTAGTTTTTCACCAGTCAGTTTTTTTCTGTTAATTTTTAAGATTTCGAGGTATGCAGGTCCAAACACTTCCTTATTGTATCCTGGTTGATATCTGTAGTTGAAAGGAAATGCTTGCTGACCAATTGCAGATTCTGCAGAATATGTTCCTACACGTTTAAAGTGTAACCACCCAATCAAAGTGACTAATGGAAGACCAATTAGGATTACAGTCATTACATAGATTTCAAATGTTGGGAAAATATTTACAATGTCAGGAATTTTCTTGATAGCCAAAAAATAGCTTGTTGTTAGGAGATTGATGATTCCAATAAAAAAAGCAAGGTAAGTAGCATATCCAATTCGAAAATAAAAAAAAGTTTTAAATGTATTTTTTTTCTTGGTCAAAGTTATCACTATTCAAATTATTTTAAAGTATATTGGTATATTGATTGTAAAACAGCTAAAAATAATAAAAGTTGTGCATAAATTTAATGGGCAAGGTGCCTATAATCAATTTTAAAATATAGATAACATTTAGAAAAAGTAATTGTGTTCGTGTAAAATTCTGGTTCAAACCTATTTAATATAAACTAGAAAAATACAGATGTTGATTCTAATTGTAAATGACAGTATTCGTGGAGTAGTTTCAGATGAAGAGACAATATGGTCAAGATTACGAGATAACATACCTAATGCAGTAGGAATCAGCACCAATTCCCTAACAGTACCAATCAAAGAAAAATTAGATGAATTAAAACCATCTCTAATTTTACAAAATGCTAATTTAGGATATTTTTCAGAATATAAAACAATTTCATTTTTACAGGATCCATTTATTGAGATGATAAAAAAATGTCAACCGTTATCAATATTTTTAAGATCTAAACTCAGAGGAAGAGAAACATATCAAGATAAATTAAAAAAACAAAAAGAATCATTGAGAAACAGTATTAGGGTTACAAATTCCAATTACATGGCACATATGTATAAAGAATTGGGAGAGTTTACTGTAATTCCATTAGGAGTAGACTCTAAGTTATTTCGACCAATGAATAAAACTGAAATGAGAGAAAAATACCACATACCAAAAAATAAGTTTGTAAAGATTTTTGTCGGTAGTCAACATCCTGTAAAAGGATTTGATAAAATCAAAAAATTGATCAATAAAAATCAGGATGAATTTTGGATTTTAGTCTTAAAAGATAATCCAATATCAAATGGGAAAAACTATGTAGTCTTCAATAAAATATCACAAAACATTCTTGCAGAATTATACAATTGTGCAGACTTGTGTGTATCAAAAAGCATTACAGAAAGCTTTGGTCTCTCACTTGTTGAAGCAATGTTTTGTAATATTCCTATAGAGGTTCCCAAAATTGGGATATTTTGGGATTGGGATCCAGACATGAAGAATCCTAGGGAATCTGCTTTTGAGAAAAAATTAGACATGAATAGTTTTATTGAAAATTGGAAAAATTTTATAGATAAACATCTTGAATAAAATCAAATATTTTTAAAAAAATATCCTACCCATGGTCGTTTAAATTGGGTATCCGTATTACGTGAAATTTCTTCGAATTCGGTCAGATTTAAAATTTGATTTGCATATTGTTTTGCGAATTCAGCAAAAGCATTACTATGATTAATATCATCCGAGGCTAAGATTCCACCATTCTTAATATAATTCCATGCAGTTGTATATTCAAACATCATTGGTTCATAGGAATGATCAGAATCATGTATGAACATATCAATTGATTTTAATTTAATTAAAAGGGGCTCAAGTTCTTTCATAGTATCACCAATTATTAGTGTCCAATTTTTCTGAAGAGATTCTGGTACAAGATATCCCACACCACCATAATTTTTTACATTTTCAGAATCATCAAGATCCAAGGAATAGAGATGACCATGTTTGTTTTGTGAGATTGCACTTAATATCATAAATGATGACCAACCCATACTTGTACCAGTTTCAACAATTATTTCAGGTCTATATCGTCTGACTAAACAATACCAAGCAATTGGATATTTTGTAATGCATGTATTCTTAGAAACAATTTCAATTATTTCTGGAATAGGGAGATTTTGATTAAGTAGATGTTCAGATAAAGAACATGATTTTATCATTTTTTTTCGATGTTCATTAATTTGAAGTGTTTTTTTTGCTTCTTCCTTACTTCTTGTTTGAATATATGTTTTTAATGATTCTGGATTATTGATTATACGAAAAAGATTATGAATTTTCATGAATCCATTTCCCCTTCTTGAACATGGTAAACCAAACTATCAAAAACAGTGTAATGTTTAATTCCCATAGGCAGTAGTTTTTCATAAAATAAAATTTTATCCCCAGGTGTAATATTACCATTTTTTTCTGTACGATTACCTATTGGATATCCCCCACTTTTAATGAAAGAATCTTTGTATATTGCACAGGGCATAAATAATCCACCATCTTTTATCTCAGATCTGGAAATGTGATTTACAAAATTTTGAAATTTTTCATCGTTAAATTCGGAATAGGTTTGGCCAAAATTTTTTTCTATTCCATATTTACCAGATCGAAGTTTTCCAGATTCAACTAATCTGCAAGTTACAATTCTATCCTCACGTAGTCTTCTCAACAAATTTTCTAGCCAATTTTTTGAAAAGGCCATATCAGAATTGACAAAAACTATAATATCACTATCAGACTCAAATCCTCCGAAATTCCAAGCACGATAAACTCTTTTTAGATAGTATTCTTCCGGATCTTGATTGCGAAATAATTTATACGGAAAATGGTTTTTGTCAAGATAATCTATTAGTTTATCAGTTGGATCATTTGCAATAAAGTAAAATTCGATATTATCATATAGATTTGTATATTTCTGAAATGAATCAAATACAAAATTGGCATATCCGATGGATTTGTAGATCAAACAGATTACAGAAATTTTCAAAGTAGAAAGGGGAAACCAATCTCTTGAAAATTGTTTTAATTTCAAAGTTTTTTCATCTTTTATTCTTTCTAAACTCCATCCAGTTTGACCTAGAGATTTGTAGTTAGAATATTTTTTATTAACACGATCTTCAGTTGCAAATCCATAATGGAGTATTTTGATATCAGTTCTTCTATCCATTTTTAATCCGAGAGGATATTGTCTTAAATGCAATCCCTCTTTAACGTCAAATCTTAGTTTTCCTGTGTTTTTCCACAGTTTAGGTTGCCAGTTTTTGAGCCATAATTCATCTGTTCTAAAATTTTTTGTATCTTTCCATAAATTGTAATACAAAAAGGAGAATGAGTCAATATCATGTTGATCTCCATAATAACATAATTTTCTTATTCCGCCTGACTCTCCGTCTCTGTCAAAAATTTCATCAGGATCTAAAGATACAATCCAATCAGGATTCAGAGAAAGTGCCAATTCAAGTAATTTTTGCTTGTGATATAGCTCTTTTTTGAATTCATCAGGCATTACAATAATGTGTTTAGTATATTTTGTTGCAATCTCTAAACTATTATCAGTAGAGCTGTCATCGCAAAATACAATGTCATCACAAAATCTAGACAAATGTTTTAGACATCTTTCCAGATTTCCCGTTTTTCCTTCATTAAAACATTTAACAAACCCCACTAGTTTAACAGGTTTTTCAGATACTGATGTTAATGAAGATGTTTTAATTTTCATTATGTCTTTATAGATGTTCAAACCTTTTTTTGCGATTTTTTTAAAAATCAATATTAAACCAAGTCTAAATGAACTAATTTATCTTACTAATCAAAGCATATATTCACACTATTAACAATCTAGTCGTTGAAAGCAAAGTATCTAGTTGTTCTAGGAATTAGACCAGACATTATTAATTATCAACCACTAGTAAATGAGTTTAAAAGAAAAAAAATTGATTTCAAAATTATTCATACAGGGCAACATTATTCATATTTCTTTGATGGTCTATTCTTTAAACAATTAAACTTTCCAAACCCAGATTATCATTTAAAAATTGGTTCAGGAACACAGGCCCATCAGCTTGGAAAACTTGTACAGAAATTTGAAAAGGTGTTGTTAAAAGAAAAGCCAGACCTTGTGTTTTCTTTTTCTGATGCAAATCCAGCATTATCTGGAATTGTTGCCTCAAAAATGGGAATAAAAGTTGCGCATTTAGAGGCAGGAATGAGAAGTTATGATTGGAGAATGCAAGAAGAGAAAAACAGACGTTTGTTAGATAGTATTTCAGATTATCTTTTTACCCCAACCTCATCTACAAAAAAAAATCTGATTCGAGAGGGCATACCACCTCATAGAATATTTCAAGTTGGAAAGCCAATTTTCGAAGTGTTAAATAATTTTAAAGAAAAAATTGACAAGAATACAATTTTGGATGAATTGAATATATCAAAAGGCAAATATTTTCTGGTAACTGCTCATAGACCAGAAAATGTAGGAGTAAAAAAGCCACTAGGAAACATTTTGGCAGCATTAGAAGGAGTTTATAAAAAATATGAGAAACCAGTTATTTTTCCAATTCATCCTAGAACCAGAGCATCTATCAAAAAGTTTGGCCTAAGAATTCCCAAGGGAATTAAATTGTTAGAACCTGTAGGGTTTTTGGAGTTTTCAAAACTAGAAAAAAATGCATTTTGTTGTGTGACAGATTCTGGTACTGTTCAAGAAGACACGTGTATATTTAAGGTTCCATGTGTTACTATGAGAATAAGCACGGAACGTTCAGAGACTATAGAAGTTGGTTCAAGTATTGCAGCAGGAGTAAACATGGCTCACATTATGGATGCAGTAGATAAAATGGTAAACAAAAAGTCAAATTGGAAGAACCCATATGGAAAACCAGATTTTTCAAAAAAGATGATTAAAATTCTTGAAAAACTAGATGGTGAAATTTGTTCTCCTAAAGTTTGGTGGGATCATCCAAAAATTAATTCAAGCAAATCAATTAGTCAATATAAAACAAAATGGAAAAACCCATCAGTTCCTGATGAAATTTTTTAGTTAAGGTTAATTAGCGAATAATTTTTGGAGTAATTAAGATTGATAGAAGGGCTACAATATAACAAAGTAGAATCATTTATTGATGATAGGGGATTTTTATCTCAAATTTTACCTGAAGGGGATAAATCATTTAACATAAAACGAATTTACTCAACTGGGAATTTTTCAAAAGGAACAATCAGAGGATTCCATAAACATTCAAGAGAGATAAAAGCATTTTTTGTAACTTCGGGAGCAGCAAAATTTGTTGCAGTAGATGATAGAAAAGACAGTGCAACTTACAAACAAATCAATACTTTTGTGTTATCACAGCTTAATCCATCAGTACTAGTAGTTCCAACTGGAATTTACACAGGATGGATGTCTTTGGAAGATAAGACAGTAATCATAGGAATCTCAAGTGAGCCATTTGATAAAAATAATCCAGACGATGAGAGATTGGATCCATTTACATATGGAAATGTATGGGAAGTTAAAAGTAGATGAAAGTACTTCTTACAGGTGGTTCAGGATATCTAGGATCTATTCTTTCAAGGAAATTGATTGCAAAAGGACACGGTGTCAGAATATTAGATAATTTTCTTTTTGGAGATAATTCAATCAAAGATATTAAAAATAATAAAAAAATAGAGATTGTGGAAGGCGATATACGTGATTTATCAATTGTTGGAAGATCACTAAAAAATATTGACTCAGTAATTCATTTGGCATCTATTGTTGGAACTCAATCAGCAGAATTAGATCCAAAAACATCAATAGAGATTAATTTTATGGCAACAAGAAATATTGCAGAATTATGTAAGATATACAAGATAAAGCAGTTCATTTTTGCAAGTACATGTTCTGTTTATGGCGCCCAACCAAATCAACTCATTGCTGAAAATTCAGAAGTAAATCCACTAGATTCGTATGGTCAATCAAAATTTCAATCAGAACGTGCTATTCTACAAGCTTATGACTATCCCACAATACTTCGACTTGGAACATTGTTTGGGGCGTCATACAGAATGCGATTTGATCTTGCAATTAACTTATTCATTGCACAAGCAATGAATAAAGAAAAAATTACAGTGTTTGGTGGCGATCAATGGAGACCATTTTTACACGTGGATGATGCAGCAGAAGCATTTAGTTTTGCATTAGAAAATAAAATGGAGGGAATATACAATGTGATTTGGAAGAACATTACAATTAATCAAATGGCAAAAGATGTCAAAAAACTAGTTCCAACAAAAATTGACATATCAAAAGATATTGTGGATAAAAGAGATTACAAAGTTACAGGTGCAAAATTGGAAAAATTCGGTTTTAAGGCAAAGAAGGATATAACATATGCAGTAAAAGAGTTTAAAGAAAAGATACAAGATGATGTCAAAAACTATACAGATGAAAAATACAGTAACTACAAATCATTTTTTAATTCTAAATCGCTACAGCGAAAGGTTTACACTCAAGGACCAATTTTCAAACAATAGTCATGACAGTTTTCATAACAGGTGGTACAGGGGCATTAGGTACAGAACTAAAAAAGAAATATCCAAACGCATTAGCTCCAACTCATCAAGAGCTAGATTTAGGAGATAGAGAAGATGTTTTTAGATTTTTCAAAGATCATCCAGATATTGATGTAATTATTCATGCAGGCGCACTAACGGGCATAAGGCCTTGTGAAGAAAATCAGTCTCTTGCGTGGAAAACAAATGTTGAAGGTACGAGAAATCTTGTAGATGCGGTACTAGAATCAAAAAAGAAAATTCAATTTATTTATGTAAGTACCGCATGTGTTTTTGACGGTCATGGTGAAATGTATAAAGAAAGCTCTATTCCATATCCTGAAAATTTCTATGCATTAACCAAATTAGTAGGAGAAAGCGAAGTACGAAAATTGCCTGAATTCCTTATTGCAAGAACCAATTTTGTTGCCAAAGAGAAATTTCCATATCCAAAGGCATTTACAGATAGATACGGAACTTATCTTTTTGCAGACGGTGTAGCACAAGGAATACAAGATGTGCAGAAAGAAAAACTCACAGGAATTGTGCATATTGTTGGAGATAAAAAAATGTCAATTTTTGAATTAGCGAAAAAGACTACTCCTGACGTACAACCTATGACAATAAAGGATTATTCAGGTCCAAAACTTACAATGGATATGAGTTTGGATACAGAGAGATGGAAAAAATATAAGATTTCTGATCCGTAAATTAATTTAAAGAGTTATCAACTATAGAAACAAATGATTTTTTGAATTGTTCTTTGTTGTATTTTTGTATTGATTTTTTTAGAGAAATTATAAGATCATCAAAATTACCTGAAATTGCTTCTCTAATTTTTTCTTGAGCATCAGACATATTATTTGGTTCATATCGTAATTGAGGAAATGGAACTGTTTCTAAATGTGCAGAATTATTTGGTACTACCGGTACACATCCAGCCGAAATGCTTTCAACTATAGTTAATCCAAAAGTTTCAGGAGACGCATGAAAATACACTTTTGATTCTAAAAGATGGTTCAATAGTTCTTGTCTAGATATATTTTTTAATAAAATTATATTTGATGAAGACACTTCTTTTTTAATTTTTGATTCAAGCAGATCATAATAAAGTTCATTTGATTTTGTTTTTGTGTTGCCTATAATTACTGAATCTATTGAGATATTTTTTAGCACATCAATAACAAATTCGAGATTTTTTTCGGCTGAAAATCTAGAAACAGTGATCAAAGAATTTTTTTTGGACTTATTTTCATTAAATTCTGATAAATCTAATGGAGGGTAAAGAAGTAATGATTTTTTCCCATATGTTTTTTCTATCAAGTCTTGAACATATTTAGAGTTGGAAATCAGAATGACATTTTCCTGATTTATTTTTTCAAGAGATTTTTTCAATCTTTCATAATAGAGGTTGTAATATTTTCCCCAAACTCCCTTGTATTTTGTTATGGTTTTTTCCAGTTCACTTGAAAAATCACTGTGACAATAAACTACTAGTTTCTGTTTTGTGTTCATAGGTACGGTAAAACCTCCTGAAGCTTGAATAAGCAGATCTTCATGTTTTGCTTTTTCAACAAGTTTTGATTCCATTAAGCGTTGATACAATCCAAATGCAGGAATAGAAATGGGAAGAATGCTGTTAACGGTAATTTTTTTAAAAGAGAATTTTGGTTTTGAGAATGTATATAATGTAACTTTGTGATTTGTGTCTTCTAATGCCTCCAGTATTGCAAGTAATGTTTTTTCTGTACCTCCTCCACCTCCAACAAAACCATGTATAATTCCAATATTCAACAACATTGAAAACTAATGTTAGTTTTTAAGGTCTTTGCGAGTGGTAGTAAAATTTAATGTTTGTATTAAATTAAATTTCAAAAACAAAATAATTCTTATTCAATTGAATGAAATTTTGATTAAAAATCCTATTACATTGTAGCCTGTGCTGCATCATGGAACATCTGGCTCTTTGCACAGCCAGCAGCAAGCTCATCGCCTGCTCCACGTCTCATCAGACCACGATACAAACCGTCTTCTAGTTTTACGCCTTCCCTTTGCTCCCATTCCTCTACGGTGATGGAGTATTTTTTCTGGATCCTGTCCCTGTACCATTCCGGAATCACATTAAATGCACAGAATGGAACTATTCTAAGATCAGGAGTAAGATAGTGAATGTCGCATCTCTGCAGTCTTTCCAAATCTTCATTGTATTTATCCTGAAAGTGCATCATGCCCAAGAATAATCCCTTGACATGCCAAGAGCCTACTGAATCAAATGACCTCTTCATCAAAATATTGCCAAACATCTTTGCCAAGTCCAGTCCGGCTGGCTGCTTTTTAGTATCAACAAATCCTTTCAGCTTTCTTACCACTTCAAGCATTGTAAAGTACTTGTTCTTGCCAGAGCGAATCTCTTCTGCTTTGTCCTCAAATAGTTCCAGCATTCCCTGAATGTCGCAGAATTTAGTTAGTGGGACAAACTTCTTGGTCTCCTCGTCCTCAAAGATGTACGTTCCCGCACCACATGCAAAGTGGATTGACAGTTCATACTTTGGCTTGCTGGAGAACGCCTCTATGACATTAGTCAAAGGCATGCAGCTTGGGACTGGGAACCAGTCATCTACTGTTACCTCGCCGTTTGTCTGCTCTTCGATTCTTTGGATACAATCTGGTACTGTAATTCTATACTTTTCACGCTCTGATTTGCCCATTCTGCCAGTTAGAGAGACAGGCTGGAAGTTTACTGCATGGACTACATCCATGTTCTTTTGCGCATATCGAATAATTCCGCCCAGTTCATGATCATTGATTGATTTGATAACAGTTGGAACAAACACTACGGTAGTACCAGTCTTTCTGCAGCTATCCAACGCATATGGAATCTCCCAGTGGTTTTTGGGATTTGTTCTTGCAGTTACACCGTCAAATGATAAATACAGATTGTTGCATCCGGCCAGCCTTACCTCTCTTGCTGCCTCTGGATCCATTGCGTGTCTAATTCCATTGGTATTCATCTGGATGTGGTCGACACCCTCTTCTTTCATAATTTTGATAATATCAGCAATGTCCTCTCTAAGCATTGGCTCACCGCCAGTAATCTGCATAGAGTTTCCTGGGATTGGTCTTTCTGCCTTGAGGGTCTTCATCATTGCCCTGACTTGAGTATGATCCGGCTCGTACATGTAAGCGCCTTCCAGGCCCTTTTTAACATAAAAGAAGCAGTACCAACATGTCAAGTCACATCGATTAGTGACAATCATGTTTGCCAAGCCGCTATGAGATAGGTGGTTTGAACACAATCCACAGTTATTTGGACATGAACACTTGTCAATCATTACATTTGGAGCATGGGCACCTTTACCGTCCATCCAGTATGTGCTGAATTTCTTGTACATGTCATAAGAGCCAAAATACAATTCCTCGCATTCCCCATGAGTCGGACATACCTTTGTCATGAAGACTTTGTTGTCTCGCTCAAAGATCTCTGCATCCAGAATCATGTTACAGTCCGGACAGATGCTCTGGGTGAACCTAATGGTGGATTTTTTTCCCAGGCTTTTGGTTGATTGATTTGAAATTTGGATTAGTGCCATGCCTACAAAGGGCATTTTTCTGAAATACTATATAATGCATTTCATACTTACCCCCGTGTGGAATTTAGGATGCAGTCATATCTGATTTAAATACCAAAACTGAACGACTAGATCGCATGAGCATATCTGACAAGACAAAAAAGGCACTTGAAAAGATTGGGCTTACAAGTTATGAGATCAGGACATTTGCCTCGCTATTGCAGGCAGGAGAACTTACGGCGTCTGACCTGAGCCAAAAGTCAGGTGTGCCGTATTCCAAGATATATGAGGTTTTAGGCACTTTGGAGGAGAAGGGCTGGATAGGCTCTGATGACTCACGGCCTACAAAATACTTTGCAAAGTCGCCATCAACTGGACTGGAAACCACAAAGCAAAAGATGGAGAGCGACTTTTCGCAGAATCAGAGTGTTATTTTAAATGAACTGGTGCCATTGTACGAAAAAAGTGGAACCAGTGAGAGACCAGACATTTGGGTATTGTCAGGTGCCATAAACATTGCAGCAAAGATTCTAGAGATGGTAGAATCCTGCAGAAACGAGGTAATGATTGCATTGCCACAGGCAGGAGAAGAATTAGTAAGACAGGCACTGCCAAAACTGCGCTCACTTCATGACAAGGGAGTAGACATTACCATACTCACATCAGACAAGATGGACAAGGAATCCATAAAGGCAATCTCCAGGGTCGCAACAGTAAAGATCAAGAAGGGATTATTCGGCGGAGGAATAATCTCAGACAAGCGGTATGTGGTAATATTGCTAGGCCCAGAGATGGGAGGTATGAACTCATCTGAAGTTGTGGCAATATGGGCAGATCATGCAGGACTGGCAGGATTTGCACGACAATACTTTGAATATTTATTAAAAGACTCACGCAAAATATAACATGGATTCTTTGACTGACGATAACGAAGAGACACTTTTTGTGGGAACAGCAGAAGCTGAACATGTAGAGATGTATCTAAAGGCAATATGGCACATCAAAGAGAGAGGCGAGGATGTGAAAATCAGCACCATTGCAAAGATGCTAAACGTAAGACAGCCAAGTGTTGTACAGATGCTCAAAAAGCTAAACGGTCAAAACCTTGTAAATTACAATAAGGCAGGAGTCACACTTACCGAAGATGGAGAGAGGATAGGCTCCAGCATGATGCGAAACAGCAGACTGCTTGAAGTATTGATGGACAGCGCACTAAAGGTAGAGATTGACGAAGAGATGGTGTGTGGAATTGAACATCATATGAACAAACAGTTTACAGATGCACTTTGTACAATGTTGAAGCATCCAAGAAAGTGCCCACATGATCATGAGATCCCGATGGGCGAGTGCTGCAAAACAGCATAATTCAACCGAAAAGATATATCGCCTAACAGATTGAAAAAAACATGGCATGTTTTTGCGGATGTGAAACTTTTCAAAAGGACGAGTATGGATTCAAGGTCGCTTGTGTAAAGTGTGGCCACGGTTCCCAAAATCATGATGAAGAGTTTAGAGCTGCGGCAAGAAAGAACGAGTCACAGAGTCAGAAACGTGACGTAGACTTTGGATGAATTATTCTCCAATGATTTTAACTAGAACCTTTTTTGGCCTGTTACCGTCAAACTCCCCATAAAAGATCTGCTCCCAAGGACCAAAATCCAATTCACCATTTGTGATTGCCACAACAACCTCTCTTCCCATTATTTGTCGTTTCAAGTGAGCATCTGCATTGTCCTCTCCGGTATTGTTGTGATCATACTGTTCTATTGGCTCATGGGGTGCCAATGCCTCCAACCACTTTTCATAATCATGGTGCAATCCACTTTCATTGTCATTAATGAAGACACTAGCTGTAATGTGCATAGCATTGACAAGACATAGTCCCTCCTGTACTTTGCTTTTTGAAACTATTCTTCTTACATCGGGTGTAATGTTTACAAAAGCCCGTCGAGATTTGACATTAAAGGTAAGATGTTCTGTTAGAAACTTCACAATATTAGATAGTGATAGTAGGCATAAAAATTATGAGCAGGCTCAGAACTCAAGATCCTCATCATCATTCAAAGGGATAGGTTCATCAACGCCTGCAAGGCTGATTTGGTCAAATACTAATTGAGTCTTTCAAGAAGCTTGATAAATGGCTAATTGCTGATCCATTCAAAATGGTATCAATTGACACTCCAGCATCACTTGAAAGTTTTAGGCGATTCATTATTTCCAGCACATGCAAGTCATATGCACCTAGAAGCTATCTGGAGGACTATGAGGTGTTTGCAGAAAGAGAAGACAGTCTTGGATCAATTTACGTCGAAGCAGCTGACAAGGTGACGCTGAAAAAAATCCGAGACATTACATTTGTTAATGCAAGGGATGTTCTAGGTATAATATACAACTCAAAGAGTGGAAATACGTCACTGAAATGGCGCCAGATAAAGAAGAATCACGGCAAGGTGACAGGCGAGGCATCTGCAAATTCACTTACAAATCTAGCAGAATCTGGAGTCTTGACCCTGGATTGGGTAGAGAACTATCTAAAGAAAAAGACCGAAGAGACAAAGACCAGTGAAGTCACAAGCTAAACTCTTTTGTTTTTGTAGATTAAACCATTTATCATGATCACAAAAGTTATTGATGATAATTCCATCTCTGTTATTCCAGAAGACTCTGACGATCTTCTCAGTCTACGCAGAATTATCAAACAAGAAGACAAGATAATTGGAGACACATCCAGGGTAATAAAGCAAGACAAAGAGTACGCAAGACCAGACAGGGGAGAAAGAGTCAAGGTCAGAATTGCATTAACAGCTGAAAAGATATCACTGGATGGAGTACTAGACAGATTAAGAATCGGCGGCACCATATCAGAGTCAAGCAATGAATCCATACCGCATGGTTCGCACCATTCATTTATTCTCAAGATAAATGATGGAATTACAATTTCAAAGAAAAAGTGGCTACCAATAGAGAAAAGTCTGATAGAGTCAAACAACAAACAAACAGGATTCCTGCTAGTTGCAATTGATACCGGTGACTGTGGGATTGCAAGACTGAAAGGAACTCATCTGGAGTTCATTCCAAATATCTATTCAGGCTCTGGCGGCAAACGCTACAAGACAAATTTTAACATAGAGAAGTTTTTTGAGCAAGTGCAACAAGCAGTTTTTTCCATAATAAAAGAGTCAGACTTGATCATAATTTTCGGACCAGGTGAAACAAAAAAGAGACTGGCAAATTTCCTGCAAAAGTCGCCCAACTCACAGAAATACAAGATGCAGGTAGTAGAGGGGATTGACTCTGGCGGAGAAGACGGCATCTACACGTTTACAAAATCACAAGCCATGAAAGAGATTATATCAGAGAGTAAACTGGCCAAGGTCTCATCAATTATAGATGAGACGATGATCAGGGCCAATCAAAAAAGCAGAAAATTTACGATGGGGTATGATGAAACTAAAAAAGCAAATGATATGGGCGCAGTGGAGTCGCTTGTCTTTGCAGACAGTGCAATTCAAACAAACGACGAATCAAAAATAATCGAGTTGCTCAATGATGCTGAAAGCAAGGGAGTCAAGACATACAGCGTTGACTCATCCACAGATATCGGACTAAGAGTGACAGGACTGGGCGGAATTATTGCCCTGTTAAGATACGCAGTAGAAACTTAAGTTGTGGAATCGATCATCCATTGCAGATATGGTTTGTTAATTGATGAAACTATAATCTCTGCAATCTCTGGAACCTCATATGGATGTGTTTCCCGGATTTGTGCTTTGAGGATTTTTTTGTTTTTGTACGTGGTTTTGAAAATAGCAATGTACTCAGAAGAATTTTCAATCTTTCCATTCCATGAGTAAACAGAAGATATTTTGGTAATGTTTACACAAGCTGCTAATTTTTTCTCGACAAGTTTCTTTGCAATATCAGTGATTGATTTTTTGTCTGGGTATGTGGAGACAATTATTGCTGCTTTCATCAGTAACCGATAAATGTACGTAGTTTAAAAAATTAACAATTAATTTGGCACTTGATTTTATTACTGATAATGCGATAATCTATGTCTTGATTGCATGGGTTGTAATTTTGGTTACAGCCAAGGCGCTAAGACTGGAAAAGTACGGCTTTGAGCTGAAAAGCTACAGCCTTGTTTACAAGAACCAGCAGGTTCAACCTGTCTTAACGAGGTTGTTGGGAAGAACGAGGCGAGGCATCAGAGTATTTGCAGACGTAAGTGTCGTGGCGGGCTTTATCATGATGGGTTTTGCATTCTGGTTTTTGCTATCAAACATCTCAAAATTTTTTGTAGAACCGGCAGAATTCTCAGAGCTGACAGTACTCATTCCAGGGATTACACTGACATCTTCAGCCTCAATTGTAAATTTCTTGCTTTCAATACCCATTGTTTTGGTAATACATGAAGGGGCACATGGAATTGTAGCTACGCTTGAAAAAATAAAGATCAAGACAGGCGGCTTTGCAATATTTATCGCAATGTTTGCAGGATTTGTAGAGCCTGATGAGGAGGAGTTCAACAAGGCAAAAAAAATATCAAAATTAAGAGTAATCGGGGCAGGTGCCACATCAAACGTGCTTTTTGCATTTGTACTTGGCGCCATACTTTTAACAAACCCATTTTTTGCAATGGTTCTGCCAGAACCACTACTTAGTACATTTTACGATTTACCAGACGGAGTTTTGATTTTATCAATAATTGAAAATTCCGGAGCAGAAAAGGCAGGATTGCTTGCAAATGATATCATTACTTCAATTAACGGCAATGAGATTCTAAGCCCGATTGATTTTCCCAGTCTTAGCCCCGGAGAAGTTGCCGAGGTTTCAGTTATCAGAAATGGCCAGCCATTAGATTTTGCAGTAGAGATTACCGCATCAGAGGAGGATCCTGAAAGAGGCCTCATTGGAATTATGAGGGACAACTCATTTGCCTACAAGCCGGTTATGGATTTTATCGAATGGAACAATCCCCAGGTTTCGATGTTTTTGTTGTGGTTATGGATGATCTCATTTTTCATAGGAATTATCAACATGCTTCCTTTGCCAATTTTAGATGGGGGAAAGTTCATCCATACAATTATCGACAAGAGAATCTCAGATAGTGCTGTGAATAAAGTGATGTGGGGAATATACGCATTCACGTTTGTCATATTTGGCCTCAACATTGCACTGTCATACATGAAATCAGGCTGGTTTACAATATAGAAAATACCTAAAGAATCATTAATGAAAAAACCAAACGCAATACAATGATTTGTGATAGATGCCAGAATCAGGCTGTTTACACCAGAAGATACTCAGGTGAAAAGTTATGCTCCCAGTGTTTTTCAAATTCCATACTAAGAAAGACTGCAAAGACGATTTCAAAATATAAAATGATTCAAAACAATGAACTGGTTGCAGTAGCAGTTTCTGGGGGCAAGGATTCACTTGCATTGCTAAAAATAATTAGCGAAATGTCCAAGACCCACAATTTTAGAATAAAGGCAGTAACAATTGATGAAGGAATACCAGGATATAGAAACGAGGCCTTGGAGATAGTGGACAAATTTTGTTCGGAACTAAATGTAGAACATAAGATATACTCCTACAAAGAACTGTTTGATTTGACCTTAGATAGCGCACTTGAATTAAGAGAGAATGATAAAACTTCGTCATGTTCTATTTGCGGTACTTTGAGAAGACGAGCAATTGATTATGCAGCAAAAGATATTGGTGCAGATGTAATAGCAACTGGACACAATCTTGATGATACATTACAGACATTTGTAATCAACATGTTATCAGGGGATACAAACAAGATTGGTTGGATGGATCCTGACAATCCAGGGAATAAATTAAGAAAGATAAAGCCATTTTGCGAAATATATGAATCTGAAATTGTATTTTACGCTTTTACAAATGACATACCATTTCAATCAGAGCCATGCCCGCACATGAATGAGGGCATAAGAACTGAGATCAGGGAATTTCTAAATTCCCTGGAAACCCAACATAGTGGAATCAAGAATAATCTGTATCAATCAATACTCAAGGTATCACAGATTGTCAAGGACTCTAACTACAAACAAAAGACCCTATGTGAAAAATGTGGCAATGAGTGCACGGGCAAAATATGCTCAGTTTGCAACGTAATTTTAAGACTGAAAGAAAATCAAACCTAATGCAAATATAACATACGTTTGTAGAAAAATCGGTAGTAGGTAGGATCAGGGTGCCAGCCGTGCCCTACTCTGAAACCGGCTATACGCAGAGATCAGCAACTGCTGGGTAAATCTCTAGATTGGTAATTCCCGCTTGGTGTGCGGAAATGAAATCACGCCGAGGCGGGTGGTTGCAGGACTAGAGTTATCCGAAGGGATGACTTCTATGACGAACCATCGAAATGGATGAGGTCCGGGAGGGAGCAATCCTAAGGTGGAGCATCCACGCTTCCTCGTCTACGTGGCGGATCTTGTATGCCTTGAAATGGGGCTATCCGTCTAGACTGGAGCCAGCAGATCTACTACCTTTACTATTCAAAAATATCCAGTCTGCAAATAAAAACAAAATTATCATTTGAAATAAAATCCAACTGAATTTTTATTTCAATTCCAATGTCTACCATAGACAGATTACAAAATCAGTAAAGAACATCAAACTGTGTAAATTCGCCTGAAAACTTTTCATTTACAATCTCAACGTCTTCCACTCTGGCATTTGCAGGTCCTCCATGAGACCATTCAATTAACCTGCTAACATCCTCTATTTTCCCTTCCAAAACTGCCTCTACTCTCCCATCTGGTAGATTCTTTACCCAGCCAGTAACATTATTTTTTTTTGCCATAACCTTAAGGGCTTGACGAAAGAAAACGCCCTGAACTTTTCCTGAAACAAAGATTCGAATTCTTTGTTTTGACATGAAAAAATTACTTTACAAGTTATTAATCAAGTTTAGGAAGTTACTTTCTCTCTTTAATTCTAGCTCTGCCGGTCTTTCTTGCCGCAATGCTTCCTACTTTGGCACCAGGAGGTGCATTTCTAGATACTGTCGAGCTTTGGCCGACATGCTGATGACGACCACCGCCGTGTGGGTGCACATATGCTGCTTGTGCAACACCTCTAACAATTGGGAATTTCTTTCCTTTAGCTCTAAAGTTTCGCCACTTGTTTCCCGCACTCATGTATGGTCTTTCTCCGACACCGCCGCCTGCAAGAGTGCCAATCATGGCACGGTTCTTTGGGTTTAGTGTGGTGAATTTTCCAGAAGGCAGTTTTATTGTGACACCGTCATCGCCGTGTGAAAATACCGTAGCGTTGGTTCCAGCAGACTTTACAATTGCGCCGCCGTCACCAAAATGCTTTTCCACATTGCATACAATGGTACCATCAGGAATGTTCTGAACGCTGATAACATTTCCTTGTTCAATCTTTGATTTTAATCCAAATTGTAACGTAGAGCCTACTCTAGTTCCAAGAACTGCAGGCATGAATGAGACAGAGCCATCTTCAAATCTTACTTTTGCAAGAGGTGCCTCCCTTCCACGCTCATGAACCAAGTCAATAACAAGGCCCTCATGTTGCTCTGCAAGTGTAAAACGCGGATATTTTGCCTTACTGCCTACCTTACCAGTAGAGGTTGATCTAAACTGAAATCCTCCACGGCCACGTCTTCTTACTAATGGTCTCTTACCCAAGTAGATCGTTTCCCATTCATTAAGGATTTTAAGCTTGTGATTGCAGACGTGTTATTTCTGAAAATTACCACAAAGATATAAAAATTAGGCAAGGGGTTTTTCAGTATGAGCCAGAATGCGCTTTCTCTTAAAGTTCTAGAAGCATATACGCGAGACGTAGGAAGAGGAGTGGCAAGAATTGATTATGACTCCATGGATACGCTAAATGCATCCACAGGAGATGTAATTGAGATTAAAGGCAAAAGGAGAACTGTTGCAAAATGTCTCCCGCTTTATCCATCAGATGAGGGAAAAGGTATCATCAGAATTGACGGATTGGGGCGCAATAATTCCGGTATTGCTATAGGAGATACTATTACTGTTAGAAAGATTAAGGCAGTCGCCGCAGAGAAAGTGGTGGTTGCACCATTAGAAGCAATTCCTCCAATTGATGAACGCTATCTTGCAGACGCCTTGGAAAGCGTTCCATTAATCAAAGGAGATAATGTCATGGTCCCATATTTTGGTGGCCGTTTGACTTTTCAGGTAATTGGTGTTACACCTGCAGCTGATGCTGTATTGGTTACACAAAAGACAGTCTTCCACATTGCAGAGAAGGGAGAGACATTACGTGGAGTCCCTCAAGTGACTTATGAAGACATTGGTGGTTTGACTGATGAAATTAAAAAGGTCAGAGAGATGATCGAGTTACCATTAAGACATCCAGAGATTTTTGAAAAGCTGGGAATTGAAGCTCCAAAGGGAGTCTTGCTGTACGGACCTCCAGGAACTGGTAAGACACTGCTTGCAAAAGCCGTTGCAAACGAAAGCAATGCCCATTTTATCAGCATCTCAGGACCTGAAATCATGAGTAAGTTCTATGGTGAAAGCGAAGCTAGGTTGAGAGAAATATTCAAAGAGGCCAGAGAGAAATCACCATCAATAATCTTTGTTGATGAAATTGACTCCATTGCACCAAAAAGAGAAGAGGTAACCGGCGAGGTGGAACGCAGAGTTGTATCTCAGATGTTATCATTAATGGATGGCTTGGAAGCCAGAGGTAAAGTAATAGTAATTTCTGCAACAAACAGACCAAACGCGATAGATCCTGCACTTAGAAGACCGGGAAGATTTGACAGAGAGATAGAGATCAAGGTCCCCGATAAAAAGGGAAGAAAAGACATTCTTGCCATACACAGTAGAAACATGCCATTGTCAGATGATGTGGATTTAGACAAGATTTCATCAGTAAGTCACGGGTATGTCGGGGCAGACCTGGAGTATTTGTGTAAGGAGGCTGCAATGAAGTGTCTTAGAAGGCTGCTTCCAGAATTAAATCTCGAAGAAGAAAAGATACCTCCAGAGACACTTGACAAACTAATTGTAAACCATGAAGATTTCCAAAGAGCTCTAATTGAAGTAACACCTTCAGGAATGAGAGAAGTTTTCATTGAAAACCCAGACGTAAAATGGGATGATGTTGGCGGTTTGGAGGAAGTAAAGCGCGAGCTTCAAGAGGCTGTCGAGTGGCCAATGAAGTATCCCGGACTGTATGACAAGCTAGGACACAGAATGCCAAGAGGTATTTTGTTACACGGTCCAAGCGGAACCGGCAAGACATTGTTGGCAAAGGCCGTCGCAACACAAAGCGAAGCTAACTTTATTTCAGTTAGGGGTCCTGAACTGCTTTCAAAATGGGTAGGAGAGTCAGAGAGAGGAATCAGAGAGATCTTCAAGAGAGCAAGACAGTCAGCCCCATGTGTAGTATTTTTTGATGAGATTGACTCTATTGCACCAATACGAGGCGCAGGAGGCGAGACAGCCGTTACAGAAAGGGTTGTCAGCCAGTTACTAACAGAATTGGACGGAATGGAGAACATGCATGGAGTGGTCGTTCTAGCTGCCACAAACAGAGCAGACATGATCGATCCCGCATTGCTAAGACCAGGAAGATTTGACAAAATCATTCAGATCCCATTGCCAGACAAGGAAAGCAGAAAGAGCATCTTGAGAATCAACGCAGAAAAAATTCCAGCAATCAAAGACGAGAAAGACCCACAGCACGTTGACTTTGAAAAGCTTGCAGATCTAACTGATGGACTAAGTGGTGCAGATACTGCAGCCATTGCAAATACAGCAGTGTCCCTGGTAATTCACGAATTCCTAGATGCCCATCCAGATGTAAAGGATGTTGAGAAGAAGAGCATTGATGCCAAAGTGACAATGAAGCATTTTGAAGAGGCAGTAAAGAAAGTAAGAGAGCAAAAAGACCTCAAACTGGGCGAGAAACTGGTAGCCTCCTATTACAGGTAGTTTTTATTAAATAGCCCAAACTAATCCTCGTAAATGTCTGACTTTAAAGGGTATACTGGCAAGTCATTGGAGTTTCTAAAAAAGAACAACATCAATGTGGGAGATTTTGTAAAGATCAGCTCAGACATAACATATTCTGGAATCATCATGCCAAGATACGAGCACAGTGATGACAAACACTTGGCCCTCAAACTAAAGAGCGGATACAACATAGGACTCGAACTAGAAAAGATTGAAAAGATAGAAAAGATCCAATCTAAAGAAAAAAAGAGCGAGGCCAAAGAAAATTTTGAGAAAGATCCATCATTGCCAAAAATTCTCCTGTTATCTACCGGCGGAACCATAGCAAGCAAGGTAGATTACAGAACTGGAGCAGTAACCCCGGTTTTAACAGCTGAGGAGCTAAATTCATCAGTACCGGAACTTGCCGAGATTGCAAATGTGGACGCAGAGGTATTATTCTCAGAATATTCAGAAAACATAACGCCAGACCACTGGCTGAAAATCGCTGAAAAGCTTGACAAACATTCCAAATCAGACTATTCAGGAATCATAATTGCTCACGGAACAGATACAATGCATTATACCTCATCATTTCTGTCATTTGCCTTGTCTGGATACCCAATCCCAATTGCACTTGTCGGCTCACAAAGATCCTCGGATCGTGCATCATCTGATGCCGCGTTGAATCTAATTGGAGCTGTGCGATTTTTGCTAGAATGCAATACCAACGGAGTCTTTGTAGTTATGCACCAAGATGAGAATGATGAAGCCATTGCGTGCCATTTTGGAACAAGAGTGAGGAAGAACCACACAAGCAAACGTGGTGCATTTCAAACAGTAGGGGGTGATCCAGCATTCATTGTCGTAAACGATACAGTCTACAGAAACAACACAAAAGAATTTTTCAAAGAGAAGACATATCAACCAAAAATCAACCTGAAAACAAATGTGGCACTAGTAAAGTATCATCCGGGATATGATCCTGAGCTGTTTGAAAAAATTTTAGACATGAATTACCAAGTAATAATTTTTGAGGGTACTGGACTAGGACATGTTGGAAAAACAATGTATGATAAAATACAAAAAGCGCATGAAATGGGAATTTTTCTAGGCATGACATCTCAGTGTATTGATGGAAGAGTCAGAATGACCGTATATGAGAGTGGCAGGGATTTGATGAATTTAGGTATCATACCTCTGGAAGACATGATTCCTGAAGTAGCACTAGTAAAGGCAATGTGGGCCGCAGGAAATTACGACAATAAAGAGATAAAGAAAGTAATGCTTCAAGAGATTGCATCAGAGCTGTCAAACTGAGTGAATGTGATATGTCGGAATTGTCCATCAAAGATATAGGACTTAGAGTTGGACTGGAGATACACCAGCAGTTAGCCACTAACAAAAAACTGTTTTGCAACTGTCCCCCCATAGAATCAGACGAATACACCATTAAATTTCAAAGAAAGCTACGAGCAGTCAAAAGTGAACTAGGCGAGTACGATCCTGCGGCATTGTTTGAAAAATCAAAATCAAAAACAATCATGTATTATGCAAACTCCCAGAGCAGTTGTCTTGTGGAACAAGACGAAGAGCCGCCACACGACATAGATGAGGATGCAAAAAAACTTGCCCTGATCATTGCTGCATCATTAAAATCAAACATATTTTCAGAGATCTACCCAATGAGAAAAACAGTAATTGACGGCTCAAACACGACCGGATTCCAAAGGACAATGCTAGTTTCTCAGGGAGGATTCATCGAGGTAAACGATGAGAAGATTGGAGTTCAGTCCATATGTCTAGAAGAGGATGCGGCAAAACTTCTTGGCGACAAAGGATCAATCCGAGAGTACAGCTTAGATCGTCTAGGGGTGCCGCTAGTCGAGATTGCGCTAGAGCCAGTCGAAGGAGATCCCAAGAAAATTAAAAACATAGCACTGTCATTAGGTAGGCTTTTACGAAGTACAAAGAAGGTTACTCGCGGAATTGGCTCGATCAGGCAAGACGTTAACGTGTCTGTAAGAGATGGCGGTGGAGTCGTAGAAGTCAAAGGAGTCCAACAGCTAGACCAGTTAGAAAAAGTCATAGAATTTGAGGCTAAAAGACAGCACGGACTAGTCAAAATTGCTGAAAAGATAAACAGATCAAACTTTGATGATATCTCAGACAATGACATTTACGAAATTACAGGCCTGTGGAAAGAATGCAAATCTAAAATCATTCAAAAAGCATTAAACGACGATTTCAGAATCAAGGCAATACATGTTAAGAATTTTGGAGGACTGTTTGGATACTCGCCTTATGAGGGCATACGCTTAGGAAAAGAGATAGGCCAACTAGTGAAATTTTTTGGAATTGGCGGAGTATTTCACTCAGATGAATTGCCAAATTACGGAATTGAAGAAAGTGACATATCAATTGTAAAAAATGCATTAAATCTAAAAGATCAAGACGCGTTCCTAATTATCGCAGCTCCAACAGACAAGATTGATTTTGTAATAAACTCCATAATTAATCGAATCAGAGAAGCAAAGAAAGGAGTGCCTACTGAAACCAGGCTGGCAACTCCTGCCGGAGAGACGCTATTTCTTAGACCCCGTCCTGGGGCATCAAGAATGTATCCTGAAACAGACATTCCACCAATAATCATCACACAAAACGAGCTGGATTTTGCTAAAAACAACATTCCAAAATCCTGGGATGAATCACTTTCGGAATTAAAAGTCAGATATAACTTGAATCAACAGCTAGCTGAGCAGATTTTCGACTCTCCATACATGGAGTTGTTTGAAAAGATAACTGATAAAGTCAAAGTGAATCCCACATTTGTTGCATCAGTTCTTTGCTCATCCATTACGAATCTTGAGCGAAACGGATTAAACTCGCAGTTACTATCAAGTAAGGAGATTTTAAAATCATTTGAACTGTTGGATGCGGGAGAGATTGCAAAAGAATCACTAGAGATAATTTATGAAAACATAATGTCCGGAAAGGCAGATACTGTCGAAGATGCCATGAAAAACACATCTATTGAGACTGTAACTCAAGACGAATTAGCCCAAATTTTAGAAAAGATTGTCAATAATAACAAGAGCATTATCGAGAATCAAAAAGAACGTGCAATGGGTCCACTAATGGGAATTGCCATGAAGGAGCTCAGAGGTAAGGCATCAGGTGAGATGATCAATGCAATCCTATTACAAAAAATCAAAAACGCCATAAAAAACAATTAAGTTGTATGCGGGAAGTGGGATTTGAACCCACGAACTCCTAGAAGATAAGGATCTGAACCTTACGCCGTTGACCAGGCTGGGCGACTCCCGCATTGAGAAATTTCTAGATCTAGAATAAGTTTCTTTATTATAGTGTTCCAGTCACCAATAACAAAAAGGCAAATGTCGAAAATGGAATTTAGTGAAATCTATTGTAATAACTGTAAAAAAGTACTAGGCAGGTATAACGTAAAATTTTACACCGAAGATAAGGTGGGGGAGCTGATAAAAACCAGTCATGAAACACATGTTAAAAATGGACACCATCTAATAATTAGAAAATTTGAGAAATAGCTATAACGTAATTACCGAGATAAGCTAGAAACCCTTTTCTCAAATGTGCTTATTTCATTCATGATTCGATGTTTGACTCGATGGCATCTGCAAGAACGCCATCAACCTAAAGCAGTTCGGTGATGCATCTATTCAAATGATTTTGCAAATTCATCCAAGAGGGATTTTTGATGCTTGCTGAGCTTCTTTGGAATGTTTACAACCAACCTGACATATTGGTCTCCGCGACTCCTGGAATTCAAATGAGGAACACCTTTTCCTTTTAGTTTAATGATAGTGTTTGGTTGACTGCCAGACTCTACTTTGATTTTTTCATTGCCATCCAAAGTTGGGACTGTAATTTCACGCCCCAGAGCTGCATCAACCATAGAGATGTCCTGATCGTAGAAAATATCCATTCCATCCCTCTTAAAATTAGAATGCGGTTGGACCCTGATTCTTACAATCAGATCACCATTTAGTCCCCCAGGAATCTCATTTCCCTCATTTGGAATAGTATAATCGCCAGAATCTACGCCGGGTGGAATATCAAATGATATTTTTTTATGCCCTTTTTTCTTGGTGTTGCCTTTGCATTCACTGCAAGGCGTCTCTATAATAGAGCCTTTTCCCCTACAAGCAGAACACGGCTCTACCGTAACAAAAGACGCAAATCCCATGCTCCTGCTCTTTCTAACTTGTCCCTGGCCATTACACGAAGAGCAGGTCTTCTTGCTAGTGCCAGGCTTGCATCCAGTACCATTACATGTATCGCACTTGATCTCTTTTTGCAAGTCAATCTCCATTTTTTTTCCATGCAATACATCCTCAAGAGTTATGGACGTCTCAAAAAGAATGTCAGAGCCCCGTTGCTGTCTTGATCTAAATCCACCTCCTCCAAAAATTGATTCAAAAATCGAGTCAAATCCCGCACCGCCTCTTCCAAAGAGATCACTAAAATCAGAACCGGCTCCCTGAAAGATATCATCGCTGCTATATCGCCCATCAACACCTGCATGCCCATACTGATCATACACTCTTCTTTTTTCAGGATCAGAAAGAACCCCGTATGCCTCAGAGATTTCCTTGAAATGCTCCCCAGCGTCAGATGACTGGTTTCTGTCTGGATGAAATTTCAGGGCTAATTTCCTGTATTGTTTTTTTATTTCATCAGTTGAGCTGGTTTTGGAGACGCCTAAAACCTCATAATAATCCCTTTTTGCAGCCATGATATCATCTTTTAATTGTAATCTAGGTAAATAATGTAAAATTAGTTGCTTTTTGTCTCGTCGCTAGATGATTTGGAGGCATCTTGTTCCGTCCCTGCACCCTGTTGGCTTTCTGCTCCTGGAGGAGGTGTGACATTTTTGTAAAGCTCTGTTGTGACTTCATTTACTATTGCTTTCAAAGCATCTAGTTTTGTTTTTAATTCTCCAGAGTCCTTGTCAAGACATTCCTTAACTTCTTTAACAGAATCAGTAATTTTTATCCCCTGTTCTTGTGAAATCTTGTCTTTAAGATCATGGTTTACTAGTTTTTCAGTGGTATAGATGTAACTCTCTGCCTCATTTCTGAGATCAATTTTTTCTTTCTTCTTTTTGTCCTCTTCAGAGAATTTTTCAGCATCTTGTTTTAGTTTTTCAATCTCTTCTTTAGATAGTTTAGAGGTAGATTCAATTGTAATTTTGGCTTCTTTCTGAGTACCAAGATCTTTGGCAGTTACATTGATTATTCCATTTGCATCAATGTCAAATTTTACTTCAATTTGAGGAATTCCTCTTGGTGCTGGAGGAAGATCTGTCAGATTAAAGCTTCCCAGTGAAACATTGTCTGTAGCCATTGGTCTTTCGCCTTGAACAACATGGATTGTAACTGCTGTCTGATTGTCAGCAGCAGTTGTAAACACTTTACTTTTAGAAGTTGGAATAGTAGTATTTCTTTCAATCAAAGGTTCCCGGACGCCACCAAGAGTTTCAATGCCTAGTGTCAACGGAGTCACGTCCAGCAATACAATGTCGCTAGTGACATCACCAGCTATAATTCCAGCCTGAATTGCTGCCCCCATTGCGACTGCTTCCATTGGGTCCACGCCAGATTCTGGCTCTTTTCCAATAACTTCTTTGACGAATTTTTTTACCAGTGGAATTCTTGTGGGACCACCAACCATGACAATTTTATTAATATCCGATTTTGATAGTTTGGCATCTTCAATGGCCTTTTCTATAGAGGATCTGCATCTCTCTACGATTGGTCCAATTAATTCATCCAGTTTGGCTCTAGTCAATCTTAATTCAAGATTCTTTGCGCCTGATGAAGGATCATGAGCAATGAAAGGAAGATTGATGTCAGTTTCCATCACGGTTGAAAGTTCGATTTTTGCTTTTTCTGCCGCCTCTCTAATTCTAGTCATCGCCGTACTGTCTTTGGAGAGATCCACCCCTTCTTTTTTCTTGAATTCATCAATTATGTAATCAATTATTGCTTTATCCATATCAGTTCCACCTAGCTGTGTATCACCAGATGTGCTCATAACTTCAAACACGCCGCCTCCCATCTCCATTATGGTGACATCCAAGGTTCCTCCACCAAAGTCAAAAACAAGGATTTTCATGTCTTCTTTTGCCTTGTCCAACCCAAATGCAAGCGAAGCTGCAGTGGGTTCATTGATGATTCTCACTACATCTAGTCCAGCAATAGTACCGGCATCTTTGGTTGCCTGACGTTGATTATCATCAAAATATGCAGGGACTGTAATCACAGCCTTTTCTACTTTTTCGCCAACAAACGCTTCGGCATCCTTTTTGATCTTTTGAAGAATGAATGATGAAATTTGCTGAGGCTTGTACTGTTTATCTTGTATCTTAAACGTATAATCAGAGCCCATTTTTCGCTTTGCGGCCACAATTGTGTTATCAGGATTGGTAACTGCCTGCCTTCTTGCCGGCTCGCCAACTAAAAGATCACCGCTTTTAGTAAAGGCAACTACAGATGGAAATGCCTTACCGCCAACGGTGGCCCCTTCAGCCGCAGGGATTATGGTTGGTTTCCCGCCCATCATAACTGCCGCAGCAGAGTTACTTGTTCCTAGATCAATTCCTATTACTTTAGCCATATCATTTCATCCTTTTTTTGAGATTTCAACCAGTGTCGGTCTAATAACCCTCTCATGAGAAATATATCCTTTCCTGATTTCTTTTGTGATGGTATTATCATCAAGCTGAGAATCAGTTATGATTGAAATTGCCTCATGAAGATTCGGATTAAAAATTTCACCCAGCGCTTCTATGGGAGTCACGTTATACTTTGCTAAAAGAGAATCCATGTTCTTTAAAATAAAATCCAATCCAGTAGTATCTATCTTATTTCGAGAAAATGCTTCCTTGGCCCTGACAAAATCATCATAAATGTTTAGAAAGTCCAGCATAAATGCATCAATTTTTGAATTAACGCCCTTTTCAATATCAGATTGTGTCTTTCTATTGAGATTCTGATAATCAGCCAGAACATGTTTGATTTTTTCTTCATAGTCAACGACTTTTTGTTTTTCTAATGATAGGAGATTTTCCAACTTTTCAATGTATTGTTTGGAATTTGTCAAATCATGTTCCAAATTTTCTTCGTCATCAGATATTACATTTACAGGTATCTCATCTGAATTTTTTTCATCAGACATTTTAAACAGAATAGTTGTTAAGCTAATTTATACTCTTATTAGATAATTTCACATAAAGGATTTGCTTTTACTATGATAAGATCCGAACCTTGTTTTGTTTTTTGAATATTTTCAAAATCAATTTTTGAACAAGCAACAACTATGGTGGTCTTTTCACTATGAAAGAGATCAAAGTTAGGATCTTCAAACGCTTCAACATCACCAATGTAATCCCGAAGTCTGGAAGTCAGGTTTTGCAGCATTTCAATCTTGTCTCCACGCATTTCGTGCTGATCAAGGGTCCACGAAAGAGCAATTTTTGTACGGCTGGCTTTAAGATCATTTTTCTTAAGCGTAGAGCGTATTTCATCAATTAATCTTTTAATATATCCATCAATTCCTTTGACACTTCCATTAATCAAATACATCAGGGTATTTGCACCTTCAAACGATGAGCCTAATGATTTTAAATCAAACAACCCACTTACCATGTTATCTAGATAAATTTCCTGAAAGTCATCAGATGAGAGATCTTTTTTTGTTACGTCATCTTGGGCGTATTTACAGACTTCAAGAATGCTACACAGACTTGAGAACCTAGACAAGATATCAATAGCATGAAAATGCTCAGCTGATGATATTGCCACAAATTTTTTCTCTTTTTTTGTAGTTAATAACTCAGCAAGTTTAAGATCCTCTTGACCGTTGTAGGAACCGATGATTTTTGGTTGTGCATTAAGATCCTCCAAGGGATAATAAAAGTACGAGATTTGTTTTCCAACCTCCAAACCCGTGACATGTTCTAAGAGTGAGATGGTTTCATTATTTCCGCCAAACCCTGTTGGCAGTGTATAGATTACAGAGCTGTTTTTTTTCAGGGACGATGTGGCATCTTTGAATTTTGAGTGTATTTCAGTTTTGATATCTTGTCCTGTTTTCCTGATTCTGGGTGTAAAGAAAAGATACTGAGCTTTTGAAATAGCCACATCGATTGGCTCCATAGCCAATAATGGTTCATCTTCTTTAAGCGATAGTACGTTGGGGTATGTCTTTGCAACTTCAGCTTTTAGTGATATCGCAGACGGGGTAGATTCATCAATAATAGAAACATCTGCACCCTTGATTGCCATTTGGGATGCAATTGAGTATCCTTCAGTGCTTAGTCCATATACAACTACTTTTGCTCCCCCCATTACGTGTGGTATGTATTAGACTAAGAAAAACTTATTGAACTTATCATAATTATGAAAAATGCTTGAAAATATGGATTGATATTCTTACTCCAAAACAATTACTGTTTTCGGAGCCATTGGTTGAGAAATTAGGTAAAAAACATGAGATTTTGTGTACATCTAGAACATACACTGAAGTGCTAAAACTAGCAAAGATCAGGAACTTTGATCTAACTCCTGTTGGAAGACACGGCGGAAGTGAGAAATCATCAAAGCTGGAAACAAGCATACTACGTATGAAAAAACTCATTCCGCTGGTTACAAAGTTCTCTCCAGAATTGACAATTAGTTTCTGTTCTCCTGAGGCTGCCAGAATTTCATTTGGGTTGGGAATCAGACATGTTGCATTTTGTGATTCCCCACATGCCAGTGCTGTAATGAAGTTAACACTGCCTTTTATTCAGAAATTGCTCATCCCGTGGATTATTCCAAAGAAAGAATTTGCAAAATACGGTATTGATGAGAAAGACATTATTCAATACAAGGCAATTGACGCATATGTAACAATCAAGAGAAAAGGCATTCAGAAGAGCAGTCCTTTTAAAAAATTAGGCAAAAAAAATATTCTAATCAGAGCAGCAGAGGAAGAGGCCGCATACACTTCTAAATCAAATAAATTCATTCCAATTGTGAGTGAAATCATTAAAAAATATAGTGATGAAAATATTGTAATTCTTGGAAGATATGAGGAGCAGGTTAAAAATTTGCAGAAAATTGTTGGCAAAAATGCACTAGTGCTGAAAATGTCATTTGATGGAAAAACAGTATTAGACAACACAGATATTTTTATCGGTTCAGGAGGAACAATGACTGCCGAATCAGCTTTACTGGGCGTGCCTACTATCTCATATAATGCTGTACCAAACATCATTGAAAAATACCTAGTCAAAAACAATCTTGCAAAACGAGAAGCAGATCCTAAAAAAATTGTTAAAGTGATTGACGCGTATTTTAATTCAAAAAAAGAGTGCAAAACCAGAGCATCAAAATTTTTACATTCTATGGAAGATCCCATCGCCAGATTGAATCAAGTTATTTGAGATCATACTCTGAGTTTTTACAAATAATTGTAAAATAAAAAGTTCATTAAGGGAAATAAAGTGCTCGTGTTAGCAGCCCGGTAGTGTAGCGGTCAAGCATAGGGGCCTTTGGAGCCCTTGACCCCAGTTCGAGTCTGGGCCGGGCTACTCTTTCTAAAAGTCTAATCTTGTAAGTAATTTTGTTGCAACGACAAAAAGTACAGAAGATAGTGACGCTAGAATTATCATTTCAACAATTACAAATTCAGTAATATTCCCAAATATTCCAGCGCGGATGATATCCACCAAGTAAGTCAGCGGATTTAGATAGAAAAAAGTTTTGAGAGGTTCCGGTGCGCCTTCTGCTGGATAAAACGCAGTACTAACAAAAGCAAAGAAGAGAAAAACAGTATTGATTATCACGTTGAACCCTTCACTAGATCGTAACCTTGTAGATATGATTGAGGCAATGGAACCAAATAGAACAGAGCCGGCAATTGCTGCAAAGACTATCACAGGAATAGTAATGAAAGTAAAATCAACAGATTCAAAAAATACAGGATATCCCACTAGTGCTATTAATGATGCACTGACCAATCCCACTATTCCAATTGTAGCAATATTACTAAGAATGTAGTGAGCCCTAGTGAAAGGCCCAGACATAATCTGTTCGAACATTCCATGACGTCGATCATTCCAGATTATAATGCCAGAAACCAGAGTACTATTCATTATGTTAAATCCAATCATTCCTGATGCAAGAAATGACGGGTAATCAAGGCTCTTGCTGCCAAATGGAACTTGTTGTATGAGGGATGTATATGCAAAACCTGCAACAAAGATATAGATAAGAGGAAAAATCACCTGCCAGATTAAAAATCCAGGATTGATGGAGATTGTGAGATTTCGATTAACGAGTCTAATTATTGGATGCATTATCTCTCACCACTTTAAGGAATATTTCTTCTAGATTAGTAGGGACCGCTGAAAGATCCTCTATCTCAATTTTGTTTTCACTGAGAATTTTTAAAACTTGTAGCAAAACTAGTTCGGATTGTTCCGAATGAATTGTAATTGTGGTTCCATTATCAAGATCAACCACACATTCAGGTATCCTAGAGAGCAGCGATACCACAATGGGCTGTTTTTCCAGCAGGTGAATTTTGATAGTTTTTTCTTTTCCAAACCTTTTCTTTAACGCATCAGGCGAATCAACAGTAAGAATTCTACCTTTATCTATAATTGCGATTTCGTCGCAGAGATATTCGGCTTCACTGAGATTATGCGTCGTATAAAAAATTGTCAATCCAGTTTTTACTTTGTTTTTTAAGAAATCTAACAGTTTCCTTCTGGCGCTCGGATCCAGTCCCACAGTAGGTTCGTCTAAAAACAAAAGTTCCATGTCATGCATGAATTCTCTTGCAACCTGTACTCGCCTTCGCTGACCAATTGAAAGATCCTCATTTCTTTTTTTCCGGATATCAATTAGATCAAAATCTCGTAAAAGAACCTCCATTCTCTTTTTACATTCATTTTTTGACACATTCCACATCATACCGTATTTTTCAAGTGATTTTTCGACAGTCAGTGTTGGTTCATAGCTTGGCTGCTGTAAAACTACCCCAATTTTGTGCCTGATGGCAAGAGGATGTTTAATGGCATCAATTCCCAAAATTGTCAACGAGCCCTCCGAGGGAGAAACCAAAGTTGTTAGAAGTTTTATGGTAGTAGATTTTCCGGCACCATTTGGACCCAAAAATCCAAAAACTTGGCCTGATTTTACAGATAAAACAATATCATCAACGGCTTTCATGGAGCCATATGATTTTGATAGATTTTTGCCTTCAATACAAGACATAAAGAAAATGCGATCTGCCCACTAATGTAGTTAATGAGATGATTGTTCTCATCATAGATTAACATAACAGGTTTTGCGATCTTAATTTAGAAATTGGTTTAACGGTAATGAAATTTTTATTAATACATCTAGTTTATCCACATTAAGTTGTCTGAGTTTGATATTCTGGTTGAAAAGCTACTTGAGTTGAAACCTGAATTAACTAAAAATGATGTTGAGGAGCAGATTAAGCAGAAAAAAGAAAAAATCGGGGCAGGATATCTGACTGATCAAGGTGCACTGTTTTTAGTAGCATCAGATTTTGGAATAACACTATCAGAGCCATTAAAAGTTGAGATGGGACTGAAGGATCTTTATGCAGGTGCTAAAGAAATTTCTCTGGAAACAAGAGTTCTGAATTTATCCCCAGCTAAACAATTTTCAAGGAAAGACGGATCGCCATTTTATCTTAGAACTATGACTGTATATGACTCAGACTCTACAGCAAGTGTAAAGCTGTGGGATGAAAAAGCAAACCTGCCCGGAATTGAAAATTTGAAACCAGGTGATTTGATCAAAATTATCAAGGCATATGTAAAGTCAGATCTAAATGGCACGCCGACAATCAACATTGGCTCTGGTTCCAATATTGAAGCGATTGACAACAATAGTGAAATTCCAACTATTGAAAAAATTACAAAAGATATCGGGGAGTTGAAGGAAGGGCAGAAAGATTTGGTAGTATCAGGAATCCTTGACGGGTTGATCAGCAGCATGGAATTTACAAACTCACGAGGGCAGCCTGGAAAAGCACTAAGAATGAGGCTAAAAGGTAAGGATGGGGATGCTATGAGGGTAGTACTTTGGGGAAAAGACGAATCAGAGATACCCAACATGATTTCTCAAGGAGCAAAAGTAAGGTTGTTAGGAGTCAAAGTCAGAGGAGGAAACCAGGGACTAGAGATTCATGGCAGTGATTCCACACTAATAGAGATAGAAGGCGGAAAAGAAGCTGAGCCAATTATTGCAAGAATCATCTCAATCTCGACGTCAGAGAATGGGAAAAACATGATTTTGGCTGTAGACAACAAGAAGAACTTTTACAACATCACTGATCTTTCTAATTCAACTACAATTTGTAATGAAGGCGACGTGATTGAATGTATGCCATCAAAAGTGTATGGTAATTCTGTTACTCTTGATGACAACTCATTTGTAAGAAAAATAGAAAATGACGAATCTATTCCCTCAAGATCTCAGTTAAGAACAAAAATTAACGATGTCAAAGTTGATGGAAATTATTGCGTGGAAGCCATAATTTTAAAAGTTCCTGAAAGACGAGAAGTGCAAACAAAATCAGGCGAATCAATTTCACTATCAGAAATGTTTGTAGAAGACGATACGGGGCAAATATGGATTAAAGGGTGGAGAAATCAAGCAAGGCTTGTTGACAAATGCGAGTTAGGGGAGATCATTTCTGTGACTGCTCTGAATGCAAAAGCCGGTTTGGAAGGAAGAATAGAGTTGTTTTTAACCCCATTTTCAAAAATTACAAAGAAAAATTAGGAATCCCAAAATCCCCGAGTAACAACATACTGCCTTTCTGCTTCGTAAATTTGCCTGAAGAGATGTTCCTCATCTACCATGTTTCGCAAAATTCGTGCTGCAGTATCTGCACCAACACCATATCCAGACATTACCGTTATTGCAATTTTTCCAAAATTTCCAATCAACGAAGACACCTTCCAGGCACGCTCAAACTTGTGTTTTTCGTCAGGAGTCAGCTTTTTTCCCTCGTGTTTCTTACGAATAATTTTTGGGAGATCATAATCAGAATAGAAAGTAGCCGTTATTTGCCTGCCCTTACAATAAGGACAAACTAGAATGTTTTTAGCTTCACTTGTTTCAATAACCCTTTCCCATTTCCCACATCTTGCACAAACTAACCGATGTTTTGTTTTTGCTAATCGTGCTTTAACAAGATCCAATATTCCTTTGTCAAGATTTGCAGGTGCAGAATAGTATTTTGCAGTATGATCTAATATTGGCTCTGCAAGTTTAGAAAATGCATCCACTTCCATCCAGACTATGGAAATTCTACCATTTCTGATTTTTCTTAGAATTTTATCAGTATTTGACAAATCATATTTATCATGGAATAGCTCCCGCAGTGCTTCCATAACAAGAGGTGTTTTTGAATATCTCTCATATAAAAATCTGGCAGATTTTTTTTCATAGATCGCACCTCTGCCAACTACACCAAATTTTTTTGCAACACACCAAGTTCTCCAATTAACATTGTGAGTTCCAGCTAATGAAGCAGTAATTATAGAATACAGATCATACTCATCTTTTAGAACTTCTAAAAATAATTTTTCAGATATTCTGGATCTAGAAGACAAGGCTATTCTATATCCATCACTTCTTGAATCTACCAGTGATCCTAATACCGAAGACAGCATTGATGATAGTAACGTAGACAGTGTTGCGTTAATTTTTGTTCCAAAGCATGAATGAATTACAATAGAGCCTTGTGATCTATTTGATTCAATGATTACGTCACTTTCATTCTGGATTTGAAAATTCAGATTTTCAATAGTCTTGTTGATTAGATTTAACGAGCCAGAATTAACTTTGGTTCGAAAATGACCAACTTTTTTAGCGGTTCTATAGTCAATCGGAATGCTCTCACCTTCCCAATAAGGTACAGTAATTCCTCCTCCTCTAAATGGTTCAACATTCACAGACAGTGACTTTTCATCAACATTGAGAATCCTCCATTGAGAGCCTTTTAGAACAAAAATGTTTCCAGAATCCCCAAAATCACCCACAAATCTTTGATCTAAAGTACCAATGATTTTTTTCCCCACACTGTCAAAGACCTTGAATTTTAAAATATCAGGGATAGTAGAGAGATTCTCAAAATAATATTTGAAAGATCGTCCCTTTTTCCAAAAAGTCATTTTGTTTCTATCAAAGAAGATCAGATAATTAGAATCCAACAAATCCAAGACGCCAATCAACTCATCAATTTGTAAATTTCTAAAAGGATATGCATTGGTAATGGTTTCAAATGCAAAACTTATCGGTATTTCACCTAATTGCATTGTCATCCCCACTAAATGATGTGCAAGAACATCTAAAGAACCATCATGAATTTTTTGTTCTTCAATTGATCCCTCCTGGATTCTATCAAGAATGGCTCGTGTTTCAAATTCATCATCAGCGTTATTAGTTATAATCAAACCTTTTGCTGAAGCGTCTCTGTTGTGTCTACTTCGACCAATTCTTTGAACTAGTTTTGATACTTGTCTGGGAGAACCATAATGAATAACCAGTTCTACTGAACCAATATCAAGACCCAGTTCAAGAGAAGACGTGCACACAACAATTCCTCGTTTACCTTCTCGTAGTGATAGCTCCGTGTCTTCTCTTACCTCTTTGGACAATGATCCATGATGGAGTTCTATGTTGATAGTAGATTTTTCTTTAAGAATAGAAGCTAAAAACTCTGATTCGCCTCTTGTATTGGTAAAAAGAAGTACGGGAGAATCCAGATTTTGCTCCTCAACATATTCTATAATTTTATCAGCCACGTCAGAAATTGAACCGTCAACGAATTTGACTTCAACATCATATTTCCTGACAGACGTATCTCGAATTATTTGGCATTTTCCTTTTGAACCTACTACAAACTTGCCTGCTTCTTCAAAATTTCCCACTGTTGCAGACAGACCAATTTTTGTGAGAGGCGTTTTTGAGTTTATCTGCAGTCGCTCTATGCTCAGAGACAGCTGAGAGCCTCTTTCACTTGCAAGTAATTCATGAACCTCATCGACAATAATCCATTCCAAATCAGACAGTGCATCAAGCATTTTCTGTTGGGTAAGCAAAATTACCAGTGTTTCTGGAGTCGTGATTAAAACATCGGGAGGATTTTCAGTGATCTTTCTTCTGGCAGTTTGAGTTGTATCACCGTGTCTAATTTCTATAGACAAGTCATTTGCTTGGGCATATTTTGTGATTCTTCGAAATACATCTCGATTCAATGCTCTAAGTGGAGTGATGTACAGTGCCTTGATTTTTCCCAATTTCTTTGAATCTTTTATTATAGAAAAAACTGGAATTACCGAACATTCAGTTTTCCCAGAACCGGTTGGAGCAATAATCAGACAGTCTTTTTTTTGTAGAACTATCGGTGCAGCTTTTTTTTGGATTTCTGTTAAATTTGTAAATCCAAAATTTTGAAATAAAGAATCAACTTTTAAATCAAGAATCAGGTTCTTTGGTTGGATTTGTTCGTGTTTTTTCATAAACCATTACACCAGCTAAACCTATTGCAAATAAAACTACGACAATTACCGGAATAGAATCAAAGATTCCTGCCATTCGTAAACTAGACACATGGATGTTAAATATCTTCAGTATTATGGGTTAAGCCTGATGTGTCAATTTTATAAGAAAATTGACTGCTATGATTTAGCCATTTAATTTCACCTTGAAATTTTGAGGATGTTTTTGAAAGCTTGATTTTGATATGCGTAAACGGATCGATTGCAGATTTCAGGTTTTCCATTTCATTACCTTCAAAATTTCTAACCATATTTGTAATAACAATCGGAATTTTTTTAGTCAGTGATACGTGTGAAAGCTCTCTCATAAATCTCATGAATAATGTGTTTTTTTCAAAAATCAGATCCTCATTTTGGTATTCATACGAAAATAAATCAGTGATGTTGTCAATCACTATTAAAGAAAAGCTTTGGTTTTTCATTATTTCTATAGAATTGATTTGTTCAGAAGTATTTGTTATTCTTAGAACCGTGATTCTCTCAAGCAGATCGTAATCTGAGTTGTGGTTTTTTTGCATTTCAATAATTCTTTCAGGTCTAAAATTTCCTGTTGTGTCCAGATAGAGAACAGTTCCGCCATTTTTGATTGAATTTATGCAGATTTGTAACAATAGTTGTGTTTTCCCTGTTCCATTACCACCATAAATGTCAGTAATTACACAATTATGGATCCCACCTAAAAGAAATTCGTCTAATTTTTCTAATCCAGTGGAGATCATTTGATTAATCATCTAAAATCAATGAAAAAATTTAAAGAATTTCAGGATTTTCAAACGAGGTAAGGCTTTTATTCTAGAGAACAACGTATGCAAAACAAGTGAATAATTAGTGTCGCAAACGAGTGCAAAAAGACCATTAACAACTCTTCAAAAAAGTACAAAGAAGAAAGTGACTGTTAGATTGAAAAATGAAGTAGAATACAAGGGCAAAATGGACAATGTTGATTCTTACATGAACTTGATTATGACAGATGCTGAAGAATTGCATGATGGTAAAACGATTGCAAATTATGGCAGGGTAATTGTGAGGGGCAACAATGTATTATTTATCAAACTTGAAAATGAACTCTAGTGACTAGTGGTTCTTATGACTAACAATTTTCTGTTCACATCCGAGTCGGTGACTGAAGGTCATCCAGACAAAATATGTGATCAAATTTCGGATGCATTTTTAGACGAATTCTTAAAACAAGACCCCGATTCGAGGGTAGCAGTTGAGAGTTTAGTTACAACAGATTTTGTAGCAGTTGTAGGCGAAGTTACAACTAAAGCAAATTTTGACAGGGAGTCGCAAGAAAAACTTGTAAGAAAAGTCATTCGAGACATTGGGTACAATAACAAAGAACTAAAGTTTGATACAGAATCATGTGAAGTAACGTTACGACTTCATGCCCAGAGCCCAGACATCAGTCAGGGAGTAACTGCCACTGGAGATCACGAACAAGGAGCAGGGGATCAAGGATTGATGTTCGGGTATGCAACAAATGAAACTCTGGAACTTATGCCAATGCCAATTTTACTATCGCAAAAATTGGCACAAAAGTTAGCAGAGGTTAGAAAAAACAATGTTCTTCCATGGGCAAGGCCAGATGGAAAAACACAGGTGTCTGTCAGATATGTTGACAACAAACCTACAAAAATTGAAACAATTGTGGTTTCAACACAGCATGCACCTGAAATCTCTCAGGAAGATATTTCAAAGCAGGTAATTGAGAAAGTAATCAAACCAGTTTTGGGAAATCTGTGGAATGATCAAATTAAAATTCACATAAACCCTACCGGCAAATTTGTAATAGGTGGACCCCATGGTGATTCAGGATTAACTGGAAGAAAAATTATTGTAGACACGTATGGTGGGTTTGGACGACATGGCGGTGGTGCATTCTCTGGGAAAGACCCCTCAAAGGTAGACAGATCTGCATGCTACATGTGTAGATATATTGCAAAGAATTTGGTTGCCGCAGGATTGGCTGATAGATGTGAAGTTCAATTAGCATATGCAATAGGTGTGGCAGAACCAGTGTCGCTTTATGTTAATACATTTGGAACAAACAAGATCCCAGAAAAAGACATTGAGGAATTGGTAAGAAAGAATTTTGATATGAAACCATCAGGTATAATATCACATCTTGACTTGAAGAGACCTATTTACAGAAAAACAGCTGCATATGGCCATTTTGGAAGAAATGAACCAGAATTTACTTGGGAAAAAACCGACAAGGCAGACGCATTAAAGAAGGCTGCCGGACTTTAACAATTGCATAACAGATTGAAACTTCATTTCAGATATTTGTTGTAATTTTTTGTGATTTCCTGTAAAGTTACCTACAAGAAGATTTAGATCATCAACGCCAAAGTCGCTTTTGTGATTTGAAATGGCTTTGTGGTATGCAGACTCCAAGCTTGTCTTCTTAATTTTTGTCCCAGTGCCTCGCGAAAATTCTTTAATGTATCTTTCAAATGTGATTGATTCTGGACCCACAAGATCCAGAATTTTCTTTGTAAACTTCTTATCTTGAACAGATTTGAGAATAACTTTAGAGACATCATCTATTGATATAGGTTGGATAGAGTATTTTCCTGTTCCAGGTATTTCAATAACGCCCTTTTTGATTTGTGATTTTAGGTATTTTGTAAAATGATCATCCTTTCCCACAATATATGACGGACGAAATATAGTAAAATCCAAGTTTGAGTTAATGATTTGTTGCTCAGCTTTGTATTTTGAAATAAAATAACCCAATGTAGTATCTTTTGAGACACCCAGACCACTAGTATAGATAATTTTTTTTATTCCTACTTTTCTACATATATTGATGATTCTTTTTGTAAATTCCAAGTTCACTAAAAAATAATCATCTTCAACAGTTTGTTTTCCAATACCCACAAGATGAATTAATGCCGTAGAATTTTGTATTTTTGGCAAAAGAATTTTCTCATCATAGTTTCTGGAAACTATTTTTGTTTCATTCTTAAATTTTTTAAAATTTTTTCTAGATACAGATATTGTTTTTATATCATTTTCAGAGAGGAGTTTCCGCACATGTCTTGCCACAAAACCACTAGCTCCTGTAACCACAACTTGGGAATTCTGAGTCAATAGTATCTAGTATTTGGATTCAAATATAATCTAAAGATTGTTCTTGTGATTGTATGGTTGTATAGAAGGCAGAATTATGTCCACTTGTTTGGATCTTTTTTCCAAATCTGCTTGCCATCAATTGTTATGGAATCTTTTTCTTCAAAGACAGTATGCCATTTTCCATTATCAGGAAAGATGTCATTCATTTCTTGAATTTTTTGATTGGTTGGCGCTTTATTCATCAAAGCGCCCCACCTCATGTTTGGGATTTTCGGTAAAATGTCATTGATGTCTTTCATGATAATCACATACAAAACTAAAGTCTATGACTGGATCTTCATTATTCCTTCTTTGATCAGGTACTGTATTCCCTGAACAAACGAAGAGTCGTCAATTGAGCCGTCTGCCCACCAACCTGCATTGTTCTTAATCCATGACGGAATCTCATTGGAACCAGATCCTACACCTGGGGTAGTTGGAGGAATATTCATTATTCCTTCTTTGATCAGGTACTGTATTCCCTGAACAAACGAAGAGTCGTCAATTGAGCCGTCTGCCCACCAACCTGCATTGTTCTTAATCCATGACGGAATCATAGTTGACGTACCAGTGGGAGACTTTGGAAGACTTGGACCAATTTCAATAATCCCAGAACCAATTCCTGCATACTTTGCATTATAATCCAGACCTGTACCATAAACAAGAATGTCTATCCGATATTGTCCTTGTGACGGAACAAAGATTTTTTGGAGATCAATTCCTTCCAATGCAACAATTCCAGGCATGCTAGAATCATCGCCTGTGAGTCTTTGTAGTTCTTTATTATTTTCATCAATGAATGAAATCGCATATCGAATATCTCTTATAAGATCTCTATTTTCATCAAAAAATGTTATTTCAAAAGGAATTTCCTCTCCCGCGCCATAGTTTCCATCCCATGAGATATTGACCGTTGTAGGAACTTGTTCATTAGTTGCAGTATCTACAAGATAAAACTCAGTCAAGCTTTTTGATACCTCATCTAATGGAACTAATTTGAGATTCATATTTTTATTATTGTGATTGTCAGGACCTAATTTTTCGTTAATTTTTTGCAATTCATTTTTGGTTACAAGAAAATGAACTATATTGGTATCCTCATACGAGTAAGGATCGTTTAGCAGTGCCCTTTGATCAATCTCTACACCATTGATAAATCCCTTGAATTGCTTACCTTCTGCATAAGGTGCAAATGATTTAGGAACTCTTATTTCTTCATGTACAACTTGTACCAAGTTAACATAATCAGGACTCCAGTCAAATGGCATGTTAAATGATATAGAATTATCGTTTTGATTAAATTTGAAATCCTCTACTTCGTCATAGTATGTTTTTACAACAACTGGAATTTCTTCAGCATTTGCTGTTTTGATGAGAAAGTCTTGCTCTTGTGCAATACTAACAAACGTGTCATAGCTAAGCAATGTAGCAAGCATGACTTTTGGACTGGTAGCTCCTTCAATATCAACTCGGATGTTATACAATCCGCCTTTTACAAATAGCGGTCCAGTAATTGACGGCCTTCCTTCGCCTTCAACATAAAGTGCGCCTGGAGCAGACACATGCTCAGATCCCCCATAAACGGTACATTTCCACAATTCAGCTTCGGCACACCCAGTCTTCGGGTTTATCTTTACGTTCAGAATTCCATCTGGATCATAAAACAAATTTCTAGCTAAAAGCTCGCCGCTCTGCCACACTTCAATTCTGTATGTTACTTTGTCCAAAGTTTCATCGGTTATAGTGTCAAAGAAACGAACTTTCATGTTGATATCATCAATTGTTCCAACAGTAATGTCAGATGGAGTAAGTTCAGTCCTAACTGTTACCTCCATATCACCAAATGTTAATGGAGGCGCCTGATCTCCTCCAAGTCCATGTCCAAATACATTTGGCACAAGAGCTGGAATAGCAAAGATTCCGACAAATGCTACAAATAACACAAGTTTGCTGTACAATATTTTTTATGGTATAGTTCCATATTTAAAGATGGCATAGAAATTTCATACTCAAGTTTTTCAAATTGAGAATCAGTGCAATTTTTATGTATGATGGAAAAAAAGTAATCATATGAAATTCATTTTTGCGCTATTATTAATTCCATTTTTAATTACTCCGGTATTTGCTCAGACTAATTCTGAAATATTGCCAACTGAGAAAGGAACACTTGATGTGAAATTATCTTATGAGAATATTGTGCCAGGAGATTTGGCAAATTTGAAAATTGAATTTATAAATCCACAAACAAAGAAAACCCAAGTACATATTGACTATAACATAGTAATTTCAAAATCAGGTGAAATAATTTGGCAAACTCCAAATCTCATGCATACTTCTGAAGGTATTCTTAACGCATTAAAAGTGGAGTTTCCTGAAGAAGGGGTTTACACGGTGAATATAGAAGTAGAAGGCATTTTGTTTTCTCCAATCCCAAAAGAAGGTGTCTTGTTTAGTATTGCCGTAGGTGAAGCAAATGCTCAGCCAAGCATTCCGATAAACAATGGTTCTGAACCTGGTGGAGGCTGTCTGATTGCTACTGCAACATACGGTTCGGAGATGGCAACGCAAGTCCAGCAATTAAGAGAGTTGCGAGACAACAAACTGCTTGCAACAGAGTCAGGAACCGCGTTCATGACAGGTTTTAATCAAGTGTATTATTCATTTTCTCCAACAATTGCTGATTTTGAAAGACAGCAACCATTATTCAAAGAGTTTATGAAAGTAACACTTACACCAATGATTTCATCATTATCAATTCTAAATTATGTAGATATGAATTCTGAGCAGGAAGTTTTGGGTTATGGAATCTCTATAGTTCTACTAAATATCGGAATGTATGTTGGAATTCCGGTATTTGGAATTCTAAAGTTGTACCAGTCCAAACACAAATAGCGCCATATTATCTCTGAAAATCTCAAGTGAGGTTTTTATGGATCCAAACAGGTATAGGTATTAATGAAGACTATAGCTATAGGCTCTCTCTTCGTATTACTCGCTATTGTAGCTGGAGTAACCGCAACATCTCCTGCATTTGCAGATCATGCAACTGCAAGTGTCGATGTTGCAAAAGGTTCTTCAGTTCCAGGATGTGAGGCTACAAACGAATGCTACATTCCACATGAGGTAACTATCGATGTTGGCGGCGAAGTCACATGGAATAATGTTGACTCTGCAGCACACACTGTAACATCTGGAAATGCAGTTGATGGACCAGATGGTCTATTTGATAGCAGTTTGTTTATGGCAGGTGCTACATTCTCAGTCAAATTTGATGACTATGCACCGGGCGAATATGACTACTTCTGTATGGTTCACCCATGGATGGAAGGAATTGTCGTAGTTCAAGAAGCAGGTGCGGAAGAACCGGAGGATGAACACGGAGATGAAACGATGCACAGTGAAGGCGATGCAGCAGCAACAGGAATGTTGTCTGATGGCACCAAGGTTTCAATTTGGGCCTCAACACCAACAGCTGGTGAAATGATGGAGATCAACATTGAATTCGAAGATGCTGAGCATGTCAATCATGACATCAGAGTCACACAAAATGGCAACACAGTACTAGATGATATGGGCGCACATCATCATGATGGGAAAGGAACACATATGACACAAGCTCTTGGCTCATCTGATCCAGTAGACATCACCATCACCTTCCAAGGTTATGGAGTAGATGATCCAAAGACTGGACCAATTGGTGAACAGGTAGTATTTTCTAAAGTTGTTCCTGAATTTGGAACAATCGCAATGATGATACTTGCCGTTGCAATCATAAGCATCGTAGCAGTTACTGCAAAATCTAGAGTAATTCCAAGACTTTAGGAATTTTCTCTTTTCTATTTTCTTTTTACTAGAGATACAACAGCCAAGATTATTGCGGCACCTGCAATTGAAATACCAAAAACTGCAAAGTCGTATGCCATACCAGAATCAGATTTTACTTCAATGCCTGAACCGGATTTGATTGACAACACATCTCTTTGTAATTCAGAAATTGCATTTTTTAGTGCTGAAACATCTTGATCAGATGAGCTACTTGTAGGTGGAAAGTCTAAAACGGCAGTAGTTGCAACATCTTCAACTGGAATCTCAATGTCTACTGGAACTCCGTTAATGTCTCCTTGCAATAGTATAGAGATTGAACCCACTTTGGTTGGAATTACATGAGAGAAATAGTGTCCAAGTCTTGGATCAGAGCCAATGTCTAATACTTTAGTAACTCCACCAAATTTTGCAGTAGCCTGCAAGTTTTTAAATGCATTAATTATTCCCGTTTTAACGCCAGGATTTTCTCCAGGCTCACTTATATGAAAAACAAAATCATTTCTGTATCCTACAATAGGTGGCTCTATTCCCCAACCAACTTCAATCTCATATTTCTCAACCTCAACCGTGGTATGAGCAAAAGCTTGTGAAGTGACTCCTGTAAAAATTAATACAAATAAAGCAAAAATTAGTACTTTCACTAAAATCATCTAGTTAAAACACATTATTATCTTTACGTGGTTTGGTACAATCATCGAACAAAATGTAAATTGTTTAAATTAAGAGTTGTGAAAATTATCATATGAAAAAATTTCTACTTGTTTTTATTTTGACTTTTACAGTAGGCATAATTCCTTATGCCACGGCCCATCCATTCACATTAGAGACAAATCCAAATTCATCACTTAATGCACCTATAGGAATAACCCAAGTATCGGTGATTTTTTCAGAGCCTATAGAACTAGATTTTAGCTCAATTAAGATTTACGACAGTAGCGGTGAACAAATTGACAACAGGAATTCAAAATATTTCACGGGTGAGTCATCACTTGTCGTTACAACGCCGCCGCTAAAAGAAGGAGTGTATACAGGAACAACCAAGGTTCTCTCAAAAGTGGATGGTCACCTGGTTGATGGTGCTTTTATTTTTGCAGTGGGTGACGTTAAACTAGATATCAACAATGCTGCCAGAAAATCAATTACAGAAATATTGTTCTTTCCAGAAGCAGGATCAAGATTTCCGGGACTCGTCGGACAAACAATTGTTCTAGGAGCAGTTATTGCGTCATTGCTAGTTTGGGGAACACAAAATAAAGAACTCATAAGAAAAGAAATTGAAAAGATAGATACCGTTCATCATGGACGATTCATGTCAATTACTGGAATAGGTTTGGTGCTGGTATTTGCTTCAAATATCATAATGCTTACAGTACAGACTTTGAGATTGGAGACATCAGTAATTGATTCTATTCAGACAACATTTGGTACGACGTGGGTTGTAAGAATGACAATCACGGCGGCACTTCTTGGAATCTGGTTTTGGATGGATAAAAAGAGGTACCTAACAAAGTGGAATCACATTCCAATGCTTGTTTTGTCGTTGGCACTTATTGGAACATCAACTATGATTGGACATGGAGCAGCAAGTGGGCAAACATCAGCAGTCATTTTGGATTACGTACACAATCTCGTTGCAGCAATATGGATTGGAGGAATAATTTATTTTGTTTTTGTGTTGTTGCCAACATTTTCAAGATTAGAGAAAGCAAAGACGGAAAAGATGTCACTAGTAATGATACCAAGATTCTCAATCGTGTTTATAATAGCACTAGGGATTGTAATTATTTCAGGACCAACCCTAATGTGGCTTTTAGAAAGTGATGTTGGGATAATCACAGAATCAACCTATGGAAAATTAATCATTGCAAAGATTACAATTGCATCCATAATGGTAGGACTGGGAGGATTCTTCCAGTTCAGAGTTCAAAGAGGAGGAGAAAATGCCTTGAGACTAAAATCTGAATTTTCAATACATAGGAGACTGAAAAAATCACTCAAGATAGATGTAATGCTAGGAATCATTTTACTGGGAGTTGTTGCATTATTAGCAAACGGAACTCTGCCTGGAGGGGAAATTCAGAAAGTTGAAGCCCAAGATGCATCCTATGGTTTTAGAGCAATCGAGTATTCAGAAAATGTGAGATTTGATATAGAGATATCGCCATTTTCCAGTGGTTCAAATTCCATTGTTGTAAAAGTCGAGGATTTGCAGAACAATCAACTATATGACTTGGATGAACTAAAAGTGAAAATCTCAAACCCTCAAAAAAACATCTCTCCAATCGAAGTTCCCGTTGAAAGAACAGAAAGCGAAGACGGATTCGAAAAATTCTCTGGAGAAACAACATTTGGATTTTCTGGCAAATGGCAGATGGAAGTCGAGGCACAAAGAACAGATAACGCAAATGAATTGGTTTTGCTTGATCTGTTGGTAAAACCGAAACTAAAGGATCTCAAAGTAGAGGTTATAGAGTATGAATTGCCTGAAGCAGCAAAGCCACTTTATCCATTATATGATGGAAAAAATTCAATATGGATAAGTGATCCTTTATCTCCAAGAATCTGGAAATTTGATTTGGAAACAAAGTTGTTTGAATCGTTTTCATTTGACGGGTTAACCACGATGATCCTTACAATGGATAATGATGGAAAGATATGGTTTACAGACACTCCAGCAAATCAAATTGGATATATTGATCCAAAAACGAATGAAATCTCAACAATAAGCATACCAAAGATTCAACCAGTCATATCAAAAAACACCGCCACATTCATACAATCAGATTTTGAAGGAAACATTTGGACTGCAATAATTAACAAAGATGTGATTCTCAAGTACGAGCAGGTAAACGAAACATTTGAAGAGATTCGCCTTCCTGAAAAGGAATCACTCCCATTTGCATTATCTGTTGATTCAGATGGAAAAATATGGTTTACAGAATCGGCCAAAGGCAGAATTGGCTATATCGATCCGCAGGACAACAGCATCAAGGAATTTACTCCAAGCGTGCCACTAAAGGCGCCAGAGGCATTACTTTTTGATGACAATGGAAATGTATGGATTGCAGAACATAGTGGTACTGCAATTGTAAGATTTAATCCAGTTTTAGAAACATTTGAGAGAATTGTTGTGCCCAACCAAGAGTCATTACCATACGGAATGTCACTTGATAGATATGGGAATGTATGGTTTGCACAACATGTCATAGATAGTATTGGGGCATACGATCCAGATAACGACGAGCTGATTGAGATTCCCATTCCTACCGCAACATCATTTTCACAATTCACTGCATCAGACAATAACGACAATGTTTGGTTTGTTGAACAACAGGGGAACAAGTTGGCAATGATAGAACTTACCGAGATTCCAGTAGCTCAAGATATAGTTGCACCAGAAAGTACAGAATTAAAATACACAGAACTTGCATCGCCATTAATAGCAATGGGAATCATTGCAACGTCACTATTTTTTGTCAAAAATATCAAAGATAAAAGAAGAATGAATTCTCTTATCATGTCTTGAGAATACCTACAGATTTTATTCCAATTGTACACACAAAGATCCCAGTAGATAGCAAAACAATGGTTCCTGCAGGAGTAATATCAAAAACATATGAAACAAGAATTCCAACTACGACTGAAAAAATTGAAAACGCCATAGAAAGTATCGTTGTTTGTTTGAATCCTTTGCCATACATTATTGCAGTAACATTGGGTATTACAAACAAGGCAGAGATAAGCAAAACGCCTACCAGCTGAATTGAAGTAACGACTGTCAATCCTGCCATAAAAATAAGCAGGTAGTTTATCTTTTCAACAGATATACCGCTAACTTTGGCTTGTTCTTCATTAAATGTAGAATAAAGAAATTGCCTGTAAAGCACCAGAATCACAATTAAGATGATTCCAGTCAATCCCAAAATCATTATAGTATCACTGACGCCGACAAGCAAGATACTGCCAAAAAGAAAACTAAAGATATCAACAGTAAATCCGCCAGATATTCCAATGATTACAAGACCAACAGCTATTCCAGATGACAAAAGAACTGCAACAGAGGCATCACCTGAAACATTGAATCTGTCTTTAATTCGCGTGATAATCAATGCACTAACTAAAGATACACCGTATGCTGTCCAAAGTGGATAAACTCCGGCCATAAGACCTAAAGCTATGCCACCAAAGGAAGAGTGTGCAATGGCATCTCCAAACAGAGAATATCTTCTTAAGACAAGAAAGAGTCCTACGACCGAACATAAAATTGCAATAGCAATGCCTGAAATTAGCGCTCTTTGCATGAAACCAAATGAAAAAATTTCAAGGGACATGTTAGTGATGATGCATGTGTTCCTGCATTGATGCTTCTGAGTACTGTTTTACAAGTTCGTCATTGTCAAAAAAATCATCAGATTCGCCATGAAAGAACAAAGTTCTGTTCAGACACGCAACATGATTGGCAAGCTTGTTTACAGCATCAAGATCATGAGATGACCAAATGATTGTGATTTTTTGTTTCGAATTTAAGTCCTTCAAAATGCTATAAAATAGATCTATGCTATGCTGATCAATTCCAGTTACGGGTTCATCAAGGATCAAAAGTTTTGGATTGTTCACCAGAGCTTTTGCAATGAACACGCGTTGCTGTTGTCCCACTGAAAGCTCACCTATTCGTCTGTTTCCTAGCTCATGAATCCAAAGTTGCTGAAGTATTTCATCAATTTTCTTTTCATGATATTTTTTTCTTAATCCCATGTTAACAACATCGTTTACCGTGGCTGGAAAATTTTTTTCAAAAACAGGTTTTTGTGGAACATATCCAATTAATTTTAGATATTCTCTAGATTTTCGAATATCTTTTCCAAAAAATTTGATGGTACCTTTGTATTTTGTATTTAATCCAAGCATTGAAGCAAACAGTGTGGATTTACCTGCACCGTTGGGTCCAATTATACCTAAAAAATCACCTTCATTTACAGAAAAACTCACATCATCAAGTGCTTTTACACCTGGATACTCTACAGTAAGATGCTCAATTTCAATGACTTTTAACATAATGCCTCCTTTAGGTTGTTCAGATTTTCAGTCATTCTTGAAATATAACTTCCATCATTTCCAATCTCGATTGGAGATAGAACCAAAACTCTCCCATTAATTGCATTTGATATTATCTCAGCAGTCCTGGAATCAGCAGTTTCCTCAGTAAAAATTATTTTTAAATCAAATTCTTTGGCAGTGTTAATCACATCTTCCAAAGTTCTTGCAGTTGGTTCTGCATGTGGATTATTTGAAGGGATTATTGTATGCTGATTCAAACCATACTCCCGTGCAAAATAAGAAAATGCATCATGAAATGCAATAAAATCATGTGAGCAACTAGAAAGTTCAGTGCGAATCTTTGTGTCAAGTGAATCTAGTTCATTTTTGTAATTTTCTGCATTTAGTTGATAGAATTTTTCATTTTGAGGATCATGTTTGGAAAATGCATCTGCAATATTTTGAACTTGTATTTTTGCTAGAACTGGATTCAGCCATATATGAGGATCACCAGATGCATGAGAATGATCACGAGGGTCTTCAGGGGAGTCAAGCATGTCTGTTTTAATAATTCCAGTACTTGTGTCAATTATGTTTCCATGAAAATTTATTTCGGATAAATGCTCAATCCAACTTTCAAACCCTAGCCCGTTAATCACAATCAAATCCGCTTTTTGCATTCTTTGTACATCCTGTATGGTAGGTTCCCAATCATGTGGCTCTACACCCATCGGAACAAGAAGAATGACGTCTACTTTATCCTGTCCGACTTTTTGTGCAAATTCATACAAAGGGTAAAATGACGTTATAACCTGTAGATTCGAGTTTACAGTATTCTGCTGAATTGTAGAATCAGAAGCATAGACTACAAAAGAGACGAGCGGAATAACAATTACAATAGCAATAATTGCCAAATTAGTATTATTCACACCTCTACTTAATTGCGATTATTAATAAGTGTACAAAAAGTTAATAATTTTAATTGTTAAACTTATAAGATAATTAATAACATTACTGACATGCCAATAGTTTCCATTTCATTAAATGACGAGATATTGGCCGAGCTTGACAGACTTCAAACATCCATGGGATTTTCGGGTAGATCAGAGGCAATAAGGGCAGGTATTAGATCATTTGTCTCCGAGGAAAAACAGAAATCAGATTTATCAGGAAACATCCATGCAATTTTGTTGGTTGTACATAATGATGAATTTGATCATATTGTATCTGGAATTACTCATAACTTTGAAGATTTGATTACAACACATCTTCACAGTAAGATTGACAAAGAAAAATGTATGGAATTGTTTGTGATTGATGGTGACGCTGAAAAGGTATCCAGAATAACAAGAGACTTTCAGATAAACAAAAACATGGATACTGTAAAACTAGTCGCTCTTTAGATACTTGTTTTAAAAACAAAACTCTTTTGTTTTGTCACAAATATTACCACAATTATAGATAATACAAGTACAAGCATGACAATTGAACCAAATTCAGGTGCAACTACAAACCCAAACTCAGTCTCTTGACCGGTATTTCTGATATTCTCAAAACGAATTATTGTTGGACCTGTTTCTTCCTCGCCAAATTCATATTGTTTAAAATCACCCCCAACTTGGGCTGTTCCAGTAGATCTGTGAATTTCATTTCCATTTTGCATGATTACAAAGGTATAATCAGAGCTGCGCATTGGTTCACCAGTTTTACCATCTCTGATTGTAAAGATGAAGTTTGTTTTTACTCCAGGTTGGATCTCTGCAGGATCCCATGACAGATCGATTTGAAAGTCCTCACTTTTCGTAAATGCAGTCAATGGAAATCCAGGTTCATCGCTGGGAGACAATGTAAAGATCATTTTTTCGGGTAAGGGCTGATCAGATTTTTTTATCTGATTCTTTAGAAAGTTTAGATGATCTTGTAACAAAACAAAGTGAACTATTCGTTCATCTTCTTCAGTATAGTCATCAATTGTAACTGATGCCTTGAACAAGTCAATACCGTTTACCTTCCCAGTATAGCTTGGATACAAAAATTCGCCAAATTGTTTTGGAAAATGTACTTCTTCGTGAATTACAGGGATGTGAGACATCTGTTTTTCAGTCCAATCAAACGCCATCTCAAATGAAACCTCTTTGGATATTGGATCGTATTGGAACTGTGAAATTTTATCAAAATAAGACTTTAACCTGAATTTTACATCATTTCCCTCCGAATCTTTTTGAATATGTTCAGTTGTTTCAACAATACTCAAGTCAGCATTGTAAACTCCTGAATTTTCAATTATGTTTGTAGGCTCATCTATGGTTCTAACTTCAATTTCAAAGTTATAGAGTCCGCCTGAATTAAAAATTGGCCCAGTGATCTCAATTGGATTAGATTCAGTTCCATGCCATGCACCCAGCAGCGAATCTTGTTCCCCGTGAATTTCAACTTCCCCTTTAGTTGTTGGTTTTACTGTTATTGGTAGTATCCCATCTTCAGCAAAAAAATAATTTCTAAAAATCATTTCATTTTGATAAAACAACCCAATCAAAAGAGTTACGTTTTTGGCAGGTTGTTTTGTCTCAATGTCTGTTGTAGTGATTGTTATTTGTTGTTCATCTATTTTGTCAAAATACATTGGTATTTCAACTGCAATAGAAACAGATTTTCCTTGAACATCTACAGATTTGATTGTATCAATTCCCAATCCATGTCCATATGCATTTGTTGCAGGTACTAACAGAAATATGATTAGAGTTAAAATGGTAATTTTTGCTTGCATAACCTTTCATTACCACTGGGTTATTTTACTGTCATTAATTTTTCTACGTTATACAAAAGCTCATCTATTGTATTGGATTCCAGAATAGGCTGTAAATCATTTGGATCCTTTGCTCCAAGTGCAGCTAGTGAATAAACATAATCAATGGTCGGCATGTCTGTTATCAGGTAGTATTTTTCTAAAACATGATCTAGTGAATGAGGCTCAACTATTTGAGGTAGTGCCTGTGTCACAATTTTCTTTTTCCATAACGAGACCAACTTTTCCCATTTTTCTAGTGATATGTCATCGTCTATTTCCGGGATAAGCTTCGCCTCAGCTTGAATGTACATTTTTTCACTCGGATCATATTTTTCATGTAATTCTGAGATCACATTGTGTCCTTCTGCGGAATATGGATCATAGTTTTCTGGAGGTGCCAAAGAGGGAGGAATGATTTTGTTAATTTGGAATTTGTTTCTGCCTACAGTCTCAATATGTAGCTGTAGACCATCCAGTCCTATATCCTCACATTTTGTAATCTTAGCAATAGTGCCGATAGATTTAGGGGCATTCCACCCATTAACAGAATTATTTTGATCAATGAGACACACTCCAAATTGACCATCTCCCAACATACAATCATCAATTAGTTGCTTGTATCTTGGCTCAAAGATTCTCAGAGGCAATTCCTGTCTAGGAAATAGAACCAGATCCAATGGGAATATAGGAATAATTTTTGTTTGTGTCAAACTGTAATTGATTAAAACGTTTTCAGATATATGGGATACGTATTAGAAACCGTTTTCATTAAGAGTCAATCCCAAAAGTGCAGCTCTTGTATATTTTCCATATTCTGCCTGCTCAAAATATTTTGCATTTTTTGTTCCATCAATATCAGGAGAAATTTCATCTAATCTTGGAAGCGGATGCAAGATGATAGCAGTATCTTTCATCTTTTGTAATAAATCCAATCCAACAACATAGCTTCCCTTTACTTTTAGATATTCTTCCTCATCAGGGAATCGTTCTTTTTGAATTCTAGTCACATATAGAACATCAAGATCATCTATGTGTTCCTCTATGTTAGTTGATTCCGTAAATGATAGTCTCTTTTTGATTTCATAAACAGAATCAGATCTTATCTTGAGAGATTCAGGAGAAATCAGGTGAACATCAACGTCATAGTTTCCAAGTCCGTACAAAAGCGAGTAGACTGTTCTGCCATATTTCAAGTCCCCAACAATTCCAATTTTTAATCCATCAATCTTCTTCTTTTCCTTTCTTATGGTATACAGATCTTGAATTGCCTGTGTTGGATGTTCTTCAGTACCACTTCCAGCGTTAATTACAGGTTTTGAAGATATTTCAGCTGCAAACCTACTAGAGCCATCAAGTGGGTGTCTAAGAACAAGCGCATCAGAATAAATGGACATAATTTTTACAGTATCTGCTAAACTCTCTCCTTTTTGAGTAGAAGAGGAGGATATATCAGAAATTCCTAGTGAGTTTCCACCAATCGATGCCATTGCAGAATCAAAGCTTAATCGAGTCCTAGTACTTGGTTCATAAAACAGATACGCCATGGTTTTGCCTTTTGAAATTTCTCTTCTGGTGGAAGGATCCAATTGGATAAGCTTATCCGTTGCTGTAAAGATCTTCTCTAGTTGCTCTTTATTGTAGTCTTTAATTGAGATGATGTCTTTTTGATAGAACTCGTTCATCTTTCAATAATATATACAGGTGACTATACAAAGTATTCTGATGGAACAGTCCGAACTTTTGGTTCGACGAATAAAGGAAGGAACTGTTATTGACCATATCGACGAAGGTAAAGGTCTCCAGGTCCTTAATGCCCTAAGAATTGACGGCAGGGATGGAAGTTTGATCACCATAGCACTTAACGTGCCCAGCGGAAAGTTCAAGAAAAAGGACATCATTAAAGTGGAAAATAAATTTCTCAAAGACGATGATACAAACAAATTGGCAGTAATTGCCTCCAAAGCAACCATCAACATCATTAAGGACTACAAACTGGTGGAAAAAAGAAGAGTTTCACTTCCAAATGAGATTGATAGAATTTTCCGTTGTTCCAATCCTGACTGCATAACAAACAGTAATGAACACATTGAATCAGTAATGGATGTCATAGATAAGGAAGGTCGAGTTTTAAAATGCAGGTATTGTTCAAGAGTTTTAGATGTTAACAAGTTAAAATATAATTAAAGTGAAAAAGTTGAAAAAGATGGTACTTCTGGGTCTATTGTCCCAGGATGATAAACATCATGACTATACCGTAGATAGCGATTGATTCGACCATACCTACGAAGATGAATACTTTTGACTGTAATGCTGGATTCTCACTAATGACAGCAAGACCGGCTGCACCTACTTGACCTAAACCTATACCAGCACCAAAAGCTGCAAGACCGAATGCCAAACCTGCACCGAGAATTTTCAGTGAGTCAGAACTTCCTGCTGCATCTCCCTCTGCTGCATATGCAAGTCCAGTAGATCCTGAAATGGATATTACTGCTGCTGCCAAAAGTAGCAATGCGATAGGTTTCATTTACGTTATCGGCTCCTTTAGTTCCATATTTAAATCATGATGAGGTCGTGAACTCAAATTCGATCGAGGGTTTTCTTTTTGAATGATGCCAAATCATGTTTGATGGATTTTGCAAAATTTTCATGTTCTAGATCTAACTGTTTTTTAGAATCTTCAACTAATTTTTTAATCTCTTCTTTTGCCATTACTTCCTACTCTCCATCTTTGCCTTTACTTTTTTTAACTTTGCGAATTCCTCTCGTTCCCTCTCCTCCAGAGTTGCAAGAATGAATCTAATTCTATGTTGATATTGGGGAATAATTACATTTTCAAGGGCGTTTAGGAGTTTTTGTGTTTTTTCAAGTGCCTTTGCAAGACTGAAAATTGAATTTTCATATTCTGCGGCCTTGCAGATTTTTGGGAGGAGTTCTTTGATTTGTTTGGCGGCTCTATCTATAGAAGAATTTGTATCAGCAAATCCATAAGGCATTGATTTAGTGTCTTTTTCAGTTACTGATAATGCTGGAATTTTAACATCTACCACACGTCTAACTTTAACTTCTACCTCCATAACTGGAGGTGTAGATTCTGCTACAGAATCGACAGTTGATGTTCCTAAAGCCAGATATGCTTCATTGACTGATTTGTAGATGTCTTGCAATGGCTCCCATATTCCACCTCTGGCCTTTGATGCTTCTTCAATCATTTCTTCAATATTTTTTAAAAGAACTTTACGTTTGTCGTCTAGAATTTTTTGGACCATGGAGGCAACTTGTTTAGATCGCTTGTATTTGAGAAGTTCAATTTTTGTTGCAGCTACATTCTGTCCAAATGACATTTTGCTACTTTTCCTGATAATATTGCTCTACGAATTTATCTTTGACTTTGGTCAACTCATTCTTTGGAAGTTTAGATACAACTTTCCATAGAATGCTGAGAGTTTCATCAATCGTTCTATTTTCATCAGTTGCTTGTGAAAGGAATTCTTTTTCAAATACGTCACCCACATCCATGTATTTCAGATCAATCTCTGTCAATCCAGCCTTACCTACAATTCCTGCAAGTGCTCTGACTTCTTGTGCTCGAGAGTATGCATCATAGTTCTGGTTTGATATTTCACCATGATCTGCTCTTGTACTGCCTTCACCTATTCCATCTTTCATTAATCTACTAAGACTCATCAAAATGTTGACAGGTGGATATACTCCTTGTCTAAATAGATCTCTTCCAAGCACAATCTGACCTTCTGTGATATAGCCAGTTAGATCTGGAATTGGATGAGTAATATCATCAGAAGGCATTGACAGTATAGGAACCTGTGTAACACTTCCTTTCTTTCCATTTAATTTGCCTGCTCTTTCATAAATTGTTGAAAGATCAGTGTAAAGATAACCGGGATAGCCTTTTCTTCCTGGAACTTCTTCCCTTGCTGCACTAATTTCTCTAAGAGCCTCTGCATAGTTGGTCATATCAGTAAGAATTACTAGAACGTGCATTCCAAGATCAAATGCAAGATATTCTGCCACAGTTAATGCCACACGAGGAGTGATGATTCTTTCAATTGCTGGATCATCAGCCAAGTTAAGGAATAAAACACTTCTCTTTAGTGCACCAGATTCTTCGAGACTTCTTCTAAAGTATTCTGCTTCACTATATTGCACGCCTATTGCAGCAAAAACTACAGCAAAATCATCTTGTGTACCAACAACACTTGCCTGTCTTGCGATTTGTGCTGCCAATAAATTATGAGACATGCCAGAGCCAGAAAAAATCGGCAGTTTTTGACCTCTAACTAGAGTAATCATTCCATCAATTACAGAAACGCCAGTTTGAATGAAGTCCTTTGGGTATTCGCGTTGTTCAGGATTCATCGGCTCACCATTAATATCAATAAATTTATCAGCAATTGGATCCGGAAGCCCATCTTTGGGCCTACCTAATCCATCAAAGACTCTACCAAGTACCTCTTTAGAAACTGGCATTTCCATAACTTTGCCAACAAACTTTGCATTAGTGCCAGAAATGGACAGTCCAGTTGTTCCTTCAAACACTTGAACAATAGCTTTGCCATTCCCAACTTCAAGAACTTTGCCTAATCTTCGTTCGCCTTCTCTAGTTTCAATTTCAACTAATTCATCAAATGCTGCATTCTCTACATCATCGACGATTACCAGTGGGCCCTTAATCTCTGCAATTTTGCTGTATTGTACTCCGCCTTCGGTCAATTTGATACTTTAACTCCTGTAATTGCTTTGAATTGTTCTTGCATGTCTTTGTCTAATTGTTCAAGTTTTGCCATCTCATCATCTTTGACCTCCATTCTTGCTTTAAGCATTGAACCAATAACTCCCATTGCACGAATATCCGAAAGTTCTGCACCTTCCTTTAGTGCCTGTTGTCCTTTCCTATAGAAATCAACTAATAGTTTGAGTAATTTGTATTGTTTTTCTGGACTACAGTACGTATCAACATCATCAAATGAGTTTTGTTGTAACAAGCCAATTTTTATCATTCTTGCAACTTCAAGAATTAATTTTTCTTCGTCTGGAAGTGCTTCTGGGCCTAATAGTCTAACAATTTCTTTAAGAGTATCTTCTCTTTGTAAAACTCCATAAGCTTCGCTTCGTAGACTAAGCCAGTCTCCATTGATGTTTTCTCCCCACCATTTGGAAATATCTGCCAGATATCCTGAATAGCTATTCATCCAGTTGATTGATGGATAGTGTCTAGAATACGCAAGTTTTGCGTCTAGAGCCCAAAAAGTTTTGATAAATCTCATTGTATGAGTTGTAACTGGTTCAGTAAAGTCTCCACCTGATGGAGAAACTGCTCCAACAAGAGTAACGGAACCATCACGGTCTGGACTACCCATTGCTCTGACACGACCTGCTCTTTCGTAAAATTCTGCTAATCTTGATGCAAGATATGATGGGTATCCTTCTTCAGCAGGCATCTCTTCTAATCTTCCACTCATTTCTCTGAGTGCTTCTGCCCATCTGCTGGTTGAGTCTGCTACAAGTACAACATCTTTTCCCATGTCTCTATAATATTCTGCAATTGTTACACCAGTGTAGATGCTTGCTTCTCTTGCAGCTACTGGCATGTTACTTGTATTTGCTACAAGTACAGTTCTATCCATCAGTGGTTTTCCACTTCGTGGATCTTTTAGATGTGGAAATTCGACTAGTACCTCGGTCATTTCATTTCCACGTTCACCGCAACCAATGTAAACCACAACTTGAGAATCTGCCCATTTTGCAATTTGGTGAAGTGTTACAGTTTTTCCTGTACCAAATGCACCTGGAATTGAGCCTGTTCCACCTTTTGCAATGGGGAAAAATGTATCAATTACACGTTGACCAGTTAAAAGTGGAACTGTGGGATCGTACCGATCTTTGTAAGGACGTGGTTTTCTAACAGGCCATTTGTGATACATTTTGAGTGTGATGGATTTTCCATCTTTCTCTGTTTTTGCAATTTCAGTTTCTAGATCATAATCTCCTTCAGATACAATATTTGAGACAACACCTCCGGGATGATCTGGTGGAACCATGATGGAGTGTTCTATAAGGTCTGTTTCCTGAACAGTTCCAATAACATTTCCGGGATGAACTACATCACCATTTTTAACAGTTGGAACAAAGTGATATTTCTTTGTCATGTCAACTGGAGTAGTGGTAATACCTCTACCGATAAATGAGCCTGAGGCCTTGGATAATTCTCTTAATGGTCTTTGAATTCCATCATAAAGCTGACCAATAATCCCAGGTCCTAATAAAACACTGAGTGGATTTCCAGTGCCAACTACTGGTTCGCCTGGCTTCAATCCACTTGTTGACTCGTATACTTGAATAAATGCAACATCGCCCGTCAATCTAATTACTTCGCCGACTAGTTTGGAGTTTCCAACCACTACGGTTTCATACATTTTTGCGGCAGACATTCCATCTGCTTTTACTGCAGGTCCACTGACCCAAACAATTCTACCTTGAGCTGCCATCCTAATTCCCTACTCCGAATTTTGATGCAATTTCTTTCCTTATTAAAGGCTTCAGACGTTCAATCCTTGCATCAATAGTATTATCAAAAGTCATTGCACCATCTTTTGATTTAACAATAACACCACCAAGACAATCAATTGTTTCAGCAGATAGTTCTGCCCCAGAAAATTGTGAAAGGGTGGATTTGACCAGATCTTTATCCTTGGAATTTGTATAAACTATTACTTGCGTGGTTCCTAAGATATTTGTAGATTTTTCTAAGAGTGATTTTATCAAATTAGCATAATCCCCATTGCGTTGGGCATTAGCAATTTGTTCAAGTGCTTTAGTAAAGACGTTCTCGACGGCCTTTTCTAATGCCAAAAGATGTTTGTTTCTTGCTTCAAGATCAGAACTACCAACGATCTGTTTTTGTATCTTATCTGCCTCTTTTTTCCCATCTGATATGATTTTATCATATTCTTGCTCTAGTCTAGGAATTGCATTATCTAGGGTCTTTTGAGCATCTGTTAGGGCTAAATTTATGCTTGATAGAATGTTTTTTTGAGTTTGATCGAGGATTTTGTCAATAGTAGTTTCTAATGCAGAACTAGATTCCAATGAGTGCCGTAAATCCGTAATGGATTTTAATGTTTGGGAGTTTCCAATTCAGAAAGATATTAAAATCAAAGGAAATACGTTGGATTATCTTGGTAGTAGCAGATCTGAAACTTGGGAGTGTAATATTACCGAGAAGTGAATCTCCAAAAGCAATTTCAAGACTTACAGAGTTTGAATGGTTTCACAAGATAGATTCGGAGAACGATCTTGTTACGCCGGAAATTGATGATCTATTATTAGAGGCTCAAAAAACATATCAGGCAATTGATGAGGTAATCAAGGGTTTAGGCGTACCGCTGACCGTAGGAATTTTGGAGATTCTATTCAAGGGAACTGTAATCAAGAAAAGTAATTACGAAATTGATGAAATTGATAATTTGATAAAAGATCTCAAAAAACGCGTACCAACCATTATTGATGAACCAGCACATCTCTTAGAAGAAGAAGCCAATACAAGGCGATCGCTTGAAGAGTATAGATCACTAAAAGATACTCTTGAAATTGCCAAGAAATTGAACATAAATTTGTCAGGTTTTGGTTTGATGAAATATTTCTATACAAATCTCTTTGTAATCAACTCTACAGATTATGAAGAGATCAGCAGGGCACTTGATGGGATTACTTTTTACAAGTATGACTTGGCAAGTAAAGAAAAAGTAGCGATTCTTGTGATTTGTGGAATTGATGATTCAGAAAGAGCGCTAAAAGTACTTCGTGGGTTCAATGCAAATCCATTTGTCATACCAGAGGGAATTCCTCAGGTTCCAGCAGAAGCATTTACAATGGTTGATACCAAAATCAAAGAACTACTAACAAAACAAGGAACAGTTGCAAAACAGATTGCATCTATTAAAAAGAAGATTAGACGAGATATTTTGATTTTACATGAAGAAGCATTGGTTGCAAAAGAGGTTCTGGAAACTTTAAGAAAACCAGGAGGAACAAAAAACTTTGCAGTAATTCAGGGATTTATCCCAAGTAAAATGGAATCCAAATTCAAGGATTCTACAAAACAATGGATGTCAGTTGTTGAAGATATTACAGAACCAAAACACAAAGAGCAGATTCCGGTTCTATTTGATAATAAAAAATTTGTTAGAACATTTGAGGTAATCACACAAAGTCAAGGAATTCCCAACAAGGGAGAGGCAGATCCAACACCTATGATTGCATTGATGTGGCCAATATTTTACGGATTGATGTTTGCAGACATGGGTCATGGATTATTACTCATGGGAATGGGATTGTTATTCAAAGTCAAGGGACAAGGAAATCTCTCAAGGTGGGGAATGCTCATTGCAATTTCTGGTGCTTCAGCTGCAATAGCAGGTGTAGGTGCTGGAGAGATGTTTGGTTATCATCTTGATCATATGGGACCATTTGAAGGACTCTTAGAAGAGGGAGGAGCACTACATTCAGTAAGTTGGATTGTAGGTATTCTTAGTGTTGCAGAACTAACCTTTGATCAAGTAATCAACATCCTCAAAGTTTCATTATTCATAGGAATTATTCATCTTGTTTGGGCCATGGTTTTGCGCATCAGAAGATTAGCACATGAGGGACACAAACTTGTAATGTACATGGAGGCAATTCCAAACATCACACTGTATGGAGGAATTGTAGTGATCATGATGTGTGCAATAGGCTCACAATATGATGTAATGAACATGTATTCCAAAGTTCATAATGAAGCAGTGCCATGGGTCACAATATTCCTAGGAGATTGGGCACAAGTGTGGATCGTAACCAGAATTGCAGTAGTAATTGTCATTGCCTCAATGGCAATGATGATGATTGGTGGAATTTTGCATGCAAAGAGACATCCAGAAGATGGAGGTTCTGCGGCTAATGTTGTAATGGAAGTATTTCTTGGCAAAACAGTTGAAAGTTTAGCTCATACAATTAGTTATGCTCGACTTGGAATCATGTTATTGGTCCACGCCGCGTTGTTACTCACAGTGAATAACGCATTTGTTTCACTTGGAGGTTCAGAATCTATTGGTGCATGGGCAATGATCATCGGTGGAAACTTGGGAATCATGATGATTGAGGGATTAATCGTATACATACAGTCACTCAGATTGCATTTGTATGAATTCTTCACAAAATGGTATGACGGCGGATCACAGCCATTCAGACAAATTAGACCTGAATTAATATACAATCAATTTATCTGGAAAAAAAAGTAAAATAAAATCAAGAGAAATTATTCTTGCTTAGCCTTGTCGTGTCCTTTTTTAGCAGCATCCTTAGCACCATCATAACCTTTGGTACCTAATTCAGCTCCCTTTTCTACACCTTTCTTTCCAAGATCTGTTCCTTTTTCAACGGTTTTTTCTGCAGTGTCTTTGATCTTTTTTAAAAATCCCATGACGTAGTTGAACTTAGATTATAGAAAAGGATTATGATGGATTTATTTTTCTACAGGAAGTTCTAATTTATTTCCCCATTCTCCCCAGGAGCCCAAGTAAACTCTAACATTTTCAAACCCAAGTTTTTTTAAAACAAGAAATGTATTGGCAGCCCTATATGCACCTTGACAATAAGTAATTATTTCAGAGTTTTTGGGCATGTCATAGAGTTTAGATAATTCATCATTATTTTTGAATGTCCCGTCTTCGTTGATGTTGTTGATCCAATCAATATTGATTGCATTTGGGATATGCCCGCTTTTAGCAGCACGTATGATGGTACCAGCATATTCTCCTTGCGATCTTGCATCAATAACTCTAACAGAATCTAGATTTTCTTTAATGTATTCAAAACCAGCAATAATGTTGGAGTTGATTTTACCTAAAAATTTGGATGGTTTGAAACCATTTGGTTTTATTTCAAGTGGATAATTTTCTTTTTTCCATTTTTGAATTCCTCCATCCAATATTGAAACATCATCATGAGAAAAATACAATAACATCCAAACACCTCTTGCAGCAAGCATGCCTGAGACATCATCATAAAAAACAACTTTCTTTTCTGAAGTTACACCCAGAAAAGAAAGAAGCGTCTGTGTTTGTTTGTTAAAGTTTTCAATTCCTTCCTTTGTTGTATCAATCCAGTGAAATGTAAAAAGATCTAGATTTACAGAATTTGGTATATGCCCTTCTGAATATTCCTTAAATGATCTAGTATCTACAATTATCAAATTTTCATCTTTTAAAATTTGTAATAAATCATTTGATTGAATGAACATATAGAAAATAGATCTGTTCTGAGATTAATTTGTTATAGAAGATTACAGCAATAACGAGATGAAAAATCCTAGAGTAGGCGCTGAATAATAAAAAGAAGAAAAGAAAGTTGTTTTCTATTCGTTTACGTATGCTCTTTCGCCGTGTTGTGCCAAATCGAGACCAATCTCCTCTTCTTTAGGAGTGACTCTGATTCCGCCAGGCCATACAACGTCCATTACTTTGAGGATTACAATTGTGACACCAAATGCATATCCAATTGAGATTGCTGCACCAATGATACTGATTGCTTGTTGTTCGTATCCTTGTGGTGTACCAGTCCATGCTCCCCAACCATCACCTGTATCCCAGATGTGTGGACTTGCTAATGTACCAGTCAAGATTGCTCCTGTGAGACCACCCATTCCATGTACTCCCCATACATCGAGAGCGTCATCCCATTTTCTGGCATTCTTGAATGCTACAGCACCATAGCATATTGCACCTGCTGCGATTCCGATAATAATAGCTGCCATCGGTCCAACCCAACCAGAAGCTGGTGTGATTGCAACCAATCCTGCCACTACACCTGATGCAGCACCTACAATGCTTGGTTTTCCTGTATGTGCCCATGACATTAGTACCCAAGTAATAGCTGCCATACCTGTAGCTGTATTAGTTACAACCCAAGCACTGACAGTAATACCATCAACCATTACTTCACTTCCTGCGTTGAAACCAAACCATCCAAACCAGAGGATTGATGCTCCTAGCACAACCATTGGAATGTTGTGTGGTTCCATTGGAACTTTGCCATATCCAAGTCTTCTACCAAGGATAAGAGCTCCTGCTAATGCAGAGAATCCTGAAGTAATGTGTACTACAGTACCACCAGCAAAGTCAAGCGCAAATGAAGCCTCCTCAATTTCTGGAACGAGATCGAGTCCGCCTCCACCTATTAATCCACCTCCCCATACCATATGGGCAACTGGATCATACACGAATGTACCCCAAAGGAGTACAAAGATGATTAATGCACTGAACTTGATTCTGTCAATCAAACCACCAATAATTAGAATTGGCGTAATGATTGCGAAAGTACCTTGGAAGGCTGCAAATAATGCATGTGGAACTGTACTTGGCCAACTATCACCACAAGCTTCTTCAGATTTCATTTGTTGCATTTGATATGCATTTGACCAAATGTCACCGTCACAAGCTGTTGGTGCACCTAGAGGTGCATAGTTAGAGACCATGTTAAATCCTGCATAATCAAGACTTCCCATGAACATCTGGGCTCCTTCATTGGCGTTTGGTGCAAAGGCTAGGGAATATCCCCAAAGTACCCATTGCACTGACATTAAACCCATAACAATTAGGGTCATTCCAAGAACATTGACAATGTTCTTTGAGCGTGCCAATCCACCATAGAAGAATCCGACACCAGGACTCATGAAAAGTACTAATGATGTTGCTGTTAGCATCCAGGCAGTATCACCTGTATCGATGTAACATGCGGTAAAAGATCCATCACCATTGTCAACCCAACATTCGTTTGGGTTGCCAGTGTAAATTCCATGATCATAGTATCCGTCCATACCATCGGTAACTTGCTGTGCAAATGCCTGAGACATTGCACCAGTAGCTGTAATGGTTACTGCGGCCACAAGTAATAGAGCATACTTGTGGTTCCTAGAATTCATTAAATTTATCGAAATTGAAAATTATTTAAGGGTTGAAGACGTCAAAATCACTGTAAATGTAAATTATTATATTTTGGTTTATTTTGATAATATCATAGAAAATGAAAATTATGTCAAAGGTGAATAAATGAAAGTAAAACCAGATACCAAACTCTCAATTTTTGACACATTCAAGACAAAGGGAGAAGAATTAACAGGGGAGGCCAACAGACAAAGAGCAATTATAACAATTTTAGCTAGTAATGCAAATCCTGCTGAAAGGACAAGAACAGGAATTTCACAAAGAATTGCAAAAGTACATGGAGTTGCATGGAAGAATATCTATTCAGGGATTTTTAGGGATCTGGATGAAATTCTTATTCCAATGGGAATTGCAGAGGAACATGGAAGGCTACCTCTAAAGCGAGGGCCTAAAGCACTACAAGAAAAAGGAATTCCATATTATCATTTAACAAAAAAAGGTACCTTAATTGCTTTATCTATTAGTGAGATAAAAAATAGAGGAAAACTGCTAAACGAGTTTTTAGCACAAGCAGAAGAAAATGAAAGAGAAGATGAAAAAATTCTATCAAATTTATTAAAAACAAGCCCGAATTTTACATATTCAATTTTACAAAAATATGTCAAGGCATTTTGTGATAATAAAATAGAATTACTTCCATTTGATCTATCAAATCTTAGAAAGATAGAAGATGAGTCTCTAATGATACAAAAGGAGGTTATTAAGGCATTTTTGCAACTATCAAAACAGGATAAGGAAGAAGTTATAAAATTTCTTAATAAAATTGCCTAAAATACTGAATTTTTAGCAATCAAACGCCAAACATTAAAATCCGTTGCCCATCAAACTTGGTCTAAATGGGTCGCTCCAAAAATGTCTATGCGTCTGTAAAATCATACAGTCAAAGAGGCAAACTACTCAAAAGAGTAGATTATCAGACACTTGCAGAGTCAAGGGATCTTGAGGAGTTGATGACTAGAATTAAAAATACAGTATATGGAGATTCAATTACTGAAGTCCAGAAACCATACACGTCACAGGGTATTGAATCAGCATTAAGAGGTCATCTTGCAGAGATGCATTATTCTATTGCAAAAACTGCAGGAGATTCAGATATTTTGGATGCTTATTTTATGAAATTTATCATTTCAAATTTGAAATTAATTCTAAAAGGAAAAGTATTAGGCAAGACCCAAGAAGCAATTGAGACTCACATTAATCTTCGTGCAGAAGAACTGGTAAAACAAAGAGATATCATAATCAAGGCATTGGTTGCAAAAGACCTTGAAGAAGCAGTGGCTAGTTTGAACTCTGTACAATTTGGAGAAGAAATTGCTAAAGCTGCTGCACTATACAATGAGAGAAAAAATATTCAGATTTTTGATATTTATTTTGATAAAATATTATATCAACAGCTTGGTCGTGCTGTAAAAAATTCCAGAGATAACGATGTCATCAAGCTAGTCGGTATGGATATTGATTATTACAATCTTCTAAGTGTGATTAGAGGAAAGTTTTGGGGATTGGATGAATCACAAATTCAAGATTTGATTGTAACTCAGACTCCAACCATTCCAAGAGAATTGTTGGGAAGAATGATATCAGCTGCTACAGTGAGGGATGCATTCAATGAACTCACAAATACAAAATACAAGATTATGATTCCACAGATTGAAAATGAATTAGATGCAGTATCTGAATTTGAGAGAGCATTTGAGGTGGCATTATATCATTCATCTGCAAGAGCATTCACAAAAATGTTCAGTTTTGCGACAATCATTGGAATTACAAAGTTAACTGCTTTTGAAGTAAGAAATTTAGCTGCTATTGCATATGCAGTTGAGCAAAAAATTCCAACAGATGTCACAATGTCAAAACTGATTCTTGATGAAGAATAGATTTTACAATGATCAGATTCCCAAAGAAAAAAACAGACATCTCTACTGAAACCGTCATTAATACAATTTGGGTAAGTGGTTTTATGGCTATGATTTTTTCATTGCCTCCATTAGGATTATTCCTAGGAATCTACTTTGGAACAGGCAACATAGCTTTAGGAGCCATCATAGGATTTGGGACTCATTTTGTAACTTTAGCATTTTCGGCAAAAATTTCAAAATTTTTAACCAGAATTATGAGTTAATCTATAAGGATGAATATATCAGGTAAATTACCATGATGGGAGATAGAGATTTTCGAAGTTTAATCAAAAATGCAGTAGAATCTATAGGCAGAGAGTTAGAAATCGAGATTGATTCAAAAGACATCAAAACTATTCATCTGAAAGAAGTAGTTCAATGCCTAAGACGTTCATATTATGATAGAGTAGATCCCAAAGAAGAAGAAAGACGTGGATTTAGTGATCTATTATCAGGATTACTGCGGAAATTGCAGTTTGGAAGTAATCCAAAAGAGTATGTAATTGACGACATTAAACTCAAAGGCCAAGCAGATATGATTGCAGATGATTCAATAATTTTGTTTAGGCCTACCAATTCAACACCCCAAGATCCGAAAGCTAACGACTTGCTTTATCTAAATGCATGTATGTGGATCTACGAGAAAAAAGATGGAATGATAATATATATTTCAGGAAACAGAGAGGAATCTAGTTTTGCATTAATTCGTGACAAAAAAATGTTTGAGGAAGTAGTTAGAAGAGTAAGAGTATTAAATGATCTTCTCAAGGAACAAAAAACTCCGATATTGGAACCTTCAACGGAATGCACCAACTGTCAATATTATCAAAGATGCTACATTACAAAGAAAAATACAAAACAAACATCATTAGCAGAAATGCTAGGTTTTAGCAAAGACGATTAGAAAAGTAATGAAAAAGATTGTAAAGGAAAAATTCCTTCTAATCTAGTGATTCAGGGTGTCCTTTTCCACGTAGTGCAAAACACACAACTGCTAGTGCAATTGCAACCCCTATTGCTGAGCCATAAGCGGCCATTCCTGCTTCTGCCATTTGATAAAAACCCACCTTACGGGCTTTTATAATTTTGCCAATATTTTCACTCTAAAAACATATTATCATAATTTTGAATTATTATGATACAATAAGTACTTTCATTTATTTTGTAAATTCAAAATGAATTTCATTCTCATGACCACTAGTCATAGAGCTAAAATTGTAAAAGACATCACCAGTAACTCGCCAGTTTGCAGTATTATTTTTAAGAGTAGACCACAATTCAGGGATGTTCCCATTATTTTGTAAAACTATCTTATCCTTGAGGATTATTTCAGAACCACTTAGAAGAGAGTAATAGTTTGAGCCAAATTCCACCATTCCCTCAGGCCTGCTACCTATTTGACCACCAGAAATTTGTCGTTGTTCTGAAAAATTTGTCTCAAAGAGTTGATAATCCATCACTTGAACAATAACAGAAATTGGGTTAGGGTTTGTAAGTTTGAATTTGATCTCAATAGTAGCAGCCCTTTCAGAAATATCGATGATAGAAATATCATCAAGTTCAACAATTATTGGTTCTATTTTCGGATCATCTTTTTGAGGTAATGGTGATGAAAAATTTTCAAATGAGGAATTAGACAATAGAATTCCACCCAGAATACCTCCCAATCCAATAACGGCTGCAAAAACAAAGATTTTAGGATTCATTGAATATCTACATCTCTTTGATATCTTAAATGTTCAGATGTAAAGTAAAACAAATCCATTTGAAAGACATGTATTTTAAGGTCTAGTAAATCATATATGTAAAAATGGCTCAACTAATGGTTCATGGTTCAGGTGGATACATTACTGCGGATCTTACTGAAGAGCAAGCAAAAAAAGCAGATTTGGGAGTCGGAAAATTATTTCTGGCACCCATTGGAAAGGTAGAAGAAGAAAAAATGTTAAAATATTTTTGTAAAAACTGCCAATCTGAATTTGATAGATCGCCAAAAATCCAGATTGAAGAGAACAATAATGAGGAGGTTGCAGATAATTTAATTTTAGTTGAAAGGGGTCAATACACGTGTCAAAAATGTAATTCAATCATAGGCGAATATCGTGTATTTCAAAAGAAAGACGAGATGGATAAGATTGGTAAGGCAAAACCCGTGAAATGATCTAAATACAAAGATAGAGATGGTTATTATATTATTAAATTAGAAAAAAAATCATGCAGTATTTTCAAGCAGTGCAACAAGGAAAACAGAGAGCAACCAAATCACAAATGAAGATGTTTGAAGCTGCAGGATTTGGTATGTTAACTCTTACTACAAAAAAAATTAATGGACAATTTATGCCCGTAGGAGAAGAAGATTTTGCAGCTGTAATTGATTCGCAGGAGGGATATGTTGTAATTCTTGTAGATAGTGATGGATTTACAAAAGCTCAATCAAAAGCAACAAACAAAGAAAATGCATTGAAAATATATAGAAAATTAAGAGATGATGGAATTCCTGAATTTTCAGATACTAAAATCCAGATTTGGTCAGAATCACGACCAACCATTCAAAACAAAATTTCAGACTAGTTATTTTAATGGTAAAATAATTTCGGTTCCTACATCCATACCCTTAATTGCTTTCTCAATAATTTTTGGATCTGCCTTTAGAATTCTAGTTTTGATCTTAGATCGTTCAATGATTTTCAATGCTACAATGTCCATCAAATCGTATCCTCCCGCAACAGAATCCTCATGAACAAGCATATTTTTTAGATTTTTAAGTTCAATTCTCTTGAATTTTTTTGCTTTTTTGAATTTATTTGGATCCATATCATAAACACCATCCACATCAGTAGCATTAAGGAATTGTTCAGCATGGATTTTTTCTGCAATAAGAGCGGCTGTTCCATTTGTGCTTTGTCCAGGATGAAGACCTCCAGTGACAACAATCAACCCATCATCAACTGCATGACGTACTTCTTGTAATGTTGTAGGAGGATGAGAATATGCCTTATTTTTTAGAGCATAGATCAAGAGTTTCGCATTGAGTCTTGAAATTTCAATTCCAAGTTCATCCAAAGTTGATTCATCAGCTCCCGAGGATCTAGCATGTGTAATGTAATGCCTTGCAATATTTCCTCCACCCGCAATAACTACAGGTTGACAAAATTTACTAATTTTTACTAGAAATGAAGCATAGTCTTTTAACAATTTGACATTATCCATGCCAAAAACTCTGCCTGAAAGTTTGATAACAATTCTTTTTTTCATTATTTCAGTTCACCAAGTATTGATTTTGCGGCAATTTCAACTTTGTTTCTATTCTTAACGTGTGTATAAATTCGAAGAATATTCATAAAACCAGATATTGCTGACACTACGGGAATTTTTGATATTGGTATCTCTTGAGCAGCTGATTTTCTGTTTTCATGAGAAATTAGAATAATTTGTTTTGATTCTTTCTTTGAAGGTGCAAGTGGAATGGATGGAGTGACAGAACTGTCTACAAAAATTTCATTTTCATCAATTTTTGATTTTTTAGAAATCAAGGTTCTTAATTCGTTGGTTTTTGTTTCTCCTAAGTGATTTCTACTTGTCAAAATTCGTTCAAACACACATTTTAACAATTTTCTATTCTGATAATCTATTGCCAATTGTCTTGCCCGTTTTAGTTTTGGAGAATCTGATGAAATTAATTTTGACAAAACATATTCGTCCGTTAGTTGAACATATTCATTAAGGTTAAATGAAGTAAATCCAAATTCTTCATCAGATAATCGTAAAGCCTCTAGAATCATGACTTCGGCGGCTCTGACAGTTTTATGAAAATATACAGCTTTAAACATTTGATAACGTGAATGCATCATTGATTCAAAGGAATAGAGTGCAGATCTTTCCAGTGCTAATTTTTTTCGATATACTTCTAATGATTGTGTTATTCTTTTATGATCAATTTTTGCATGTTCTGCACCTGTAAAATAACCATCTCTAAGCAAATAATCCATCATATCAGCACTAAGAGCTCCAGAAACAATTTCATTTAGAAATTGGAATTTTGAATCACCGAAGGCTATATCAGTAATCAGTTTTTTGTCATATCCGTTTTTGGTTAAATCATCTCCAATATCGGATTTTAAAATTATCTCTTTGCCAAAATCTTCGTGAGAGATTTTCTTTTTTTGAACAATTTCTTCAAACAGATGTGAAAATGGCCCATGGCCTATATCATGTAAAAGTCCTGCAAGTCTGAGAACTTCAACGTCAGATGATTTTAGAAATCCTTTTTCATTTAATGCGTATCCAGCTTGACCTGAAATGTGCATTACGCCCAATGAATGTTCGAATCTAGTATGTTGAGCAGCAGGATATGTTAAATGTGCACCAGATAACTGCCTAATTCTTCTTAATCTTTGAAATATCGGATTATCTATTAATTGAAGCTCATGATCATAGACGCGAATAAAATCATGTATTGGATCAATTATGTCCAGATAATTTTTGTTCATAATCCTATTTTCTTCGAAAACACTTTGAGAATTTCTTGATGAACTTCTTTTTTAGGTTTGGATGCGTCAATGATTTTCCAGTGTTTTTTCTTTGCAATCAACCGATAAATATTTGAAATTTTTTTTAAAAATTCTTCATTTTTCTCAAATTTGTCACGATTTGTTTTTTTTCTGTTAAATGACTCTGTTTGACTCACATCAAGTAGAATTACAAGATCAGCCTTTGGTAGACCAGCATCTAAGTTTTCCAACCATTGCTGTTTCATTCCATTTGCTAAACCATATACTAAATTTGATTGATAATATCTATTCATAATTAAAACTGAGTTCTTTGTTTGAGCATCAAGAATATCATGTAGTTTTTCCCATCTGTTTGCAGCTAAAAGGCAATGAATTACTTGAGGAGTGAATTTTCGTTTTCCAGCAAGATATTTTGAGATTTCTTTTCCAATAGGTGTCTTATAATCAGGAAAGCTGAACGTCTTTGTCCTAATTTTTCTTTTTTTCAGAGCATTTTCAAGCATTGCGGTCTGTGTTTTTTTTCCTGCTTGATCGCCCCCCTCAATTACAATAATCATAGATATCAAATCAGAGAGATTAATTGATTAAAAATCTATCAAAGTTTATAACCGAAAAATTGACCATAAACACAAAATGGGCTTAGTAAAATCAATGGCTAAAGAAATGATCAAGGAGATAGGAAACAAATCTCGTGAGTTTTATGAATTTGTTTTACCACCAGTTGATATGCATCTTGATGAGGAAAAACTGACATTAATAGTTGATATGCCAGGATTTAAAAAAAAAGACATTAAATTATCATTAAATGGAAAAATTCTTGCACTTCAGGCATGCAAAGAAATTCATGAAGACAAAAAACATGACATGATTTGTAATCAAAGACCCAACATTATTGATAAAAAAATGAGATTGCCAATTGAACCTAAAGAAGAAGCTATTACTTCTGCAAAATATGAAGACGGGGTTTTAACAATAATAATTCCAATTCAGAAACATGGAAAAAATATTAACATAGATTAGCTAGTGTTTTCGAAATATTACAAATATGCCCATAGTTATCAGAGAGCCAATCATTCCAACAATTCCAATTGATTCATTTGTAGGATACACTAATGATGAACCAATAAAAATTGCAGCAGAAAGAATACTTCCAGATAACAAAATATTTGATTTAGATTTTAAATTTAATGATTGAAGTGAATGATTCTCATCAAGAAATTTCTTTATCTCAGGTGCAATTGAGATAGTTGCATCAATTGATTTTGCAAATCGTTCAAATGAATATTTTAGCTCTTCAATGTATGCATCTTTGATTAAGCGCTCTTCCTCTAATATTTCTCTAACAACTTTGACAAATTTAAAATCTACTTTGTGAGTTTTGTAAATTCCCTCAATAATTGAAGCCATTCTCATATACAGTGCAAGATTTTTTGGAAGAAGAAAGGGAAATCTACTCATTGTTTTGTTTGCAAGTTCCATCAAGCTCTCTACTTCCATCGCATCGGGTTTTTTCCCATGCATTGCACGTACAGTAAGCTCTATTCCCTTTTCTATTACAGAGCGATTAAAATTTGGAGTGAGCATTCCAAGATCATTCATTGCATTAACAGTTCTGGGAGGATCTTTTTCTACTAAAGCAAGATAAAGCCGAACAAGTCGTAATCTGGTTTCATTGTCTAATCGTCCGACCATCCCATAATCATATAAAATCAACTTACCATCATCAGTGACTGAAATGTTTCCAGGATGAGGATCTGCATGAAAAACTGAATGCCGCAGAAGCATAGTAAAGAATACCTTGTGTACATCAACTACCAATTTCTGCCTGTCAATTCCCTTCTCATCGAGGGCTTGGATGTTAGTAATCTTGATTCCTGGGAGATATTCCATTGTCAGTACATTTTTTGATGAGTAATTATCGTAAATTGACGGAATAACAACTTTGTTGTTTTTTTCCATGTCATGTTTTATTTTTTTGAGATTTGCTGATTCGTTGGTATAATCCATTTCCTCATGAATTGTCTCAGTAAATTGAGATAGCATTGATTTAGCTGAAAAACGAAGATTCGGATCAACGAATTGTAAAGCCAAAGGAAGGATTTTTTTTAAAACTTTGATGTCTTCTTCAACAACTTTTTCAATTCCAGGTCTTTTTACTTTAACAACAATTTCTTGACCAGATAATTTTCCTCGATAAACTTGGCCTAACGATGCTCCAGAAATTGGATTTGGATCTATGCTGTCAAATTTTTCATTAATTGGACCAATATCTTTTTCAATTATTGTTTTTACTTGATCAAATGATACAGGGGGTACATTATCTTGAAGTTTTGCAAGTTCCTCCAAATATGGTTGAGGTAAAATATCAGCTCGTGATGAAAGCCACTGACCAAGCTTTATGTATACAGGACCTAAAGAAATGAAAGCATTTAGAATATTTCTGGCATTTTTGCGAAATGATTCATGATCAATTTCTTTTCCTTCTTGTTTAACCCATCGTCGCCTATCTTTTTTCAAAGCTAAAATGGATGGTAAAAGTTTCACTAATACTTGAATTGTTCTAACCACAGACATGTTACTTCAGCGAATTCTTGATTTTCTTAGATGTCACATATCCAACATATCCAGACAATATACTAGACAGAAGTTCTGATGTGACAGATGGTTTCTTGAATTTATTATTGGAGGCAAATTTTGCAATTTGAGGACCTCCAAATATGGCACAAGCTAACCCAATCAAAACTTCAGGAGCATCAAAGACTAGATGACCAAATGGATCTTCTCGTGGATCAATTTTATCAGTATGAACTAAAAATTTGTCATTATATTCTCTAATATGTAAATTTCCATATCGATATTGTTTAATTGCACCATTCTTTTGACCAAGGATAGTTTCTTCTGCCCCATCAATCATGAATTCACGTATTTCCTTTGGAACTTCAATTTCATTACCTTGCATGATCGCAAGATCAAGTAATTGCTTATAATCTTAGAGGGTGCTGTATCAGCAAAAGTCAAAAAGAATTTTAGTAACTATTTTGAATCAAAAGAGATCAAAAACCATCGATGACAATCAGTAATAACCTCAAGACTTGATAGACAATCGTGCAATCTAGATAGAAATACGCTATACAAGATGATTACCCACAAAAATTCACATTGAACCTATTTTTTTGATTTTGATTCGTTAAATCTGTCTTTGTTGATTAAGGCTAAACTTGCCATAAATACAATTATCATAGCAACTCCAGTGACATAAGCAAGGTTGAATTCGTCATCAGAGTAATTTTCTTCATGATAATAAAATATTGCAATTGTAGAGAGGAGTAAGATAATACCAAGTATTGTAAGTGTTCTGTGAGTTTCCACTAATCTTAATTTTAAGAATCAATATATGAATTAAGGATTAGATGAATCTCAATATTATAGAAGCGGTGTTGTAATAAATCCCACTATACTACCAGCTAGAAACAGAAATAGATTCTTTGCCATGCCCGAATTATCATGCAACAAAATATGATATAACGTTGACGTTTTATCTAACAAATAGGGCATAATTAGATGTTGAGTTATTGATTTGGTTTCATTTTGGACAGTTTTTGTATTACTTTTTCAAGCTCTTCTTTGTTATCATTAATTACTCGTTTTAGAATTTCAATCTCTTGGGTTAATTGTTCCAGATTTGGATCATCTATGCCAGTGATTTTTTGTTCAAGCTCAGATAGTATTTTTTGGTTATATTGATTGATTTTTTCAAGATCTTCTTTGTAATTCTTAAGCTTCTCATAAGGGGAGCTGTTCTCAATTTCATTGTTACTCTGGGTCAAAAACCCATAAACAATAACAGATCCACCAACTACCAAAACCGCAAGTAAAACAATAAGGGTCAATCTCAATTTAGTCACATGAGTTTATTGTAGTTTTTAATTTGAACCTTGACTGGTCTGATCTTTTTTACGCTTGTAATATAGATAAAATCCGATTCCAGCTCCAACCAGTACTGGAATTATCATCATTTGATAGATATTTCCAGAATCATCATCTTTGGATGGCTCTTCTACAAAAATAGTGGTCTCATATGGAAGAAAAAACTCATCTCTAGTATCATCTTTGTATCTTACAGTTATTTTTATATCATGTTCTCCATACTTTGGTTGGCCATCAAACTCAATTGGAATGTTAAATGGTACAGGAGCATCAGTTTCAATTTCATCAATGAATTGAGTGGTTGTTTTAATGTTAGAGTCTCCAAGTCCTTCTAATGTCACAAAACCAAATAACGCATCAATGTTACCTTCATTAATTATTTCACCTACAACCATTTGCGTATTAGAGAGTTCAACTATAGAAACATCATAAACAGATAAATCAATCAGTCCCTTTATGTAGAAATCAACAATTTTGGAGATTGTTTGTTGATCACCATGTGCATTATGGAAATTAATTGATAATGGAATTCTTAATGTATCACCTTTCAGATTTTCAGGTACATATACAGTAGCGGTGAGAAATCGAGATGATTTTGGTTCTATATTTCCCACATCCCAATTTGATTCCAATATCACAACATTTTCTACATTGGTGGTAGATGCAGATGTCGATGCAATTTCAGTTTGAGTATTTGTGGCTACAATATCAACACTGGAAATTGGAGCAGTTCCATCATTTGAAATTTCTATTACAACATCATTTGATTGCAATGATGTAAGAAATGGATTTAGTGCTTTTACATTGATAATACTATCACCTGTAACTTTAAAATTAAAATCAGAGAAAGATGTTCGTATTCCTGATTCTCGTAATCTAGAGTAATCAACTTTGACGGTTCCCGGATATTGTTGAATTTTTACATTCTTGTCAATATTCACAAAAAATGTCAAATGAAAGTTTTCTCCAGCCAATGAATTAGAGTTGCTATTGGCAAAAATGATTGAACCAGGACCATCAGAGGATGAAAACCCAAATGGTAATGACAACTGTCCACGTATTCCTGTAATGTCTTGTGTACCTACATTCGCAAATACAACGGTAAATGGCACGTTTTTGTCGCCTGGTTCTATCTCAATCTTGTTGTTATAAGTTCCAAAATACGCATCCAGAAATTTTACATCTCCAAAATCTCGCTCAAACGGAGAATCTCCAAATCCACCAGATGATATTTGAGCAAATGAATTATCAAATAATGTGGATGTAATTAACAAAGATGCTAAAATGAGAGAAATTTTTGTATTAATCATACCAACGCCTCCACTTCTGAGGGTAGATCGCCCTCAAATGCATGTCCATCTTTTATTGTGATAATTCTATCAACATCACCGAAATGTTGTCTATCGTGAGTAACAACTATGAAAGTTTGATTGAGTTCTTTTGCCATTGTTTTCATTAATTGTACTATCTTTTCAGATGTTACAGAATCCAGATTTCCTGTGGGTTCATCTGCCAATACAATAGAAGGACTATTGATTAATCCTCTAGCTATAGCTGCACGTTGTGCTTGTCCACCAGAAATTTTGTTGGCTCTTTTATTCATTTGACTTTCTAGTCCTACTGCATTTAGTAATTTTTTTGCATCTTCTTCAGCAGAATCGTTTGTTCTAGCAATTTGTCTTGGAAGCAAAACATTTTCTAAAACGGTCAGATCAGATAATAAATTGGAAAATTGGAAAATGAATCCTAATTTTTTATTTCTAAACGATGATATTTTGTTATCGTCAAGTTTTGTGGTATCTATTCCATCAATGAAGACTTTTCCATAAGTTGGTCTGTCTAACAACCCAATCATGTTCAGAAGAGTAGATTTGCCAGAACCAGAACTACCTACAATCAATACAAATTCTCCCTTTTCAATGGAAAATGTTACATTGTCTAAGGCATTGACTTGATTTTCGCCCTGACCGTAGATTTTGCTCAAATTTTGAATTTCAAGTACTTTAGACAGTTCTCATCGCCTCTACGGGTAAAAGTTTGGTGGCTCTATATGATGGATATAAAGATGCTATAATCGCTAGAACAAAGGAGGTCAAAGCTGTTTGAATTATTTTTTCCCAGTTATAACTAACTTCCAGAGGTAAGCTATTGTTAAAAGACATTTTTGTTTCTTTAGCATAAAATGTGTAACCTAATCCAGCAGCGGTACCTACTCCTGCACCAATTGCACCTATAATCATTCCTTGAAATATGAAAATTATTAAAATGTCTTTTCTCTTAGCTCCGATTGATCTCATTACCCCAATTTCTCTTGTTTTTCCATTAACAAGCATCATTTGAATTGTAACAATGGCAAATGCTGAGGACATCATACCAAAATATCCAATCATGTTGATCATAGCAATGCCAGATCTAAATCCGGCTAGTTGTTCCTCAGCTGATTCTTCTATAGTTTCTGCAAGAAAATCATCATTTGGAAAAGATCTCAGAAAGAATTCTTTAACCTCTAATGCTTTTGATGGATCATTAAGTTTTATCATAAAGGAACCAGTTTCTCCATCTCTTTTCATCATGTCTCTAAGCGTATCAATATGCACTACTGCAGTATAATCAAATCCTTGACCACCAGGAGACTGCGCTATCCCAGTAACTGTAAATCGCCTAATTTGATCTTCGCCGTTTCTATCAACAACAAGAACTTTTACACTATCACCAACTTCAGCTCCACCCATATCTCGTGCAACATTAGAACCTAAAACAATAGAATTTCTTGCAAAAACATAGTTGCCTTCTGTAACAGTTTCATGAACTGTCGATGCTCTTATGTCTCTATATGGATCAATTCCTACGATTGGTATTCTTGTTTCTTCAATCAGTTTTCCATTTTTTGTCATGTTCATCTCGGCTGTTGATGAAAGCCGCGGAGTCGCCGCCTCAACGTATGGAATTCTTTCAAACCAATTTACTACCGACAGATCAGATTTGTCAATATAATCAGCTTCATCAGTAACTAAAACGTCTCCATTTCTGTAATTACTAATATCACGAACTATTGCATCAAACAATCCTTGAAAAATTACAAAATTTACGTGAATAACTAAAATGCCAATTGTTACAGCTAAAACAGCTCCAATCAAACTACCTTTCTTATTAAACAGCATACGTTTTGCTAGTCTTAGCCTATATTCCACAAAAATAATAAAATAGTCCAATATTTAATGTATATCATATATATTACTAATAATATAGACAATTTTATATTAAATAGGTTGTATATGTGTTCTAGGATCAACAATATGGTGACGAATTGGACAGTTTGGATATCAAGATTCTGAGTAGACTACTCAATAATTGCAGAGAATCAGATAGACAGATTGGAAAAGAATTGAAGATTTCAGGTGGAGCAGTTAGAGCAAGGATTCAAAAAATGGAGAAATTGGGCATCATTGAAAAATTTTCAATAAGAATAGAACCTCCCGTATTGAGTTATGGAGTATTGTATTTTGTAGTAACAGGACAAAATATGGAGGAGATTTTGGAACAAGTGAGTCTTATCGGAGAGCCATTTTTTGTTGTCCCATGTGTGGGTGGAATAACTGTATGTAGCATAGTTGTAAAGGATAATTTAGAAAAGAAGATAGATCTAGCAAAAAAAATAATGCGAAATGTTAGAGTGTTATCAATTTTTGAAGCTGAAAATCCAGGATATTCATTAAATTTAACGAAAACAGATTTAATGATTGTAGAAAAGTTACTAGTTAATCCAAGACAAAAAATAGAATCAATTGCAAAAAGTACAAACCTATCAACAAAAACTGTTACAAGATGTTTAGAAAAATTACAAGAAAACGAAGGTGTGCAATTTACATTAGTTTATGATCCAACAAAGATTGAAGGGTTTATTCCATATGTAATACTTACATGGATTGATGGTGATCTAAAAGAAACATTGATAGAAATGGATGAAAAATTTACAGAATCATATATGCAAACACCATTTATATCAAAAAATCAAATTGTTTTATTTTTGTATAGCCATGATATTTTTAAAATGGATGAGATGACTCAAAAAATAAGAAATGTAAAAAATGTAAAAACTGCAGATTTGTTTATTCCAAAAAAAATTTCATTCATGCAAAAATGGCTAGAGAAAACAATTGAGGAATCTAAAAAATCACCTACATTACATTTGTCGTATCAAACAAATTAAATAATAAGTAAATTAACGACAAATATGAAAAAGAAAAAGATCTACGAGGGAAAGATTCTAGGTCTAAGTGTGTATGATGGAATCATAGAAGGAAGAAAAGTAAAACGAGAGATGATTGAACATCGTGGTGCAGCTGCAATGCTAGCATTTGATGAAAATGGCAAAATAATTCTAGTAAAACAACATAGATTTCCTCATGGATATGTCTTAGAAATTCCTGCTGGAACATTGGAGAAAAAAGAAGATCCAATAGAATGTGCATTTAGAGAATTAGAAGAAGAGACAGGCTACAGAGCTAAAAAAATGACTTGGCTAATCTCATTTTACCCCTCAATTGGCTACAATTCTGAGATTATTCATTGCTATGTAGCCTCAGGCTTGAAAAAAATTGCAGATTTGAAATTAGATGCTGATGAAATTTTGTCCGTTGAAAAAATCGAATTAAGGAAATTAATTAAAATGATAAAGGATGGTAAAATTCAAGATTCAAAAACAATTTGTGCAGTAATGACATATGTGTCTAAAAAGAAAATTACTTAGTTATTCATGATATATTGGTTTTACAAGATCTACAACATCTGCCCAAGATTTTGCAATTCTTTCAAACATGTGAACAAGATCAAGAAAATCAATCGGAATTTGTTTTTTATTTCCCATTGAAATTCTAAGTTTTAAGAGTTTTTCTTGATACTCCCTATGCAATGAAATAGATTCAATTGCTAACAATCTATCAGGTTTTGTAAATGCATCAATTGATTTTTCTGCAAGAGACGTAAAATTTTGTACAATATCAAATATTTTTCTAAGATGTTCCTTAGACAATGAAGAATTGTAGATGAAATCTGCAAGCTCAACTATGGTATCCCCTGCATTTTCTAAGAGATTGGCAGCGACTCTATAATCTAAAACATCAATATTTTCTAAATTGAATACATTAGCAAGTCTTTTATCAACTAGTGTACTTCGAATTAACCTAACAAGAAGAAAATATTGTCGATTCACTTCTACATCTCTATTAGATAATGTTTGTAGATTTGATCTATCTTCAGCGATTAAACCATTACAAATATCGTCATACATTCCAAGAGCAATTGAGCTCATTCTTTTGAGAATTTTTTCTGGATTTAGTGTTGTTGCATCTAAAAGAAATTGCATATTAATTTTGGATGCATCTTCTTCAACTATTTCCATTCCAACCAAACGTCTCATTGAATTACGGATTTTTTCTCTATCTTCGCCTGGAATTATTGATTTTGAATTAATTTCAATAATGTCATAACCTAAAAGATATGCTCCTGTAATATCAGCAACAATATTTTCTTCTTTAGGTAGTGGATACGAAATAATCAATTCTTTTGTAGGTCTTGTCTCTGTGTTGGCAGAGATAGAAATTGTATCTTGTCCAGTTTCTATCTCAACTTGACTGCTTTTATCAAGATGGTTTGCGTCAACCCATTCTTTCGGAAGTGATACGAGAATGCTACTACCTATTTTTTGTAGGCGTCGAATGAATTTAGTCAATTTATACTAATTTAATTAATTTAAGCCATATTCTTATATTTTGTGTAAGATTTATACCGTGATCGTGGAAGCAACAGCATTTTGTCCGGCACATGTGACAGGTTTCTTCAAGGCTTTTCTAGATGAAACTCAAGTATCAGAAGAATTGGGTTCTATGGGAGCAGGTTTTTCAATAAAAGAAGGCGTAACAACCAGTGTTTCTATTTATCCAAAAACAGATCAGAACTCATTCTATAAAATTTCTACATATGGATATCAATCAGATAAGACAGATGTTTCTGAATATGTTTTAAATGAATTTCTAAAACTTGGTAATTTTGGAAATCTGTTTTTTGATATAGCACATAAGATATCAATCCCTGTTGGTTATGGATTAGGTTCTAGTGGTGCTGTTGCATTATCACTTGCATATGCATTAGATAAAGCTCTTCAAACAAAATTACCACATGATAAAATTGGAAAAATTGCTCACAATGCGGAGGTTAACTGTAAAACAGGATTAGGAGATGTTTTAGCTTCATATCATGGAGGGTTTGAAATTAGAGTGAAACCTGGAGCTCCTGGAATTGGAAGAGTAGAAAAAATCAATACAGAACCTATTTCAATAATTATGATTTGTTTTTCACCAATTTCAACAAACAAGTTTTTGAAAGAACGATTACCACAGATTAATGGTTTGGGTGGAAAAATGGTTAATCAATTACTTGAATCAAAAAATTATGAACATTTTCAAGATATGTCTTTGGAGTTTGCCAAATATGTTAATGTAATATCTCCACGAATGGAAAAAATAATTAATGAACTTGCTTTAAACGAGATTAAATGTGGAGTAGCACTTTTTGGTGAAACTATATTTTCCATGATTCCACAAGAAGCTGAAAATAAAGTTATAAAGATATTGGAAAAATATTCTGAAGGAATTATTGTAAAGTCTGAATTAGATATGCAGGGCGCAAGACTTCTATTCAATTAATTGAATATAGATGACTTTAATTCCAAAATCGCATCCAAGGGTAAAATCTCTTTTAATTAGAGAAAAGCTGGTTAAGGGTTTTGACAATGGTGTGGTTGCTAAAGAAGGACTTCTTGCTCAAGGAAGAGGAGAAGCATTTGATTATCTATTAGGTGAGAAAACAAACAAAATGGCAAAGACCGCAATAAGGGTTGCAGCAGCACAAATACTTTTGGCAGAATTTCCAGTGATTTCTGTTAATGGGAATGTGGCTGCTTTATGTCCAAAAGAAATAGTAAAACTTGCTAAAACAACAAATGCAAAGATAGAAGTAAATCTGTTTTATGCAAATGAAAAAAGAAAACAGAATGTAATCAACATTCTAAAGAAGAGTGGAGCAAAAGAGATTCTAGGAGTTAACAAGAAATCAAAGATCACACTATCAGGCATAGACTCAGCTAGAAGAATTGTTGATAAAAATGGGATTTTTGCTGCAGATGTAGTACTAGTACCGTTAGAAGATGGAGATAGAACTTTAGCATTAAGAAAAGCTGGAAAAATAGTAATTACGTTTGATCTTAATCCACTTTCACGAACATCTCAAACTGCAAACATAACAATTGTGGATAACGTGATAAGATCTATGGATTTGTTAATTGATACTTCTAAAAAATTGTTAAAAAGAAATCAAAAAGAACTCAAAAAAATTGTAGGGGAATTTGATAACAAAAAAAATATTGCAAAAAGTATTATTGAAATTAGAAATAATCTATTGAGGAGAGCACGTTTTGCATAAATCAGTTCAAGATATTGTTAATATGAAGAAAGACGGTAAAAAAATTTCAGTAATTACAAGTTATGATTATACATTGGCATCATTATGTGATAGAGCTGGAATTGACATATTACTTGTTGGAGACAGCGCAGGAATGGTTATGCTTGGATATGAAAGTACAATTCCTGTTACAATGGAACATATGTGTATGTTTACTGAATCAGTGAGTAAAGCTAGAGAAACCTCTTTGTTGGTTGCTGATTTGCCATTTATGTCATATCAAGCAAGTATTGATGATGCCATCAGAAATTCAGGGCGATTGATAAAAGCAGGAGCTGATGCAGTAAAGCTTGAAGGCGGATCAGTTATGGCGGAAACAATTAGTTCAATTGTTGATGTTGGAATTCCAGTAATGGGACATATTGGACTGCAGCCACAGACTACTATGTTATCCCAAGGGTACAAAGTACAAGGAAAGACAAAAGATACTGCCTTAAAACTAATTCAAGACGCAAAAGATTTGGAGGAAGCAGGAGTTTTTAGCATTGTATTGGAAATGATCAGTCATGAAGTTGCAGAGATTATTTCGGAAAATGTCAATATACCGACAATTGGTATTGGTTCAGGACTTGGATGTAGTGGTCAAGTTTTAGTTGTTCAAGATTTACTTGGCATGTATGACAAAATAAAACCGAAATTTGTAAAAAGATACATGAATCTATCTGAGGATATTTTAAAATCCATTGGAAATTATAAGAAAGATGTGGAATCAAGAACATTTCCATCTCAAGAAAATTGGTTCTCAATGGATAAAGAAGAATTAGAAAAACTACGAAGTGAAATTGACAGTTAAAGGAAAAATAAAGAAAAAAGAGCACCCATCATTAGATATTGTTAATTCTCGTGGCATTGAGCTTTCAGATAAAAAAATAGTTCTCTGTGTTGCAGGTAGTGTTGCCGCATACAAGGCAATTGAGTTGGCAAGATTACTAATGAGACATGGTGCAGATGTTACATGTGTAGCAAGTAGTGCAGTAACAAAATTAATTCAACCAGATTATTTCAAGTGGGCTACAGGAAACGACGTGATTACAAAATTAACAGGGAATCTAGAACACATAAAATTAGCAGATTATAATCAGTCAGATTTGTTGATAGTTTATCCAGCTACCGCAAACACTTTAGGAAAACTTGCAAACGGTATAGATGATACTCCAATATCAACAGTTTTGACAGTAGGATTTGGTTCAAAGATTCCAATATTGATGTGTCTTGCTATGCACGAATCTATGTATGAAAACTATGCAGTGAAGAAAAACATAGAGTTTCTAAAAAACAAGATTGAGTTTTTAGATCCAAAGATGATTGAGGGAAAGGCCAAAGCTCCTGAACCAGAAGACGTTCTAGAACATGTATTAAGAAAATTTGGATTTTCATCCATACTAAAAAACAAGAGTATACTAATTACTGCCGGCCCAACAATAGAATACATTGATCCTGTTAGAATGATCACTAATCAAAGTTCAGGTAAAACAGGAATATTTCTAGCTGGAGAATTAATATCAGCTGGCTCCAAGGTGACTTTAATTTACGGGCCAGGCATAGAAAAACCACCAAAAGGTGCCAAGGTCATAAGAGTTTCAACAGGCAAAGATATGTTCAATGAAGTTAAGAAGCAGATGAGGAAGAAATTTGATGTTGTCATTATGGCGGCTGCAATATCTGACTACACACCTGAAAAACCAAGTAAAAAGAAAATTAAAAGTTCTCAAAACACACTTAAAATCAACCTGAAGAGAGCACCAAAGATTATCAATCATATTAAAAAAATCCAGAAAAATGTATTCCTTGTAGGTTTTAAGGCAGAAGTAAATTTATCAAGAGTTGATTTGGTAAGAGAAGCAAGAAAAAAGATGAAAGAATCTAATGCAGACATGATAGTAGCTAATGATATTGGTAATTCCAGATATACAAAAAATCCAGAAAATAATGAAGTGATTATTGTAAATTCAGAAAGAGAAATATCATCAGGATGGAAGAAGAAACAAAAAATTGCCAAATTTATCAGAAAACAATTAGAAGAACAATTGAATAAATAAATTGAAAAGAGCAGAATTAAGGAAATTAGTTGCAGAATACAAAGAAATTAAAATAAAATTAAATAAATCACGTAACATAAAAAATATTGAAAGATTGGAAGAAATAAAACATAAATTTTATCATGAGACAGGAGAAACTCTAGAGTCAAACTTAAAAAAAGAGACATGAGTGTAATTGAATAAAATAAGATACAAACAAGGCAATATCTCAATATGGAATGAAATAGCACCACGTTATCACAAGAGATGGATTAGCATAAGCGATGGACCGTTTCAGAGTACTTCAAAATTAGTTCAATTGATGGATTTGCAAAAAGGTCATAATGTGTTGGATATTGCCTGTGGTACAGGAGTAGTAACAAAAAAAATTAATGAAAAAGTTGGGAGTAATGGAAATATAGTTGGAATTGATACATCTACAACTGCAATAAAAATTGCAAAAAAATGGAATGGATTTAAAACTAATTTGGATTTTGTAATTATGGATGCTGAAAGATTTAGTTTTGCTGCAAAGTTTGATGCAATTACTTGTCAATACGCACTATTCTTTTTTCCAGATGCTCAAAAAGCACTAAAAAACATGAGAAATAGCCTCAAAAAATACGGAAAAATTGGAATTTCAGTACATGGCACAAAGAAAAAAGTTCCCTTTTTTAGCAGTATTTTAGATGCAGTTACAGAGTTTATTCCAGATTACATTCTACCAGGTACTCCAGATTTAGATAGATTTGGGACAAAATCGACACTAAGAAATGAAATAGAAAAAGTAGGATTTTCAAATATTTGTGTAAAGAGTTATGTTTTCAAATACAGTCCAGGAAGGTTTGAAGATTATTGGAAAAACTATCTCAGATATGTTGCAAAACCATTAAAAGAAAAATTAGATCAGTTAGAAAGTGAAAAGAAGAGGGAACTGAAAGAAAATGTTAGAAGAAATACGCTACAATATACTAAGAGAAATGGGATTATTGAATTTCCTTGGGAAGTTTTAATTTTAACTGCAAAAAACTGAATAATGTATGACTAAAGAGTCTAAGAAAAAAGAGGGAAGGCCGAAAGGATCAGAATTTAAAAAATTCATCAGAAAGCGTGCCCCAATTTATCTTGGAGTAATAGCATTGATAATTGTTTTTGTTGTTCCTGAATTAACAAAGGGAGATTTACAAAGTAAGTTTCCAGAAAATATGACAGAAAAAGAAAGACAAGTTTTACAGACATTAATGTCCTATAAGGGATCAAATGAAAAAGGGTTGAGTGTATATGATGCAATTTCAAATAAAATAAGCGAAGAATACCCCAATGAAAAAATTTATGATAACAAAAAAACATCAGTAGATATTTTGATAAATTCTAATCAATCGGATTATCAAGTCATTTTGGATTTTAAATCACATAAGGGTGGATTTAGCTATGATTGGAATATCAATATGGACTCGGGAAACATTAAAGGAAATAATCCAGAATCAAAACACATTATTGATTTAGTAGATTTCTATGATTAGGCTCAAATTGTAATCAGTTCTTTAGTAAATTTGTGCATTACAATTGGTTTGTCTTTAACGATCAAAGAATCTTCGATTCTGATTCCAAATTTATTTTCAATGTAAATTCCAGGCTCTATTGTTATTGCCATATTTTTTTCTAGTTTTACCTCATTTTTGTACGAGATTGTTGGCAGTTCATGAACTTCAAGGCCTATGCCATGGCCAGTTGAGTGAATAAAGTATTTTCCAAAATTTTTATCTTCAATATGTTTTCGACATGCAAGATCAATATCTCTACAAGCCACATTTGGTTTAACTTTTTTTAATCCAAGTTTTTGTGATTCTTTTACAATTTCATATGCTTGGTTTGCTAAGGGAGAAATTTTTCCCATTGCAAATGTTCTTGTTGCATCTGAAACATATCCATTGTATCTAAGAGTAAGATCAACTACTACAAGATCTCCTTTTTTGAATTTTCTTTCAGTTACCTGTGCATGTGGTAATGCACCATTTGGTCCACCAGCAATTATTAATGGATTAAGTGTGGATTTGTAACCAGTATCAAACATTTGATGGTTAATAGCATAAGACATCAGAATTGCTTGAAGATCTGATTCTTTCTGCCCAACTTTCATTTTTTTTATGCAAATTTCAAACATTTCGTCAATAATTTTTGAACCTTTCTTGAGAATTGAAATTTCTTTTTCATCTTTAATAACTCGAGAATTATAGAAAGGTTCAGTCGATGATTTGATTTTGGGAATTGATTTTTTTAGAGAGGTCATTACAGAGTAATTTTGACAGTCAGTGCATACTTGGTTTTTTTTAATTTTAGAAACTAATGATGCTACTAGACCAATTCCTCGTTCTGCAGTAATTACATTACAATCTTGAGATTCAGCCTTGGCTCTTCCAACCTCTAGTTCAGGGGCTATGATGGTTGTTTTTCCATTTTTTTCTAACAGTCCTATTGCCTCCCCCCAAAATCCGGTTAGATAATACAGATTTTCAGGCTCGAATGCCACTAATGTATCACAATCTATTTTCTGGGCAAACCTGAGAAGGTTTTTTCGACGTTGTTTCACGATGGAATCAAAACTTTTCTTAATTTATGTATGATGCAAAGTTTGTATATACGAATTTGGGTTTTTAAACTGTGACTGAAAAAGCACAAAAGAAAAAAGTGGTTGCATTGCTATCAGGAGGATTAGACAGCCAACTTGCAGTTAGGATGATGCAGGAGCAAGGATTTGATGTTTCAGCTGTTGCAATTAAAACGCCATTTTGTGATTTTGATTGTGGTAGAGGTTGTGGTTTTGAAATAAGAGAAAGAGCTGATGATCTTAATGTTAATTTGAAAACGGTGTATCTTGGTGATGAGTATATTGAAATGTTAAAACATCCAAAACACGGTGTTGGTGCAGGATTTAATCCATGTATAGATTGCAGAGCAATGATGTTTGAGGCAGCGAAGAAACACATGAATGAGATTGGAGCTGATTTTATAATTTCTGGTGAAGTGTTAGGACAAAGACCTATGAGCCAACATGCACCTGCATTAAGAACTATAGAAAAGGAATCAGGACTTGTGGGAAAGATTGTAAGACCACTTTCTGCAGGATTACTTCCAGAAACTGATCCTGAAAAAGAGGGATTGATCAAAAGAGAAAACATGGGAATGATAAAAGGTAGAACGAGAAAAAATCAATTAGAGATGGCAAAAAAATATGGAATAGAAAATCCGCCAAATGCTGGTGGAGGTTGTCTTTTGACAGATCCAACTTTTGGAATAAAAGCTAAAGACTTGTTTGAACATGTTGAAACTCCAACAATAAATGATATTGATTTACTAAAAATTGGAAGACATTTCAGATTAGATGAACAAACCAAATTTGTTGTTGGAAGAAACAAGGATGAGAATGAAATGATAAAGGCAATTGCATTACCAGGAGATATTTTATTGGAAGCACGTGATTATGTAGGTCCAGTTTCAATATTGCGAGGAAAGAATGCATCTCAACACATTAAATTTGCAGCATCAGTAACTCTTCGTTATTCAGATGCTCCAAAAGATAAACAAGTTTATGTAATTACAAGCAAGGAAAATTCCAAACAAGAAATCCTATCTAAATCTGTCAGTGAAGAGTCGTATATTAAATTTAGAATTTAGGCGTGAAATCTTTAAAAAATTAGTTAAAACAAAGGAAGAGTTTTTGAGGGAGTAGATCGAATTTTCATCAAGGATGCAAAAACAAGAAAGTCCAACATATTTGAAAGCAATAACTATTCGTGACATTAGTGATGTGCATTCAATCAAAGAAGATATTAAAAAAGAGATGATTCTAATTCTTAGAGTTACGCCTTTAGCTCAAAAAGATGTAGATCAGCTACGCAAAGTAGTAGAAGAACTATATTCTATTGCAAAAACTGCAGGTGCGGATATTGCAAGATTGGGTGAAGAGAGAATTATTGTTGCTCCATCAAATATTAAAATTTGGAAGCCTGAGTACGATCTAAAATAATTTGATAGCTTCTTGAATTTGTGGGTAATGGGCAGGAATACGATACATTCTTCGAATATTCATTGCAAGATTCTCTGATTTCTTTCTTTCACCATGATTCACAAGAACTCTACGAAGTTTTGGTCGTAATCTTTGTACAAAAGACATGAGTTGATTATAATCACTATGCCCACTGAAGCCATCAAGTTTTTCTACACTACAATTAATTGTAACAACTTCAACTTTACCTTCTTTACCTAACATCGAAACTTGTTTTGAACCATCTAAGACTCTTCTTCCTAAAGTTCCATTTACTTGATATGAGACAAATAGAACTTTGTTCTTTTTATCCGGAGCGATGTTTTTGAAGTATTCTAAAACAGGACCTCCTTCAAGCATTCCAGAAGTTGCCAAAATGATACATGGTGAATCTTCTCTCATTGGTTCTTCTCTTGCATCTGCATGTTCGATATTGGTGAAATATTCAGAATCAAATGGATTATCATCGGTTTCAAGGATTTTTTGTTTTAATTCTCTTGCTAGATATTCTGGATATGCTTCGTGAATTGCAGATGCTTCTGATATCATTCCCTCAGTAAAAACAGGGGCTTCCACCATTTCTCCAGATTTCATATAATGATCAATTACCATCATGATTTCTTGGGCACGACCAACTGCAGGAATAGGAATGAGTACTTTGCCTCCGTCAGCAAGAGTATTGTTGACAGCATTAATGAAGGCAGATTCTACCTCTTGTCTTGATGGCTGAATATCTTCTTTTGCTCCATAGGTACTTTCAACCAACAGTGTTTCCACACGTGGAAAGTTCCAACTTGCGGCCTCAAACAATATGCTTTTTCCAAATTTAATATCACCTGAATAAACGAAGTTATGATCTCCGTTTCCAATGTGGAAATGACATAATGCTGAGCCTAAAATATGTCCTGCGTTTGCTAAAACTAGTTTAATATCAGGAGAAATATCAGTAACGGTTCCATAGGGTAAGGTAATTGCTTGCTTCATGATTTGCTTTACATCTCTTTCAGAATACATCGGAGTTCTTCCCTGTGCAGCGGCTACCTTGATTGCGTCTAATTGAATCAAGTTCATCATTGGAAGTGTTGGTTCAGTACAATAGATTGGTCCTTTGTACCCAAATTTACATAATGCTGGTAAAAATCCAGTATGATCAAGATGAGCATGGCCTATTACAATTGCATCCAATTCATCAAGAGTAATGTTTGCCCAATCTAACCTAGGAAATGCATCCATGGGATGTTTTGCACCTGGATTTATACCGCAATCGACAAGAATTTTGCTCTCAGGGGTAGATAAAAGCATGCATGATCTTCCAACTTGCCCAAATCCACCCAGAGTAAGAAGAGATACTTCTGATTTTTGTGCTAGTCTTGGTCTAAAGATTTCGTCACCAATTTGTCTGAATTGCTTACTTCGTTCAGCCGAAGATTGTTTTAGATTTGCATTAATCGTTTGGATTGTACGTGAAGGTATTGTAGTTGCTTTTCTTATGCGAAGTTTCCAGCCTATTTTTTCAGTTATTTCGGCATGATTGAATTCCTTAGCATCTCTTTGAAGTAACCAAGGTCTTTTTGCTTCAATAGATACTTCACCAGTAGCAGTATCAAAGAATGCACCTTGAAAATTAGCTTCTTTTGGGATACAGTCATTAAGAATTTTTCTTGCGTCTTCCTCTGTTTTTCTGATTGATTCATCGGTTCTGACTACAATTCTTTTTTTAATTATATTAACAAGATTTGAAATTGTTTCATTGTTTTCCATCAAATAACGAGGCGCATTAGTGTAAAGTGCAATTCGTGGACCTTCGTATTCTATTTTAGTTACATGAGCTTCTTTTGGGATACTTTGCAGTATTGTGGCCATTATATTTTGGCTAGAAGATATTTCTTTTTGCTGTTGTTTACGTTGCATTAAATCACTAAAGTTCGATGATTGCTTTCTTTTGTTCATTGGTTAACAGACGGAATCCGTCTTTGTCCATTACGGCAATGTTAATTCCATCACCGGTACCAATATTTCTTACTATTGCGGCTTTTACTGCTCTAAGGGCAACTTTTTTTGCCTCTTCGATTGTTAGATCAGGACGGTATTCTTCCTCTAACGTACCATATGCAACAGGAGAACCGCTTCCTGTTGTAACATAATTTTTCTTTTCGACTGAGCCAAACATATCAATATTGAATAGTGCTGGCCCATCTTCATCATAGCCACCAACTAAAATATCTGCCATGAATGGATAGCCACGATTTTGGTGGAAAATGAGAGAGCAAAGTCTTGCAAGAGAATGAATTGCAATTGGACCTTGCTTTTCGACCCTATGTAAATTTGAATGATATCGTAAAATGTCAACAATATTTTGAGCGTCTGCAACGCCTCCTGCAAGAGTCAATCCCGCATGATCATCAATTTTCTGGATTTTCATTGTATTGTTATTTGCAATAAAGTAACCAGCGCTTGCTCTCATGTCTGCACACAAAACTACACCATCTTTTACCTTAATACCTACAGTGGTAGTCCCATGCAGAATTTTTTCTTGAACGTTATTTGACAAAAAATACACCTAAGATAATCTAGATGACATGACACCCTTTTAAATAACTTTTTGATCCCTTGAAATGATAAATAATGACAAAAAAGCATGATCGCATGCAGTCACACACAATGGAGCTACCAAGGCTAATTGTAGTAGGTGAAAAAAATATTGGTGAATTTGGAGAATTTTTGCATATTTTAAACAAGCCCAAAAGAGTATCACTAATCTCTGGAGTACATGTAAAAAAAATTTTGAAAGAGCAGATTGAAAAATCGTTAAAAACGAAAAAAATTGCATTTGTTTGGCATACATCAAAGGATAATAAAATAGAAAATTTGAGTCAGATTGAAGAGGATGTAAAAAAAGATCACAGTCAGATTATTGCAGGAGTGGGCGGGGGACGTTCTGTAGATACCGCAAAAATGGTTGCATATAACTTAAAGATTCCATTTGTAAGTGTGCCAACTGCTGCCTCACATGATGGAATGGCCAGTCCATTTGTTTCAGTGAAAAGTGACAAGCCTCATTCCATAGTTGCTACAGCTCCATTAGGGGTTTTTGTAGACATCGACATTATCAAAAAAGCACCAACAAAACTTCTTGCTAGTGGATGTGGGGATCTGATTGCAAATATCATTGCAGTTAGAGATTGGCAATTAGGTCATCAAAAAACGGGTGAGTATTACGGTATGTATTCAGCAGAACTAGCCTTAATGAGTGCCAAGATAGTTTTTAAAAATCCAAAGAGTTCACGGAAAGGTTTGGATGCAAGAATCATTGTGGAGGCACTGATCAGTGCAGGTGTTGCATCATGTATTGCAGGAAGTAGTAGACCATGTTCGGGGGCAGAGCATCTATTTTCTCATGCACTTGACAAAATTGCACCGGGAAGGGGATTGCACGGTGAAAAATGTGGAATTGGATCAATTATGATGGCAAAGTTACAAGGACAAGATTGGAAAAAAATTGCAAAAGCATTGAAAGATGTCGGAGCGCCGATAACTGCAAAACAAATTGGTTTAAAAGAAGAAGAAGTGATTAATGCGTTAGTAATGGCACAAAGTTTGAGACCTGAACGATATACTATATTAAAAGAAGTGGGAATGACAGAAAGAAAAGCATGGAATCTTGCTAAGAGTACTAAAGTAATTTGATTTAAGCTGCTTTTGGTTCAGGAGTTTTTTGATCGTTGGTTTCAGTTTTCTTTTGAGCTTGCTTGTTTAGATGTGTTTCAACAAAATTGATTTTTTCCAGAGATGGAACAAATTTGAATATGTCTAGTTGAATAAAATGCTTCATAATTTGCAGTCCATCGGCTCTTAGAATTTCTTCGGGAATAGTAATGCTTACTTCCTTATCCTTTAATTCAAAATTTACCTTGGAATTTTCTAACGGCAGTCTACTTTGAAGAATTCCATCTACCTTGTCAGTAGGTGAATCAAGTGATTTGACTACATTAACGTCATAAAGAATTGTTTTGCCGGCATACTTGTGATTATAATCGATTTGGACTCTACCTGAACCAATAAAGCGAATAATTCCTCTCTTGTTATCAATTTCTATGGTATCACCAACAGAAACTTTTTCTGCATCTTCACCTAGTTTCCTGATTGGAATCATTCTGACTTTTCCTGAATCCCTTTCACCAAATCCTTTGTCTGGCGTAACCTCAACAGTAAGTTTGTCTCCAACGGATGTTTTTGCTAATGCTTCGTCAAGTCCTTTAAGAACTGGATATGAGACCTCACCAATTGAAACAAGTTTTGGTTGATATTTTACACTTGATTCATGAATGGAATGTTTTTTTGCTTCTTCCTCAATAGTTGTATCAAAGACTTCTCCAGAATCCTTTACTTTAGCAGTATAATCTACAAGGATTAGTGAACCTTTATTGAAAGTCAATGTGATCGGTCTCGAATTTCCTTATATTAAGTTAACATGGATTAAAGAGCTTTAAGTTTTTCTTCAGCTGTCTTTAGACCTGCTTGAGTATCTACATCATATCCCATCATAGCTAATGTGGACGAAATTGCAGAAATTGTTCTCATTACATGATATGAACTAACTTCTCCCATACATCCAACTCTAAAGACTTTACCTTTAAGATTTCCAAATCCACCTGCAACTAATACTTTGAATTTATCAGCTAATGTGTTTCTGAAAGTCTTGTCTTCTAGTCCATCTAAATAATTTAATGCAACAATTGAGATTGAACGATCTTCTTCTTTAGCAAATGGAGTTAGACCAATCGCGCTTAATCCAGAGTATAACGCATCTGAACAAACTTTATGACGTTTGAAGACGTTTTGTAATCCTTCTTCCAACAATATTGTTAATGCTTCTCGATATGCATAAAGTAATGGAAGTGCAGGTGTGAAAGGAGTATGTTTTTCTTCATCATAATATTTGAAGTATCTTGCTAAATTGAAATACATTGTAGAGGGGGGGTTTTCAATCATGTATTTTTTTGCTTTAGCACTAATAGAAATAGGAGAGATTCCTGGAGGGGCAGCAATTGCTTTTTGCGCACCAGTCATACATACATCAATGTTCCACTTATCAACTGGCAGTGGAGCACCACCAAGTAATGAAACAGAATCTACAACATAGAATGCCCCATTTCTTGATGTTAAGTCAGATACCTTATCAAGATAATTCACCATTGTCCCTGTTGAGGTTTCGTTATGAACAACATAGAATGCTTTGACATCTTTATTATTATCAAATGCTTCTTTAACCTGATCGAAAGTTGCATTTTGTCCTGGCGGAGTTTGAAGTTTTATTACATTAGCTCCTTGATTTTCAATTAGTTGTGCTAGTCTACCACTAAATTCACCATTGACTGGAATAATGACTTTGTCGCCTTTTTTAATTAAATTGATCACACCTGCTTCTACTGCACCGGTTCCAGATGCAGATAAAGCAACAACATCATTTTGTGTTTCAAAAACCTGTTGAGTTTTTTTCACAACGTCAGTGTATAATTCTACAAAGTCATCGCTTCTGTGATTAATTATTGGAGCAAGCATCGCTCTCATTACTCGATTTGGTACATTTGTTGGGCCAGGTAGCATAGAGAGATATTCCATAATTTACGCCATTGGACGTACTTTCCGGGTTTATTTATAATTAGAGATTTTTCAATCGTTGTTTAGCACTATTTGAATTTAGAAAATATTTGGTTCCCATTGGTACTAAATCCTCCCATTTTTGATCGGTGATTATTAAATCGCGTATATTTGTTCCAGAAAGAACATCTCTATTTGTGAAAGGAATTGAAAGAACTTTGACATTTCGTTTAGAGTAAAGATGTTTAGTTAGATCATCATTTGTGAATACAACGTCAAATTTTGGAACAATTGTATCAATCAGATCAATCCATTTAATATGATTTTCAAGATCTGGTATAGGGTAAATTTGAATTCGTTTTTTCATGGAGTCATCAATTGAAGCTAAGATCATTTGTTTTCTTTCGTCAGCAGAAAAAGGATTATTTTTTTCACAGGGTCTATTTGAACTTCCTAAGCCAATCCACAGATTATCAACGGTAGACAATGCATATTCTAATGCAGCAAGATGACCTAGATGAAATGGTTGAAATCGTCCAATCAATAATCCATTCATATTAATTGTTCACAGGTTTATTTTAAAAAACTATCATAAGGGCAACAAATATTGAAAAATTGTGGAATTTGTAAAAATTGACGGATCATTTGGAGAGGGAGGAGGTCAAATTGTTCGTACAGCATTAACATTATCATGTATTACAAGAAAACCCATAACTTTAGAAAAAATAAGACAAAAAAGAAAAAAACCTGGGTTAAAACCACAACATCTGACAGCAATTAAAATTCTTCAGAAGATCTTCAATGCTAAAGTTGAAGGAGATAAAATTGGTTCTACATCCTTCAAATTTATACCTGGTAGTATTAGAGATATCAACATTAGAGAAGATGTGGGAACGGCGGGAAGTATCTCATTAATTCTTCAGGTTCTAATTCCAATTTCTTCTATTTGTCAAAAGAAAGTAGAGTTGTTTATCAAAGGAGGTACTGATGTTCTTTGGAGTCCAACTATGGATTACACTAGATATGTTTTGAAAGAAGTTTATGCAAGAATGGGAATAAACGTTTCAATGGAATTAATTAAACGTGGATATTATCCTAAGGGTGGGGGAGAAGTCAAATTAGAAATTTTTCCATCTCAAATTAAATCAATTTCATTAGTTAAGAGAAATACTAAGAAAATAAAATTATTTTGTTCATTTTCGAAATTACCAGAACATATGATACAAGAGAAATGTAAAAAAATTGAATCAGAATTGATTGAAAAGAAATTTGATGTGGAATCTATCATTAAAAAAGAAGATACGAATGATTCAGGAGCTTCGATATTAATTACAAGCATAGATGACAATTCAGTTATTGGTGTAGATAGTATATATGATAAAAAAATTAATGAGTTTGATTTAGATTTGGATAAGATTATTGAAAATGAGTTAGGAATTGATGAAAATCTTGCAGATATGTTGGTGTTGCCTGCAAGTCTAACAAATGATATGACTGTATTTACAGTATCAAAAATTTCAAGACATTTAGAAACAAATCTCTATGTTGCTTCAAAATTTACAAAGTGTAAATACGGAATTGGAAAAATACAAGGAGGGTTTGAAGTTAGGATAGAGGGGGTTTTAGACGCCAGCATCTAACAATGATGCAAAAAATAGGATTGTAATAGATATAACTACGGTGATTTCGCCAAGAATGATAATTTTTTTTCTTAATTTTTGAATTTGTTCTTGAGGCAGTTGTTTATCCATTATTTTTTGCTCCACATCTTTTCGAATTACTCTTACATGAATTACATACGTAATGATTAATGCCATTACCAAAATTATTTTGATTAAAAGATATGTTCCGTAGCTTGTGCCAAGTAATAATTCAGGTTTACTCAAAAGCATATGGGAATTGTACAGTCCAGTTCCCATGAGAATTATTAATGATGGAATGGCAATTTTGTTGAATCTTTTCCCAACTTTGATCATTATTTGTAATCTTTCTTCAATTGAATTAGACATTGTTTTGAGCAGTGGAGAAAAAACAACTCCAATGAATAATGAACCACCGACCCAAATTGCAGCTGAAATTAGATGAATCCACGTAATAATTGCCTGTTCTAAAGCTGTCACAATATGTCATGTCTTAGTTCAAATATTATGTATTTGGATCTTGACAACCTTTTTTAGTTGTACACAATGTGATACCAGTAAATTGGCACTTCAGAGTAAGATGATTGTTTATGCAGCAATAGCAGGATTACTAGCGATGATGGGAGGAATTGTATATTATGCTAGTTTAGATAATCCACAGTTAGAACAGGTTGAAATTAGATTAGATAGTGTAAAAATAATAGATGTGAATAAGATTGAAAATACTGCAAAGTTAGAAGTTACATTTAGTGTAAAAAATCCAAGTGAAAAGACATTTACGGTTCCAGTAATTAGTTATCAGTTATTTGCCAATGGTACATTATTAGGATCAGGACAGTATTCTACAGAAGACATTTCAATGCCAGGTAGAGCTATATTTTATTCAGGTGTAGAGATTCCATTAAAAAACACATTTGTTCTTGTCAAGTCTAATGTAGACTCTGGAATATATGACTCAGTTACGAATGGAGATATTACCAATTTTTCTGCTGAGGGTAGTATTACGACTGAGACGTCTTGGAGTGTAATTGAAAAAGAGTTTCAGACTAGTTTAAATTAAAAAGTGGGCCGAGTGAGATTCGAACTCACGATCACCGCCGTGTCGAGGCGGTATCCTAACCAGCTAGACTACCGGCCCATTGAAGTACAAGACTAACTACTGACATTATTAACGTTTAACAAAAGCATCAATTAAGAAGAATATAGGTTAAAAGAATTGTCTGAATTTACAGAGGATGAGAAAAAGGGATTTTACAAGGCCATTTATTCTAGAAGAGATGTCAGATCTCATTTTATATCAAAGCCTATTAAAAATGAGATTTTATCTAAAATTCTAAACGCCGCTCATCATGCGCCATCAGTTGGTTTTTCTCAACCATGGAATTTCATATTGATTAAGGATAATTTAACAAAAAAGAAAATCAAAGAATCTTTTGAGATTGAAAAAGAGAAGGCGTCGCATCATGTTGAAGAACCAAATAGATCAAAATATCTTTCATTCAAGCTTGAGGGCATTTTAGAGTCTTCTATCAATATTTGTGTGACATATGATCCTTCAAAATTCGGTCCATTTGTTATAGGAAGATCCAGTATTCCAGAAGCAGGATTATACAGTGTTTGTTGCGCAATTCAAAATTTGTGGCTTGCAGCAAGAACAGAGGGAATAGGTCTTGGATGGGTAAGTATCCTATCCAATGAAACATTAAAAGATGTTTTAAGATTACCTGAACATGTTGTGCCAATAGCATACCTATGTTTAGGATATGTTGATGAATTTGCAGAAAAACCGGATCTTGAAAAAGCTGGTTGGCTTCCCAGACTGGAGCTTAAAGACGTAGTTTACTTTGAGAAATGGGAAGAAAAGGAAAATTCAGAGTGGCAAGAGATTCAAGAGATGATTAAAACCAATCTTGATTACGCTTAAATAATTACAAGTATTTTTTTTGCTGGGTTTGTAGCGCAGAGTCATTTTTGACGCGAAACATGGATAGCGCAGTAGCCTCCTAAGTTACAGGTCGAGGGATCGAAGCCCTCCAAACCCGTTTTAAATTTTATAGTGAATTTAAATACAGATGATTATAGCTTGAGACATGAAAGTTGTGGTAGTATCGGGCAGTCCAAGAAAAAATAGCAACACTCAACTAATAATGAAATATGTTGTAGAATATACAAAAATAAAAAATGTAGATGTAGAATTTATCAATATTTCAGAAGGTCAAATTGAATGTTATAAAGGACCTGATGAGAATTATAATAAAGCAACAAAAAATGCAGCTAATGCTTTGATGGATGCCGACGTTTGGTTAATTGGGACACCTATTTACAATTCGTTTTTTAGTTCGGCGTTAAAAAACTTGTTTGAATATGTAAATTATAAAAAAACTGTAGGGAAGGTTGCAGGAATGGTCATAGTGGCTGCAAGTAATATTGGATTTATTGATGTTCAAACTCTAGTCACACAATTATTATCATATTTCCGAGTAATTACAAATCCACAAGCTGTGTTTCTCACCACAGAATCGATCTCAGATGACGGTTTTACTGATGATGATGCTAAAAAGAGATTAAGAGATATGATTGATAGAACTCTAGAAATAGCATCTAAATTATGCTAATTTGGATATTTAGATTTTGTCTGAATGACAATTATTTTAGATTGTGAGGAAAATCATTAAGAATAGAGATCTAATTATAGAATAAAATTTTGATTAAGTTCGAAATATTGAAAAAATTTGTTAGTAATTATTTTAGATGTTTGTTTTTCTATCATACATTATCAATTATATTTTCAGACTTGTTGTGTCAAAGTTCCACACAAACAAATAATCTCACTATTAAATTTCTAATATAATAAAACCTGAAAATAAAATTTTCATTATATGTTTAGTAACTGAGTTATTAAAATACTCTCATGGAAAAGTCAAATATTAAGAAAGATTTGAATCACATGATGAACAAGGTCGATCCAACTGAATTATGTTCATGTAAATGTCATTATGGTGGAGCAGTGAGTTGTCCAAAGTGTAAAAATAATCATGGTATTTCTTGCTGTCATTGTAAGGATTAGTCTACTTTTTCTTACCAGATGCTAACATCTTAAGATTAGCAAGTTCTGTTTTTAGAGATTCGATCTGTACCAGTGTCTGAAGATTTGATATTTCTTGATTTAATCTATCAATTTCTTCATCTTTAAGTTTGACATATTCCTTTAATTGGTTTAATTCTTCAGACAGATGATTTTGTGCTTGCTTAATCTCTGTATAACTAATTTGATCTGTATTTGAAGCAAATACTTGTGTGGTTTGTGAATTACTCAAGCTTTTTTTTTCGCCGTGAGAGTGATTGGCCTCAAATTTTTTCACGTAATCAGCACTTTTCTGTGAAATCCAACATGTAAAAGTTAGAAACCAGGTTATTGGTACTGCCATGATGAATACAAAATTTAGTATGGGTGCAAAGTCTACAAAGTAAGGCCAAAGTCCCGTTAAAACAGCTGCAAATACTCCAGTCACCACTGTAGCTAGATGGTTTCCAAGATATCCCATAATTTATGGGAAAAATTCATTGTTTATAATAGTAATGCTGAAACCAAAAAATGAGATTAAAAAGAAAAAGGAGTCGAGTTTATTCGTCTTCTTCAGGGGTTGCTGATTTAGGCATGTCAGATTGTAAGATCTGGATTTTTTGTAATAGTTCGGTTCGTAGATCTCTTGCAACTCTTCTAACAGTTGGTCTTGGGACACCTAATTCATCGACAACTTTGGTGTAGATGTCTTGTTTGTCAGTAACTCCCTTGTCAAGATAAGAATTAATTGCTTCTTTAATGATCGTGCTTTGGTTTGTACGATTCAACGAATTCTAGATTTTAATTGTTCTATATAAGACTATAACTTTTTGAAATCAAATTTTTTAATCATGACTTTGAAGAATGCCTAAAGATGGGAAATTCAAAATTTCTTTTGAAACTCTAAAATTCACAGTATATGCGAAAAGCGTACTGTTAGTTATGGATTTTTCAATTTAGATAAAGTAATTTAAGAATTTTTAAAATATTACAAAAAGACTCTTATGATAAGACAGCAGGTATTTGTTAGTGAACACGGTAAAAATAGAAACCAATTTTGGAAATATTTTATTTAAACTGCTTCCTGAACAAGCACCAGAAACAGTAAGAAATTTTGAAAAATTAGCAAAAAGTGGGTTTTACGACGGAACACTGTTCCATAGAGTCATTCCCGGATTTATGATTCAGGGAGGGGATCCAAATACAAAAAATGCAAATAAGAGTTCATGGGGAATGGGTGGGCCTGGATATACTATAAAAGCGGAATTTAACTCCAGATCACATCTTCGTGGCATTGTCTCAATGGCAAGAGCTCAAGATCCTGATAGTGCAGGCTCTCAGTTTTTTATTGTGACTACCGATAGTACATTTCTAGACAGACAATATACTGTATTTGGAGAAGTGATAGAAGGAATGGATGTTGCAGATAAGATTGTCAAATTGCAACGTGATCAAAATGATTGTCCCCTAGAAGAAGCCAAAATGCTTCACGTTACAGTGGAATAGATGAACAGAAAGAATTTTGGTTTTTTTGCTATTTTATTACTTGTATCAACCATTCCAGTAGTTTATGGTCAAATTTCTGTTGGCGAGTATGCGATACAAAGATCCGTAGAGATAGTCATGGATTCTGCAGGAAATGTTCATGTTAAACATACTTTGGCTCCTACTGGCAGTCCAAAACAGATTGAATTGATTAATGGAGTTGTTTCAAATGTTACGGTGACTGATGAAAACGGTCAAGAACAGTTATTTTCAATGCTTGGAGAAGATGGAGTTTTAGTTATGCCATCCAATGAAGATATTTTAGTCGAATATGATCTCGAGGATTCACTTTATAAAAAAAATGGAGTTTGGACATGGGATTTCAGATACCTAAAAACAACTTCTTTTATTTTCCCTGAAGAAGTTGACTTGATCTTTTCAAATGGAAAACCAGTGTATTTAGATGATAAAAAAGGAATTGCATGTCACGGATGCCAAATGATTTTAGAATATTCTATTGATGAGCCAACAAGTTTTAAAAATGTGATTTGGGAAGATAAAGAATTCATAGTTGAAATTAGAAGTCATGCAGGTATAGACGAGTTTGTTTTTGATCAACCAACAAAAAGCATAGTATTTGATGTTACAGAAGAAGATAGATTTGTTACGACAATAGTTCCCTTGGAATTGTTGTGGGGACCATATGAGGTATTTCTAGAAGATGAAAGGATTCTGGCTTATGATTATATCAATAACGGGACACATGTTTGGCTAGTTATGAAGCCAGATATCCAAGGGGAAATTTCAATAATAGGCACGACGGTTGTTCCAGAATTTTCAATAATAGCGCCATTAGCAATTGGTTTTTTGATGATAATAATTTTGCCAATGATAAGAAAAATTAATCTCCACTAGAGCCGCAAGAACAAAAACCATATTCATCTATACGGACTTCACATATGGGGCATTTTTCACCGTAATCAACTTCCCAAGGTTCTTTACCATAAAGTTTGTAATGATCATCTATTTCAATAGGAATTTCACGCTTTTTTTCCAATGATTTGTATACGTGATTAAACTATACATATATTGTCGACTAGTGATGAAAATTGAATGCGGGTGTCATTGTATAAAATGCGGAAGTACGGAATTAGAATCTAACAGAATAGGGCAGATTGAAAGTGATGGATATTTTGATATGCATCACACATGTAAACAATGCAATACTCATTTTGATCATCTAGACGGTCAAATTTTTAATAATTGTCAAAAATGTCAATACAAAATTAGTTAGTAACTAATGTTTTTTGAACAAAGTAATGAGTTCTATTTGCTTGTGAATTTTTGGATATTTCTCTAGTGGATGCCATTTTAGCTAGAGATTTTGATACATCAAGCGGACTAGCAGCCCAACCATATTCTCGTAACTGTACTACAGTTTCAGTAACTGTTCTGGGAGAATTGAAAAAACCGCTTGTTTCTAGAATACGCAATTTTGATTTAACTTCATGAGAAGCAATGGATTTAGGTTCATTAAATTCCGGTTCAAACGCCTCGGCATCATCCAAGTACTCCAAGCCATATTGATTTGGTTGAGAGTTTTGAGAGGGAGTAAATTCCTGAGTGTTATTTTCATACACTATTTTAGCCTGATTTTCTTGTAATAACTTTGAGATATTTTCTACAATACCATCTAAAGTATTATTATCCACATAGAAATCCCTAGAATCAACCTCAATTTCATTGTCGCCTAGTTTCAGTTTTATTCGTGCCATTCACTAATAAACCATGAAATTTTGATTTATTTTGTTAGCTCTAAGTAGCTTTAAGATTAGATCAAAACTTTTACACATGTTATTTGGTTTTTTTTCCTTTTGGATTAAAAAGGGATTTCGATAATATCTCTCATGAGAGCAGTAAAGAAGGTCATAATCATAGTTTTCATAATAGCGTTAGGAGTTTTTGGATATTCACAGTATGTATTGGCATCTCAAATAGACGTAACTATTACTCAAAGTGATCTAATTGAAGAAAATGAAAAAGAGTCAAAATATGATGTAGAGATTAAATTTCAAAATCCATCACTTCTAGTTTTAACTGCAGGTGTAACAGAATTTTTCATATTAGCAGATGATGAAATAATTGGAAAAGGAAAATTAGATTCTTTTATTTTACCTTCATTGGGAAACAGTTTGGTTAAAGGTACATTTACAACTACTTCGGATTCAAATTCTGATACTCCTGTTGTAAAAATTACCGGGATTACAAAATACGATGTTTTCATAACATCTATTGAAGTTCCGTTTATTTATTATCCAACAGAAGAACAGGCAAGAGAATTTATACATCAAAATTAGTTTTTTAAAGGAATGCTTACTGTTTTTGGTTCAACCGCATTAGATACTATTAGAACTCCAAGAAAAATTCTAAAGGATGTATTAGGTGGTGCTGCAACATTTGCGGCTATTTCAGCTAGTAATTTTGTAAAAACAGGATTGATTGCCGTTGTAGGTAGTGATTTTCCAGAAGTACATCACAAAGTTCTATCAAAACATCTTGATTTGCAAGGATTAACTGTTAAAGAAGGAAAAACTTTCCGTTATGATGGAAGTTATGATAAAACTTTGAGTGTTAGAGAAACTTTGAAGACAGAACTAAATGTGCTTGCAGAGTTCAAACCAACCGTACCTGAAAAATACAGGAAATCTCAATTTGTTTATCTAGCTAACAATGATCCTGACCAAAATTCGGCTTTAATCAAGGAGTTTGATAAAGTGAAATTTTCTATGTGTGACACCATAGAATTCTGGATATCTACAAAACGAGAGTCGGTCATCAAGATGATTAAGGCCGTAGATGCAGTTGTGATAAATGATGAAGAAGCAAAATTACTTACAAAGGAATTCAATTTAATCAAATGTGCAAAAAAAATTATGAGTTGGGGCGCAAAATATGTCATAATTAAAAAAGGAGAGCATGGTTCGCTAATGTTTTTTGATGATGTTATATTTCCATCGGCAGGATTTTCGTTAGAAGATGTGGTTGATCCTACAGGTGCAGGAGACTCGTTTGCAGGTGCAATGATTGGATATCTTGCAAGTAAAAACTCAACTAATTTGTCAGAAATAAAAAAAGCGGTAGTGTATGGAAATGTTTTAGGTTCTTTTGCGGTTGAAAGATATGGTTTGGACGGATTATTGAATTTAAAAAAATCTGATATTTTAAAAAGAGTTAGAACATATGAAAAAATGATTCGTTTTTAAAAAAACTTAAGTTCAGTTGTTTTCAAACGTTATCAAGCATTGTCACAAGAAGATTCACAAAAAGATGATCGTTTAGAAACTATATTCAAATTACAAAAAGGATTATCCAATATGATGAAGTTGGATAGGTATCCAAAAGACTCTGAAGGTAAAGTTTCTGCATTATGTACGGCAATAATACATGAGGCAGTAGAATTGCAAAGAACAACAAATTGGAAATGGTGGAAAACTCCAACACCATTTAACGAAGATGAGGCAAGAGAAGAATTAATTGACATATGGCATTTTGTTGTTCAAGCATCATTAGAACTGAATTTGACTCCAGATGACATTTTGGACCAATATAAGAAAAAAAATGAAATTAATCGTGAAAGGCAAAGAAATGGATATTAAAAGATTATTTTTTGTTTTATTGCTTCAATATTTGTCTCGTTAATCATATCTACTAGGGTAACTTCTTTTTGAAAATAATGGATTTCATCTTGTGGTACACTGAGTAATGGTTCTGGGCTTGTTGAACCAATGATTTTTCCCTTATCATCAACACCATTTTTGTGTAATGCAAATAATGAATGCCCTGCTTTATGACCCCATACTTCCTTGCCACATACAATTATGGTTTTGATATTTTTATTTTTATTAACATATTTGATGATAGAATCAATTCCATTGTTCTCAGAAAAAAGTCTGCCCACAATGTAAATATGGTTCAAAATTTCAGAATTCGCAATATTTTTGAGCAAGTCAATGCTGGATAAAGTGCATATAGCTATAGATGAAGAATTGTTTCCAAGGTATGATTCTTCCGGTATTGGAAGAATTATTTTGCATAACTTACCAATAACATCTCCAAAATCATTCATTTAGTATTTCACGAAGGGATCTTGCTATAAATTCTATATTTTTGGATGTAACTTTTGGATGAATTGGCAGTGATAATACCCTAGATGCTGCCCAATCCGTTATTGGTAATCTAATTTTTTGTTTGTAAAAAGGAGTTTTATGAACTGGGATGGAGTAATATACTGCAGCACCAATTCCTTTCTGATTAAGTTTTTTCAAAACTTTATTTCTATTTGTAATGTTAATTGTATACAAATACCAATTTACATTTTCATATTGTCGTTGAGTTGGAATTCCAATTTTTAAATCAGACAATATCGTAGAAAGTAAAATAGCATTTTTTTTTCTTGTTGCTAGAAATTTTGGAAGTTTTTTTATTTGTATAGATGCTATTGCCGCATTGATTTCTGGCAATCTAAGATTCAATCCGAATATTTTAGTATCATATCCATGAACCATTCCATGATTTCGAATCATTAGTAATCTGTCTCGTAGGTTTTTGTTATTTGTCACAATAAATCCGCCCTCACCCGCGGTCATGACTTTTGCAGGATACATACTGTAACACCCTAAATCAAAAAATGTTCCAGTATGTTTCCCCTTAAAAGTTGAACCAAGTGATTGTGCAGAATCTTCTACGATCATTAGATTGTGTTTTTTTGCAATTTCTGAAATTCTATCTATATATGCAACATTACCGTATAGATGAACTGGTATGATTGCTTTTGTTTTTATGGTGATTTTTCTTTTAAGATCATCAGGATCCATGGTATAATTATCCTTAAGAATATCAACAAAGACAGGTTTTGCTCCAGTAGATGTGACTGCATTTGCAGTTGCAACAAAAGTAAATGATGGTACTAGTACCTCATCACCTTTTTTTATATCTAAAGCATAAAGTGCGGCCTGCAGTGCAGCTGTTCCGGAATTCACAGCAATGGCAAACTTTGATTTAACAAAGGTTGCGGCCAATTTTTCAAACTCCTGAACATATTGTCCTCCATGATTTGCTGCTGAGGTAAGTGAACCCTTTTTTAGTATGGAAGTAACAGCAAAAATTTCTTCTTTTCCTACAAAGGGTACATTAATTGCAATATTCAATAGCAATTCTCCTTATAACTAGTCTATAAATCTCATCAAATTCGTATGAATTTTTATATTTCAAAATTTGGAAAATCGCATAATGAAACCACAGCATCTTGAAAAAAATGATCCTGGTTACAGAGTTTATCTCTACATTTTCTATGTATGTGGATTCATCATGGTTTCATCATTAGTATTTGGAGTTTATGTTACAACACTTGAATGGATTGAAAATGGAACATATGTTATGGGTGAGGCCATTCACAATACAGAAATCCCGTTTGAGAATTTTGCCAGAGTTTCAACATGGATATTTTTTTCGACTATAATCGGTTGGTATTGCGTTTCTAGAATTGGGTGGAAAAGAACCGCAGGCAATAAGATTGTTGGGATAAAAATGGCATTACTGCAATTAATGCTCTTAGGATTTACAATTATTACATTCTATGAAGTATTATACAACTTTACGGTACTGAATGCACATATTACAGCCGGTATGATTAGTGGACAGATTCCAGATATAGATAGATTGTCTATAGCATATCCTGATCCTCAAAGACCATGGAATCTTGTTTTTGCAACAAAAGTTTTTCTTGCAGCATTTATCATAAGCGCTCATGCATTTTATCTTAGTACTAAACCACGGAAAAATTTGGATGTTTAACTTGATTATTTTTCAGAATTGAATATATTTCCTAGTTTTTCTTGATCAGATTTAACTTTGCCAAATGCTTTTCTATGCATAGCGTTACAAAATTTGACTTTTTTTGCACGTGGATCATTTTTTCGTGTCTCTGGAATTATTCTGCCACACCATAAACAAAATTTATTTTGAGGATTGCCAAGAGACCAACCTTCAAATGTGCAATCATAATATCCTTTTTCCTTTGGCCTAATTGAGTTTAGAAAATCACCATTCTCTGATGCAATCCAAATATTTTTTGTCTTGGGATGGAATGGTTTATTCCATTTTCGGGTTTTTTGATTCCATTTTATGTTATGTAGAGAGCAGAATTTTCTGAATTTTTCCTCAAAATGTCGTGAAACCATAAAAATTTACCACATCATTAGCTATGAAAATATTCTGATCATTTATGAGTTCAAAGTAGATAGTAGAATAAGAAGAATTTACAAGTAGTTTTTTTATTAGAACAATCATTTTATGATGTAATGGGATTTTTTAGTTCTAGTTCAAGTGATACAAAATGTAAAAAATGTGGAACTATTTTGCCAGATTCAGAGAGGTTAAAAAAACACGAAGAAAAAGCACATAACAAAAAAAACGAGAAATGCAGGATATGTGGTAATGAGTTTCATACAAATGAAGAATTAAGAAAGCACAAAAAAACTTGTAAATAATTTTCAAGAATTCAATCCAGATTCATATCTGGGTTGTCTTTTTAGAGCTTTTTCAATTGCATCTAAATTTGCTATTTCATTTTTTGAATTCATTGTTAATACTTTGATTATTTCTGGACCCAATTGTACTGATTGTTCGGGTAAAGTTTCAAGAAATTTTTGAAGTCCTTTTCTATAATTTACAATAAGATCCAAGCCTTCTTCAAGAGTCATAACTCTTTTTGAATTATCTAGTATTCAAGTATTACAAAGTGTAGGCCTTCAATCAATTTTTTAAATAGCTTTATAGGCATATTTCTCAGAATTGATTTGATTTGGACATTACTGAAAAAGTTGATTTGATTGAACGGCCTCCAACTGAAGAAGTAGTTACTCATGATGAGTTAGTTGATTTGTTCGAAACAAATTCATCACCAAAACATTACATTGGTTTGGAGATATCCGGTTTTTTACATTTAGGTAGTTTGATTAGTACTGGTTTTAAAATTAATGATTTTGTAAAAGCTGGTGTAAAGTGTACAGTGTTTCTTGCAGACTGGCACACATTGATCAATGACAAGCTTGGTGGAGATTGGGAAATAATTTCAAAAGTTTCAAAATATTATCATGATGCTTTTAAAATTGTATGTCCCGAAGTAAAAATTGTCCTAGGTTCTGAGCTTTATCAAGAAAAAATAGAATACTGGTCTGAATTAGTAAAATTTACCAAACATATGTCACTTGCAAGAACTATGAGAACTTTGACAATAATGGGACGTTCAGAAAACGAAGAAAAGATCGATCTTGCAAAATTACTGTATCCACCAATGCAAGCTGTAGATATTCACTCGTTGGATGTAGATATTGCTCATGCAGGCATGGATCAAAGAAAGATCCACATGTTGGTAAGGGAAATATTTCCAAAAATGAAGTGGAAAGTGCCTGTTGCAGTTCATCATAAACTGTTGCCAGGTTTGTCAAAACCAGCTGAAGGTAGCGACTCTCAAATTTTAGGGAAGATGAGTAAATCTGATCCAAATTCAGGTGTATTTGTTCACAATACTAATGATGAGATTAAAAAGAAGATCAGTAAAGCGTGGTGTGAAGAAGCAAATATTCAAAATAATCCATTATTAGAAATTTCAAGACATGTGATTTTCCATGAATTTAAAGAAATGAAAGTTGAAAGACCTGAAAAATTTGGTGGCAATGTATCATATTCGGATTATGCTCAACTTCAAAAAGATTTTGAAGAAAGAAAATTACATCCTGGTGATTTGAAACAAACAGTAGGGAGTTACTTGGTAAAAATTATTTCGCCGATTAGAGAAAAGCTAAATCTTAGTGAAGAGCTCTATAATGCGATAAAAAAGAGCTATTAAACTCTGAGATTGGGATTAGTTTGCTCTTCTAGGTTGTATTTAGATTTGTATCCTCTAGGGTTAATCATCAGATCTTTGTAAGTATAAGTGGAAGAGTTTCCAATGATAACAGTACTAATCATCCCCAACTGATCAGCATGGTTTGGAAGATCTTCCAAATTTGTTAGAACTACAGATTGGGAATCTCTAAAAGCTCCTTTGATTATTGCAACAGGTGTTGATGGTTTTCTGTATTTTAAAAGAATTTTTCTTGTATCTTGAAGTTGATGGATTCTTTTCTTACTAGCTGGATTGTATATTACAATGACAAAATCTCCTTGTGCTGCCGATTCTACTCTTTTTTCAATAACTTCCCAAGGTACAAGAAGATCACTCATGCTAACAACTGCAAAATCAGTCATTAGTGGAGAACCAATTATTGATGCACACGAATTCAAAGCAGATACTCCAGGAATAATTTCTACTTTAAGCCCATCTTGCGGATCCCAGCCTCTTTCTGCAAGTGTCTCATAAATTAACCCAGCCATGCCATAGATTCCAGGATCTCCGCTGGAGACAAGAGATACTATTTTTCCAGATTTTGCTAAATCAATGCATTGATGGGCACGTTCAACTTCTTGTGTCATGGCATAACGATAGACTGTTTTCCCTTCGATTAGATCTTGAACCAAATTAACATATGTTTCATAACCTACAATTGTATCACTTTCTGCAATTACTTGTTTAGCTCTAAACGTCATATGATCATGATGTCCAGGGCCGACGCCTACAATGTACAGTTTGCCAGTCATTTTAAAATAAATCTTATTTTAAGCAATTTATCCCTTTAGTGATCATTGAAATGGATCAATTAAAGGACAATTAACTATATACTCACTATTCATGGGGCGCGCTATACTAACTGTAATCTTGTCATCTTTTTTGAATGAATCAATATCATTTGTTGATTCTAAAATTTTTGCTGATTCAGGATCATTCCATTCAACAACATAGATTTTCCACATAGGAGTATAGTTTTCATTATCAGGTGTAGTTGATGCAATTCCAGGTTGGAAACCTAGTAGTCCAGAACCTTTGACTCCATTTTGGAATTGGAACAGATCAGCAGCGTTAGATAAGAGAATTGAAGACGTTGTAGAATGGATAACCCCCATTGTTTCAGCCGGGGCTGAAGGAGTTGCATCTGTGACAATACAATATGTTGTTCTTCCATCAGGGCCCCATCCACGATGGGCCACAAATGTTACAGTCATCTCATCTTTGTTAATTTCAGTTATTTGACCACCGCCATAGGGCAATTCATCTGTAATTTCGTTATTATCTCTGATTTGCATTTGTCCATCAGGCCAGATAATCTGTGGAGTATTTAGTACAATTCCAGTTTCATTAAATTCAACTCTTCCGCCTTTATGTGCATTAATTACATCATCTATTGATTCTAAAAGAGTCATGTTCTGTCCTTTTTTCCAAGTTACTTCAACAACTAAATTGAGTGCAGAATATTCAGCTTCTTGTGAAGGAGTACTTGAAAATATTTCTTCTTGGAATCCATATATTCCATCCCCTTGAACACCGTTAGTAAAAACAAAAATTTTCTGTAATGCATTTTCAGGAATATTCGATAATGAAGAAGCAGTTTCAACTTTCCATCTTTGTTTTTCTGAAAGTTTTTGGCCGTATTCTTTATCACTTGAATCTGTAAGAATATAATAAATTGATTCTCCATTGTATAGTCCTTTATGCATTGGTATAGTGGCTGGGACATTAGCTCTAGATAATAATAATGACGGTTCTGTTTTCTTTGATTCAATTTTTTGCATAATTACTTCTGGTGGTTGCCCTCTAATCCATCCGTCAACACTTACGGTTGCAGTAAATTCTTTGGAGTTTGGGGAATGTAAAGCAAGAGCAGCCCCAGTAAATTCAAAAGAATCTGATTTTTTTTGTAGATCTATTAAAGATAAACCATAAATTGTTTTTCCATCAACACTCCATGTGGGTTGACCTTTAGCATCAGTTTCATTAATCTCATGCAAAACAACAATTTGAACAGGCTCACTTGCTGAAAAAGTCATTGATCCGTCATAAAGAGTGCCTTGGTTAGGAGAAAGAACAAGAGCTAACTGATGGCTTTCATGTCCAATACCAGGATCTTGCGCGGACGTAATTGTTTGAGTAAAGTGTATTTTTTTTGTAGAACCAGCATCTACAAATTGATTTGATATGGCAGATAAAGTCATGATACTAATTAAAGCAATTCCAATTGTAAGAAGAACTATTATTTTATTCAATGAGGATGATTGTTTTTTGATCCCTTAAATGATTTTGGCTAATTAATTTTATCTAGTTTAAATGCATCGTGTATTGCTTTGACTGCAGTGTTTGAGTCTGAGTTTTTTACAACAAATGCTAGATTCAGTTCTGATGAACCTTGAGTAATCATTGCCACATTAATTTTATTTTTCTCAATAGCTCCAAATACTTTAGAGGCAACACCTACTGTGCCTCTCATTCCGGAACCAATTAACGCAATTATAGTAACATCTGTTGTTACCTCAAGTTTTTTGATAATTTTACCAAGTAATTCCATTTCTAATGCATTAACTGCTTTATCTAGATCTGTATTTTTCACAACTATAGTAATGCTGGATTCGGATGGATTTTGTGAGATCATCATGACATTAATTCCTGCTTTGGCTAATGTTGCAAAAATTTTTGCAGCAGTACCAGGCGTACCAACCATACTTCCCCCACGTATATCGATTAATCCATTATGACGAATACTACTTACACATTTTACAGTGTTCTTTACTGAATCTGAAGGAGATGCCGTGACCAATGTCCCCTCATTTTTTGTGTTAAATGAATTTCTAATTCTCATAGGAATTTTTTTGGAAATTAGTGGTTCAAAAGTACGCGGATGAATCTGTTTTGCTCCAAACAAGGCCATTTCAATTGCTTCGATGTAAGATACCTCCTTGAGCAATTTGGAATTTTTTACAACTTTTGGATCTGCAGTCATTAAACCGTCTACATCACTCATCAACCAAATTTCATCTGCCTTAATACACGAACCGATTATAGTGGCAGTATAATCAGATCCACCTCGTCCAAATGTAGTAACATGACCATGTTGATCTGCTCCTGTAAATCCACCTATAACCGGAATTGTATTTTTTGAAAATAATAGATCGATGGTTTTTGAGACTCTCAGTCTGGTTGTGTCCATTAAAGGTTTAGATTCACCAAAGTTTGAATCTGTAACTATTCCAACATCTTTTCCAGTTAAGGAGGATGATTTCTTGCCAGTATCATGAATTGCAGAAGATACCAGCTTAATTGACAATCTCTCTCCAAATGAATTAAGATAATCCATTGATCTAGGAGTTACTTCGCCGAGCAAAACCATTCCGTCAATTAATGCAATAAATTCTTTAAAGTCTTCATCTAATTTTTGTAATAGGTTTTTTCTTAATTCTGGTTTCTTAATGGTTTGTTTTGCAACTTGTTTATGTCTGTTGATGATTTTTGATGCTAGCTGTTCTGCTTTACCTTTGTTTTCTTTTTTGATTGATTCAGCGATTTCGATTAGATCATCTGTTGTTCCACTTGTTGCAGAACAAACAACTACCAGTTTGTTCTTCTTGGATAATGCATTAATATAATTTGCAACTAATTGTATATCTTTTGCAGAAGAGATTGATGTTCCCCCATATTTTAAAACTAGTTTCAATTCAAAATACCTGAATTAGTTAATCTTTAAATGCTTTAACTTTCCACGCGTGGGGCAAGATAAAAGTGAATTCGGCCTATGTTTGCTACCTTAAACTCTATTCTCAAGGGTTTTGCACTAGAAAATTCACACGTTATGTGACCAGCAGTAGTTCCTACGGCTTTGACTACAGGATTTAGATATTCAAGACTATAGGTACCAATACTATCTTCTTTAGAAGTAATTTCTTGAATTTCTTCAGAGTCCTTTTCCAATTCAATAATTACTTCGCCAGAATCTCCTTTTCCAGAAAAATCAGCTTTGGAATCATAAGTGTGCATAGTCAAGTAGTCTGATACCACTTGCACATCACCTAAAATTTTGTCAAATTTTGAAGATGATAGTGTAATCTTTGAATCATAAGGGATCTTTGGTAATGGAGTGTCAGTTGCAGAACTTTCAATTAATCGCATTTTGTATTTTTTGTTTTTCCCAACAGTTACTAGTAACATATTTTGATCAGAAATGCTGATTTCAATACTATCTTTTTTTTCTGCTCTTTTGATTAGTTTGGAGAACTCATCAATGCGAACTCCAAATTTAATATCACTATCACATTCATATTTTTCAAATGCTGAATTTGGCCATGAAATATCAATCAATGCCACATGAGACGGATCCATTCCTCGAAATGTAATCCCTTCCGCTGTTGCTACAAAAGTAGCTTCTTCCACAAGTGTAGAAATTGCAGAAATGATGGCTTTAAGATCATCTGAACCACTTGTTTTTGCTTCGAAAGTCAAACTAATAATGTTGAACTTATTGTTCCAGTTAAACGTTATGCGTAATTACGCCAAGTGTATCTACATTTAGTACACCTATAAAATTGAGTTGTAGGTTCATCAGCACTTCTGGTTTGTAACATCCACCATACTGCTTCATCATGTCCACATTTTTCACATTCTATTTTGATTGTTGGCAGTGTCTCTTCTCCTTCATTTTCTGCCAATACATTGAATTCTGAATGTATTTCTTCAACCTCTGCTTGTTTGACCTGTTTGTTATCTTCTCCTTCAACATAATTGCACTTGGGGCATTGAAGGCCAGCATCACTTTTTTTTAATTTGACCTCACACTTGGGGCAAAATTTCATTACTATACCTGAATTTTTGAAATAAATAATTGTTTAAATTCTTCGGCCATTTTTATTGCAGAATCTGTTGCTTTTTTGATTTCTGCAAGAGGTTTTGTGCTTGAACTAATTTTCATCCAACATTCATTAGTGAGTGGATGTTTGACTATGACTCCAGCAAAGTCAATACTTGATTCTTTGAGCAGTTCATGTTGAATAATATATAGAATTCCAATGTCTGTTTCCTTGATTGAGAGGCTGATCTCTTTTGGCTCTGAACTGATTACTTGAGCGTGCATGTAATCGGAAAAAGCACTTATTGTGGATATAAATCATATGAGCAGGAATGGTTGAAAGTAAGATTTCTGGGATTGAATTGACCACAAACAAGGAGGAATACTCTATTGACGATACTATTGAGGTTATTGCCAGTTTTTCAATTGAGGGGGACCTTAGAAACGCCTTCAATGAGACAAATTGGACCAAAGCATACAACAATAACGACGTTTCATTCAAGCTAAAATACGGCATAAAACTTTCATCAGGAGGTTTTAGGAAGAAAGAGGTTGGAAAAACTATAGACACGTACAGGAAGGCATCAATTTTTTGGACAAGAAATCCAAAACTTGTCAATCCTATGAAAGATAGAAGAATTTGGGTTCAGGTTGCAAAGAATTTTGAACCATTCATTAGACTTTCTGAAGAAGAGGTAAGGCAGGAATTGTTTGATTTTAGAGAGAAGATTACCTGCAAGGCAACAGAATTGGGTAGGGGAAAACACAAAATTGGTGCGGAGATATTTGCATCTTGGCAAAAACACGATTACACTGAACCAGGAAACATAAAGAACAATTCCAAAGAGATTGAGATCACAATCAATTAGGGATATAAGGAACTTTTTCGAGTATTCAATATGGCAAAATACGATGGTCTATTAGGACAGCCAGTTCTAGAAGTTGAAGAACCTGACAAAGAAGGTGGGATTACCTTTATCTTTAAAGATAACAGGTTTTTGTTCGTCAAGGCTGTAGATGGAAAAATAGAAACAGTATCAATTCCGGAATAGGTGAACAAAATGAGTAAATTTGATCAGATCAAAATGTTAGAACTTGTAAAAGTTGAAGATCCTAATTCCGATGGTGGAATAACTTTGGTGTTTCAAGAAAATAAAACACTAAAGATTAAAATTGTTGACGGAAAGCTAGTTTCAGAATTTTCTTGATATTTCAGCTTTCCAAATGTTTTTCATAATAACTAATAGCTAATTCTTGCACTTCAGATTGAATAGAGCCAGGTCTTTCTTTCCTAACTTTTTTAATTGCATCCTGGGCAGAATATTTTTGATATTTTACCAAGTAACATGCCAAGATCGTACCTGCTCTACCCATTCCTGCAGCACAATGTACCATTACAGCCTGATTTTCGGAAATTTTTTTCTGTATAAAATCAACTACCATATCAATTCTGTCCACTTCTGGTGCAGTGTAATCTGGAGTAGGTACGTGCAAGTAACCAATTTCTTTAACCCAGTTTTCCGGTAATGCATTCTCTGTCATTGTGACAATTGATTTGACTCCTTGATTTAGAATCCACTCTAACTCATCAAAACTAGTAGGCATTCCAGAACCTGCAAGTTTTTCTTCAATTAACCATGAAAAGTTGGTTGGTTTTTTAGTAATTTTTCCGTGAACTTTTCTCCAGAGATTGCCTGGTTTGCTCATAAGAATCATAATTTTTTCTATACTTTTAGGATTGCGAATAATGGTTTGACTTTATATGCGCAAAGTGGTATTATGAATAAGATGGGAAAAGAGGCAGTGTTGTATGAAAAACTTGCTGGAAACAAGGTAAGATGTACGGCATGCGCAAGATATTGTGAAATGAACGATGGGCAAATTGGATTATGTGGAGTTCGTGGAAATGTTAGTGGTAAATTAGATCTTTTTGTGTATGGTAAAGTAATAGCAGGACATGTTGATCCTATAGAGAAAAAACCAGTAACACACTACCAGCCTGGCTCTAAGGTTTTTTCAATTGCTACAACAGGATGTAATTGGTTGTGCAAATATTGCCAAAATTATGACATTAGTCAACGGAGAAAAATAGAGGGGGTAGATATGACTCCTGAGAATGTGGTTCAAACTGCAATAAATAATGAAGCTGATGGGATTGCTTATACGTATAATGAACCGTCTATTTTCATCGAATTTGCAAGGGATTGTGGAGTTATTGCTCACCGGAAAAAGCTATACAATGTTTTTGTTTCTAATGGATATGACACGCCTGAATCTGTCAAGATGATGGGAGAATTTTTAGATTCCATCACTATTGATTTTAAAGGAAATGCCGAACCGAAATTTACAAGAAAGTATATCGGAGTTCCAGATCCTAAACCAATTTTTGATACATTAATTGAAATTCGTGATAAAACAAATATTCATGTGGAAATTACGGATTTAATTGTCCCTCAAGTAGGAGATAGTTTGGAATTTGCAGAAAAGCTGTGCAAATTTGTTTATGAACAATTTGGGCCAGAGATGCCTATTCATTTTTTGCGATTTCATCCAGATTATAAAATGATGGAGTTTGAGTCCACACCAGTTAAAACATTAGAAAAACATCATGAGATTGCAAAGAAAGTAGGACTGAAGTATGCATATATTGGCAATGTACCGGGACATCCTTTGGAAAATACATACTGTCCAGAGTGTAATAGTATAGCAGTAAAGAGATTTGGTTTTGACATTGAGGAATGGTATTTGGATGATCAAAACAGATGTAATTCATGTGGCAATCAAATTCCAATAATTGGAAAGCTATCAAAAAATTATAAGAAAAATAGATTTCATTTTGCTAGTTAGATTGCAATTGCTCGAACAGGAGAACCTGTAGCATTCTTTAACTTTAATGGTAAAATAACAAAATCAAAATTTATGGATGCTATTTTATTCAAATTAGAAAGATTCTCAACGATTAATACGTTATTTTTTGCAAGAATTTTATGTGCAATAAATTTTTTATCTCTTCCCAGATCAATACTTGGAGAATCAATACCTACTAAATTGAGTTTTTTAGATGCAAGATATTTGGCTCCAGATTCGGACAATCCGGGATTGGAATAAAAATAGAAATTTTTGTTCAAATTTTTTTGCCAACCCGTAAAAAATACAACAGATGAATTTATTGGTATTTTTCCGTGATTCTTTTCAAACAAAATTAGATCGTTTTTTGTGATGGCTTCATTATTTCCTTTTTTAATTTTAATGAGTATGGCAGTTCCAAAGAATCTACTTATAGAGATTTCATGAATTTTTGCGCCATGTTTAACAAAATGATAAGGTGCATCTAGATGTGTGCCAGTATGCGAACTTAGAAATAACAATTCTAAATTGTATCCGTCTTCTTTGATTGTAGACCATGTAATAAATTGGGGTTTTGGGGAATCTGGGAAAGTTGGTATTAATTGAGATACAGACAGTGTAAGATCTATTGGTTTCACATTAGTTTTTTGTAATTGTATTTAATCAGTCTTTAATATCAATGAAAGGTTAAATACTGTTTTATGAAAATCTGAAATGTGTCTACTGCATATGTTTTATTGAATTCTGATTTAGGTTCTGATGAATCAATTATTGCCGAAGTGAAAAAAATTCTATCAGATGAGGATGTAAAATTTGAGATACAGGGAGTTTATGGTGTTTATGATATAGTTCTAAAGCTTTCCTCAGATGACGCTGAAAAGTTACGCATGATTATTACAAATAAGATCAGGAAAATTGGTAAGGTTCAGTCAACACTTACCATGATGGTAATAGAAGAACAAGAAAAACTATAGATTTTTTATTGTGTTCACTACGTGTAGGATTTCTGATTCAGAATTAAAAAAATGGGGGGATGCGCGAATGATTTTAGTATTTGAAATTTCTCTTACAGCAAGAACAATCTTCTTTTTTTCTAATTTTTTGACAATATCTTGTGGTTCATGACCATCTAAATTAAAAGATACAATACTTGTGCGTCTGTCTGGCTCCTCTGGACCGTAAAGAGTAATGTTTTTGATTTTAGATAATTCATCCCTGAGAATAGTTGATAGGTAAAGATTTTTTTTTCTAATGTTATCCATTCCAAATTTTAAAAGATAGTTAGCTGAAGAGTCAAGGCCTACAATTCCAACATAATTCCTAAACCCTGTCTGAAATTTGTCTGGAATATCTTTGAATGCTAGATTATGTTCGTCGTATAGCATTGCTGATTCCCCTCCAATGGTCGTAGGCTCTAATCGATCACTTGATTTTTTATTGCAATAAAATATACCAGTTCCCATTGGACCACAAAGCCATTTTGAGCCATTAAATGACATAAAGTCACATTTGATTTCGGATACATCAAAATTGCCTATACATCCTATTGTTTGCGCGCTATCAAGGAAAAATCTGGTTTTATTCTGGATGATGTTTCCAATTTTTTCTACGGGTAAAATTGAACCAGTATTATACAAAGCATGGCTTAGGACCACTAAACTGGTATTTTCATCTAGGAATTCTTCAAATTCATCTAGATCAAAAAAACCATTTTTGTCAACAGACAGGTTCTTAATTTTTGTTTTATTTTTCAATCTTAACCATGGATAATAATTCGCATGATGTTCATGTGTAAAACCTCTAATAATTAAATTAGAATTGTTTCCAAATGAGATTCCATTAGCTACAATATTTATGCCATCAGTTGTGCTTTGTGTAAGAATTACCTCTTCAGGAGTACAATTGATTATTTTTGAGATAGTTTTTCTAATGTTTCGTAATTTATCAAATACAAATAGTTCTGATTCAAGTGAATCAGGACCTATAGAATTATAGTCAGTTAGAAAATCACGCATTGCTTCAATACTTTGGGAAGGCATTAAAGAAACGGAAGCATTGTTCAGATAGATTTTTCCAGAATTTGGAAAATCTGCAGATATGTCTTTGGATGCCAAATTCATTATTATATCTGTAATATACTAGATAATTGTTGGATAAAAATCCTGAGAATATTTTAACTGATGATTTACAAGAAATATTGAAAGAATTTGCAAGTAAGAATCCAAATATAATTTTATGTTCTAATCCATTTCTGAAATCACAGTTTTTAATTGAATTAATTAACTCAGTTGATTATTCTGTGATTTATCTGGATTTTGATTTATTATATTCAGGATATGTTTTCTCTGGAATGATATCAAAAAATGAGAAAGTTGATCTTTATCAGCCTGAGAAAAACAACATTGAAAAAATCTTTTCAGACGTTGCAAAAAAGATTTCAGAGAAAAAATATTTGATAGTTTTGGATTCCCTGAATGGGTTTTATAATATAGTTACAGGGGTTGGATCTGGCATATTCATCAACGCAGTTACAATGCTTCTAACATCAGTTGCAAGACACAAAAATTCAATGATTGTTATTTCTGGAATGGCCAGAAGGAAAGAAAATGAAGGGTGGGTCCTGTTGCCTGGTGGACGACATATTATTGAATCCAAATATTCTGGGCTTTATTTTATCAGAGACAGTAAAAAACCCGATTTTAAAATTATTAGATCTAGTTGATGATGAAATTCAAGAGTTTTTGCGATCAAATTTTATAACGCCGTTAAAAAATTGAAACGCCGTTATAATGCATATTTTTTGGGCAAATTATATTAAGATCAAAATCGAAGTTTATTCGTTATGCCAGTAGGAATTATTCCAGACATCGGTGAACAAATGTGTATTGGATGCGCACTATGTGTTGAAATCTGTACTTCATTAGGACCAGATGTACTTAGAGTAAAACCAGTTGAAGGCTGGAAGAGAGGTAAAGCATTTGTCTTTTACCCAGAAAGATGTATTTCTGATGGTGCATGCATTGGTGTGTGCCCAACAAAAGCAATCTTTTGGATGAGACCAATGGACTTTACTGTTGGACAACCAGTTCCACTCTACAAGAATTCAGTCTTCGTCAAAGGTTGGACTGAACTAATCGATTAAGATAGTTCAATCATTTTAATTTCTTTTTATTATTTTAGATTTAAACAGCACCAGACTTGCCCAATTCAATATTTGGTTTCTTCTTTAACCAATAGATGACGTAAACAAACAGGGCAGCTGGAACTAAGATTAAAATTATTGCCAGCTCATAATAAAACTCTAGTCTTTGAGCAGGCTTTATATGATAATCTTCATGAATTGATTTTTCTGAGTTTTCGTAGACAACAGTTGTAAAATCAACGGTTCTTGCACTTTTGTGTTCAATCTGACCTGCTACGGTGACACTTTCTTCAGATAAAATTGATGATGATTCTATTCCTTCTATTCGGATTATAATAGATCCATCATTATCAAATACAAAATTTCTATAATCACCACCAATTTGATTTAATCCTTCATCACGAAAAATTTCTTTTCCATTTTGAAAAATTATGAATGTATATTTCATTTTTGCAAGATTAGAATTAGTTTGTGGATCATAAAACTGATAAACAAATTGAATTTTTTCATGAGTTTTAATAACTGGCGGATCCCAAGTCAAATTAACTTCTATATCTCTATCAGGAGTATACATTAGCAATGGAAAGTCTAGTTTACTACCTGTTGCATCGTGAGGATAGTCAGGTATTTCATTTTCGATAATTACAATCCCTTCCATCCAAGGATGAATTACACAAAAATATGAAAATGTTCCAGACTCTTCAAATTGAAATGACCAAGACTCGCCAGGCATAAATCGTCCACTGTCAAAATATCCATCAGGAGTTCCAAAATTATCACTCATCCAACCAAATCGGCCAGAGCTCTCACCGCTTGTTACAGTATGACCTTCTTTGTCACCATTATACCATGTAATTGAATCTCCAACTGTTATGAAAATTCGAGGTGGATCAAACCATACCTTTGCAGGAGTATTTAATTCTGGATTATACGCACCAAAGGGGATATCCACAATATAATTTTCCGCATAAGTTAATGGAAGATAAGAAAATAGTCCGAGTAATGAAAATACGAGAAAATAATTCACACATTATTAGAAATTTAGTTTTCATATAAACTTGGCATAAACTTCGATTTTAATTTTGAGTTTTGATTACTATAATGATGATAATTGAAAGTATCTTTTTAAATCACATATATTCTGAAATCAATTATGAAGCGGATTGAGGCTATTGTTCAAAGTGAAATGTCTAAAAAAGTTGTAAATGCAATTTCTAACGCAGGAGTTGGAGGAGTAACTTTGATCCAATCCTTAGGGCAGGGTGCAGGAGAGAGGCCAGAGATAGGAGGTCATAAAATTGAATTTAATTCAACAGATGTCATAGTTACTGTAGTTCATGATTCCATGGTACAAAAAGTAGTATCAGCAATAATAGAAACGGCACACACAGGAGAAAAAGGTGATGGTAAAATATTTGTGTCCAATGTAGAAGAATCTTACGATATTTCGACTAAAGTAAAATCAACGGAACTAATCTAGTTCTTGGGTTTTTTGCGTGTTACTATAAAGCTCTCATATCCGTGTTCAATAGATGTACTGGTTTTAATTTTTTCAAAAACAAAGTCATCGAAAAGTTTGGCATTATTATAGAAATCTTGACCGATGACAAAGCCGTTAGGTGGAGCTTCACGATTGATTTTTGCACATCGGTTTACAGTGGTTCCAAAAATATCATTGACAGATGATGTAGAAGTTTTAGCAATCCTTACAATACCATAAGTTGCACTGATTCTATAGTCAAACATAGGGAGTTTTTGTTGTTTTAGTTGAGATGAAATATCATCATGTGATTCTCCAATCGTAACACAGCAATCAAGGCATTTTTTCAAAGTGGAGTCTTGTTCAGAATGAATTACTGGGAAATAGAATAATAATGCATCCCCAATATTTTTGACTACAATTCCGTCAAATTTTCTTACAATTATAGCAATTGAATTAAGGAATATTTTATAGAATTCACTGGTTTGTGTTTCTGATAGATTTGAAGTAATTTTGGTGGAATTTATGATATCTACCATACATACACAATAATTTTCGCTGTAATCTGAGAATTGCAAAAGAATGTCTTCTTGGGTCTTGATTACATCTTCTTTTTGTTTAATTTCAATGAGAGAATCTTGCAGCTTCTGGGCCATTGAATCAAATGCAAATGATAATTCTCCAATTTCATCAGTAGTATTGATGTTTGTTCTAACATCAAAATTCCCGCTTGCAATTTTGTTTGCTGCATTTTTAAGTTTGATTAATGGTCTGGAAAGGGTTTTTGAAAGTGCAAATGCTATGATAGCCATTCCGGTGGTAATTAAAAGGCCTGTTTGGAATAATTTATCTTGAAGAATTAAAATAGGTTTTACTGTTTCTGCCTCATCAATTTCAGCCAACAACACAAATCCCAAGTCATTTGCACAGTATGAAGAACCATAAATTTTAGTTCCCCTATAATCAGGATAAAATCCAATGTGTTCTTTGCCTTCTCTAAAACATTTTTGAACTGGAATAGTGTCAACTTTTTGTGTAAATATTACATTATCAATGAATCTGGATTCGGATAGCATTAAGAACCCATCATTTACAATGTAAACCTCGCCGGTTTCACCGAGACCACTTCTATTAAGAAGTATATTGTCTATCGCTACAGTTCTCATTCTAGAAATAATTACTCCTATTGGATCATCACCTTTTTTACTATCTTCAGAGAAAATAGGTGAAACAACAATCATCTTTTTTCCAGATGGTGAAGGTTCAAAATCAACAAAAGACTGTGTCATTCCTTTTTTAAATAATGGATCATTTAAGAAATCAGAGTTTGTTATTCTTCCAAGAGTAAATAAGATTTTCCCGTTAGAACCTATAATTTTGACATCTTCAAATCCAATTGAAAAACCAATTAATTCCTGAAATGCTTGAACTTGAGTGAGAAAAATTCGACGTTTTTCCTCCCTAATTTTTTCAAAATCAGTCTCTGAAACTTGATTTAATTCAGCAGTGAGTATTCTAATCATAGGATCATTTGCCAGAATTTTATTTTGTTCAATACGAGATTCAAAAAGAAGTCTGAGTGTATCGCCCCTGACTCTAGATTCACCAAATAATTGCTCTCCTTGTCTTTCTTTTAGAATTTCATCGGCATATGTAAAACTAAGATATGCAGTAACGGACAGAGCAATCACTGATACAATCATTACAAGAAGAATGAGTTTTTTATCTAGACTAAACGAAATTGCCATTTAATTTTCCAGAGTTTCTATGCGAATATCAATTCTTCGCGTGTTATACTACTGTAATTATGCCTGTTCTCCAAGGATGAAGTGTGCATAAATAATGATATATTCCTGGATCTGTAAATTCATAGGAAAATTTGTCTCCAGGTTGAAGGACATTACTATTGAAGACAGAAATTACATTTCCTTTACCATCCTGGCTTTGAACAGTATGTACTACAGAGTCATGGTTCAACCATGAGACAATTGTTCCTCTAAATACAGTTGGTTTTTCAGGTATGTATGATGACGATTCTTGTTGGTATGCATTACCTGTTGGAATTACAATTGTTGAGGTTAATTTGTGAGAAGTAGAAGAAAACCTGTCATCTCCAGTAACAATGAATCTTAGTGAGTATTTTTCTTGATTTGCTCCTTTTAGCTCGCCAACAGCTTCCCACATTGACCAATTATTAGCAACATATTTTCGTTCACCTTTGATTGTCATATCATAATACGTATTTTGTAAAGTTCTTACAGGACCAGAACCAACAAAGGAGCCATCTGCATTATAAGAAATATTCCAATCATCAGAAATCATCCGAGCAGCGATTGTATTTTGTTGAGATTTCAGAATAAGTGAACCCTTGGAAACTTCAGACAGATTTGTAAATTCTAACTTTAGACTAGATTTATACAATATAGGATTATTTCGATTTGAATCAAGAGATATTCCAGATCCTCGAAGCTCGTAAGTGTCTAGTGCAAAAGAAGGTGTTGAGACAAGTATTGTTATTGTAACAACCCCCATTATGAACAGAATTACTTTATTCATACAACTGATCGTTTACAAGATGTACTAATATGTAATTTGGTTATTACTTAGTTTGAAAATAACTAGAAATTTTTGGAAATATATTATGTTTGATTTCTAGACAAACCAAGTTTTGAAGTCCAGTTAAACTTTTGAGATTTCGAAGGTTTTTTTGAAAGATTATCAAGCATCTCATATGTAATTGTAAATCCATTTCCAACCATAGTTGCATCTTTATGATAATCACTCTTGTTAGGCACAAATTCATCTGCTAAATCCCTAATTTTCTTAGTTTTAATGTCAACTAGCGGTATTTGTTTTCCATTATCAAGTTTGATAATTGCATCATTACTAAGACCTTGAACAGAAAAATTTTCAAAAAATCTAATAATTCCATCTTTTTTTAATTCAATGACTGTATCATAAGTAATTTTTCCTCCGTAAATTAAAATTTCACGACCTTTTATTCTAACATCATCCTCTAAATTTAAAACAATAATTGTATCACCCTCAAGAAAAACAGTGTTTGCAATATTTTCAGCTATAATTTTTCCTTTTGGTGCTAAGACGTGAGTTCTATGTTCTTTTGTTTGATAAACTCCGACCCTTCCTTCTGAATCCTGAACTTTAAATTTTCTTCCAAAAACATTCCCAACAACAACATTGCCATTATCAACAATGATTTGTGCTCCGTTTTCAATTCTATATTTATTGTCAAGTGGATTAATGAATTTGAAATCTCCACTAGTTAAATGAATTTTAGTTTTAAATTCATCTGTCCAAGATGGACTGGTGATATTACCCTGCATGATTATAGGTCCATCATACGTTAAACTACCGGCCATGAAATTTCCTTTGATTGAAAGTGCTCCGTTTGCCTTTCTTTCTAGCTCAATTTCACCAAGTGTCTTTGAACCAAATAATCTTGATGCAGTGGAATTTGATCTGTTAAGTGCAGCTGCCCATTCTTCTGCAGTTTGCATTTCTTTAGAGAGCTGCTGACCAAGAATTTGATTTTTTCTTCTAACTTCCTCTTCAGATTCGCCTGAATATACACGAGAGTTACGGAGTTTTTCTAGATTTGTTTCTGGATATTTTTTTCCTATTTTGAGATCCTCGTATGCCTGTTTGATTTTAATAAATTGCTCATTTTCACCTCCTCTATCAGAATGAAATTGAAGAGCAAGTCGTCTGAACGCATCACGAATTTCTTTATCTGTAGAACCTTCAATAATTCCCAAGATATCATAGTTACTTTCTACCATAATGCCTCATATCTTGCTAAATGATTTCATATTTCTATACTCTGATTTTATTATTATAAAATATCAATGATTCTTTTTGATCATATCATATCTTTTAGAAATCCAGTAAAACCATCGGATGGGACTACCTGAACTGACTTCAATTGTCCCAATAATTCCAGCCTTTCTCTTTTATCATAATAATTGAAAACCCCCTCCTTGTCTGGATAAAGTGTGATGGTATCAGTTTGTCCAGGTTCCAATAGATTAGTTTGAATATTAAATCCCTCAATATACAATCTGTGATGTTGTGTTCCATGATTTTCTACAGTTAAAACATATGCAAAACTAGTTCTCATGATTAATGTTGGATTATTATCCTCGGATGTTCCTGAAATTCCAACGAGTTTTACCTGGCCGTTAAATTCTTTGAACGCAACTGTTTGTTCTACTTTTTCTGGCCAAAAAATTTCTACATGTCTTACATTGCCTTGACCAACTATGCCAATAAATGAAGCAAATCCAATGATTCCAATCACTAATCCAACAATTACAAAATGTCTGTCTTTCAATCTTCAAAATAATTATGTGTTAATAGTATTTTTACTAAGCACATGATTTTCATAAGCATAATAATGATCTAAAAAAGAAGATTGATAATTTTTCTACTTTACTACTAAAACAGGAATTTTTGATTTGTGCATTACATAATTAGATGTGCTTCCAAGAAATGCTTCTCTAGTGCCACCAATTCCTCTAGCACCAATTACAATCATGTCATACTTTCCTTTTTCAGCAAATTTGACAACTTCTGATCCAGTATGACCGCCTCCAGTTTTGTATTTGAATGTCGCACCCAATTTCTGAGCACGTTTCATTGCAGGTCCAATTGCTTTTGCAGCTTTATTTTGTGCATCATCTTTCATTTTCTGTGTATATTTTATTCCTGCAGTAAATGGCAAATGAAACACATAAAATCCGGTGATTTCAGCACCACTTTCTTTTGCAATTTCAATAGCTCTATCTAAACCACGGTTGGCATTAGTAGAGCCATCTAGAGGAACAAGAATTTTTTTAAATTTTGCCATATTTGTGGTTGATGTACTTCAAATATAAAAAAAGATCATGATTTTCACATTAAGAAATAGGACAGAATGATTTACACGCACAAATGTAAATTATATTGTGGTAAAATAACATTATTAAGAATACATTAAAGCAGTCAGAAACGATTAATCATTATTATGAAACTACATTTTGATGATTTTATTTATGGTTCCATTGATGGGGCAGTAACTACTTTTGCCATTGTTGCAGGAGTTATAGGCGCATCATTACCTTCTGGAATAATTTTGATTTTGGGTTTTGCGAATTTGTTCGCAGATGGATTTTCTATGGCAGCTGCAAATTATCAAGCATCTAAAGCCAGAAACGAATTCATAGAAATGAAAAGAAGACAAGAAGAATGGGAGATTGATAATCTGGAAGAACAGGAAAAGGATGAGATCAGAGATATTTACAAAAAGAAGGGATTCAAAGATGAATTGTTAGAAGAGATTGTACGAATAATTACATCAAGAAGAAAAGTATGGGTAGACACAATGATGAAAGAAGAGTTGGGATTAATCGAAGATGAAAAAAATCCCATGGATAGTTCTATCAGCACATTTATTGGCTTTAATTTAATTGGATTAATTCCATTAATTCCGTTTATGATTTTCATGATGATAGGAGTGGATGCAAATTCGGAGGCTTTTGTATATTCTACAATATCAATTATTGCAGCATTCTTTTTAGTTGGAATGATCAAAGGAAAAATTGTAAAAAAATCGAAGATCAGGGCTGGAATTTATACTCTAATAATTGGCGGAGTTGCGTCTATTGTAGCGTATTCGGTCGGATATGGATTACAATCCGTGGTAGTGTAACAAAGTTTCAAACAGAATTAATATAATTTCGAATTATATCAGCTGAAATTTTTAGAGATTTGTTTTCATATTCATTTAATTCAATTTCTTGAATTTTAGATACACCATGTTTATCGATAATGACGGGCACTCCCATGCAAACATCATATTCCCCATATTCACCCTCTAACAAAACAGAAGCAGGAATTTGTAATTCATTATTTTGAAGAATGGCATTGATTACATCAAATGTATTTTTTGCTATGCCAAACTGTGAACGACTCTTAAAATTTCGTAATGATTTCCAGTAATCTCTAACACCTATAGAAATTGATTTTTGTTGATTGTAATTCAATAACTCTAACGCTTTTTTTCTATGAATTCTTGTGTGGGAAAATATAGGTACCATAGAATCCCCATGTTCGCCTAAAACTATTGCATCAGATATCTCAGATTGCGTTATGCCTAATTTTTCTGAAAGTAAATATCTGAATCTGCTAGAATCTAGACTTGAGGCAATGCCCATAACTTTAGTTTTTGGAAATCCAGTTTCTTTTTGGAAAAAATATGTGAGGACATCTAAAGGATTAGAAACCATTAGGACAATAGTATCATGACAGTAATGTTTTACATAAGATGCAATTTTTTTAATCATTTGAGTTTGTGCGCCAATCATCTCAGTCCTACTTTTTAGATAAATACTCGTGCTTGCAGTAATTACAATAATTTTGGAGTCGGTCATTTTAGAATAATCATCTGTACCATGAACAGAGATTCTGGAATTTTTGGGAATTGCATTTGATATATCAAGTGCTTCTCCTATTGCCTTGTCTTTTGTTCGATTTACAAGTAAGATATCATCTAAACCACTAGCAGCACATAGAAAAGCAATTGAGGATCCAACTCTTCCAGATCCTATAATTGAGATCAATCAAGTCTCATCTCATTTAACTATTAACACTGGGCAACTAGATTTTTGAGTAACACCATTTGCAATACTACCAAGGATTAGTTTATCTATTCCAGTTCTTCCATGAGAACCCATTACGATAAGATCGATCTTTCTTGATTTTGAAAAAGATACAATGTCTTTAACAACCGAGGCAGATTTTATTATCTGTGATTTGATAGATATGTTTTCTTTTTTGGCTAGAATTTCTAACTTAGTTATATGAGAAAGAGCAACTTTTTTTTGTTTTTTAATTAATTCATCATCAGCTCTTGAATCATAAAACTTGTGATGCCAAGCATCGCCTTCAAGACATGTTAATATCGTAATTTTGGAGTTGTATTTTTTGGCTAAATTCAGTGCAGTTTTGAATGCATGGATTGATTGATTTGATAAATCAAATGGTACTAAAATATTTGTAAACATCATTAGGCAGACTAGAATTTTGTCCAATTTAAATCTCATAGAATATTTCTAACCTATCTTGTGTGTAAGTTAAGTGCATTGCAATGCAATGTATTCAAACTGATTATATGAAAAATAAGATTATCCTTATTATGCAAGCATTAATTTCAGGAAGAAAAATAGAGGACGACTCAAGAAAAGACGCCATTCTTGAAGTGATTTCTGACAGATATTGTCGCGCAATTATAGAAAATACAATGGAAAAACCAAAATCAGCAATGGAGATAAGTGCAGAAACAAAGATTCCGATTAGTACTGTATACAGACGATTACAGACATTGCATGACAATAAACTGTTAGGAATTTCTGGTTCCATAAGTGATGACGGGAAAAAATACTTTCTTTACAAAAGTAGAGTAAAAGCAATAGCTACATCATTTAATGGAAGTAATATCGAGATTGAGATTGTACCTAATACTCTCTGAGTATTAGCGTATTTCATTTTATGGAATCATATATGAGAATCAGAGATTAGTTTTAAATCGAAAAGTAAGAATTGAAAACATGATTAAAAAATATTCGTCTCCAGTAATTAAAGTTCAACCAGAATCATCTATTTTTGAAACACTATCACAGATGCAAAAAAATTTTATAAAACGAATCGTTGTTGCTGTAAAAAACAAACCTGTCGGAATTGTTACTGAAAGAGATATCAATAGATTTTTGGGTGATGATAAAACTGCAAGAGCAGTAGATGAGATTCCAATAAAACATGTTATGCAAAAGAACGTTATTACAATTACTGATGGATTTGAGGATCATTTTGATCAATGTGCCGTAAGAATGGAGACGTTTAAAATTGGCTCAGTAGTTCTTGTAGATGATAAAGGAGAGTTAATTGGAATCATATCTAGAACTGATTTGGTTAAAGCATATGCAAATGTTTTTGGCGGAAAATATTCCATTAAGAACTTCATGAGCAGGAAAGTAGTAACATGTAGAAAAACTGATTCTGTGAAATTTGCTCTAGATTTAATGAATAAAAATGAGGTTTCAAGACTTGTAGTTACTGATGAGAATGGCTCTCCAGTAGGGTTAATCACGACGAACACACTTCTTTCTCATAGTGATTACTTTACCAAAGGGAAAACTCGTTCCAGAGATTATTTGCTTCCAATAGATGGTAGTAAAAAAATCACAGTAGAAGATTTACTTGAGGATAAACTCATTACGATTGGCGAGGAGGAAGATTTGGCAGCAGGCGCTAGTTTGATGATAAAAAACAAAATTAGTGGAATACCTGTGATAGACTCAAAAAAAAATCTGATTGGAATTGTGAGTAAAACCGATGTTGTGAAGGCTTTTTCAATTGTTGGTCCTCATGAGGAACTAAGAACGAAATACAAGGAAATGTATTAAATTCAAAATCTCTCATGTAGAAAGATGGATAATGATTCTCTAAGCAGACACATAGGATTATTTCATCTTACAATGTATGGTGTGGGTCTCATTTTAGGAGCTGGAATTTATGTTTTGATTGGTGAGGCAGCAGAGTTTGCTGGAAATGCATTGTGGATTTCATTTATTCTAGGTGCAATTGTTGCAACATTTGCTGGATTGAGTTATTCTGAACTGACTGCTCTTTTTCCAAAAGCTGCTGCAGAATATGTTTTTGTTAAAGAGGGGTTTCGAAGTGAGTTTATTGGATTTATTGTAGGATGGTTAACAATTATCACATCAATAATAGTGGCATCAACTGTAGCTTTGGGTTTTGGTGGATATATGGAAGAGATTACTGGAATTCCAATTATAATTTCTGCTTTGATAGTATTAGGAATACTATCTTTTGTTAATTTCATAGGAATTAAAGAGTCTGCTTGGGCCAATACAGTATTTGCAATTGTGACTATTGCAGGTTTGGGGATCATTGTTTTTATTGGTTTTACGTTTCCTGTTGAACATGATATTAATTATTTTGAAAGTCCATTAGGTGTACATGGAATAATTCTAGCATTTGTTCTAGTATTTTTTGCATTTATTGGATTTGAGGATATGGCAAATGTTGCTGAAGAGGTAAAACGTCCATCAAGAATAATACCTAAAGGAATAATGCTATCAGTTTTAATTGTCACCGTAATCTACATTCTTGTTTCTATTGCTTCAATTAGAGTCGTAGAATGGGAGAGATTAGCTGAATCTGCTGCTCCATTGGCGTTTGTTGCAGAACAAAAATTAGGGCAACAAGGTCATTTTATCTTATCAATAATTGCATTATTTGCAACAGCTAGTACAATATTGATAACGTTAGTTGCTGGAGCTAGAATTTTTTACGGAATGGCAAGAGGAGGTTCTTTGCCAAAAAAATTGGGTGTAATTCATCAAAAAACCAAAACACCATGGTTAGCTGTAGTCATTATTTTTCTAGCAACATTAGGGTTTTGTTTTGTTGGAGATATAGTGATTGTAGCAAATATTGTGGTTTTTGCAGTAGTGGTAACCTTTGCCATGATAAATTTATCAGTTATTCTCTTAAGATATGTTAGACCAGAAATGGAAAGACCATACAGAGTACCTGTCAATATTGGAAAGTTTCCTGTATTACCTCTGTTTGGATTAGGTGCATCAATTTACATGGGAACCCAATTTGAAATTGAGATTGTGTTATATGGGTTGGCAATTATTGCTGCAGGAAGTATTTTTTATTTAATTTTCAATAAAAGAAAAACAACATAGCTTAGATTTTGTTTGATTTTTTTAATGCAACTGCAGCAATTAAAATACCAACAATACCAAAGCCGATTCCAACATAGTTTAGATAGGCATGTCGATTTTGATTTTCCAATTTGGCGGCTGATTCTTTAAGTTTATTCACTTCACCTAATAGGATTGTATGTCCGTCGATTAGCTGAGTTAGCGTAATATCTGAAGGAAGTGGAAATTCAATGTATGAGCGTTCTTCTACTTTTGGTGGATGCATGGATAAACTTACTGTTGTCTCACCAATATTTCCCAAAATATTTGCCTGATAGTACCCAGAAGATGTGGGATTTACAAATGCATAGTATTTGCCAGGAATGTTATGATCTTCTGATAAGGGCAACATGATTTTAGCATCCTTGTAAACTAGCTGTATTTTCAATGATTTGTGTAGTCCGGTTATTCCATCTTTGAATTGTTGTTCTTCTAGTTCTAATCTAGATTCGAGTGGGCTAACGTACAGCTCGATTCCATTCGTTTCACCAGATACGACAGGTTCATTCATCCAACCAATCTCTAGTCTGTATTCACCAACAGAGTCTATTGTGTGACCAAGAGCAGTTCCAATCAAACTTGGAACAAGTAATAAGAGTAATAGAATATTTTTAAAATTCAATAATGGAAAACTAATTCCAAGTTTTAAAAATGTTATACTATTTGAGTAAAATCTATGGATTGGACATTGGTGTTGGATATATCAGCAATTATGCATCAGCATACATGGATACCTCCCATGCTGTTGGAGTTTGAGCAAATGCAGTGTATTCTTTGTATTTAAGTTCTGAATATTTGTCAAGGAAATCTTTTGTAAATATTTCTTCCAAGAAACCAGAGTCACTTGTTAGGGCATCTAATGCATCTTTTAGAGATACCGGGAGAGCACCAATATTATACTCTTTTTTCTTTTCAGTAGTTAATTTGTAAATATTTGCTTCTATTGGATCTCCGGGATCAATTTTGTGTTTGATTCCATCTAAACCGGCTAACAATAATGCTGCTTCAAGAAGATATATGTTGGCAGTTGGATCAGGAACACGATATTCAATTCTTTTGCTTTTCTCTTGGTTTCGATAATACATCGGTACGCGGATAGCAGCTGAACGATTACCCATTCCCCAGCAAACATTTACAGGTGCTTCGAATCCTGGTACTAGTCGCTTGTAAGAGTTTGTCGTAGGATTTGTTATTGCACATAATGCTGATGCATGTTCTAAAATTCCTCCAATATAATAACGGCCTATTTGGCTCATTTGTGCAACTTCGTCATTAGGATCAAACATCACATTATCTTGATTGTTCCATAAACTTTGATGTGTATGCATTGCTGATGCATTATCACCGAAAATGGGTTTCGGCATAAAAGTTGCAACTTTATTTTTTCGTTTTGCCTTGACCTTAACTATATTTTTTACAGCAATAACACTGTCTGCCATTCCAATCATTTCATCATATACCAAGTTAATTTCACATTGTCCAGATGTAGCAACCTCGTGATGTTCTGCTTCAACTTTGATTCCAAAATAATTGTAAAGATCATCACAAACGTCTTTTCTAAATGATTCAAGCGTATCCTTAGGTTGAGAAGGGTAATACCCTTCTTTGATATTAATGGCAGTACTGATATTGCCTTTTGCCCAAGGCGACTCTTTAGATTCAATAGAATATCCGGAGCCACCATAAGACTGAGTTGCAGCATATGGAGATGGATAAACGTTGATGGCATCAAAAACGAAGAATTCAATTTCGGGTCCCCAATTAGTATGAGTTAATCCAAATTCTTGGAGTTTTTTGGAAGCCTTGTATGCAATTCCTCTTGAATCACGATTATATCTTTTTTCATCTACTGTATTTCCTTCATACAAATCACAAAATAAAATGCAGTTTTTTCTATTTGGATCATAATCATTTGGTAAAATTCTAAATGATTTAGGATCAGGTTTTAAAATCATATCAGAATTGTTAACAGACTTGAAGCCAACAATTGAACTTGCATCTAGTTTTTCTAATCCATGTTCAAAGCTTTTTTTATCGATAGCATAACTTGGCATGCCAAGTCTATGTAATTCACCAAAAATATCCACAAACCAGAGATTTACAAATGTAATATTTTCCTCTTGTATTCTCTTTAATACAATATCAGCATTCATTGTTTAACTAGAGTCTCATTTTACTAATATTAGTTAGTAAGTTAGATTTGTCCATATGGTCAGGTAAAATTTTAGGATTCGGGATAGTCGTCAAGTGGATTTGTTTTTTTGAAGTTAATCATTTCTTCTTCAAAGAAGAATTTTTCCGTTAATGCAGGTTTAAGATCATCAAGCCAAATTGCTTTGTCATCATACTTTGCAAAGAAAGGTTTTTGAACCCAGTCAGGATTTCTGCCCTGTAAAAATCTCAAAACAATTACTTTTTGATCATTAAGTTCAGCAGTTCCGATTACATGGACTTTGCCTGGAGTGGCGGACATGCTAGGCCCCCTAACAGTTCGTGCTAAACCACTTACCGAGGAATATGCTTTTTTGAAAATTTCGTATGCTTTAACCAATGGAACGCCAAAATAGTGTTGAGCTCCAGTGTCTCTAACTACAAACATGTAATATGGAATACAACCAAGCTGAACCTGCTTGCTCCACATTTGTGCCCACATTTGTGAGTCGTCATTGATGTGAGCTAAAAGTGGAGATTGTGTTCTTATCTGAGCTCCGGTTGCTCTTACTTCTTTGATTGCTTGTTTTACAGAATCAGTAGATAGTTCAGTTAAATGATTAAAGTGAGCCATAAATGCAAGATGTAATCCATTATCAGTGATTTTTCTGAAAACATCCAACATTTCTTGGGAATCAGAATCTGTTAAAAATTTGTAAGGCCAATAAGAAAGAGATTTTGTTCCAATTCTAATTGTTTTAAGATTTGGAAGTTTTGCATCAATTAAAATGTCAATATATTTGGAAAATATTTTGGCTTTCATAATCATTGGATCGCCGCCAGTAAAGAGAACATCAGAAATTTCAGGATGTTCTATAAGATATTGAACTAGTTGCTCGCCTTCTTGCATTGCAAATTTCATTTCATCCATTCCGACAAATTGTGGCCATCTAAAACAAAAACTACAGTAAGCATGACATGTTTGACTCTGACTTGGAAAGAAGAGACATGTTTCATTATATTTATGCTGCATACCATAGAGTTTGGTTCCGTCCTTTAAAGTTGGAACATTTAATTCCATTTGGCCGGCTGGGTGAGGATTTAATTGTAAACGTATTTCATTTGCAATAGTTGTAATTTCTTTTTTATCTGAATTATTTTTTATAGCATTAGCCATTTTTTCAAAATGATCCGGCTTCAACATTCCTCTTTGAGGAAAAGTCAAAACAAACATTGGATCATTTGGTATGTTAGTCCAATCAATTAATTGTTCAACTACATAATTATTTGCTTTAAATGGTAAAACATTGCCTACAACTTCCATTTCAAATTGTTGTTGTTCAGAAAGATTTTGAATTTGAGGTAGATCACGAAAATTGGATAATGTAAAAGATTTTAGTGAAGGTGAATCATCCCATGCAGATTCTTGATAGTTCATCTAGTATATATCACATTAACCCTTGTTAAAGGTTACATTCAGTTTAATTTGAATAGATTAATGGATTTCACTTATAATTTTTAAAATTTACTCAACATTCTTAACGTTTGCATGCAAAAAAAATGTGAGTAGGAAATGGCCGAGGAGGAGATTATTAGCGCAGTTTCAGGACAAGTAGATCAATTTCAGAGTATTTACCAGCTACTTAGCTCATCAGAATCGCTTCAAATTGCATTTACTGTGTTGGTTGTGGGTATTATTGGCATAGTAGTTGTTTATCGGACTTTTTCAAGATGGGTCAGACATCAAAAATTTCATTATGTTAGACCCCATCTTTCAAGGTTTGTTCGTGTAATAGTTTTACCGGTTTTTGGTATTGTGCTTATAACATCAGTAAATTTCTATATTCAGTCATTTTCTCTATTTGATGGAAACGATTCTCTAGTATCTGAAGAGAATAGTTTATCTCCAAGTGAGACATTTGCAAAGATTCTCAATACAATAAATATTCTAGTTATTGGCTATACTATAGCTCATTTAATTCCAATAATACTTACAAAAAAGGAAAAATCCAATCTGGAAAAAGAGGATTTTGAGATATGGAAAGAGTTAAGAGGATTTTTAGATGATAATGGTGATCTTTTTCATAAATGCTACAAATGGATTCCTCCAAAATCCACACCGGAGGATATGACAGATGAAGAATTTATGAAAAATATGGAAACAGAAGAAGGGAAAAAGATCCTTGAAGAATTTAGAACCGCAAAAGGACTACCAATTGGGAGTTATGAACAATTAGTTAAAGATCCATTTGAAGAATGGAAAAAGTCTGAAAGAAAAAAATATTTGAAATATTATGATGATTGTATTTCTGGAAATAATCAGTCAGGGAAAAAGCTTAGAACAGGACAAGAAATAGAAGAAATTTTTCCAATTGATGTTTGGAGGGAAGAAAAACGATTTAATGGATTTGATCCAATTATTGCCGGATGTAAACCACCGGGGTATGCTCAAAGAAAAAGAAAAGATCTTCCGAAATCAATTAGTCAGATATTACCATTAGGGATTTTTGTTGCAGTAGTACTTGGAGTAGTAAATTGGTGGGGAGTTGATTTGATTTTACTTGCAACAGCCACAGGAGGACTAGCAATAGGAATAGGTTTAGCATTACAAGAAACTATGCAGAGTTATTTTGCTTACATCGTAATTCGAAAAGATAAGATATTTGCAGAAGGAGAGCGTGTTCAACTAGATACTGGATACAATGGGTACGTACATAAAATTACTCCAAGAGTTACATTCATTCGAAATGCGCTAAATGAATCATATGCAATAATCCCTACAAGACAGTTAGTTAATTCTCAAATAATTAACTATTCTAAAGAAATCAAAATAGTGCCTGCTGCTGTAGATGTGGGTGTTTCATATCTTAATAATCCTAGACAAGTAGCGGCAATTTTAGTCAAGGTAGGAAAACGTGCTATGAAAGAAGTGATTGATGAGAAGGGAAAACACATGATTAGACAACAGAGATGTCCATACTTAGATAAAAATCAGCCTAGTTGTGGTTGTGATAAAGATATTCATGTAGACATTAACCAACCTATTGTAAGATTTAACAAATTTAATGATTCAGCACTTGATTTTTCATTATGGGTATATGTTAGAGATTATGGTGCACAATTTAAAGTCAAAACAAGCATGAGAATTATCATGTATGAAGAATTTAAAAAATATGACATTAGAATACCATGGCCAATTAGAACAATATACCAAGGTGATGAGAAACGTGAATATGATGAGATCAACAAACTAGACGAGCAGAGAAACAAGGTTATTGATAAATACGGTCTCGGGGATTTAGGTCATGGAAATAGTGAAGAGTAGCACTCTTCTCAAAACTTAAGAATCCCATTCATTCACAATTTCTTGTTGAGCAAGTTTACAGTTATTTCAGGAAAATCATCAGAAGATCTTGCTGAGAAGTTATCAAAAAAGCTAAAAGCAACCATAGTAAAATCAGAAGTTAGAGTATTTCCTGATGGCGAAAGTAAAATAACGCTTACTGGAAAAATATCAAAGAACAAAATTGTCATAGTTCAATCAATTTATCCACCAGTTGACACAAATCTAATTCAAGCACTTTCACTTATCTCAAAAGCAAAAGAGTATTCTAATGATGTGATTGTCGTCATACCTTACATGGGATATGCCAGGCAAGATAGAGAATTTTTACCAGGGGAAATAGTTACTATGAAAGTTATTGCAAAATTGTTTAAGGGTGCAGGAGCATCAAAATTAATTGTGGTTGACATTCACAGCCTTATAGGATTAAAACATTTTAAAATTAAATCAAAAAACATATCTGCAATACCAGATCTAGTACAATACTTTAAAAGAATTAGTTTAAAAAATCCTTTAATTGTTTCCCCTGATCAGGGCGGAAAGAAGAGAGCAATGGAGTTTGCTGCCGAATTTGGTGCAGAATGCATTGCACTAACTAAACATCGTGATCGAAAAACAGGCAAAGTTCAGATAAAGACATCAAAAATTGATCAAGTACGAGGTAGAGATTTGATTTTGGTGGATGATATGATTAGTACTGGAGGAAGCATCATCAAAGCTACAGAATTTCTCAAAAAACAAAGATGTCATCATGTTTATGTTGCATGTACACATGCGCTTTTGATAAATAATGCGGAACAGAAAATTAAAGAATCCGGAGTAACAAAAATTATTAGTACAAATACAATTCCAGGCAAAACATCAGTGGTGGATATTTCAGACACTATTGTAAAGGCAATAAAATAATGCCAGAGAGTTTTTTTATTTTATCTAAAGATTATTTGGAAATTGCAATTGACGAAATAATTACTATTGCAAAAACATATGATAGGTTTTCTAAAATAAAAATAATTTCTAATCTTGTAATTGTACAATCGAAAACAAATTGGGAGAAAATTGCTAAACGATCTACATTCTCTAAAATATCTGGTCAGATCTTACGAAAGATGTCGGGGTTATTTCTAGATGAGGAAAATTTTGAAGTATTGAAAAATGCTAAAACTTTTGTATGTAGAATAATTAATTTGTCATCAAAGCAATTTAACATTCCAGAATTAGAAAGTTCTATGGGCGATATGATTTCAAAATTTTCTCAAGCTAAAGTATCACTTGATAATCCTGACATTGTTGTATACTTGATTTTTACAGAAAATGAGAATTTCTTTGGATTTTCAAAAAAAATTAATGAAGTTATTAGACCAATAAAAGTCAAAAAACATCCTCATGAATTAGATTGGAAGCTTACTAGAGCAATGATAAACTTGGCAGGATTACAAGAGGGAGAAACTGTGTGTGATCCGTTTTGTGGAACTGGAACAACATTGCTTGAGGCAGAGGCAATGGGAATACATGGAATAGGTCTCGATTTTGATGAAAAAATGTATCAGATATCCAAAAATAATTTGGAAGCAAATGGATACAAATCAAAATTGGTTAAAGATGACTTTACTGGATTAAAGAATATGGTAGGAGAGTTTGATGGTATTGTGACTGATCTTCCGTATGGAAGGGCTTCAAAAGCTTCAGAAAATCCTGAGGAGATATTAAAGAAATTTGTAGCAATATTGCCTAAAAAAAAGAAAATAGCAATTATGTGTAAAAAGGATTTTGAGAAAAAATTAAAATTAAATCCAATGAAAAAATATGAGATCTATAGGCATAAAAGCTTGACAAGAATAATTTTGATAAAATGAAACTAGTATTTTTGGGAACATCAGCAGCACAACCAACTGAATTTAGAGGACTGTCATGTGTTTGCCTTGAAAGAGAAGGGGAAATCTTGATGTTTGATGCTGGAGAATCAGCACAAATTGCATACCTAAAGTCAGGTTTAGGATGGAATAAAAAAATGAAGATTTTTGTCACACATCTTCATGGTGATCATTGTATTGGGATTTTGGGTTTACTGCAGACAATGACGATGCAACATCGAACTGAGCCTTTAGAAATTTACGGTCCTAGTGGAATTGAGGAATTTATTGGTGCAAATATCAAAGTATTGAATTTTGGTTTATCATTTCCAGTAATGATATCTGTAGTAAAGGAAGGACTGGTGTTTGATTCAAAAAGCTATTCAGTTTCTGCTTGTAAAGCCAATCACTCCATTATTGCATATTCCTATCTTTTTGAAGAAAAAGATAAACCGGGTAAATTTAATCTTGAAAAAGCAAAAGCGTTAGGGATTCCTGAAGGACATTTGTGGAAGGAACTTCAAAGTGGAAATACAATACAAATTCAGGGTAAAGTTTTTTCTCCTGAACAAGTATTAGGAGAGAAAAGGCAAGGCAAAAGAATAGGCATATCAGGAGACACTACACCAACTAAAGAATTGGAGAAATTTTTTGCTAATTGTGATTATTTAGTGTTTGATTCTACTTTTCTTGATGAGGTTAGTGATAAAGCAAAAGATACATGTCATTCTACTGCAAAACAAGCTGCAATACTAAGTAAAAATGCAAATGTAAAAAATTTGATTTTAACACATTTTTCAGCAAGATACAAAGATGAAATTCGGCATTTTGATGAAGCAAGAGCAATTCATAATTCAGTCATCACTGCAAAAGATCTTTTAGAAGTTGAAATAAAATAGAGCAATGTTCAAAGAAGTTGCTCAAAAAATTAAAAATTCTAAAAAGATTGTTTTTGTGACTGGTGCAGGCATATCTCAAGAAAGTGGTATTCCAACTTTTAGAGGAAAAGACGGGTTATGGAGAAAATATAATGTAATGCAATTGGCTACGATTAATGCGTTTTATGAAAATCCTCAGTTAGTTTGGGAGTGGTATAATGAAAGAAGAAAGGAAATATTTACAGCCAAACCTAATCCTGGGCATTATGCAATAGCAGAACTTGAAAAATATGTTGATGTTGTAGTATTAACTCAAAATATTGATGGTCTTCATCAAAGAGCAGGAAGTCTGAATGTACTTGAATTACATGGAAGTATAATTAGGATAAAATGCACTGTATGTAATTTTAAAGAAGAGATAAAAAATGAGTTAAACGATGTTCCACCAATTTGTAAATGCGGTAATATCTTAAGGCCGGATGTAGTTTGGTTTGGCGAATCATTGGATCAAGACATTTGGAAACATGCAATAATTCATGCAAGTCACTGCGATGTAATGATTATTGTAGGAACATCACTGGTTGTTTCTCCGGCAAATACTTTACCAATATATGCAAAACAAAACAACGCAATGTTAATCGAGGTAAATCCTGAAAAAACAGTGATGTCATTAGATATGGATTACTCATTAAGAAAATCTAGTGCTGTGTCTTTATCAGAATTTGTTTCAATTTTTAGAAATTGATAATTGTTTTATTTTTCTGAAGTATCATCTGACTTTTCTGGATTAATTTTAAAAAAATCATTTATTGTTTTGATTGGATTAATTGTAGTTAATTCAGTGGATAAATCTTTTGAGGATTCTTTTGCGGTACTAATTCCATCATTAATCTGATCACTAGTTTTTCCTACAACTTTATCAATTGATATATCCAATGTTTTTTCTACAGATTCTGAGGTTTTTACTCCAATATCACCAATATCATGTTTTAGTGATTCAGCAATGGAAATTGAATTGCTTGGAAATAATATGTCAATTTCTGATGAAAAAATTAATCCACCTACAAGAAGGATAGCTCCTACTATGCCTAATTTAATTAACATTTACTAAGAATCTCAAAATTGTTTTTTAGAATAGTACTAAAAAAAATGACAAGTTATGATTTAATTTTATTAGCTAGTTTCTCAGTGTCCCGACAAGCGAGTCAATTATTCTATTAATGTCAGAAGAAGAAATAATGATTTTTAATGGTCCTAGAGGAGACTCTTCTGCATTCTCACAAAGCACAACTTTTTCAACAAATGCTGCTTGTTTGTTGAGATAAAACCATGTGGAATCTTCATCCATGTGTTTCTCTAATTGACGTTGAAGTGCTTTCTGGGATTTTGCAGAATGAATTGATTCATAAATTTTTTCCATAGAATGAAAGTTTTTTGATTTTGCTTTTATAGAAAATTTATCTATTGTAATATTACTGTCAGGCAAAATGTTTAAAATTGCTTTTTCTATTTTGGCAGGATTCTCAGATGGGTTTATCGAAGAGAGAATCTCAATATTACAATTATAATTAGAAAAATTCATTCAAGCCAGCTTTGAATTTTTCGAAAAGTAGCTTCAATTAGTTCTTCTTTTGTTTTGTTATTATTTGTAATAGCATCATCAGACAGTGCAATGGAATTACTAATTCCGACTCCTAATTCTCTAGTATCTCGTTCCTCAAAATTTTCTTTTGTTTTAGGATCATCAGATCTACCTCTTTGTTGCAAGAATTCAAATCTCCTATCGGTGGATGCATGAATTGCTAATAATTTTACAGTTCCATATTTTTTCAATACGTCGATTTCGGCGTTAGATCTCACACCATCAATGATTACTACGTTTGATTTAGAATTTTCAATCTCAGGAATTACTAAATGTGCTATCGCACCAGGTCCATTTTTTTCTCGTAGTTCAATCATCAGTTTTCCAAGGTTTATACTCGTGGGTTCTAAATTTCTCTTCTTAGCTTCTGCTCTGACAACATTACCCATATTGATAGCATCATAGCCTTTCGTTTTTAGACCTTCAGCTATGGTAGATTTGCCAGCGCCTGGCATTCCAGTTAGACAGACAATAAGTTTTGTCAATAATAAAACAAAAAATTGCTTGTCTATGAAGGTACCGGAAATTATTATAGAGATGTTAAGAGAAATCTTGTAATGAGGACTTTTGTAGCAGTTGAAATTTCTGACGAACAAGTAGTTCAGAAAATTTCAAATTTTCAATTAGAGTTAAACATTGATGCAAAGCGTGTAGAATCCCAAAATCTTCATTTTACGATCCAATTTTTAGGAGAGGTTTCAAAAGAAATGTCTGAAGAGGTGTGTGAATTATTAAAAAAAATTGAATTTTCAAATTTTACTATAAATTTTAGAGGAATTGGTGTTTTTCCTGAAAGTAAATTTCCAAGAATCATATGGATTGGAGTAGACGAAAAAGGCGGTAATGCATTGATTGATTTAGCAAAAAAAGTAGAAAATGCTTTAACTCCACTCGGTTTTAGAAGTGATAAGCCATTCAAACCTCATATCACAGTATTTAGAATTAAAAATAAGATTGAAGATATTACAAAGAAGTTGCAAATGTATGAATCTTTTGAGTTTGGATCTCAAAAAATTACTAATTTCAAGTTTAAACAAAGCGTTCTTACACCAAATGGACCAATCTATTCCAACTTGATAGAGATTAGAGGAAGTTAGATGAAAAAGGTAATTCTGGCTGCAAAAAAATCGATAGTTCCATCTAGGAATGAAATTGTTTCAATAAAGAAAGTTGCAGATTTAGCATTTGATTTAATTCAAAATGAAGTCAAGAAATTTCCTGAAATAGTAGGAGTTGAATTTGGTGGTTCTTATGCAAAGGGGACTTGGCTATCAAAAGGGGCCGACATTGATGTTTTTATAAAATTTAAAAAATCAACATCTGATAAAAGATTTGAAGAGATCTCAAAAGAAATAGGTTTTTCTTCTATGAAGAAATTCAAACCATACATTAGATACTCAGAACACCCGTATGTTGAAGCACGAATTCAAGGAATGAGGATTAATGTTGTACCTTGTTTTGATGTTGAATCTGGACAATGGAGGAGTGCGGCCGATAGATCTCCATTTCATACAAGATTCATGCAGAATGCACTTTCTTCTCAAATGAAAGATGAAGTAAGACTCCTAAAGATATTTTTAAAATCTATTGGAATTTATGGAGCAGAAATTGCACGTCAAGGATTTAGCGGATATGTTTCAGAGGTTTTGGTTCTGAATTTTGGTACATTTGAAAACGTGATAAAATCAATTTCTAAAATAAATGAAAAACAAGTAATTGGAAAAACAACAAAGAAGTTTGATACTAGTATAGTCATCATAGATCCAATAGACAGTAATAGAAATTTAGCAGCTGCAATGTCCAATGAAAACATAGGAAGGTTTGTTCTTTCGTGTAGAGCGTTTAGGGACAATCCTAGCAAGCAATTTTTTAGTGCATCAAAAAGAAAATTATCCAAAAATTGGGAAAATGTACTTGTAATAAAATTTGATTTTAAGGCAAGAAGTCCCGATATAATATGGGGACAGATTAAGAGGGCAAACGCGTCTTTGACGACCCAACTAGATTTAGGAGGATTTAATGTACTGCGTAATATGTCCTATACTGATGAGAAAAGAGAAGCATATCTTTTCTTTTTGTTAGAATCTTCAACAATCCCACGTAAATATGCAAAAAGAGGACCAGAAGTTTTTAGAGAAGATGGATCAAAGAGTTTTATTAGAAAAAACATTACAAAGACAAAATTAATGTGGATTGATAATAATTCAAAAATTGTATCACTGGAAGAAAGAAAATGGAATGACGCAGTAAAATACATCAACGACTTTTTGAAAAATAATTTACAAACTGGTATCCCAAAAGGATTACAATCTGATCTAAAAAAAGGATTCAAAGTTTTTCTGGGTAGTAAAACTTTGAAGAAATCAATTAAAGAGGCTGCTTCAGATTTGGTAATGACTAATGAAAAGATCTTTTGTTTCAATCAAAAAGTTTGACGAAGAACCGTATTCTAAGATTATTGGATACCCTGAAGCAAGCAGAACTCAGATTAAATCACGAATTTTAGAATTAGAAAAATTAAAAATCAGATCAGTATCTTTTTCAGGACCGACAACTATTGGAAAACTGGGTATACTTGGTAAGGGGTATGTGGGAGTTGTCGTTCTTGCAAAGAAAGGTAACAAAGAGATTGCAGTGAAAATAAGAAGAATGGATTCTCAAAGAAAAGAAATGAAAAATGAAGCAAAACTTCTAAAAATTGTAAATTCAGTTAATGTTGGACCACAATTATTTGGTGTGAGTAAAAACTTTCTAATCATGGAATTTTTAGAAGGGGAAAAAATAGGGAGTTGGATAAAAAATATTGGTGGAAAGGGAAGTGTTAAAAAATTAAAACACATCATAAGAATGGTTTTAGAAGATTGTTATAGATTAGATCAGATAGGATTTGATCACGGGGAATTGAGTAGTATTACCAAACACGTAATTGTTGGAAAATCAAAATCAACTCTAATAGATTTTGAAAGTTCTAGTACAAAAAGAAAGGTGTCAAATGTGACTTCTGTTACACAGGCAATCTTCATTGGCTCTGGTATAGCCAAAGATGTTCAAAGAATATACAAACTACCATCAAAGGAAAATATCATAGAAATTTTAAGAGCATACAAGCGGGAGCAATCAAGACAAAATTTTGAAAAGATTTTATCTACACTAAAATTGTAATGGGACCGGCAGGATTTGAACCTGCGACCACTTGCCCCCCAGGCAAGTATCATACCAAGCTAGACCACGATCCCGTAAATAAAAGACATTAAATGAAATTATTAAATCGTCGGATTGTATTTGTATAATTATGAAAATTTGTAATATTTGTAATAGAATCTCTGCAACAGATCAAGATCATCTTGATTGTGTTCAGAGGAGAAGAGTAGAATTAGAAGATGAGGATCTAAAAAAGAAAATTCCCGAGAAATTAGATATGGTAAAAAATCCTCATGATTTAAGTGTAGAAGTAAGAGCAATACTAGAACATTTATCTAAAGAAAAAAAAGATTCATCATAACCATTTTTCAATTCGTTCTTTTTCAAACTGTATTTTCTCACTAAGGTGATCCTTGGTTGATTCGGTAAGTTTTGTTATTGGTTTTGATTCTGAAAACATATCTACTTCAATTATAGATGCTGTGTTTCTTCCTGATTCAATAAAACATCCACCTTTTCCATCAAACAATGCTAAATCCTTTTGGTTTTGAATTTTGGAGATAATGTTTTGCGCAACTGCAAGTCCTTCACCTTCTGCAAATATTCCAGCTTTTGGGACTGCCATCTTTTCTCCAACAGGTAAGATAGTCACATCACCAATTGCATATACATTTTCAAATGAGGTTTTGCAATCTCTATTAATCTGAATAAAACCGTCTGGTTTTGCCAAACCACATTCATAGATGACTTGGGGGGCAATATGTGGGGGTATAGCCAAGAGTAAATCAAAAGTAGCCTGCGCGTTCTCAAATACAAGCTTGTTTTTTTCAACTGATATGGTTTTACAGGAATTGTGAAAGATTATTTTTTCAGAATTGATCATTTCAAGGATTTGTTGGCTTACATCAGTACCTGCTGCTGGCAGTGTAATTGGTGCAGGACTGTAAAAATTAATTTTAACAGAATTACGAACTTCAGAATTTCTGAGCATTGAATTAATTAGTAGAGCTGCTTCAAATGGTGCAGGTGGACACTTGTATGGCATTCCCATAATTGCAATAGCTATATTTCCTGATTTTATTGCAATCAGTTTGTTATGAATTTCATCTAGATGGTTATGATCATAAAGATTCAGCCCGTTTTCTTTCAAGCCAGGTATTTTTTCAGGAGCTAGTTGAGCTCCCAGTGCAATTATCAAATAATCATATGAAATATTTTTAGACGTGGTTTTCACTGTCTTGTTTTCTAAGTCTATTTTTAGAACTTCTTCTTTAACAAAATCTATCTCTTTTTTTTGTAAATTATTTAGTGAGCCGATTGAATTTTCAAAAGTCCTAGTACCGTTCATGATCCACAGCTTGGAAAAACCAACCATAAACCAGTCTTTTTTATCAACAAGTGTAATTCTTACTTTTGATGAGGGTAATGAATTTCTGATTTCATTAGCTGCGGATAATCCGCCAAATCCTCCTCCAAGAATTAAGACATGCGGAATATTTTCGGACAATTTATCGTTCTTGTGTTGTGGGTCTGATTAAAATTTCATTAACATTAACATGATTTGGGGACTCTACTGCATAAAGAATTGCATTTGCTATATCATGTGCTTGTAATGCTTCCATTTTTTTTGCATTTTCAACAAAACCCTGTAATGATTCATCAGTAATCGTATTAGTTAATTCGGTTGCAACAACACCTGGTTCGATACATGTAACACGAATGTTTTTTCTTACACTTAGCTCTTCACGCAATCCCTCACTGAAGGCAGTAATGGCATGCTTGGTGGCACAATAAACACTACCAGCGGGAAAGACAATTCTTCCAGCTACAGATGAAATATTCACAATATGACCAGATTGTTTTCCGAGCATATGTGAAACCACTGCGCCTGTACAATATAGAACTCCTTTGATATTGACATCAATCATCTGATCCCATTCGTCAATTTTCAAATTTTTAATAAAACTTAATGGCATCAAACCAGCATTATTTACCAAAATATCTACAGAGCCCCATTTAGCTATAACAGCATCAACAAAAGAAGTGCATTCTTCTCTTTTTGTAACATCTAGTTTGTGAGAAAATACTTCGCCGCCTTGTTCTTTAATTTTCTTTTCTAGTTCTGAAAGTCTGTCTGTTCTTCTTGCACCTATTGCAACTTTTGCTCCAGCTTTTGAAAGTGCTAATGCAGTTGCAAAACCTATACCACTACTTGCGCCTGTAATTATTGCTACTTTATCTTTAATCATTAAATTTCACTTATCTAATTTTTAAATTCCTCATTGTAAAAATGTTTACTTGGTTTCTTGGAAAAATTAAAAATTAAATGTATCAGTTTAATAGAAGAAAACTATTATTCATATTGTGAAACCTGAAAAATGTGCATATTGTGGAGATATGACGGATATGCCATTTCAATGTAATTATTGCAAGGATCCTTTTTGTTCTGAACATAGACTTCCTGAAGAACATAGATGTGTAAAATTGACGCAAATTCGTGCTAAGAGATTTGGAGAGAAAAAAGTGATTCGTGATGGTGGACGAAATAAACCGAATATTTTCAAGCGTTTGTTTGGCAGGTTCTAATATCAATACGGACTTTTATCTGGAGAGATTTTTGCGCGTCTTCCTTGATAGATAAGAGCAATTGCTAACGCAAACATCACCATTGCAGTCAATGGGAAATTTTGTGGTGCAGGAAGAATGAACCAATAGTATATGCCAAAACCAATTGAAACAACAGCTTGTGTCCAGAGTTTTATCCACTTGGGAGCCTTGATTAATCTACTTATTGCTTCAACTGAAAAAATTCCAATTACAGGATAAATTGTATAAAATAGAAAATCAATAACATCAACGCCTGTATGGGTCATAATATGAAATATTTGGGGTATAATTTCTATCTAATCTTCCCATCTTACTTTGGTTGCAACATGTTTTGAGATTAATGCTTGAGCATTCTCATAGGGGATTGTTGCAATGTCTTCAATTTTGAATGGGCCATATCTTTCTAGATCAGCACCTACAATTTCATCAACTTCTTTGAGAAACCTTACTACAACTGTTTTTGTTTTATGATTTTGTGATAGTGATTCAAGAAATTTGGATTTACCGTTTGTTGTGGCAGATAGGATCATTTCGGTTCTTTCTCGTTTCTCTTCTTCAGAATCGAGAATAAATTTTTCTTCGTCCAATAGATTTTCAAAGTCCATTTTATCTGATTTGGAAATTTTATCTAATCTGATGTCAATTAGTAATGATGTGAGATCTGTTGCCATTTGAATAAGGGTATCTTTGATTTTACTTTCGACTCCGTCAAATTCTTGTTTTTTTAAATTTCCAATAAAATCTGAAATTTCTCTGTAAAAATTTGCGTCGATTTCTTGGATCGACTCATTTTCAGTTTCCCGCAAAACTATATGATGTAATTTACTGATATCAATTTGGTTTGTTTCTGACATTTCTTACCTAATCCTTAAATGATGGATGTATTTGTGTTTGATTGAAGTACAAAATTGCCCTATAAAGTTAGTCATGGTAAAGCAATCCAAGTAACATATTCACCGGATGAAGTATTTTCAAGAATTCAACATGAGGGCATTCAGTTCATAGATTTACAATTTACAGGATTAACAGGCCGCTTTCATCACACTACGATTTCAGCCAATACATTTACACCCGAACAAATGCGTGACGGACTGCCAAAATTGGACGGTTCTTCAATTATTGGATTTACCAGTGTTGATGATTCCGATCTTCTCTTAAAACCTGATCCAAATACTTTTGCCATAATTCCTTGGATGACGGAAAACAAGACCGCAAGACTGCTCTGTGATGTTTATTGGGGGGAAGGCAGAGGTAGACTCTCGCGAGATCCTAGGGGAATTTCCCAAAAAGCAGAAGAGTACATCAAAACACAAGGATTTGATTCCAGTGCTTGGGGTCCTGAAGTAGAATTTTTTGTTTTTGATAAAATTCATTGGGATGTGTTAACCCCATACAAAGGCCAATCATATTCAATTGAATCTAAAGAGGCTCCTTGGAGTCAGGAAGGTTCAGGATATCCCATGGGTTTGCAAGAGGGATACTATCCAAGTACGCCCTCAGACACTTTAACTCCGTTTAGAAATGAATGTGTAAATATTTTGAATACAAATTTTGGTGTGTTATGTGATAACCATCATCATGAAGTGGCAACTGCGGGTCAATGTGAAATTGATATCAAATATGATTATATGACAAATGCTGCAGATGCGGCACAGTCTTACAAGTACGTAATTAGAAATGTTGCACAAAAATATGGAAAGGTAGCAACAATGATGCCAAAGCCAATTGCAATGGATGCTGGTTCAGGCATGCATGTAAATGTAAGTTTGTGGAAAGGAAAAGAAAATTCATTCTATGATCCAGATGAAGAAAATGAGCTAAGTCAAATTGGAAGATATTTCTGTGGAGGAATAATTAATCATGCAAAAGCATTGTCTGCAATTTGTAACCCAACTACAAACTCATATCACAGATTAGTTCCAGGTTATGAAGCACCTGCATATATCGCTTGGAGTGCTGGAAATAGATCAGCAATTGTTAGAGTACCAAAACATCTCCAAGGGAAAAATTATGCACATCTTAAAAGATTAGAGTTCAGAGCCCCTGATCCGTCATCTAATCCATATCTTGTATTTGCAGCAGTAACCGCAGCTGGAATGGATGGAATCAAGAAGAAAATAGATCCTGGTGAACAAATTAAAGATGATATTTTCAAAATGACAAAATCAGATCGGGCCAAGAGAGGAATAGGTGTCTTGCCAAAAAGTCTAGGTGAAGCGTTAGACGAGTTGGAAAGCGATCGAAAGTTTCTTAGTCCAATTTTTGCTAATGATGTGATTGACAAGATTATAGAATTAGAGAGGAGGGATCAACGCGAAATTGCAATTAGACCCCATCCTCATGAATTTTATCTCTATTTCGATGTCTAAACTCGTCCAGTCAGCTGGATGATATAGAACAAGGATATTCCAATCAGGACAAATCCAGTACCAAGAAATATTATTTTTCTTTTGTCTGTAGTTGCAGCTTTATAGAGCAATATTCCTCCTGCTAAGCCTACGAACAAAACTATAACTCCAATAACCACACTATCAAAACTAGTATCTGTAATTAACGGATGAAAGAAACCAGACAGCAATGCAAAAAACGCTATTAGATAAACATACTTGAATCCAGAAATTACTTTAGAAGTGGTTCTACTCAATACCAACCATAAATTTAGTTATCAAATAAACTTTTGAAAAATAATTTGTTTTAGGAACAAATTACATCATTCCGCCCATATCTGGCATTCCACCCATGCCACCCATTCCTGGCATTCCACCCATGCCACCCATTCCTGGCATTCCACCTTCTGCTCCCGGTGGTGGACCTGCAGATTTTTGAGTAGCAATAACATCATCGATTCTAAGAATCATGCATGCCGCTTCAGATGATGCAGAAACAATTTGAAGTTTGACTGCAAGAGGTTCAATAATATCACTGGATTTCATATTGGCAATTTTTCCTTTCATTACATCAATTCCAGTCCATTTTTCACCCTTGAGTTGTCTTGAACGTAGAGCCGTAAGTGTATCAATTGGATCCATTCCTGCATTCTCTGCCAATGTTAATGGAATTGCTTCTAAAGCATCTGCGAATTTTTCTGCTGCGAGTTGTTCTCTACCTTCAAGTGATTTTGCCCAGTTTCTTAATTTAGTTGCAGCAAAAGTTTCAGGTGCTCCACCTCCAGCAACAATTAGAGGATTAATAATCACATCTTTAACTACCATTAATGCATCATGCACAGAACGTTCTACTTCATCAACAACTCGTTGAGAACCACCACGAAGAAGCAATGTAACAGATTTTGGATGTTTACAACCTTCAATGAAAACCCATTTGTCTTCTTCTATTTTTCTTTCTTCGACTAGTTCGGCCCCTCCAAGATCCTTTTCAAATAGATCATCAAGGTTTGTCACAATTCTAGCACCAGTTGCTTTTGCTAGTTTTGTAAGATCGCTTTCTTTAATTCTTCTAACTGCAATAATTCCAGCTTTTGCAAGATAATGTTGAGCCATATCGTCAATTCCTTTTTGACATAATACTACATTGGCTCCTGAACCAATTACTTTGTCTACCATGTTCTTAAGCATTCTATTCTCTTCATCAAGAAATGTCTTTAGCTGTTGTGGATTTGAAATGTTGATTTTGGCATCAGTTTCTGTTTTACTAATTTCAAGTGCGGTATTGATCAAGGCTATTTTTGCATCAGAGATTTTACGTGGCATTCCACCATGAACAATCTCTTTATCAAGCACAATTCCTTGCACTATTACAGAATCCTTAATTGAGCCTCCCGCTTTCTTTTCTACTTTAATATCATCAATATCGACATCATATTTTTCGCCATCTTTTTCTGCTACTGCCAGTACAGATTTTACAATTATATCTGCTAAAAGATCAGAGTCTTTTCTTACTAGTTTTGTTTGCATTGATGTTTTTGCAATTTTGGTAAGAATTGATTTATCATTTGCAGAAATAGTATCAGCAATGCTTTCAAGGAATTGTTTTGCTTTCTTTGCTGCTTTTCTGTATCCGTCTACAATAATTGTTGGATGAACATCCTGATCTAGCAATGATTCAGCATTTTCAAGAAGAGCTCCGGCTAAAACAACTGCAGAAGTTGTTCCGTCTCCTACTTCATTATCAGTGGTTTTTGAAATTTCTACAAGCATTTTTGCAGCTGGATGTTGAACGTCAATTTCTTTTAGAATAGTTGCTCCATCATTTGTAATAGTGACATCGCCAAGGGAGTCAACTAGCATTTTATCCATGCCTCTTGGGCCTAGACTGGTATGAACGATTTCGGCAATAATTTTAGCGGCAGCAATATTGTTCTTTTGTGCGTCTCTACCTTTAGTTTCAGTACCGCCCTCTTTTAACAAGACAACTGGCATATTCCCCTTTGAAGTAGCTGTCATACCCATAGATGGAAAAACTCCATATTCCCCTTTTATACGTTGCAGATCAAAAAATGATTTGTCTCAACAAAAAAAACGGTGTTTTTAAATTGGGAAAATCAAGGTGCATGGTATGGCAAAATCTGCAAATAAAGAATCTTATGATAAGATTTTCTCAAAATTAAAAGAACATCATAAATGGTTTGAAAACTCTATTCCATTAATTGCTAGTGAGAATATTCCTAGTCCAGCTGTTAGGGAAGCGATAATTTCAGATTTTGGCAATAGATATGCAGAGGGCTGGCCTGGTGAGAGAGTGTATGCTGGTTGCGTGTTCATTGATGATGTAGAGTTTGAATGTATGAGACTTGCAAAAAAGCTTTACAAGGCAAAATTTGCTGATGTAAGACCAATTTCGGGAGTCGTGGCAAATCTTGCAGTATATTCTGCTTTTACCAATCCAGGAGATATAATGTTGGCACCTTCAATTCCTGCAGGCGGGCATATCTCTCATGGTAAACGTGAGCATTTTGGAACAGCAGGACTTGTTCATGGATTAGAAATTGAATTCTATCCTTTCGATGCCGAAGAAATGACAATAGATGTTGACAAAACAAAACAAAAAATCGACGATTTAAAAAAAGAAAACAGACTTCCGAAGATGGCAATGTTTGGTGGTTCACTGTTTTTGTTCCCACATCCAGTAAAGGAATTATCTGATTTTCTAAAGAGTTATGGGATGCATGTCAATTATGATGCAGCACATGTGGCTGGTTTGATAGCAGGTGGAAAATTTCAAGATCCATTAAGGGAAGGTGCAGACACAATGACCATGAGCACTCATAAGACTTTGTTTGGTCCACAAGGCGGTCTTGTTTTAGGTTCTGAAGAACATGAAGAATTAATTAAAAAAGCTACTTTTCCTGGATTGACTAGTAGTCATCACATTCATCACATGGCTGGAAAAGCAGTTGCGTTTGCCGAAGCTTTAGAATTTGGTAAAGACTACGCTACTCAGGTGATTAAAAATGCCAAGGCTTTTGCAGAATCTCTTAGTCGTGTAGGTTTCAAAGTTTTAGGTGAAAGTAGAGGATTTACACAATCGCATCAGATTGCAGTTAACGTTTTAGATTATTCTGATGGTGGTAAAGTAGAGGCTGATTTAGAAAAAGCTAACATAATAGTTAACAGGCAATTGATTCCAGGCGATATCAAAGCCGGACGCAATTACTTCCATCCAGGCGGAATAAGACTAGGAGTTTCAGAGATTACAAGACTTGGTATGAAGAAAAATGAGATGGAGGAAATTGCTGGTTTCATAAAGGAAGTTGTAATTGATAAAAAAGATCCAAAGAAAGTTTTATCAAAAGTTAAAACAATGAGGAAAAACTATCAGAAAGTCAAGTTTTGTTTTGATAACAAACTTGGGGCTTACGAATACGTGAAACTGAGATAAGATTTAGGCATAATCAGTAAGAAGGGATTGATCTCCTTGGTTTTTGCCAAATACTAAATCAATTTCGTCGGACAAGGCATGAATTCTGTTTCTTTGATAGATACCTACATCGTACTTTTCAACCAATCGTTTAGCAAGTTTGAGATATTTTTCCACAGATCCTCTGGTGATTGTAGGTATGAGTTTATGACCACAAATACATGTTTGAATTAATGGCATTCTACGAAATGATTTTCCACATCCTGTACATCTGAAATTTTGTCTCGCATATGCTCGTAGATTTCCCATGATATCTGGTACAAGATGAGTTGAGATGACATTTGAAACAATTTCAGATGTATTTACAGCATCAATTAACTCTGCATTTCGAATTTGCATGTCAAATTTGTCAAGCATGGAACCAAGAGTAGAGTAGGCACTTCGAGACTTGGAAGTGGTCAGTGATGTTGTTGTATGTGTAAAGTCATAGTCACGAAACTGTTTTTCTGTTTCAAGGCGTGTTTTAATAATTTCTACACAAGTAACATCTGAGGCCTTTTTTTGTTTTAATGTATCATGAAAAAACTCTAGTGGAAAGTTTCGTGCAACTTCAAGATTGTGTGCTTGAGGTTGAGATTCATGTGGGAGAACTAGTGGTTGAACTAGTAATGGTGCATCCATCAATCCACCAATCCTGTCAGAAAGAAATTGCCTGGAAAAATTTAACAGACTGTCCATTAAGAGCATAATAGAATCGGCATCGCCATCTGCATCACGTCTTTTTGCAGAATGCCAATTAGGTGTACCAAAACATACATGTGTTTCTGTAAATCCGATAATCCTTCCTACAATTCCCACCGACGTATGTGGTGCCAAACCAATTATCAGATGACCGACTAGTTCATCAGTGTTCTTTACATTATAAAATGGAGTTTTACCGTAAAATTTCTCTAACAGTGTATCTATGTATTTACAAACAGAAACAAGATATCTTCCACTTTCATTAGGAATGATAATGTCTTGTATTCTAAGTTCGATTGTTTGTTCGGAATCATGTATTGGATTGCCGTCAATATCATGGGTGTAACCTAATTGTTTTAGTTTGTCTACAGATGTCCCAATCCAAGACGGTTTGAATTGGGTTAGAGGAGAATTAGTGGCATCAAACCGTACAGTTCCATCCTTGAATACTGTGAGACCAAAGTTTTGACGAACCAGTCCTTTCTCTAATGGTTCGGCAATCTTGTCTTGGTTGATAAGCTCTTTGACTCCTTTGAATGGCTCAAGAGCTCTTAATCCCATTTTTTCTTGAGCATTAAGTAGTTTTAATTTTAATGGGAATACTTTATGTGAATGAGATGATGCCTTTCTTTTACATTTTTCACAGAATGGATTTTCAAGTGTGTCTCTGCATTTATTACAACGGTAATTTACAATTGTTTTTGTTCCACACTTTGAACATTTAATTCCAATTGAGGGTTCATTGCATTCACTACAATATCTATTGAAGATATTTGTAAAAAAATTGTCTTGTCTTGAAGCTTTTAAAAGATCTCTTGTAGGGCCTCCCTTGTCACCTATTGGAAACAGAACGTGGGTAGGAGGTTTCATTAATCTTGGAGCTGCCTTTTCTGGTCTTCCTATTCTCACTCCAATTGAGTTTGAGAATTTGTTTCTTATTTCTATTCCAGAAGATTCGGAGATTATTTTTGGAACTGATTGATCTGAGATGGTTGGCTTTTCTCTGAAAAGAAGATTGAAAAAAATCTTTGCTTCCTGATTTTCTAGAATTATTCTTTCGTTGTTCTTAATATGAGGTACGCCAAGTTTTTCAAGAATTTGTTTGGTTGTTAAATTAAATTCAATTGAATCTTCATTGAAAGTAATTGGGAAAAGAAGTTTTTGTAGTTCCTCACTTGAAATTTGATCCCAGTAGAACAGGTATTTTGGATGTAGTGGGATATTGAAATCAAGTGATAGTTTCAAGGCCTCGTCTAATGAAGGAATTTTTTCAAGGAATTGTGAGAGATATTTATCATTAGGCTCGTATTTTGTTAATTTTTCCCGTAACTCCTCTATCCAAAATTCTTCAACATATCCAGTAGGTACCAATTGTGAGTTATTTTCTAAAAAATCCCCAAAAGAAATGAGTATATCACCTAAATGAAGGATTTTTTCAATTTCTTGTTTTATTTCAATTCCATGATTAACATCTTGAATTCTTATTACATTGCCATTTTTTAGGCGTACAATTGGTGTCTCAATTGAATCTACAAATGCTACCGTGGCCCCTTTTCCTGGAACATCTATCTTGATTTGAGTGCCAACTGCTATAGTGTGATCTAATATTTCTGCAATCACTGGATTTATCCCTACGGAAGCAAAACCAGTATTACAGGCTCTTCCATATCTTAATCTAAATCCTCCAAGCTTGTTAGGCATGGATAAAACAGATCTTCCGGTAATAACCTCGCGCATCCTTTTTGCTGCTGCATCCTCCTGATTATCTCCAGTCTGAACTGCGCCTTTCAGATCAGCTAGCCATTCCCAACCATCCAAATTGTATAACTCAATTCTTTTGAGTAGTTTTTTGGATCTTCCAATTAATCCATCATTTAGAACTCTGAGGGCACCCCCCCTAACTCTGTCTGTTTTAATTCGTACCATTCCTTTATGATTAACCACTTCATATGGATCAGTATCAACTCCATCAAGTTCTACTGGTAGATTGGAAATAACGTGTTCAATATCCTCATCTAGAATATGAAATTGAAAGTGGCTTGCATCTCTTTCATAAATTCTCAATTCTTCAATAAATCTACCAGTCTCATCATCAAAGGAGTTAGCTTGGTATTTTGATAGTCCAACGGCTTTTCGGACATGATCTGCTATAAGCATGGTAACGGCGGACTCTGTCCCCCCTGCAGAACGCATAGGTCCTGCAATTGATACAGATAGATAATCAGTTCCATCCTTGTTTTTTTTTATTTTGACTTCGCTGATTCCTTGTAATGGTGCTATTGTAACCCCTTCTGTTACAATTGCCAACCCGACTCTGACTGCCAGATCAAGTTTTTCTTCTAAAGTTGAATCTGGAAGTGTGTATTTTCCCAATGCAATTTCTTTTGACAATATAAGAGCAGAAAGCTCTTTTCCATTAGATTTAAGCAGTACTCTAAGCGGTTCTGCAATATCAATTTCGTGCATTTTTGCGACACGATCAGCCAGATCAAATGCGATTTTAGGCTCTATAATTCCAGACGAGTCTACAAGGCTTGATTTTGCTGCAGCAGCTTTCTCAAAGATTGTGTATGTGTCTTTGGACAGTTCAGAGTAGTAGTTTTGATAAAAATCAGGCATTTTGATGCCATTAATTCTGGAAATTGCATCATTTTCAGACATAATATCCCTGATCACTTGCTTCTTTGAATTGCTTTTGCTATTTCTTCAAGTTTTTTAATACTTCCACCTTTCTCCAAGAAAGTTCCTATAACAAGCGCATCAGCTCCAGCTTTTACGATTGCTGTGGCGGTCTTAACATCTCTTATTCCACCACCGACAATGAGAAACCCATCATACACCTTTCTTACAGTTTTGACCATTTCTGGGGTTACGGTTGATTTTGCCCCAGAACCAGCTTCCAAATATACAAATCTCATGCCTAGAAACTGAGCTGCTAAAGAATAGGCAGCGGCAATTTTTGGTTTATCAAACGGAATGCCTTTGGCAGAGCCAACAAACCATGCAGATGTTCCCTCGCCAATTACCAAGTAGGCCGTAGGAAGTGGTTCTAATCCAAACTTTAGTACACTTGGGGCACCCAAAGCCTGAGCCTGAGTGATAAAATATGGATTTTCTGAATTCATTAAAGAACTAAACAAGATTGCATCAGCATCAGGCACCACGCCTGTGACGTTGCCTGGAAATAAAATAACAGGTATTTTAATGCCTTTTTTTATGCCTCTAACTACTTTGGACATCTCAATCTGGTCAGTGGCAGACGAGCCACCTACTAAAATTGCAGACGCCCCAATTTTTTCCACGTCTTTTACTAGTTTACTTGAGGACTCTAGATTCGATACCTCTGAATCAATCAACACAAACAATAACGCATTTTTCTTTTTTAGCTCGGATTTTAGGAATGTTTCAACCTTATTTCCAGTCATAAAATTGGTTTGTAGATGACTCTTTAAAGTTTAATTGGAATAACAGTATACAGAATTGTATAGCTATGGCTGACATTAAACAATCTAATTTTAACAATATTATACAAAAAATTATCAAAAAATCACTATTTACTGAGAGGCAAATTGAAATTATTTTAAATCAAAAAGATCTTCTTGAATCCAAGTTTACTATAACTAAAGGCGCCTATTACAGGCAAGTAAATCAATCCAGAGAAAAATTAATTGCTTTATTCTATTCAATCATACTTTTACGTGGTTTAGGCATACTTTTACCTGATGATATTGATGTGATATCAAAACTTTCTGAACAGATTAGTGTGATAAATGATAGTGATATTTTTCCTGAAAGAGAAGACGATGTGATAAATGTGATTGATAGAGTCATACGTCAGGCATGTAACATGTGATGGTGCTAGTATACTCTATGATATTATGTGAAAGAGTATTGTGATAATGTGTGTGAGTATGTTAATCTAAAATGTGAAATAATGTTGTTCAATCACGATAAATCACATTCCAGGCGTAATGTTTGTGATGTTGATAGAAATTCCTGAACCTGAAGTGATTCTAAGTGTGATTTTAGCATTCATTATAGGTTTAGGAGGACTGTATTTGTATTATAAAATACGTCCATTTATCAAAACTAGCCATAAAATGGACTCGTCACAGGCAGAACTTTTGGAATATTACGAAAGACAGTTAATTGATATGAAAATACGCCTAGATGCTATAGAATTACAGGGAATTGAGACAAAACCTCAGGACCCAAATCTAGAATTAAAACAATTTTTGGAAAAACTTGTAAAGACACAAGAAGTCAAACCAGAACCAAAACCTGATATTGGTCACGAAGTCAAACCAGAACCACAAATTAGTGAAAGTGTGCCAGATATTGATCCAAATGACATCACAGAATACGTGTTACACTTAATCACAACAAAATCTATGACGTCACGTGATATTCAAAAGGCTCTAAAGCGTAGTAGAGAGCACACTTCACGAATGATGAAAAAGTTATTTGATGAAGGTTTGGTTGAAAGAAATACAAAAACAAAACCCTATACCTATTCCATTACAGAAAAAGGAATGGAACGAATTGGAACTATTCAACATAATCCATCCATTACACAATAAGATCAAGACATCATAAAGGGTTATTTCTGATTATTTTTGTAGGAAAACAAGGTAAAGAAGGTCTATTTTATTATTAATTATAAAATTTAGATTTTAATAAATTATATATATTATTAATTTATAATTAGGTTATGTCAGTACAGGAGAATGAGGTATTGGTAAAAATTACTTCCGCAGGCACAATTTCCATCCCAAAACAATTTCGTAAGTATATGGATATCCAAAAGGGTGAATATGTGAAGGTGATTTTAGGTAAAGATAGATTAATTATTCGTAAAATTATGATAACTTAGTAATTATTTTACTTTTTGACCGATTTTTATGGTTTGATACGTCCATTCACGCCCAGTTCTAACCCTATCAATTCTTCCTTTTGAAGAAAATCGTGATAAATATGTGGATATTATACTTAGTTTAACAGGCTCATTATATTCATCTTCAAATTTTTCGAGAATGTTAGTTGATGTAAATTTGCCTAATGGGAAGTATTTATCCACGATATGCCATATTTTAGCGCCTACAGAATCCATATTGGTGGTTTCTTGTTCTTCTTCAATATTCATCAAATCCATCATTTCAAATATTTTTAGTACTTTTTCTCTTGTTACATTACCCTCCAACTTGATATCATAACGGGCACCGTCCGAGTCTTCCATGTCTATACGAATGCGTTTTTTGGCCATCTTTTAGATCTATGAGGATCTAATGTTAACAGTTCAATGGATCCCAGAAGTTTTGTTAACTAATTAGTTTGTTAACATTGACTGCGTAAACCACGCCTAGGCATTTTTTTGTTATTAACAACAAACTATTACCTATTTTCAAATATTACTTATATTTCATGCCTGGAGTGGAAATAAAGGGGTTGATTTTAGGTTATTAACATTGTTAACACCAATCTTAACGCCTGGAGTGGAAATAAAGGGGTTAAAATCGGTTATTTTGGGCTTTTCTTAACACAAAATTAACAAATTGTTAATTTGGTTTGAAAAACCCACACACCTATTTTTCCACTCTCTTCTTTTAACAAATTATTTTTTTAGAAAAACTAAAACTAACTAAAAATAATTAATTACAAACTAAACTAGAGTTAGTATTCTATACTATACTCTCTTAATTCAGATATGATTTATGATATTGAGTCGAAACGTAGGTGTGTGAGTGGTGTCAGATCCGATAGATAGATTACTTGATGCAGCAGAATCTGGCAAATCCATAATTAAGAATAGGGATATACTTCATTTTACCTACATTCCAGACACCATACAGCATAGAACTGTAGAGCAAGAACAGGTAACTCAATCACTCTTACCTATTCTTAAACACTCACGACCTTCAAATCTTCTAGTTTATGGAAAACCAGGTACTGGAAAAACCTTAGTTGTAAAGAAAGTCTTATCTAAAATTCAAGAGAGGGTTAGAAAATCAAATTTTCCAATTAAACTAGTATATTCTAATTCTAAAGAGGAGACCACATTATACGGTCTATTGGTGAGTTTTGGCAGACAGTTAGGTTTGGGTGAAGAAAAATTACCGCCTACCGGACTAGCAATAAGTGAGGTCTTTAAGAGAATTTTAAATAAAATTGATGATGAGAAACTGAACGCCATTTTCGTAATTGATGAGATTGATTACCTTGCCGAGCTAGTCTCTAAAACGGGAAAGGACATATTATATCAACTAACTAGAGCAAATGAACGATTGACACAGGGTTCATTAGCCTTGGTAGGAATATCAAACGATCTTACTTTTAAGGAGAAATTAGACCCTAGAGTAATTAGCAGTCTTGGCGAGGAAGAAATTGTTTTTACAAACTATGATGTTGAACAAATTAAAAAAATTCTAGAAGAGAGAATAAAAGATGCCTTTATTCCAAACTCAGTAGAAGAACCTGCCTTAAACCTATGCGCTGCGTTAGCAGGTGGGGAACATGGGGATGCAAGAAGAGCCATTGATCTGATCAGGGTAGCAGGCGAACTTGCTGAAAGACAACAATCAGATAAAGTGACAAAAGAACATGTCAGAGAAGCATCTCAAAAAATTGAGGAAAATAAAGAAGAAACCTCACTAAAATCATATCCCCTTCATGAAAAACTAGTAATTCTTGCAATAATGAAGGCCGCTGGCTCGTCTACGGGGGAGATCTATTCATCATACAAGGCCTTATGCAAAACTGTAGGTAGGGATGAACTAACCCAGAGAAGAATTACCCAAATGCTTAGTGAGATTGAGTTATCTGGAATCATCACTGGAAGATTGGTTCATCAAGGAATTCATGGAAGAACCAAAAAATACAAACTTACAATTACCCCAGAGATGGTAAAAAAAACTTTCAAAGATGATTTAACTTTGCAAGATATTATCTAGATTTGAATTATAATTCTCATGAAACACTTGAAATGTTTTCAAATTTACCATCAAGGCAATACCTGGATTGGGTGTCATTCCAACACTTGCTTGAAATGGAGTCTGTCTCTGCCACGAACCTGAATTTATCAATAGAATGCCTTTGTACATATCTAACTGTGCTCTATGTACATGACCTACATGAAATATGTCAGGAATTTCATCAATTACCATAAGATCCTCCATCTCTGGGGCAATCGGTGTCTGGCTGCCATATATCGGACTAAGATGTCTTGCCTTCAAGAGGTGTTTCATCACATTAGCCGGGTTATCGTAGCTCAGGCCAGGCGTGGTTTTCACAATATCATCTATGCTTTGACCATGAAACATCAGAACTTTGACCCCATTTAGAGAGATCATGGCCGGATTTCCGACCATGAAAACATTCTCACGCTCCCACAAACCACTATTGTATTTTTTAGGAATTGCAGGCTGAGGTAATGCCCTTCGCCCTGGATCATGGTTTCCAGGCATGATGAATATTTTTACATGTTTTGGAATTTTATCCAATAATTCCTCGAGTCTGCGTAATTGTTCTTCTAATGTCTGAAATACCAGCTCCTTGTCTTGATTGGGATAGATTCCTACCCCATCTACGACATCCCCCCCAATCAATACGAATCTAACCTTCCTGGCAGTTGGATCGGGACTTGAAATCCAACTAACAAATTCTGAAAACTCTTTTTCCATAAAGTACTTGCTACCAATATGAAGATCTGAAAGAAATACTGCAAAAGTCTCGGTTTCAGACCTATTAATGGCCTGCTCTGGGATATCAGGCAAAATCAGATCTTTGATAATGAATCCAGCATTTTTACCCATGCTCACTCTGGCCATTACAAACTGATCACTTAGAAGAGAACCTGCAATATTCTGTAACTCGCTGTCAAATACTATGCCCTCAAATGTTCCAGAAGGATCCTCTAAAACTAATTTCACAATATTTCGTTCAGTATTTCTTGTTGTGACTAAACCACAAATATACATGTCATCTTCAGTTTTTACTGATTTTACTGAGGCAATAGACTTCAACATTCTGGATTCAGGCCTGTCAGAAATGATTCTTTTAAGCTTGTTAAAACGACTAGAAAATAACGCGTTGTACCCTTTTACCCCTTCACCAGTTGTGATTTTTGATGTCGGATCCGACAGTATTCTGTGCTCATTTTTTAAATTCGGGTCTTCTTTTATTCCTAAATAAGTTTCCAAATCATCTTGATTGATTAGGAATAATTTTTGCTTAGTCTTTTCCCGAACAATCTCCTTGATGATTTTTTCTAGTTTTTTAACATCTATGTTTTCTAGAATTTTAAAGGCATCTGGATGAATTTGAAATCCCTTATTCAAGGCATAATTCAAAGCAAATGTTAGTTCCTTTTTCAACATGGAGGAATATTTTCTGGTTTAATTAAATCTGTGTCCAAACGAAGCCTCAAATATCATACAAAGCAAAGGCTAACATGTTAAAAATGAGGCTTGTTATTTTCTTTATTTTTATGGGCTTATTCTCTCTTGCATATCAGTTAGGTTCCATGTCAGAGGTCTCTGACGAAGAGGCCAATGCATTTATGACTGAATTTGAGAAACTAGTAGAGGATATTGATGCAATAGGAATCTTTGTCCATAATACTACCATATCATTGCCCATGTTTATTCCTGGATTTGGCATTGCATGGGGCTTGTTCTCTGCATGGTCTACTGGTTTTGCATTCTCAGCAATTGTCACAGTTGCTCCACAATTAAGCGAAATACCACCGCTTGCAATTCTTTATCTTTCCCCGTTTGGAATTATGGAGCTTTCTGCGTATTCCTTGGCAACATCTAGAAGCTATATTCTGATTAGAACTATAAGTAAGAAAGCAAGTTTACTCCCATCTCTAAAACCAACAGGAATTGAAATAGCAATTGTCATTGGTCTTCTTTTAGCTGGTGGATTCTTGGAGGATTACATGATAAGATTGGCTGCAGATCAAGGATTCCAAATACCAGGCCTCTAATTTTGTAAAAAACCGTGTTTTGCCTATTATGTCTAAAATAATTTAGTAGCAAATTATAAACCAAATCAAATGGAAACTCTAGTGTGAAGGCCATCATAATAGGATTATTTGCATTATTTGCTGTTTTCTCGGGATTCTCATTTTCAACCGCCTTTGGTGAAATCACACCAAACAACGCCTTCATCTTAGAAGGATCTGGATTTGCCGTAACTGAAGAAACCATCAACACATCTGAAATTGATATAGCAATTTCTACTCAACGACAAACTGGAAGCACCATTCAATCAACAGTTGAAGATGGATTTGTTACAATAAATGATTTAGATTTTCTTACTACTGAATTACAAGCCACATTTTTGAGGGAAGGAAAATACATTAGAATTAGTGGAAATGTTGAAAGTGATTCTGGTGAAGAAGCATCATTACGATTCTTTGGTAGGTTGGTTGAGGAAAGCAAGTCAGCCTCGATCTATGGATTTACTGGAAGAATTACAAATGGAGATGATTCGTACAAAATAATCTATACTGTAAAACTTTCCGCCTTGTCAAAAATAGTTCCCACCACTGAATCTAAAACGACAAACGAACAATTAACCATACGTATCCTTAAGGGTTCATCAACTCAAGGTATTGGCAACTACATAAATGCAGAGTCCCTTAGGTATTTTTCCCAAGACAGAATTACAATTAAACCAGGAACTACGATTACTATTGTAAATGATGACGTTGTATCACATAGCATAAAAAGTGGTTCAGAAAATTATGGGGATCGTTATAATCGATATACAGCAGATGACCGAATTTCCACCGGGGAAATCTTACCTGGAAAGTCAGTTACGATAACATTTGATGATGCAGGATTCTACAGACTATATGATCCTGACTATGACTGGATGGGCATTGTAGCATATGTATTTCCAAACACAGACAGCATAGTACTTGGTCAAGGAAAAACAGGCAACTAGCTTTTCCATTGCCATTTGTAGTTCATATACGAATCCAAGATATGTTGATTGAAAACCATTACTGATAAATCTGAAAACTCTTTTCCTTCCAAATCCTTTACGCTTCCGACAAAGCTAGTTTCATTCTCAGTTGTTATGGCCTCATACACATGTACTTGAATATTCTCAGTGTCAAATCCATTCTTTCTAAGATAAATTGCAATTTCTGATGGCATAAAGTGCTTGTCTGGTTGTTTTGGCCATGGCCTAGGAATCAATATCACACTAAAGCCGTCAATTAGTGCCTTTTGCAACTCTAATTTCTTTTCTTCAATTGATGTCGTAACATGCATTGTAATTACTTTGGATTTATCTAATGGAACATTGGCTTTAGCAGCTGCAACCTGAATTGAACTGATACCTGGAATTATTTCCACTCTTCCAAAAATCTCAATGAGCCTGTCTACAACCTCAGACTCGGAAAAATTCACATCGCCAGTAAATGGGATTACCAAACTCCTCTCACCTATTTCAGGCAAAATTTTTTGGTAAGATTCCTCCTGATTACTCATTGTAACTTCATAAACTTCTTTTCCTTCCAACAAATGTTCAATTGTTTTAAGGGTATACTTGTATCCAATCACAATGTCACAATTCTGGATGATATCTTTGACAATTTCAGTTACATATTTCGGTGATCCAGGACCTACACCTACAGCATAAATTTTTCCCAATTTTACTTTGTAAATTTCTGTCTTCCTTTAATATATTGCACAAAGGGCTCCCAATCTACCTTCATGTATTTAGTTGGTTCCTTGGCTGGATACTTTACCCAATCCTGTGCGATTGAATATTGGAACTTTTCTTTTTTACTGCCTTTTTCATATTCTACCTTCAAAACGCTTCCCCACGTCTTTTCTTCATGGGAAATATTTGTAATGTCATCAAATGAAACTTCGGTATTTTTTTCATTCTGTAAATCCTCCATGAGGTTTGTTTCATCATATCCGTCATGAATTATCATTGTATTTTTTGATCTTATGAAATTTAGTACCTGTCTTTGGGTTATTGCCTGCCACCACTTTATTTTTGCCTCAGTCTTGTGAATGAATATTAGATGTCTGTTAGTCAAAACTAGCATGCCTTCTTTTCCTCCAATTGAAAAGACTTTTTTTGACTCTCTCCAGACAGAAACTAAATGTGCCTGAATTTTTTCATCAGGTTGCATAATCAATCAATCATAAAGACTTGTTAAAAAGTATACAATTGGCTTTTAAGTGAGGCATATAAGGGAAATTTATTGAAAGAAACTCTTGTAATTTTTACACTATTGTTACTTTCAATCGGATTTACTAGTTACTCGTTTGCTCAAGTTGATGATAAACTTGTAGTACTTCATACTAATCTTGGAAACATTACAATTGAGTTTTTCCCACAAGATGCTCCAAACCATGTTTCTAATTTCATTAAACTAACTGAAAGTGGATTTTACGACGGAACACTGTTTCATAGAATAATTCCTAACTTTATGATTCAAGGAGGGGATCCAAATACAAAAAACTCTGAAGAAAGTACTTGGGGAACAGGCGGACCAGAAAACCTTGTCAAATCTGAATTTAACAACATAAAACATAACAGAGGCATTGTCTCAATGGCAAGAGCAGCAGATCCCGACAGTGCCGGTTCTCAATTCTTCATAGTTCACCAGGATTCAAATTTTCTTGACGAACAGTACACTGTGTTTGGCAGGATTGTGACACAAGAAAGTTTTGACACGCTTGACAAAATTGCATCTGTACAAACAAAGTCCAAAGATATTCCGATTGATATTGATCAAGTCAGAATTACCAAAGCAGAAGTCGTTAGCCGCTCACAAGTATCAAATCTGCTTGTTCTTGATGAGCCAGAAAGAGTCGAATCTACGATGAATGCTTCTTCAGGAAACCAACTTTTTGAGAGCCAGCCATTGGATATTACCTTTAGTGCACCTGCAGGATGGTTGCTACAACAACCTGAAAAAACTGATAGTAACACACCTGATGTGGTTGCAGTTGGACCCAAAAATGGATTGATAAACCCTGTGATTTCATTGACTATAACAGATACAAACGGAAAAACCCTTGATGAGTTTGTTTTAGAAAAAAATGAATTACTTGCTCAAGCTGTGGCTTCTGGCAATCTTGAAATAATTTCCCAAGAAAATACCAAGATCAATGGCAAGGACTCTTTTGTTACGAATGCCCAAGGAACATTTCAAAGCAATGGCGAATCTTTTCAAGTAGAGTTTAATGAAATAATTATCTCAACACCTGAAAAATTCTATGTTTTTGCATACAGTAATGGAATTGAAAACTTTGATGATGATCTTTCCAAGTTCCAAGAATCCGTCAACTCTTTTTCAATTTTATCTGAACAGGCAGACAATTCACAATACTCTGATTTTGGTTCAACCAATGAAGGCGGTGGCTGTCTGATTGCTACTGCAACATACGGTTCAGAGATGGCAACACAAGTCCAGCAATTAAGAGAGTTGCGAGACAATAAACTGCTTGCAACAGAGTCAGGAGCCGCATTCATGGCAGGTTTTAATCAAGTGTATTATTCGTTTTCTCCAGCAATTGCAGATATAGAACGTGAGAATCCTATATTCAAGGAAGCTGTAAAAATTACCCTTGTACCACTGCTTTACAGCTTGTCACTTCTAAACTATGCAGACATTGATTCTGAACAAGAATTGTTGGCATATGGAATTGGAGTTATTGCAATGAATATTGGAATGTATTTTGTTGCTCCTGCAGTAATTGTTTATAGAATGAGAAAATAATTTTTTTACCACACATCATCTACTTCATCAAGAACTTTGTATTCTTTCTCAGGCTCACGTCTCATGAATTTCAGTCTTGAAATATCTCTATCAAACAAAATATCAGCTACCCAATCAAGAAACACTCTGAATTTTTTATCCCATGTGGGTATTTTGGATATGTAGACGTTCCTCCACAGTATCCATGCCAAGAGACCATGAATATTCATTCCTAAAAACGACGCGATACCTGTACGTTTACCTATAATTGCCATCTGTCCCTTTGATTCATAGACAAACTTGGTTTTTTCTTTGTTTTTTATCAATGCATACAAATTATTTGCAGCTATTTTGGCTTGTGCCTCTGCTATCTGAGCCGTAGGCGCATATGGTCTTTGAGTATTAGGATCTAGAAACAGTGCACAATCTCCAACTGCAAACACGCCTGGAAAATCTAATACTTCAAGAAAATCATCAACAATTATTTTTCCCTTGTCTGTTTTGAAAAGCGATCTTTTGATTGTATTTACTGGAGTTACTCCAGCCGTCCAAATTACAGTCTTGGTCTGAATTGAGCTAACAACAGAATAATCTATTGCATCCTTATCCACGTCAAGCTTCTTAATCATCACTTCATCTCCATCAAAACTTGTTACTGCTGTTTGTGTTTTGATTTCAATTCCATGACTAGATAATTTCTCCTGAGCAAACTTTGCAAGACTCTCTGTAAAACCAGGTAAAATATTTGGTAACGCTTCTAATACAATTACTCGAATATCTTCTCTTTTGATATTTGGGTAGTATTTTCTTACATCCAAAAGAAGATCCATGATCTCACCTGCGGTCTCAATTCCGGCAAAACCTCCACCCACAATTACTATTGTAAGAAGACTTTTTTTAAGAATTGGATTAGTTTCGTTTTCCGCTTGCTCAAGCATGTCTATCATTCTATTTCTTACTAAAACTGCATCATTGAGTGTCTTCATTTGATATGCATTTTTTTCAAGATCACTCATACCAAAAAAATTCGTCTCGCTTCCTAATGCAACTACTAGAAAATCATAATGAATTGAAATTCCTCTCTTGTTTCCACTTCCCCATAGATTTACAATTTTTCCATATGGATCAATGTTTTTTACTCTACCTTCATAAAAGATTGCTTTTTTTGTTATTGCTCTAATCGGCATAACAATATGTCTTGTTTCGATCATACCTGATGCAACTTGAGGCAGCATTGGGGTAAATAACAAAAAATTATCTTCACTGACTAATACAATTTCTATCTCTGGTTCATTCTTGAAGAATTTTTCTAACCGTCTTGTACATTCTAATCCGGCAAAACCACCGCCTAAAATGAGGATTTTTTTCTTATTTCTTGCCAATTGCTTTTACCTTGAAATCACTGAATATATCCTATGAGTTTAATTAACAAAAAGTGCGATTTATCGAACTCTGGATATCTCTGAATGAAGAATTTCGTATGCTCTAGAGGCATCTGTCCCACGTAAAATTATGATTATACTGTCTTGACTGAAGAATGCATTTACCAATTCTATCCCATTTGCATGCAATACTTCTGCCACATAAGACACAACATCAGACTGATTCTGGTTGATTGGAATTGATATTCGAATTTTTGCAAGTCCAGTACTAAAAAACTCATCCCTGTTGGGAATATTTTCAAAAATCTGTCTTACATCATCAATATCTTCAGTTAGAAATCTAAACGAGTCAGAAAGCCTGAAAAACTCGTAATTGTTGGTAATTTTTGAGAATTTATCTAAAATTACCATGGGGTCCATTGCAGAATCTTTCACCGAAAATTTGATATCCATTATTCCATCCGTTAATGCCAATCTGGCGTTTTTGAGGACAGATTCATCTCTAATCTCATCTTTACTCTCAAAAGAATCTGCATATCGTTTTATGGCCACTACAATCGTGTTTAGATTAACTGCATTACCTAACACTTTTTCAACTTCAGGTTGAATCTTAACAGCCAATGCCGTATAGTTGATCAAATCCATCTTCATGCAATCATAAATTGACCGATTTCTTGTTATGATTTCTCTAACCACTTCAGGAACAGACATGCTTAAAATACGCATTACGTACTATTATATAATGTCATTTATAATAGTATTTTGTAAAATAATGACAAATTAACCAAAATCTTTATATAATGTAATATACATTACATACTATAGGTGAATATGACAATGTTTTATGACGAAGAATTTGACAGAATTTTCAAACGAATGTCCCAAAGTTTTTTCAATACTGATGATGTGTTTGAAGAATTCAAGGTAAAAGATTCGACTGGCCCATTCTATTACGGTTATACCATGACTGTTGGTCCTGACGGAAAACCTGTGATAAAGGAGTATGGAAACGTAAAACCTGGATTGCTTCCATCAGCGGATATCCGGGAACCAGTTGTGGATACAATTGTGAATGAAAAGGAAAATCTTGTAAAACTCGTTGCAGAAATGCCCGGGGTTGAAAAGAAAGATGTAAAAATCGTGGTACAAGATAGAACTGTAGATATTTCTGCAGAAAGAGGCGAAAAGAAATACCACTCAAAAGTTCCAATTCAATACAAAGTGGATGAGAACTCTGCAAAAGCTTCCTACAAAAACGGGATTCTTGAACTAGTGTTTAAACTAATTCAAGAAGAAAAACCAAAAGGTAAAACAGTGGAGGTAGAATAATCCACCTAAATTTTTATGGAGAAAAAAATGAGTGAAACTGTTTTAAAAATAGATGAAATTCCAAAACAACATGTTGGAAGAGGTAGGGCAATAGTTGATCCTAAGATTTTAGAGGATACAAAATGGAGTACGGGTCAGATTCTTGAATTAACTTACAATAAAAAGACACATGTAAAACTCTGGCCAGGATCTCCTGAAGAATATGGTACAGGTATAATCAAAATAGATGGGATTACTAGACAGAACATTGGGGCCGGAATTGGAGATAAAATTACAGTAAAGTCTGTTGAGGCTGTAAATGCCGAACAAATTATTTTATCACCTACTGAAAAAATTGCTGCTGATGGATTACAAGAATACATGATTTACAATTATCTTAACCATGTATTTACTACGGGAGACACAATTTCTCTAAATACCCAAATGGGGGGAAGGGTTCAGTTTGTTGTAACTAGTACAAAACCTGCAAAACCAGTTATAGTCACTGAACAAACAATGTTCAAACTAGGCAACATGACAAAGGTTGTTGATTCATCTATTCCAAGAATCACATATGATGAATTAGGCGGTTTGAAAAATGAAGTTCAAAAAATCCGTGAAATGGTAGAATTGCCAATGAGACATCCTGAATTATTTGAAAAAATTGGCGTGGAGGCACCAAAAGGAGTTTTACTCTACGGACCTCCAGGAACTGGTAAAACACTGTTGGCAAAGGCAGTTGCCGGTGAGACAAATGCCCATTTCATCTCGCTTAGTGGTCCTGAAATCATGGGCAAATACTATGGTGAAAGCGAAGAACGTATCAGGGAAATATTCAACCAAGCAGAAGAAAACTCTCCTAGCATCATATTCATTGATGAGATAGATTCTATTGCACCAAAAAGAGACGAAGTAACTGGCGAAGTTGAGAAGAGAATTGTTTCCCAGCTTTTGACATTGATGGATGGGATGAAGAGTAGAGGAAAAGTAGTTGTTATTGCGGCCACTAACAGACCAGATTCTATAGATCCAGCATTAAGAAGACCTGGTAGATTCGATAGAGAAATAGAAATTGGAATTCCAGACGAGGATGGAAGATTCGAAATTCTTTCAATTCATACACGTGGAATGCCGATAGATGAAAAAGTAGATCTCAAACAAATCTCAAAGATTACCCACGGCTTTGTTGGAGCTGATCTAGAGGTTCTTTCAAAAGAAGCAGCCATGAGATCATTAAGAAGAATATTGCCAGAGATTGATCTAGATGAAGAAAAAATCTCATCAGAGATACTACAGAAAATTCAGATTACCAGTGATGATTTTAGAGATGCACTAAAAGAAGTTAGACCAAGTGCACTAAGAGAAGTTCAGGTACAAATACCAAATGTAAGCTGGGATGATGTCGGGGGTTTGGATGACCTGAAAGAAGAATTACGCGAAGCAATTGAATGGCCAATTAAACATAAAGAGGCATTTGAATACGTTGATGTTCAGTCACCAAAAGGAGTTTTACTCTACGGACCTCCAGGAACTGGTAAAACATTGATTGCAAAGGCATTAGCAAAAATGACCGAGTCGAACTTTATCAGCGTTAAAGGACCAGAATTACTCTCAAAATGGGTAGGAGAATCCGAAAAGGGTGTAAGGGAAATTTTTAGAAAGGCACGCCAAGTCGCACCATGTATAATCTTCTTTGATGAGATTGATGCGCTTGTACCACGAAGAAGCGGAAGTGATTCATCTCATGTATCAGAAAACGTGGTTTCACAAATCCTTACTGAAATAGATGGTCTTGAAGAACTTCACAATGTACTGATAATTGGCGCTACAAATAGGCTAGACATAGTTGATGAAGCCCTCCTAAGACCTGGGAGATTTGACAGAATAATCGAAGTCCCAAAACCAGATGCAAAAGGAAGAGAGCATATCTTTAAGATTCATACTCAAAAGAAACCACTTGCAGAAGACGTTGATGTTTCTAAAATTGTTGAATTGACAAATGGATTCAGTGGAGCTGAAATTGCAGCGATTGCAAATAGAGCAGCAATTGCATCCTTGAAGAGATATGTTAGAGGCAAATCTCAAAATGTCAAAGACATAAGGATTTCTCAACAGGATCTTCTTGATGCTATTGAGAAGATTAAGCCAATAAAGAAAGAGACACCAATGACACACTCTATAAAATAGTCTAAATACTAAGACAAAGAACTTGGAATATGAAGCTGTATCTTGATTTTGAACCGTGTAGAGAATGCAACACAATGATGAATGCATTAAGTAGTCCAGAAATGCTATTTGCCGATGCAAAGACAAGAGCTGATGAATCTGCAAAATTTCTTAGACATCTCACATACAACCATAATGAAGTAGTTCAAGCTGTTATGGAAGATCTACCAAAACAAAAAAGAGATCAAGAATTTGATTTCTTTAAATAATTTTTCAAATCATTTTAAAAATCGATAATCATATTCATATACAAAAAACCTGTTTTATTATTAGAGATATGAAAAAGATAATTTTCCTTAGTTTATTTTTATTGTTGATCGGTTTTGATTACAGTTTTTCACAAGAAGTTAGACAGGAACCAGAACCACCAAGAATTCCTGAGCCTATACCAGAACCAGAGCCAATAAAATTACCAGAACCAGAGCCAATCCCAGAACCATTTCCAGAAGAATCAGAATCAGAAAAAATTCAAAGATTAACAAAAGAGAATGCCAATCTCAAATCTCAGAACTTGCAACTTCAAGATCAAATTTTGGATTTACAAAAAGAAAAATCAAAACTTGAATTAGAGATTGTTAAACTGTATGAACAAATAGAAAAATTATATAAAATTACTATGGAACAAATTAGAGTAATTATGAATTTAGTAAATAAGATGAACTAAGTAATCCATCTTATTTTTACTTGGAATTAATTTTTAAAATTAATCCGTACCTGATCTGATATGAAAATTAAAACAACATCTGCATTCTTTTTTTATACATTCTAGATCTGGTGTGTGATTACACATGCCACAATCACAATGAATTTGGCTATAACTCATATTCATCCCCTAAAATATTGAGAGTTTTTTTAATCAGAATGGCTCTGTTTCTGATTGTTACATCGCTGACTCCTGATTCCACAGAAAATTTCTTTTGACTTATTTTTTCTCCATTTAGTATACATGCTATATACAGTGATGCAGCAGCTTGTGCAACAGGATGTTTTCCTGCAGTAATTCTCTTGTCTTCACATCTCTTAAGAATGTCAAATGCGTCCCGCTTGGTCTTTTCTTTGAAATTCATGTTGTTTGAAATCTTTGATATGAAAGATGTTGTATCGTATTGTTTTAGGCTTAATCCCAATTTTTTGATTATTGTTCTCAAGTCTCTGGACAAAATACGTCTTTCAATATTTCCTGCAGCTGCAACATCATCCAAAGTCCTTGGAATGTTATTCTCCCTACATGCAGCATACAGTGCAGCTGAAACCAACGAAGCCATAGTTCTTCCACGTGTAAGCCTTGCAGATACTGCTTTTCTGTAGATATAGGCGGCACTTTCGACAACATTATCAGGAACTCCAAGCTTTGTTTTCATTCCATGCAATAATGTAAATGCCTTGCTTAGAGTTGCGGTTTTTCTTGATTTGCTTCTCTGATCCCAAGTTCTGAGCCTGTTAAATTCATATTTTGTTTTACTTGATAATGCCTTGCCTGTGGAATCCTTGTCAATCCCTATTACTGTAGATAGTCCTTTGTCATGCATTGTTAATGAAGTTGCAGGACCTGTCCTTGTCTCTTTCATATATTCTTCTTGAGTAAAACCAGTGTTTTCATGTGAAACATCAGATATGTTTTGCACTAGAACCAACCCGCATCCCCCGCAAAACATTTCTCCTCTTTCAGAATCTGTAATGACAGGGTAGGTTTTGCAAGTATCGAGCTGACACTTTACATCATAATCATTAGAATAATTTATCACTACTAACTCATAATAGTAATTATCAGATAAAAGGAGTTTGTAATAGGCAAATTTGGAATTAACTTGTAACCTTGAAGACGAAAAATTCCTTATTATTAATTTGAAACCTTACTAACTATCTTACGACATACATTGTATTAAATGTTAAAAAATTAAAAATCTAAAACAGATTAATCTTTTCTGATTGATTCTAAAGAATGACCACGATTCATAATCATCTGAGTAACTGCCTCAGTTGTATAATCAATTCCATGTTCATCTTCAAAATGTTTTCTTAATTGTTCTAATATGCTGACGTTTTTTTCGCCTTCAAGAACAAAATCGCACTCAAAACCGTAGTCTTCGCATCGTAGTTTAATAGTCATCTAATCTCGCAAAAATAACAAACCTATAAAAATCATAGGTACGTTATCCATACTGGCTATGACATTAGCCTTGGTCTAGTAACCTAAACCGTGTTTTGTGAACACTGATAATGTCTACCAATAATGAAAAAAAGAAGGTAGACAATGAAAGGTTTAGAGTTTGTATTTCTGGCAGGAGGCTCTGTTCTAGGGGCATTTATCAGATATAAAATTACAGAATCCCAGGTTTTGTTAAACACTCTGCCTCTAAATGTCCTATTTGTAAATGTTCTAGGGGCGTTTGTTCTAGGAATGTTTGTAATTTTATCTGAACAGTGGAATCTTGATGGTAAATACTCATTATTTGCTGCAATAGGATTTTGTGGTTCACTTACAACAATGTCATCGCTTGCTCTTGATTCTAGCAATCTATTAGATAATCATCATTATATTACATTGGCAGTAAATCTTTTGGCAAATATTGGATTATCTATTGGAGCATTAATCGGAGGAAAATCATTGATGAATTATATTATTAATGGGTGATTAATTGTATGGACTATATTGTTTGTATACTTTAATGACTGATTCATGAAACATTTTCTGTATGTCTTCCTCAGTTGATATTGCTAGCTGATTTACGAGATCTGTTGCTGTTACAATTCCTATAACTTGATCATTTTCAATTACAGGTAGTTTTCTAACCCCTCTTGTATACATTAAATCTGAAATCATCCACACTGTTTCTTCTGGTCCTATTGCAATCAAAGGAGAAGACATTATTTGTTTGACAGGCGTTGAAATTTGATATGCATGAGCTGCTACTTTCACTGCAAAATCTCTATCCGTAACAATTCCTATCGGTAAATTATTTTCCATAACTATAACGGATCCAACTTTTGAATCTTCCATCATTTTTGCTGCTTCATTTATTGTAATTGATGCATCTACTGCAATTACTGATTTATTCATAATATCTTTCACAGTAATTCGCGTAGGATCCTTATTCATTCCAATGTACTTTATTCTTTCCTTATATTATGGTCTTTCTATAATACCATAATTGAAAATCAAAAACGATAATGTATAGAAACATCTTAAATCTGACTAAATATTACAGCTATTGTGAACATAAAGAAGATACTCGTACCGCTTGATGGCTCCAAAAATTCCATGAGAGGATTGGATGAGGCAATTTATCTAGCTAGACAATGTCATGCGACTATTACTAGCTTGTATGTTATTCCATTATCCAAACCACAAACGGATTCTCAAATTTCTTATGTTGAGAAACATCTTCTTCAAAATGCATCAAAATTCATGTCAACGGCAAAAAAACGTTCAGCCCAAAACGGAATTGATTTTTCTGACATGGTGATTTATGGAGATGAAGGATCAAAAATTGTCAATTATGCAAACAGTAAAAAATTCGATATGATTGTAATTGGTTCCAGAGGCATGGGTTCAATAAAGGAAATTTTTCTTGGAAGTACTTCGAATTTTGTTTTACATAAATCCAAGATACCTGTATTGATAGTAAAATAATGCCATTTCTTTCAACTTTCAATTTCTTTTCATGGAAATTGAGATCTTATTTATTAGAATAATCATTAAAATAATTTCATGGCTCATACATTTGTAAAAGATGTAATGATCAGAGATTTAGCTGAATTAGATGCATCAATTACAATAAATGAAGCAGCAAAAATGATGGATTACAGGAATATAGGTTGCATAATAGTGACCAAAGATAATTCTCCGGTTGGAATTCTAACCGAAAGAGATTTTGTAAAAAAGATTACTGCCAAAGAAATTCCTCCAACTTACTCTTTAGACAAAGTAATGTCCTCCCCTTTGATTGCAATAGGACCAGAAGAAACAGTGTGGGAAGCGGCTCAAATTATGAAAACAAAGAACATTCACAAGTTACCTGTCATGCAAGACGGTAAGGTTATTGGAATAATTACAACCACTGATTTAGTTAAAATTTGTAGTGTGGGATCTGATTCCGAAATGAGAAGAATTTGTGATCAAATCTTAACACGTATGGAACAAAATAAGTGATTTACATGGTTTATTCTTATCAAGTAATAAAATTCCAGACAATCACATTTGTTCAGGGTACTCATTGGTCGCAATCTATTGGAGAAAAAGGAATTTTATACAAATCTCTAAAAGATCCTTTCTCGAAAATTATTATACAGTCAAATAACTCAAAGAAACTATTTCATGTACCTAAGGATAGAACAGTACTAGTGGATCATGATATTGTACACTTTTTAGGCGAATTAAGTTAGGTCTATCTGACTAAAAGCACAGGACAACTTGCTTGCTCAGAAACTTTTCTGCTTACACTACCCAAAGTTTTGATCTTTCCTATTCCATGAAGGCCTTGACTGCCCATTATTATTAATGAAATTTTTTTCTTTTTTGAAAAATTCAATATTTCATTTGCAATATTGCCTCTAGCGATACTATAAGATGCAGTAATTCCATTCTCTTTGCATTTCTTTGCAGCTGCCTTTAACATTTTTTCAGTATCCTCAAATACAATCTTCTGCCATTTTTTCATAGATTCTTTTTCTGATTTTGTTCTGATCAAACCCAACATCCCAGGTGGTGAGATATATCCAACACTAATTACGGAAAATAAAAAAATTTCCGAGTCTAAATTATGTGCTAATTCCATTGCATGTGATAATGCTTTAGATGAAAATTTAGAGCCATCATATGGAACAAGAATCCTAGTTAACATTTTAGAAAACATTTCATTTACCTACTTTATGACCAATACGGGAACTTTTGATTTATGAACTATAGCTTTTGCAACACTGCCCAAAAACACTTCTTTTAATCCACTTTGACCCCTGGAACCAATTACAATCATATCGAATTTTTTACTATTTACCATATCATTAATTTCAGCTGTTGGACTACCAAATACTACTTTTGATCCAAACACAATTCCTTTCTGTGCACATTTCGTTTTTGCTGCACTCATAAACTTTTTAGCTGATTTTTTAAGATGAATTTGATAAGGCATTATTGCATCAGCAAAATTTCTCGGATAGATTGGAATAACATACAAGCCAGTAATAGTCGCATGACATTGTCTAGCTAGATAAATTGCCTCATCCAATCCTCTCATGGAATTTTTGGAGCCATCAAGCGGTACGAGTATCTTCTTTATGTTTTTTTTAATCATTGTTTTTTACTCTCATTTTCTGGATTTAATATCAAATTAAGATTATCAATTATAAGAATTATCTCTTAGTTTCATTATTGATGATCTTGAAGTTTAGTTAAATATTCACAATATGTAAACTTCTACATGAGAAAATCACTTTATATGAATATTCTAGTTCCACTTGACGGATCAAAATATTCAGAAAAGGCTCTGTTACATGCATGTGACATGGCAAAAAACTATCATTCTCGTTTGATACTTTTACATGTAGTTGAAAAAACATTTCCGATCAATTTCTTGGATAGAAAAGAATATCTTGGCATTTTAAGAAAATTCGGGAATAAAGTTTTGATTAAAGCAAAAGAAACAACCACTATGAAAGGTCTTGATTCAAAAATAATTATGAAAGAAGGAAACATCACCAATGAAATAATCAAGCTTGCAAAAAAAGAACAATGTAACCTGATTATTGTAGGAAGTAAAGGTCTTGGCGCAACAGCCCGATTCTTTCTTGGAAGCGTCTCCAATAAACTTGCAAATAACTCGCCTTGTTCAATTCTTATAATAAAATGATTTTAGGCATCTGCAATTGCTTTTACAATATCTGTCTTAGTAATAATTCCAACAAGTTTTGATTTTTTTACGACAGGAATACCACTGATATTGTTTCTTATCATTAACAAAACAGCTACTCCAACGTCTTCGTCAGCATCAACTGTGATTGGGTTTGCTGACATTATATCTACTGCTTTAAAATGCAACAGGTGGCTCATCTGATTTACATGGTATTCTGCAAAATTACTTTTCATTTTATATTCTTGAACCTCCTTTGGATCGGCTGATTGAGCAATCCAATAAGGTAATTTTGCTGGTACAAAATCTCTAAAAGTTATAATCCCTACAGGCATCTTATTTCGTTCTACCACGATTCTAGCGATTCTATTATGAATCAACAAACTTTCTACATACAACAATGAATCTCCAGGCATAACTGTAATTACATTTCTAGTCATTATCTTTGAAACTTTGAGTGGAGCTACTGCATGAGTAAGGAAAAGTGACGCCAGATCTGTTTTTGTAACAAGTCCTTCTAAAACTCCATCTTTGCCTAAAACAATAATGGAGCTAATTCGATTTTTCTTCATTAATTTGGCACAATCATAGATGGAATCTGTTTTCTTTATAGTAATCAATTTTTTTGACATAAATCCAGATACTTTTACAGATTTGATCGGCTTGTCTCCAAGTGCGTAGATTGTCTTTGCAATGTCTTTTTCTGTAATTATTCCCACTGGTCGATTTTTTGCATCTATGACTACCAATCTTTTCAAATTATGTCTTAGTAAAATCTCTCTAGCATCTAGAAGTGTAGCATTGGGGTTAATAGTCACAGTCCTCTTAATGACCACCTGATTAAGATCCGCACTTTTTAATTGCAATACAGCATTATCAAGTTAATTCGTTAAATATATCCATTCAAATACCACACATGAAAATCAGCACTGAAAATCTGGGTTTTCTTTTAATTTAAAACTGGGAAGATGTTCAGATAGTTAGAGCAAAAATGATTACAGATACAATTCATGAGCATTTGCGAGACATAAAATCCTCTAAAGTTAAGCCACTTGTTTCAAAGGCCACAATCATTGATCCATCAGATACCCTTTCAAATGTTATTGGTAAAATTTCGAAAAATAATGCATATGATGTTTTTTGTCTAAATGGAAAATCAACCCTTTCAACTAATATCAGAACACTACTGGATGCTAAAAATATCACCTCGATGAAAGTAGAGCCATTCCTTTATCCCATTCCTTATCTAAATCCTGATGATTCAATCCAAAAAGCAGCAAACATAATTTCTCACTATAGAATTCGTGAAGTGCCCGTAGTTCAAAAAAATAAAATTATAGGAGTAGTGACTGCACAGCGAATACTAAAGCTTCTTTCAACCAAAGATAACAAATGGATAAAAGCCAATTTAATTTACACTCAAAATCCAATAACCATTTCTGCAGAGGAATCACTTGGTAATGCCAGACGAACCATGACCTCCAAGAGAATTGATCACTTGCCAGTACTGAATCAAGGAAAAATTAAACAAGTTTTAACATCTGCACATATTCTGGAATTGATTATACCACAAGAAAGACAAGGAAAAAAATCAATGGGAAGTAAAACCATTCACAAGTTAGAATCTAGAATTGGAAATATAGGAAGCACAAGAATCCCTCAATGCTCACCAAATGATAATCTCAATAAGATCATAAACTCAATGTTAAAAACAAACACTTCATGTTGTTTAGTTAATCTTTGGGAAAATCTACAGGGGATAATCACTTTTAGAGACATACTTGGATTATTGGCATCTAAAGTAGAAACTCCCATTCCGTTATACATTGTAGGATTACCTGAGGATCAAAAAAATATGACTCTTATCAGCAAAAAATTTGAAAATACACTCAAAAGAGTTCAAAATGTTTATTCAGAAATTCAAGAAGCTAGAGTCTCAATAAAGCAACAAAGAACTGGAAACAAAAAAGAAGGAAAATATGAAGTATCAATCATGATCATAACCCCACACCGTGCACCTCTAATTTACAATTCAATAGGATTTGATCTGAGTGAAGTTTTAGAAGACCTGAGCCAAAAATTACTAAGAACATTATCCAAACGTGCCAAAAGGCGTTCTAAACAAAGTATTAGAAAAATTGGATTACCAATATTCTAGTTATGAAAGTTAGCAAATCAAATCAAGAAAATATCTTGTTAGTAGGCTTTCCAAGCAATGGTCTTGTAGGAACTTTCTCAATCTCATACCTTGTTCACTATCTAGGAATGAAACAAATTGGAGAAATTGATCATCCTGATTTGCCTCCAACACTATTTGTAGAAGATGGTGAAATATTGGCTCCGATCAGAATCTACAAAAAAGATAACCTCTTTGTAATCATGTCAGATCTTCCGTTTGATCCCTATAGAGCATATGATTTTTCAGAATCCATCTTACAATACTGCAAAAGTAATGACATAAAAAAAATAGTTATAGTCAGTGGAATGGAAACAATAAACCGTGAACCCAACACACCTAAAATTTATGGGCTAGTTACCCATCAATCACTTGAAGAAATTCTCTATGATAATCAAATATCCAAATTCCTGTCGGGTTCAATTTTTGGAACTGATGCAGCAATAATTACAGTATTTAGGAAATCCAAAGTACCTGCATTAATTTTGTATGCTGAATGCCATCCATTTTTTCCCGATCCTGAAGCATCAATTTTAGCTATAACAACTCTTGCCAAAGTTTTGAATGTCAAAGTTGATACAACTGACATTAAAAAAAGAATGGAAAGATTAAGAATACAACACAGAAATCTTATGGAGGAGACCATACGTGCCTTACAACAACAGCAACAAGATAAGACAAGGGTCCCACAAATTTATCGGTGATCATGTGAAAACTACAAACGAAGATAATTTGGATATTAGGACAATTCAACCCTCAATCATCTCTTTATTTAATGATGATGTGACTAGCCATATACTATCACCACTTTCTTGTATTAGGGAATTTGGCGCTTATTGGTTGCTAGAATTTGATCTTCCTTTAGTAAATAAGAAAGACATCAAAGTTACTTTTGATAAAAACGCAATCAGCGTCGAAGCAAAACTTAGAGAAATCTACTCTGAGAAAAAACTGGGTATCACAACAAAATTTCAATACTTCAAAAAAACTATTTCACTTCCAGAAAATATAAACAAAAATAAAACTTCTGCAAAATTTGAAAATGGCAGATTGAAAATTACTATACCAAAAAAGATTTCTGGTCAGAAGATCAAAATTGATTAGGTGAAAAATTTCTCTACCTGATCTCTATATTTTAGTACAAGCTTTCCAAATTCAGAAAAATCATCAGCAGTTGGATATTTCATTCTCATTGCATATTGATTTACAAACACAGAAAGGGCACTGCCCACTATCAGGTTGTAAACACCGTCAGCTAGATTGTTGGAGTAGGGAAATGCAACTTTGATAAACGGCAGATAAGTTTCTGTCTGTGAAATCATCAATTTCATATTCTTTTCAACATAGTCTTGAATATCTGCAGGAATTGCCATCAAGTATTACTAGAGACGGTTTCTTATAAAAAGACGTATTATTTTCATTCATAGTGCACAAATCTAATTCTCATCTGTGAAATTCATCCTAATTTTTTTTATGTAAATATTATCATATTACTTGCATGGCTGTAAAAAACCTATAAAAAAAGAATCAAAGGTAACGCCTTTTTGGGCATCAAGTTGGTTAGATGTTGACAGATCTATAGAAAATCTACGCAAGAATATGGAAAAAGCTTTTTCATCATTTCCATCAATGCATATGCAGTCATTCCCAAATCTTCCACAAGCATCATGTGATGTAATAGATGAAGGAAATCAATTCAGGATAAAAATGGATGTACCTGGCGTTAAGAAAAACGAGATTAATCTGAATGTGACAGACAATGCTTTGGAAGTGTCTGCAGAACACAAAGAAACATCTGAAGAGAAGAAAAAGAATTATCTCAGAAAGGAAAGAAGTCATATTTCATATTACAGAACACTACCATTGTCTGAAAAAGTTATTTCCGGACAAGTTAAGGCTAAACTCACAGACGGTATATTGGATATTACTTTACCAAAAGCAAAACCAACTAAAACACAACCAAAAAAATCTATTTCTATACAATAGATTTTTATTTTTATCTTATTATTTGTTCCAAGTATTTTTCTTTACCTTTTCTGCTACGGGGAAGGCATCTTAACTGCCTATTGCAACACGGACAAGTAATTCCTTCATAATCTACAAAAATCTCACAATAATTGCATCGCTTTTGTCCTGCTGCATACCTACCAATTTGTATTGGCTTTGTTGCTTTGTATTCTCTACATTTTCCAATACAGTAAGTCATATTTTTCCTCCTTGTTTTTCTCATTTATTAAATTAATTAGAAAATATTGGGAATGATTCATTTATCCTCTTCCCATTGCTGCGTATTTGCCAGATCTTCCTCTAATGAAGAAGGCTGCTGCAATACCACCAAAGACTGCGCCTGCAATCACTGAAGCGCCGACTACACCGCTTGCATCAAGGTAAGGCGTACCTGAACCAGATGCTGGGTTTGCCTCTGCTGCCTCTATTCTCCTTCTTTGGATTTCAAGTGCTTCTTCTAAGGTGTATGCTCCGGTTTCTCCTTCACTGCCTACGTTTCCCATGTACTGTGCATGAGCTATGCCCATCAATGACGGTATTATCATGCTACTTAGCGCTGCAACAGCCAGAAAAACCAAAATTTTGCCATTCATTGAGTAGTGTTGTTTTAATCGAAAAATAAAATCTATGTTTGCAATGCACCCAAAACTTTCTGACAATGTTCAGTTTTTGTTTATTTTAGCCTTGATAATTTAGCTAGGCTAATAAATAAGCAATTTAAAATTTCTTTTTATGAAGAAAATTGAGGCCATCATCAAGCGGTCATCTTATTCACAAATTGCTAATCAATTAGCAAGTATGGGATATGCTATTATTGATAAACGAAATCTTGAAGACAGTAAAATTTTTGACAAGCAATATGCTTCCAAGGTTGGCTCGTCAGGTCTTAAAGCGATCCCATTGTCAAAAATTGAACTAGTGGTTTCAGAAAAGGACGCCAGACAAGTCATTAATTTAATCTCGACAAAATCTGGTTTTTCTACCATACAAGGAGGTAAAATCTTCATTTCTGAAATGGAAGAGGTAGTCGATATGGAGACACTGGAAGGCGAACATGACATAGAAATGTCTCGTATGGAACATAATCGTGAATACACAGACCTCGTATTTCCACCAAAACCCAAAATCAAAAGAAGTCGACTAGTTCCACTTCAAAAATTTACTTTAATTAAACTTGAAAAAATCTATGATGAAAATGAAGAAAAATTGCAAACCGATTATAGAATAAAATCATTTAGTGATTTTGTAAATCATTGCATCATGGGATATCTTCCAACAATTGAAAAGCAATTAAAACATGAAACAATTGTTTATGGAAATAATTTCAGAGAGTTTTAGTTAAATTACTTCATCGCCTTCACTGCCAGTTGCTATATCAACTGCTCGTAAAATTGGCGAGACAAAAATCTTTCCAACAGTTCCCTTCTCTTTGATAATGTTAATTACCTCTTCCTCTTTGTTTTCGGGAATGATAGCAACTATGACATATTTCTGGCTGAATTGGGGTTGAAATATGGCACTTCCTTTGGAAGCATGGATTTCCGGCGGCGGTCTCTTTCCACGACCTCTGACCTTATTTACTGTCAAGCCGCCTATATCGATTTTCTTTAATGCTTCGCTTATTGCCATTACATCATTATTTCCTAGCAGAGCTTCAATTCTAAGCATTTGAATAATCTCAGAGGTTTTTCACAAATAATAGTTTCATATTTCGATAATCATGTGATAATCAAATTAATATCAAATTTCGTTATTATTATTTAGTTTTAGAGATGTGAATCTGTCATGGCCATTGATACTGGTGATACAGCATGGATGCTAGTAGCAGGCAGTTTAGTGCTTTTGATGATCCCTGCACTTGGACTCTTTGAATCTGGCTTGTTACGAAAAAAGAATGCAGTATCAGTTTTTATGCAGATCTTCTTTGGTTTGGCATTACTTAGTGTAATGTGGTTTGTCTTTGGATTTAGTTTATCGTTTGGTCCTGATGAAACAGGTGGACTGATGGGTAACTTGGATTGGGTATTCCTTAAGGGAGTTCCGTGGGATGAGTCACTTGATTATGCACCTACAATTCCAGGTGTGCTGTTTGTAAAGTTCCAATTAATGTTTGCCGCAATCACTCCCTTGCTTCTTACAGGTACGATTGCAGAACGCATGAAATTCAGCTCATTTATCATATTCATAGCATCTTGGTCCATACTCATCTATTACCCACTTGTGCATTGGGTGTGGGGTGGCGGTTGGCTAGCTCAACTTGGTGTGGTGGACTTTGCAGGTGGCATTGTAATTCACACAAGTGTAGGTATGGGTGCACTTGCAGCGGCATTGGTACTTGGACGTAGAAGATTCTTTGGTCCAGCAATTGAAATCCCACACAGTATTCCATTAGCTGTCGTAGGTTCGTCATTGTTGTGGCTAGGCTGGTTTGGTTTTAATGCTGGAAGTGCATTAGCATCTGGTTCTCTTGCAGGAAATACCGTAATTGTTACTCACATGGCATCTTCAGTTTCAGCATTAATCTGGGTAGGATTATCTTGGATGAGATCCGGAAAACCATCTGTTGTAGCTGCAGTTAATGGTGCAATTGCCGGACTCGCAGGAATTACCCCAGCATCAGGATTTGTAAGTGTTGAGCATTCATTTGTAATTGGAATTGCAATCGGTATTGCATCATATTCCACACTAGTAATATTCAAAGAAAAACTGAAGATTGATGACGCATTAGATGTCAGTTCTGTACACGGAACTGCAGGAATTATTGGTTCGCTTGCAATTGGTATTTTTGCAAGTACAGCTGTAAATCCGGCAGGACCAAACGGACTTCTATTTGGAAATGCATCACAATTAGGAATTCAAGCATTTGGTGTGGCAGTTGCTGCAGGTCTAGGGTTTGGAGGCACATATGTAATCATGAAAGTATTGGATTTCCTAGTAGGCGTCAGGGTATCACCAGAAGTAGAAGATGCAGGATTAGATATCAGCGAACATGCCGAACGAGCTTATGCAGACGAAGAAGAATTTAAACTAGAAATGGACGAATACGTCAAAGGATTAGAAGAAAGAGATGAGTTTTTCTTCAATAAAAAATAACTTTTCATTTTCGCTATTAACTCTCAAATATGCAAATAATACCATATATACTCAATATTGAACTGATATACAGTGAGATCTGCTTCCACAAATAGACAATCACATACACAAAAAAAAGAAAAAACCCGTAGTATTACCTATCGCCTACCTGCGAGAGTTGTTGAAGAGCTGGAAACAGAAGCAATGAACAAAAACATCTCACAGAATGTTTTGGTAAAACAAATCCTTGAAAAATATGTCAACTGGGATCGCTTTGGCGATAAAATTGGAATGATACCAGTACCAAAAGGAATTCTAGACTCGCTTGGAATGGAAATGGATGGAGAAGACATTAATGAAATTATCAAAACAGTTGTACCTCTGATAAAAGACACAGTTCTTTTCATGAAGGGAAAATATGACCTTAAACGTTGCATTGAAACTCTTGAGGACTACATAAGAGCATCTGGCATGAAATCTGATCACAGAACAGAGGGAGAGTTGCACCATTTTATTATCCAGCATGAATTAGGCATGAATTGGTCGTTATTCACCGAACAACTACTTAAAGAGATATTCCACCAATTTGTACCTGACAAAAATATCAATTTTCAAACTACAAAAAGTACGATTATTGCAACAATTCCTCTAGGATCGGACTTTAGCGAACACGACTATTAGAATTGTGAATGTTTTTTGCACAAACTTCGATAGTTTATTATTTTTTAACATCAAAATCACAATATTTACAACTATTACAAGACAAGATTCCATTTTCTATCTGTCATCATTCGTTTTAGGTGTATTCTAACTACATGCAATCATACATATCAAACATGAAAATGTAATTGCAATGCATTCCTGCTTTTTATTTTTTAATTAAATTATTGAATACAAGACTTGAAAAAATCGAAAATTCAAATTGAATTTATAACACTAAATGAGATTTTGCCATGTTGATTGAACTTGATAAAAAAGTATTTGGAAAAATAACCACTAAAGAAATTATTGGAGCTGATCCACCTGCCATTCCAGACACAAAAAATTTACTTGAAAACGAATTCCAGTTATTGCTATTTCAACTTGAATCAAAAAGTAAAGATGATCTGAAAAAACTCTTGGAGGAACAACAAAATTCTGAAAAATTAGTTAACAGCAGACCAGGAGCTATGGCACTAGCTCAAGACAAAATCCAAATGTATGTTGAATACAGTCAAAAATACATCCAATCAATTAATCAAAAACTGCTATCTTAGGCACCAGATTTTGTTCTGGTTCTTCTCTTTTTTGGCTTTGTTGTTTTTTTCCTAATTAACAACGTCACTATTGCTCCAGCTGGTATTCCTATGATGGTCCCAAGCGAGATATATGGGGCAATAAAAAAACTTCCAATCCAAATTCCACCGTCAGTTGTGAGTTCCATAAATGTGCGAGGTCTTAAAACCATGGACATAATTTTCGAATCAATGTTTGTTTCTCCTTGATCATCAGTATATTGTACAACTATCTCAAATGGAAGTTTATATTCAGTGTTTACTTCCTTATTTGGTGTAATTATCCTTGATGTAATCTCAATTGGTTTGTCTTTTTGAATTGTTGAGAACGTATGCAATGTTTCTCCTCTGAACTCAATATCTTTGGGTGGAATTACCTTGATGCTTACATCTGAAATATCAATATCCTCAGAAATTATCTGTGCTTCAATTGGAAATTCTGCATTTGAAAATATTGACTCTGGTGCTTTTGTGTAGATTGTTATGTTTGGTTTTTCTTTAATGGTAATTGGAATTGCAATGTCTTGATACATTGGAGTCTGTGGATTCTCATTATTTGCAACAAGAATCTGTGAATATTTTACATTAAGAAAGCTGTTTCCCGGATTTGCGTCTTCTGAAATCTTAAAATCTATTTTTCCCCCAAATGAACCGCCCTGTGATAGCTTTTCAATTATGATACTGTTTGATGTAAGAGGAGTTAATGTATTATCCTGACTGACAAATAAAAAAGAAATATCTTGCTTATCTTCCCATCCGTTATTCTCTACTAATACTGATAATGAAACAACTCTACCCGCTACCGCTTCATTTGAATATGTAATCTTAATATCCATGCTTCCTTCCATGGTAAGGTCTTTTGTGTCTGCATATGCACTTGGAAGAAATACTAAAACGGTCACTAGCAGTAAAGATACGGTTCTATGGTGTTTCATGGTTTTTACCTGAAATTACATTACCATATTTGACTATTCTATGTTATTGTTAGGCTCAAAACCAGTCTTAAATCTGAGTAAAAAGTTGATGATTCATAAATACCGTCAATCTCAAAAACCTCGAATCGTGATATGGTAAGCCAATCTAAAAATCCAAAAGAATTGTGTCCAAGATGTGCTCAGGGTAAACTAGTCACTGACAACGAGTCTGGAGAGATGTTTTGTTCCAAATGTGGTTTTGTAATTACTGAGAAACTCCAAGAATCTGGACCAGAATGGAGATCCTTTACACAAGACGAACATGGTGATAGAGCAAGAGCAGGTGCGCCAACATCACTTACAATGCATGATATGGGACTTGCAACCATAATTAACCCAATCAATAAAGATGCATCAGGTCGTCCATTAACTGCCTCAATGAAAAGTACAATTGAAAGACTAAGAACTTGGGACAGTAGAAGCCAAGTCCATGAACCTGTTGATCGAAACTTTAGACAAGCATTTAGTGAATTAAATAGACTAAAAGACAAACTTGCTATCTCTGATGCTGTAATTGAAAAAGCAGCTTACATCTATAGAAAAGCACTTGATAAAGGGCTTGTCAGAGGACGCTCTATTTCTGCACTTATGGCATCTGCATTATATGCTGCATGTCGTGATACTGAAACACCCCGAAATCTCAAAGATGTTGAGCAAGCAGCAAACATCAAAAGAAAAGATATTGCACGATGTTATAGACTACTGGTAAAAGAACTAGACTTGAAAATGCCTGTAACTGATTCAATTCAATGTGTTGCAAGAATTGCAAGCAGAATTGGAATTGCAGAAAAAACAAAGAGATACGCGGTTCAGGTACTAAAACAGGCACAAGAAAACGAAGTTTCAGCGGGAAAAGATCCTATGGGTCTAGCTGCTGCAGCATTGTATTTGTCATGTGTCAAAAACGGTGAGGACAAAACTCAGAGAGACATTGCCGAAGCTGCAAATGTTACTGAAGTAACTATCAGAAATAGATACAAAGGTCTTAAAGATTCACTAGATCTATAACCCATTTTTCTAAATTTCAACACCACTCTAGAATCTAAGTTTCTTTTATGAGTGACTTTATACTATTAATATTTGCAGAAGTAAGCTCGATCTCCTTATGTTCTGCTTTAACATGTTCTAGTACTTTTTCCATAAGTTCTTTTTCTGTTAGAGCTGATCCAACCCATCCACAATCTTTTCCAGCGTCTTTACAACTGATACTTTTTGCCATGCTGAAATATGGTTTTTACAAATATTTATCTCATTTACAACTCTTTTTATAAAAATTAAAAAATTTGAAACTTATGCACAAGCACAAGTTGTTTTCTTCATTGTTTCAATATTAAACTCGTCAGACAGTATCCAACTCAAGCCCTGCAGGTCTTTCCATGAGATACTTTCCTCACATGAATTCTCTTTAATTGATGGAATTTGTACCATGAATTAACCTGATCAAATTTTAGATATAAGAGCCGCGTATAACTGATAAATTGTTCATTTGGAATCCTGTGGATCTTCAGGCGGTTTAACAAATCCACCTTCCATGGATTCTGGAGGTGGAATGCTTTTTGTCTTTCCCAAACCAATTGTTGTTATAATCACTGATGACAAAATTATAAAAAATACAATCTGGGGATATGCCTCAGCATTTGCCAATCCCATGGTTATTGGATATGTTGCAAGTACAGCAGCAGCTAATCCTCTTGGAATCATTACATATGTTACCTGTCTATCTAACTGAGAGAATCTCTTTGTGAGAATAATCTTTCCAATTATGGTTCTTCCGTAATAGATTGCTATTGTAATCAAAACCCCAAAAATTATGTATTCTATTTGACCAAAACTAGCCATAAGTCCTACAAAAACAAAGAAGAATGCCCTTACCAAAAATGTGATCTGATTGTGTGTTGGATCATCTGTTTCAACTAATGGAAGTTTAAATTTGAGGATTCTAGATAGGTGTTTCTTGTTTCCAAGCATCAACCCAAATACCAGTGCTGTAAGGGCACCTGACTCTCCAAATGAATTTGCCAAAAAGAACAAGACAAACAAAACCCCAAGCGTTAACATGTAGCTGTGTTGGGCATTAGCAAGTTTGTTTGAAACATACATCCATGGAATTCCAACACCAAAACCAAGAACCAGCCCAACAATAATTGCACGGCCTAAAGTTTCTTCTAATGTTTGAATATCAAATTGTCCTACAAGTATTGCTTCAAATAGGATAAAAGCAACAATTGTTGCTAAAATATCTGTCAGAGCAGATTCAAAACTTAGCATTGATTTTGCATCATCAGAAATTCGAATGTTTCTAACTAGACCAAATACAATTGCTGAACTACTTCCACCAACAATTGCACCTAAAAGAATGCTTTCTAACCATCCCCAATCTAAAACATAGTGTGCACCAAGCGTTACCAAGACTACAGACAAAACAAATCCCAAAAATGAAAGTGCAAATGCAAAATGGGCAGTTCTTATCATATTTTTAATATCCAGATTCAGTCCACCATCAAACATGATTATGATCAAGGCTAGTGCTGCAAAATATGGAACAATTTGAATCACCGCTTCAGGCTGAATAATTCCAAGTACTGGTCCAATTACAACCCCTAGAATCATTAGAAATGCAACATCTGGAATACCAGTTTTTTTAAAGAATGCCTCGCCAACTACTCCTGAAAATATAACAACTCCCGCAGCAAGCAAAACAACATGTGCACTGGCAATAGGTCCATCTTGGATTGCCAAAGTACTAACTACTTCTTGAATACTTGATAATTTTTCTAAAATTCCACTAGAATTAATTTTATCCAAAATTGGAATGTCTTGTATCTGACCTTGAAAAAAACCCAGTACTGAAAGAATAAAAAAATTCATTGCTGTCTAAAATTCATTTATTCTGGATAAAAGCCGACCTAGTCAAGCTAGATTGATTCATTGATTACAACATCTCTCTTTTAACATAAAACACATTAAAGCATGGTTTTACGAATAAATCATTGAGTGCAACTGATCAACTCCGAGCAGATCACATCCAAGTACGCCGTCTTGAGAAAGTTGTATTAAAATGTGCTGAAGAAATCGCAAATGGAAATAACGTTCCATTTTCAGATGTTGAAAAAATTATGGTAATAATTTCTGATTTTGTCGATGCAATCCATCATTCAAGAGAAGAGGATTCTTACTTTCCATGTGTTGCAAGTTATGACACTCTTAAAGAAGAAATTCGAGCTTTTATGATAGAACACGAATTTGGTAGAAACATAGCCAGACAAATTTCAAAACATTTGCAGAGATGGAAACAAGGTCATGACGAAAGGGAACCGGTATCCAGATTTTTGAAAACATATGGAGTCTATCTATATGATCACTTGAACAAAGAAAACATCTTCTTTGATAAAGCAGAAACCAAAGTCCTATCCAAGGAAGAAGAGATTGAGATGTATGAACAATACAGATCTGTCACTGCCATTACAAAAAAAGTAGATGATATGGTTAAAGAAATTGATTTTTTGGAAAACCAGCCTTGGTTTCAAAATTAACGTAAGCTCTTTATGGGTAATTTTGGCAATTTATTTATGAAACCTTTTGTTCTTTGGATGACTGGTCTTCCTTGTTCAGGGAAGACTACGATTGTAAAAGATTTACAAAAAGACATACCCAATCTGGCAATGCTTGATGGCGATGAGCTAAGAGAATGGTTTTCACCGAAGGATTTTTCAAAAGCAGGGAGAGATGAGCATAACAAAAAAGTTGCCCATTTAGCAAAACTTTTGCTAAAACATGGAGTTCCTAGCGCAGTTTCGCTGGTATCCCCATACGTGGAGAACCGAGAAAGTGCAAGAAAAATCATTGATGCAGGAAACCAGTTTGCAGAATGTTATGTAAAGTGTTCAGTGGAAAAATGTGAAGAAAGGGATGTCAAGGGGATGTATGCAAAGGCAAGAAAGGGAGAGATCAAAGGATTTACCGGAATTGATGATCCATATGAAGCTCCAACCAACGCCGATTTGGTGATTGACACAGAACACGAATCCCTTTCTGATAGTGCAAACAAAGTAAGAGCATTTCTTAAAGAAAGAAATCTAATCTAATTTTTTAAATTCATTAATTATTTTTTCATGAACAAATCCATTGGTAACTAAAATTCCATTTTGGTGATTTACAACTTTATTGTTGTATGAAATATCGTTTCCATACATATCCGTCATTCTTCCCCCAGCTTCACTTACAATACAGTATGATGCTGCAGAATCCCATTCTTTCATCTTGTTTGTTGTAGTAATGTATGCTTCTGCCTCCCCAGAACTTATTTTTCCAACCTTCAACGAACTTCCAATGCTTGTAAAATTCTTAATTCCTAATTTTTTGATAAACATTTTTTCAGCATCAGACAAATGATGTCTTGAGCCAACTGCCCTACATTCTGCCAGATCTGTGACATTTGTGACTCTAATTCTTTCCCATTTACCATGTGAATATCTAAATGCACCACCTCCCTTCTGTGCGGCAAAAATTGTTTTTTCTATTGGCCATCCTATCACACCTAGAATTGGTTTTTGATTTTTCACAAGAGCAATCATGACAGTAAATTCCCCAGTTTTATCAATAAAATCAGAGGTTCCATCAAGCGGATCGACTATCCAAATGGTTTCCTTTGATAATCTGCTTTGATCATCCTTGTCTTCTTCAGACAAAATACTGTGATCAGTCTTCGATAATATTTTTTTTATCACCTCGTTGCTTTTTAGATCTGCTTCTGTAATAGGAGAATCGTCACTCTTTGTTGATGTTTCATAAATTTCACCATAAATTTCTAATATTGCATTACCTGCCTCCATTGCAGCTTTGATGGCTATATCTAATTCTGGGATCTTGTCATGAATTGGAATGCTATTCAAATTATTTCCTAAGTAGTTAATTCTGGTTTTAATGTCCATACTACTCCTAGGACAATAAATGGAATTGACATTATTCCAATTATTGATAAAATTATGTTAAATTGCTCCGTTGAAACCTCAGGATTATTGACAATCCAAGGTAAAGGCAAGGTTACTACTACCCAAATTACTCCCAACAAAATTATCAACTTGGCTTTTTTCTTTCTGTCATTCATATCATCACTATTTTTTGTATAGTATTAAATCCATGTGAATCTATTTGATTGATTCTCCACCGTCAACTGCCAATACTGCTCCTGTAGTCCATGATGAATCATCTGATGCAAAATATAATGCTGCCTTGGCTATCTCCTCAGGCCGGCCAATTCGTCCAATAGGATGCTCATTATCCATAAATCTTCTATCATCATCTGTTTTTAAAAACGGCTTTGTCATGTCCGTATCTACCACACCTGGACAAATACAATTTACCCGAACTCTATCTTTTGCATATTCCAATGCCCAACACTTTGTTAGGATGATTAACGCTGCTTTTGAGGCAGAATATGCATCGGCATTAAACCCCTGATATGCCTTCAATCCGGCATCTGATGAAATGTTGATTATTGATCCTGATGTTTTTTGTAAATGTGGGATTGCTGCCTTTGTAAACCTAAATTGTCCTGTCAAATTCACATCTAAAACCTCTTGCCATTCTGACTCGTCAATCTCATGTAGCTGTTTTATTTTTGGAAATACTCCTGCATTGTTTACCAGAATATCCAATCTACCAAATTTCTTTATGGTTTCATCCACCACTCTTTTCACATCTTCTTCATTTCTAATATCAGCTGCAATCCCAACAGTATTTGCTAGACTTGATGTAGAATCCTTCAACCTTGATGAATCTCTAGAAGTGATAACAACTTGAGCTCCGTTTTCTGAGAAGATTTTTGCAGTCGAAAATCCAATTCCTCTACTTCCGCCAGTAACTAGAGCAACTTTGCCTGAAAGACTCAACATCTACATCCATCAAACTCGTAATTTATAGATCAACTGCATTTCAAAAATTATCTGCAATTCTTTTCAAAGTTTTTGGACAATCTTGCATCTTTTCTACCTTAGTTGCATTTTATATCTAAAATTTGGCTTATTTCATGATACAGAATCATCAGGCATGATATTTTCTATAAAAATAAGATCTTTTTTATAATTTTTAATATTAAATCTTAAATACTTGAACTTCCTATAATAAGTAATGCCGATGGATATAATTCTCATCGACTAAAACTGCGTGGCCCCGCAGAACGAAAAAGGCAATCAGGCGTACTGACGACCTGATAACGAGAGGAAATCTCTCAGAGTTCTGCAGTTTAGGGGGTTACGCCTTCTCTTAATTTTGTAAAATACTTACTGACACAGAACCCAAAATACTGTCATTGGGATTAATCTCAATGGTGATTTCTTGTTGTTCAGAAATTACGACTTGTTTCTGCCCATCATAATCCCAAGTGTAGTATTGTGATATTCCTGTTTCATGTAATGTGCCATTTAATCTAAAATCTTCATAAAAATTCAAATTTTTACCCTTTAATGATATTGACAGAGACTTGGGGCTGTCGCCATTTGGGATAAATCTAAAGAAATAGCTTCCTGCCTCTGCTGAAAATATGTCAGTATATACGCCATCTTGATACATTTTTGGATCTGCCAAAGTTACATGAAAAATGGCCTTGTCAACCCTTGCCTCATTATTTGATTCTAAAACAACAATTAAGCCAATTATGGCAATTATAATTGGAATAATTACAATTATTTTCTTCAATTGGCTATCTAACGTCTATTCTGGGCTCTGCCTAATCAATTTTATTTTCCTCACTGGAAAACTAGGCATACATACATCATCGTCAGATTCTGGTGTTTGTTAGCCAAATATGATATCTTGTTAAGCAATATTCACACCTAAAATTAAGTACAAACTCTATAATTCATCTCATTGCCTAACTTTCAGAATAAATGGAATAAACAGTATCAGCCTGGAATAGGTGATAAGATTAATGACGCCTTCAAGCCTAAGGGTCCTCTAAAGCCTCAGGTTCAAAGCGGAATTAAGAGGTTACAAACACAAATTGCTAAACTTGACTCAATGATAACTAAATTAAATGAGAGAGATAGCAAGCTATTCCAACGAATTGTAGATGCGACTCAATCTCATGATGTAGGAACAAGCAGAGTCTTATCAAAAGAGTTATCTGAGGTTAGAAAAGTTGCAAAAATCCTAGGTAATGCTAGGGTTGCATTAGAACAGATTGAATTAAGATTAACGACTTATCACGATTTGGGAGATACTGTTGTAACTATAATGCCCACAATTGGATTGATGAAGAATCTAAAATCATCACTTTCAAAATTCATGCCAGGAGCTGATCAAGAGATTAACCAAATGGCTGAAATGCTAGGGGGTTTCATGAGTGATAGTTTCTCAAGTGAAGGCTCATTTGGAATAGATGATTCTACAAACGCAGAATCTGAAAAAATTCTACAAGAAGCAGCCGCTGTTGCAGAGAGTTCTACAGGACAAATGTTCCCATCAGTACCTGCTGACACACATTCAGCAACTACAAATCCTTCAAAATTTTACTAAACTTTAACTCTCTAGAGATTCTTTAGATTCTCTGATTCTTTTAATTTTATTTCCCTCAGTGTCTATGATTCTATCAATTCCTGATAGTCTATCCCTTAAACTGTTGATTAAAGATCCAACCTCATCAGCTTCGTTTTCTACTTGCTGTCTCTTTTTTGCCAAAGCTCTAATTCCCTGATTTTCTTCCTCAATGTACTCACTTACCTTTTGGAGCTTTTCCTTTAGATTTTTAATGTCTACAGATTCTTCCTCAATGTCTTTTTCCAGATTTGTTCTCTTGTCTTTTAGATTTTTGATCATCAATCCAACATAATCAATTGCCTCTTCTAATTTGGCACGTTTATCCATAAGTTCACTGATCCCAATTTCGCTGGATGATTCTGAGATTTTGGTAGGTTCTGACTCTACACTTGGTTTTTCTTCCACCATTTCCCCACCCTCTTCTTTTTTGAATTTATCAAACATTTATGATTTATTTTTCAAAATGGGAATAAAAAGTTATTATGAATCTCAAAGCTGACCCAGTGAATGATTTTTTTCCCATTGAAACTAGAGAAAAGCGATCATTTAATCAAAACCGTATTCCGAATTGACCATAGTCACTGAATTTTCTAAAACCAAGAGGGAATCGTTATTTTGATGTACTGCCTTATTTTGTTCCATTTCAAGATTTTTCAGGCTAGAATCCATTAGGGAAATAACTGAATTCATATCAACATTTGTCTCAGTCATTTTACCTGAAAATATTACCTTGTAATCAAATTCCTCTATTGAGACAACTTCATTTGATATGAGACCCGATTTATCCTGCTGATCATCTAATTCTAGTTCATTTAGAGTCAATTTTGCCACTTCATTTGAAATCTTCCATACATTAGTGTCAATTTTAGATGATTTTCCATCAAAAAGTACTATTCCTGCTTGGTAGACTTTGTAGTTGGTATTCACCCATTTACTTTCATCTTCAAATGCTAGTATTCTTTGTACATCCTTCGAAGTTGCATTTTCTGGGAATGCATAGTGATTTACCTGCAGCCTGCCATTGACAATTTTTTCAGTAAGAATTATCTTCCAAAGATCCTTGTTTTGGGCTTGGACCAAATCCTCATTTTGATACTCGCCATCTTCGTATGAATAACCATAGGTGACGGCCAACTGTGAGGTACCTAACATGAAAAGTATGATTATACCACTAATCTGACTAACGTGTATTTTTTTCATCAAGTCATAGATGCGTAAATGATAGTTTAGGGACGGATAGGAAACATCCTGTTCCTTATATAGTCAAATCTGGAAAAATGCCCTAAATACGGACCATTTTCTTTGAATTTTAAAAAAAATTCTATGAATTTGATTAACCTTGAAAATCATGATTTTTTTGATCAAACTTTTAGGCATCAAAAAAATGCGAAATTTCTATCACTCCATCAAAAATTGCTAAAAATGACGATTTTTTTGCCTGGAATGCCTGTTCCGCTTTGCGTTCCGCTATGAAGTTTCAAAACGTCCCTCATTAATCTAGTAGTTCTATACTAGAACATGTCAAAACAACAATACAGGTCCGAAATGGGCATAATGGGTGATATCTTAGACGTAACCGCTGATGGCGGACGTAATGGTGTCATTGTATCTGCAATTTCTCGCAAAGCCAACCTATCTCACTACGCAGTACTAGACAAATGTGAGAAACTGGTAGAAGCAGGCTTAGTCGAGTCCGTCAAAAATGACAGAAATCGAGTCTTTTTGATTACTGAAAAAGGATTACAGTTTTTTCAGGAATTTAAGAGATTTCAGGGACTCGTAGAAAGCATGAACTTAAGGTACTAGCCAATGAATCCCGAAATCGTATCTATCCACAGGGAAGAGTATCTTCGAGAAGATGGAATGCTTTTTGTAAGGACTGATGGTATCCTCGAAACAATGGTCAAAGCACCTTTAATCATGGTAGGGTTAATTGTTGCAGTTATTGTGATGCCTATTCAGACCTCATTCGGCTCTACTCGTACTCTAGAACTTACCATCTATTCAGATGGCTCTACACACATATCACATCAGATAGATATTGATCCACTAAATCCTGACTTTGAGACAACCCTATTTGGTCCGTCAATTGATAATTTTGTGGTAGTTGGAGAAACTGGTTTTCTTCTGTCAAGTGAAATATCTGGCAATGTGGTATCAATTGACACTTTTGGCTCATCAAGCATTACCATTGATTATGATACTCACGATTTAGTTTCTAAAGAAGGAAGAGTCTGGACTTTTTCATTCAATTCCCCCTCTGATTATACTCTGCTAATGCCAGAAAACTCTGTCATTGTTGGCATGAATGCATTACCAAACAATATGGAATTAATAGATGAACAAACAAGATTGGAGCTCTCCAGTGGCCCTGCTGAAATAAATTACATACTTGGTGTATCTACAATTCCACCAAATAACACCACCACAGAAACACCATTTGATTATATGCCTGTTGCAATAATAGCAGGACCAATAATAGCTGCAATTACAGGAATTACATTAATTCTAAAGAAAAGACAGTCAAAACCATTACCACAAACTATCCAGAATGAAGCAATAGTCGATAAAAAAGAAAACAAAACTATTGACACGGAAACAATTTTCAACCTAAGGCCAGAAATGAGAGACGATGACAAAGAAATCATAAAATTCATCTCAGAAAATGGTGGCCAAGTGTTTGAAAGTGATCTGAGAAAAAAGTTTCTTCAACCTAGAACCACAATGTGGAGAGCTGTTAAAAGACTAGAAAGATTAGGAGTGGTTGAAATTATTAAAAAGGATCTACAAAATATGGTGAAACTAAAAGAAGAACTGGAGGAAGAGGAATGAAAAAAATATCAATATTTGGTTTGTTGATTTTAATTGCAACTGTAACTATCATCGGGATGATAAATCCTGTAGCAGCCCAAGATGATCCTGCAATATTGCTAAAAATAGCCCAAAATGCTCAAGAACAGATTCGAAATAACATTACAGATGACTCATCAGATAAAATCAAGGAATTATTCAAAGACGGTTCTAGTCAAGTAGATGCTCTAAAGGAGGCCTTGCAAAACAACAATTCTGAATCCGCAAAGAGCCATTTCTTATCTGCAATGAGAATCTTTAAAGAAATATCACAAATCTTAACACAAGATGAACCTGCTAGCGCAGAAATGGCTCCTGCTAGAGTAACAATAGATGATCCTACAAGCGATTTGCTCAAACTCTACAGATACACACACAACCTAAAAACAATCTCCGAAGCACATCATACACAAATTGACTTTACCAAACTTTATGATCTATTTGGAGTAGCAAGAGAGCAGATTGCCTCAAAGCAATTCGATGATGCCCAACAAACTATTCGTCAAATAAACCAAATCATCGATGACATTGAAAAACAGCTCAGAGACAAGGCAGCCCAACAAGAATCTGAACGTGCAAAGAAGTATGCCCAAAACTACCTAGAGCAACTTGATAGATTAATTGAAAGCGCAAAGAGTCAGGGAGTTTCTGATGACATAATCAAAAGACTTGAGGATGCAAGAGAGAGACTATCTTCTGCGTCCAGCCCAGAAGACATCATAAAAGAAGTACGAAAGATAATTTCCATCAAAGACCAATTCGAATTGACAAAAAATGATAGATTAGAATCACGAATAATGCAAGTTGAAAAAACACTACAGCGATTGTCTCAAATGGAGAAAGCGGATCCACAAATGATTCAAGATGCCAAAGAAACTTTGCTGAAAATAAAAAGACTAGTACAAGCCAGCGAATTTGAACAAGCAAATGACCTTTTGAGAAACTTGGCAGATCAACTCAATACAATTACTAAATCTCTTTCATAATCATCATAAACTTCATATACATTTTCAAAACAGGTTTTTGCATGGCTTCTAAGGCGATTACCGTTGGCGTCGGAATTCCAATGATTGTAGTCGGTGCACTAATGGCATGGCTTTGGGCTCCTTTGGAAGGAGAAATGCAAAATACAGTGGAATTTGTTGGAAGCTTGATAGGGATTTTGGGAGTTGTATTTTTTATCTCCGGTTTATTTTATACTAAAGAACCTGTAATGCATTAGCAAACTCATTGAATAAATAATGAAAACAATTCTTATTATCATTGAAAGTCCGGTTATTTGAGATCTTTACATCAGTTGAAGGTGAGGGAATTCTTTTTGGAACAAAGACGCTTTTTGTCAGACTTGCTGGGTGCCCATTTACTTGCTTTTATTGCGATACCAAAGAGTCACTGCCACTTGACTCGGGAAAAGAATACACAATTGATGAAGCATGCAAATTAATCGATACAAATCTAAAAAAACAGACATACAAAGTCAACTTTACGGGAGGAGATCCACTAATTCAGCATCATGCAGTGGCCGAACTTGCAAAACACATTCAATCAAAAAAAATTCCTACATACCTAGAGTCTTCCTGCTTTGACTCGGAGAGGTTCAATTACGTATTGCCATTTATTGATATTGTAAAAATCGAATTTAAAACAAAAGACTCTGATTTTGTTGATTCAGAACATTATGAAAGACTAATTGAAAATGCTATTCGATGTTTAGAGTCTTCAGTGTCTGCCAAAAAAACCACGTACATCAAAATTGTAGTGAGTTCCAAAACAAAACCAGAAGATCTCAAATCCCTTGTTGATAAAATATTCCATACTGTTTCAAAAGATCAAATTGACGGGTTTGTAATTCAGCCAACTTTTGGCATTGCAGAGCCATCATTGGATCTACTCCTGGAATTGTATGATATAGTTTATCCATATTATGTAGATGTTAAAGTGGTGCCCCAACTCCACAAATTGATTGGAGCACCATAATGTCACTTGCCTAAAAAACAGATTAGGTTCAAATACTAGCAAAAATCTGTGAGATCATAAAATGGACAAGGAACGTGTCAAAAAACTCGTCAGGGAACTAATTATTGAGATTGGCGAGGACCCAACACGGGAGGGGTTACGAGATACACCGGAAAGAATTGCAAATATGTACAAGGAAATTTTCGGTGGATACGAATCTGATTCTGAACTGTCAGTACAATTCTCCGAAGACTCTGATGTAGTTGTTGCCAGAAACATACAATTCTATTCCATGTGCGAGCATCATATGTTGCCATTTTTTGGCAAGATCCATATCGCATATTCTCCTAATGGCAGAGTTTTTGGAATATCAAAACTGGTTCGATTGGTAGAAAAATTCTCAAAAAGACTACAAATTCAAGAGAGACTTACAAAGAATATTGCTGATGAGCTTTACGCTCAGGGGGTAAAGGGCGTGGTTGTGTTGGCTGACGCTGAACATCTGTGCATGAAGATGCGTGGAGTACGAAATGATGCAACGCTCTCTTCATCAGCATATCGAGGAATTTATGAAAACAAGGAAGAAAAGGAGAGCATTATGGCCATGATTCGAAGACGTCCTACTGATAATTCACTATAGGGTAGTGAAAAATTAAATAATCAATCTTTTTGACCAAATCCATGGGAGCACATCCTAATGTCCATGTTCCAAAAGAATCATGGCCCAGTTGGACTTGGTATGCAATAGAATTTGGAATAGTGATCGCTGTATCTATGCTAGTCTCCCGAGAAATCACAAACTCTTTTGAAGGGCTAACTCCTGAAATCCAGAACTGGGTATTCATGGGAATTGTTGGTGCAATATTTTTTGTCTGGTATATTGTAATTCGAAGCCTTGTTCTTAAAAAGAAAATTCTTGATAACAAGTATTAGGCTTTTAGATATCTTGTCTTGTCGTTGATTCCTGCTTTGGCAAACGCATTCTTTCTATTATTGCATGACTCACATACTCCGCAATGTGATTGTTTGCTGGAATAACAACTCCATGTATTGAAGATGGAATTACCTAGATTCCTAATCCCCATTTTCAGAATATCACTCTTGGATAAACCCTCGCTATATGGTGACCATATTCTGAGACTGTTTCTTAATCCTGAATTTATCCCGTCACTCTCCCCTAGATTAAATGCTGATTCTAACTTCTTTGCAAATATTGGTCTGCAGTCAGGATAATGCCTGTCTCCTGTATGTGCACCGTATGCTACAAGCTCGGCATTTAGTGTATATGCCCATGCTGATGCTATTGAAAGAAAAACCGCATTTCTAATTGGAACCACTATGGAATAATCAAATTTGCCTGGGATTTTTCTTTTTGTGCTTGTCAATACATTTGAATTGCCATACAAATTTTTCATAAATCCTATATCGATTATCTTGTGCTGCTTCATTCCCAGTTTTTTGGCAAATTTCTTTGCTGCAACTATCTCTTTGTCTGCTTTTTGGCCATATGAAAATGATATTCCATAAAGTTCGTATTTTGATTTTAGAAACGACGCTGCACAGACAGAATCTATTCCTCCACTAAACACTATGATTGCCTTTTTCATAATCTGTACTTTCCAGTCATCTTGTTTGTACTTTAGCACCTGTACTTGGTTTGCAAATTACAGTTTGACATTTTGTATTAGCCGAAGAAAATCCTCTCGACATTGCCAAACAAATTCTCTTTAGATCAGATGACTTGTCTGAGAATGCTATTACTGAAGGACCAGCACCGCTAATTGTTACACCAAATGCGCCTGCTTTTAGAGCATTTTCTTTTACCTTTGCAAACCCTGGAATCATGTGTTGTCTTGCAGGCTCTACGATTACGTCTATGATTGAGCTTCCAATCAATTTAGGATCTTTTTTCATAAAACCTGCAACAATTGCAGCGGCATTTGATAGATTCAACACGCTATCACTCAAACTTACTTTTTTTGGTATTACGCCCCGTGAGACCTTGGTTTTCTTCTTTGGAACATCTAACTCTGGAACCGCAATACACATTCTAAGATTTGTCGGCGGATCAATTCTGATAATATCTAATGGATTGGTCTTTACAATAACAAACCCACCAAGAACCGATGCTGCAACATTGTCGTAATGTACTGATCCTGCACTTGCTTTCTCGCCAATTCCAGCAAAACTCACAAGTGAATTTTTATCCAATCTCAATCCATACAGCTTGTCAAATGCTATTACAGTTGCAGCAGCAGATGCAGCACTACTCCCCATCCCAAATCCCGCAGGAACTCCTTTTTTGATCCGTATTTCTATACCGTCTTGTATTTTGAACTCCGTTCTCAAGTTCTTGACAACCAGCCCCGCAGTATTGCTTTCAGGGTTAGTTGGTATATCATCTTGCGTCACAATTGTAATTCCGCTTTGTTTCTTTTTTGTTAAGGTAATCTCGTCAAAAAACGCGTCAACTGCTAACCCAAACACGTCAAATCCCGGCCCTAGATTTGCCGTAGATGAAGGTGCTTTGGCAGTTACCGAGTTCATTAATCCTCTACCTCTTCGCCCAAGTTAAGAATTCTACTCAACGCCCCTTCTAAATTCACCAATCCCTCGCCAGTCACATTGGAAACAGGAATCAAACCTTGTGCAAACCCGCCCATATTCAATCCCCGTAAAATATTTGTAGTCAATGAATATGTCTCGCCGTCTGCCTCTTTTGCAATTGCATCCTCTAACATCCTAATATTTGTGGACCACTGGAGAATATCATTAAGTTTTGTGCCAATCAGATCAGTCTTTGTAATTACGTTAATGGTTGGTAAATTCAATCTAAGCCTGATTGATGTTGCCAGTAGTGCAATAGAGACAAAATTCACCGGCGTGGTGATTAATGCTCCATCAAATAGAAATATGCATGTTTTTTCATCGGTTGTAATATTTTCTACAAGAAATCTCCCACTAGTGCGGTACGCAAATAATTCAATTTGTCCTGGCGTATCAACTATGAGATAATCTGGGTTGATCCTGTTAACTTCATTTTGAATCTCGTCAATTTTAGATGCTATGAGATCATTTGCCATGATCAGGGCACCATTTGGCCCCAAATCATAATTGTTCATTATAGATACAATGTCCACATAATCTCTGACATCGACATCACAAGTATATGGTAAATTTTCAACACCGGGATCTAAATTCAGGACGGCTGTAAATGCTCCATTTCTTGCATAATATTCATTTAATTTTGATGTAAGAAGTGATTTTCCAGAGCCCGCTGTGCCGGCAATAAAAATTGTTTTCAATCTTTTCTAAATATTCTTTGTTTGCTTATATTTCAAACTAGCTGGTTTTATTTGACACCTGTGAAATTCCAAAACGGAATACCAATAACAACTGAAATTCCACCTGATCTATAATCTACAACATTTCATGCAAGTTATGACTGAGAATTATATTACAAAAGAAGAGCATCTCAAAGACTTGGTTGTAAAACTACTCAAAGAAAGAAACTTTTCTTATTTGCAGCTTTTAGATTCACTGTTTGCTGAGATCAAAGAAGAATTTCAAGCAAAACAATAGATTTTTTAGGTTTTCTGTCATTTTGTGCCTAAATCTAGGCGTGAGAAATCTGCTAAAAAGAATAATCAAACTTTCATATTTGCATCCTCAAAAAAAATTATCAAATGAACTGGAGAATAATTGCAATTCCTGCAACCTTAATTCCAATTTTCATAATTGCAATTCAATTTGATATACGACCAGAAGACGTTCTTGCAATCGGACTTTTTCCATTTGTTGGGGCTGTAGTGGCCATGATGATAAAACTTGGCATTCAAGGAGTAAAATTTGCGTACATTTCACAAAAATATCTTGGAAAGTTTGACTCATCCCTGAAATTAGTGGGAGTAAGAGTCGGAAGTGAATTCATAAAATTTACTACTCCGATGTTTGTAGGTGCAGAATTTATCGTAATTTACTATCTGCACAAAAAGGGAGTACCACCTTCAAAATCAACATGGATTGCAATAATGGATATTGTGACTGAAGTCTTTGCAGGCGGCTTGTTGTCAATCATGGCAGGAATTATTGCATTGCTACATGGGGCTTATGTTGTTGGAAGCGTAATTTTAGGTACCAGCGTCATAATCACTTCACTATGGTTAGTATTGTTTTTCCTTTCATCAAAGAGAACATTTCAGGTTCCCTCCGTACTTGCTAAACTGACAAAAAGATTTGGAAAAGACAAAGGCGAAAGATACATTGAACAAACTAACATTTGGATGAAAGAAGTCTGTACAATGAGCAGAGAAAACCTTCGAACTACAGAATCAAAAAAAGTCTTTACAGTGTCTTTTCTTTTGTCACTTGCCTCTTGGTCATTTTATGGAATATCATTTATGATCATCGCATTTGGTACTGGATATATCATCAGTGCATTTGATTCAATCATGGCAGTAATGGGAGCAAATGCAATTGGGAATCTGCCCATCACTGTTGGAGGATCTGGTCTGGCAGAATTTGGCATTGTAGCATACTTGAACGATTTGGATCCGTTTAATTTTGACATTCCTAAAGAAGCTGTAGCATGGGATGCCGTCATTGGCTGGAGAATTGCAACATATTATGTTCCTATAGCCATTACATGGCTACTGTTGGTTAAATTAGCCTTGAGCAAAATCCCAAAATCTGAAAAATTATAGTCTTGTTTATACGGTAAAAAACTCCTATAGAAACCGCTTTATCTCCAAACAAGTTTTTTCATTTGTGGATTTTAAAAACAAAGTTGTACTAATCACGGGAGCGTCATCAGGAATTGGAAAACAAACAGCAATCGAGTTTGCAAAGAAAGGCTCGCAAGTTATTCTTGTTGCCAGAAGAAAACCAAAGCTCGAACAAGTAGAAAAGGAGCTAGAAAAATTCAATGTGCCTGTCATGATTCATCAATGTGATGTATCTGATAAATCGCAGGTTCTAACAATGTCTCGGGCAGTTTTAGATAAATTCGACTCAGTTGATGTTCTGGTAAATAATGCCGGTTTTGCGATTTTTGGTACCGTTTCTGATCTGACTGTTGAGGATATAGAATCCCAGATGGCCACAAACTATCTTGGCATGATTTACTGCACCAAAAACTTTCTTCCATCTATGATAAAAAAGAAATCAGGTCATATTGTCAATGTGGCCTCAGTTGCTGCCAGTTTTGGATTGCCTGGAATAGCGCCATATTGTGCATCAAAGTTTGCCATGCTGGGATTCTCTGAGGGACTAAAACACGAGCTAAAGGGAACTGGCATTGGCATAACGGTGGTCAGCCCAATCATGGTCAGAACAGACTTTTTTGATCATCCGTCATTTAAAAAAATTCCAAAGTATTCTCCTACATCTCTTAGTGCCAATACTGTTGCAAAAGCAATTCTAAAAGCGGCAAATTCACCTAGACTGGAAATTATTGTTCCGTCTGTGGTTCGTGGAGCAGTGTGGATGAAGAATACATTTCCATATGTGATAAATCCAATTGTGGGTTCTGTATTCAAAAAACAACTAGACTCTAAAGACTAGTGTTATTCCTCTAAATCTTCGTCTACTGATGCACTAGAACCGACATCTAGCAACTCCATGGACTTTAATTCAAACTGGTATATTGCATTCATGTCTACCTCTTTTTCTTTTTGGAGATATTCTGATACCTTTTTGCTTAATGGGGCTTTGTGTTGATCAAAGGTAAACTCGTATACAACTCCCTTCTCTAGATCTGACGGTTTTATTTTCTTTGGCAGATCCATAGTTACAATGTGCCTTCCGTCCTCTACTGGATCATACAACTGAGCGTCTACTTTGTTATCGTCGTCATAAATCTCAAGGATATATCCAGATCTCTTCAATTCCTCAGGTTTCTCAAATTTGGCATTTTGGATCTCGTCTGTAACCCAGTCAGGAATGTCGTCTTTCTTTTTTGCCATAAAAAACCACTAGTTTTCTTGTTTTTCTTTTTTGCTCTTTTGCCACCACTCTAGGTAGTCGTCTTGCTTGTCTTCTCGCGTTTTTTCTCTTTGATTTAGTTTGAATTTGATGTCAGAAACCTGTTCTCTTGTTGCATACAGTCCACATCTCTTACAAATAAAATGCTTAGTTGCAGAATCTAATTTCATAGGAAAATCAATCTCATCAAATAACTTGTACAAATCATCTCTGGAACGATCCTCTTCTGGCACATCTGCTTCATACTTTGCTTGGATTTTCTTTTTCTCTCTTGCAGTACATTCGGGACAGTTTGGCACTGATGATTTGCCCTAATTTTTTCCATAAAAGCGTTCCCACGTAATTATTTGATCGATTGTATCTGACACGCGGATTTTATCGTCATCCCTTGCGGTCCGTTCGCCCATCGAACATCCCGCGTGCCAGATACAAAAAAACTCTAAAAATATGTTTTATCTCTTTTCTTCTAGTATTTGGGCTGCTATTTTTGCTGAATTTTCTGCCCCATTAGGAACAAAATTCTTTGCAAATTCACTCAAGTTTTCCTCGAATTTGTTGTAATTATTCTTGATTTTTGATATTGCTTTGATGACTTGTTTTGTTTTTCTGGCTAAAACCCCCAAATCTCTCTCTTCGGCCCACTTGATGTTATTTGTATGCTCATCATATACGGGAATTCCAATTATCGGCTTTAATTTACCGCCAAGAATTTCACCCATTACCGTATGCGATCCATTAACAACTGAGTATTTACAAAGATTCAGCACTGTTTCTTTTTCTTGCTCTGATAGAAAGCCAACATCTATCTGAATCCAGTCAACCTTTTTTTCCACCGCATCGGATACTGAGTATCTTTTTCCGTCTTTACCAATTACTGAATCTATAGAAGAATCATTTTTTGCATGTGATATGATTCTCTTTTCGGTTCTCATTTCTTCATCATTAAAGACATCCTGGTATCTCTGACCTGTTCCATTGTTTGTGGACTTGTTACCTGTTCTCATCCAATAGCCAAACTCTGAGTCTTGAATTAATTTCTCTAAATCTGACGGTGGTTCTTTTGTAATGTTTTTTGTATCTGTAAAATGTCCTACATAGATCACTTTATCTTTGATCTCTTTTGTAAAATTTAGATTGTACTCACACAAAGTATATGGCGGTGGAGAATCAGCTACAAGGATTTTTGATGCCTTTGCTATTTGCTTTGCAACAAAAACCAATGATGGATAAAAATAGGCTCTTGATTTGTATAATTTTGGTCTAAATTGATTTGTTATAAACAAACTCGGGATGTTGCGATTTTTGGCTAGAATATTAGAACCCATGTCGCCATCATTTATCACCAGATCAAATTTTATTTTATTGTACAATTCTTTTTCCTGTCTCAAATAACTTGCAATCTGTTTTACAAGCGGTGGATTGTTATCTATTGGTAACAGCAAATTAAGCATGGATAAAGCAACACTAGGTCCAAACTTCCCATCAATTGGTGTAGGCATTAAAATCTCATGAATCTGATCTTTATTGTTTGGAAATTTATCTATCAATTTTTGATATACATGGTCTTTGCTAGAATAGTGAATCTCAAAATCCTTGATGTGTTCTCCTAGGACAGAATTCAACCTCATCATTCTTGAATAGTGGCCTCCTCCCCATGGGTAGATGAATTCACTTATTTTGTACATAAATCAAGCCTGTAAATGCTGTTTAAATTCTCAGTGATCCTCATCAAGTGAATCAAGTATGTCATGAACATTATTTGGTCCTACTTTGATGGTAACAACTTTTTTTGATCTGATGGACTCGTTTACGATCTTTGACGAAGAACTTGGCATTTGATTTGCCTTAATGGAGATTGATTTTTTTATTTTTTGAATGTTTTTTTCCAGTCCGATCTCTTTTGCATCACTAAACAGTCTGTCATCTATGCCGCTCATTGGAAGAACAGGAATCAATCCGTTTTCAAACACATGCTTTATTGATCTGTCTATAAAGTCTGATGAAAACAAAAGCGGAGACACTGCAATTGATATGTAGCTTGTCTTTTTTTCTTTGGATATGCATATCATGACTTCTAAAACAGAATTTACAAATGCTAGATGACTCTTGGTACCCGAGCCCATGACTCTGATATGAAAAAACTCAAGCTCAATTTCACGTTTTACCAATCTAGGAATAATGTGATTGAGCATCTTTGCCAAATTCATCAACTCTGACTTTTGCCTGTAGCAGACGATAATTTTTGTATTAAACCCCTGCTTTATCGTTTCAAAACAAGAAATTGCAGAAATCTCATCATATACGGCACAAATTGTATTTTGATTCTCTGAAAGTAGTGGAATTCCTCCCAATCCCTTATCTGAAAAAATACAAACATATGCATTGTTTTTTGTTAGATATGTGTACAACATCTTATCATAGTCTTCTTCTGTTCCAGGCTTTGCATCCATGCTTGACTTTTTTTCTATAATTGATGATGTTGCTGCAAGTTCTACGTCTTTTGTAAAGAACCCTTTAGACTCACCTTCAACTTTGACAAGAAACCTTTCTCCCTTCAGAAGTAGATTTCCTCCTACCGAAGTGATCTCTGAAACAATTTCCTCAAAATTGTTCTTAATCTGTCTTGCAATTGCAACTTTTTTGACTCCAAAAAGCAAATTTACTGCCGAAGATGCAAACACGGGATCATTAGCATCAATTAAAATCACATCTCCGTCACGCTTTACGGAGCTGAATTTCTGATCTTTTATTTTTAGAATTTTTTTAATGTTGTCTATTAACTGAGAAATTTTGTTTTTAGAAAAGTCGTTTGGAAAAACTACTACATAAGAAATCTCATTCATATTCTCTTTTTTCAAACACACTTGTTTATAATTTAGGATTAAACTCGGGTAATCAATATAAAACAAATCGTTTAATTCTTTTTGTGACCAGATACACTCAGGAACAAGTAGATGAACTTAATGCAAAAATAAAAACTGCCGAAGAAGCTCTGCAATGGGCATCTGATAACCTTCATCCAAGAGTAGCCAAGGCATCTAGTTTTGGAGCCGAAGATGCGGCAATAATGGATATAATGTTAAAAATCAATCCAAAATTTAGGTTCTTTACACTAGATACTGGCAGATTGCCACAAGAGACCTATGATATCATGGATGTTGTGAGAAAAAAATACAACATTTCAATCGAGGTATTATTCCCCGACACCAAAGAAGTCGAGGACATGGTTAGGGAAAAAGGAATGAATCTGTTCTACGAAAGCGTTGAAAACAGAAAACTGTGCTGTGAGATACGTAAAGTTCATCCAATCAATAGAATGCTAAGTACGTTGGATGGGTGGATTACAGGGTTACGAAGAGATCAGACTGAGGTTAGAAAAGATGCCAGTATTTTTCAAATTGATCACGGACATGGTGGAATTTTAAAGATTAATCCAATTATTGATTGGACTTGGGATGACGTTCAAGACTATATCAAAAAGAATAATCTTCCTTACAACAGCCTGTTGGACAAAGGCTATCCAAGTATTGGGTGTGAGCCTTGTACGAGATCGATCAAACCAGGTGAAGACCTCAGATCTGGCCGCTGGTGGTGGGAGCAAGGAGAGCATAAAGAATGTGGCCTTCATATAGAGCGTAAAAGGCTGGATTAGCGTATGCCTGAAAACTCGGCGATCAAACCACATGGGGGAAGCCTTGTAAATAAAATGAAAAAGACAGACCCAACCGGATTACACTCTATTACAATTTCTGAAGACCTTGCAAATGATGTTGAAAACATTGCCGACGGAATTTTTAGCCCGCTTGAGGGATTTTTGGACAAACAAGACTTTGAAAGCGTTGTTTCCAAAGGCAGGCTGTCAAATGACTTGGCATGGACCATTCCAATAGTATTGGATGTTGATGCTCAAACCGCTTCCAAACTCAAGGAATCTGGTGATGTTTTGCTAAAAACCCCAGAAGGAGTAGGCGTTGCGATTTTGCATGTAGAGGAGACATTTACCTTTGATAAAGAAAACACCGCAAAAGGAATCTATGGAACAACTGACTCGTCGCATCCTGGTGTTGCAAAAACATTCTCCATGCAAGATCATCTTGTAGGCGGGAAAATTGATTTTATCCAAAGACCGCCTGAGACTGAAATCAGAAAATACAGGTTGTCTCCATTGCAAACAAGAGAGGCATTCTCAAAAGCGGGATGGAAGACAATAGTTGCATTTCAAACCAGAAATCCACCACATGTGGCGCACGAAATGCTCCAAAAAACATCAATTACAACAAGGGACGGCGTATTTGTGAATCCAATAATTGGAAAGAAAAAGTCTGGCGACTTTGTTGATGAAGTAATTGTAAAATCCTATGAAACAATGATCAAACACTATTACCCTCAAAATAGATGCCAACTGGGAACACTGCATACAGAAATGAAGTATGCCGGTCCCAAAGAAGCAATACACCATGCAATAATGAGACAAAACTATGGATGCACACACATCATCATAGGGCGAGATCATGCCGGTGTCGGAAACTTTTATGATCCGTTTGCAGCACAAAAAATATTCTCTGACTATCCAGAGCTTGAGATTGCGCCGGTATTCTTTCCTGCATTCTTTTACTGTAGAAAGTGCCTAACATACACAAATCCCAAAGCATGCCCACATGATGATAATACAAAAGAGCAGATCAGCGGTACAAAACTGCGTGAAATGATTCAAAATGGACAAGCACCATCTGAGTTTATCCTAAGACCTGAAGTCTCAAAGGTAATCCTTGATTATCCAAATCCTTTTGTTGATTAGATATTTATTCACTCTGACGTGACTTTGCTTGTGAAGCATCTAGTTGTTTTATTTTTTATCACTGGATTTTTTATCTCACCAGCTTTTGCTCAGGAGCTAAAAAATCCGTCATTACTCATTGATACTATAGAAATACCTGCAGAGGAATTCAACAAGATCTCAAGGGACGCAGTCGTTGTCAAAATGGACAAAGTACACGAGGTGAGCTGGCAGGCAACAATTGACAACAATCTACTTTACGCAAACCCAAGCGGAAATGCAGTTTTGAAAATATACAATATCGAAGATCCGAATTTGTTCATAGAGATTGGCATGGGTGCCAAGCCTGATGAAAAGTTCTGGGTGGCAGTCCAGACTGAAAAAGAGGGATACATTGTAGTTCACCGTGATCTTGAGCGTGGTTGGTTCCCTGCTGCAAAAGTCATTGCATCTTATACTGATAGAGCAGGCCTGACTGTAAACAATGGTGCAAGAATTGTTGTGACTAATCTAGACATTGGCAAATTTGCATTTGATTCCTACTCTGTGCACGGGATGGAGAGCTATTCTGATCCCCCTGCAGTCAACTCTGGAAGCATGACAGTTGAATTTCTTTCAGGGGATCCGTCAAAGAATGCATTTGCATTATTTCCATTTTATGTGGCAGCAGGAGTCGGAGCGCTTGTTGGAATATTGTATCTGACTAAGAGGCGTTCCTAGTTTTATAAAACTTGCAGACTTTGTTTATCTTGCAAACATTGCACATTGGCGATACCGGCTTGCAAATGTTTTGGCCATACATTACAAACGTATCATTAATCTCAATCCAGTATTTTTTTGGAATCTTCTTCATCAGCTCCTGCTCCGTATCTTCAGGTGTTTTTGTTTCTACCAAACCTAATCTGTTTGAAATTCTATGTACATGAATGTCAACTGGTATGGCTGGCTTGTCGTATGCATATACCAAAACACAGTTTGCAGTTTTTCTTCCTACTCCCGGCAGTTCGACTAGTTCATCTAAATCATCGGGTACTTTTCCCCTGTATTTTGAATCTATGATCTTTGCAACTTCGATGATTCTTTTTGATTTGACATGATAGAATCCAATTGGTCTTATTATCTTCTCTACATCCCTCAGTTTTGCATTTGCTAATTCTTTTGCATTCTTGTATTTTGCAAATAATGCTTTGACAACTTTGGTTGTACTTTCATCTTTAGTTCTGGCAGACAAAATTGTTCCAATCAATATACTAAACGGACCTCCTGTCTCTGCCTCGTGTAGTTCTCTTAACGCGGTCATTCTGGGAGGTTTTACGGAATTCATAGTATCCATCATTTGGCGAAGAATTTTCTCCATCTGCATCTGTTTTTACGTACAAGTATTATATCTGTAATAACACAACTCCAACTGTTGGAATTAACAAAGGAAGAAGAATCTGCGCTCAAAGGCGAGCAAGGCGAGATTCTACAGATGGCATACAGAATACTTGTTGCAACAGGCGAGGCAACTGATGCTGAGAAGCTAATTCCAATAGAATGGGCTCATCTTTCAGGCGTAAACTATAACACCATTGGTGATGCTGGAGAGGAGTTTCTCTCAAAAATAAGCAAAGACGCCAGAGTCAAGGTCAGGACCACACTCAATCCAATGGGATTTGATATTGATAATGTATCAAATTACGGACTAGATGATAATTTCATCACAAAACAGCTATCAATTAAAAATTCATATGAAACAATGGGAGTCACTCCGTCATTTTCATGCATTCCATATGAGATCTTTGATATCCCAAAAGAAGGAACTCAGGTATCTTTTGCAGAAAGCAATGCTGCAATCCATGCAAACTCTTTTGATAATCTAAAAACAAACAAGGAAAGCGCATTTAGTGCACTTGCAAGTGCAATAACTGGGAAAAGCCCCTACTCTTCATTACGAAAAGATGACACTCCAAATGTCACAATTAGAATGAAGGTGGACAACCCAAATGAGCTGACATATGGCATGTTGGGTTTCTTTGCGGGAAAAGTTGGTGACAACTCTGTAAACATTTCAGGGATTGGAGAGATGGACAGACGCAGCTGCAAGGCATTGTGCGGAGGAATGGGAACATCAGGTACCTGTGCAAAATTTAACTTTGGCGATGGAGATCCTGGATGTGAAAAAGTTGACTTTGATAATAAAGAAATGCAAAATGTTCATGATGAGCTAAACACATCTGAAAAAGGAGATCTGATCACACTTGGCAGTCCGCAGCTGGGACTGGAGGAAATATCTGATCTCACACACAAACTCAAAGGCCGTTCTTTTAAGAAACGGTGCATGATATTCTGTCCAAGAACTGTCAAAGAACAGGCACAAAAAATAGGTTATACAAACGAGCTTGAAAGGGCAGGATGTGAAATTCTTTCTGACTGCTGTACATGTCTTACCCCGCTGATTAACAAAGATGATGTTGATGCAGTAACTACAAACAGCATCAAAGGCGCGTTCTATCTCAAGAATTCAAACGGCGTCGGTGTCAACCTAAAGCCTCTTCTGCAAATAATTGAAGATGAAACACGATGAAGATTCTAGTTAAAGGAAAAGCTAGAGGAACTGTCCTAAAATCGAATGATCCAATTAATTTTTTAGGAACAGTTGACAAAAAAACTGGCATAATTAGCGACAAGCACCACGAGCTATACAACAAATCCATCAAGGACACCATCTTGGTCTTTCCTTCCGGCGTGGGAAGCAGTGTTGGCGCATACACAATTTACTCTGTAAAATCAAATGAATCCGCACCACTTGCAATGGTTTGCCAAAAGGCGGATCTAACTGTGGCAACAGGATGTGCGCTTGCAAACATTCCACTTGTAATTATTAATGATGATAAATTTCAGTCATTTCAAACTGGACAGCAGGTATCAATTGACACAGAGTCTTCTGACCCTATAACACTTCTTGAATAACGGTTCCATTTGGTGTCTCTTCCTTGAAAACAATGCCCTCAAACTTTTGCACCTCTGTATCTTGTTTCTTCCAGTAATCTTTTGGCAATCCTGCCTTCTCACACGTATGCTCTAGAAACTCTCTTTCATTCCAGTTGTATTCTACTGGTACCTGGGGCAAAAGCAATCCAGAATTGAATCTGTTTCTTACAATGAGTCCATCTCTGCCCACCTTTATCCTTGATAAATATTCATCAGGTTTGTTTACCACAATTTTTTTTGGAGGAGTCAAAACCGTCACTTCAAACGTAATTGATTCAAGCTCGTCTGGTTTTACTGGGGGAAATCTTGGATCTTCTGTTGCAGCTGCAATGGCGGCATCCTCTAATGCGTTGTACAGTTTTTTTTCAGGAAGCGGATATCCTATGCATCCTCTCAACCCCAACGTGCTGTTTAGTGTGACAAATACGCCCGAATTGAATGAAAAATCCTCTTGAAACTGTTTTTCAAGTTTTGGTTGCTTGCCTGTCTTTAGATACTCTGCAACAACTTTTCTCGCAGTCTTTACCAGCATATCTCCGTCTTTTTGTGTTAGATTATCGTAATCTTTCATTTATCTCACCTGCAAACTTTTGGAGATTTTTAATATGTGTGCCTTCCCAGTACAACTTGTTACATCTTTTGCATTTCCAAAACTTTTCATTTTTTTCGTACACATTTTTGGGTACCATGTCTTTTATGGATGTCCTGTCTATATGCTCGGTGGTAGAGTTGCATTTAGGGCATCTAGCTGTATTGCCATTAATCTGAAAAACATCCAAATCAACATGATCAAGTATCTCGTAGAACTGTTCCATCTCATCATCTTTGGTAATAAATATCGGCCTCATTCCAATTTTTTGGGATTTTTTGACAAGAGCCTCATCTCTTGAGATGATTATTCTGTTTTCCTCTTTTGCTGCGTTGATTAGATCCTCATCAGTAATATCTGCAAAATATTTTGAATCATATCCTAGTAATCTTAATTTTCTTGCAACGTTTCCTAGCATTGCATCTACAAAAAACAAAATGTTACTTTTATGATGCATCTCCAAAGCCAACTTCTTTGATTTGACTTGGTCCTGACGGAAGAACCCTCACAAAGTCATCAATGTTTATGTTCTTTGCAATCTCTTCTCGTATCTTGGAAAACTCTATTCTGATCTTCTTTGCAGTTTCTACCATTTCTGAGCCGTGTGGCTCAATTATTGCATAGCAGACGGAACTTTTCATTATTGGTTCTGGTGGCCCACAAGTTAGAACATAACTGTCTTCTTGGGGAATAATTCCCACTGCTAATTTCAGCGATGGTACGCCAATGAAATTTCTCTTTCCTTCAATAGTAAATGATCCTTTTGGAAGAAACTGTCCACTTGGAGCTGACTTTTTTACCTGATCTGGATTAACCCAGTATGTCTTCATACCATACAATCCTTCTCTCCATGCTCTGCTAAAGCATGCGGTTGCATGAGCCACTTCGTTCATGCTTGAATCTGGCGCATTGTCAGCATCTTTTAAAATAAAAAATGGCGAACCATGAATCTCACCGTGAAATATTCTGTCGTTTTTTCCAAGATGCTTTCTTACCACAGCCGAGTTTGATGCTGCATCACGTCCGCCGATTGCCAATAACCCATCTGAAGTAAAGAACCATCTGTATCTTTCATACCAGTTTTTCTTGCGAATATCCAAAACTGTGACAGAATTTTTCTCAGACTCTGTTCTGTTTTGAAGTTTTTCTAATTTCTTTTTGGTGTTTTCTTTGATCTGCTCAATTGATTTTATTGCACCTGACTGCCGTTTTGCCTCATTGAACAATACTGATGCAATTGATTGCAGTGAGGATTCGGTATTTATCTGAATTTTCTGGTCATGAATTACTATAAATGATATGCCTTTCTCTTTTGTAATCTTTGCATTCAATCCCTCTAGGATCTCCTTTGCTTTTGGTTCCTCTATTGATAGAATGCCCTTTGAGACCATCTCATAGAGGGAGTTTGCAACCTTTGTTATGTAATTTGATTTTTCTTTGACTGTCTCTATTGCCTTTTCTTGCTCTGCAATCTGACTTTGAAGATCTTTTATCTTCTTATCTGAGCCGCTGGACTGGATTGACTTTCCTTTTGCAACTATGTCTTCTGTAAAAACAACATCCAATCCCTCAATGAAACTATTGACTTTGGTTACATTTTCTCCGTCTCTTCCCAGATTTACTGGCAAAACCTCTGTTTTTTCATTGCGAATTATTATTGGCTCGTGATTACCGGAAATTACGTCTGTAACAATATCTTTGGTTGTTTTGTAGATCTTTTCTATCTCTTGACTTGTAAAGTCGTTGCCTATCTTTTTTGAATCGATTTTGGCAATCTCAAAGATTCCTTCGGCATATTTTTTTGGCAGTCCTAAAGTCCTTCCAATCCATTTTGCACCTGTTAAATCAGAAGTTTTCAACTCCTCAAAGTTTGATTCAGTTATTTTGAAGATATCTACCCCGCTTGTTGGCGGGGGAACATACTCCAACCCAACTCCTAGCTTTCTGTGCCTTACGTCAATTGAGTGCTGTAATGCCAGAATTTTCATTTCGTTATTACACAGCAAAATATTTCCATCCCCAAAAAATTCCCCCACAATAATCAGTTCTTTGCCAAAACCTTCAAAAGTAAAATATGCAATTCTTTCAGAGCCTATCTGCTCTATTTTTTTTAATTTCAGTCTTAAGAGATCACTTCGCAGCCTCTTTTGCAATCTGTTGGGCTCCATCTGATCTATCTTTACAGATGTCAGCCATACACCAAAAGTCGAGATCATCATGTATAGATCTGGCTTTTCAGTGTGGTGTAATTTGAATAAGATGCTGTCTTTTGTAATTCCATAAATGTTGCTGACATAGTAATCTTGAACCTCTTTTGTTATCTGGTCCACAAGATAACGGAGCTCAATTCCTGCAAGTGGCATAACCAAGATTTTCCGTGACTAAATTATACTCTTGCTATATCTGTGGCTCAGATAATGACCAAAGATTTTAAACGAGGCTTGATTGAGTCACGCTAGAAATTCACTTGGCAAAATTCAAAAAGAAAAAATCTCCACCTACACCTGGACCTGATGACTCTAAAAAAGTGTCACCTGATGAACAAAAAGACATTCCAGAGACCGAACCTGTAGAGTCAAAGGATTCTGAGAACTCATCAGAGCCTAACGTGAACCAGGCTGAAAAGAGTGAAAAAGACAAAAAACTAAACAAATTGTTCTGGTTACGTGTGGGTTTTGCAGTATTGGCAGGAACCGCCGCCACATTTCTCTTTAATGACATTGCAGACATGGAAGAGAAACGCTGGACCTCAATTGGATTCATGATAATCGTGTTTATCATAACTATAGTAATTGCAAAAGGAATGAAGATGCAATTGCCCTCTTCTGACAGAAAAAAAATAGTTACACAGGGAATAGGAAGTTACATTTTCATCTATCTGTTCATGTGGATTCTAACAAACACCATAGTACATGGAAGCAAGGTTGCAACTGATATTGTATCCCAAGTCAGATAATTGCAAAGTGAATAGCAATGTGGAACTTTAAAACTCCTGGAATACCTGACGAGCTTTTTGAGCGCACTGACAAGGTACCAATCACAAAAGAAGAGGTACGTGTAATACAGCTAAGCAAGGCACGTCTGTCGCCTGGACAAACAGTTTATGATATTGGTTGTGGTAGCGGGTCTGTTTCAATAGAGGCCGCACTTCAAGTAGAAAAGTCTGGCAAGGTAATTGCAATTGACTATGATGACAATGCAATCGAACTTACAAAGAAAAACATTGAAAAGTTTGGCGTCTCAAACATCACCATACTATCAGGCAATGCAAAAGAAAAAATCCTAAATCTTGAAAAAGCAGACGCAATCTTTATCGGAGGAACAGGAGGAGACACACAAGAAATAATTGAATTATCTCAAGACAAGCTCAAACCAGGCGGAAGAATTGTGGTTGGCATCATTTTGATTGAGACGTTATGCTCTGTATTGCAAACTTTGGATAAATTATCCTTTGAATCAGTTGATATCACTCAGGTAACCATCTCAAAAAGCAGGAAAACTTCAACTGGAACCATGATGCTTGCAAGAAATCCCGTAACCATAATTTCTGCAACCAAAGCATAATCTAGATTTTTAATTGGGAACAAAGGCATAGCTTTATGCCTGAATTGATAGGGATTGGTGTAGGTCCTGGAGATCCTGACCTTCTTACAGTCAAGGCAGTAAAGGCAATACAGAGTGCCGATGTCATAATGTGTCCTGCATCAAAAGAGGACAGGCCCAGCATAGCACTATCTGTAGTTGATTCATTAATTGATAAGTCAAAGAATCAGGAAATTGTAAAACTCATTTTTCCAATGACCAAAGACAAGGACGTTTTGTCTGAAACCTGGAAAAAGAATGCAAAAATTATGGCGGAAAAAGTTTTGTCTGGAAAAAATGTCGTATATCTTACAGTAGGTGATCCTTTCTTGTATAGCACATGGATATACATGCACAGGGACATCTCAGAGAACCATCCGGAAATCAAAATCAGCGTAATTCCAGGGATTGTCTCAATGTTTACATTTGCATCAAAGGTTGGCGTAAGCATTGCCGAAGGCGCAGAAAAAGTTTCAATCATTCCCTCATGCTATGACCTGTCAAGTGTAAAAGAGATTGCAAAAAATTCCGAGTCCATGATATTTCTAAAGGATGGTAGGTACTTTGATCAGGTGATTCAGGTACTAAAGGAAGCGGGATTTCCTGACAACTCGATATTTGCAATAGGGCAGGATCTTGGAACAGAAAACGAAATAATTAGAAGAATGACGCTTGGTGAGGTCAATGACGATACATTGACTACAAAGTACTTTTCAATTTTGGTGGTAAAACGTGTCTGACGTATTTTTTGTCGGATGCGGTCCCGGCGATCCGGAACTAATTACAATCAAGGCAAAAAAGCTGATTCAAAAGGCTGATGTTGTCGTCTATTCGGGCTCACTTATTCCAGAGCCAATCTTGAAGCTCTGCAAAAAGGGCAAGCTGTATGATGCTGCAAAATTGGTAAGAGAGGAGATCTTTGATTTGCTGTACAAGAATGCAAAGAACAACAAGCTTGTAGTTAGGTTGCATGATGGCGATCCGTCAATTTATGGCGCAATAAAAGAACAGATTGACAACCTGGAAAAAAATGGGATAAAGTCTGTTGTTGTGCCTGGAATCACTGCGTTTTTGGCCTCAGCTGCCGCACTTGGAACTCAGCTGACGCTGCCTGGCGTAACCCAGACAATCATAGTGACACGTGCTGAATCCAGAACAAAGGTCCCAAAGCGCGAGCAAATCTCTGAACTTGCAAAACACCAGGCAACTCTGATCTTTTATCTCAGCGTTCATTTGCTATCCAAGCTTGTCAAAGAAGCAATTCAAGGCGGCTACAAAAAAACAACTCCCGTGGCTGTTGTGTACAGAGCAAGCTGGGATGATCAAAAGATAATCAAGGGAACTTTGTCTGATATCGTAAAAAAGGTTCAGGATCAAAAAATTACCAGAACCGCAATTGTCATAGTTAGCAATGTCATTGCACCTAAATCATACGAGTATTCCAAGTTGTATGACAAGGAATTCAGCCATGGATACAGAAAAGCCAAGACTAGATCGACAAAAAATTAACCTTGTTTTTTATTCCCAGTCTGGACAAGTTTTTTTGAAATTTTCTGACATTTCCTGATGTGTATATTCTTAATTTGTTCTGTCTTTTTTGTTTATGTTTGATTTTTTTGTAAATTTTCTTTGCAACCAATCTTGCCGGATCTAAAAATGTCACATCTGGAAATTCTTTTTCCAGCAACGGTCTTAGGAACGGTAAGTGCGTGCTGGACAATGTAATTACGTCAATGTTTTTGTCAGATATGATATCTTGCAAACTATTTCTTATGATTCTGCAGCAAAGTGCTCTGCATGTTAGAAATTTTCCCGTTTCTACCAGTTCTACTAAATCAGAGCCATTTATTCTGTGTATGTTTTTCTCTAAATCTAGATTCAATCCCTTGATAAATTTCGACATGCCTCTGCTTTGAATTGCGGACTTTGTTCCCAATATCCCAACATTTTTTGTCTTGGAGATTTTTATTGCTTCTCTGATGGGTGGTCTTACACCGATGATATCTTTTTGAATGTCCAGCATCAATGTAGGAGTGTTTGAGCCCACAACTATCAGGTCAGGTGAGAACCTGTCTCTGAGCGTTTTGATTGTCAAACATATGATCTTTTCAAGTTCTGCCTTTGATTTTTTGCCATATGGGAAGTTTTTCTGATCCCCAAAATAGATAATCTCTGATTTTGCAATCTTTTGAATTTCACGAATTATTGACAGCGAGCCCAGCCCGGAATCAAAAACTGCAATCCTTGCCACACCTACTTTGCTGCAAATCCTGAATAATAGTTTGTTAGCTAAATTTGCTCAAAAACTGATCTAAATTTACACCGTCTATTAAGACTAAATTTCTAAATCATCCACCATGCCAAACTTCGATAAGACTTGGGCTCGACAAGAGTCCCAAAGCGTAACTGGCAAACTCCGTGAAGCAGTAAAGCCTCAAGGTGCATTAAAACCACGAATCCAAACTGCAGTAAATAAACTTCAAGTCCAAATATCAAAGATGGACTCTATGTTAAACAAACTGCACGAAAGAGATGCGCAACTCTTTCAACGAGTCGTGACTGCAATGGGCCAACACGATACTAGCACAAGTAGAGTTTTGTCTAACGAATTAGCTGAAATTCGTAAAGTTACAAAGATGCTCGGCAACGCGAGAATGTCATTAGAACAAGTCCAACTACGACTAACGACTATTCATGATCTTGGCGACGCTATGGTAGCGATTGGACCGGCGATGTCTACAATGAAGGGATTGAAGTCATCACTAGGAAGATTCATGCCAGAAGCAGACTCGGAACTGAATACCATGACCCAGACACTCAATGGACTAATGATGGATTCACTTGCAGGAGACTCATTTAGCATGGAGTCTGATGTTTCAAACGAAGAAACTGAAAAGATCCTCCAAGAAGCATCTGCAGTAGCTGAGCAACAGATAGGAGACAAATTCCCATCTGTACCATCACCAACAGGACTTTCGTCTCAATCCTCTACTTCTAGTTTTGAGTAGATTGTGTAGGACGAAGGTGTTTCTTTTTCTTAAATTCAAATTTATCTGATTTACTCATCAACTTTATATTCAATTTATCTGCTTTTAGATTGACTTGAATATCAAATATCTTGGAATAATTGCTGCTGCAATAATTATAATCGCTGGAATTTCTATAGGTATCTATACACTTGGGGGAAATGATACCCTCGTCAATTCTGATGAATCGCTCTCAACTGATGCATTACCTGATGAAGGAAAGCAATTCACCATTAAACTGCAAGACGGAATCACCACCGAATCACAACCTTGATCCTTTTTGGAATCAAAAAAAACCACAAATTGCCATAATCTATATTTACTTTCCATCACTCATCACCATATGAACAAAAACACTGGGATCCTATTTCTTGGAACCGCAATCGCACTAGGACTGGGCGCATTTGGCATTTCAAATTCATTTGGAACAAATGATGCTTCAACTCTTGATAGCAGTTCCTTTATGGTAGGACACCTAACACTGACAGCACACGATGAGAATGGCAACATCAAACAATACATACAAACAGATAATGTAGTACTAAATACCGCAGACAATTGTATATCTGAAAAATTGTTTACACTGACTTCTGGTAATGGATGTACTTTATCTGATAACTATAACCACATCCATATCGGTACTGGCTCTGATTCAAGTACAGCCGAAGCTGATGCTGATCCACTTCCAATTACTTGGACTGCTGCAGCAACAGCCTCTTCAATAGTACTAACTAATGCAACTGGTACTGGTGGTGCTTCAACTGTTTTGACTGCAACATTTAACAATGTTAATGCAAACATCGACGAGGCTGCCATTAGAAATTCAGTCACTCAAGGTGCTGGAAACGCTTTGGCATACCAACAATTCACTGAAATTGTATTGGGTTCCACTGACGATCTCACCGTAGAATGGACTGTAACCATTGATGGAAACTAGTCGTCACTAGTTCCAATATTTTATTTTTAATTTAACATGTCAATAATGCTTGATATTTTTAAGAGATTTCATATTTGCAGGGAAATATTATCAAACTATAATGAAGTTTGTAATGGTTGAGCAGAATTAATTGACCAAGTTTTAGATAGCATCCAAGAATCATGACTGCATTTTGAATTCAATACGTAATAGAAAACCCATCGTCTGTCACATAAATAAATGCCAGATTAATTAACACATTCAAGAAATTATAGTCTAGTCTTATGTTGTAATCGCATTATGATGCATGTCATACTATTATTGTAAATCTACGTTAGATATTTGTCAGCACAAAACTCTCTAAAATTCCAAATTTCTTATCTAATTTCCTTATTGAATTAGCTAGTTTTGTCTATGATAATTCTGGATTTCGTATGAATTACTTAATGTTGATTTTTCCACCTAATCTTATCTAACTTTTGTCATTACTTGTTATTACCATTAAATTTGAAAATCTTATCTTTAAACACAAAACTTACATTCAAAGAAAAATTACGATTCATAAATTGAAATATAGATTTGTTTACGTGTCTTTTCTGATATTATTACTAATACCTATCAATGTAGTCTTTGCAGAAAGTTTAATCCCTATAACCTTTTCAAATTCTATGGATGCTGTATATTTCGATGGCAAGTGGTCATTCTGGGAAGAATGGAAATCTTCTTCTCATGAAGAAGTTAAGGTTGAAAACTTTGTTATTCAATTTCGTATAGCACATCAAGATGAATTTATTTATGCATTGATTGACTTTGTCAACGATTATTCGTTTGATAGAGGAGCAGATTATGCTATGTTATGTTTTGATACTGAAAATGAAAAATCCAAAATAGCTGATAAAAATGATTATTGCTTCATGTCCATTCTGGGAAGATCTAATCCAATTACTTTTCAAGGCGGTTCACCGTTTGGCTCGCAAAGCAATTTTGAAAAAATCACAAACAATAATGATCTGATTGCAATTGGTGGGTTATCTGATGAAAATGATCGATACTCTAATCACCCACATGTTTCATATGAATTTAAAATTCCTCTTGAAGTTTTAGGACGGTCAAATAACTATGGATTTCATCTTGCTGTCTTTGATGGAAAAACCAACTCCAAAATTGTTTGGCCAGACAACAAAGTTGAATCCAACTCAATTTCAATTTTACAACCTGCACACTGGGGCAATCTTGTTTCACCTGATAAATCACTGCCAGAATTCTCCTCAACAACTTTTTTCTTTATTCTCTTATTGATTATCCCGATATTCTTTTTACAATTTAAAAACAAGCTTTTTTCTTCATTATTTCACTAGCTCCAAATTGGCACCATACTGCAGCAAAAATTCCTCTTTGGAATATGCTATCTTCTTTATTTTCCTTGTATCTTATTGATTTATTCAAATTAGTATCATTGTGATATATTGTATTTTCAATGTTGCATTTGATCGATTTTTCATTAATTCTCACTTGATAATATGCTCTATCTTTTTTGAGGAGATATCTAATGATTAACAAAACCTCTTATTTTCAAATTTTTACTCTGCTGGTAATTCTTTCGTTAGTTTCTAGTCCAACTGCATTTGCTGATTCTTCATCTGAGATAAAATTAACACTTACTTCATTTCAAGAAAATATTACTTCAAACATCTCATCTGAAGTACATAATAAAATAAAATTACATGAAAGTATATCCGTAAAATCAAATGATAGCTCTGCTCAGCAAAATTTCAACCATGATGCATCACATATTGAAAACATTGCAATGACAAAAACACTTCATTTACATGAGAATATTGCAGTTGAATCATTTGATAAAAAACTTGATCCAGTAATTACAACAAAACCGTCATTTACAAACCTTGCAATACTTGACAGGATTACTCCAAAAGATAAAAAATCTAATTTGGAATATGACGATTTCATTTCCTTACATCAATTCAATGATCATGTATCTAAATTGAACTATGATGTTTTACTTCAAAATCTTATCATATCATCTGTATATCGAAACGATCTTGCAAGTTTTGATAATGTTGTATATTTCTCTGATTTGTACAGTGATTTTGAATCTGATCAAATCTCATTGTTAATCCCATTTGTGATGCTGGGATTTGTTTCAGTAGCTATATTCAGTAGTCAGAGAGATGAAAAACACAAGCTTTGCTTTTCTTTTGTTGTGTTGTTAATTTCTTCAGCGTTTATTGCACCATTATCAATTTCAAATAATTATTATGGTCTAGCTTTTGCACAGGAATCATTTTCAAACTCTACATCCCCAGACCTTACCAACTCTACATCCCCAGACCTTACCAACTCTACATCCCCAGACCTTACCAACTCTACATCCCCAGACCTTACCAACTCTACATCCCCAGACCTTACCAACTCTACA
>JAILWJ010000001.1 GCA_025699025.1 Nitrosarchaeum sp. | reverse complement strand
AAAGAAAGCAAAGAGACCAGCTCCAAAGAAAGCAAAGAGACCAGCTCCAAAGAAAGCAAAGAGACCAGCTCCAAAGAAAGCAAAGAGACCAGCTCCAAAGAAAGCAAAGAGACCAGCTCCAAAGAAACTAACTCGAACAAAATCTAGAAAATAGTCTTTTCTATGTTTTATCGTCTTTTCAAAATAAAATAATTAAAACAATGAAAAACTAATTTTTAAAATTAGTTTATTATGGGTTTATTTCCATTTGACCGTATTTTCCTTTTGTCAAGGAAACTTCGCCTTTGAACTCGTTGGTATATCCATTTGTTATCACTACCCTGTCTCCTACATTAACTGCTTTGATGTCATCTCCCCACAAAGTTAATTTCATTTGGTCGTCTTCAGTATCTCCATCAGAAATAATTGCGTCACAAACGTTAACGGTTCCGCCTGTTTTGAGATTGACAGTTCTTGGCTCTCCTTTACTCTTTACTGTACCTTCCGTGTTAACTCCACTTCGCATTTTCTTTGCTTGTGAAATTGGAATTGATTCTGTCATTTCTGATTTTGACTCTATTTTACACAATTAAAAGCTTTTTTAAAATATTGCCTATTGTGATTTTTTTGAAATTGTTTGTTGTTTTCCGATCATAATTTCCAAAAAAATGCAATAGCAATCGAAAAATATTGGTCAATCTTTCCTTTCATTGCAGAGGTATCGAAGCCCGGTCAACCGAGAGGGACTCAAGATCCTCAAAATAGGAAATCCCTTCTCTCAGGAGTTCGTGGGTTCAAATCCCACCCTCTGCACTATATTTTAACTAAAATTTGGTGATTATGGGATATCTCTAAAACTCAAGCTACAATTGCCTTTATTTTGGTAATTGAGTGATGTGAAATCTTTTTGTGCATTTGTGCGACGTCTTCATTCTTGAAAGATAGATTGCATCTAAAACATTTCCAAGCAACGTCAGACATGAATTACATAAACGTGCTATTTGCTTATAAGGATATTGCATGATTGATCCAATTTTTTACAAATCCTGATCAATCTTTTGTAAATTATGAAATTTTTTTATTTTTTTAGATCAATTTCATATTTTTTCATGACTAGTATGAAAATCCAAGGGTTTAGAAACAAAAAATATGACAGAAAAACTGCAAGATGGCTGACATTTTTGAAATTTTTGCCGAATGGTCGTATTTTGGGATATTTCTTGTATTGATTGGAATAAACGCTGCCCCTATTTTGATGCCTCCGAGTTGGATTATCTTGACTTCTTTCTATCTGCTAGATCCTAGTCTGAATATTGTGTTGCTTGCAATGGTTGGAGCGACTGCTGCAACAATTGGAAGGTTTTTTCTCAAAAAAATCAGCAGTCTTTTTCGAAGATTTGTTGGACCTGAGCAGAAGTCAAATCTGGATATAATCGGGGATTATCTCAACCGAAAAAAATATGGTTACATTATTGCCTCTTTTCTATTTGGAGCAACTCCACTTCCTAGCAATATGTTGTTTATAGCATACGGTCTGATGAGGGCAAAAAGCATTGGGATTTACACTGGGTTTTGGTTTGGGCGGGTTTTGTCATATGTGATAATGATCTATTTTGGTAATGCAGTATTAAGACCATTCCTTGAAATATTTGAGGATCGTTTAGTTGGTGTTTTATTTGTAGATGGAATTGGAGTGGGCACAATCATACTCTTTGCATCTATTAATTGGTCGCTTTTAATAACACAAAGAAAATTAAAATTTGTCAAACCAAAATTCTGGAGATTCTAATGAATGACATAAAATCGCTGCAAGACATGGTTAGGAAAAAAATCAAAAATGATTCGGCACATGATTTCAATCATATAATGCGTGTATACAAAAATGCACAAAAGTTATGCAAAAAAGAAAAAGCAAATGAGAAACTTGTTTTGAGTTCTGTTTTATTGCATGATATAATATCATATCCAAAATCAGACAAGCGTTGTAAAATTTCTTCAGTCGAAAGTGCAGAAGAGGCAAAAAAAATTCTCAAAGCATTTGATTTCACTGATAAAGAAATCCAAATTGTGTCTGATGCAATTCGTGATCATAGTTTTTCACGAAGCAAAATTCCAAAAACATTAGAAGGAAAAATACTTCAAGATGCAGATAGACTTGATGCAATTGGTGCCATCGGCATTGCGAGAGTTTTTGCCGTAGGCGGCTCTGAAGGAAGGCCTTTTTACAATTCTGATGATCCTTTTTGCACGAGTAGACCTCCTAATGATAAAGCCTGGACTCTGGACCATTTTTATCAAAAATTACTCAAATTAGAGTCATTGATGAATACAGAATCCGCAAAAATTGAAGCTAAAAGAAGAACCAAGATTCTAAAAAAATTCCTCATGGACCTACAACACGAACTCTGATTTCTCTTTATCTTGTTTTTGTTCTTATTTCATTACATGATCATCTGATGTTTTTAATTAACAAAATATCATAAAGTGTAAATCATTATCAATTCAATGTTGTTCATTGCCTCACAGTTGTTTTTACATGCTTTTAAAACTCAATTATGTTTACAAAATGGCTGACTTTATGCAGTTTTGATTATTTTTGGTATTTCATCTAATGTTGGATTGGTTACTATTATTGCGTCGAATTTTGGAATCCTTTCTCCTTGTACTGCAAAACCTCCAACTAAGATTGGAATATCGAATTGTTCTTTGATTTTCTTTACTAAACGCTGACCTGCCACAATATTGTCTTCGAGTGTTATTGAAATTAAAACAACATCTGGCCTGTTATTGTTAATGAAATTAATTACTGATTCAGTAGGAATTGCAGTTCCAATATTGTATACCTTGAATCCCTTGATTGATAAATATGTTTCAAGCACATCACATCCTAAATGATGTTCTTCACCCAGAGGAACACAAATCAATATTTTCTTTTTATTTACAATTCTTGTTACCTGATCCATGATGATTTTTACAAGTGTTTGTGCACTATTACTTGCAACATGTTCTGTAGCAATACTTATTTTTCCCGTTTTCCAATCATCTCCAATTTTGTACATTACAGGTCTTAGAATTTTGTCAAAAAAATCTGTAATTCTGAACATTTTAACATAATCTTCATAAACTAACATTGATGCATGAATGTCTCCTTCTGTCAGTTTTTTGTAAAGTTGTTGCTTTGTTTTTGTTATAACTTCTTCTCTTTTTTTAATGTCTGTTGGATTAAATTTTGCTAATGTTGATAATACCTTAGGATCATTGCGATATTCTGGTGGTATGTCTTCTTTTAATACATCTGATGCCTTTCCTAAATATTTAACAATCTCTTGTTTGGATGTGTTTTTTTTAGAATCCCATGTACTTTTTACAAGATATAGGTATTGATCCGACTTTACTTTTTTGGCTCTTATATACACCATGTATTTCCTATTTTATGTGATTATTTAACTAATGCTAACTATTCTTAATAGTGCTAAATTGAACACACTCTTGTATATTTATGCCTAAAAAAATCAAAAATTGGCACTAGATCTTAATTTTATCACCAGTTTAAATAATCTAACTATGTGCCACAGATAATGAACAACGCATTCAAACACATGACAAAAATACTATTCTTCAGAAGGTGTCATGATATGGGCGAACTTTCTTTGAGATTTAAAATAAAGATTAACCGTTCAAAAAAGCAACAATTGGTATACTAATATGAATCAAAAAGCAACACAGGATTCCAAATCTCAAAATCACTCGTATTCAATTTTAGTTACAGGTGCAACTGGATTTATTGGTTCAAAATTAATTGCTTCTCTTTCCTCATTGGGTTATTCAGTAAAGGCCATGAGTAGAAAAAATGTTCCTGATTCCTATTTAATAAAATATGTGAAGGCCGATGTTTTTGATATAAACCAATTAGAAAATGTAATGACTGGAATTGACATTGCATATTACCTTCTTCATTCCATGGAAGGAAGCAAAGAGCATTGGAAAGAGTTTGTTTCACGAGAAAGAATACAGGCACAGAATTTTCTTCAAGCTGCAACTAAATCTGGCGTGAAAAGAATTATCTATCTGGGTGGATTGGTAAATGATAGTTTAGATCTATCTCCTCATATGAGGAGCAGAAAAGAAGTAGGAGAAATTCTTGCATCCGGTAGTATCCCTGTTACTGAATTGCGTGCTTCTTTGATTATTGGTGCTAAGGGAGGATCTTATGCCATGCTAAGATATTTGGTTGAACGCCTACGAATTATGGTTACTCCTTCATGGGTAAAATCACTTGCTCAACCGATTGCGGTTGATGATGTTGTGTCGTATTTGATAGGATGTATGGAGTATCAAGAAACTTCAGGACGAATTTTTGAAATTGGGGGGCCAGATAAGATGACCTATGAAGAACTCATGCGTGTTTATTCTGCATATTTGAACAAAAATCTCTTTATAATCCAAATCCCTTTTTTGACTACCCGCCTCTCTTCATACTGGGTTGATTTGATAACTCCTGTTAAAGCCTCTCTTGCAAGACCTTTGATTGACAGTTTAGTCCATGATACTGTAGTTACGGATGATTCTCTCACCAAAATAATCCCCATGAAACTAAAATCTGTACGTGAATCAATAGATATTGCAACAAAAGAGATGCAATACAATACTCACGAAATAGAGCAAAAACAAGAAAAAACAGGATTTCTATTAAACCAAAAACTATTGTTATTTTCTCTTGTGGCCATGGCGATTACAGGCACTACTTGTTATTGGCTTGACGATCGTAATTCTGTTTACGAACCAGTATGGCTTTTGACAAGCATTTTTTGGTATGTTGCCATTTTTACCTCAATAATTTTTGTAAAAAACAAGACTCGTCTAGGATATCTTCTTGCAGGCATCTTGTCTTGGTTGACAATTGCCTTTTGGTTATTAAATAGCTTTAATGTTATTTTTGATTCACCTATTCTATCATCCATTCCAAATGACATAATCACTATAAGGAATTTTATCAGTATTGTTATTGCTGCATTAGCAATTATTGCATCCCATAATACTTTTCACAACATAATTGATTATCCATACAAAGAAAAACCAATTTAATTTTTGATTCTATATTTTGACATTTTCATATTTAGTGAATTATATGGTAATTCATGTTGTAATGTTGAATAAAGTAAAAAGTAGGTCTGGTTTGCTACTTGTTCATGGCTTGAAATTTGACTACACCTTTCATTTTTTTTATTTTTTTATGTCTTCAAACCTGTCAATAACATATTGTTTTATGCCCTCCTCATCTGTTTTCTTATGTGTTGTTTTGTGATGGTTCTCTTTTTTACTCCCTTTTCGGTTTTCATTTTGATTGTTTAAAAGGATCCATCATCATAGATGTCTTTACCACTAACATTTGTGAATCTTTTTCTTTTTAGCACTAGGTGATATTTTAGCACTATCTTAAATATCATAAGTGACTAAAAATCATAATGAAATCCACAACTACTGCAATCGTAACAATACTGTTAATTGGCTCAATTACATCCTTTGCAAGTGCAGAAGTAGTTCCAGATTGGGTGAAGAATACTGCTGGTTGGTGGGCAGATGGGATTATTTCTGAATCTGAGTTTGTCCAAGGGATCCAATTCTTAATCAAAGATGGAATAATCACAATTCCTCAAACAACTGTTTCTGCTGAAAAATCTCAAAAAGTTCCAGATTGGGTGAAAAATACTGCTGGTTGGTGGGCAGATGGCACAATATCTGATGTTGAATTTGTTAATGGAATCCAACATTTGATTAAGATTGGTATTATCTCTGTTCCTACCTCGCAACCAACAATTGAATCTCCACAAACCAACAACGATCCAAAACTTGCATCTCTAGAAGATGAACTTGAAAAATGTAGTGAGATTGTCAAAGCATATCCTAGACTGAATTGCGAAAAAGCAGCCAAACATGAAATAGAATCTTACAAAATCAAAACCATTGGACAATCTTACAAAGTTGGACCACTTACATATTATTGGGCTGGCTTTGGTACTGATGGTAACTCTTTTGAAATAAGTGCGACTGGTCAAGCTATTCTTTCAGTTAGACTTTTAGCTGAACACACTGGAACTACTGATAATGTTTCGATGATGTGTACTGGACCGTCCATTTGTAATTATGATGTGTGGAATGGTGAAAAAGCATTCAAGTATTCAGGGATGGACTTTACAAATGGACAAATTGTTCTAAAGCCTGGGGAATCTGCAATATTCAACATGTTATTTGGCCCTAATATTGGCTACGGCGGAACAAAGTTTGAGTATGACGCTTCAAAGGATTATTACTTTAGAATATCTGAACCATATGGAAGTGCTTCCATATTACTAGACATCCAATAGGTACCCCTTCACTTTTTTCTATCCATAATCTACGTATCTGTTGTATCTTTTTTCTACTTCTTTGTTTAATCCATCTAATATTTTTTGTACCTCTTCATTTTTTCTAAAATCAATGTACTTTTGTATCTCTTCAAATTTTTTTTCTTTTGGATAGCAACTCATAATTGGCTCGATTTTTTTAAAATACTCTACTGTTTTTTCACGAAAGTCTTCTCTAGTTGGTTTTTTAATTCCGTTCATTCTGAACCAAATGGATGCCCAACTACAACCTACAACATGTGGCAATAAGTCAAAGGCTCTTTCTATCTCAAATCTTTCATCATTTCTCATGATTGCTGAAGAAATTTTGCTGCTGATTTTGCAAAGTAGGTTACTATCATATCTGCGCCTGCCCTTTTAATGGAATAAAGGATTTCTTCTGTAATTTCTTTTTCATCAACCCATCCTTGCATAGCTGCTCCCTTTACCAATGCATATTCTCCTGATACACTATATGCCGCCACAGGGAGATTGAATCTTCTTCTTGTTTCAGCTATTAGATCCAAGTATGACAAAGCTGGCTTTATCATAACAATGTCTACTCCTTCTTTGATGTCTGTTTCTACTTCCATCATCGCTTCTCTTGCATTTGTAAATGGAACTTGGTATGTTTTTCTGTCGCCGAACTTTGGAGCACATTCTGCCGCGTCTCTAAATGGTGAATAAAATGATGATCTGTGTTTTGCCGAGTGAGACATGATGGATACATCTGTAAATCCTTCTACATCAAGGGCTTTCCTAATTGCGGCAACTTGACCGTCCATCATTGCAGATGGTGAAACTGTATCCACTCCTGCCTTTGCTTGGCTTACTGCAATCCTTGCTAAAATGTCCAGACTAGTGTCATTATCTATTTTATTTCCTTGAGTGATTCCACAATGTCCAGTTGATGTGTATTGACATAGACAAACATCTGCCATGATTACCATCTTATCGCCAAAGTTTTTTCTAATCTGTGAAATTGCTTTTTGCACAATCCCATTGTCATCAAATGCCGACGTTCCTTTGTCATCTTTCTTACTTGGAATTCCAAATACCATGATTGCAGGTATTCCTAAATCTGAAATTGCTCCAACTTCATCATTGATGTCGTCAAGTGGTAATCTCTCTATTTCTGACATTGACTCAACTTTAATTCGTGTCTTGAGATCCTCTTGAACAAATACGGGACAAATCAAATCCCTTGGTGACAGACTTGTTTCCTGAATTAATTCTCGCATCTTTGCAGAAGTTCTTAATCTTCTAAGACGTCTAGTTGGAAAAGACATTATGAAAAATTCTTTTGGGTAAAATATAATCCTAGTCTAATTCGTTCTTTTTATAGCCAAATAGTTTACTTGCGGTTTCAATGATGTCTGGGTCTCCCTGCTCTGATGCTTTTCTTATGTTGTTCATGGGCGTAGATACGATGCTTTCTACGACCGCTTTTGTTAATTCTTCAATTATTTTGATCTTTTTCTCGTCTTTTTCTCCTAACATCTGTAGCGCTTTCTCTAATTCTTTTACTCTGAGAGAATCTATGTTTTTGAAAACATCTTTTACCAAAGGTTCTACATCCAGTCTTTTCATTGACGCTTCTAGAACTGATACTTCTTCATTAATTATGTTTTCAACGGTTTTTACCTTGTTTAATCTCGCATTCATGTTCTTTTCTACCATTTCTGCTATTTGATCAAGGTTCATCAATTTCACTCCTCCAATGGTTGCCACCTTTTCGTCTACTGTTCTTGGATTTGACAAGTCCAAAATCATCATGCCTCCTTTCTTTTCTTTTATGGCTTTTGTAATTCTATCAAATGTAACAAGAAAATAAGGTGCTGTTGTTGCTACAAATAAAACGTCATAGTTCTCAAACCCTGATAATACATCTTCAAATTTTACTGGGCTTCCACCCATTGTTTCGCAAAATGCTTTAGATCTGTCCAGTGTTCTACTTGTAACTGCAAAATCATATCCTCTTCGTTGAAGTGATTTGGCAACAAGGGTTGATACTTCACCTGTCCCAATCACTAGTATTTTTTTAAATTTTAATTCGTCAATATTCTCTTCAGCTAGTTTTACCGCCATGGAACCAACTGAAATACCTCCGCGTCCAATTCCGCTGGTGTTTCTAATTCTAGTTCCAATTCGAATTGCTTTATCAAATAATGTGTTTAGGTGTTGCCCTGATGCCTTTGCCTTTCTTGCTGATGTAATTGAATTCTTTATCTGGCCTAGAATTTGCTCCTCGCCTACAACCATAGAATCTAATCCTGATGTTAGCTTGAGAAGATGATGTAGTGCCTCATTATTTTCTACCAATTCTAAATTTTCTCTGAATGCCTCTTCTTCAAGACCTGCTAATGATGCCCATGTTTTTTTGATCTTTTCTATATCGTATTTTTTTGATTTTCCGAAAATCTCTATTCTATTACATGTCTGGATGATTACACATTCGTCCAATCCTGAATATTTCTTGAATTGTTCATATGCATCTTCTAAATCTCTTATCGTAAATTGTTCTAACACATGAATTGGGGAATTACGAAAAGTAACACGTGCATTGATGATATTTTGTCTCATTTCCAATCTCCCAATATTGTGTCTGCTCTCTTTTCAGCCTTTTTCATCTGACCGTCTTTTATTAATTGATCAATTTCTTTATCTGCCATAATCCTTCTGATGTATTCTTTTCGCTCAATCTGAGTTGGAATTTTCTTCTTTGCCTTTTCTCTGGCGATCTTTTGTAACTTGATCTGAGATATGTCTTTTTTTGTTATGATTTTCTTGAATATTTTTTCAGCTTCTTCTTTTAATCTTTTTGACATTGCAGGGCTTTTTCCTCCTGTAAATATTGCAATCTGTATGGTGTTCTCAAAATCAATTATTGCAGGATTTGAAAAATCGCTTTCTTCTGGATTGTCAGAACTGTATGCTATGATCCTTCTTTTTTTTGCACCTCTGATAATTCTTTGATTTAACTTTTTATCATTTGTAGTTGTAATGATCAAACTTGGTTTGTATTTTGAAATAAACGAAATGTCTTGTATATTCTGATTGATCAATTTGATTTTTTTGGATTTTGCTAGTCTGTTGATTTGTGAAGAAATGTTCCCACTAATCACTAGGATTTCACAGTTTTGTTTTAATAATGGTGTTATTCTTTTTAGGGATTCATTTCCTCCTCCAATGACAACTACTTTTTTGCCTTGAAGATTAAGGTCAACTATCATCGATCAAAAAGACTGCAGTTTCTATTTATGTATTAGAACTGACGCATAAAATTCCAGCTACATTTTTAATTGAATTAGGAAATCATTGTTTTAATGACCTCTATGGATGAACTTGACAAAGAAATTCTTAATGAAATTCAATGGACATTTCCACTTGTAACTAGGCCCTTTGATGCTATTGCAAAAAAATTCAATACCTCCCCTGAAACTGTCAAGGAGCGCCTTAATGCTTTGAAGAAAATTGGTGTGCTAAGACAACTAAGTGCGATTTTTGATACAAGAAAACTGGGTTACACAAGCTCACTTGTTGCAATGGAGATTGAACCTGATAAATTAGAATATGTTGCAAGTCAAATCAATCGCCATCCTGGCGTCAGTCATAATTATGAGCGTGATCATGAGTTTAATCTTTGGTTTACTTTGGCAGTGCCTCCTGGTTCTGACTTAAAACAAGAGTTGGATAAATTCAATGTGTTAAAAGGAATCAAAAAGGTTAGAATGCTCCCGACTTTACAGTTATTCAAAATTGGTGTCAAGCTTGACATGGTTGATGATAAAAAACATGAAGTTGCACCAACTGAGCAAAAAAAGGAAATTCAAAACGTAAAATTTGTTCCTACTGAAGAAGACAAACAATTTGTACGAGAACTCCAAAAAGATATGGAGATTATAGATGAACCGTTTGTAAAATCTGCGAACAATCTTGGTATTACCGAAGAACAATTGTTTGAAAAAATGAAATATTATGAAAGCATTGGTGTCATGAGGAGGTTCGCAGCAATTCTCAGACATAGACAGGTAGGTTTTACGGCAAATGGGATGATTGTGTGGAAAGTCCCAAATGAAAAAATCTCCGAGGTTGGCTCAAAATTGGGTGCGTTTCCTCAGGTCAGTCATTGTTATGAGCGACCAACATATTCTGATTGGCCATACAATGTATTTTCGATGATTCATTGTAAAACTCATCATGAAGCACAAGAAATGGCAAAAACAATCCAATCTCAAATTCATGTGGATGATTATAAAATTCTCTTTAGTTCACGCGAATTCAAAAAAACACGTGTAGAGTATTTTGTTGAAAATGAGTTCAATTTAGAAGAAACCATACGAGTTTCTTAATTCTCATTTTCATCGTGTCCTACAACATGAAAAATACAAAAGTACTGATCATTCATGTTACAATAGTATTCCGAACTGCTTCCGCATTTGTTGCATGGGGGTTTATTGTCATGTTCTGATAGCCTCGTATGATAAATCTTGCTTCTTCTTGTGACTGTGGAGTCTTTGTATATTCTTGTTAAATTTGAATAATATTCTAATTCTGCCGGGCTTGGCGGTATGTTGTTTTTTATTTTTTTAATTATGGCTTCCCATTTTTTGTATTCCCCAATCTTTGCCAGCTTGAATCTTTCTATTATCTCTAAAGTTTTCTCTCTGTTTATTGGGGTTGCCATTGTAGATTAGTTTGTTTGAGGGGTTGCCTTTAATTCGTATGGGGGCCATGTGTTATACAACTCATCAATTTCCTTCATATCTGATGAGTTGAGATATTTTCCGTCTGAGATTGATGCAAACATTTCAATTTCTTCCTCGCTTACAACAGTTGGTAATACTGATGCAATTGATCTCTTGGAGAGTATGAATTTTATTGCAAATTCAGTAATGTTTAATCCATTACGCTCTGCAATTGGTCTGAACTGCTCAACTTTTTCAAGCGCTGATTTTCTCCATTCTGCTTTTCTGTCTTTTCTGTGGTCATTGCTTGGGATGACTGTTTCTGCTTTTACTTTACCAGTAAGAATTCCTGAAGCGTCTGGAACTCTGACAAGAATTCCTACGTCTTGCTTTTCAGCTTTTTCAATAAGCTCATTTCCTGGAGTTTGCTCTAAAATATTGTAAACTGTTTGAACAGCTGACACACTTTTCCTATCCATTGCCTCTAGTCCTTCTTGTGTCCACCCGATTGCTGGACCTAGTGCTACTTGAGCTGATCTTATTTTTCCTTCCTTGATTAATTCATCAAGAGTACCAAACGTCTCATCATTTCTAATGTGGTTTAATTTTGGATTGTGTAATCCAAATGCATCTAGGTAATCTGTCTGCAATCTCTCTAGGCAATCATTTAGTGCTTTTCTTGTAAATTTCGGGTCAAAATTCTGTGGAAGCTCTGCATGACCAATCTGTTCAACCTCTGAAAAATCATACCCATATTTTGTAGAAATCACAATCTCTTCTCTCATTCCTTTGAAAACTTCGCCAATGAGTTTCTCACTTTTCCCTTTACCGTACATGTCAGCAGTCTCAAAGAAGTTAATTCCTATATCATATGCTTTTTTTAGCATTCGTTTGGCTTCATCGTCCTCTATCTTCTTACCCCACCAATCAAGTGCTATAGTCCATGCTCCAAATCCTATTTCTGATACTTTGATTCCACTCTTTCCTAATTTTTTATACTTCATTTTACATCACCATTGTTTTGCATATTTTCTGTTAGATTATTTTTTATAAAATATGTTCATTTATGTTTATCCAAGATTTGCACATCTGAATTTGTATTTCTTAGCCTAAGCTTGCTATGAGTGGCAAAATGTCTTTTTTAACACATGGGATCATAGGTGTATCCACTTTAACGTATCTTGAGACCTTTGTTTCTCTCAAATCCATTATCAGGTTTTGGAAATCTCTCAACTCATCTGTCTCAAATGCCAACATGAAATCCTGATCATCTATTCCAAAAGAATATGCGGTGTTCAGAACTATGTCTGGGTATTTCTGGCTCACATCAATATGCTCATCCATCATTTTCTGTCTCTCTTCTTTTGGTAAAAGATACCATTCTCTTGTTTTAGTGAATGGATAGACAATTACATATTTCTTTGACTCGTTTCCTGCAACAAATGAAATTATTCTTCCTTTTCTTGCATATATTGAAGGTCTGGTGCATGATACATACGTCTGTGTTGGAACTATGTATTTTCCAAATACTGTTAGGTATAGTTTTGAAACAACATTTTGAATTTCTTCAATTGATTTTGCAGCAAACCAAAACAAAAAGTCTGCATCAGAACGTAATCCTAGCGTAGAATATGATCTGAATTTAATTCCTGAATTTCTTATTACATTTTCTACCTCTCTGGCAGATTCTTCCTTAGCAAGGTCTGCCATCCATCTCCATTTAGGATCAATTTGAAAGAATGAGAAATTGAAATAATATTTCTCATCGTCATTTGGTTCCATTTGTTTTGGTTTTGGAATTACCCTATTTAAACAAAAAACAAGATTTTCTAATCTTGTATTTCTACTATTTTTTCTTTGGATTTTTGACCCGCTTTAATTCTTACAAGAGATGTTGACACTCCAAAATATTTTGCGAGTTTTTTAATGATTTCTTTGTTTGCTTCTCCCTTGATTGGTTTTGATCTTATGCCGATAACTATCTTATTTTCGTTTATTTCTACAAAGTCTTTGTGAAATTCTACTTGAAGTTCGTAAATCATAGTAGGTGTATGATGTGATTGTAATAAAACTTGGTGTGTTATTGGACTTGTTGCTCTAGAACCCAATCATATCCTTCGCTTTCTAGCTTGTCTGCAAGGGATGCGTCTCCTGTCTTTAACACTTTACCTCTTGCAAATACGTGAACAAAATCCAACTTGTCCAAAAACTTCAATATTCTTGCATAATGGGTAATTACAATTACTGTTGCATCTTTTCCCGAAACTTTGCTAATTGCCTGTGCCACTGCCTGGACTGCATCAATATCCAATCCAGAATCTGGCTCATCAAGGATCGAAATCTTTGGCTTTAACACTGCCATCTGTAAAACTTCTGCACGTTTCTTTTCTCCGCCAGAAAAACCTTCATTTAGGTATCTTGAAAGAAATTCTTCTTTTAGGCCCACCTTGTTCAAGTTGTCTTTAAGATATTTTTGAAACTCTCTTACTGTGATGAATACTTCTCTGTCTTCTCCTTGCAATGCTTTGCTAAGTGAGTTGTATGCTGTTCTAAGGAAATGAGAAAATCCCACTCCTGATACCTCTGTTGGATATTGAAATCCCAAGAACAATCCTTTCTTGGCACGTTCATCTGCTGATAATTCTAAAATGCTTTCACCGTCTAACAAAATATCTCCCTTTGTTACTTCATATTTTGGATGTGCAAGTAATGTATATGCTAATGTACTTTTTCCTGAACCGTTAGGCCCCATAATGGCATGAACCTCTCCCGGTCCTGTCTTTAGGTTTACTCCTTTGAGAATCTCTTTTCCTTCTCTTGAAACATGCAGATCTCGTATTTCTAATACTGCCATGATGCATTTTGTTTTGTTTCTATATATAATACCCACGAAAATTAGTTGGAACTAATGGCATTTTTATGAATTTAATAAAATGAAAAGGGGGTGGGGGTTTAATTTTTGGCCAGAGATGGTCTCAAAGTAATTTTGAGCTTGTAACATGTTAGAATCTCTTTACATCTGTTTCTGATAGTGACTTCCGTGACACCTGCGATACTGGATACGTCTCTCTGAAGGACGTTTTGACCAAGTAGTACTGAGGCTACATACAGGTATGCTGCTGCAATTCCGTTTGGAGCCTTTCCGTCAGCAATATTGCTGTCTTTGGTCTTTTCTGCAATTTCTAAAGCAAGTCTTTCTACCCTTACCTCAGTTTGTGTCATGTTAGCAATCTTTGAGATGTATTTGCTCATGGTTACGACTGGAGCAGTAATCTGTCCCATTTCCATTACCATGGTTCTATAGTATCTTGCTGCAAGCTTTGTTTTTGATTTGACATCTTTTGGTGCACATATTCCTCGACAAATCTCTTCAAGTGATCTGACTACATCGCATTGTTTGCATGCCATGTAGATTGTAGCAGCAGTAATGCTTGCTACTGATTTTCCTTTCACTTCAATATGCCCATCCAAGTTTCTGTAAATCATAGAGGCAGTTTCTAAAACATTTCTTGAAAGGTTCAGGCTGTCACATGTTTCACCCATTTTTGATAAAACATTTGCCAATCTTCTCTCCCTAGGTGATGAAACTCTTACTCTTTGTTGCCATTTCCTTAGGTTGTGCATCTGATTTGCAACTTCATGATTGATTGTTTTTCCGCTAAAATCTTTTGTACTGATTGATATTTCAGTTGCTATTCCCAAGTCGTGTTGTGAATATGTTGTTTGTCCTGTTGCTCTTGCAAGCTTCATTTTGTCTTCGAGATTAGAACTCTTTGTTTCTGGTCCATAATCTGCCATCTGATCTGCGACAACTACGCCACATCCAGAGCAGATGATTTCTCCATTCTGAATGTCATCAATTAGTGATGATTGACATTCAGGACAGTTTTCTGTTTGTAGTATGTTCATTTTTTTCTTCTCCTAAATTTTTGTGTATTAGCAGGAGAATATTCGGTTGCGAACACACTTTTGCCAATGTATTTTTTGATGTTGTTCGTTAATGGGGTACCTGATGCAAACGGTCTTTTTACTGGACCTATCAATTCCATTACTTTAGCAACTCTAGTTCCTTTGTCGTCACAGAGTATTTGTCCTTCAACCACTTTTTCAGATAGTTGAATTATTACCCTGCCACTACCGGCTAGGTGCATTATTTCGCCTACCTCCTGCAATTAGAAACAGTAATCATCATATTCTTTTCATAGACTTCTGTCAACTTTACTTTAGCTAACAGCTAGATTTGATTTTATTTTGATTGTTTGGAACGTTTTAAAACTAATTTTTCTGAAATCTTGTTAAGTATTTTTGTCTTGGAGGATCCTTTTGGTAACACAATATACCCTGACCTTACGTATGACCTTCTTGGAAATCTGACTTTGTCGTCTGTCTCAGTTATTTCAAAACCTGCGTCTTGTGCTGCATCTGATAGTTCTTTCAATGATGGATCAAAGACGCATCTTTCTTTTTCTAATCTTCTTCCTTTAGATCTTGGCAATGTCTTGTTAAAATAATCCAGCCAGATTACGACATGTTCGTAATCTTTCATTTTATCACTTTAAGAGAATTGCGTTTACTATTCCTGTTTGCCCTGGCTTAGAAACGACTCTGCATTTTCCTTCTTGTGTTTCTAAAATTGCACCCTTGGTAATAATGCCTCTTCTCTGATAATCGTTATTTGTAGAATTTTCTAAAACTTTGAGAATTTTTGTTTTCTTTACTTTGGAATCTCCTGTTGACAGATTTACAAAATCAATTGATTTTAAAGCTGTTTTTTTGTTATTTCCGCGAACTCTTCTTGTAATGGTCATTTGAGCGCCAGTTACCGCTTCATTAGGATATCTGTCAATTTCATACTTTCGTCTAATCCTCAATGGGACTCTGCGTCCTCCGGTAATTTTACTTGTTGCAAGATTTTCTACTGATTTTCTCACGAATGTACTTTTTACTACTCTAATTTATACAAAACGCCAAGAATTAGGCTTGGATGAAAAATTTAGTTTAACTCTGTTACTAAAGACGCGGTAGTGTTAATCGTAGATCTTGTCGCCGTTTTTCTTATCTTTGAAAACAGCCTTTCCTTTAGGTTCTCGACATCGCCTTGAATTCCAAAATACTTTTGGAATTTTTCAGTTGTGTTGTATATTTTTAACCTGCCCACATTTTGATGATTGATAAAGTCTAACTGTTTTAGCTCTTTAAGATGTGCATATACTCCGGAACCCCTTGTCTCTACAAGTTGCTTTGATGATATGGGCTGCATGTATGCAATATATGATAGTGTCTTCAGAGTGGCATTTGGAAGTATTGGCTTTGATGCATACCTCTTGATTGTAGAGCTGTATTCTGGCTTTAATTGAAATACGTAAGAACCGTCTGGGAGCGTAACTATCTCTATTGCTTTGAATGCGGACTTTGTTTTTTTCATTATGCTGTCTATACATTCTTGTGTTTTTGTACGCGATTCTGTGCCTGAGGCTCTGATTAGCTCCTCCATCTTTAGCGGTCTTCCTGCCGAATATAGTGCAGCCTCTATTCTTGCAATTGCCTCGTCTAAATTCTCAATTTTTGCCAATTGTGCTATACCTACTCCAAAATCTACTTAAAGAAATTCTTTCTCCATTTTTGATCAGTTTGTTAACTTCTCTTTTATCAGAATTATCTTGATATCGTCATCTACTTGCTCAAGGTCTACTTTGTGATCTCTGGCCAAAAATAGAGTTGCAAAAAAGCACCTAATAGAATCGATTTCATCCAGATCCACGATTATGTTCTGAAGTAACCCAAATCCATCATTTGTGATCTTTCTAATTATCAAATCTTCATATTTGCCAATGATGTTTTCAAGTGATATGAAATATTCTTGGAAATTTGGTGGTTCAATTGGTTCAATCTCGACCTGTCTTCCTCTTCTTGACTGAGGATTTGCAATTGTTCCTATGAGATTTTGTAATAGTCCTAACAAATCGTCTAGTGAAACTGGATAAGTCGATTCATGTCTATATGGAATGTCTATTAATTCTACGTCTACATCTGTTCTCTGTCTGAGTGGCTTTTTTTCCATGGCTGCCTTTTGTAATGCAAAAATACTTTCCACCTTCATTCTGTATATTAACGAGGATGACAATGCTGCCATTCCTGCAACCTTAAGATCTTTTTTTCCATTTCTTTCAAGAATCTTTATCAACAAATTCAGAATTTGAATCAGATCTATTTCCCATACGTCTTTCTTTGCGGCAGAAATTGGACTAAATAGAATATTTACAGGCGCTGATGATATGCTTGGCGGTTGCTCTTCATTCACGTAATTATTGTCTTTTTATTCAATAATATCTAGGGGCTCTATTTTTTTCTCATATCCAGTCAACTCTTATATTGTAAGGGTTGAATTGCTAATTTGTGAAATCTGCTCGCATAACAGGTCCAAATGAGCCTTTGAAAGTCTCAGAATCTCAGACTCCAAAACCTCTGGGCAATCAGGTTCTTGTTAAGGTGAAGTCAGTTGGTGTGTGCCACAGTGATCTTCACCTTTGGGAAGGTGGATATGATTTAGGTGACGGACAATTCATGAAAGTCACAGATCGTGGAGTAAAGTATCCAGTTACGCCTGGTCACGAGATTGCTGGGACTGTTGAAGAAATAGGAGATACTGTTACAGGGATTTCTAAGGGCGATTCTGTTCTTGTTTATCCTTGGATTGGATGCGGTCAATGTCCTGCATGTAAAGCAGAAAATGAAAATCTATGTGATACTCCAAAATCTCTTGGGGTTTTTCAAGATGGTGGCTACTCTGATTATTCTCTTGTACCTCACTACAAATATCTGGCAAAGTTGGATGGGGTGAATCCTGACTCAGCTACTTCTTTAGCTTGTTCTGGACTTACTGCATACACTGCAATTAAAAAATCCAATCAAAACATGCCTGAATTTATAGTGGTCATAGGAGCTGGCGGTTTGGGTCTTATGGGTGTTCAAATTGCCAAGGCCATCACAAAAGCAAAAATCATCTGTGTGGATCTTGACGATCAAAAATTAGACACTGCAAAAGAAATGGGTGCAGACTATGTATTAAACTCAAAAGATCCTGAAACATCACAAAAAATAATCTCAATATGTAACAACAAGGGTGCAGACAGTGTTGTTGATTTTGTAAATGCTCCTCCGACTGCTAAACTGGGCTTGTCGGTCCTACGTAAGAGAGGTAATTTGGTTTTAGTTGGCTTGTTTGGCGGTTCCATTGAAATGTCTTTAGTTACAATTCCACTCAAGTCAATAATCATTCAGGGTGCATATACCGGAAACTATCATGACATGTTAGAGCTACTTGACCTTGCCAGAAAAGGCATAATCAATCCAATGATCTCAAAAAGATATTCATTAGATGATGCAAATACTGCATTGGAGGATTTGAAGGCAAGGAAGATTCTTGGTCGTGCAGTCATCAACCCATAACTAGATTATCTTCAACAACACTATATTATAATATAAAAAATACTCACATTTGACATGGATTCAAAGACAACATGTGAAATTGCCTTAACTCATTTAAAAAATAACCAATTCATTACAGCTCATAATCTGTTTCTGACCCAAGCTGAATCACTTAGAAAAACAGAACTGCTAAAATCTGCTTTGTTCTTTATGCTGGCTGCAAAGTGCAAATCAAAACATGGAAAAGAATCAAAAGACGAAATCAAACAAGCCGGAGATCTCTTTTTAAAATATTCTAAATCAAAGAATGTGTCTAATGTTAGAGGTGCACTACTTTGTGCATCCAAATGTTTTTTGATCTTAGGTGAATTCGATAAGGCAAAAGAAGCATATCAACACGCCAAATCAATCGTTTCAACCACTCCAGAATCCACTAGGCCCGTTGTAATTATTGATGACAGCAAAGCAATTGCATTAAAACTGCAAAGCTATGTTGAAAAATTGGGTTATAAGGAAATTCTTGTTTATGAGACTGGAAAATCTGGACTCAGGGGATGCCAAACTCTCTTCTCTGAAAATAAAAAACCACTAGTCTTACTTGATATGGGTTTGCCTGATGTTGATGGTGATGTTGTCGCCTCCAAACTATTGAAGGAGAATGCAACTGTTCAAATTATTGTGATTACTGCAGATGAAAAAACCACCAAGCGTGTTAACAAGACAATTAGTTCTGGAGTCACTGCATTTATCCAAAAACCGTTTACTTTAGATGAACTGAAAAAAGCAATTGATATAGCAGAATCTGAGTATTCCTTATTACAGTAATAACAAAGAAACGTTTAGAATGTTAGCATCTTTAATGTCAATCTCGTTAATTCTATAGTCTATTAATTCCTCGGAGAATTTTTCTACAATTTTTTGTGCAGTGTTTGTTTGTGAATCTGTTTGAATTATTGTAAACATATTCCATTCTCCTTCCATATTTGCAACTAACAAGTAATTGTCTAATTTTGTAATGTATTCCTTGATTGCACCTTTTACTGACTCTAGTGATTTTGATGGTTTTAGTTTCATAAATACAATTTGATATTCATTAATCCCAGATACGTCAGTCAGTACTGCCTTGTATCCCTTGATAATCCCACTTTTTTCCAATCTCTCAATTCTTTTTCTAATTGTTCTGTCTGAAACATCATGTCCTGATTTTTTTAATTCGGATGCAATTTCTTTGGATGGCGTTCGCGCGTTGCTGTTGAGAATCTCAATGATCTTCTGGTCAACTTTGTCCAAATTTGACCATGTGTCCTCACTCATGATTGTTTGATATTTTCCATGCTTTTGAATTTTTGGTTATTTTCTACAGTTTTCTAACTTATTCGTCTAGAAACCAACCTGTGTTGATGTGGTTCTTGTCCGACTCCTCTCCAACACCCGTCGCATATCTCCAAATCACAGGAGCATCTGTCTCCATCTTTGTTTTGATTTTTAGCAGTGATTCCATCTCTTCATCCAAGTTTTTATCCGCATGTCCACATTCCTTGCAAAACCTACATTTTTGATCTAACTGTGTCGGTTCAGTTTGGATTAATGGATATGTTTTACATGCTAATGGTCTTTTATCATAAATTTTACATGGAAATCCTCCATGAGGTGATTTATTCTCCGTCTCTGTATCCAAAAAAGGACAGACATCGCCATTGTTTTCTCTGCCCATCATCTGATATGCCAGTATTGTCGGTACTTCATTTTGATTTTTTGACGTTCCTATTCTTGGCAACATTGATACGTTGATCTTTCTCTCTTTTGCCATGTTTTCTATCTCTTGTTTCTCTTCAGGCAGAATTAATACTCCGATTTTCCCAAATTTTTTATTTGGATAATATTCTCTGTTGATGCAACAATCTGCGCATCCTTCTACACATTTGAATTCCACGCAATGTTTGTGCCGTGTATTAATAAAATTCCTTTTGTTGTTTAACAAAAAATCACGAAATTTTCTCCAAAAATCCCCACAGTTATATGCTGATAGTGTTCATTACTGGCATGGGTAAACGCCAAGTAAAAAGCGAAAGCGACCTGAAAGAAATTCGATTACCTGAAGAGGGTGAGATGTTCGGCCGCGTTCTTAAAATGCTAGGCGGAGAAAACGTTTTGATAAAATGCACAGATGGTATAACTAGGCGCGGTAGAATCCGTGGAAAATTAAAACGACGGGTTTGGATCCGTGATAATGACATTGTAATTATTGCCCCCTGGGATTTTAATGAATCCGAACAAGGGGATATTGTTTGGAGGTTTACTTTGCCCCAGGTAGAATGGCTAAAAGAGAACAGCCACATCCCAAAAGATTTCTGATCCTAGAGCATTTTCTCCTCTATTATTCAAGCCTCTTTTGATTGCCAACTTAATATACGGGCTTGTATTCTTCCATATCAAATGGAACAAGGCACAGTAAAATGGTTCAACCGTACAAAGGGCTTTGGTTTTATCGAAAGAGAATCTGGTGACGATTTATTCGTCCACAAATCAGATGTTGATGGATTCATCAATGAAGGCGATAAAGTAGAGTTTGAAGTAGGACAAGGACAAAAAGGACCAGCCGCACAAAAGGTCAAAAAAACAGCATAGACAAAGAAATTTTTTATAATTTAAGAGTCATTTTTGTTTTCTTAAATTAGTCTTTTTTATTTTTATTATTTAGAAGGGGTTGTGGTCCCAAGCGAAGGAATTGAACCTTCGACAACCCGGTTTCTGTATGCCTGATATGCTGTTATTCGGTCAGCCTCTAAGCCAACAACTACAGCCGGAAGCTCTACCAGGCTGAGCTAGCTTGGGACAAAATCACGAAGTATACTAGTATTAAAAAACTATCGAAGACGTCAAATATTCTAAAAGATCGAGCTTTTCCAAATGGCATAAATACTCTTTTTTACGAATTGGTGCGTGTCCCAGCTAGAATTGTCGTATTTTGGTTATGTATGTGCCCCATATCTTCACAATCATGAATCCATTGAATTAAAGGAAAAATGGGCATCGTCAAAAAATATTGAAAAATTATATTTTGTTACTGGGACGTTTTCTAGTGAAAGCAAACCCTACTTTTCTGACTCTACAAACCATTATCTCTTGGCAAAATTCAAAGACAGCAGCATAATCTCAAAGGACTTGGCAAAACATAATCAAGAAAAAACATCGTTTGTTTTTAACATCCGAGATGATCTGTTTGAGCGAGAAACTAAAGGAATTACAAATTTTGTTTCAGTTTACTACCTGGAGTACGGCGAGTCTGGTGAGGATTTGCAAGATATTGCACATCTTTTGATAAAAAGAGACAAGATCCACATTGCTGGATTGGGATTTCTGGATACTTTTTGCACTGTTCCTTCAAAATTTACTTTTCCATATAGTGACAACATAGTGGTTATTGAAGTTACAAGCGAGAAGAGTCATCAAAGTGTAAAAAAATATTGTGATGAAACAAGACGTGATATCAACAGAAAAGGACTTACAATGACAAATTTGGTCAGTCTTTCGATTTTGGATGTACTAAAGTAGAAAAGTTAAATATTCGACAGAAACCTGCTTTCTCATGAGTAAACCCGCAGATCTTGGTTCATTAAAAATTGGTTCTTACATCTTGTTGCCAGTCGGTGATCAGGCAACTGGCGAACCGTGTCGAATAGTAGAATACGATACGTCAAAACCAGGAAAACATGGTGCTGCCAAAGCAAGAATTGTAGGTGTTGGCGTCTTTGATGAACAAAAAAGACCCCATGTTGGCCCTGTCAGCATGCAGGTTCACGTACCTCTAATTGACAAACGAGTCGGACAAATCATTTCAATTATTGGAGAAACTTATCAAATTATGGATTCGGAGACATTTGAGACAATTGACGTGACGCTGGTAGATGATGAGGTAAAAGGCAAACTGGAAAATAATCAAAATGTTGAATATTGGAAAGTCATGGATAGAACAAAAATCATGCGAATCAAAAGCTAACCTATAATATTCCTCTTTAATTGTATTTTTTCCCACATTTTACATTGGGACGTTTATTTTATCTTGTAACGAAGTATTGCCACCACAGAGTCCTCAATCTCTAATTGTTTGATTATTTTTGGTGACGTTACAAACTCTATTTTAGCTGAAGTCTTTTTTGCAGTTTCTAGCATATTTATTATTTTTTTGAATTGGGAATCAGAATGATAATCTGCTGAAACAATCAGTGTATCGACTGCTCCTAGTTCTAATGCTCTAAAGATCACCGTGTTTCTTTTTGCAGTTAAACCCTCTTTAATCAGCCTGTGATATCTCTCTATGGTTTCTCTTACTTGTTTTTTTCTGTGTTGATACAAATGATGAATTATTTTTTTATATGTTTCATCTTGGGATGTGGAAAAAGATATGTTCTCTACAAATCTGCATTTCTTTGCTATTTCTGAATCAATTTCATCAAAAAACTCTGTCTTTGCTTGACCTGCTCCTCCAATGAGGATTAATTCCGAATCTGTCCCCATTGTCTTTACTCTGTTTGCAACTTTCTTGTAAAAAACATGTATCTTGGTCTGTCTTGCTCTTAAGAATCGTCCCTGACTCTGTCCCCCTTTTTTGTGCCTTCCCCGCAAGTCTATTTTTATCTTGGATTCTTGTATTATTTTACTTCCGTAAAATTTCTGTATCCAAGCTGATTTTTGATCAAGGATTATCAACACTATTCGCTGCTGTGTTTTTAGAACGTCGTAAAATGGCTTGAGAAATGGTTTTTTGCTTACCATGTAAATGTATGGTAGTTTTTTTGATGTGCCTACTTTCTCAATGTTTATTTTGTTATTTTCAGTCCATCCAAAAATACAAAATGTTTTTGTAAATTTTCCGATTGACGATGGGTTTTTTCTGAGATGTTTTATTCTTTTTTGAATCTCTGACTCGATTTTTTCTACTTCTGCATTTTGCTTTGTTTCATCAAGCAGGGATATGGTCTCATGTCCCCTGCCATAGGGATAATAGACTGATACACATGATGTGCTTACCTCTTTCATCTTGTGAAGAAATTGATTTAACAATAGCCATTCAGATGAAAATATTTCGGATTGCTCTTGCTGATTCATCACATATTTTCAGATTTCTTTAGTAAAATAGATTGTCTTAATTCCATGCTTGTAAATTTGACTGTTGTTGTCCTTTGTGATATTGTGTTGTTCTACAAATCACGTATTGTTTGAAGAAATTCAATGTCGCTGAAAATTATGTTTTCTGGATAACAGTTTAGCATCATGCCATTGTTTATCTCATAGAATTCCCAGTTTTTGCATTCTTTATCATATTCGTAGGGGTTGGTATTGTCATGCTCCCAGTCAAACCCATTTCTGATCTCTTTTTGAGGATATCCGTGCCCTCTGATCAGAGTAATTGAACTTGTTTCCACATCGGCATGTACTTCTGCATGCAGTGCATTTGGATAAAGATAGATTACTTTTGGATGGCTTGTTATGGCATCAAACATTTCTCTTGTCACATATTCGTTGTGTAAAAGAATCACGCGATCATATTCTTTCAGTATGGCCGGCTCCATGTGTACATCTGCATCTGAAATTCTGTCATATCCAAGAATTTCAAAAACCTGGTTTGCCATGGCACTTGAACGATAATCATATTTTAGTGAAGAATTCACTGCAGATCCGCCTACGGTAAGACACGACTCATCACATGTACCTGCGTAATAGTTGTAAAATCCTGGATTGTGATATGCCAGTGCTGTAAATATTGGTATGATTACCACTGTTGTATGGTTTGCATTTTTTGGTCCTAGCGAATCATATAGTTGCTGATTGTCGTTTTTTGGTGACAGCAGGTATCTTGAGAACATGTCTTCATTATTTTCATCTTTTCCAATAAAATCATCTGCATTTTTATGGATGAGGAATAATGAATTGTCATATACCACATTAGTAGTGATTGGAGATTTGTCATCTGCATTTGTGGATTCGCCCGCATCTTGAATCCTGTATGTAAATGCAATGACTATCAGAATAGCAATGACTAGAATTATTCCTATGATTAAAATTCGATTCACGACACATCTTGTGAGATTGGGATATTTTTGACTATCTTTTGCTTATGACTTTGATGATTTGTGATATGAATGCCTGTTTTGATACCAAATTCAGTTCAAAGTTATGCAATCAGGGATAGATTATTTTAATCCTGCAATGAATCTGATAGTAATGGGAAAACATAGCAGAAAAATAAAGCCTAAGGGTAATCCTAAAACAAAGTTTGTACTTATTGGCATTATTTGCGCCATAGTTGGTGTAGGTATTGTAGCATTATTGATGAATCCTGACTCTATAAAGGCTGACAATCCAAACTCTGTCAAATTGTCGTTGGATACGCGTAACGGCTCACCTGTTCTTGGAGATAGTATGGCCCCTGTAACTATTGTGGAGTTTGGCGATTATCAATGTCCATTCTGCAAACGCTGGAATGAATTTACCAAACCTGCAATAGAAAAAAATCTCATTGCCACTGGAATTGCAAGTCTGATTTATGTAGATTACCCAATCATTGGACCTGATTCTCTGAAAATCCATGCAGGAAGTTACTGTGCTGCAGATCAGGGATTGTATTGGAAGTATCATGATTATATGTATGCAAATCAAGGACATGAAAACGATGGTTGGGCTAGCTCGAACAATCTCAAGTTACTGGTAATGGGCATTGACGGTATGGATTCCGCCTTGTTCAACGAATGTCTTGACTCTGGCAAATATGAGCAACGTGTAAATGACAACAAGAAAATTGCCTCATCTGCAGGCGCGAGATCCACTCCATCATTTATAATAATTGCTCCTGACGGTACTGCTGAAACAGTAATCGGTGCCCAACCCTACGGTACATTCCAAACAATCATTGATGACATGTACAATCGATAAAGAATTTTCTTTATCTTACCGTTATTGAACTTTATATGGTTGCTATGTGGGTAACAATGTTACTCCGCCTTTAATAATAAAAACATGCAACATACCTTAATGACTGCACAAAAATTCGATTCACGATTGTTTTTTACCCTGACTCTGAGTCTATTGATAGCATCAGTTGCTTTTGTTTCTACATTTGATATCGCAGTTGCAGAATCATCTGATATTTCTGCGCATGGTGGTTCAGAATATGATGATGAACATGAGGGAAAAGAATGTCCTTCTAAAAATAAAAAGTCAGGTGAAAAATCCAACCTAACTTAAATGGTCTTTTTTCTCCTTTTTCAAATTTCAACTATTTGTGATTATTGCCTTTCTGTTGACCGTGTGAAACTCTGATTTTATTTCTCACATTAATCATATTAATCACAAACTCTGATACTTTGTATGGCTTTGAATTCTTTTGTTTTATCTTTCTTTGTTATTTGTGCTGTTTGAACTACCTACTTTTACTGATATGATTTAGTAGAAATTCCTTTTAATCTGTTATTTGTTGTTTTTTCTATGATTGACTATTACAAGTATCTCAGATGTCCTGACTGCAAGGACTCTGGCCTGTACTGTCCAGCTCACAGAAAAGAAGTAGACAAGATACTGGAAAAATCACAATAGCTATATTTTGCGTGGTAGTTCGATCGTTACTGTTGTGGGGTTGTTGCTTATGGTAATTTTTCCACCATGTTGTTGAATTATCTTTTTACATGTGGGCAGACCGAGCCCTGTGCCATTTGGCTTTGTTGTAAACAATGGCTCAAAAACCTGATCCATGATATCGTTGGGAATTGGCGGTCCTGAATTCTCAAAGTTGACTATGGTTGAATTTTTTTTCTGTTGTGTATTTATTGAAATTGTCCCCTGATTGTTCATTGCATCAATTGCGTTAGTCAGTATGTTGATAAATACTAGGACCATGCGTATCGGATCGCATTGAATTTTTACATCTTCTTTTGGTAGCTTGATTGATACTGTTTTTGGTTTGTCTATATTTTGAATCGATTTGTCTATCAAATCAAGCAGGTTTGCTTCTGAGATATCCAGCGTGGGTTTTTTGATATAGTTTAGCACATCAGACATGTGCTCATAGATCATATTGATTGATTCTTTCATGTGGCCAAGCCTGCTAGATATTATTGGGTTTTCTTTGTTCTCGTTTTCGATCATTTCCAGATTCAACTTTAACACCGTCAATGGATTTTTCAGATCATGCACAATCTGAGAAATATTTATCCCTATGTTGGAAAATTCTGATGCCTGGAGAATTTCATGTGATTTTTTTTCAAGTATGATCTCCAAATCCTTTTTTTGCATCTCAACCTCCTTTGTTCTTAGTCTGATGAAACGATCTGTTTGTCTGATTATGATAAAGATGCTAGCGGAAAATATTGCAATGATGATAAATATTGCAATTATCAGCGTGATAAGAAATGTCTCGTTGGTAAAATCCTCTGCATAAAAATAGGCATAGACCAGAAATACTGATGTCACCGAAAACACAGTTCCAATAATAAGTGGTATTGCAATCTTGCCAATTGCGTCAAATGTCAGTATTGTCATTTCTGTTTTTGCACTGGGTTTTGTTTTGAAATAACACACAACTCCTGCAATGAAAAATAGATATCCAATAAGATACAGCAAGTCACTAACATGTCCGTCATAGTAAGAATCATCAATTGCAGTAAACAAAAAGAGCGTATCTGTTACTGTATGGATTAAAAACCCCACAAATATGAATGTCCAGAAATATGTATGTGCTCCCTTTACAAAGAACATGATTCCTAGCAGTACAAAAAATAACATAACACTGCTTAGGATAGGATAGACCAATGCAACTGATATGCTAAGCGCTGATTCCCCTTGATAATAATCCCCAAGTACATACAGTGCGGGAAGTACAAATACAAATGAAATTATTGTAGAAAATAACAATGTGTTTTTTGTAATGCTTTGTTTTATCTGTCGTATATACAAAACCAAAAACATTATGAAAAAAACATATGCTGCTATGTAGAAAACATCTGCATGTGATGGGAATGGCTCTTCATCAAGAATTACATCTATGATTATCCATAACTGTTCCCCTGCAAACCAACATCCTGCTCCTACCGCGAAAAACATTATTGCAATTCTGCTTTTGGAATTATTTTTCCATTCTTTGATTGTTACATATATTGACGCCACTGCAAACATTCCCGGCAGGATAATGTAGCTTGGAGTGGATACAAAGTAAAATTGTTCTGCATTCAAAATAAACTGGGTCGTATAAAGCAGTGATATGCCTACCACTGATGCCAGGAGGGCCTTTAACACAACTGATGTGTCTACGCCTTTCATGCTTGGCATGTGATTCCCAACGAATTCCAGTTTATATCTGAGTTGCTTGACGCACGATCACAAAAACACCTAGTTTTTGTCTTGCACTGAGCCTAAATGAATCTGAAATCGATGTGTTTGTAATATTGTTGCATTGGGTCTTAGAACATTAGTCTCTCTATGGCTTGCGCGACCTTTACTATGGCTTTTCGGATTTCTTTTTGCTTTTCAAAATCCTCCTCGTTTATCATCTGCTGCCCAAGCATGTCCATTTTTTCTTCCAGTTTAGATATTGAGATCTGAGAATCTTTTTCCACATATGGTTCTGTATATGATACTTGTATGGGTTCTTTATCAGATACAATCTGGATAGTTGAATCCAAAGTGTTTGTGGTTTCCTCACTTAGATATGGATTGGACTCTGAATCGATTACCGTATTTCTTATATTTTCATACTCTAAACACCCATAACATATTGCCATGTTTTCATCGTCATATCTTGGCAGCTTTCCATTCTCGTCAAAATATACTTGTGTATCCTTGTGTGCAAATCCATGCTTTAGGTTTAGATCAATAATTGTACGTATCATCTCAATTCGTGGCATTGAAGCATACTTGATGTATTCGCGTTGAGCCTCTTGAAATGAACCTCCATTTTCTAGAACCTGTTGTTTGGCTGCCCTTGCTAGCAATACTTTGCTTTCCATGATCTCAAATTGATCCCAGTAAATTCCATGGTGTGTTGCATTAAAATTTGAAACAAAACTTGCAAATGCATTTCTTGGCGTATATTCTTCATACTCTTTGTTCATTCTTTCTAATTCTATCTGTAGTCTTTCTTCTGCTGCTTTTCTTTGCTCTTTGACTAGTTTTTGTTGTTCTGTCATCTCTGTATGCTGCTCCATCATCTGAGCAAGTATCTTCTTTGATTCTTCAATCCTGTCTAGGATTATTTTTGCATCTGGATTTTTGTGAATGTCATCTCCTTCAAACTTTGTAAATTCTGTGTTTTCTTGGGCAAACACTTCTGGGCTGGAAATAACAATTCCTGTGCTAAGCACTAACAAAACAACTGTTGCTTGTCTTGTGCCTACCATTCCCATGTTTGGGCTATATCAGTAAGATATTTAATCATTAGGGTACTAATTATTATAATACTAATGGAATATGCAGAAACCAAGGTAAAAAAATTAGATATTGATAACAGTATTGGAATCATCATTCGTACCGCTTCAAAGTCTTTGGAAAAGGCGTTGGGTGAGAACCTGAAAAAGGAATTGTCTCTGAGCGGAAGCAAATGGAAAGTTTTAGCTGCCCTATCAATCGAAGATGGAATTAGTCAGACAAATCTTGCAGATCTTATATTTGTTGAAGGTCCTACGTTGGTTTCAATTCTAGACAAGCTAGAAGAGATGGAATTGGTGCAGAGAAAACCTGATCCAAACGATAGACGAAATAATCTCGTTTATACTACAAAAAAATCCCAGAACATGATGAATACCATTGTTGAATGTGTTCTTAACTTGCGCAAGATTGTTACACAGGATATTTCTCCAAAGGATCTTGAAACGACAAAAAACGTGTTAAGAAAGATGACTCTTGCTGCTGACCGTTATTATATGCAGACTAAAAACTCTTGATGCGCTACACATCCGCCAAAATTTTACATTGAATTTGAATTTGTTTTAGTTCTATTGTTGCTTTGTTGTTTTGTGGATTACTTTTGCCCCCATTTTCAGTGTTTTTAGCTTCTTAATCATGCTTAAACTGATTTTTAAAACCTTGAATATGGAAAATACAGGAATCAGAGCAAGCATAACAATGTCTATCCAGTATTTTTTTACAAATTGTCTTGGTTCGTTTAATTTTCTATATTTTAAAATCAGATCAGCTACCAGTAAAACAACTATCGGATAGATCAAAACGTCAAAGAATTGCTTCCATTCCGTATCCATGTGTATTATTGACTGCTGTAATCCAAATATGTCGTGTTCAAATGCCAACACTCCAACAAAAAACACGGCAACAAATGCAAGTATTGTCAAATCTAAAATTTTATAGTTCATTATAATCTCACAAGACAGACTGTCATGACACCGGTTATGGGCTTGGTTTTAAGTATTATTTGCTTCATTTTGATATTAATAACACTGAAAATAATTCCCGTAATGCTTGTAGTTTGCAGTGTGCTTTCTTTCATGGCATACTCTTATTGTTGTTGATCATATGCATCAGTCAGCTTTTTAGCTTACTGGTAATCTAAAAAATGTACCATATTCTATGAGATACTAAAACTAACCATATTCATGAACACAGAAATATCCACATGGGACAAAATGGTGCACGCCCCATTCAAAAAGGTCGTAAAATTTGACCTTATCTGCATGGGAATAGGTGCAGTGATTGGAATGGGTGCCGGGGCATATCTTGTTGCTAGCGGTTTATTGGGCTAGCAACAAATTTCTTTTTTATAAGTTCTAAATTAGAAAATACATGAGGACATTTACCAAAATAGAACCATCGTATTTTTCTAAAGATGGATGTAGGCTTGTATGGATCGGGGAAGACGAAGATGATACAGATACCGTAATCTTAAACAAAGATGAATTGTCTCAGTTAGTTGAAATTCTCAAAAATAATAATGTTGGAAAAGTAGAACTTGAGGACAATTTCAGTGAGATTCTGATTAATTCAGATGTCGTACAATTTAGATTAAAAGAACGAGAGCCTCTTGAGGCAAAAACGAGTGAATTTAGAGAAAATATTCTAGAATATGCCAAAATTCCTCATGAACCACTTCACGTTCAAATCTTTCCTAAGGAGTTTTACCCTTCAGTATGGATTCAAAAAGAAGATACAAAAACCATCAAAGAGCCAAAGAAGCAAATTACTCTACTTCAGGCTATTTTGTCTGGAAGCCCAAAAAAAACAGAAGAGGCATCAAGCTCCGATTTATTTAGGATATTCTCTACAAGACGTTCTACGAGAAAGTTTGCCAAAACCAAGATTGAGGATTGGAAGATAGAAAAAATTCTGGCTGCTGCAGACACTGCTCCCACGGCTGGAAATTTTCAAGGATTGGAAGTATTTTACGTAAAAAGTAAAAAGGTAAAAGAAGCACTTGTGGAGGCAGCAAATCGGCAGCCCTTTGTCAACGCACCTCTGGTTTTGGTCTTTTGCATGAATCCAAACCGGGTAAAAATGAATTTCTCACCAGAGATGCTATCAAAATTCTCGTTACAGGATGCAACAATAGCTGCAGCCTACTCTCAACTTGCGGCTCATGCAGTTGGACTTAGTTCTATATGGATAGGCATGATTGATGAAGAAAAGATAAAAAAGATTCTCAGAACAGATCTTACTCCCTCTTCAATTCTTTGCATAGGATATCCTGATGCAAAGAAACCTCCAAAATCAAGAAGAAAATTAAAGGATCTAATTCATGTTTTAGATGAATAACTTTTGTTCCTTTTGAGTCATATTTGTTACGTGATATGCTCTTGAATGTTGATTTCTTTGATCTCCAAAGATGTATTTTTACAAAATATACAATAAGGTCTTTGACCAATACCATATTATGGTAACCTTTGATGAGTTGAGAGTCTGCAAGTCTTGTGGCAATGTATTTTCTAAAAAGACAGGAGTTACAATCATAGCAGAGTGCCCACAATGTAAGGGAATCAGTTTCGATCGTATAACTACTGAATCTGTATTGGATGAAGAAAAAATGTATCTGGATGAATTGGACTAGGCATCTAGTTGCAAACTATAACAAACAACACTGAATAATTCATTACAAAATAATTTCAATACTATGATCGCACAAAAATAAAAAGTTAAATGATATCTCTTTCCGCCGATTTTTGATTGGAACAAAAAATTCAACATATGATTGAAAATCTTGTCTCATTTGGTATTGATGTGGAAGACATCTTGGCATTTTCTGATTTTAACACGCTAGAGGAAATCCATAATGCAATTGAGGAGTATAAGAAAAACAAGAACGGTTCACAAACCAGCGATTCTATTTGGTAGTATTCTCTATTCTATTTTGATTCTTTGTAGTTAATTTTCATTTAATAAATTGATGGTCTTTATGAAACTAGTCTTGGTACAAATATGTATACAAGCAAAATTATCTCTAGACGACCTAATATCATAAGAAACCCTATGATGATCTTTGAAAACGCATCTAGGTCGATATCTATTATGCCTGCCCCCAATCCTGCAGTTGTTATTGCACCAACTGACTCAAAATAGGCACCAAAAAAATCATACCCTTGACTACTCAAATGGTACGCCACAGGAATTGGTGCTGTTGGGAATAACACAAGCAAGATCAAGGCTATCCAGATTTCTTTTCTGTCATGTGCTGTAATGTTTTTCCATTCTGATTTTTTAAAATATTTTCTAAATTGGTACATCTGTTCTAGTCTGAATATCTTGATTCCTCCTGACGTAGAAAACCCACACCCTCCAATTATCATTAGTATGAACAATAAAACTAGGGGTGCACTACCGATACTAGACAAGTCTATAATCTGCATGCCTGCTGTTGTACTTGCTGCAATGACTGTGAATGCCGCATCTATATCTGAAATGTCAGTAATCACAATAAAAAGAAGTATAGATGATGACAGTATTGCAAAATAAACCCCAACTTCTTTAGTCAGTTTTATTGACATGAATTTTTTCCTAACAAATGCATAGTGAAGACCAAATGGCAATGCACCTAAAATCATTCCACCCATTAATACAAAATATTCAGGTAGTGTTAACCTCTCTAAGATTGTGGAATCTGGCATAAATCCACCTGTGGATAAAACGCTCATTGCAAGAGAGAAATCATCAAGTATGTTTCTCTCACCCAAGTAGAACATTAGCATTGCAATAATTGTTACATAAACTGAAAACACTATTGTAATTGTTGCAAACAGTTCACGTAGTTTTGGAATCTTTCCTGAAATGAATCCTCTCATTGCCATGAGTTTGTTTTCAGGATAGAACGCAGTCATTATTAGATAGATGAAGCTCATTCCTCCTACAAACTGACTAAAGCTTCTGAAAAATGTGAAACTGTCTGGAAGATCTTCTGGCGTTGAAAATAATGTCATTCCTGCAGTGGTAAAACTAGATGCACTTGAAAAAAAGCTGTTTGCAAACAGATCTGTAAAATTATCATTATCGTATGGGGCTACATACAGGTATGGTATGGTGCCAAATAGGACTAAAATAACAAAGCTGGATAAAATCATGATGGCCGAACCTCGTAAATTCAGTTGATGCTTGTCTCCGTAGGCATTTAGAAAAAATCCTGTAATCAAAAGTAAAGTAGCCATCAAAAATATCCCCGTTGCAACTATTGTTTCATTGAGTAGCGTTGCCACTAATGATGGAATAAGCATCAATATGCCTGCAAATTGGGTTACGGTTCCAAGATTCCACAGTATTGCTCTAATTGAGTAGTTTGTCTGTGATTTGGAACTTATTTTCTGACGAATGAGATTTGTAATTGTGTGCTGGTAGATTATTCCAATTATGTTCCCGTTGTCTTCGGTGACTGCAATTTTTCGCAGTCTGTTGTCTCTCATTATTTTTAGTGCTTTTAGTAATGTGTCATTGTGTTTTATGGATACTAGGGGAAATGTCATGATGTCTTCTAACTTGGTATTTTTTGGGTTTGCATGTGCCTCTCCTATCTTTTTTAATACATCCTGATCTGTTACAATTCCTACTGGTGTGTTTGTATTGTCAACAACAATGATCTCGTCTTTGTTGTTTTTTTGCATTGCACTACATGCAATAGTCATGGAGGTTGAATCCAAAAGCTTCAAAAAGTTTGTACTTGTATAGCTGGAGACCTTTTTGTCAAGAATGTCATTCATGACGTTCTTGCTCTGTTCTGACATGACTTCGTGGATTTCTTTTGAATATTAAACTATTTTTGAGAATTTCTAGTATTGCATTATCATTTCATGTCATATGGTGTATGAATAACACTATGATGTCATTTGTGAATTTATTCCAAAATGGAAAGCGGGATGTATGATTTTTAACACTATTCTTATCTATTATGCATTAATATTAAAAAACAATGCCATTTTGCATTCCAAATTATTTTACAGTTGTTGTAGTTTTTGTGGCGTTATCTGTTATTGTGTTTGGTATGTCGTATGCTGTAGTTTTTCCTATTTTTGATTTTGAGTTTGGTCAGTTTGGAACTGGTAATGGGGATTTTAAATTCCTGAAGATGTTGTGTTTCATGCAAATAACATCTACGTGGCAGACACCAGCAACAACCGAATACAAAAGTTTGATTCTGCAGGCAATTATCTCCTGCAGTTTGGCTCTTTGGGCAGTGGGGATGGACAGTTCAAATCTCCAAGTGGAATTGCCATAGATAGTAGCAACAACATCTACGTGGCAGACACCAGCAACAACCGAATACAAAAGTTTGATTCTGCAGGCAATTATCTCCTGCAGTTTGGCTCAAGAGGGAGCAATAATGGACAGTTCAGATCTCCAAGTGGAATTGCCATAGATAGTAGCAACAACATCTACGTGGCAGACACCAGCAACAACCGAATACAAAAGTTTGATTCTGCAGGAAACTATCTCCTGCAGTTTGGCTCTTTGGGCAGTGGGAATGGACAGTTACGAAGTCCAGAAGGAATCACAATAGATGATTATGGGAAAATACTGGTGTCTGACACTGGTAATCATAGAATACAAAAGTTTGATTCTGCAGGAAACTATCTCCTGCAGTTTGGCTCTTTGGGCAGTGGGGATGAACAGTTCCGATTTCCAATGGGAATAAACATTGATGACATGTCTGTATATGTATCTGATTCTATCAACAATCGCATATGGGTCTTGCATTTTCCAGAAGAGCCTGTTGCTGATGATCAACATGTACAAGGAGTGGAGGATACTTCTATTGCAATTACTTTGACTGCATCTGACGCAAGAGATGATGAATTATCTTACACTATTGTGTCTGATCCTATACATGGTTCACTTTCTGGTGATGGTGCATCTGTGATTTACACTCCCGATGCTGATTATTTTGGTGCGGATTCGTTTACATTCAAAGCTAATGATGGTATTTTTGACAGTAATATCGCAACAATACAAATCGATGTTGGAAACATCAACGATATTCCTATTACAAATAGTCAGTCCGTAAGTACTGATGAAGATAATTCTGTATCTATTGTGGCTTCTGCATCTGATGTTGATGGAGATACATTGCAGTTTGTTATTACCCGTGATGTTGAATATGGCTTTTTATCTGGTACACTCCCAAACATTACATACACTCCAAACGCCAATTACTTTGGTTCTGACAGCTTCTCCTTTAAGGTAAATGATGGTCTTGCTGACAGCAACACCTCGACTGTATCCATTACAGTCAATCCCGTAAATGACCCACCTGTTACGTATGATGTTGCAGTGACCACAAACGAGGATACGCCATACTCTACTTTGGATGAAAACCTGCAAGGCGCATCTGATGTGGAAGATGATGTATTGACGTACTCAATACTGTCTTCTACATCCCACGGGGTTTTGTCAGGCGAATGGCCAGACATCATATACACCCCTGATACAAACTATTACGGGGAAGACTGTGTTACCTTTAAGGTAAATGATGGTGAATTTGACAGTAACGTGTCTACTGCATGTGTTACAATTCTTTCAGTAAATGATGCTCCTGTTGCAAATGGCCAATCTGTTGTAACCGATGAGGATACTCCTCTTGCAATTACTCTGACTGGATCTGATGTTGAAAATGATCCGTTGACATACGAAATCGTCTCACAACCCTCACATGGTGTCATTTCTGGCACTCTGCCAAATGTTACATACACGCCAGATCAAAATTACTTTGGCTCTGACAGTTTCCAGTTTCGCGTTTTTGATGGAAGTGAGTACAGCATAACCAAAAAAATATCAATTACAATCAATCCCATAAATGATCCTCCTGTCGCATACTCCATAAATTTTACGACTCCTGAGGACATTCCATTTGTAAACACAGTTCCTGTGGCATCAGATGTTGAGGATTCCACACTTTCATACATTCTTGTCAGTGCACCATTATATGGAACTCTTTCCGGCGAACCACCATTTATGACATACACTCCTGATCTGGATTACTTTGGTTCTGACAGCCTTGATTTTAAGGTAAATGATGGTGAACTAGACAGTAATGTTGCCACATTATACATGGAAGTAGGACCTGTAAACGATCAGCCTGTAACGTACACTCAATCAGTTACTATTAATGAAGATGTTCCCATCGCCATCACTTTAGAGGCAGATGATCCTGATAATGATGAAATAACATACGAAATCGTCTCACAACCCTCACATGGTGTTATTTCTGGCACTCTGCCAAATGTCACATACACGCCAGATCAAAATTACTTTGGCTCTGACAGTTTCTCCTTTAAGGCAAATGATGGTCTTGCTGACAGCAACACCTCGACCATATCCATTACAATCAATCCCGTAAATGACCCGCCAATCACCTCTGATGTTGCAATTACCACAAATGAAGATACTCCATATCACGGTTCGAATGAATACATTCTGATTTCATCAGATGTAGAAGATGATCCGTTAACATTTGTTTTGCTAACGTCGCCGTCTCATGGGGTTTTATCTGGAACATTGGGCAATCTTACATACACCCCTGATACAAACTATTACGGGGAAGACTGTGTTACCTTTAAGGCAAATGATGGAGAATTTGACAGTAATGTATCTACCGCATGTGTCACCATTCTTTCAGTAAATGATGCCCCTGTTGCAGATAGTCAATCTGTTGTAACTGAGAAAGATACTCTGGTATACATCACCTTGACTTCATCAGATGTTGAAGATGATCCTCTTACTTTTGATATCGTTGCGCAACCAAAACACGGTACGATATTTGGTCTTGCGCCTGATCTTAGATATCTTCCAGACAAAAACTTTGTAGGTGATGATGTTTTTACATTTCAGTCTTATGATGGGATGGAATCTAGCTTGGTTACTTCTGTGACAATAAGTGTGATTGAACCTGCCTCTAATCTATCCTCAAGTACTGGCAGCTCTGATGACACATTACCTAGATTTACAGGATTTGAAATTCTAGATTCTACGGAAAAACAAGGCACCGTTTACAGACTGTATGATCCGCACGAAACATTACCGCACAAGGTAGTTGATTTAGGCGATAAAGTCAAGATACGTGTCCAAATTGATGACAAGGAAGCAACTTCAAATATTTTACATTTTGGAATGTACCTGAATATACGCGATAGGACTTCTGATGTATCCAAAAGTGATGCATATTTGATTTATGAAAAGGGTAAAAACCCAACAATTGTAGATTCACAGGGATTGTTTGAAAGCGCAACCATAAACACTGTTTTTGAAGGACGTTCTATGTGGATGGAGTCAGAAATAACATTCAAAAAATCAATGATGTCTTCTGATATAATATTGGAAACATGGAATGAAGGCAGACATCCAATATATTTTACAATCCCATCGGTACTTGAAGTAAAGCCTCCTATCATTCAATCTTCAGATAAAAATGTTGAACAAGTTCATTCTAAACCCGTAGAAACTAAAACAGAACCTGACAAACAAAACATCTCCGGAACGGTATTTGTTCCAGAAAAGCCCTCTACAGAACCAATCCGAGTATTCTCTTTGGCTGGCGGATCTACTACACAAATTAAGAACAACAATTCTGTCATTATTGATAACCATGACTTGAGTGTAAGGGTTGAGGGATTTGTAAAGAGTGCAGTACGCGGAGATGTTGTGGGATTGCTTGTTTTGCGTCCTGATGATTCAATGCATGTTGCAACCACTGTGATTGATAAATCTGGACATTATGTCATGCCGTTAAAATTAAACACAAAGTGGGAAAGTGGAATGTATCGATTGCTGGTAAATTTCAACGAAAAAGAAGTCGGAAAAATATCTTTTTTTGTATCTGATGGAAAAGACGATGGATTTGGAGGTGTTTTATATATGGAATCTGATTCCGTTTCACACATCAGTGATTATCTCAAAAGAAATATCTCTGATGCGGAATTGTCTGAAAAATTAACTTCTATCGGATGGAGTAAGGATAGAATTGATAAATTCTTGATGGAAAATTATGTTCCACAATATCCTGCATATTCCTTTGTTTTGGTAATATTTGGTATGGTTTCTCTTTTGTTTGTACTAGTAGTGGTACTCAACAAGAAATGATTGCTATAAGATCTGTGTTAATGTCTTGGTGATTTTTTGTAATTGTCATTTATGAGAACTACTTTCATTGTACAATCCATCTTTTTTCACAAACTGCCTTCGTATTTTGACTTTATGTGCATGTCTTGCAAGTTATTTATTATGTCCTGCTCTATTTCTCACACACTACTTGGCTTGATTCACCACCATCATAGAGAAACTCTATTGCGTCAACATCGCACTCAGAGATGTAAGGATATCCTGTAGTTATTACGGGTGCCATCAGATCATCTGGATCAGTAGAGTGCGCCAGACCAAATGCATGGCCAAGCTCATGCCTTACCAGTATCTCTAGCTGATCAGATGTGATCCTATCAATATTGTATATGGTGATTTCTGATTTTAGAATCTGGTGGTTTGTATCATCAATCACTGATTTTGTGAATCCAGAATATCTTTCAGGGTTTGATGTATCAGTAAGGTAAATCATGACATCACCAGTTGTGTCATCATCGATTTGAAAATGAAGGTTTTTTGGAATATGAAATCTAGTATCCGTACTTATGCTGTTTAAGGCACCCATCCACCCGACATAATAGTCAGAAGTGGTTCCTTCAGGGCCTTTGCGCTGTATGGAATCATCAATCTCAATTTTTTCTTCAGAGAGTATTATGTTTTGGATTATTCCTTTCCTCTCGTCTGTGACATGCTCTGAATTCATTAGATGAATCATTAATGGCACACCATCTGCCTTTTTCCAAGCATGCCAAGTATCTACAGTGTCTCCACGCAAGTTTTGAATTACGTATTTTGTCGACAATGTGTTTTCCATCAGGGAAGCCATGGGGGTTGAAAAATAAAAAATGCCCGCACCTGTCACAAAAACAGATACCATTACCAGCAATGTCATTATTTTAATATTCTTTTTTTTATATTCGTTTGGAGCAAGGATGTTAGGTTTTGGAATTTCCATTCAATGGCATCCTTTACCGTCTCTGCAGCAAATTCTTTTGTTTGTGATAGTAATTTTTCAGATTCGATAACAGCAGTATGCCTTATGTTCTCAGAAAATGCCATTGCACGCGACCTCAGTTTGTCTGCAATGAAACTTGCAGACTGTTTTAGTCTTGCATCTTCCATCAATGCGTTTTCTTTTAGCTTTTCACACTCGAGTAGTGCAACATTTTTCAGGTTTTCGACATACATCTTGGCAATTTCACCTAGCATCTCAGGTTCATACTGTGCCGTAGATGTGATGTTTTTAGAGATGGTCTTAGCTATTTCGTTTAGGTTTTGGGCCTGTATTTTTGCAATTCTTTCTAGATTGTCTGACTCGTTATTTGCTAGATGCATTAGGTTGTTTTCTTCCAATTCTGCAAGTGTTTTCATGTTTCGAATGATAGACTGTACTGAATTTTTCAGATTTTTAATTTCAATTTCTGCACTTTGTTTTATGTAATCTATTTTGATTATTGCTTCCATCTTCAATTTTTTGAGACGAATATTCCACTGTTCAAGTATGTCTTCAACTTCAATTACTGCATCATTAATGATTTTTTCTGATTCAGTTAATGTGTCTCTAAGTAATTTTTCAGCTTCGTTTAGTGACTTGTCTCTGATGTTTTTGGCTCTTAGTCTTTGATTCTCTAAAAGACTCTTAGCTTCAATTCTTTGATTCTCTAAAAGACTCTTAGCTTCAATTCTTTGATTCTCTAAAAGACTCTTAGCTTCAATTCTTTGTTTCTCTAAAATATTTTCAGCTTCAATTCGTTTCTGTTTGACAGAATTTGCAGTATCTTCACTTTTCTTATCGACATTGCTAGAATTCAAAATAATTTCCTATGATAGAAATTAGCGAAATTAGATTCGTATTCCACAAATACAAATACTGTTACAAAAACACACACCAGTCGTTCTCTCATTCCCAAATATGGGATCGTCTACGGTAAAAAGATTCTGTTAATATTCTGTGTTTGATGTGCCTAAGATATTAACACCTCAATATGATCACAATTTTTTCATTATCTTAAATGATAATTATCTGAAGTGATAATTTGAGGATAAGAACTTTGGAAACGGAACTTTGTGTTATATATGAAACACAAATAGTGTTCATCACTAAAATAATGCATGTTCAAGACTAGTATGGATGCTGATGATGAGCGGAAAAGCCGTCTGACTTTTGATGAGGATTATGAGTAATGAAGCATCCCCTAACAATCCCTGACAAATCTTCTACTGTGTGGCATGGTGGGTTTCTCTAACCATGAAGTTAGGTTCTCTTTTTTCTGGTGGCAAAGACAGCACTTATTCACTTTTTCTAGCCAAAAATCAAGGTCATCAAATACAATGCCTCCTAAGTATTATGCCCAAATCCGATGAGAGCCACTTACTTCATCATGTTAATCTGCAATGGACTCGATTGCAATCCGAGTCAATGAAAATTCCTCAACTAATCATTGATTCTGAATCTGATAATACTGAAATTGAAATGAATTCGCTTGAAGAAATATTGATTCAGGCCAAAGAGCAATATTGTATTGAAGGTTTACTGCACGGTGGAATCAAAAGCAAGTTCCAAAAAGAACAGTTTGACAAACTTTGTGACAAATTAAATCTTCAATCCATTGCTCCTTTGTGGGAAAGCGATCCTAGAAAATACATGAACGATTTAATCTCCGCAGGATTTGACTATATTATCACAAGCGTGTCTTCTGACGGTCTTGATGATTCATGGCTTGGCAGAAAAATAACAAAAAATGACATTGAATCTCTGGCAATACTGTCTGAAAAATTTGGATTCAATCTGAATTTTGAAGGTGGCGAAGCTGAGACATTTGTGGTTGATTGTCCCTTGTTTTTACATCCAATAAAAATTATCAATAGTAAGAAATATTGGGATGGATATAGAGGAAGGTTTGAAATAGTGGAGGCGAGGTTGGATTACAATGCTTGACGGTCTTAAGAATAATTTACGTGATGCAATAAAGAAAATAGTCAAATCTTCAGGCATTGATGCAGAATTAATCAAAGAACTGTCCAAGGATGTTCAACGAGCATTACTTCAATCTGATGTAAATGTCAGGCTGGTACTTGAAATTACAAAGCAGCTGGAGGAGAGATCCCTCAACGAAACTCCGCCCCCTGGTCTGTCACGCAAGGATCATATTGTAAAAATCCTCTATGATGAACTGGCAAAACTATTGGGAAAGGAAACTGACTTTGATTTCAAACCCGGAAAACAAAACAAAATTGTCATGCTTGGTATCCAAGGGAGCGGAAAAACAACCGTCACTGCAAAACTATCTAAATTCTTGACAAAACAAGGATACAAAGTTGGGGTGATTGGAGCAGATACGTATAGACCTGGAGCACTGATCCAACTCAGAACGATGTGTGAAAAGGCAAATGTGGAGGTGTATGGCGAGGAAAATAACAAAGACTCTCCTGATATTGTAAGAAACGGTCTGAAGCATTTTGAAGGGATGCCCTTAGATGTTGTAATTATTGATACTGCTGGTCGTCATAAAGAGGAAGAAGATCTCTTGGCGGAGATGAAGCAAATCAACAAGGTTTCAGATCCTGATCTTGCATTATTGGTAATTGATGGTACTATAGGACAGCAATGTTTCAACCAGGCAGAGGCATTTCACAAAACAATTCCAGTTGGCGGAATTATTATCACAAAATTGGACAGCTCTGCAAAAGGTGGTGGTGCCATTGCAGCTTCTGCAGCAACTGGGGCTCAAATCATGTACATTGGTACAGGTGAAAGAATCGATGATCTGGAAAAATTCTCGCCTACAAGATTTGTTGGGAGATTACTTGGCATGGGTGACATTCAAGCCGTCCTAGATTTGGCAAAACGATTAGAAAATGAAGGTGATGAGGTTCGACTAAAAAGAATATCCAGTGGTAAAATGAACATGGATGACTTTTTCTATCAATTAGAAGAAGTCACAAAGGTTGGCTCTCTGCGTGGGTTTCTTGATAACATGCCCGGCCTTTCTGGAATGGTAAAAGATGATCAACTTGATCAAATGGAAGGACGTGTATCCAAATGGCGATATATTATTCAGAGTATGACAAAAGAGGAAAAAGCAGATCCTGATTTGCTAAACTCCTCTAGAATCAAAAGAATAGCTCGTGGCTCTGGATGGCCAGAACACGAGGTAAAAGAACTGCTAAAAAACTACAAAAACTCCAAAAACATGATGAAAGCATCAAAAGGAAGGCAGATGCAGGGTGCCTTACGCCGGATGGGGTTTGGTTAGCCTTTCTAATTCTTGAGATATATCATTTATCATGACAAATTTTAAAAAAATTTTGCCTGTGGCAGAAGAAATTACAAAAAAACATGATCTGTGTGATAATTGCCTGGGAAGATTATTTTCAAAACAACTTCATTTGAATTCAAACAAGTTGTTGGGGAAAAAAATCCGAAAACATTTCAAATCTTCCTCCACAAAATGCTATGTCTGCAAAAACCTACTCTCCAATCTCAATCCGTACCTAAAACTAATGCTTGACTCTTCATCTCATTTTGAATACACTACTATGCTTGTCGGAGCGATGATCAAGCCATCCATCATTGATAGGGATGATCACATTAGATCAAAGTACAGGCTAAGGGGAATTGACAGCATTAAAACTGATATCACAAAAGAACTAGGAAAGCAATTTACACGGAAAACTAAAAAGAAAATTGATTTTTTAGATCCTGAGATCACGTTCACCATAAATTTCAAGGATGACACATGCGCTGTTCGTTCAAAATCTATTTCATTGCAAGGGAGATATCTTAAAACACAAAGGGGGTTTGCTCAAAAACAAAAGCCTTGCTCAAATTGCTCTGGAAAAGGATGCAGGATGTGTAATTACCATGGAATTTCAGAATTTGATAGTGTTGAGGGAAAAATCTCAGAATATCTCTTCTCTAAATTTGGCGGAACTACTGTAAAATTTACATGGGTTGGTGGTGAAGATAAATCAAGTCTAGTCATGGGTTCTGGGAGGCCGTTTTTTGCCAAGATTCAAAACCCCTTTAAAAGAAAGGTTTCAATTCCAAAAAAAATCAAAATTGAATCTGTTGTTATCCTTGACTGCAGACTGATTCCTGAATCTCCTAAAAATATCCCGTCTTTTCTCTCTCTGGTTGAGATTCACGTCTCTGCTCAAAATGAACTAGATGCGGACAAACTCAAAAAATTAAAAAAAATTGTCAAAAATCCGGTCGTGATCTATGACAAATCCGGAAAACGAACTGAAAAACAGATTTCTAATTTAAGGTACAAAAAGACCTCAAAAGACGGTTTTTCTTTGACAATTCTCGTTGAAGGGGGATTTCCCATAAAGAGATTTGTAGAGTCTCAGGATGTCAATCCCAGTGTAAGCCAAATCTTGGATACCTGTTGTTTCTGTACTCAGTTTGACTTCTATGATGTTATTCTAAAATGATAACAATTAACTAATACCTGATTTTCTAGGTAAACCATGCCAATTAGAAAAAAGGGTAAGCACCAACGACATGCAGATCAACGTGCTACAAGAAGAAGAAAAAAGCAATCCAAATCAGGTAAAGCAAGGTCTAGATAGAATCAACCTTTTTACATTCAATATTCTGAAAATGGTACAATGGATCCGCTAATCCGAATAAAAGAGGCACATCGTAAAGGGTTGATTTCTGATAAAATCTATGAACTTGTGGTTAATCGTTTCCCTGTGACCGTTGAAGGGATCAATAGAATTGAAAAAGCCTCCGGAATACGCTTCCCAATAGCATATGTTGAACCTTCCATCATCGTTTCAGCTCCTGAAACAAACCCTTATGAATTTGGAATCTTGTTTGCAAGAACAATTCCAATTACCTTTGATGATAAATTCCAAGTTGTAATCCAAATATCTGCACCCCTTGTGGCTTATGGCCTCAAGGGAACCATCCATGCCATTTTGGCTCATGAGTTTTTGCATTTTTTAGAATTGATCAAAAGAATATCTAAAATGGAACTGCTCTCTGATGAAATTACTGGAAACCTTTTTGAAAGTGTATATGCCGATGAAACACGACTTTTTGAACCCAAAGCCGTTTTTAGTGACAGAACTCTGCTAAATCACATTACGAAGCGATTTCCAGCTGGATTCCATGATTACAAACTAGAAGACAAAGCGATAAAACTTTGGATCGAAAAAGGTCTTCCCAAAACCAATATTTCCCTTGGTGCTAACACCGTAAAACTTTCCGCAGAATCTCTTTCTAAAATCAAGCTGGATCCACTGTTCTTAAAGAAACTAGACGAATTAGAACAAAAAAGTCGCAAAATCCACAAGAAAAAACTATATTGATTTAGACCTTATTGCTTGGAGATAATATCATTTGTTTTTGCGATGATATTTTGGTAATTTGCTTCTGGTTCTGTGCTGATCAAAAGCAGATTGCCTTCCAAAAGCAAGCTAATCAAAGTTACATTTTCATATTCTGTGATTGTTGCTTTTTCTTTTCCTAGTCTGTGCTCTAGATTTTGAACCCTATTCCATCTCTCAAATGTGTAGTGTATGGACATTTTTACCTCATCGTCTGACAACAATGTTGAATCGTTTTTGTATTTTTGTACCGACAAGTCCCCTCTTGAATTTAAAATTCCTGTAAATCTGATTTGCGGATCTGAGTTTAGAACCTCCTCGCAGAGTTTATGATAATCCATTGTAACTTTTTTCCTTTGGATTTCCTATTATTATATTTTGATCTTAAAAAACCGCATTAAAATTAATTTGCTAAAGTGTGGTGTTTAAAATTTACTGATTAAATTCTGTCAGACCACACTTTCCACACGTGTGTCTGTCTTTATGCTGTGACATGTAAACTCCCTTGCCGCATCTTGAGCAATTTTTTCTGTTTCTCGTAATCTTTTCTCCATCCACTTTGAAATACTTGTATACTGTGGGGCTGGAGCCTTTCTTTCCGGCAGATCCTTTTTTGTCTGCCATGTTATTCTGGTTTCTCCTCTGCTGGTTGTTCTGCCGCCTGGGCTTCAGCTAACTTTGCTTTTGATTTATCTAGTCGTGCAAAAATTATTGGATTTACATGCTTCTTGGCCAATCCCTCATCATCATACACAAAGAATGTCCCAGTTACTTCTGGTTTACCTACGTGAGATCGTAATCTTATTGGAATTACGATTTTACCATCAAGTTTGAATTCTTTTGTTATCATGTCTACTGCTTGGAGTTTCTGGAGTTTCCCTCCCAGTCCTGCAAAATTACAGGTAAGCTCTCTTCTGGACAGGAACGTGTTATTTACGTCGCTTACAGTCTTGATAATGGACATGTATCCAAAATCCTTTGGATATTTCATATAAACCTTGATTGCGGATTGGACAAGAAATTTAAGAAATTACGTCCAATTCCATCCATGGAGCGTTACATGTTGCATTTGATGAATAAGGGATATTCCCCAAAAAATTCACGAGAACTTGTTCATATGGCAAGAGATCTGTGTGCTGATATGGGGGCATCAGTAAGAGTTGCGCGTATAGCAAGTAATTTTGTTGAACTTGATGTATCCATTGATCAAGATAAAATGAATAATCTGGTTGAACGACTAAGCCCGATTGGCACTTTGGACAACATTAGACACGTGTTTGAAGAGGACATAACCAAAGAGAAGGGGATAACGGATGGAATTTTTTATTTTAATAATGAACGATTCTGGGAAAGTCATGAGGCATTTGAAGGTGTTTGGAAAAAATGTGTTGGACGTGAAAAGGAACTTGTACAGGGAATTATTTTACTTGCAGTAGCATTTGCACATGCCCAAAAAGATGAAGACAGTATAGGGATTGGAATGCTTCAACGCGCATTAGATAAGTTGGGTGATTCCCCCTCCATGTATTCTGCAATAGATGTCGATAGAATCAGAAAGAAAATAAAGGAAATGCAATCTGAAAACAAACTTACTGTATTTGAGATTTAATTAATTTCAAGGCTGTCTCTACTACTTCTGCACCCTGAATTAGGCCTATGCTCCCTTTCTTGGCTTGCTTTTCAGTCATCCTTGTGGTTCCATCATTTTTTATGAAATTTGCCGAGACTAACACCGGAACTGGATCATCACTATGCCCCTTGTTAATACAAGGTGTTGAGTGATCTGCTGATATGACTATTGCAACTTTGTTAGGATCAATGTTGTCTAACAATGTTTTAAAAAATCTCTGATCAATTTCTTCTATGTTTCTCATTTTTCCTATTGCGTCTCCATCATGTCCAAATTCATCTGGACCTTTTAGGTGAACATAGATTGCATTTTGAGTTTCCATCGCTTTAGCTGCAACTCTTGCCTTCTCCTCATAATCTGTTAATCCTCCTGCTTCAAATGCTTTCATTTCTAATATGTCTGAAATTCCTAACTCTACTGGCATGTCTACAATACATGAAAAATTCATAGAATATTTTTTATTTATTGGAATGACATCTGGATATTTGTTTCCTGCATCTCTGAGTAAAATACAACTCAATAGTTTCTTGTTCTGATCCTTTCGCTTTTTGTTAATGTGACTCTCTTTCATTATTTTGATTGATTGCTCATTGAATTCATTGACTAATCTAGATGTGATCTTGGCCTCTTCTGTTTCATCAAGCGGTAGGCATTTTTCTATTTTCAGGTAATCTCCAACTGCTTTGGCCACTCCCATTCCTCCGATGTTGCTGTATGCTGGATCTGTATTGGTGATTTTTGATGATAGTGTAGTTGAATCAGCCCTGATTCTAACTGTTACTCTGTGCCCAATTGTTGGGGCAACTACTACTGAGGTGTCTGGATGAGAAAATTTGATCTTCGATTCAATCTCTTTGGCGATGTCGTTTGCATCTTCTTTTTCAATATGTCTTCCAGCTCTCCTGTCTATGATTGCACCTTGGTCATCAAGTGTTGCATAATTACCTCTTAACGCAAGATCTCCATTTTTGAAATCAATTCCTATTCCTATTGCTTCTATTACACCACGTCCCGCATAATCTGAGTGATGAAATTTGTATCCTAACATATTGAATACTGCAATGTCTGATTCGGGGGCAATTCCTTTGCCTACTGAAATCACTTCGCCAATCACTCCGTTTTTTGATAGTTTGTCTAAAGTCGGTGTATTGGCTGCCTCCAACGGCGTCTTTCCATCCAAATCTGGATGAGGGAGGTCTCCAACTCCGTCTAAAAGAACGTAAATCATATGAATGTCAGAATTATCCAATTATGACCATCTGTTTTTTTCAGATTTATCTGCTCTGTTTAAATCTTGCACAATATTTTGCGATCAATTATTTTCTTTTCAACACCTCAAATTCAAAAATTATTTTTTGATGTTATGATGAATTTACCATCTGATTACTTGTTACTTTTTCCTTTTTGGATCTCCGCAAACATTTTAACATACATTAAACGCAAAATGCACTATGGGAGACATGCGCAAAGACTATGTTTCTGAGCGTTTTATGATCGTTTCAAAAAAAGACGACAAAATAATTGACCCAAAAAAACTTCCTTTTGCACCTGGCAATGAATCTATGACAAACCCATCTGTTCTTTCACTTGTTGCAAAAGATGGAATGCTCCAACGATTACAAGACAATGAAGATGAATATGTAGAAGGATGGTCAATTAGGGTTTTTGAAAGCAAGAACCCAATAGTCTCAATAGAAACTGAGAATTCCTACAGTGACCGTCCACATTATAGTGAACCTGCTTATGGTTATCATTACATTGTAGTTGCATCTCCAAATGAAAAAGACACATTTGCAACGATTAATGCTGAACAGTGGTCAAATGTACTTGTAGTTGTTCAGGATAGATTACGATGGCTTTATACTCAAAAAGGTGTCACATACGTTTCAATTTATGCTGATCAGGGTGAGCTTGCAGGTACCAACAATCCACACCCCCATCTGAACATCTTGACATTTTCAACAATTCCTCCAATTATTGAAGAGGAAGCAGAGGCGTCGCACAAAATTCTAAATGAAAAAGGCGTATGTCCTATGTGTCAGACGGTAAACGAAGAAATCGGTGGTCCTAGACAAGTTCTTCAAACCGAAGGGTTCATCGCATTTTGTCCGTGGGCTCCGTCATATCCTTACGAGTTTTGGGTATCTCCAAAAAAACACACCACAAGTTTTTCAAAAATCACCCAAAAAGAAATTAATGATTTGTCTCTTATCTTACGAGCTACTCTTGGAGGTCTTTCCAAAACAATCAAGGATGTTTCTTACAATCTAGTGTTCCATCTTTCTCCTGAAAAGAAAAATAGTAGGCAAATTCATTGGCACATTGAAATCTATCCAATTACAAAATCTTGGTCCGGCTTGGAACGTGGATATGGGATATTTCTAAATGATGTATCTCCAGAACAAGCTGCAGAAAAACTTGGAGCTGCATGTAGGAAAGAATTGGCCAATTTAGTTGGCATTCTGTGATCTTTTCTGAATGGTTTATTTATCAACTGTCTCTTAGTATTTCATGGCAATAGAGAAATGGGCTGCAATAGCAAGTATTGGGCTTTTTGCGATGTTTTCTGGCGAAATGATTTCTATTTACTATTTTATGACAAACGTTCCATCTGATTTTGAATTTGGAATGGCATTTGAAGCAAATCCAAAAATTTTACAATTCATTTCCATTGGTGTTGCACCTGCTTCTATTATGGCGGCACTTTCATTTATCATGTCAAGACAATATGGTTCAAAACCAATTGGCCTGATGATTGTTGGAGGCGGCGTGATAATGCTTATTGGAATGGCAATTTGCTATTCTATGCTAGACCAAGTGGTAGATTCATACATGACTGATGCAGTAATGTTTGTCCCATTACTATTCATGATTCTTTCAATACCTGTAATTGCAGCTGGTAGCATTCTATTAAAGACAAAAAAGAAACGTCCAAAAAAAGAATATTTCTAAACATGATCGAATCTTAATGCGTTTGCATTGTGTTTAAAGCCAATTTTCTCATAAAATGGCTTTACATCATCGGTACAATCAAGAATCGTTTTGTAACATCCTTTCTTCTTTGCTATTTCTAAGACGTACTTGATGATCTTTTCACCTGTGCCCTTGCCTTGGTAGTTCTTGTCTACTACTACATCCTCAATATGGCCTACTTTTCCTCCATTGTGGATGAACTTGGATTCTATGAGGAGTGTTGTGGTGCCTATTATCTTCCCATCTACTTCTGCCACCACTATGGTGTAATCTTCATTGGAATTGATTTTGTCAAAAATTTTTTCTGCCGTGTCTTTTTCAATATTGCTTGCTTGGCGTAGTGAATCCAGAGTTGTCAAAAATCCCTTCCACAGATCGTCTTTTTTTAATTCACGGATGATTAAATTGCTCATTTTTCCTTTTAGATCTTTCCTAGTTTTTGGAGATACTCTTGATTTGCTTTTTTATATGTTGTTTTGTTTCCAATATCTGTAAATCCTTTTTTTGTTACAAAGCTATTGATTAGTTTCTTTCTGATCATTGCTTTTTTGATCACATCATCCATTCCATATGGTTTATTTTTTGGAATCAAATCCATGACTTTTGGTTCCATTACATAGCATCCCATGTTGATGTTTGCTTTGATCTCAGGTTTTTCATTCCAGCTTAACACCCTCCCATTTTTTGCAGTCTCAATTACTCCATAAGCTAGATTTGTTTTATATTCATACAAACTCATAGTAACAAATGCTTTTTTCTGCTGGTGTTGTTTTATCATGTTTCTTAGACTGAAATCAAATATCGAGTCTCCATACATACAAACAAACGTATCGTCAATGAATTTCTCTGCAGTCTTTAGTTGTCCTGCAGTAGCAAGTGGTTTATCTGATATTGCATATTCTATGCTGACCCCGAATCTCTTTCCGTCTTCAAAGTAATCTTCAATTGTTTTTCTTAGATAACTTACACACAATACAATTGATCTTACGCCATTTTTTCTTGTCCATTCTATTAGGTGCTCCAAAATCGGTTTTTCTCCTAACGGCAACATGGGTTTTGGAAGAAATGTTGTATATGGTTGCAGCCTTGTACCTAACCCGCCGGCAAGAATTACTGCTTTCATGAAACCCATTTGAGAAATGAGTATTTATGTTCAAGTATGCTTTTGCATTTGGTTTTATTTGTCATGGTATGATTTTTGAAATTCTTTCTAATACCTGAGTTGGAGTATTTCCAAAAACTATGATCATGGGTTCTTTTCCTACATCCCCTCTGTGATAAACTACATCTGGTGGTATTTTTGATCCTCTTATGGCCGATTTTATCCCCCATTCTATAGTTGAACCATCACTTTTGATGTTTGCTGGTTCTTTGCTTCTGTCATAATGTGAAACTTTGAATTTCACTCTCTCAAATTTTGATATTGTTTGAGGGGTATATTTCAAATTAATTGCAGAACGAATTTCAGAAAATTTTTGATTCATTGTAATCAATGCTGTTGCAACATGTTTTGATCCTCCGTATTCTAAATTCCCTACAACTGAAACTCGTTTTCCTGTTTTTACTATTCTTCCCTCAATCCCAAGTACGTCCTTGGTTGATTTTGGGTGTTTTTTTGAGAACACAAAGTTTGTCTGGCATTCTGGAATGTTTTTGTATATGTCTTTGATGGATGCAAATTCCAAAATTGATCTGCTCAACTCTGCTGCAATTTTGTCTTGATTCTTGTTTTCTGTTATGGCAAAACCCTTTCCTATTTTCTGAGCATTTTTAATTGAATTGTGGGCAAATCTCTTTGCAAATCTGGCTGCATCTCTTAATGATTTTCCGCTTGTTAGTGCAAAAATTAGTGCAGCTGAATAATTACATCCGCTTCCATGATTAATGACATCCAGTTTGTCAGATGATTCTGAAAATTCATCATTTTGTTCAAAAATCCAATCTGTGATCCTCTTTCCGTCTTTAATTCCTGTTATTATGACATTTTCTGCACCGGACTTCTGAATTTTTCTTGCAGCATTTTGAAGACTTTTTTTTGTGTTGATTTTGGTTTTTGTTAAAAACTCCGCCTCAAATTTATTTGGCGTTATTACTGTGGCCAAGGGAATTAGAAATTTTCTAAAATCATCCACCGCTGATTTTTCCAAAAGTATTCCACCTGTGGTTGATTTTATTACTGGATCTACAACAATAGGAATCTTCATGTCTTTTAATTCCTTAAAAATCGTCTTTATGATCATTGAATTGTATACCATGGAAATTTTTATTCCGTCGATTTTAAAATCAGAAAAAATTGATCTTATCTGATCCTTCAAAATCTGAGTTGATACCGGTTCTACTAATCCAAACCCTGAACTGTTTTGAGAAGTTACGGCGGTAATCACGGTGAATCCATGCGCATTTAATTGATCAAATGTCTTAACATCACTTTGGATTCCTGCTCCGCATGAAGGATCTGATCCTCCTATAGTCAACAAGTTCATTATGTCTCGTTCAGAAGCCTAATCCTAATCTATTTTTCTATGTTTTATTTGAAATGCTTGGTTCTTATTTTTATGATAGATATTTTATAGTTCAAAAACATACTCCTGTCAAATCATGATTGAAAATAAGATTCCCCTAGTTGATAATCTACATGATAATTTGATCTGTACGTCTTGTTTGCTCCCAATGCAATACCAAACAAAAATACAAGATTATTTTATTTGGCAATGTTTCAAATGTGGTAAAAAATATTTCATTCGTCAATCTAACAATGCATATGATATAGAAGAGTCTTGGAGTGATTCAAGATAGGATGTCTGAAATAGACTCTCTAAAAAAAGAAAATGAAGATCTTAGAAAGTTTATCTCGTTAGTATTGGCTGAAATTGAACTAGTTGAACGAGTTGGTGAAATCAAACAAAATTTTGCAAACTCGCCTGATTCTGAACGTATTATCACGCCTATTGTAGATAGGATTTTGACAATCAAAGAAGAGAGACATATTCTCCAATCTCATCTTGATTTGAAATAGCTGCTCTTAAATTGCAAATTACTTCATCCAAAAAGAATTAGATCTTTGAAACTCTTACCCACGATTGGTGTTTTTCAATCTCTTCAGTGTGTCAAATCCTTTATCTCATATGAGATCGTTGGGTCTGATTTTCACGATTGTTTAAATCAGGCAAAGATGTAGTTTAGCATATGGGTACTCAGATGAGTGCGGCACGAAGAGGTGTTGCAACTGATCAAATGAAACAAGTGGCAAAAGATGAGGATGTCACATTAGAGTGGTTACTCCCTAAAATTGCCAAGGGTTCCATCATCATTCCTAGTAATAATGTCAGACCTCAAAAAATACACAATGTGGGAATTGGCAAAGGTCTGAAAACAAAGGTCAATGTCAATATTGGAACTTCTACATTGAATGTGAATCTTGAAGAAGAAATAGAGAAGGCAAAGGTTGCAGTAAAATATCATGCAGATACTATGATGGATCTAAGTGATGGTGGCGATGTGCGAAAGATCCGTCGATCTCTTTTGGATGTTGCACCGATTACCTTTGGAACCGTTCCAATTTATGAGGCGTACAACTATGGTGTTGAAGTTCATAAAAATCCATTGAATCTAACTGAAGATGATTATCTAAATGCATTTGAAAATAATGCAAAAGATGGTGTTGATTATACTACCATTCACTGCGGTATTACAAAAGATATTGCTAAACGAATCTTGAAAGTGCAGCGATACGGCGGTGTTGTAAGTAAGGGTGGGACAATTACTGCTGCTTGGATGCTAAAACATGATAAAGAAAACCCATACCTTACACATTATGATTATCTAATCGAAATGGCCAAAAAATATGATGTTACGTTTAGTCTTGGTGATGCCCTTAGACCAGGCTCTATTTTGGATTCACACGATGAATTACAGGTTCAAGAAATGATCAATGTTGCACGACTCACAAAGCGGGCTCATGAACATGATGTGCAAGTGATGGTTGAGGGTCCAGGACATGTGCCTCTTAATGAAGTTGCTGCTAATGTCCGACTGGCAAAGTCGCTCATTGGAGATGTCCCATATTATGTTCTTGGGCCACTAGTCACCGATGTTGCGTCTGGACATGATCATATTGCAAGTGCAATAGGTGCAGCTGTTTCTGCAGCTGAAGGAGTTGACTTGTTATGTTATCTTACCCCTTCAGAACATCTCGCTTTGCCAAATCCTGACGAAGTAAAAGCTGGCTTGATAGCATATAGAATTGCAGCGCATGCGGCTGATCTTGTAAAGATTAGAGAAAAGGCAATAAAATGGGATATGGATATGACTGAAGCTAGGCGCACATTAGATTGGGAAAAACAATTGGCTTTATCAATAGATCCTGAAACAGCTGCTAGGATTCATAGTAGGACTGGACAACATCCTGGAAATAATGTTCCATGTACTATGTGTGGTGGTGCATGTGTGTACATGATGTTGCCTCAACAAAAAAAATATGTAAAAGAAAATGAAAGTTTACAGCAGGTTGAATAACACTCTATCTAGACTGGGAACCGTTTTGTAATTTGGTAATTCTTCAATATTTATCCAAGCATATTCCGAGTTTTCCCAATTCAATTTGATTTCTGGTTTTTTAGCTTCAAACAAAAATGGAAAAATCTCCCATTCATGGTTTTCATATTGTGGTGAATGTATTTTGATTTCTCGTGCTGCTTTTACCAGTTTGATTTTATTTTCTGAAATTCCCACTTCTTCATAGATCTCTATCTTTGCTCTGGATAGCGGATCTTCATTTTTTTCAATAATTCCACTAATGCCTGCCCACAAACCTTTCATTGTTTTTACATTGTTACTTCTCTTTAGAAGTAATATTTTTTCATTATTTTTGATAAATGACGTCACAATTTTGGTTGAGCGCATACTTGCTACTTTTCAACAGCATTTACCATCTTTGTAAGTTTCTTGTAGGATTCTTCCAAATTGGTGTTTTCTGAAAGTCTTTCTTGACATGTCTTGATATAGTTTATCACCTCTTCGGTTTTTGATTCTTGTACTGCTGTCAGCAGTCTTCCTACATCTTTCCATAATTCTTCTGCGACTCTTCTGATTTCTGGATTGGCGATGATTGTCTCAATTAATTCTGGTGATTCTGTCATGATGCTCTCTGCCAATGTTTTCTGGACTCTGAAAGTAGTACCTGACATTTTTTCTGTTAATGACATTTTATCATCCTTTGAAATGATGTTTGCAAACACAAGGTTCATCAGATGAGTCAGTCCCAAAATAACTGCAATTTTTTTGTCGTGTTCTATCGCATCAATCGTTACAAAGTTTGCTCCTGGGAAAAGAGATTTTGCAACTGTTAATTCTTTTTTTGCATCTTTGACCGGAATTGAAATTATGTTGTGTCCTTTTATTGCCTTTGCTCCTGGACCAAACATTGGATGTATGCATATTGGATTGATCTTCGCAGGCATCTTTGATAGTGATGATACGACTTTGGATTTTTCTGATGATATTTCTATGAGATATGTTCCACGCTTCATTTCTTTTGCTATTAGTCTGATTATTTCTGGGGTTCTTCTTGTTGGGGTACATAACACAACATAGTCTGCTTTAAGAATGGACCCTACGAGTGACTCTGCTCTTATGATGTTTTTTCCTAGTATTTTATTTTCTGAATCATAACCTGTTACTTCGTAGCCGTTGGCGAGAAAATATTTCGTAAACCATTGCCCCATTTGCCCGCCTGCACCTATGATTGTAACTTTCTTTGTCATTATATTCCTCTAATTGTACTGTTTAGTATATTCATTCCTTCTTTTAGTGTCTTTTCGTCTTGGCATGCAGAGATTCTTATGTAGTTCTTATAATCCCCAAATCCCTCGCCTGGGGCTATTGCTAGGCCTTTTTCTAACAGCTCATTTGCAAATTTCACTCCATCAAATCCTTCTTTGTTTATTCGAGCAAAAAGGTATATTGCTCCATCTGGAACAGCAAAATCTAGTTTCATCTCTTTTGCAGCTTGAGTCAATATTGATAGTCTTTGTTTTACTGTATTAGAATTGTTTGAAATATCTGCTTCTAATGCCTTCATTGCTATGTATTGTATTGGTTCTGAAACACTTGTCAGGCAAAGGGATTCTAGTTTTGCCATTTTCTCAATGATTACTGGAGATGCTATTGCATAGCCTATTCTAAATCCTGTCATTGCATGTGACTTTGAAAATGACTGTGTTACTATACTTTTATCATAATTGTATGCAAGAATGCTTTTCCAATTGCTAAATGCGTATTCTGAGTATATTTCATCACTTAATATGTATAGGTTGTTTTTAATTGCAATGTCTACAATATTGTCTTGAAGTTTTTCAGGTAGGATCTTACCTGTTGGGTTATTTGGATAATTCAATACGATCATCTTTGAATTTGAATTGATCATTTTTTCTATCTGTTCTATTGACGGCTCCCAATTGGTTTCCAGCGTAGTGGTTATTGTCCTGACCTTGATTCCTGCATTCATCGCACATTCTTTGTAAGCTGGCCATGCAGGTTCTATGACTATGATCTCATCTCCAGGATTAAGTAATGTGGAAATTGCGGTAAATATTGAAAATCTTGCTCCGGGACTCACAATGATGTTCTCATGAGATATTTTTGCCGAAAACTTTTTTGAAGTGTATTTTGCCAGTGCCTCTCTGAACGCTGGCATTCCTTTTGCTTGGCCGTACTTTACAAATCCTTTATCAAATACTTCTCCCAAGGCATTTCTAACAATCTCTGGTGGTGAAAAATCTGGTTCTCCTACCTCCATGTGGATGATCTTTTTTCCATTTTGTTCTAATGCTTTTGCTTTGAGAAAAATTGAAAGATGTGTTTGTTTGTTGGATGACTGTACCTTAACTGATTCATTTAGCAAAAAATTTAAAAATTTTGATGCAATCGTTTCATCAAATCTTAGATCATTGCATAATTTTATTACCTTTGATCGAAGGTTCTCTTCCCTTGTCTCGTCTGTGATTCCCTTTCCGATATTCTTCTTGACGTCTCCAATTTCTTTAGCAATATCTGTCCTGGTTTTTAACAATTTGATCATCTCGATGGTTATCTCATCCATCTTGCTACGTAATTCGTTAATATCTGCCATTTCTCTACAAAACAGGCTTGATTATTCCTGATAACAGGGCATGATCTGCTAATGTCAACGATACTAGAGAATCTACTACTGGCGGTGCCCTTGGGACCACGCAAGGATCATGTCTTCCTTTGACTTGTAATATTACTGGCTTTTTTGTTTTGATATCTACTGTCTCTTGTTTTTGAGCAATTGATGATGCAGGTTTGAACGCAACTCTCATCACGATTGGCATTCCGTTTGAGATCCCTCCCAATATTCCTCCTGAATTATTTGTTTTTGTAACTATCTTTCCTTTTTTGATTATGTACAGATCGTTATTCTCAGAACCGTATAACTTTGAACCCTCAAAACCTGAACCAAACTCTACACCTTTAACTGAGGGAATTGAAAATATGGCTTTACTCAAATCTGATTCTAATGAATTAAAAATCGGTTCTCCTAATCCAACTGGTACGTTTGTTGTAATGGATTCTATAATTCCTCCTAATGAGTCCCCATTTTTTCTTGCATCTAATATAGAATCTCTCATCTTTTTTGCAGTACTTTGATCTGGACATCTGACTTCATTTTTGTAAATGTCTTTAATCATCTGTTCATCAAACTTTTTTTCCATTGCTGTTTTTCCAATTTGTGTTGTGTAAGAATTTGTTTCAATTCCTAATGTGATTTTGAGTAGTTTTCTTGCAATTGCCCCTCCCATAACATGTGTTGCAGTCAATCTTCCAGAAAATCTGCCGCCACCTCTATGATCATTAAAATGATTGTACTTTATCATCGCTGGATAGTCAGAGTGTCCTGGACGTAACTGTGTTCTCAAATTTTCATAGTCTTTTGATTTTTGATCATTGTTCCAAATCACCATTGTGATTGGCGCCCCTGTAGTATACCCTCTGAACACACCTGAAATAATTTCTACTTTATCTCCTTCTTTTCTTTGTGTTGTGATTAATGACTGCCCTGGTTTTCTTTGGTCTAGCATTTTTTGAATGTCTTTCTCATCAATTTCTAATCCTGCGGGACATCCGTCTAATACTGCACCAATCGATCTTCCGTGACTTTCGCCAAAGCTGGTTAGAACAAGACGCTGACCAATTGAACTTCCTGGCAACATATTATGTGAGTAAAATGATGCTTATAATTCCTCATTCTATTTCTAATAAAATTTTGTGATCTTTTTGGACTAATTTCAACTCATTGACTACATATACTTATAATCTCTATTATATAATCGAAAATTATATAATTTTTTCAATTAAATCTTAAATATTACAATAACCTATACTATACATGCAAAAACGTGCAAATTTTACTGCATAATTTGCGCGGCCCTGCGAAAAAGACATGTTATCGTCGCAAACGCGATGTGAGTGAAGAGAATGCTTTTCACTCTATACAGGGTCGCGCCTTTATGCCTCTAGATATTTTTGGAATTGTTATTCTAGTATGATTTTTGCGCCACAATTGTTCATGTCCTTGATAAAATTTGGATATGATACTGACACTGATTGAGGATCTGTAATGTGACAGTTCCCAATGAACATTCCTGCAATACAAAATGCCATAAATAATCTATGATCATTTTCTGAATCTAGTTCTGCAGACTGCATCTTTTTTGGCGGTCCTAAAATTAATCCGTCTTCTTTTTCTTTTACATCTATTCCAATCTTTACAAGCTCTCTTGACAAAATCGCAATCCTGTCTGTCTCTTTTAATCTTGCATGTTTTACATTAATTACTTCTATGGGATAAGATGTCTTTAACGCCAATATCGCAAGAGGTGGTAGAAGATCTGGTGAGTTGCTCAAATCAAATGTTCCACCATTTAGTTTTTCTGGAGATTTGACGGTGATTTTGTCATCTTTTATTGTGACTTGTACTCCTAATTGTTCTAAGATGTCAATAAAGACTTCATCCCCTTGAGGCAGGTTTCCTACGTCTCCTCTAATAGTAAAGTTTTCTCCGTTTAAAACTGATGCTGAAAGCAATAACGCAAGGCTTGAAAAATCAATCGGTACGTCAAATGTTGTTGATTTATACACTTGGGGATGTATGTTGTATTTTTTATATGGTATTAATGTCTGAACCGTCACTCCAAATTGTCTCATGGTTGCAATAGTTGCATCAAGATATGGTTTTGAAACTAAATTTCCCTCAATTGTCAAATTAATCCCTTTTTCTGTCATTGGTGCACAGATTAATAATGCCGAGATAAATTGACTAGAAAAATTTCCTGGAATCGTGACATTTCCACCTAAAATTTTTCCTGTAATCTTTATTGGCGGTTTTCCGTCCGTTGATGAACATCTTGCACCTATGCTTTCCAGCGCATCTAGTAGTGGCTGCATTGGTCTTTTTCTAAGGCTAGCATCTCCTGTAAGTGTAATTTCGTTTGAAAACAAACTTGCTATACCTGATGCAATTCTGATTGTGGTGCCAGAGTTTTCGGCGTTGATCTCAGGCACTAAATTACCTGTCTTTATTGCAGTTTTTACTATTATTGATGATCCATCTTGATGTATTTCTGCTCCAAATTTTTTACATGCTTCAATTGTAGCTTTGGTATCGTCTGAAAATAAAACCTTGTTTATTCTGCTATTGTTTCCTGCAAGTGATGCAAGAAAGATTGCTCTGTGGGTGTAACTCTTGTTTGAAGGGCAAGACACTTCTCCTGAGATTTTTGATTTTTCAATTATACACTTCATGAACTTCTGCCTTTTGATTATTTATTTTAGAAACAATAGTGCTTCCTTCCAAAGATGAAAATACTTTTTTTATGTTTGCTTCGTTTTCTTTTTTTGTTATTGCTGCAATCGATGGTCCATTTCCTGAAACTGATGCTCCTATGGCTCCTTTTTCAAGCAAATTTACAATAATTTTAGGATCAGAATTTAGAATTGTGGCTGTTGCTAATCCGTTGATTATCATTGCGTCCCAGTACTTTGAATTTCTTGCAAGCTCCCACGCATTTTCAAACACAGCCGGCATTGTTTTTAGGTTTTTTAGATTCCCGCGCTTTCTGTTTTTTGGAAGAAATATAACTGCTATTAGATTTGATGGTGCTTTTTCAAAATGGATTCTTTTTTTCTTTTCATTGTCTGTTACATTAAACCCCCCATAATAGCAAGAGCATGCATCATCATATGCCCCTGTAATGCTGACTTTACTTTCTATTGAAGCTTCGACTCCAGCAAGAAGTATTTGCTGATCAGTTGCTTTTGGATTGAATATCTTTGCACATGCCAGTGCTACAGATGTTGAAATCGCACTTGAGCTTTTAAGTCCATATCCTAATGGGATCTCTGAATTTAGTATAATTGAAATTTTGTTTTTTTCTAGATCTTTTTTTGGTACTATTTTTTCTATTGTGCTGTTTATCAATCTTGAACTCAAACTTTTGCTATCTGACTGTATGGTTATTCCTTTACCTGGGGTTGTCTCTACTATTGCTTCTACTTTGAGTTCTATTCCTAATGTTGCTCCTTTTTTGTTTGCAATTGCATTCACTAGTGATACTGCTCCATGAATAGTCGCTATTGCCTTTGCCATCATGCCACTCCTAACAGTGCTCGTTTCATGGCATTATAAGGTGCTTCCACACCGTGCCATATCTCAAATGCCCTAGCTGCTTGTCCTAACAGCATTTCGTAACCATAAATGATTATGGCCTCTTTTTCTCTTGCTTTTTTTAAGAAATCTGTATTCATTGGCATGTAGACAATGTCATATGCTATTGTATTTTTATTCACTCCCTCTAGTGAAATTGGACATTGTTCATTTTTGAGACCTATTGATGTTGCATTAACAATAATGTTGTACTTCTCTACATTATTTTCTACATTGTCTATGTTGACGAATTTTGATTCTAATCCTATTTTTTGAGAAAACTCTGCCAATTCCTTTGCTTTATTTGTAGTTCTATTTGCGATGGTGATTGATTTTGCATGTTCTTTTGCAAACCCTGCAACAATTGCTCGTGCTGCTCCACCTGCTCCAAGCAGTAATACTCTGGAGCCTTCAATTTGCAGATTTCTCTTCTTTATTGGATCTAAAAACCCATCCATATCTGTATTGTATCCTTTTAGCATTCCATTTTCATTTACAACGGTATTTACTGCACCGATAATACTACATGATTCATCTATCTTATCCAGAAACCTCATCATCTCAATTTTGTGAGGGATGGTCACATTAAACCCTGCAATTTTTATTTTTTTTAATGATTCTACCCCTTCTTCAAGCTCTCCTTTTGGTATTCTGTATGCAATGTATGTATGTTCCATGTTCATCTCTCTAAATGCCGCACTGTGGATATTTGGAGACAAAGAATGATCTATAGGATCTCCAATTACCGCATATGTTGACATGTAACTTTTGTCAGATCTGTGATTGATTTAAACTCTCAACTATTGTTCTCAACATTCATGTCAAATTATTTGCTTTTTGAGACATGAATTGATTTTATGATATCTTATCTTGTTTTGATGTCTATGATCTTTTTTACTTCGTTTACACTGAATTGGCCAGGGGCAATTGGCTTTCCCAATGACACGTATGTGTAGGGACTTCCCAAATACAAGCACAAAATTCTCGATATTCTGCCCAAATCTCCCATGGAGAATGCAATAAGGTTTGTTTTTCCCTTTTTGTTGTATAATTGAAGTACTCTTGTAGCATCATCTACATATCTTGCAGTTGTCACAATTTTCACATCTGGTGAAATCTTTGTCATTTTTTCCATTTGCTTTTTTAGTTGTGAAAAACTGGGTGTTTTTTTAAAATCGTGCCACGATACTAGTAATTTTGTTTTTGTAGATTTTAGATATGTGGATAGGTCTCTGTTTTTCTGTATTGTATTAAATTCCACATCCAACATAAATGGATTGTATTCTGCAATTAATTTTATTATTGCAATCCTTTCTTTTTCGCTTCCATTGAATTTTCCACCTTCTGTTTTCGGTCTAAGTGTGCATACTGATTTTTTTAATTCATTTTTTACCATTTCTAATGTTTTTGGAATTTGTTCTGCTTTTAGAAAATCAAATCTTATTTCTGCATAGTCTGATTTTTTTAATGCGCTTTTTAGTGTCTTTTTGAGTCTTATGGGTGAATCTTCAGCAATTGACACGCATGTTTTGTATTTCATTTTATTTTTCTAAAATATATTCATCTGATACTTCCATACCGAAATGTCTTCCTGTTGCTGCTTTTGCATGAGCTAAGACGATATCTCCTTTCTTTAGATGCGTAACTGAAACTAATTGCCCATTTGGCCTCACAAATCTGATTGTTTCTGCATCTTGTGCAATAATTCCGCCAATCTCATCGCCTACTTTTGCTTTTATCATTAGCATTGGGCGCCTTTCAATTTTGGATCTTCCAACCGTTGCCCTTCGTGCCTTTCCCTTTGAATTTAAAATTAAAACTTCGGAACCTGTCTCAACCTCTGAAAGGTAGTTTGTCGTACCATCTGGTGATAATGTATAGCAATGAACAGCTCCTGCATTGACTCTAAATGGTCTTGGTGACGTAAACGATGAACCCACTGATTCATTGTGAACCAGAAACAAAAAATTCGATCTGCTTCCAATTAGCATTCCCTCACCCCTGTGTAGTATTGACGCAGTATCTACACAAACTCGCTCTCCGTCACCTACTTCTTTGACTTCAATTATCTTTGCAGGACTCAAATCAAAACTTCTTGTTCCTAGATACACCATGACTTCTCTGACTTCGTTAATTGATGATGTGCTAAAGATTACTCCGTCTACACCTACCTCTAAAATTGAGAACATCTTTCTTACTTCTTCAGGCGTTCTGGCGATTGCAAATATCTTGGTGTGAATCTTGTGCAATTTTGCTATGATGTTCTCCAGCGGGATTATCTTCCAATCTTTGACTTCTATGATTACAAAATCCAGCCCTTTTTTGGCAATTGTCAGAATGTTTTCAATGTCTTTGTTTGACAATACTTGAAATTTCCTTCCTATTTTTTTCCCCTTCTGTTTGCCACCATCCTTTTCTAGTACTACGTAATTTGCTGAAGATGAAGGGTAAATCGTTTCCATCTTTGTTTTCTTTTTTCCCATCTTTTTTGGATCTAAATATACAATGTTGATTCCCTCTGACTCAAGTTGCGGTAGAAACTTTCCTAATTGCGCCGTTGACACTTTGGGCAAAATTATTAATTCTCTATTTTTGCTCAATTTTTTTCATTGCTTCCTTTGCGGACTCTTTTTTGAAAATTATTGATGCTAATGCTTCTACCATTTTTTCAGGGGTTTTATGTACAAAGATATTTCTGCCATATGTTACACCTTTTGCACCTGCCGCCATTATGTCTTCGGTCATTTGTAAAATATCTAAATCTGTTTTTACTTTTGGCCCGCCTGCTACCACAATTGGCACTGGTGTGCTCTTTACAATTTTAGCAAATGAATCTACGTCTCCAGTGTACACTGTTTTTACAATGTCTGCACCGCATTCTGCTCCAATTCTTGCGACATGTGCAACAATTTCTGGATCATGTGGATTCTTGATATTTTCTCCTCGGGGATACATCATTGCTAGTAATGGCATATTCCATCTGTGACACTGATCTGCTGTCATGCCAAGCTGCTCTAACATCTCTGGTTCTTCTTTTCCACCAATGTTGATGTGTAGTGATACTCCATCAGCTCCGAGTGCAATTGCTTCTTTTACAGATCCAGTAAGCATTTTACGATTGGGAGATAACGATAATGATGTGCTACTTGAAAAATGAACTAAAATTCCAACCTTTGTTGGTTTAGGGAGGGTTTTGATTATACCTTTGTTAATAATGACGCTTGTAAGACCATGTCCTTCACACTTGTAAATCATGGATGCAGCATCTTCTAACCCCTCTATTGGCCCGTTAGAAATTCCATGATCCATTGGAATGCAAAGCATCTTGCCTTTTCTGAGAATTCTGTTTAGTCTGATCTCTACACCGGATACCATGAGACATTCTCCTTTTGGTGCCCTACTTAAAAATAACGTGAACAAACTTTGTTATCACAATCGCATTTTGAGCACAAATCACTTGTTTTGCATAATTTCTTTTCACTTTTTCTATCAAGGATTAAATAGAATTCAACGAGGAGAAGACCAGTCAATTGAGTCAAACAACTGAACAACTTTACAAAAGCGATATTGGGGATATTCTTGAAAATTCTTTAAACGGACAAAGGCCTGAACCTGAAGACTGTTTGCGATTATTGGAATCTGACGATGTTCACTTGATGGGATTGGCATCAGGTCATTTGACTCGGAAACATTTTGGAAAGAAGGCATCGTTTGTTAATAACATAATTTTGAATTATACTAATGTCTGCATAACTGATTGCAAGTTTTGTGCATTTTATCGTTCTCCCGGCGCTGAAGATTCCTATACTCTTGCTCTGGAACAGATTGAGTCTAGAGTAAAGACGGCTTGGGAGATGTTTAAAATCCGACAAGTTTTGATTCAAGGCGGGCATAACCCAAGTTTAAAGATTGAATATTATGAAGATGCGTTTAAGATGATCCGTGAAAAATTTCCTGAAGTAGGGGTTCATGGATTATCTACTTCTGAAATTCACATGATTGCAAAAGTTGAAAAATCCTCCACTAATGAGATTCTCTCAAGATTAAAAGAAGCAGGACTCCAATCTATTCCCGGTGCAGGTGCAGAGATTCTTGTAGATTCTGTAAAAGACATCATCAGTCCGAAGAAAATTTCGAGTGCTGATTGGTTGCGAATTATGGAAGAAGCTCATAATCTCGGTTTACCGGCATCTGCAACAATGATGTATGGACATGTTGAAAACAACAACGATATAGTTGATCACTTTTTTAAAATTGTAAAACTGCAGGAAAAAACTAATGGCTTTATGGCATTTATTCCTTGGAATTTTGAGCCAAATAATACTCTGATGCAAAAAGAAAGCCTAGTCCAATACGGAACTGGCGGAATTCAGCTGCTAAAGATGATTGCTATCTCTAGATTGGTGTTTGACGGTTTAATTCCTCATATCCAATCCTCTTGGCTGACAAATGGTGTTGGTATGGCTCAACTTGCATTACAATATGGCGCAGATGACTTTGGTGGTACCCTCATCGGTGAAGAAGTGGTTTCGTGCACGGGATCTAGATCCACCGAACTTACAGATAAAATGATTATTGACGCAATTCATCAAATAGGTTATCATGTTGAAGAGCGTGACAATTTCTATAATCCAGTCAAACTGCTATAATCCGTAATCCGACCATTTCGAGTCTACTATACTCTTTGTTTTTTCATCAACTTTGACTTGCTGTTGGATCTCTCTGTCGTATCCTTCTTCTTTGGTCTTTTGTGTTGCATCTATTCCCATCTTTGAACCAAGGTTTACAAGCGGAGATGCGGGATCAAGAGTATCTGTGGGTGTATTGTTTATGATTATCGTGTCTCTTGCAGCATCTGCACGGGTAGTTATTGCCCAAATTACATCGTTGATGTCATGAACATTAACATCCTCATCAACCACTACAAACATCTTGGTGAGTGAGAGCTGTCCCATCCCCCAAAGTCCCATCATGACTTTCTTTGCCTGTCCCGGATATCTTTTCTTAATTGATATTATTGCAATTCCTTGAAACCATCCTGCAGGCGGCATGCTAAAATCTATCACTTCTGGGTGGAACATTCTGATTAATGGTAAAAATGACTGTTCAATCACTTTTCCAATATATGCATCCTCGAGAATTGGTTTTCCTACTACTGTTGTAACGTAAATTGGATTCTTTCTTCTCATAATGCCAGTCAATGTGAATGTTGGATATGGCTCTACAGGAGTGTAATATCCTGTATGATCTCCAAATGGACCCTCTTCTCTGATGTCTGTTGGATCCACATATCCTTCTAAAACAATCTCTGCATTTGCAGGTACGTCAAGATCAATCGTCTTACACTTTACTGTCTTTATTCCCTTTTTTCTTGTAATTCCTGCAAACAGATACTTGTCTAACCCTTCTGGAACTGGAGCAATTGATGAGAATACTGTTGCTGGTTCCCCTCCTATTATTATTGCAGCTGGAATTTTCAGTCCCTTTTCTTTTGAAATTTCACTGTGTTGAGCCCCTCTCTTGTGTTTCTGCCAGTGCATCAATGCGTGCGTGCTGTCGATAATCTGCATTCTAAACACTCCTAGATTTCTTACTCCTGTTTCGGGATGCTTTGTTGCAACTAATCCCAATGTGATGAAACGACCTGCATCATTTGGCCATGATTTTAAAATTGGCATGTCGTCAAATGACGCATTATTTGATGTAATCTCTGTTACTGGTCCGCTGTTCTCATGTTTGGGAAAAGAATCTGTCATCTTTGATAGTTCTGGAAGTTTTTTTATTTTGTTTAAAAATCCTGATGGTATGTCAAGCTTTGTCATGTCAACAATTCTCTGACCAATTTCTGTAAAGTCTGTCATTTCAAGCCCTATCTCTAATCTCTTTATTGATCCAAACGCGTTTCCTAAAACTGGCATGTCGTAATTTTTTACATTTTCAAAAAGAATTGCAGGTCCATTTGCATACATTCCTCTTCTTAGAATTTCTGCAATCTCTAACTCTGAATCAACTTCTGTTTTTACTCTTTTTAGCTCTCCGTTCTTTTCTAGTTCCTTGATGAACTCATGAATGTCTTCTATTGGCACGATTTTTCTGAATATGGATCAAGTATAAGCTTAACTAGATTTGTGTTAAAACTGGTTTTGGAACAATTTTAACACATGCATTTTAATTCCCTTTCCTGAAAATATATCATATGGCTGATGATAAGTGTGCAGTCTGTAAGGGAAACGGTACTATCGAACTTTTGGGTTCTCAATGCCCTTTCTGTAACGGGACGGGAGAACCAAACAAGCCTGCAAAGTCATATCTTGATTCTCATATCTGCCAATGCATATTTCTTGATCGAAAACGTTGCCCTCTTTGTGGCAAACGATGCCATCATGATACTCCAAACAAACCAAAAATCCTACTTAGTCCAGAATAATTTTTACATTGGTGGCAGTTCGGCTTTTTTTTCATGTCCGCCAGACCCAAATTTACAGTAGAAACACAAATCCGATTCCATGTATTTTAGTTGCTCCACTTGAATTGCTCCAAGTTTTAGTGCTATCTTTGTTAGAATTCTATATTTCAATGGCATTGCAGGAATCACTTCTTCCATGTATACCTTATAATGATCGGGACAAAACTTGAGAGTCACTTTTGCTGGTTCTTTTCCTTTCTCGTTTACCTGTTTTGTAAAATTAATTTGCTCTCTGATGTATTCGTGTTTTGGACACGGACAATCTTTTCCACCTGGATGTTTGTATGCAGGCGTATTCTTCCAATCAAATCCTGGGTATTCTTTTTCAAAATCATCCATTACTGTAACTGATCGTTCTCTGCTTATAAAACTTGATCAAATTTTGTACTGGTAATCAACCCAAATGTAAATAAACCCGGGAATTTCAATCAAACTTAATGGTAGCTACTAAAAAACAAACAAAGCAAGATCTTGAAGCCAAGATTGCAGAATTAGAAGCTAAATTAAACAAATTATCTACACAACTAGAATCAAAGCCTGCAGAAACCAAGCCAGCTGAGGTAAAACCAGCTGAGACAAAACCTGCAGAAACCAAGCCAGCACCACAACCGGCACCAAAGCCACAAGAAAGACCAGCTGCAACCACCAAACCAAAAGGTACACTGCCAAAAGGATTCGCAGAAAAACCAGTAGAATCTAAACCTGCAGATGCACCAAAACCAGCTGAGAAAACATCACAACTTCCAACAACATTCAACGATGCACTAGAAAATGCGTACATGAATGCACCAATGACTGATTTCCACAAATATCGGGCAACAGTTACTGGATATTCACCAGCACCAAACAGATACTTTGTAAGAAGAACTGCTCCAGTAGGCAAGGTTCCAACATCAAATTGGAACGAGCAAAAAACCAAAGTAACGGGATACACACAACCATCAAACCAGTACTTTGCAACTAGGGCAAGACTAGCATACCACCCAACAAACAAAACCTTTGGTAGTTTCAGTGGATCAGCTATGACCGTTGAGGGCGTAGCTGCAAAAGCTCAAACACAACAAGCCCCTCCACCACCACCTAAACCACAGAGAGGCACTTTACCAAAAGGATTCTAATTCGACAACATTCTTTATTTTCTATTTTTAATCACAACATTCTTCTTTGATTGTGTATTCTTTGATGTATGCCTCCACAAATCAAATGTCCCAACTGTGGTCAAAACGAATGGCTTGAAAATCCAGAACTGAATTATCTTCCGCGTGTTACTAAGCTAGAAAACGGAGTATATGCTTCTGATACTGAAAATGGCATTCATGTGCGATTATGGCGGTGCAATAACTGTATGTTTGTAATGCAGTTTTGGGAGCCAGATTAACTTCCGAATCTGGAATTATTCGTTTTATGATCAACACATATTAAAATTTGAATGATTTGATTTAATTTTTGAAATTATTTCACATAATCTTCCCACCTAACAAAATGTAAATAAATAATCAATTTCTATCCTAGTAAATGGCAACCAAAAAGGCAAAAACTAAACAAGATCTTGAAGCCAAGATTGCAGAACTCGAAGCAAAGCTATCAAAATTATCTACACAACTAGAATCAAAGCCTGCAGAAACCAAGCCAGCTGAGGTAAAACCAGCTGAGACAAAACCTGCAGAAACCAAGCCAGCACCACAACCGGCACCAAAGCCACAAGAAAGACCAGCTGCAACCACCAAACCAAAAGGTACACTGCCAAAAGGATTCGCAGAAAAACCAGTAGAATCTAAACCTGCAGATGCACCAAAACCAGCTGAGAAAACATCACAACTTCCAACAACATTCAACGATGCACTAGAAAATGCGTACATGAATGCACCAATGACTGATTTCCACAAATATCGGGCAACAGTTACTGGATATTCACCAGCACCAAACAGATACTTTGTAAGAAGAACTGCTCCAGTAGGCAAGGTTCCAACATCAAATTGGAACGAGCAAAAAACCAAAGTAACGGGATACACACAACCATCAAACCAGTACTTTGCAACTAGGGCAAGACTAGCATACCACCCAACAAACAAAACCTTTGGTAGTTTCAGTGGATCAGCTATGACCGTTGAGGGCGTAGCTGCAAAAGCTCAAACACAACAAGCCCCTCCACCACCACCTAAACCAAATACTCTTCCAAAGGATTCTGAGCAACCAAAAGCTCAAACATCTTCTTCAGGTGATCAACACAAGTCACGAAAAGAACAACTAGAAGAGTATGAGCAAGATTACCTAAACAGACTTGAACAAGAACGAGTCGAGACGCAACAAGCTGAATCTAAAATCATCGAAAGGGAAATTGCAGAACGAGCTAAAGCAACACGTGGATCTTTACCAAAAGGATTTGAACCAAAGCCTCAACCTGAACCACCCAAAGCTTCACGAGGAACTCTACCCAAAGGTTTCTAACCTTTCTATTATTTTCTTTTAGCTTAACTTTGAAAATTCTTCTAGAACTTCCTTTGAATGTCCAGCTGGTTTTACTTTTGGAAATATTTTGAATATTTTCCCTTTCTCATCTACTAAAAAGGTGCTCCTCATGACCCCCATGTATTCTCTACCCATGAATTGCTTTTTGCCCCAAACTCCAAACTTCTTTGACACTTCCTTTTCCACATCTGCTAATAATGGGTACTTGATTCCCATTTTCTCACAGAATTTCTTGTGAGAATCCACGTCGTCAGGACTAATGCCTATAATTTCTATTCCTTCTTTTTGAAATTTTTTATAGTCTTTTGAGAATTCATCTGCCTCTGTGGTACATCCCGGTGTAAAGTCTTTTGGGTAAAAGTAAATTGCATGTTTTTTCCCTTTAAAATCACTAGACTTGACCTTGTTGCCATTTGCATCGTTGATTTCAAATTTTGGAACGGGATCTCCTTCTGAAAGCATTGTTTTTCCTTGGTTCCTTCGTAATTAATTACCTTTTCACTTTACTGCATCTTCCCAGTCCGAATGTTTTATATGGAAATTGAAATGGTTTGTGCTTGATGGTTAATCCAAGAGCCTATCTTGCAGAAGCAATTGCAACCTATGGCTTGGTGTTCTTTGGTCCTCTCTCAGTCATCTTGGCTATTGCATCTTTTGGCGAGGAACTTACAACTCAATCCGTATTGTTTATCTCACTTGGACACGGAGGTGCAATTGCATTAATGGTTTACGCGTTTGGGCATGTCTCTGGCGCTCACATCAATCCTGCAGTTACAATTCCAATGATGATCACAAAAAAAATCGGAATTGCCGATGGTATCGGCTATATTATTTCACAATTAATTGGCGCCATAGCAGCAGCTGCTACGCTTAAAGTAATTTTGCCTGAACTTGGTGCCAAGGTAAACTTTGCAACACAAGGAGGACCAAGCGATCTTATCAATAAGAGCATTAGCTCTGGATTTGCAATCGAGGCAATTTTGACATTCTTCCTAGTCACGGTAATTTTTATGTCCGCTGTTCACAAAAAAGCATCTGCCGGACTGCATGGACTCACAATTGGTGGTATGGTGTTTCTGATTCATTTGGTTGCTGTCCCATTAACAGGAGCATCCGTAAATCCAGCAAGAACATTTGGTCCTGCATTGATATCTGGATTCTGGGAATTTCACTGGTTGTATTGGGCTGCACCTATTTTGGGCGGAATAATTGCAGGCTTGATCATGAACTATGTTTATGTCAATAAAGCAGAAAAAGAAGCATAAACTCAACATTTTTAAAAATTTGAATTTATTTTCACTTGATGGGCTCATTTGATCTTCTTACTAGGTTTTACGATGAATCTGAAAAACTAGGAAATCTGATTCACAATGCATCCGCAAAACCAATACTGTCTCTATCTGAAATTGTTGAAACATATTATCACGTCATGAACGTTTCCTCTATGGTGACTATATTGAAACAACTTGATTTTAACAATGATAAAGCACTCGAAAAAATTAACAAAACGGAGACCATGATCTCAGGCACTTTTGACTCTGAAATACATCCAAAAGTAAGCATCTATCTCACAAATTCAATTCAAAACATTATGAAAGATCTTCAGTCCAAAAACTCTGAAAAAAAATCAAAACAAGACATTGAGAATGAAGCCAAACAATATGAAGAATTACGGCAAATGATGAGTACTAGGGAATTCGTAGAACAATATGGAAAAAGTATCTCTGGTTAAGGAACTTGCAAAAAACCTTGTTAAACTAAAACATGAGTTTACTGGTGTTTATGATGGAACCAGTAATATTCAAGAAATTATTCCTGTGTCAAACTCTGAATTGTTTGCAATTGACCCCACACATCTTGATTTGTTGCATCTTTTTGCCAATAGCAATCCTATCTACTATCATTCATATGAAGACAAAATTCTAGACATTCCTTGTATTGTGTATGAAGGAGATATCAACAAATATTGGCTAAACAGCATTCAACACGGTTCTAGTCGTGCGCCTTTTTCACCGACTTGGATTTTATCTGCATACATATGCTCTCTTTTGGCACAAACTCTTGATTACAAACAACTAGTTGATATTGGATCTGGTGATGGCCGCATTGCATATTGTGCCAAAGTTCTGGGCATGGATTCATACGGAATTGAAATTGATGAAACCTTAACCGAACTGCAACGCTCCATTTCAAATTCGACAAAAATCAACTATGTCTCAAACTGTACTGATGCAACGTTGTTTGATTATGGTTCTATTTGCCTTACAAATCCTGCATTTTTTATAGGTGGGTTGGCGCAGATGGGCGGCATCGTGCTGGCTGGGGGAATTCTTGATCATATCAGAAATTATTCACTGCAAAACTTTGGAATGGTCTTTGCAGGAACCATCTCTGAAAAATACTCTATAGATCCGCTTGGCAAATCTGGTTGGGGAACATTAATTGATAAATACGATCTTCAAATGATTGACACAATAGTTTTACCAACTGCTTGGACATTTAGGGAACCAGATGACACTTACTATGTCTTTACAAAATCTCCTCCTTAATCGCAATCCAAATTAAGCGCAAATTTGCCATCTTTTTCGGACTCGTTGCATAGCATGGATAGTGCGAACGCTTGCGGAGCGTTAGGTCGCCGGTTCGAATCCGGTCGGGTCCGCTTTTTTCAAACTAGTTGCGATTTTTCTCATTTGAAAAAATGGATGATTTGTTAGATCAAATTATGAGTGGAGATTATTAAGAAAATCTAACATTGTATTGTCATGAAAGATTACAATCGTAATCAAAACCCAAATGATGTCCATCAATGGACTCCAAAAGAAACTGTAGAAGCCATACAAAATGTTTCAAAAAACATCAGAGAGTATTCATTTCGAATGAGAGAAACTATGAAAACTCTTCGTGAAAGCGGTGCAATCCAAGAAATGGCAGATGCAATCAAAGGAGCAACATTTGCTGTTCGTGATACCGTAAATGACATCAATGAAACCACCAAAGACCTAAAACAAAAGAATGTCTTTGCTGAAACTGCTGGTGCAATTGAACACACATTGACAACTGTGGAGGATTCAGTGGCAACTGTCAAAGAACTCACAACTGGTGCAGTTAAAGCATCGCCTCATACATCAAAAGTAATTCATGATGGACTAGATCTGGTCAAAAAAGAAACCCCTCATGTAACTGGCAAGGTGATGAAAGGTTTCAAAACAAAGGTGGGCGTGTCTTGACACACAAAATCATTAATCAGGATATTGGGCACAGATCCGAATCCTGGTTAACTTTTATTTCTGATTTTACCTTTATTGGAATATTTGTACATCTGCTGGATCTGGTTATCAAGATATGCAGGCATTTTCCACTCGTTTCCATTTCTATGGTGGGCCTGAATCTCTTGTTGGCAGTCAATGATTTTGTTGCACAAAATATTGCCTTTGCCATTCTTAACTCCTTGTTTGCCATAAGTGGACTAGTTTTTCTTTTACAAATGCACCTGATGGGGAAAATACACAAAAGCGATCTACCCAATATGGGAAAATCCTCGGAACTTGCCATGGAGAAGGTAAAGTAACATGGATGCAAAGAAGGCAAGTAAACTACAAGAGATTAGGGCTACTGCCTCTGATGCGGCAGAAATCATGCGTCAGATTGGCACTCCTGGCGTCTTGGAATCTCTAAATCATGTCAAGGAAACCGCTTCGCAAATCAATGGAATCATACATGTCCTAAAAACCCCTGAAATGGTAAGAAACATTGAAAATTTTCGACAGATCTCTGAAAATCTAAACGATACTGCATCAAAGATACAAGAAACCGTACAACAACTAAAAGAAACAGGAGTTATTGATAAAACATCTGACTTGATTATCACCGCTAAAGGAAAGATTGATTCATTCGGGAATGATTCTGAGGATAATCTCTGTGGTCAGGACCTTCGAAATGTCACTTTAGCTACAAAAGAGATGTTTGTATCCATCAAAGAATTGATGAATGAATTGACCATGACTGTTGCATCCTCAAAAACAGATACTATTGGAAATATCCGAGATACGATCAAGGAGGTATCTTACATTTCTAAAACCATTTCATCTGCTGTATGATACTTTCTATCATACATGCTACAAAATAACTCAAAACGTGATTTTTTTTCTTTGCCATTTTTTACCATTTATTTTGTGCCTAGAGATTCTAAAATAAATGGTAAATCATCCATTTATTGCCCTGTTGAGGCTATTTTGGTGATGTTGCTAGAGTTTGTATGTTTAGATACCAGAAAAACATACATGTCATGGGTTGGATCTAACTGTAATTCCGATAATAATTAGCACTATTACGGCAACCATTTTTGCCATAACCTTGATTCTTACTTGGAAGAATATCAAGGAAAATACACGAGCAACACATGCCCAATTGCTGCGTAGTTTTCATGAAGACCTAACTAGCAGATTAAACAAAAACTCTGTTCTGAAAACTACTGAGGATTGCATGCGTTATGCCAATGACTTTTTAAATACTGTAGATGAGATCGCCTATCTTGACATACAAGGAAAGATTCCTCATACGGTATCTGGATATCTTACGCGATTTTTTGCGTATGGAAAAATAATCATTGACTGGTACAATGAAATGGTTGGTGAAGACTTTAGGGAGACAGCCAGAAAGAACTGGCCAAATTATTTTGTCTACTGTGAAAGATACAATATTCTGCCCAACCCAGATGACAAATTGCCTCAAATCATGGTGGATTACAACAAACTAAGAGATCGCGAAACATCTTCCTAATCCAAACTTTGCCCGCATACACTTTGAAATTTTGACGAGGTAAAAACAAAAAGCGGTTTCTAATTAAAAAAAACTAAAGGTTTCAAGAGTTTATTTCTTTTTTGTGGCTTTTGTTGATTTTGCTGCTGCTTTTTTCTTTGCTGCCATGTTTGGCATGTTTGTTTACTAGAATTTCTACCGGTGAAATTAAAAAAATTACACAAAATGAGTATTATTTGGAATGCAATTTTTGGTGACTTTTCACATACAAGTTGGAAAAATAAAGAAATGGAATTAGAATTCGTTAATTCTTGATTCTAAACCATTGTTGACTGGGGATGGCACTGATGGGAATTTCTCCCCAATTCTATTTCCTGCAACTGCAGCTGCTTCTCTTAGAATGCTGTCTGTTTCTTCATTTGATGAGCTATCTAACTCAAAGCTTCCACCAAATGAATCAGTCATCATTCCGCCCAATAATCCTGACATCATTTCAAATTCAGCACCTGCTTGTGGGATGAATCTGCTTAATGCTGGTCCGATTGAACGCATTGTAGCAATTACCGGTCCTAGTGTTACCATTGCATCGCCAAGTTCGTTCATAGTTGATAATCTTAATTGAACTTGATCGAGTGATAATTTGAGATTGCCTAGCATTCTCTCATTTTTTCTCACTTCTGCAAGCTCGTTAGCAAGAACTTTACCTGTAGTTTTGTCGTGTCTTTGTTGTGCATCAACAATTCTGTTGAATAATTTTGCATCTTTTTCTTGTAGTTTTTTGTGCATATAATCAATCTTTGAAATTGTTTGATTCAGTTTTCCGACTGATTGTTGTATTCTCGGTTTGAGTGGTGGTTCTTTTTTTATCATGCCATGAATTTGTTCATTGAACCCGGGCTTTGGGGTTCTATTCCAATTGTCTTGAAATGTTGGCATGATATTACTATGGAAATTTTTCTCAAATTACCCGATGTGTACAAAAGTACACTAACCGAATAATATTTTCAATCTGACTCACTATCTGTGATTATTTACGCACGTTTAATTGATTGATCTACTAAGCATGTTTCATCAAGTACTTACATTTGGTTGATTTGCATTAAAGATGTTATCTGAGTCCTCTTCTCTGAATGTTCAAAGATTGTTTGTCTTATGGGGAATTCAATCCATTTTCAAAAAACCCATAAAAAAATAATCTAAAATCCATCTGCTGTCTTGCATCAAATCATGCGAATTAGTTTGCATGACATCAATATGATGTTCAAATTCATCAAAAAATCAGATTCATGATTGTATGCATTGTTTTACTGATCAAATTAGTTGTTTACTAAACTCTGTTTTGCATATGTGATATTTTATTTTAAACTTGCAAACAATTACGGATGCATAAAATATGCCTCGGCACATCTGTCACAACAAAACTCGCTAACAAAAAGATCAAACTCTTTTCCACATTCTTTACATTTTGCAATCATATTTACTCTAAATTTCATTCCATCCGTTTTGAATCAAAAACTTCTTTATTCGTATAGCATCAAGTTTTTTTCTTCAAGCAATGCATGGATGTTATTTACTGAGCGATAGACTTCTGATTCTTTTCTAGCTCCAACACATACTAGCTTACCTGATGTGAAAATCAAAATTACTGTCTTTGGGTCTAGCATTCTATGGATGAGTCCTGGAAATTGCTCTGGTTCATACATGCTTCTGGGCAATGTCCTTGCTGCATGTTCGAGATGGACCCTTCCTCCAAGACTTATTGATGAAACAATGTTCTGGACAGTTACATCTGCCTCTTTTTTAATTTTAATTCCACCCTTTCTTAATTTTGCAACTACTGTGTTGACTGCTTTTATTGCAAGATCTTCTGATTTTGCCCCTGTACATACCATTTTTCCTGAACTGAAAAGCAACGTGGCAGTTTTTGGGCTTTCCAGTCTAAACACCGCTCCTGGAAACTGTTCGGGATGATATTCTACGTCTGGAAACTTTTTTGTGATATCGACCAGATCTAATCTCTGATCTATTGTAGCAGATGCCACAACATTTACAATTGCTATTACGGGTTTTGTTTGTGCCATGTTGAGATTTTCAGCCCTTAATCCTTGATAATTTTGAAATCAAAATAAGACCAATAATGGTTATTTTACTTCCTATAATAACTGGCTTATTTTGGAAATTTCAATTAAAACCACCACAATTCCTGTGGTAGCGTGCCTAGGAATTGAAAAATTGACTCGTGCTCTGAATTTTTGACCTAAAATCTTAAATTCTGATGTAAAAACGTCCTTTCATGCGAGACTCTAAAATTGCCGCTGCTGTATTTGTATTACTGGCTTTGGCAGTCAGCATTCAGCTTATGCTGTAATATGTTGTCTTTGTTCTTTTAATCCCTGAATACAAAGATCAAAATAAATAATGATTATCTGTATGTTCTATGTGGATTTTAAGTGTCCCATTTGTGGCTTTGTCGCAAAAAATGAATCCTCTTTGTTGGAGCATCAAATGAAAGAACACGCTGCTGCCCCTAATGATCGATTCTTCTCATAATTTTTGTTAGATATGCTGACCTCTTGTTGATTTGTCAAGTTTTTTGATTCCCAATGTTGTAATAATTGCTATTTTCAACAACCTTGTGGCAGACGAATCAAAAGAAGAGTCGCTAAAGGTGCAAATCCTAGATAAAATAGCTGCATTAATCACCGCAGCATTTGGTCTTGTGGCTGCATTAGCGTGGAACGGTGCAATACTTGCTATCTTCAAAGAAATCTTTGGAGACGCCGACAGTATAGGGCCGATGGTTATTTACGCAATAGCTGTTACGATTATTGCTGTGATCCTCACTATTGTGGTTGCCAAAGCAGTTACTAATGCAAAAAAGCATCTCTAACTCTTTTTTTAAAAAATTGATGCCTTGTCATACAAGAATAAAATTGACACTCCTCCAAAAATTACAAACGCTGCCATAAAATAGATCACAACATGGATTATTCCTATTTTTTTACTATAGTATCTTCCGATGAATGCTATTACAATTCCTATTATGATTATGGTAATTCCTACTATGATGTTTGTATATTCCACCATTGTACTCTCTTGTTGCCCTATCTAAAAGATCCTTTAAATTCTAATTCATACATGTCCAATTATGAACTCAACTGTTGTATTTTTCTCCATAATCTCTGTTTTCGTTATTGGCACAATGTCTTCAAGTATCTATTCCGAGGAAGAGTGTGGAGACAACCCGTGCTCTAATGCTGAATCCGAACATATGGAGTTGACTTCTATTGTCTATTTTCCTCCACCGTTAAAACAACTACAAGATGGTCATGACCCCTCACATGTAACTTGTATTGAGGGATTGGAACTTGTCTTAAAGCAGTCAAACGGCTTTCCAGCTTGTATAAAGCCTTCAAGCGTATCAAAACTAATTCAGCGTGGTTGGGCTATTCATGTTTTACCTGATTATGATTCTGATAATACAAATTCAGAAGTTTTCAAAGTTGGAATGTTTTCCACCACTTCTGAGTCAATAAATTACTTTGAATCATCCAATGGCTATCTATCAAGACCTATCGTTGATGGCACATACCCTGCTGTGATCATGATTCATGAGTGGTGGGGACTAAATGACAACATAAAAGTCATGGCTGATAAACTTGCTTCTCATGGGTATATTGTCCTTGCAGTTGATCTTTACAATGGGAATGTAGGTACTACCTCTGAAGAGGCAAGGCAATTGGTAACTTCTTTTGACTCTGATCATGGAATTCAAAACATGAATGCTGCAATCTCTTACCTCCAAGAAAATTACTCTCCTGGGAAACTTGGCTCAATTGGATGGTGTTTTGGAGGTGGTCAATCACTTAACTTGGCACTAAAAAACAATGATATGGATGCCACTGTGATTTATTATGGCTCATTAACTTCTGATATTGACTCCCTCTCTTCTATTTCTTGGTCAATTCTAGGCATATTTGCAGAATTAGATAAAGGGATAACCGTCGATGATGTAAATGAATTTGAATCTGCCTTAAACCAACTCGGAATATCAAATGAGATCCATGTTTATCCTGGCGTTGATCATGCATTTGCAAATCCCTCAGGAGAACGTTATGCTCCAGACGCATCAAAAGATGCATGGGAGAAAACTTTGAATTTCTTTGCTAATAATTTACAATGAACCCTAGTATGTTTTTGTCTTTCGTAAAAATACTGTCACTGCAATCATATAACATAAAGTAGATATTATTTCTGAAATTATGGATGCAAGAAATGGCTCTATATTGACTTCCAGAAAATAATACAAAGTTGGCCATCTTATTCCCAAATATACAATTTCACCTATGCCAAATGACGAGATTAATCCAAGCATCTCTTTTTTTATCAATCCCCTTTTCATCTGACTGTATCTTGTTTTGTTATCTATGTAAAATAGCGATGAAAAAATGCCGAAATAAATCACATATCCTATAACAATTGTAATTGTCGTGTTTAGGTGATTTTCATACCCTGATAGCATTTGCGCAACAATTGCTGAAAATAATGCTGATACAATAAAACAAATTAGAAAATTCCGATTGATTTGAAACAACTGTTGATTCATCTTCATAACCTAGCGCTTGTTTTTGTAATTATTAATCTTCAGTAAAATTCCAAACACATTTGAGTATGTTTTGTGGTCGTTTGACATGAAAAAACGATGTGAATGGGCAACCGAAGAACCGAATATATCCTACCATGATAAAGAATGGGGACGACCACAACACAATGATCAAACGTTGTTTGAATTTTTGATTCTTGAAGGTGCTCAGGCGGGACTTTCTTGGACTACCATTCTCAAAAGAAGAGAAGGGTACAGAAAGGCTTTTGCAAACTTTGATCCGTTAAAAGTTTCAAAGTTCAACCAAAAAGATATCGCTGCATTACTAAAAAATGAATCAATCATACGAAACAAACTAAAAATCATGTCTGCTATTAATAATGCAAAACAGTTCTTAAGAATTCAGGAAGAGTTTCGCTCTTTTGATAAATATATTTGGAGGTTTGTAAGTTACAAGCCAATTAAAAATAAATTCAAAACATCCTCTGAATTGCCCACATCTTCAACAATTTCTGAACAAATGAGCAAGGATCTTAAAAAACGTGGATTTACCTTTGTTGGTCCTACAATATGCTATGCATTTATGCAGGCAGTTGGGATGGTAAATGATCATACAAAGATGTTTTCGATATCAAAAATAATTGAAAACTCTATTGATTTGCCTGAAGTTTCTTTAATGTGTGGTCATACAGATTCATTGGGACTATTTTGACCGTACTTAGTGATGATATTCCCACGTCTATGCACAACTTTTCAATGTCATGTGCGTGAACTGCATCAATGACAATTATCCACTCGTGTTCTAGAACTGACATGTAAAACTCCACAATTTTGTTTATTTCGTATTTTTTTATTCCTTCTTCCATTTTGGCTTTGAGATTCATGAAAATCTTCTTACTGTTTTCGTTGTTTAGTGGACATAATTCCGGACTGTGTGTTGCAAAGACCCCAAAGAGCATAATAAAATTATTTTTTACTAATATATAATTGATTTTCTAAAGTACTTTTTTATGGATTTTAGTTATATGGCACAATTTAAAATATTGGTTCATGGATGAACGTCTGTCCTCTTTCTCAAAAACTGCTGGTCCTGGAATATTGTTTGCCAGCACGGCAATTGGCGTATCGCACCTTGTTCAATCCACTAGGGCTGGTGCTGATTTTGGCCTTCTCTTGTTGGGTTTTGTAATTCTAGTTAACTTGATGAAATATCCTTTCTTTGAATATGGTTCTCGTTATGCAAATGTTACACAAACAAGCATTATTGATGGGTACAAAAAACTGGGTTCTCCTGCAATATGGTTGTATTTTGCATTGACAGTTGCATCAATGTTCTTTGTAACTGGTGCAGTTGGGTTTGTAACTGCAGGATTTTTTGAAAATCTTTTTGGTGTTGATTTTTTAGGCGAATGGTCTGTTGTCATATTGTTTGCAATATGTGTCTTGATTTTAGCAATAGGAAGATACAATGCACTTGATAGTCTAATCAAAATTATCGCTATTGTCCTTTTACTGTCTACTGTCTCTGCATTTTTGCTAGCGTTGTGGAATGGACCCGTTGAACCTGCCTCTGATTTTATCCCTCAAGAATTATGGACTACATCCGGGATCTTTTTTTTATTGGCTTTGATGGGATGGATGCCCACAGCAGTTGATCTCTCAAGTTGGAATAGCCTTTGGACCTTGGAGAGAATAAAACAATCCAATTATAGACCAAAACTCAAAGAAACTCTCTTTGAATTTAGGCTGGCATATCTTGTTACCTCTGTTTTAGCTGTCATGTTTGTTATTCTTGGCGCCTTTATCTTCTATGGCTCTGGAGAGGATTTGCCAAACAATAATGCCTTATTTGCCAGTAAAATTGTAACATTATACACTGATACCATTGGAGACTGGAGCTACCTAATAATTTCAGCTTCTGCGTTTACTGTGATGTTTGGCACTATTATTGCAGTTTTTGATGGTTATTCCAGATCATTGCAAAAAACAGTAGATCTTGTTTTTGCCTCCAAAGAGCAAGTTATGCGGCAAAAAACTCGCTCTTTTTACATTTTATTTTTACTTGTAATCTCTATTGGCTCGTTGATTGTAATTTTCAAGTTTGAAGATAATCTGAAAGAATTGGTAGACTTTGCAACCGTCCTTTCTTTTGTTATTGCACCTGTGATTGCGATTTTTAATTACAAGTTGGTCACTGGCAAATTTTTGAACAAAGATTCCCAACCTTCCATACATCTCAGAATTCTAAGCTTAGCCGGAATTGTGTTTCTAATTGGATTTGCAATTGTGTTTGTGATTAGTAGGATGCCTGATTTTAGTAAGTTATTTTAATAAAGAGTTGCAAATATCTATGAAAACATGAAAATATCTAAAACCATGCAAAGTGCACTAAACAACCAAATTACGCTGGAAGCAAATGCCTCAAACAGCTATTTGGCAATGGCATCGTGGTGTGAAGTTACTGGCTATGAAGGAGGCGCTAGTTTCTTTTATGCCCAATCTGACGAAGAAAGAACACATATGTTGAAAATTGTTCGTTATCTAAATGGATTGGGAGTTCCTGCCGTTATTCCAGCAACAAAACTGCCTGCCAGTAATTTCAAGTCTTTGGAATCTATTCTAAAGACTGCTCTGAATAGTGAACAAATGGTAACTGCCGCAATCCACAAGATGGTTGAAATTGCACAAAAAGAAAAGGATCATTCTACGTATGCATTTCTAGAATGGTTTGTTAATGAGCAAGTTCAAGAGGAAACAAAGTTTGAGACTTTGATACAAAAGTTTGAGCTAATCGGAAGAGACAAGCTTGCTATTAATGAAATAGATAAAATTCTTGCAGCGTCTGCTACTGTTTCTGCTCCTGCATAGACTTTTTTTCTAAAATCTTGTAATGTATGGGTTGTTAATTAAACAACAAAAAATAAAATCATTTTTCGTATTTTTGACATTTACATCCTCTGACTAGGCAGCTTCCATGACCTTCATAATGTATGGATTCATCATGATAACACCCTATTTTCTTATTTTTACAGTTCATTTCTCTTGATTAGACAATTATAATTATGCAGTAATCGTATATTCGTTATTGGTTGGCATTAAAAGTGTAGGACAATTTTTCATGTTTATTGTAGGGGGAATTGTCGCAATTATTGTGGGATCTTTTATGATTCGTGGCACCATGCATCTTTGGGACAAACCTGACTCGAGTAAAAAACCAGATAAGAACAATGACTAAAAACATGTATGGTTTAATTCATTTATCTTGATTCATGATTCTTCTATTAGAAAATCACTTGATGAGTATGTCAAAAGACGAATCAGAGAAATCCCATCCGAGATCCGCCAATCATCCCCAAACATACAACAAATTTGGAAGTGTCATGACGAAGAAGATTTTCTCTACGGATATTATGTGGGGAAAATTGAAGAGGGAACACTACATTTTCTTCTAAAAGCAACCCGTGCTTCTGCAGGTGGATTTGCCGATACTTTTGAAATTAGAGGGATAATCGAATCCTATCGAGAACAGCTCAAAACTTCTATTCGAGCCGGACTTTCAGTGAAGTAGAAATACTCCTATGATGTATTGCTGATATGGTTGGACCTAAGGATGGCGGATTTGGATTTGATCAATCAAAAAAATATACTCACGTTGAAAATTTGGATGAGATATGTGTTCAATGTCAAGCTGGACAACATAAAAAATGTCTAGCAAAAACAAAAGAGCAACCAAATTGTGAATGTGAACATTGCATAGTTTATGGTTGATTCTTTTATCTGTCCAACTCGTTTTCCTATTTTTCATGATTAAATGCATATTTTTTTAATGATTTTGATTAATGATCAATTAGATTCAATAATGTCTTTTTTCCAGTATTTGTGTGTCAAGAACTAAACAAATTGCGGCTTGGGTTGCAATCCTTGGAGGGGGTATTGCTTTTTTCTTCTTCTCACAATATGCTGCAGAAGCAATGCGTTAATACTCTAGAATTCGCGCTCAACATAAAATGGGCTGGTTATTTTTAGGAATGCCTACTCTGTATTTGTTGCTCTTCTAATTTTTTCCAATTCTTTTTTCGTTTTTTCGTGTTCTTCTCTTTCCTTTTCTAATAATTGCTGAACTGTTTCAAGCTCTTTTTCTCTCATACTTAATTTTGATTTTAATGATCCCACAACCGCGCTTGCAGCCTCTATTATCCCACTGGTGTTTTTTTTGCTATCTGATTCTTTTTGGATAAACTCTCTTTCTTTTGACGATAATGCTGTGTTTATGTCTGTAACATGGGTTTCAGGCATGTTTGTTAATTCCTGTCTTGCGTTGTATAGTCTGGAATTGATCTCTTCCAACTCTTCTCGTGCTTGTATCTGCTGAGTCCGTATTTTGTGCAATGTTTCTTGCTCTTCTGCAATTTTGGATTTCAACTCTTCATGTTTTTTTATAGTTTCTTCCATCTCTTGCTTTGTTTTTGAAAGATTCGATTCAATTTTGTTTATTTCGTCTAATGCTTTCTTGCTCTGGTTTATCTTCTGATCTGCACTGTCTATCTTTGATTTTATCTCTTTATACTCTCGCTGAACTGTGTCCAATTCCATCTTTTTCTGATTGGTTTCTTTTTTTAGCATCATCAAATTGCTTACTGCATTGTCATATTCCTCTCTGACACTCTGGAGTTTTTCATTTATCTTTTCAATGTCTTCTTGTTTGGCTCTAAATTGGGTCTGAAGATTTTCAACTTCTGTCTCAAGATCTTTTTTTAGGACAAATTCCTCACTTTTCTCAGAGATTCTCTCTTCTGTAGCCTCTTTTTTCTTCCCAAAAAGCCCCATGAGTACCTATTTTCTAATCCAAAAGATGAACGTTTCTAGACTCTTTTTGGTCTATTTTTAATAAATTTGATATAAAATCCAATTCCACCAATCACAATTCCGCCAACCCATGCAACCATGTTCAATCCTGCAGAAACTGTGATTTCTTGCGGTGCAAGAAAGAGCAGCAACGCTCCAAAAATTATTAGTGCAAAACCTCCACTGTTTTTTGATCTGTTATGTTCGCTATGAGCCATTTTAGATGTATTTTGAAATCGTCTTTGCAACTTGTTTTCTTCCAATGTCTGAAATTAGCGGTCCTATTTTTGGGCCTCTGGAAGTTCCAAGTATTATCTGGTATAGCACTTTGAAGAAATCTTTTGGTTCTATGTTATTTGATTTTGCAATTTGGTAAATTGTATTTTGTATGTCTTCTGGTTCATTTTCAGATGATAACGCCTCAGTAAGAATTTTTAGCGATGTTTTGGTCGTTTCATCCAGATCTATTTCTGTTTTTTCCTGCTGATCAAACTCGTCTGCAAAGTTACCTGCTAATTCGATTATTTTCTCAATTGATTGTTCTGAGTTTTTAATCACTCCGTAATCTATTAATTTTTTCATCACTCTTTCTGATCTGTTCTCTTTGAACATCTTTGCCAATTCTATTAGTAGCCTGTAATTCACATGGATGCGAGGTTGCTTTGGCACTTCAAGCAAATTGACATACTCATAAAGTCCCTTTGATTTTGTGAGTTTGGCTTGGTTGTCTACCTTCACTTTGCCAAAATAAATGTCTTCAAGTTCATTGTATTCATTCATTAGAGATGGAATGTCTTCAAGTCCAAGTTCCCTTGCACCAGTAATTCTTTTGTATAGTAGCAATAGGATTGATTTAGCGTCTCCAAACTCCAACCATTTCTGTGCAGTGACAACATTTCCTAATGATTTTGAAATTTTCTTTCCTCCCTTATCTAAAAACATTTCATATTTTACGTGATGTGGATGCGGATAGTTTAGAATCTCATCTGCTACCCAATCATTGACCTTGACTGAATCCATTATGTCTTTTCCATATGCTTCAAATCTTATGTCAAACGCAGCCCATCTTGCAGCAAATTCTACTTTCCATGCCAACTTTCCCAAATCTTTGGTGATGTCTGCTTCCCCTTCATATCCGCATCCTTTGATCATTTTTGAGCCTATTTCTGCATCATGGCATCTATATCTGACTTTCTTTTCGTTTTCTATGTATTCGAATGATTCTGCTGTGTATAGTCTGTTACAGCTTGCACATACTGGAAAATATGGTAGAAACTTTTGATATTTCTCCTGCCCTACTAGTTCTGAGATCTTATCTCCGATCCTTGTACTATTTTGTAAAATTATGTGTATTTGGTCTTTTAGGAGTCCTTTCTTGTATGTGTCAAACGCTCTTCTAAATTCATATTTTATTCCGGTCTTGTTCAGCCCATCTAATAGGATGCTACTCATGTGCATTCCATATGATTCATGACAACCAAATGGATCTGGAATTAAAGATACAGGTTTTGCTAAATGTTCTTCTAATGATTTAGGAAATCCTTCAGGGATCTTTCTTAGCCCGTCCAAGTCATCTGAGTATGCAATTAATTCAGACTTGTATCCCATGTTTTCCAGTGCAAGTTTTACTCCGTATGCTCTTACTGCGTCTCCCAAACTCCCTATGTGTGGAACTCCTGATGCTCCAAGACCACTTTCAACCCTGAGCAGTTCTAGATTTCTACCTAAAGATTTTTCACGTTCTATTAACTCAAATGCTAATTTATCAATCCAAGTTCCCTTGCCGATAATCTCTTGTTCTTCCATCTCTTTACAATGATTTAGCCATGTATGGCCCATATAACGAATACCCTATTTTTTGATAATATTCTCTGGTTCCAACAGCACTGATTACTAGAAGTTTTTTCGCATCAAATTCCTCTTTTGAAATTTTTTCTGCTTCTTTCATCAGCTTTTTGCCCAATCCTGTATGCTGTATCTCGTTTTCTTCTTTTTCCCCTATCTTCAATGATTTCCCATAAACATGAATTTCACGAACTATGCAGTTATTGTTTACTTCTTTTCTATGTGCTGCATTACTTGGATTTCTTAATCTCAAAAAACCATATATTGATTCATTCTGATCTTCATATGACAGGAATGTTTCTTTCCCTTCTGATGAGTCATAATCAATTCTGCTTAGTTTGATGTCTGGTTCTTGAGTTTTATTAGATGACAACCCTGCCTCTCTGCATCTTATGCATTTACATGAAACCCCCTGTTTTCTTAGATTTTGGTGGACAATTTGCCTGAGATTCCCTGATTTCGGACCTGCAATGATCTCATTTGGCGATATCTCTCTTTGCACTCTCATTATTCTTACCCATTTTGGAACCTTTTTCTTAATTTCTGTTAATACTTGAATCATATCATCATTGGAATACGGCGTGTATGTGCCATTTTTGTATTCGTCAAACATTGGTGTGTTCTCAATTACTAATGCCGGATAAATCTTTAGCATGTCTGGTTTTAGACATGGATCTGTGAATAACTTTTCAAAATCTGCAATATCTTCTTTTGGTGTGGCTGTTGGAAGACCCGGCATCATATGTGCAACAATTTTGTATCCTGCATCTTTGGAAATCTGAAATGACTCAATTACATCATTGTAATTATGACCTCTGTTGACAATCTTGTAAATTCTCTCTTGCAGTGTTTGGACTCCTATCTCAACTCTTGTTATCCCATAATTGAGCATTGCATCAACATGTTCTTGTTTACAATAATCTGGTTTTGTTTCAATTGTGAATCCTACATTTCTGATTCTTGCATGTTCATTATTTGATTTTGCCTCTTCTAGAGATCTCGAATCCGTTCCGTTTAATGCATCATAACATAATTTGATGAAATTTTCTTGATACTCTTTTGGCATGAACAAAAATGTTCCACCCACTATGACAATCTCCATTTTGGATGGATCGTGTCCAAATGCAATCAGCTTTTTAACTTTGGATGTTATCTGCAATTTTGGGTCATAGTCATTCTCAATCGCATTAAGTGTTGACGGCTCATTTCCTGTATAGCTATTTGGAGAATTAAACTCAATTCCACCTGGACAATATGTGCATCTTCCATGTGGACATGCATATGGCTTTGGCATTAGTGCAATTACTGATACTCCTGATGCGGTTTTGATTGGTTTTTTAAGTAGTACTTTTCTTAGTTTTGAGAACTCTGTCTCTTTTGCCATGGATAATATTTCGTGATTTCTTGGAATCCTTTCCAGAGAATATTTTGCGCAAATCCTCTTGATCTCTTCTTTTACTTGTCTTTTTGTAGGTTCGTTTATTGTTAATAGGTTCTGTGTAATTTCTGTGCATGCTTTTGAAAATATCGGATCCATGTTACTCATGATTATTCATGTTGATCTAGACATAAATTCGTTAAATAACTAAAGGGTATACTGCGTCTGTTTATGCTCAAAAAACTAAACCATCTCTATTGATTTTGTAGCATGTTCACTTTTGCTGTTCTATTCTGCATTATCTGTTTGAGTGCTGCCTTTTCTCTGTTCTTTTTTGTATTCTATCTTTAACCAAATTGGGGTGATGATTGTTGTCACTGCCACCATAATTACAATTGTTGAATATACGTTTGATGTCAAAACCCCCGATGACACTCCTACTCCTGCTACTATTAGCCCAACTTCTCCTCTGGAGATCATTCCGATTCCAACTCTTAGTCCCTGTGCTTTATTTTTCAAAAATATCATTGCCGGAAGTCCACATCCGAAGAGTTTTGTTGTAATTGCAATTGCGATAGTTATGCCACTTAACATCAGTATTTCCCAACTTACTTGTCTAAAATCTACTTGTGCCCCGATTATTGCAAAAAATAACGGTGCAAAGATCAGTCCGATTTTTCCAATAAAGTTTTCAACTTTCTCAAATACTTTGGTAGTGGATAATGCCATCCCCACTGCAAACGCTCCTACTATTGGCGAAAGTCCTATTGACCCTGCAAGCGCAGCCGCTCCAAAAAACACTGCAGTTGCAATTCCCTCTACACTGCCTTTTGCCTTCCATAATCTTGGCGTGATAATTTTTGGAATGACTAGCACTGATACTATCAGCATTATGGCAAAGAATCCCAAAACTTGGAGAATTGTTATTGTGACATCCATTATATCGATATTATCCACTCCTCCACTTGCGCCTGCCATTGATGTTACTACTGATAATACTGCAATTGCTAGGATGTCGTCTACCACTGCTGCTCCTATGATGAGGCGAGCTTCTGGCGCTTTCAGCTTTCCAAATTCACTTAAAACTTGAATTGAAATTGCAATACTTGTTGCCGTAAGGGCTGTGGCAATTAACATTGATTGAAGTGCATCAAAACCAAACATCTGAAAAACCAGCAATCCTGCAAAAAATGGAACAATTACACCAAGTGTTCCAACTGTGAAAGACGCTTTCCCCCCCTTGAGGAATTCTTTTGGCGTCATTTCAAGTCCTGCCATAAATAAAATTACAATTGCGCCAATCTCTCCAAGTACTCGTATCTCGTCATTTATGTGAAGAAGCGGTAATCCTTCTGGATCTAGTATGTAAGCTCCCAATGCAAATGGTCCTATGACCATTCCTGCAATTAATTCTCCAAGTACAATTGGGAGTTTGAGTCGTAGAAACAACTCTGCCATTAATTTTGCAGCAAATAGTAAAATTCCAACACCTATGATCGTTTCAATGAAATGTGCTTCTGCTGCCAAGTTTGTTCTAAATCTGATTTAGAAATCACCCATATAAGGCGATATTTAGTTGAAAAATTATTTCGTATTGGTCTAATTATGCAATTTTTATCGAGTTTACAAAGACTCCCTTCCTTGAAATGATCTGGCCGATCTCCTGACTTTCAATTTTGTATTTTTTGAAAATTGATTTGACTTTTGTTGCCTGATCTTTTGGAACTATTGCACAAAATCCTATTCCCATGTTGAATGTCTTGTACATTTCATCCTGTCTTACTCCCTGCTCTTCTATTAATCCCATGATTGGAGGCATTTTTGGCAGTGTGTCGATACTATAGCCTATTTTTTTGAGTCTTGTTAGCTTTGTAAATGCCCCTCCTGTAATGTGGGCCAACCCATTAACTTTGCATTTTTGAATGATTTCAAGAACCGGTTTTACGTAAATCTCTGTGGGTGTCAACAATGCATCTCCTATGACGCCCACGCCCTTGACTTTGTCTTTTACAGAGTATTTTGTAAGTAGGGCTTTTCTTGCAAGGGAGTATCCATTTGAATGTATTCCACTGCTTTTTGCACCCACAATTACATCTCCCGGTTTTATTTTGTTTCCCAGAATCATGTCTTTTTTTGTTAGTATGCCTACCACCATTCCTGCCAAATCAAATGCAAATCCACTCCCTTCAATTACATCTGGCATTATTGCAGTTTCTCCTCCAACAATTGGCACTGATGATTTTCTAGCTCCTTTGACTAACCCTTCTACGATCTTTTTAAAAATTATTTGATCATTTTTGTTTGCTGCAATATAGTCCACAAATGAAATTGGTGTTGCACCTATGCATATTATGTCATTTACATTCATTGCCACACAGTCGATCCCTATCGTATCATATTTTTTCATCATGTTTGCAATTACTACCTTGGTTCCAACGCCGTCTGTGTGGGTAGCTAACAGTTTTCCACCAGGGATTTCTACAATTCCTGCATAATGACCAAAACCATGTGTAATCTTTGCCATTTTTTGAAATTTGTGGGTTGATTGAATTAATTTCCCAATGGCTAATTGACTCTTTTTGATTTTTGAGATGTCTACACCTGCCTTTTTGTAGGTTAGATCCATAGACTCATGCGGATTTGTTTTGAATAAAAGAATTTGCCTGTTTTTCTATCACATGTACATTCCAGCTATCTCTTCTCTGTGCTCGACATATTTTTGAGATAGTTCGCTGAATTCTGAATGCAGTCTGTCTTTCTCCTCTTTTAACTCTGTGGTGTCTATATTCATAAAGTAGAATCGATTCAATGCCTCAATCAAGGTTGATGCTGCAGCGGGATCAGGTGATACCTTGTTTGCTTTTGCTAATAGCGCTATTCCTTGAATCTCTCTTACTAGACATTCATTCAAAATGCCTCCTGGCAATCCCGTGATGAATCCCTGTGGGATCATGCTAATGTCTCTGTCTGCCATTGTTCTTACCAAATCTTCTTCTGCTGCACAGTATGCCTTATTGTCATGTTCATTACTTGCAACTCCGTCTAAAATGACAATCTCCTTTGATCCTTTTATTTCCGCCCAATCTAAAATTGACGACACTAATGAATAAAGTCCTTCCATTCTCAATGTTATCTCACAAATTATTGCACATACTGTCCTCTTTTCATCTGCATAGAATCTAAATGGATGACGTAATCTGCCCCTCATGAAAACTGTGGATGGTGGAAGATATTTCGATCTCATTACTGCAATCTCTTTCATCTCCAGCTGATCAATTATGTGGTTGATTGCAATTGGTCCTACCAACCCTGCACCAACAAAACCTGCAAAGATAATTGGACTTTTAAGTTCAATCTTTTCTAATTCAAATACTTCTGCTTCCGGAAATTCTTTTGCCATCATTTACGTCGATTTGTTCTATCTAATTACTTTACTAACTAAGTATTTTGTAACCAAAGTGTTAGACGTTTTCCATTTTTTGTATTAGCTGTTCTTTTGCATAAACAAACTTAGCATCAGTCTGCCCTTGTCTGTTATTGAATAGATTACATTTGGTCCTATTGCTTCTTTTTGGATAAAGTTGTAGTCTACACATAGGTGCAGATAGTTCAGAAATGATCTTTTCATTCTGATTTTTGATTTTGAATATAAATCAGAAAATGTCATTGGGCTTCCTCTTAGCTGATACAATAGTTTCAAGAGTGATAATGTACTGTAGTCTTTGGTTCTTGCCTTAACTGCATCTAGTACTTGCTCGTCTCTTTTTATAATAAAATCTCCAAATTGATCTGCTACCTCTACAGGTATGTATGTTAATCTCGCTCGCATCATACCGTATGGTACGGTACATTACCTTATTAATCTTGAGTCTCTTTTTGTTGATCTATCTAGCTGATTTTTTTACACTGTTTTGTGCCTATTGACCATTTACTTCTTATGAATACTCTTGAACCATCTCATCCAATTTAAACCGGTTATTACTATCATTTTTTGTGGACTTGGATGTTGCCCTGAATATTGGACTTGTCGCTGTGGGGTTGGCAATGCTTTGTTACGGTGGAAACTGGCTTGTAAACGGTGGTGTTGCCATTGCCCAGAAGTTCAGAATAAGCAATCTTGTGATTGGAATGACTGTTGTTGCATATGGTACATCTACACCAGAGCTTGCAGCAAGTTTGGCAGCTGCAGGTCAGCACAATGAAATAATTTTGGGAAATATTGTTGGTAGTAACATTGCAAATATTGGAATGGTGATTGGAATTACGTCGATTATAATTCCCCTCGTTGTAAAGAAAACTACTCTTAAAAAAGAAATGCCACTGATGTTGGGTTTCTCATTATTATTAATCCTGCTATCTGTTGATGGGGAAATTTCTCAGTATGATGGTATTCTTTTACTGATATTATTAATAATATTTACAATTTACATGTATCGTGGTGCACAGTCTGAACCTGAGGATGTCGATTCTACACTTCAAAAAAAGAATGTATACCTTAAAGCATTTTTGTTGTTGATCGTAGGGATTGTATTTCTTTATGTTGGAGCAAAACTCACTGTTGATAACTCTGTAATTGTTGCCCAAACATTTGGAATTTCTGAAAGAATTATTGGGCTAACTGTCATTGCAATTGGGACCTCGTTACCTGAATTGATCACATCTGTGATTGCAATAAAAAAGGGTCATACAGATATCGGGATTGGTAATATTATTGGTAGCAATGTCTATAACATTTTGATGATTATGGGCGTGACTTCTGCAATTGCAGGTGTGGTGATTGTAGATCAAGTATTTTATGACTATGCCATAATGATTGCTTTTAGTCTTGGTCTGTTTGCTGTAATGTTGAAAGGTATGATCACTAGAACTATGGGCATTGGGTTATCTGTTGCATACGTGTTTTACCTTGTATCCGGTTTTCTGCTTGATTAGTATAAAAAATACCTAAAATCGTATCTTATTTAACTATTTTAGATTGATACTGTCTTGATACCTTCTACTTTGATTGAGGGTGTGATTGAGGGCAATGATGCCCACTGGAGAACATTTTTTTGGTTATTCCCAATTGCGACTATGTTTTGCAGTAATTCCAGCAAATTATGAACTATTCTTACTGGCTTTCCTGGATTTTTGATCTCCCCGTTTTCTATTATTTTGATTCCACTTCTTGCAGTACATGAAAAATCCCCTCTGATTGGATTAATTGCGTACGTGTACCACAATCTTCCCACTACCAGTCCTTGCCTTGTATCTTTTATCATGTCTTCTTGTGATGTATTTCCTGAATTGATTTTTAAATTATGAGGGGATGATATTGGAATTGATTCTGAACTTCTTCCAAATGGCAAACCTGGCCTTGATGCATTTCCAGTTGATTCCTTATTTTCCTTAAAACTATCAAAAAGATTTGAAAATGTGCTTTTAAAAATTCCGTTTTCTATTAAACAATTAGTGTTTGTTTTAATTCCTTCATCGTCGAATGGTTTTGTTCCAATTCCTTGAGGGATGTGCGGATCGTCAATTAGACTAAAATCATCTACTGCAATTTTGTCTTGAAAATTATTTTGAAAACAGCTTTTTCTCTCTGAAAATGTTTTGAAATTAAAGTTTGACGCAAATACAAACGCTAGAATTTCTCCCATTGAATATGGCTCAAAAATTATGGTCTGAGTATCGCAATTGCATTTTTTTGGATTAATTGATTCAATACACATCGTCTTGGCGTCTGTCCCTATTTTTTCTACAGGAAATCCATCTAATGTTCTGCAACATTCCTGTCCTATCCCTGATACTGGAAAACTTCCACTTTCTGAATCTGCATTAATCGTTCCAGAAATGTATGTGGCTTTATCCTTTAATTCTAATCCATTGGAATTTGAAATTTCAAAATGCTCTGAAACAATATTTAGAGATCCTGAAATCGTACAAATTTCCTTATTTTTTGCTGAATTTACCATAGTTTGTGCGATATCAATTGCCTCAGTATCTGAAATCTGCTCTAGTTTCTTATCGAAAACTCCTTCCATCTCCTTAAATTTGGTTGTGTGTGGTAAAGACCTCCAAAAACTTGGCTTAATAAGAGTTGAAATCCTTAATGATTTTTCGATCCAATTTTCAATATCATTGTCATTGTTTGTCTGAAATGATGAAATTCTTTTCTCATGAATTAATCTTACTCCAAAACTCTCGTCGAAATTTTGTTTAACTTCTGCTATTTCTGATTCTGTGATTCTTATGGTTGTAACTTTCTTTTTGATGTATACTATTTCGCATTCATCAATTTTGAATTTTTTAGAATATTTTAGTGCCTTATCGAAGGCAGACAATTATTTTCTCCTTGGATTTGTGTATTGAAATTTATTTATCTTTATCAATTCTGCATACGATCCGAACTGTGTTGTGTCGTTAATGCTGTCTAGACCTTCTTCCATATTGCTCTCATTATCGAATATGCGTAGTTTTTTGTAATTGGTATCTCTTTCAGCTGGAATTCTGCCTATTTCTTTGATCATCCTTCTAATTTCTTTTGGCTTTAGTAACTGCCCATGTTCAGAACCTGCCGATGTTGAAATACTTTCATTAATTAATGTGCCTCCAAAATCATTGGCGCCCCACATAAGCAGCAACTGAGACATTTTTTGCCCCTCTTTAACCCAAGACATTTGAATGTTGTTTATGTGATTATTCAACATAATTCTTGCAATTGCATGTGTTAGTAAAACATCATTTCCACTGCCTCCTTGTTTGATTCCTTCATGTAGTTGGCGTTTGTACATGGGTGCTTCATTGTGTACAAAATTTAAAGGCACAAATTCGGTAAACCCTCCAGTTTCTTTTTGAATGTCTCGGAGTTTTACAATATGGTTTATTCTATCTTCATAAGTTTCAACATGTCCAAACATCATAGTAGATGTTGTGTTGATTCCAATCTTGTGAGCTGTTTTAATCACTTCGATCCAATCTTTAACACTGATTCTTCCCGGTGAAATTTTGTCACGTAGAGGTTGCTCTAAAATTTCTGCGGCAGTTCCTGGTAACGTGTTGACCCCTGCATCCTTTAATCTCTTTAAATACTCTGAAACTGAGATCTTGGATCTTGTTGCTCCATACAAAACCTCTTCGGGTGAAAAACCATGAATATGGATGTCTGGAATTTCCTTTTTTATCTCCCTGCAAATATCTTCATACAAACCTGCATCCATGTCTGGAGGAAGCCCTGCCTGAATGCATACTTCTGTTGCACCCAAACTGTGTGCTTCCTTTGCACGTCTGACTATCTCCTCGATGGGTAGAAAATATCCTTCTTCTTCTCTAAAATCTCTACTAAATGCGCAAAAACCACACTGCTTTATACAGACATTTGTGAAATTGATATTTCTATTTACCACATATGTGACTGTGTCTCCCACTCGTTTCTTTCTGATTTCATCAGCTACCATTCCAATTAAATGAAAATCGAGCCCTGATGTATTGTACAATCTTAATCCCTCATCAGCTGAAATTTCTTTTTCTGAAAGTGCCTTGTTAAGAATATCTACAATTTGCGGATCTGCATTTTTAAATAATGATTCCATGTTTGCACTCATCTCCAATACTCCTCTTTTACCAACCCTTCTTCATTTTCAATTACTGCCATCTTGTCTCTTAACTCTTTGGTAATAAATGAAAAAAATTCCGGATATGTAGGAAATCTACATTTTAAATTAAAGCCTGCCTTTTTTGAATATTCTTTTATCTTGTTTATTTCTGGCCATGCAAATTCAGGATTTACGTAGTCTGGCGTAAGTGGTGATATTCCTCCCCAGTCATTTATTCCAACAGTTAGAAAACTATGATATGATTTGGGTGATAAATTCGGTGGAATTTGTATGTTCATTTCTGGCATTATTATTCTTGATAACGCAACAATTACTTTGAAATACTCTTCATTTGCCGATGGAAAATTACTCATTCTTGTATCTGGTTTTGGTTGAAAGTTTTGTAAAATGACTTCTTGAATATTTCCATACCTCTTGTGGATATTTTTTATTGCAAAAATTGAATGGATTATCTCCTCTGCTGTTTCGCCTATTCCTACAAGTATGCCTGTAGTCATTGGAATTTTCAGTCTTCCTGAATTTTCTAAAATTTCTATTCTGGCTTTAGGTCTTTTACTGGATGCAAAATGATGAGGCATATTTCTCTCTGTTAATCTCTCACTAATGTTTTCAAGCATTAATCCCATGGATACATTTGTTTTTTTTAATTCTCTCATGTCTGAAACTTCTAAATTGCCTGCATTGGTGTGCGGGAATAATCCTTTCTCTACGGCAATTTCAGATACATGAATTAGGTATTCTGCAGTTGTTCCAAATCCATTCTCTTTAAGCCAGTTCCGTGCTTCTTTGTATTTTTGTTCTGGCGCTTCACCTGTAACAAATAATGCTTCTACACATCTGTATTTTTTTGCAAGCTCAAGCAAACCCACTACTTGGTTTTTAGACATTAGTGATAATTTTGGATCTTCTGGTTCGGATTTATAAGTACAATACGAACAAGAATCTCTACACAGATTTACTAAATTTACAAACACTTTTTTTGAAAAAGTAACTGTATTTTTTTTGAATTTTGCTCTCAATCTTTGAGCAGCTAAAAACAATTCGCTAGGATCATTTAATGCATTTTGATATATCTGCATTGCATCATCTAACAGGATCTCCTTGTCATCTAAAACATTGTTTAAACTCTCGGAGTTTAACACAAGTTCGTTCAATAGAAATGAATCTTTTCTAGCAGTATTTATGCTTGATTCTCTTAATTTTCATTTGGTCTCTCTTGTAATGTTATTGTGATGTTTGTGGTTCTGCCATCCCTTAGGATTTCTAATACCATTTCATCTCCTATTGATTTTGCTCTCTGAAGATGAATCAAAATATCGTCAATCTTTCTTACCTCTATTCCGTCCACTGACAAAATAATATCTCCTCCTTTTGGATAGTTTACCCCTTCTATGGCAATTGTGCCATCTGATCCACGAATTCCTGCTTTTGCTGCTGGACTGTCTTCAATAACGTTGATTACAAGGAATCCTACAGCATCTTTTAGGTTTAGAATCTTTGCCAAGTCTGGATCAATATCTCTACCTGAAATTCCAATCCATGGATGATCATACTCTCCTTTACTGATTAGGCTCGGGACTATTTTTGCAATTGTTTTTGATGGAACTGCAAACCCTACTCCTGTAAATTCTCCCGTTGCTGATTGGATTGCCGTGTTTATTCCTACAACTTCTCCACGCATATTTAATAATGGTCCACCAGAATTACCTGGATTAATTGCAGCATCTGTTTGAATTACATCTGGTATGGAGTATCCTGAACCTGATGGCAACAATCGTCCAAGCTGACTAACAATTCCTGATGTCATAGATCCTGACAATCCAAATGGATTGCCAATGGCTGCAATCGGCTCACCTACTTTGAGATTTGAGGAATCACCTAATCCTAATGGATGAAGTAATGTCAGATCTGCATTTACTTTGATTACTCCTATGTCTGTAAATTCATCAACTCCAATTATCTCTGCATTATATGAACGACCATCGAGAAATGTAACTACCACCTTCTTTGCATTGTTGATTACATGGGAATTGGTGATGATGTGTCCTTTTTTATCAAAAACAAATCCTGATCCAACTCCGTTTGAATTGGTTGAATCATCTCTTTGAACATTTACTCTAACAACTCCTGATTCTGATTTTTCAAAAATCTCAATTAATGAAAGTTCTTTTGTGTATGATGTTGATTGGCCTATTGCATTGGGAATGTTTGCACCCTCGATCTCTTTTAGATTTTCTGATGGTGATAATAAAAATACTCCAAATACTGCGACAACTATTGCTGCTCCTATAATGCCTCCAATTAACCCGCTAGTTTTATCCAAGACTCATCATTCCTATTTTCTAATCTAAAATCTTTGCTACTAAATATTAATGGAATTTTGAGCATGATCTTTCATTGAATAACTACGTCCTCTCCATGATACCGCAGATGTACTTTTTGCTTGAAGCAAACCACTCAAAAATCCCAAAATCACAACTAGACTTCCAATTGGAGCAAAAACTGCATATCTCACTCTTAAAAATAATGCTTTTTTGACTTCGATTATAGCTCCTATGTAAATTAGGATCGATGCAAGTCCTGCTGAAAAAAATAACAATAAAAATGAAAATGATTCTGTAAATAAAGCCGAATATGCCAAAGTTGGAAATGGAATGAAAAGCAAAAACAGCACTGCAAAAAAACTCCCTATTGCAATTTTGTTGCTTTGTAGGTAAAGCGGAATCATCAATCTCTTTAGTGCATTCCATAATGTTGTCTTATCACGTGCCCATACTGCTTCAACCAAATGTTCCCCTCTCACCAGTTTCATCTTGTAGCCTCTGTCTTTGACTTTTTTACCCAATGCCCCGTCTTCAATAATCTCGTGTTTTACGCCCTCATGCATTCCAACTTCTTTGTATGTTTTTTTCTTAATTATGAAAAAACTTCCAAAAAAATACCCCGTCTTCTTTTTTGGATTGTTTACATTGATGGCCGAAAATCTGGTATGAAGAAAAACTGAAATCATAGGAAGTGTAATCTTCGTCCAAAAATCAAATGAAATCATTTTTGGAATTACAGATAACGCATCAAGATTAAACGAAAGTAAATGTGATACTGCAAGTGAAACTATATTTTTTTTATGTTTTGTATCTGCATCTGTAAATAACAACAATTCTCCTGTTGACTTGTGGTATCCTTCCATGCATGCCCAATTTTTGCCCATCCATCCTTCAGGTTTTGGTCGTGCAGTAACCTGAATTATTTTGGAGCTTTTTTTAGCATATTCTGAAATAATTTTTCCTGTATTGTCATCCGATGAATCATCAATTACAATTATCTCGTAATTTTCATAGTCTTGATCAATTAATGTGTCCAGGCATTTTCCAATAAACTCTTCTTCATTTCTTGCAGGAAGAATAATCGAGACTTTGGGATTATTGGTATCTTTTATTTCAAATCTGTCAAGATGTGGTGTTAATGCAAAAGAACACATCATTGATTTTATAAAATATATCCACGTTCCTGATATTCCAAACATTATAACAGTCATGATATAGTTGAAAACATCTATTGCATCTATCATGAAATTATCTCTCTGCTTCTTCTTTGATATTCTGCAATGCTTGTTCAGTTCCACTTTTGATGTGGTTTTTTATCATTCCTGTGAACATTGACATCATGCCTGATAATTTGATGTCCCATATTGTATCTAGTCTTGTTTTTCCATCTTGATGACTAAGATTGATTATCTTTGTTCCTTCTATGATTCCTTTTGTGAATATTGTCTCGACTCTTTCTTTAGGATGTAATCTTACTTCTTGTAGGCATTTTTGATCTCTAAATGCTATGGTGATTTCTCTCTTGAATATGCCCATTTCTTTTGAAATGTTTCTTATTTCTTTTGTACCCTTCCAGAATTTTGGTTCATTGTCAATATCTGAAACAATATCCCATACCTTGTCCTTTGACGCATTGATTTGAATTGATGTTTCAATTACAGCCATCTGTTCACACCATAATTATGCATCAAATATATTAGATTCCTGCTTGTCTAGAAGTAGACTGTGATGGGCAACATGCCTAAAATCCAGAACAGTAACTCCAGTTCTAATGGCATTTGCCAAACTTCCGTCACAGTCTAACCTTTGAAATAACATGAAACCCTCCAAATACATGCCAAAGATTGGAACCTTTGATGGTGCCGGATTTTGGAAAAATGCATATGCTCACCAACGAGGAAAATTGCTAAAATTAGTAAAAGTCCCAGAAGATCAAATAGTTGCTCTAGTCAATAAGCAATATTCTGAACTTCCCCCCGCACTAAAATATGACATAGAGACAAGTGGCATTCAAAAAAAGGATTTGTTTTAAATTCGAAATTCATTTTAACCAGATCATTTAGTAATCCTTATGTCAAATGTAACCTACGATGATTTTGCAAAATTAGATATTCGTGTTGCAAAAATTACTGCAACCGAATCCATCCCTGGCAAATCTAAAATAATCAAAGGAACAATCGATTTAGGCAATGAAATCCGTGATGTAATTATCGGCGGCGCCCAATACTATCGACCTGAAGATATTGTAGGTAAGGTTGTAATCGTAATCGCAAATCTTGAACCAAAAACAATGGCTGGTATTGAATCAAATGCAATGCTTTTGGCTGCCGACGTTGATGATAAACCCTTTTGGTTAACTGTCAACGAAGATGTTCCCTTAGGAAGTCCAATCAAATGACAAAAATACATTTGAACCAATAATCTCTCACCTTGATTTCAAAGTGTCTTTTTGGTTACTCATGCTCCAGTATTTACGTGATTAATGTTGCTTCTGAAATGAATGTGATTTGTAATTTAATTTATAAAATGAATGAAATAGAGGATTGACCTATGTTTAGTCATAGATCATTAGGTCTTTTTCTTCTAATAATGCATGTAAATTGTTTACAGATCTGTAAACGTCTGGCTCTTTTTTAGCCCCAGTACAGACAAGTTTTCCTGATGAAAATAACAAAATTACTGTCTTTGGATCTAGCATTCTGTGAATGAGACCGGGGAATTGTTCTGGCTCATACATACTTCTCGGCAAAGTCCTCGCTGCTTGTTCAAGATGTATCTTTCCGCCCAAGTTAATTGAAGCTACGATATTTTGAATTTCTACTACTGCGTCTTTTTTAACTTTAATTCCGCCCTTTCGAAGTTTTTGAACTACTGTTTTTACTGCTTTACGTGCCATTTCTTCTGATTTAGAACCAGTACACACCATTTTTCCTGAAGTGAAAATCAATGTAGCTGTCTTTGGACTTTTTAATCTAAAGACGAGTCCTGGAAATTGATCAGGATGATATTCCACATCTGGGAATGTTCGTGTGATCTCATTCAAATCCATCTTCTGATCTACAGAAGCCGAGGCTACGACATTTTCCACGCTTACAATCGGTTTTGTTTGTGGCATATTCAGATTTTTTCTATCTGAACTATAATAAAAGCACTCGCCATTTTTTCACCTTCCAGTAGATAATTTTTACAATTTTTCCACGTCAGATCATATGGGCTTACCATATACGAATGATTTAATTTGGTTCATACGATCTACGAGTCAGTGGATTTTACTAATCTTGATTTTGATCAGCTGTTTGGATTTGGAGATGATACAAATCCCCTAATGATGTTGATTTGGATTATTCCGATCGTTCTTTTTATTTTCTACGGTCAAAGAATACAGTTGCAGGTTACATCTGGAGAAATCAAAAAAGCGATAAAGAAATTAGAGCAATTCAAAAATGAATCTAGATCTGAACTATTGGACTATGTAAAAAAATCCATGAATCCAAAAGAAGATCCGACAAAAAAAATTGATAGATTTTTGGATTATTTTACCATAATGCCTGTGGATATGGATCCTAATGGGATTGTACAGAAGGTTCGCCATATTGTAAGGGCAAGGGAAGACTTTACACGAAACCATGTAAAATCACTGTCTTCCAATACTAATGAATTTGAGTTAACAAAAATTCAAACTTTGTTGGAGATTGCTACGTCGTTACAAATGATTTACAAAGTTGTTAACCATCTATTTTTAACTGCAAAAAAACAAAATAACTATCCATTGATTTTACCTTTGCAGATGATTCTTCCTTTTGTAATGGAGGAAGCAGAAGCAATTCATAAGGCAATTCCTGCCTTTAAGCTTGGGCAACCAGTAGGTGACGGTATTGGTCCTATGGTTGTTGGAAAGATGATGTTGGATACTAAAAAAGAAATCGTAGCATTTCAAACGGTTATGGGAACAACCGAATATGATGGGAGACAATTGTTTTTACTCAAAGCTGAAGGTCCTGGTTCTACTGTTGGAAGACCTGGAGATGCAGTTGAAAAAATCGTTTCAGAACACAAACCTGATATCATAATTATGGTTGACGCTGCATTAAAAATGGAAGGTGAGGATTCTGCAACTATTGCACAAGGATTTGGTGCTGCAATTGGTGGCATTGGGACTGAACGTTATCAGATTGAGGCTATCGCAGTAAACCACGCAATTCCAATCTTTGCAATAGTTATCAAACAATCTGTCAAAGAAGCAATTACCCTAATGAGCAAAGAAATTGCAGACAAGGCCGATGAAGTACGTTCACAGATTTATGAGATGATACATGATAACACAAAACCTGGTCAATCTGTCTTGTTGATTGGAGTTGGGAACACTTTGGGGGTTCCACAATAATGTTTTCAAAAGAAAAAACGATCGTACCATATACTATTGAAAGATGTAATTTATGTAAAACAGAATACAAAAGAAACTTTAAGGAAGGTGATTTTTTATTCTCCTCTACCAATAAATGTCATTCTTGTGATGGGATGATGATTATTGAAAAAATTTTTGGTGAGCCTTTAGAAAAATAATTTCTATAATGTTGTCACATGCTTTCAGAGCGTTGTTACTGTGACTCCGTTTTCATTTGGGATGAATGTGTGTTCTGCCTGTGCAACTCGCTGTTCGTTAATTTCAATTAATACTGGATATGCTTGAACCGCTTTTTTCTTAATCAAATATTCTAGCGATTCCCTTGCTTTCTTTTCATCCCATTCTTTTGTAATCCATCTTAATGCAAATGGTAACATGTTGAATTTTTCCCAAATAAAATCAAGCAATTTGTCTGCCTGCTCATCCTTTGTCTTTTTTCTTGAATTAAGCGCAAAAATATTCTTTATTTTCCCATTTCTTACAAACCCTCCTCCATTCTCTGTAGTTACAAAAGGCTCACATGCATATGCTGTATTTTCTGATAATGAAAATCCACCAATGGACCAAATATTTGGAATTGATCTACCTGCGTGAATTGTATATTGTTCTAATGAATGACCACTTAGATTTGCAATTGGCTTGAAGCCCATTTGCTTTATCGTTGTTTCTATGGTTCTTCCGATGTCGCTTGCTTTTACTCCTGCCTTTATCATTGACATTGCATTACTTAATGCATCTTCAGCTGCCTGTACCAATCCGTCATACTGTGGATCATAACATACAGTAACTGCAGTATCTGCAATGTATCCATTGATCTGTGCTCCAAGATCAATCTTTACTAAATCTGAATCTTTTATTGTGGTTGGATCGTTTGGTTCTGCAGTATAGTGCGCTGCAATTTCGTTGATACTTGTGTTTACTGGAAATGCGCATTTTGCACCGCGTTTGACTATCTCCCCTTCTACCTCTTCACAAATTTCATAAACCGTTTTTCCGATCCAGTTCTTTTTTCTTACCATTTCTCTGACTTCGGCAGCAATTTTTCCTGCCTTGACATAGTTTTCTAGTTGCAACGTTTGATTGTTCTTTTGTGTGCCTTTAAAATCATTATCTGTCAAGCTTAAATTGGGCAACTTTTACGATTTACTGGGATCGTGGTCTAGCTTGGTATGATTCTGCGTTTGGGACGCAGAGGTCGCGCGTTCAAATCTCGCCGATCCCATTTTCAATCATTATCTTATTATCAAATCACTGTACACTAAGGTTGCCGAAGCAATGAGGAAGAGTTAGAGTAATGATTGTAAATGATGTAATTTTTTGTCTCACGATCTGAGCTCCGGCACGTTTTTATGAATTCCATCAAACTTCAGATATCTTGAATTTTGAGAGACGAGAGATTCTCCTGATTGTAGGACTTTTGCTATTCATGGTGGGATTGCTTCCATTCATGGGTCCAATTTATGCTGTGCTAATTATTGTATTGATGTACTTTGGAATCAAAATCTATGTTGGCAGAAAGAAAAAAATTATAGAAATGGATGTTGGTGAAGGAATCTGTGTTGATTGTGGTTCCAAAATAGTCAACAACACATGCCCTAATTGTAATTCTATTGACAAATAATTTTTACGTGTGATTAAAACATTAAGTTAATCATTTTATTGTAATTTCAAAATGTGATTGACAGGTGAACTGTTAACGTATCGTATTCTGATTGTTGAATCTGCTCCCAAAACTAATGTCTTCTTTTAAATATGCTGAGTTCATCCTGCATCCAAAAAAACGATTATTGGATTTCAGAGGTATGATTCATGCGGATCTCCTAAATACCAAAAAGTTATAATCTACATATGCAAAATCCCAGAAAAATCATTCCTTTTATGTCAACTTTAACAATTAGCTCAACTTTTCCTCAATTTCATTCTAAAATGAGGCAATTATCGATTCAAAGTAGAAATTAACAATGATCAGAATCCTCTCCATTTTATTCTCTGTTCTTCTTTTGTGGGCGTTTGTAATTCCTGCAAGTGCTCAATCTTCAAACCATGTAGTGATAAATGAAGTTGATATTAATCCTCCCGGTGATGATTCTACAAGTATTGTTGAATGGATTGAACTTTACAATCCTACTGATTCTAAGATTGATTTGGGTGGATGGAAAATAGCCTCCACGACTGCTCTGAAAAAGACCATGACAATTCCTGCTGGGACCTTTATTGACTCTGGAAAATTTTTGACATATTCTTATCAGCCTCTCTGGTTTGCTGATTCAAACGAATCTATTGAACTTCGTAACACTACTGGGATGGTGGTTGATAAAACCCCACTACTATCTGATTTGAAAAATGATTTCTCTTCATGGCAAAGACTCTATGATGGATATGATGCTGACTCTATAACTGACTGGAAGTATGCCATATCTAATGCTGGATCATCCAATGGAAAACAAGTAATTTCTGAAGAAAATACGGGAGTATCTGTAACTATATCTACTGACAAACCCAGTTATTTGTTTGGCCAAACCGCGATTATCTCTGGAAGTGTTTCAAAAGAACTTGTAATTACTAAACCCTATTTTCAACCTGAAAAAATAATTCTCTCAATTACAGGACCTAATTATAAAAAAATGATTGAACTATATCCTGATATGAACCTAAATTTCAAAACTAGTTTGAATCTTCAAAAAGTACTTGGGATAAACGAAGGTACCTATGATCTATCTGTAACTTATGGTGTGGCAACTTCTTCCACCAGTTTTTCTGTTGGCGACAAAATTATTGTTGAAGATGTTTTAGAAACTGGAACTATTAGCATTACAACTGACAAGTCGGAATACCTTCCAGGACAAACACTTACTCTTACTGGAATGACTTCTGAAATAATTCCTTTTGAGGGCTTGAAATTTACTGTAAAAGATCCTAATGGGAAAATAGTCTCTAATGGTAGTCTGTACCCTACAAACGGTAAATTCATTACTACTGTTTTTCTTAGTACTGTAAATCCTGTTTATGGCACTTATGAAATAATTGGTGAATATTTTGATAAATCTGCCATGACTACATTTATGGTTGTTGAAGATTTGAAAGAAGACAAACCCATTTCACTATGGACAGACAAGCCGGCATATGGGTTAGGCAGTACAGTCCAAATTACTGGAAGGTTAAACAATGTATGGGTTAATTCATTAGATTTGCAAATCTTGCAAACAAAAAATATGGTGATTAGCTCAGATGGTGATTCTGGTTTTAAAATTCTTGATCTTGTGAGAATTCAGGGTGATGGTACTTTTTCATATTCTTTTCAGATTCCTCAAAATAATCTGCGTTTAGGTGATTATAGAATCACCGTTTCAAAGGACTTGGGCTCTGCCTCAATTACAATTCCTGTAGTTTCAAATCCTGATGAATTTGTTGTTACTGATGATCTACTTTCTCTAACTACAAGCAAATCTGTTTATGATCTTGGCGAAACACTAACCGTGTCTGGATTTATCAAAAACCCTTCATCTAGGTCGAGTTTTCAAACCGATGTTGTTAATATTTCAATTTTAAATGAAGATGGAACTCCATTGAAACTTATTGGCTTGTCTGATGTTTTCAAACAGGGAGGTGCATCTGAATCTTATCAATTTACATCGATCCCTGACAAATCTGGCAGTTTCTCATTCAAAACTACTCTTGCAAAAAATGTTTTTCATGAGGGTACATTCTTGCTAAAAGCAAAATACCTTGATTTGCAAAAAACAATCCCAATAACAATAGTTGATCCTCTGAAACTCAATGACCGTTCTTCAATCACGTTAAACAAGCAAATCTTTGGATTGGGTGAAGTTGTTACTGTGAATGGAATTCTTCCTCCTACTGGTGATCGCTCTGTCTCTGTATCTTTGACCAAACCTGATGGAAGTGTATTGAATTCTGGCGCTACTGTGGATAACCAAAGATTTACTTGGACTTGGACTACCCCTATTACCGAAAAACAATTGGCCATAAAATCTGATGATCGTTCAATTTCAAAAACAAATTACGGTATTTATAAAATCCGTGTCTCAACTGCCTCGTATGGAACTGATGTTTTCTTCAAAGTTTCTGCCACTCCTGAGAATGACTCCCTCTCCCTTACTCCTGTGTATGTAACTACTGAAAAACCTCTTTATCATGCCGGTGAAAAATTAAAAGTACTTGGAAATGTAATCAGTAGGCCACAAGGTAGTGAAGGGCTTGTTGTACCCGAACGCGTGACAATAAAAATACTTGATGGCAAGTTCCCGTTTAAACAAATTCATGAATCCCAAATATATCCAAATCAGGGTGGTGAATTCCAGAGCATATTTGAATTACCTGTCACAATATTCTCCGAAGGTGAATACATCGTCAACGCATTATATCTCAACAAAAAGGCTGTATCTTCATTCAGCGTAACAAATGATTTTAGATTTGGTTCCAGCGAACCCGTGTCTTTATTGTTAGATACTGACAAATCTCAATACTATCCGGGAGACGTTGTAGTTCTTTCTGGCAAGCCTAGCAAATTAATCTATCTTGAAAAGTTTGATGTAAGTGTGATCAAGAAATCTTCTGATGAGATTACATGTGGTGCGTTTTTCTGTGGAAAACACGTTGGTAAAGTGACTACCATTAGACCTTCTCCTTCTGGTTCGTTTACGCATGAAGTTCCAATATTGGATTCAACTACAAGCATTGGTACATATGAAATAACTGTTGATGCTGGATTTGAAACAAAATCTATACGATTTGATGTGATAGAAAAGCCTGCAGATGAACGACTGCCTCCTACGATAATTGAAAAACAAAACAGAATCACTGAATCACAAATATCTATCATGACACAACGACAAAATATTGATAATTATGATGTTGCACCTCGTGTAATTTCTGGCTCATTACTTACAAATGTAGCTGATCAAACAAACGTAAATCTTCGAGTAACTTCTGAATCTGGAATATGTGTGATTGGGCCTGAACTGGAGTGTTTAGTAAATGAATCTACCCGAAAACCCGGCCAAATTTATGATATTGTAGATGTGGATGGTATTGCTTTGAAGATACGGTACAGTGGTTCGGATGTCCGTCTTGAAAAATTTGACATTTTGCCCGAATCATCTGATGGCTTTTTGCCTGATTCTCTATGGAATGTTGATGTTGTAAAAGACGGTGATCAGGTTTCTAGATTTTATTATAAGGTAAATTATAAAACATTAGAGTAGATTCAAAAGACACTTTTTGCAACCAATTGCATTGAAACTTCAAGTATTGATGTTTTATCAAGACGACCCAAAAAAATGTACCGCTGCAAAAATAGTGAAATTCGGATTTGCAAAAAATGTAAAAAAAATATCTGATACCAGTCTTGTACTGGATCCTTTTTCAGAGCATGTCTTGATCCCTAAAGACCGCTTTCTAATTAACACTATAGTTGGCATTGATTGCTCTTGGAATTTGGCAGATCAAGCATTTTCACAAAAATTTAATGGAATTAAACGAAAACTGCCTCCATTATTGGCTGGAAATCCTGTAAATTATGCCAAACTTAACAAACTAACTACTGTTGAGGCGTTATCTGCAGCACTGTTTATTTTAGGTTTTAAGCAGGAATCACTTGATCTTCTTGATAAATTCAAATGGGGTCATACCTTCTATGATCTCAATCATAATCTTTTGGATGAATATTCTAAAATTGAATCTGAATCCGAAGTCGATGTGATTCTTAGAGATTATGGCTTGTCTTAGTCGAATTTATTTTTTTGATAGCAAAAATTATTGCGATTATGACTATTGCCATACCTAGAATCCAAACAATTTCATTAATCTCATGCTTGTCAAATTTTATCTCATCTTGGTTAACTTGTGGAAATGCCTGTTCATCTTCAACGACAAAAAAACTAGTGGAATAGAAATCTGGTTTTAAAACTTTTTCAGACATTGCAAAAATTTTGAGATCGTTTACTTCTTCTATTGGCTGATTTGATAATTCAATTTTTACTTTATCTTCATTTACTTTGATTGTTTCTGTTGATATTATCTCTCCTTTGCTGTTTGAAAGAAAATACAATACAAAATCCGAATTTCTTGTTTCTACATCTAAACTTAAATCCGAATTTTTATTGATCATGCCAGGTACATCAACAGCCACAATTTTTGGAAACTTTATATTTTTAAATTCTGACCAATGTCCTAATGCAAATGGATATGTTTCATCATCAAAACTTTCAACTGTGATTGTTCTTGATTCTGGAGAATATGATTTTAGGAAAAATGGACCATTGCTAATGACTGCATGATTGTTATCTTGAATCCACTTAAATGATGAATCATATCTTGATTCATAGTATTCCCAATCTCCTTCAAATTTCCCTAGTGATCTCGGGATGTATTTTTTTCCTTTGAATTCTTCTAAATACTCTTGAATTATTTTTGCATCTCTCGGGATGATTAACGATACCCAGTTGATATTCTTGCCTGTTGCACCTGATCTAGAAAATGATACTTTGCCATCGATTACTGCTTGTTCCATGGCTGCTGTTATTTCCCATGGCATTGTACTCCATAGTGCGGCCCAATCTGCAATTTCTCCATCATCAAAGTGCCAATAATCCACATACACCTCAATCGTGTTCTCGTCAATTATGTTGACTCCTTTAATTGTTTGAATTGTTTGCTCTGCCCTTGGTGTAAATTCTGCATCAAAAGTTTTGTCATTCTCATTTAACTGACTTCCCCATTCTGTGGTGAAATACAATGAATACAAAACATCATTCATGTCCATCATCTGGCCATTGTGCCAATTGCTAAATTTCAAATCAAATGTCACTTTGCTCATTGATTGCGTTTCTGCAACAACTGATTCCCATTGCTGAGTGCTGGAATTCCATATTTTTGCCTCTGATGGAACTTTCAATCTGTCCTGTGGCCCTGCGGTTTCTACCTCCCAGTTAGATCTAACTGGAAATGTTTCTCCTGTAAATGGATGTTTGAATGTGATGGGATCAGATATGATCCCCCAAATGTACATGCTATACGTGTCACTGAATCCCATAATTGGATTCCATGCTCCTTGGTAGATTTGCTTGACTCCTATGGCTAATTCATGTTTGTCGCTCTTGGCATTAATTGGTGTAAATCTGCTTTTCACACCTGATCCAAAATCATTTACAACTCCTGAAATTTTTTCATTTACAACATATTGATCAATCTTGCTTGCAAGAAACACTCTTACTGATTCATTTACCCCTTCTACTATTGCTTCCTGAATCAATTTTTCTCGCTCTTCGGATGACTCGAAATCCCCGGTGTAGATTTTTTGTGTAAGCGAATCAATGTATTTATTTTCATAATTCCAGTATGTCGGATCATTAAATCCTGGCATATTTGAAAACCATGGGGAATACATTTGACCTAAACCCACTGAATCATATTTTACAAAAGCTGATTTTCCCCATCCCTCTGTATACAAGTGCCATTTGAGATCTGCTGGATCTGAACCGTACACTATTACAAATGCTTTGTTCAAATCTCCAAATTCTTTTTTTACTTTAAAACCAATTCTTTGCAATTCTGATGATAAGATTTCTCCAATAGATTTTCTAACAGGATCATCATTTCTAATGAAAATTGTAATTTCTATCGGCATCCCATTGTATACCCATTGACCTCCATTCTTTATTGCTCCCTCTGCCTTTATTGCATTTGATATAATTTCTTCAGCCAATACGGGGTTGTATCTAAAATTAAATTCTTCAATCTGTTCTATGATTGTGAGGTATTCAGAATCTGATGGACCATAATGAGAAATCATTGGTGCGCCAAAACCTCCCATTAATTCATTGACAATTAATTTTCTATCTATTAGGTAATTTAGAGCAAATCTTGCTTCTCTTTCAGAAAATGGATTAAATTTTTCTGTTTTGGCAGGGTTGACAAGAATACTGTATGACCCTCCTGTTGAATCAAATATTTGCAATCCTTTTCTTGAATACGTATTTTCTAGTTTGTCTGGAGAAATTCTATCATAATAAATATCTAAATTTCCGTTTCTTACTTCTTCTAAAGCTGTATTTTCATCTAAATACTGGATGAATTTTACCGTTTCAAAATATGTATTTCTCTCTCCAAACACATCTATGGTTGTAATTATTCCAAGTGAAAGAGCTAGTATTGCTACTAGCAATATTTTCATGATTGTTATTTTTCATCTGCAATACTAAAACCTATTCTGATTCTTATTTCATAATGACCTGAAATTTAACTGCAATACCTATATCCAATTATTTACATCAAAATGATATTGAAATTTTTTCCAAATGCTATAGAAGGGTTACGTGGAATTATACCTGGCGGCGTTTCTGCGCGTGATTTTTCTATGATAACGAAAACATCTGAAATTGATTCCAGAAAAATTTTAGATGAATTTGTAAAAAAAGGAATAGGAGTAAAGAAAGATGATATTTATAATTTTGAAATTGGAGATAAATTGAAGGCTGCTGTTGAATTATTACAAACTGGTTTTCCACTAGATGATATATCTGCCGTTTTGAATTGGAAAGATTTTGAAGGTTTAACCGCTGAAATTCTTTCAGAAAAGAATTTTGCTGTAATCACAAATCTTGTTCTTACAAAGCCTAGGCTTGAGATAGATGTTGTTGGAATACGATTGGGGATTGCACTGTTGATCGATTGTAAACATTGGAAACGATATAGCTCCTCTGCGTTATCTTCTGCTGTCAAAAAACAGATAGAAAGAACAAAACAATATGTCTCAAAGACTCAAAATGCCATAGCAGTGCCTGTGATTGTAACGCTGTATCAAGATAAAGTGGATTTTATAGACAACGTCCCAATTGTCCCTATCTTCCAACTTTCTTCTTTTCTTGATGAATTCTATGGTAATTTGGATAATGTGAAAACTATAGGAATAAACTAGTTATGAAAAGAATCACTCCTCCAATCAGAAATTGTTTTGTGATTCTCAATGAATTGTCCAACGCTTTTGAATAATCCTCGAAGATTCCTTGACCCATGATTTTAACATCCGTTTGATTCTCAAGAATTTCAAATTTCGCAGCTGATGTTTTCGCCTCCGCGTTTTTTGCAATATCTAAAAACCACTGAGATAGTCTGTCAGCACTTGTAATCAGTCCTAATTGATAATATCCATTCTTGTTTCTTGCCTTTACTGGTGCATAATGTGTGTCTGATGTACAAATTTCTAAAAGATTCATGTCTTTTCTCGAAAACCTTTCTACTATATTTTCTCTTACGCCGTTTTCCATATTGTTTGCATCTGCCCATCCTAGAAAATACTTTTTACCATTAATTTTCAAACATATTACTCCAAGTCCTCCCATTCCCAAATCCTCGGTCCAGAGATCCATGTTGTCTGAATTTGCATATCCAAATTCTATCGGATAGTTTTCTTTTGTAATTAAAGAATCCAAGCATGATTTTGCTGCCTTTAGCATGTCTTCTCCGTCCTCTTTTGAAATTTCAGGTCCCATTGCATTATGACAATCTACAATTAGGGTTCTTACATAATTCCGATTTTTTGCATACTGCTCAATTTCTGTTTTCATATAACTTGGAATGTCTTCCATTCCATGTGGTGATAATGATAAAAACAATAATGGGTTATTTCCAAAAAGTAGTCCTACCACTCTTGCTTTGTTGATTTGTACTGTCACTGGTTCTGTGCATACCATTCCTACCTCTTTTACACTACTGTTTTCGAGATTTTTTAGATATTTTTCAACCTCGTTTTTAGATGGTAAATTTAGTGCATGATCAGATATACTATGCATGACCATGGCAGATGAATCAAGATTCTTGTAAATTAGATATGGGATATTGCTTCCTCCTACCGGATGATAAGGTCCTGGATGAATTTCTGGCAATACCATTCTAAACTCTAAATTCCCATTTTTTGATAGCAGTCTTATTTGAGATGTTGAAACTTTTGTTTCGCTGGACCTTTGTTCCATGATATTTTCGGCCTCTGTAAAGTCATTTTTTTGTGATGCCAAATACGCTTGAATTGTTTTGTGAGTGCTTTCCATTCCTGGCTTTCCCGCTCTGTCTGTTAGCACCGACCATACGCTGGCAATGATCAAAAATGATATTCCATAACCTAGTGATATTGGGTTGGTAAGCATTGAAATCCACATCTCTTGTGGGATCAAAACTAGAAACATTGCAAGAGGCTGTATGAAACAAATTGCCCATGCTTTTTTAATGCTTGCACCTAGGGTGGTCGTAAAAATCCCTATTCTGAAACTCGCAAACAAAAACATTCCAAATGTTACAAAAAATAGTGATATTTCTTTTGATAAAACAAAACTTGCAAGTAACCCCATGAAAAGCGTGACGACCCATAGCATGTTTGCAAAAAGTGATGCGTGAAGTGCTTTCGAGTATTCTTTATTTTTTGTAAATCTGGAATCGATGATTTGTGATGCTCCTAAAACCCCTACTACCAGAGGAATCCTGAATAATTCATTTGAACCAAGATATCCTAAATGGGTCGTAGCGGTAATCACTGCTGCAATAATTAATGACGTGACTAATGAGAAGTAATGTGATGAGGGATTGATTAGTGTAAGGGAAAACCTGTTGTGAATGTTTGAAACATCATCTGAAGACTTTTCCATTGTTTATTCACGGAGCTAAGAATATGTCAATTGCCCATGAGATTGCTATTAAACTAATTGGAACTGATATTACGATTCTTGGGTCTACCCTGAATCCTTTTGTCTCATCCTCAAAGAATCGCATGAGGCCTCCGCTTGATGCTGGCAATGGTGCTGATTTCTTTTTACTGCTCATGGTTAGAAATGCTCCCGGATTTTTACATAAAAACTTTATTGTTTATTTCTGATCTTTTCAAGCGTTTCTATGATTGAATTAATTGATTTTAGGATCTCCTGCTGTTTTTCATGATCTGATTCACATTCTAGTTCTTTGGACAATGACTCTAATTTTCTCTCAAGTGTCTCTTCAAGACTAGTTTTTTCTGGTTCTTGGCTTGATCTTTTTGGAATGTTTCTTTTTTCAGGTTCACGCCCGCATTTAATGCATAATGCATGTCCTTCTTTTATTACTCTGACTCCTGAACAATAAGGGCATGGTTCGCTTAGGAGTGTGGCCCCATTTAGGAGCATCTCTGCAGCTCTTTTTGTGAGATCATTTGACACAATGTTTTTTGTATTTTCTATCTAAAAAATCATTATTTGATTGAGTTGTTTCAAACAAGGCTTAATAGTGCGTAAAATCGAAATATCATAGAACGTATGGCGGTAATTTGTAATACTTGTGGTCTTCCTGAAGATCTATGTGCTTGTGGCGAACTTGCAAAAGATAGTACTAAAATCATAATTCGTTTGGAAACTAGGCGATTCAAGAAAAAGGGAACCATGATTGAAGGCCTTGATCCAAAATTAAATAATCTGGAGACTGTCGCAAAAGAACTAAAAAACAAATATGCTTGTGGCGGAACCGCAAAAGATGGTTACATCTTTTTACAAGGTGATCATAGAGATACAATCAAAGATACTTTGATTAATTTAGGATTTCCAGAATCAAGCATCGAGCTTCATTAGACCAAAATTGCAAGAATCAAACAAATTTCTTCGCAGTATTGGAATTCCACATTCTGCACTCTTGTCTGTGATATTTGGATTGATGTTGTTATCGTTTCCAATTGGTATGTTTGTTGTTTTTAATAGTGGCATAGGCGGTGATATTAATTTTGAATATCCTTTGTATGAACTCGATCTTTTTGATAATGTGCCTCATTCCTTTCATTTTGATGTGACGTTGGGTGATGCATTCACCGTACTGTGGATTGTATATGTAATTATTTTTACAATTGCTATTTTTGGGCCTCGCACAACCTTTTTCCAAACTTTATCCCCTATACTTTCTAATGGAAAAATTTCATTTCAGTCAAATTATTTAGTTTCAATTACAACTTGGTTTTCTATTTTGATTCTTGTGTCTGCAATCGTTACTTTTACTCAAGAGGGGTTTGGGATCCCGACATTACCTCCTCCAACAGATAATGATTTAATACAATTCTTTTATGTGACTTTGGCACCTTTAATCGAAGAGATTGGATTTAGGGCATTGTTAATTGGAGTCCCTGTTTTTATGATGTATTCTCATAAATTTTCCATACCTCATCTGTTTGGTTCTCTTTGGAATCCTAGCAGACATCTACATATTTACGATTCAAAAAAAGCTATATCTCTGATTGTACTAGTTGCTATGATCTTTGGATTTGCACATATTGCTACTGGTGAACCTTGGAGTGAAGGAAAATTTGCACAGGCATCTGTTAGTGGAATTATACTCGGCTGGCTATATGTTAGATTTGGATTATTATCTGCAATTCTTGTACATTGGGGAACAAACTATTTTATTTTCTCTTATGCCAATTTTGTTTCCCAAATAAATGAAATTAGTTTGGATGCTGCATTTTATCATCCATTGCTAAATACGATGGAAATTTTATTTTTGATTTCGGGTGTCATTTCAGCATTTATGCTAATTCTAAATTATCTGACTTCTAAAAAAAATCCTAAATTAGAGATTTAGTGCGACTTTGAGGCCTTTGTACCTGTTTCTGATTGTAACCTCAGTTACTCCTGCTGCCTCTGCAACATCTCGCTGAGTTTTGTTTTCACCATTTGTCACACATGCTACATAAAGAGCCGCTGCAGCCAACCCCATAGGATCTTTTCCTGCAGAAATTTTATTTTCTTCTGCAGTTTGCAATATCTTTGTTGCCTTTCTTTTTGTTTTTTCTGACAATCCTGCTTTACTTGCAATGCGTGAAATACATTTTATTGGATCTACCACCGGCATTTTCAAATTAAGTTCTCTTAACAATAACCTATAGCATCTTGCAATATCTTTGCGTTTAATGTTACTTGCTTGTCCTATGTCTTTTAACGTTCTTGGAGTTTCAGTGTCTCTGCATGCAGCATACAACGCAGACGCAATAAGTGCAGATATTGAACGTCCTCGTACAAGTCCTTTTTCTAATGCTTTTCTGTAAATGTAGGCTGCCTTTTCAATTACTGCGTCACCTACTGCTAACTTGTCTTTCAGTCTGTCTAGTTCACTAAATGCCTGTCTAAAGTTTCGATCAACAGGTTCGTGAACTTGACTTCTGCTGTCCCATGTTCTTAATCTTTCAATTGTACTCTTCATTGATGCCGTAAGTGGTTTTCCTGTCGCATCTCTATTTTGAGGATTGATGACAGTTGCAAGTCCCATATCGTGCATTGCTAATGATGTGGGAACTCCTGCTCTACTCTTGTTTTCTCCCTCATTAGAAAATGATCTCCATTCTGGTCCTGATTCTTCGACTTTATCTGTAATTACAAATCCACATTTTCCACAGAAGTTTTCTCCAGTGTTTGCATCTGTCACCATGGCTCCTTGGCCGCATCTTGGACATCTGTCTTTTGGATTTACACTTTTAACCATCTTTGAACCTCACAAACTTTTTATGATAATATTTAACCATTGCTAATTCATTTCTTATAAGTCTGTTGCCGATCTTGATGGAATAATGCCTCTTTTCTTGGAAATATGTTATTTTGAATTCAAAACATCTCTGATTTTTTGAGCGACATTCGGTTTTTCATTCTGCTCTAAAAGAAATTCCAAATCTTCTTTGTTATCTATATCCCACATTATCCTTTTTGCAAAAACTAATGCAACATTTCTGGTGAATTCTTTGGCTGTGTTCATGTGAATCTTGTAACTATCCTCGTCATAATGTGTTCTCATCAAATTCACTGGCATTCTTACTAATGCATTGGTTCCATCAAATCTTCTTGATGGAACTACAATGACAAAATTTGGTGGGATTTTGTAATTTAATATGAAATCAATATCTTGAGTTTTAATGTATGGTATATCTTGTGGGAAAACAATTGATGCATCAAAACCGTTTTCTAGCAGGTATTTGTCTGCTAATGCTACCGCACTATTGACACTTTCTTCATCTTCATCTATTATTGAAATTACGTCAAACTGCTTAGCAATCTCCAGAGCTTTTTGCTCTTTTGTAACAATGATCACTTTTTGAATCTGAGGGGAAATTGAAAGTGTATGCAAGATCTCTTCTAACATAATCTTACATAATTCTTCTTTTTGCTTTGTTGGTAACTCTAGCCGTGTTTTTGCTTCTGAAAAAGTCTTTACAGGAACAATTGCTGCAATTTTCAAATTATACGTGTACTTGTTTTAAAATAAAATTAGCTAATGCGTCTTCAGCTATCTTGTTTTTCATGGTAATTTTTGTATCAAAAACTTTCATGTCCAAATTTTGGATTTTCTTTGCCAATAATCTGTCTTTTGAATCTATTATTATGTTTGAGCAAACATCTGAATACATTTTTGCAAGCCCATATGCATTCGTTTCAATTCCTGCAGCCTCCATGTATTTTGCAGCAGGGCCTGTAATCGCTTTGTCCCCTATTAATGGACTAACTGCGACAACTCTTTTCTTGATTTTGGACAATTCTTTTCTGATTCCTTTAATTTGTAACATTGGGCCAATTGATGTTAGTGGATTTCCTGGAGCCAGAATCACCATATCTGCATCATGAATCGCATTTACTGCCTCTGGATTTGGACGCGCTTTGTCTGCTCCAATATATTGAATTCCTTCAACAGGATCTTTTCCTCTATGCTTTACCCAAAATTCTTGAAGATGTAATTCTCCTTTATCTGTGGTTATTCTTGTTTCTACGCTGTTATCTGTTACTGGAATAATGTTTGCACTGACTGCAAATTTTTCACACATCCATTTCGTAATATCGCTTAAATTTTTACCATTCTTCAACATGTTTGTTCTAATCAAATGGGTTGCTGCATCCCTGTCTCCTACCCTAAACCATGTTTCTTCTCCAAAAACTTCCATCTGTCTTAGAAAATTGAAAGTATCTTTTTTGATTCCCCAACCTCTTTCTTGATCAAGCAAATCTGCAAGGCCATAAACAATGGTATCTATGTCTGGACAAACATACAGCCCATAAAGCCAGTAGTTGTCCCCTACATTGCTAATTACATTTACTTTGGACTCTTGTGCTACTAGCCCCCTAACTAATTTCACGGAACCTGTTCCTCCTGCTAGTACTGTTATCATATCATTTTCCTCTAGAACTGTCTAGTCTGGATGATTCACTACATATTACTTTTTCAAAAACAATCGATCTGATTTTCGGTTCACAGGATAAGTTTATTACTTTAAAATTTGGGATTTTATTCGTGTCTAGGGCTGTTCTATTGACAGTATTGGTTGCAGGCTTGATTGTATTTAGCTCTGCACCTGCTATATGGGCTGCCCAATTAGATGCTAGAATTAATCCTAACGATGATTCATCGCCGTTTAAAATGAATTATCAGAAAACCATCTTTATTGAATATCCAAACGGCGGTCAGTTATTTGATGAACTACATGATAAAACTTGGACTATTAGCGGCACGGCAGATTCTTCAAATCCTGGCGTCCAAAATCTAATGAATCGACTGAATGAAAATATTGCTGATGATGGAAGTCAGGCAAGAATCTCTGATCTTAATGTGTTGTATGATATTCATCTTAAGGGCAGAAATCTCAATACCTCCATTGATTACAAAATCATTATTGAAGGAACTTTAACTGATTATGTTATTACAAAAGATCAAGTTAGAACCTTAGTTGACTTAGGATGGCGTGGTCTTTCAACCAACGCTGAGATCGTAATTGACGGTGTAGATATCAACCATCCTATCAACATGTTACAGGTAGAAGAACCTATCCTTTACAATGTTGTTAAGGGAACTGAAGCTGAAAACATTTTAAGCAAAAATATGATTGATGCAGACTTTATCTTGGAACAAAAATTAACAAACTGGCATTTCTTGTTTGATCCTACTGGTATCAATGTGGATGCAGGAACATTTGGCTTAAATGAACAGATCTCTGGCTTTGTTGTGTCTAGTTGGACTATGGGTGAAAGTAGCTTGAGAGAAGGTAGACAAGTAGAGCGAGTCTTCACTGCCGAAATAAATTCTGACCAAAGATATGTAGTTAGAACTGTTCAATCAGCTGATCAAGGAAACTTGTACGCAATTGGATTTGGTGCATTAGATATTCTGGATGGTGTTGAAATTGCAGGAGTTACTCCAAAACCACCTGAGGGATATGCAACTACATCCACTGGCGAATTTCCAATTATGATTGTGTATGGGATGGCAGGATTGGCAGCAATTGGCGGTATTGCATTCTTCATCTTCAGTAACAGATCTCTTAAAAATGAGAAAGTAGGACAACAGGGAATTGATCCAAGTAGATTGGTTGGATATCAAACAAGTGCTTCTGCTGGTGGTTATCAAACAAACAGAGGCGAAGCCCAACTTAGAGACGATTCTGATTATGCTCAAACTCGTAGTGTTTATGAGGAAAGTGCTCCTAAAGAGCAACTCAATACTCCTTCCGTGACTAGCAGAGATGAAGCCGCATGCGGATGCGCATCTTCTGCCGAAATGGGTTCAGAATGTGATTGTGAGATGCAAGGTTCCTGTCTTTGCGATGGAACATGTACGTGTAGTGCAGAAATTTGTAAGGAACATACTAGTTCCATGCGTTAATGATTCATTTCTGAAAATTTGTGTGTGCTGGGAGTAACCCTCCTTCTGTTTTCACGATATTACGCTTTGCAGCCTACCTGAACTTGGTGCAGGATCGTATAGTTCTGTTTGGCTTTGCTCCATATGGGGCGGCTTTTTCATTCCTTCTCTGGAAATCTCAGGTTTTTCCATCATTGTACGCCAGGTTGGATTTTTTCTGTTCCGTTGCCAACCATCTCTGGTTATCCATCTCCGGATCATATTTCCTGCATGGAGGGAGGAGTTTCCTCTGCCGTAGCAGCATTTCGTGCTCCAGCTCACACAATTATTGGTGAATTTGATTTAATTTGAATATTGCCTTTCTGGTTTTTGACCAATGATAAACATGGTTCCAAATTCCCGCTTCCATTTTTTATTTCCTTTTGGATCTTTGATTTGTTTAGTTTTCGTTTTAAATCCCGCCCTATTAAAAAATTCTTTCCATTCTTTTTTTGAATGTAAATGCATTTGTATTTTCATGATCTTTGCCCACTTTGCAGTGTATCTATTATCTGCATAATAATCGGTTCCACAAAAAAACTGGCCTCCTGGTTTTAGCATCTGAAAAATTGCTTTTAATGACTCGTCAATTGAATCAACATAATATAATGACTCCATTGAGAAAATATAATCAAATTTTCCCTTGTATTTCCATGATTGAATATCTTCGTTTACAAATTTTTCTTTTTTAGATTTTTTCATTTTATTTGCTTGATTGATCATTTTTTTACTTTTATCTATGCCTATGACTTTTTTACATAATTTTTCCTGTGCAATTCTCCTGACTACCCATCCATTACCACATCCAACATCCAAAAATGTAAATGGTTTTTCAAACGATATTGTTCTTAGAAATTTTATTACATTTTTTCCATGCTCCTTTTCCATTAATTCGGCCCTTCCATTTTCCGCCCATTCATCAAAAGTTTTTCTAATTTCGTCCATCAGGAAAATTGGTTATTTTTAAATTATAATCTTTGGCTTACTGATCTTTGATGTGAACAAGTCATACGTGTTGTTTATATGCAAAATTTTCATTGATGTATTGAAAAGAAATTGCCTGATGAATCATGTCGAAAATGTGGCGGCTATTTGATAACTTATTCTAAATGCACTATATGTAATCAAATCAATAGGTTCATCTGCAATCTCTGCGATGAAAAAACTATTCCTCAATTTCATACTCTTTGTATGTATGATGCTGAACTTCGTGTTGGCATTGAATATGCCGTGCTAGACAATGTTGCATTGGCTTGAAACTTTGCTAGATTGCTACTAGGTTGCCCCTTTTATCAAATTGAATAGTTGTCTTACTATTAGTTTTGGGTGATGTGTTGCTAGTTTTACCATACTTGTTAGCCCGAAATCTGCCTTTATGAAATCTAGGAATTCTTCGGGTCTCAATTCTTTTATGATGTCTAACTCTTTATCCCATTCTTTATCTGACAATCCTATCCATCTATTTTGGACTTTGCTTGCAGCATTTATTTTTGATTGTATGTCTTTTCTCCAATATTCTTCATATGGCTCTAAAAATTTTTCATCAGTCGTTCCATTTTTGATTGCATTTGATGCTACTTTTCCTGCCTCTCTTCCAAATTTTATTGCGTAACGTATTCCTTCTAACACTAATGGATTTGCTTGTCCTGCAGAATCTCCTACAAGAATTAGATTATCAAACACTGTTTTTCTTGATAACCCATCATTTGGAATTAGACCATAATGAAATTCAATGGGTGTGATCTTTCCCAATTTTTTGATTGGACCTGTTTTTCTCTCTATTAACTCCTTGAGTCTTTCTGTTGGATCTATCTGGGACTCTGGCTTTCCCACACCTACTCCTATTCTCACCGTTTTTTCTGAAACTGGAAATATCCATGCATATCCTGCAGGTGAATACTCTTGTCCTACCATTAACCACCATGTATCCTTGTCTATGTTTTCTGCTTCGACTTCATATTCTGCACCTGCTCCAAATCTCTTCCACTGTGAAACCAAATTCATTGCTTTACCCACTATGGATGCAAACCCGCTTGCATCAATGATTACCTTTCCAAAAAATTCCACATGTCCTTGAGTATTTGTCCCACTCACCCCTATTATGTCCCCGTCGTCATTTTTTATGACATTATTGATGTTAGTTTTAGTAAAAACATCTGCCCCTTGGTTTTTTGCTTGTTCTGCTAACCATCTGTATGTCTTTCTTACATCCAGTACTGCTGCTCTTGGAACTGTATCTGAGATTGTAACCTCGTTATTTGGAGAACAAAATGAGAAATTCCTTATGGGATTAAAACAGTCATCTGGAATCCCGAATTCCTTGATGTTTTGAATCCATGTGACTCCGCTTGTTCTAACCGTTTCAGCAATTGTTTCCTCTTTTTCTAAAAGTACTACCTTGGCTCCATTTTTTGCAGCCTCATACGCAGCAGAGGATCCTGCTGGGCCTCCACCGACAACAACTACGTCGTACTCAAATCTCTGTGTCAATTTACTTAGTTTCTGAAAGCTTGGATATAATTTTGAGTGTTTTACTCTATTTCTTTAGAATTGGCGTTCCTGTGGAATCGTTTTCTCTTTCTGGATCAAATGTATTCATATGGCCAGGATCTCTGTGCATGTAACTATGTGTTTCACCCATCTTTTTTCTGCAGAATTTGGAATGAACTGTTTCTTGAACTTTTAGGGTATCTTCATTTTCATGAAATAATCGTTTACCACATTCTGGACATGAACTTTCGGGCATAAATTTTCTCAGTGGTGAATCTATTTAGATGTTTCAGATATGTTTGAATGGTATTTGCTTAAACCGAAACTTTAGATGCCCTATTTTGTAATATTTTGATGTGGCAGAACTTGAAGTATCATCTTTTGTAATATGGTCTATTGTCACTGGTGTCCTAATGGGAATTACAGGGTTAAGTTACAGGGCATATCTTAAGAATAAAAAAAATTCTTGACATTTACGCTAGCCTTATTCTGAATCTTTATGGTTGTCTTGACTGGCAAAACTTGACTGTGTTTTATCCTTCTGAAGCAGTTTTACCGCCATCTACATTTAGAATTGTTCCTGTAATCCAGTTTGCCTCATCTGATGCCAAAAACAACACTGCATTTGCAACATCTGATGGCTCTCCAATTCTAGCTAATGGTAGCCTTTCTTCCAATACTTTTCTTGCTTGTGGATCGTCCAAATATGGCTTGATCATTCCTGAATTAATTATCCCTGGATTCACACAGTTACATCTGATGTTTTTTCTTGCATATTCCACTGCAATCGCTCTTGTGAACATTGAAATTGCTGCTTTGGTTGCTGAATATGCTGCTAGATGCACTCTTGGTATTGCTCTTTCACCTGAAATTGAACCTATGTTCACAATGGTTCCATTTTTCACATCATACATTTTTCCTAACACTGCTTTTGTCATGTGAAATACCCCAAACAAGTTCACATCAATTAGTTTTTTAATCTCTGAATCTGGCATTTGATGAAAATGTATTGGGTCGTTTATTGCCCCTGCGTTATTCACCAAGATGTCTATTTTCCCATATGTGTCAATTATTTGATTTACTGCTTGTTGCACCTGTGATTCGTCTGTTAAATCACATGCAATCGATGCGGTTGCTTGTTCATTTCCTATTTCTTTTCTTACTTTTTCTAACCCTTCTAGATTTCTTGCAATGAGTATGACTCTGGCTCCCTCTTCTACAAATCTTTTGACTACTCCTTTTCCGATATCACTAGAAGCACCCGTAATGATTGCAACTTTGTCTTTAATTCGCATATTTTTTGATTATCAGTGTAACTTATAGAATTTTTGGTAGTTATCACTCTTAACTTTCACAGATGTTATAATTCATTGATTTTTTTAATATATGCTAAGATTCCCGTGTAATCCATTTTTCCAAATCCCTGCTCTATTGCATTTTGATATATTTCCTCAGCTTTTTTTATCATGGGCAATTGTATGTGAAAAGAATCTGCCGTTTGGACGATCGTACTGATGTCTTTTTTCAAATTTTCTAGTGTGAATGTTGGGTCAAATTTTCCTTCAATCATTTTGAATGCTTTTTTCTCGCTCATGCCGGTTTTAAAATAAGTTGCATTTAGGACTTCTAAGAATGTCTTGGGATCTATGTTTGCTCCTTTGACCAGTGTGATTCCCTCAGATAATGCAAGTGCTAACATTGTAATTTGTAAATTCATGGCTAGTTTGACTGAATGTGCTACCCCGTCTCCTCCTAAGAAAAATACCTTGTTTCCAATTTTTTCAAATACCGTCCTGCATTTTTCAAACACCTCTTTGTTTCCTGATGCCATGACTACTAAATCTCCAGATATTGCAACACTTGGACCTCCCATTACAGGAATGTCTAATTTGGTGATTCCGTATCGAAGAAACTTTTCCGTAATCTTTTTTGATTCTGATGGATTAATTGTACTCATATCTGCAATTACTAGTCCATCGTGCTTTCCGTGAATAATCCCATCTTCTTCAAAAGAGATTTGTCTTACAGCATTTGCGTCTTTGACAATAACTATTATCAGGTCGGAATTTTCAGCAACCTTCTTTGGGGATCCGACTACTCTTGCTCCTTTGCTTTCCAGATATTTTGTTTTTTCTTTTGTCCTGTTGTATACAGTTAACTCAAAACCTTCATCTAGCAAATGCAGTCCTACTGAATTTCCTAACATGCCAATTCCTATGATTCCTATTCTCATCTTATCTTCACTGTATCTTTTTTTAGCGCCTCTGCTCATCTTTTACTTCCCATTGGTTGTTGCCAAACCTTGATGCTTCAAATTCAATCTGTCCTATTGTTTTGTCTCCTTTTCTAACTTTGGCATAGTCAAACTTTTTCATTCTGAATATTCTCTCTTTTGGTTTGTATCCTCCTTCAATTACTTTAATCTTGAATCTTTTACTTGCTTTAATGATCATCTTTCTTGCAATCTGTACATCTCCAATCCATGAGAACATTTCAAACTCTCCAAAGTTTGTTGTGCTTATTGTATATCCATACAGTCTTGCCTCTAATTTCATATTTTGTGATTTTGATTGTTCATTTAGCCATGCTATTACCTCCTCTCCGTGGCCTTTTTCAACTCCAAAAGTTTCTGAATCCTTCATCTGCAACTATTGTTATTTCAAGTCATAATAATCATTTTCAAAAATCTGTTAAACTAAAATATTGATTATGCAAACCTAATCCATGCTCACCGTTGATTGTAGGGATGTCGATTCAATAAGAAATGAATTGCTAGTGTATGTCTCTGATCAGGTAGCCGCTATCCCTACTCTTAAAAATCACCAATTCACATTATCTATGTTTAATGATGATGATACAATAGATCTTAATACAGTCATTTCATCCATCAAAGAATTCTTGGATTCTATAGGGGAAGGTCGCAATTTTGCAGTTATTTCACACAATGATATAATTACAATCAAATCCATTTCTGGAAAACCTATTGAAAGAGATTCGTCCCCAACCTCTGAAATGTTTTCTTGTACTCATTGCGGATTTGTTTCTAGGTATGAGGTGGAATTTCAAAATCATATGAAAATCCATTATCTCTGAATCTTTTTGTTTTTATCATGATTTTTAGCAGGATCTTTATAAGGAATAATTTTAAAATTACCCCGTGGAAAGATTTCCCAAAAACAAAATTACTAAAATTTATTGTTCTAAATGCGATTCTATTTTTGAATCTAGGAAAAAATTTGAAAAACACCTTGCTTTGCATACTACAGGAACTGTTTGTGAAATCTGTCCTATTGACACCGTGTTTTTCAAAATAGCCAACTTTTTCAAAAGAAAATCTTCTCGAAATCTGGAATAAGTTTTTTAAACAATTTTTATTTTTTGTTTGCATGGATAAACGAATTCTTTTTGGTGGTATTACAATTGTAGTGTTGGTTGGGCTTGTTGCACTATTCTCAGCATCAAATGTGGCAGATCGTGATTTATCTGCGAATCGTATGCATGGGAGTGTTTCTACGACCATGGGTTCCTCTGTACTTGGCAATCCTGATGCCACAATCACCATAATTGAGTTTGGTGATTACCAGTGTCATCAATGTTATAATTGGTTTCATAATACAAAGCCGACTATTTTTCAAAATTATGTTGATACTGGTAAGGCAAATTTTATTTTTGTTGATCTTGCATTTTTGGGGAGAGATTCGCCAAAAGCTGCACAGGCATCTTACTGTGCTGAAGATCAGGAAAAGTATTGGGAATATCATGACGTGTTGTATGCTTCTCAGGAATCCCAAATTGATAACGGCTGGGCAAATTCTGAACGCCTAAAGGCATTTGCATTTAATCTAGGGCTTGACATGGACTTGTTTAATGAATGTCTTGATTCTGAAAAATATTCTAAAAGAGTTCAGTATAATATTTCTGAGGCAAAAAAACATGAAATTAACGGTACTCCTAGTTTCTTTATCATTGGACCTAATGGGCAAGAACATCAAATCAAAGGGGCACAGCCATACTCTGTTTTCAAACAAATCATGGATTCTATGATATGATAGACACATTGAAAACTGTTTTTTCTAATTTTCGATACGTTGTATTGGCCGTTATCATTTTCATCTTAATGCTTTTTAGTTTGTTGCTGCTTTCTGAATACGTTTTTCTTGAACCGTATGTAGTGTCTCATATTCCAGACGGGACTGAATTTGGGTTCTCGCTGATTGTCATGTTGTCTGTATTATCTTCACTAGTGATTCCGATGAATGTTTATCGAATCAGTACACTCAAAAGATCCAAGAAAAAAATGAGTGGTGGAATATTTGGTTCTTTTATAGGTGCTGCTGCTGGTGCATGTAGTTGTGGTCCTGTCGGTTTTGCAATTATCTCTACATTTGGTACTGTAGGTGCTACGGCATCTTCATTTCTTACAAATTTTGAAATCCCGATCCGAATTGCCGCAATTGGATTGTTGGTTGTTGTTTATTATACCACTGTAAGATCCCTCAAAATTGAATGCAAGATTAATCATAAAGTCTAATTTAATAGAAATTAGCTATTGGGCAATTTTTTACAACCTTGAACTGTATCTTCTAGTATGTTTTATCCATTCTTGTGACCCTGATTTATGTTCCAATTCGTCCAGGAAGACGTGACCCTGAAGATGATGAATTGGAAGAACGTGAGTAATTCTATTATTTGATATGTAAAAATGAATTACTTGGGATGTCCAAGCCTATAGTTTTTTCAGGTTGAATGATCTTTGCTAGTACTTCAATCCCTGTGATGGTTCTGATGCTTGGCTTGCTAAAAAATGAATTTGCGTCAACTCCAAAAACCATGTTGTTTTTTACCGCCCTTAGAGATTTCCATGATGCATCCTTGTCTAAAACTTGATTGTATTCTTGAATTGTTCTGTATGTATCAAACCCACATGGCATAACTATTATGATATCTGGATCTGATTTGATTATCTCTTCAATGCTTAATCTTCTGGAATGTTCTCCTGTTTTGCTGATCATGTTTTGTCCTCCTGCAACTTCGATCATCTCAGGAACCCAGTGACCTGCTGTAAATAATGGATCTATCCATTCTATTGCCAATACTTTTGGTCTTTGTTCTACTTTCAGATCTTTTATTTTTTGGATTCTTTTTTTTAACGCACTTGCAATCTCGTTTGCCTTGTTCTCTTTTTGAAGAATTTTTCCTAATTCTATCACTGATAAAATAATCTCGTCTAAATTATGGGGATTCATTGAATAAAGCAGCGGTCTTTTTTGCATAATTTTGATTGCTTTATTTACTTGGCTTGTATACGCTGCACACACCTCACATGTTTCTTGTGAAATAATTAGATCAGGATCTGCCTTTCTGATGGTATCTTCATTTAGAAGAAAAATATCTTTTCCTTCTTTTAGTAATTGGCATGTCTGTTCATCGATCTCTTTACTGCTTAGTTGTTCTGAGTTGATCACTGAATTGATTACTTTGGGCTTTTCTTTTGCCTCTTCTGGATATTTGCATTCATGAGTGACTCCGAATATTTTGTCCTCTTCTCCAAGTTCATATAGTAACTCGGTCGCACTTGGCAAAAACGAAACAATTCTGTTTATCACATCTTGCATTATCTGTTAACTCCTTAAACATAACTCGTTGACTCTATGTCAACTATGGGTTTTAGACAGCTTAATAGGCTCAATTCAGACATGTTTTTTATTGTCGCTAACTTCGCAGGAGATCAGAAAGGCAATTCTTGCAAAATGGCATGAAGATTTATCAAAGTATGGAAATTTCATCTCATCAGATTCTATTAGTGGTTCTAGTCCTCCCTCTGTCTTTGTAGGCTCTTCTAGCTATCCAAAAGTCTCTGTTGGTCCCATGGTGCCTCCAATACATGGTGATACTGGACTGTTGGATAGTCCAGAACGGTGGACGGGCAAAACATTAGAAGAGATTGTAAATTTCCGTCTTAATCTTGTACGTGGAATTCAAAAAGTATCTGTAAATCAAACAGATGGCAGATACATTGAAAATTTACAAGAACTAGCAATGTCTTCAAAGCCTATTGACTCTGATTTGGAGTTTTACAAAACAACGCATTCGAATATCTCCCTTGATGATGAAAGTGCTCCGTTTGGCCCTATTGGAGAAATTAAATCTGCAAAATTTTCAAATTCATCATCAGACAAATCCATTGAAAAAACATTTTATGATAAAGACTTGAAAGCTCAAGATGCTGTTTTAAAATTATATCATTCTGGAATTGATATCTCAAAAATTCAAAAATGTTTTAGCATTGGAATGTTTGGCAAGGATAGAAAATTAGTTCCAACAAGATGGAGCATTACTGCAACTGACGATATAATTTCCAAATCTTTGACACAGGAGATACTGGATTATCCTTTGATTGATTCATGCAAGATTTTTTCTCATGAGCATCTGGGAAATTTATTTTCCATAGTGTTGTTTCCTCATAGATGGATTTACGAAATGATAGAAGCTTGGTATTCTAATGGTGTTTTAGGATTTGGCTCTGATTTTGAGGACGCTAAAGGAATTGGCCATCCTCCTTCCATAGCTGGGGCGTATTTTGCTGCAAAATTGGGCGTTGTGGAGTATCTATCTAAACACAAAATTCAAGCAGGTGTTGTAATCCTGCGGGAAATAAGACCAGAATATGCAATTCCAGTTGGTGTTTGGCAAGTTAGAGAAGGAATCCGACTTGCAATGAAGAAAACGGGATTTGTTGCTGAGAGTTTTGAAAATGCACTGGATATTGCGTCAAAAAAAATGAGCATCAGTAAAAATGAATGGTTATCAAAAGGCAATATACTAAAACTGATAAAGCAAAAAACAATTGCTGATTTTTTCTAAAACGACTTTTCTTTAGTAAGTTTGAATTCTGACATACTGTTTCTAATGTATGCTTTTGAATAATATATTACATGAATCTAATCAGATGCAAAAAATGCTCAAAAATTATTCCGAAATCCGAACAATACTTGATAGTCATGTTTCTGATAAATGATGTTTTTTCTGAACCTCAATATGAGCATCTAAATTGCCCTGAACAATTTCAATTTGTTCTAAATTCATCTTGACCTATTTATTGGCCAATTTATTGCATGATGTTGATGCAAAATTGGAATTTGATGGCTGGAATTGGAATTATTGCCAGCCCCATTCTTTTTGCATTGATTGTTTTTCCTGACACTTTTAGCTTGAGCTGGAATCAAGGCAGAGGCGGGTATCTTTTTGCATTGGTCTTTGTTGTTGCTGAATTAGTTGGATTAAAAATCGTAATTTCTAAGAAACAATTACTTTCTGCCATGCCTTTTGCGGCTCTTACAATCTCTTATTTGATATCACTAGAATTTGGCTTACGTGATTATATTTTAAATTCGGCCGAACATTTCAATGTTCAATTAATTTATTCTTGGACATGGTTGTGGGATTTTGTGATTATGACACTATTTGTCATGACTGCTCTTACTATCTTCTTTGGAGCCCGTTGGATTCGCATTGCCCCTGCAGGCCCTATCTTTTTGGGAGGAAGTGCAATAATTTTGTCACTGGATGCATTCTTTCCTTATGACTCTCTTGGGCCATTGCAGTACGTTGTTCCTTATCTAGTTCAAACTAACGTGTGGTTGGTAACGGTGCTTGATCTAGGTGTTGCAACCGCTCGTGATAATATCATGTTTCTCAAGGGTGATTATGGTTCGATGGTACTTCAGGTATTTTGGCCCTCTGCTGGTGTTCACAGCATAATTATCTACTCTCTTGTGATGGGTGCATTTTTACTAAAAATGAACATCCCACGACATAGAAAGTCAATCTATTTTGTTTTGGGCATATTTGGAACTATTATTGTTAATGTCATTCGTATTTTCTCTTTGTCCTGGTATGCCCTTAAAGTCACCACTGATGCACAACAATGGGAGGAGTTTCATTCAGTTGCAGGGGAAATCCTATTCCTTCCTTGGCTTTTCATCTTTTTACTCATTGTGATTTTGATTGAATCTAGGCGACTCAAGAAATTAGAATCTGGTAGCGGGTCAATTGCTAAAAATAACTCGTAATGCTACTTTGACCTGCAATTTCAGAAAGTTCAGATACTTTCACTCCCAGTCTTCTGACATTCATATGTTGGTCTGCCAAAGCCTCTTTTAGCAACTGCTCTGCATTCTTTTCTAATTCGTCATAACTATTTGTTGGATTTCTGAGCATTCTTGATTTTGTCTTATTTGACAAGTCTGATTGTATTAATTGGATTCCAACCGACTTGAACATTTTGTTATTTTTTACAATTGTACTGTGAAGTTCATTGCATAACTCTCTCATGCTTTCTAGTAAGAATGTAAAATCTTTTGAATCTCTTTTTAATGTTGCAATTTTACTAAATTGAATTGTTGGTTCGTGTTCTTTTACTGGTTCATTGTTGATTCCTCTTGCGGAATTAAAAATATATGCTCCAATCTTTCTTCCAAATTTTTTGTTTAGCGTAAATATGTCCAACCTCTTTAGATCTCTTATTGTTTTGACGTCCATCTTGGAAAACTGTTCCTCGGTTTTCTTGCCTATTCCTGGAATGTCTCTAATCTTAAGTGGTTCTAAAAATTCCTCTATTTTTTCAGGTGTCACTACTGTCAATCCGTCCGGCTTTTTAAAATCCGAGGCTATTTTTGAAATTAATTTGTTTGGGGAAATTCCAATGGAACAACTAACCTTTGTTTTTTCTTTGAGTGCGTTTTTAATTTGTTGTGCTAAATGACTGGCTTTAGAAAAATCCCCATTGACTCTTTTTGTGACGTCCAGATACGCTTCATCCTTTCCCACATACTCAAAAATGTCTGCGTTTTTCTTGATTATCTGCATAGATGCCTCTGATATGTTTGTGTAATAGTCAAAATCTACTGGTAAAAATATTGCATCTTTTCTTTCCTCGAGTCTTTTTTTCGCAAACATGATTGGCATTCCTGACTTTGCCCCAAATTTTCTAGCTATGTAGTTTGCAGTTGCAATTGCCCCGCTATCACTTCCTCTATCTGAAAACACGCAAACACACACTGGTTTTGTTCTCAGCTCCGGACTGCGTATTTCTTCACACTGGGCAAAAAAGTAATCAAAATCAATGTGAAAAACTATTCTTTCTCCCATTTGGCGTGTATTCATTCTTGATTATTACTGTATTTTGTATTCATCTAAATAATGATTAATTATATTGCATTCATGGATTATCCGGTTTCCGTAAATGACGATGGTGTAAATGTCAATCCTGAGAAAATGGAGAGAGAGAAACTATATCACTGCATATTCAAAAATAAGATAATTTTAATTTTCAAAGACACTCAAGATGTGCTAAATTGCTACGAAATTGAAGAGGCGGATTTAGTAAATAAGGTAAAAAATTCCACAAATGATGATGAAGTTATGAAAATCTTTGAGGATTACATAGAACAACAGAACCTGAAAAATTAAATAAAAGCCAAAGAAGCTTTGATCGTAAGGAATGGAATATTGAGTACTAACAAATCCAAAGATGCAGAAGATATCTTGTCTGAATTTCAAGGTTCAACAGAGCAAGGTTCATCATCTACAAATCCAGAACCTGAACCACAATTAGAATCTCCAGAACCTGAACCACAATTAGAATCTCCAGAACCTGAACCACAATTAGAATCTCCAGAACCTGAACCACAATTAGAATCTCCAGAACCTGAACCACAATTAGAAGATCATACGAATGCCCCCACAAAATCTGAAGATCGTGATGTGATTTTTGTAGGTACTAAACCAATAATGACTTATGTTTCTGCAACTTTGACACAGCTTTCTACAAGACCCACTGTCACAATTAAAGCAAGAGGCAAGAGAATTACCCAAGCTGTAGATGTGTCTCAGATGATTGTAAAAAGAATGGATACAGTTGGTTATGTTATTGGTGATGTTCGAATTTCTTCTGATTCATTGACATCCCAAGATGGTAAACAACGAAATGTATCTACAATAGAAATTGACATTACGAAAAAATAATATTAGAAATCTAGTCTTATTGGTTTTTGCTGTTTTTGTCCTTATTGTGATTGTGATTCTTTTATTTCCACCATGTGGACTTCAACATATGTTTCTAATTGATGATTTAAAAAAATATGAGCAATCCTTTGATCCTAATCTGTGTTATGCTCTCATTGAAAAAATTGATTCCTTTAATGAACAATGTCTTCCAACAATCGAGATTTTAGACTGTGGTTAAAAAATATCTTTCATAAACGTTATCCCAAAATAAACTAGGCTGATACTTAGTATTATCATTATGATTTTGTAATTGTTGTTTGAAATTATTTTTGCACTTTTTTTTGCAAAAAATGCAACTGATCCCAGCCATACAAAATCCATCCAAATATGAAGCAAAAAAACCATGATTATTCCCGCAAATGCCCAAATCATCATCGCATCTGAAATGAGTTTGAAACCCACACTTAGCCACCAAATGATAAAAAATGGATTCAATGCACTAAGTGTGATTCCGGAAATTATTGCACCGTGTTTTTGATATGTATTTTTTGATTCTTTATTTTGTAATGTAGTTTTGATTTGAATTCCTGCAAATGCAAAAAGAGTAATTGCCCCCAGAATTGAAATTATGGTTTTAAATTCTGGAAAGATATCCAGTGACAAGACCCCTATTCCAAGTAGAATTACGAGTGGTAACTCCACAATTGTATGCCCTAATGCGATTTTTATTCCTGAAGACGTTCCTCCTTTTATTCCGTGAGCCAAATTGGCTGCAAATAAAGGTCCTGGCGCCATTACCCCTGAAGCTGAAATTACTATTACTATTATTGCAAAATCTATGACCTGATTCATCTTTCTTGCTTGACTAGTCTGTAGCGTAAAATATGTTAATTTATTATCTGTACATTATGTCTTTGAGGTTTTTTGCTTCTTCTTCTGTTTCTTTGATCATGGTTTCAGCTTTTTCAGCTTCTTTTTGTAATAATTTCAAATCGCATGCAGTTCCTGGTATTAACTGTGACATTGCCTCACATAGTCTTGCACTTGATCTAAAATCTGGTCCCATGCCGTCTGAATGAAAAAGAATGACAATTACATCTTGATTGCTTAAACTGCCTTCATTGAGCAAAATTCCTGGAATTCCCGGAACTAACCCGTTTTCTAAAACCTTGAATCCGGCATCTTTGATTTTCTTTCTAGCCAAATCAGTGCTTCCAACAGCAACTAACTGTTCTGGTTCTTCGTCTGTTTTAACTGCAACGCTACTCACGATTAATTTTATCTCATGTTTCTTTGCCCAATTTAGCATTAATTTTGCTGCGGTCCTATGCAACGATTCATGAAGAGTAAGATACGATAAAAAAATCGATACTTTTGAATCTTCATTTGCAAAAATTCTTGTTGGAAAATTTGGTTTTCCTTCTTTAATGATGCTCATAGCTGGAAAACTTTCTGATGTAATCACTCCCACTAAATTGAATTGAGATGTTTGAATCATGGACTCTGTTGCAATTGCACTGCTAAATCCGATTGCTGGAAACCCGTCAATAAGATATCCTCCCTCCAAATGCAGTTCTTTTAGTTCTCTGATCTTCATTTTAGAATACAATATTTTGTTTGTATGTCTATTGAATAATAGTTTTATCTATTTGGAAACTATCCTTTCAATTTTGCAAGCAATGCAGCATAAATGAAAGGTAAAATTGTTGTCACTTCTGCATGAAGTGTTGCTTGTCTTGCCTTTTGGGTAACTTTTCCCCAAGAAATTGCTTCTCTTACAAGTGCACCGCTAAGACTGCCATCAAATTCTTGTGCAGTTGTAATATAAAATGCATAATCTAATCCTTCTCTGTATTGATTCCACCACAAAGTATGGTGTTTTGAAATGCCTCCGCCAATCATTAATGCTCCTGATTTTTCTGCTTTGAAAATTAATCCTGACAGTAAATTGGCATCTTCTGTTAAATTTAATTTGAAGTCGCTATGTTTTTGTGTGAATAGCCAAATTTGACTTCCTACCGCACCATCCATTATTCCGGGAACTACAACATCGACATCGTTTTTGAATGCCCAATACAGAAATGAGTCTTCTCCAAGATTCTTCCCTATCATTTTGCAAATGCTTGCCGTGGACATTTCCTTGATCCCTTTTTTATATTCCTCTTCTAAGAACATCTGTATCTTTTCTTCAATTATTGGACCATAACTTTCCATGGGAACTAAGACATTTCCTAGTCTGTGGATGTTTTGATCCAATAATTCTTTATCGTCCATTGTAAATGAACCCTCTTTGTAATCTGAAAAATGCCTGGCAATGTCATGATCAAGCGCTCCACATGTAGTGATTGCTACATCAAACCACTTGTTTTTGATCATGTCTTTGATAATTCCCCTCAACCCTGTTGATATCACTGCTCCAACAAATGAAACAAATCGTAGACATTTTTCATCTGAAATCATGGATGACAAAATATCTAATCCATCTGAAAGATTGACTGATTCAAATCCTCCTGACTGCGATAATTCGTCAAAAATTTTTTCTATTGGTGTGTCTTTTTCAATCCGTATGTCTTTGACTGGTCTTCCTGAATCTATCACAATGCAACTTGCTGATACCGATTATAAAATCCTGCCTTGGTGATGCACTGTTTTTTGTTGAAGAAAACTTTAAACCCACCAAATAACACCAAAATTCGAATGGGTGACAGAATTAAAGTAGGTCTGGTGGGGATAGGAAATTGTTTTTCTGGACTGATTCAAGGCATAGAGTATTATCGACAAAATCCATCTCAGCAAGTTATCGGAATAATCCATGATAAGTTAGCCGGATATGGAATTCATGACATTGATTTTGTTTGTGGATTTGATGTGGGAGAGAATAAAGTAGGTAAAACAATCAATGAGGCAATCTACGAGTATCCGAACATGGTTAATTGGGTTCCAAAAGAAACAATGCCCGCTACTGGCGCCAAAGTATATGAAAGCCCAATTTTGGATGGCGTTGGAATTTGGGTTGAAAACAGAGTAAAACCACTTAAAAGCACAAAAACAAATGAACAAATCGCCGAAGAAGTAAAAAAAGTGATTAAAGAAACAGGCACAGAAATTATTGTGTCTTATTTGCCTGTTGGTTCTGATAAAGCAACAGAGTTTTGGGCCCAAATCTGTCTTGATACTCACACTGCGTTTGTAAATTGCATTCCATCTTTTATCGCATCAAATCCGGAATGGGCTAAAAAATTTGAGGAAAAACACATTCCATGCATTGGTGATGACATTAAAGGTCAAGTTGGCGCTACTATTGTCCATAGGACATTAGCTAAACTGTGTAATGATCGTGGAACTAAAATTGAAAAAACATACCAGATCAATGTAGGCGGAAACACAGATTTTCTTAACATGAAGGAACAGGATCGTTTGGTTTCCAAAAAAATATCTAAAACTGAAAGTGTTCAAAGTCAACTTGATGAAAGATTAGCTGATGATCAAATCTATGTTGGGCCTTCTGACTTTATTCCCTTTTTAGGTAATACTAAACTCATGTTTATGAGGATTGAAGGAAGACAATGGGCAAATATCCCATATAATATGGAGGTTCGATTAGAGGTAGACGATAAAGCAAATTCTGCCGGAATTGTAATTGATGCCGTTAGACTAGCAAAAATCGCCTTGGATCGAGGTATAGGGGGCCCGATTAAACCTGCAAGTGCCTACTTGATGAAACATCCTATTGAACAAACTTCTGATGTTGCTGCTAAGCAGGCATGTGAAAAATTCGTTGCTGGCGAATAACATTATCTGACTTTTTTTGAATCTGAAAATCTTGCCTTTCTAATCTTGGTATATTTTGACAAATCAAATTCTTTTACGATGGCACTCTCGCCTTTCAGTCTTGTTATTTTCGGTATGACCACGTTGTCCTTATCCAAAAGATCTACTATGATGCTATTCCCGCCATATTTGGAATTTGTCACATTTGCTCCTAGGATGGGGATTCTATTTTCCAATGCTCTGACTTGAACATACATGCTCCAGGGCGTTATTCCTCTTTTGACTATCCTGCTTGGGGAAACTAGTACATGTGCCCCTTTTTTAGTTAGAACATTGGATACGTTTGGGAAAACCATGTCGTAGCAGATAACGATTCCAAATTTACATGCAGTATTGAATATTTTTGCTTCTTTTCCAGGCTTTATTATGTTGCGCTCATAATCAAATGGGTGGATCTTTTCCTGCCTTCCTATGATCGTACCTTTTGGCCCTATCACAGGTGCTGAAATGACAAGTTTTCCTCCTACTCTCTCATAAAATGCGCCTGGAATAATTGTCATTGAAAACTCTCTTGCAATCTCTTTAAAGTCTGAAAACTCTTCATCATAATCTGAAATATGATTGTCTTGTAGCCATTGTTCAGGCAGGCAAACTATGTTGGCTCCTTTTTTGCCTATTCTTCGTAATAGTTTTGAAACCGCGTTTATTCCTTCTTGATTCGTCTTGTATGATCTGGTTTGTATTATGCCTATTTTGACCATTGTATTGCCTCTTGAAACATGTCTAATAAGTAGGCATATTTCAAAAAATGTTTTTCCAGAGATTTATTTCATTATTACCTACCACTACGAAAAATTTGATATCACAACAAGAAAAATTATGCAATTATGTCAATTAAACTTGTTAACCATCGATTATCCTACCAAATGAGCATTGTTTACTATTGGTTCACGTAAAAAAAGTTGAGATCTTTGGATTCAAATCCTTTGGGTTTAAGAATACGACTGTAAATTTTGAGCCTGGCTTGGTTTCGATCTCTGGACCAAATGGTTCAGGCAAGAGCAACATACTGGATGCAATAATTTTTGCTATGGGCGAGAACAAACCAAAGGTAATGCGAGTAGACAAACTTCGCTCTCTTATTCATGATATTGAAGGAAATCGCCGTGGGCCTAGAATGGCTCGATCTAGCGTTCATTTTGATAACTCAGATAGAAAGATACCTGTTGATTCTGATACTGTTGAGATCACCAGGGAAATGGATGAAAATGGTGAAAACACATACTATCTAAACAAAAAGCCAACCAATCGTAGTCATATCCTAGATCTTCTTGATATGGCCAATGCTGGCTTGGGCCAGCTCAATGCCGTTCAGCAGGGAACCGTTACTAGAATTTCTGAATTCACATCCGAAGAAAAAAGGAAGACAATTGAAGATCTGATTGGTTTGTCATATTTTGATGAAAAAAAGACAGAGGCAGTAAAACAACTCGATGAGGCTGATAGGAGATTGGAGATTGCACTTGCAAAGATGGGTGAAATCAAAAAAAGAATCGATGAATTAGAAGAAGAAAGAAATCAAAAACTTAGGCATGATATTCTTGAACGTGAATTAAACCGCTACAAGGCAATTGCGGCTGCAAATAAACTCAAAGTCATCACTGGTCAGAAAGATGCCAAAGAGATCACCCTTTCAGAAATTTCCTCGGAAATCAAGAAATTTGGTGATGAACGAAACGTATTACGCGATGAAATTGCTCAACTTGAATCAGAAAAATCCTCTTTGATGGCTCAAGCTAATGACTACAGTCAAGCCAAAGCTGCAATCGATTCTGAATTGAGTGCCGCCATGGAGCAGTATGAAATTGACAACAGCTCAATAGTCGCATCTAAAAAAAGAATCCAAATAATTGACGCCAGAATTCCTGAAATAAAATCTGAACTTGATTTTATTGATTCTAATCGCTCTGAAATCGAATCCAAAATACAAGAAGTCAAACAATCTATTGATCAAATAGAATCAAAAAAGAAGAAAGTCAATGATGATTTAGATCTGATTGATTCAGAAAGAACTAAAATCCTCAACGAACAATCAATTGCCGCTTCAAAAAAATCTGAAATTGATAGTAAAATTAAATCCTTATCGACACAACTTAATGATGCCAAATTAAAATTGTCTAAAGTTGAAAATGAAAAACAAGAATCTGAATCTAAAATTATTTTTAATACGTCCAAACTATCTGAACTGGAATTAGATATTGAAAAATTATCTGCGCTTAAGGTTAGATTGGAATCTATGATTAACAATCATAATGCAACAATTAAAGAATTAAAAACAAGAATTGAAAAATTAAATCTAAAAAAATCCAGAATCGTTCATGATTTAGAAGAACTTGATTTGATTTTAGAAAAATCCAGCAAGGCAGCAGCTCAATATGAAACCAAAATTAAAACTGTTAAGGGAATAATGCATGAGGACTATACTGTTGCAAAACTCAAAGAAGATGCTGAAAAACTTGGAATTGTCGGATTGGTATATGAAATGATTTCATGGGATAAACAATTTGAACGTGCTATACTTGCAGTAAGCTCTGATTGGATTAAGGCTATAGTCGTTCAAGACTTTGCAACATTGCTTGGAATCGCAGAAGTTGCCCGCTCAAAAAACTTGCCCAAACTAAAAATCATCCCTCTTGACGCAATTCCAAAATTCAAACTCAACTTACCTGATGACCGTGGGGTGGTGGGTATCCTATCTGACTATGTTAAATGCAGTGATGATTTTGCCGCACTGAAAACGTTCCTATTTGGAAATGTCGTCCTTGCTGAAACAAGAGATGCCGCTCATAAATTATCCAAGCTTGGATACAAGGCAGTGACAATTGACGGTGAATACTTTGAGGCTAAAGGCGGCGCTGTTATTATTGATATTAATTCAAAAATCTCGAAATTGACCAAAATTATCTCAATGAGTACCGATATTGATGGGTTGCTCCAATCAATAAGTTTGCTGAAAAAGTATGTGTTAAAGAAAAAACACTCTTTGAAAAAAATTGATGATTCTATACAGAATTATGCTCAGAGACTGTCCATGTCTGAAAAGGGGCTTGCTTCAACTGATGAGAATTACTCTAATCTAAAATCTAGAATTCTATCTGCGGCAAACATGAAAGAGCAGTTATCATCGAGAATTTCTGAGTTGGAGCAGAAAAATAAGAGTCTGCTAGTTGAAATTTCCACTCATGAATCTCACATTGAATCGCTTCATGAAAGAATTGCAATAGTTGAAGAAAACTATGCAAGCGGAGAACAAGCACGCATTGCAAATGAATTGTCCAGAATCAACGTAAAGAAATCTGAAATAGAAATGCAATATACTGCAATAATGAATGAATACAGAGAAAAATCTTCTATCTTGACCTCTCTACAAACGGAGGATAATCGAGCGAAATCACACGCAAAAAGTCTTCAGGAAGAAGAATTGTCTCTCATAGATCAACGTGAAGAACTACAAAACAAAATTAACGCTCTTGAAAAAGAAAAAGAAATAAAACGTGAATCCTTGGAAAAATTAAGAGAAAGAGAACAGGAATTAATTTCTACATCTGGTTCTTCCATAGGCCAACTAAAAGAATTCGATGACAAACTCAAAATTCTTACTGAAAATGAAAGAAAGTTGTCCAACCAAATCAACTCCCTTGAAAGACAATCTGATTCGTTAAATCGTGATCTGCGTGATTTGATTGAAAACGAATCTAAATTACAACATATTCTTTCAGCATTTGGCTTTGATAAAAACATGGACACATTTGATGTTGAGCCTATAGTTCAGGGGCTGACGACTGAACTGAACTCACTAAATGCACTTAATGCAAAAGCTCCTGAGACCTACCTCGAAGTATCTTATGGCTACCGTTCTATGTCTACACGTAAAAATTCACTAGAAGAGGAACGAAATTCAATTGTCAAATTTATTGAGGATATAGAAAAAGACAAACGCCAAACTTTCCTTGATGCATTTGACAAAGTCGACAAAGAAATTCGTTTGATATTTAACAAAATGACTGGAGGTAATGCTTGGCTTGAATTACAAAATGAAGATGATATTTTCAATTCAGGAATATCTTATCTAATTCAGTTCCCAAACAAGCCTAAAAGGGAATCGACCTCAATCAGTGGGGGAGAAAAAACTTTGGCGGCAATTGTCTTTGTACTTGCACTTCAAAAACTAAAACCTTCTCCATTCTATCTGTTTGATGAAGTCGATGCCCATCTTGATGCTCCCAACTCTGAAAAACTATCCAAGATACTTGAAGAAAGATCAAAAGAAAGCCAATTCATAATGGTATCATTAAAAGACTCTGTAGTACAAAAGGCAAAGCTGATTTACGGAGTATATCCAAAGAATGGCGTATCGCATGTTGTTACATACAAAGATAAACGAGCTCCTTCAGTAAAGGCCTCTTAGTTAAATTCAACATAACACGCAACAAAGTGCTTTGAATTTTTCTTCTCCAGGTTCGGCTCGATTCTACATTTGTCTATGACGTAAGGACATCTTGATTGAAATCTACATCCTTCCTTAATGGTCAAATCTGGTGGCTCCTTGATTCTTATTTTTTTTATTTTGTCTAGATTGTCCGGATCTGGCTCTGAAATGGCATCAATCAATGCTTGAGTGTATGGGTGTTTTGGTTTTAGTAGCACCTCGTCAATTGGCCCCATCTCGACAATTCTTCCCAAATACAGAATTGCTATCCTTTGCCCAAAATATCTGGCAGTGGCCAAATCATGAGTGATGTAGATAAATGAAATACCATACTTTCTTTGGAGTTCTTTCATCAAGTCCAACATTTCTGCCCTTATTGAGACATCTAACATTGAAACAGGCTCATCTGCAAGTATGATTTTTGGTTTTATTGACAGTGCCCTTGCTAATACTACTCTTTGTCTTTGCCCCCCTGATAACATGTGAGGAAATTTGTTCATGATCTCATCGGCTGGTTCTAGTTTTACTTCCCTTAGTACTTCTACAAGTCTATTTTCTCTATCTTCTTTTGTTCCTATGTTGTGAATTTCTAATGGTTCTAGTACAATGTCTCTGATTTTCATTTGTGGGTTTATAGAATCATACGGATCTTGTTGGATCATCTGACAATTCATTCTAATTTTTGATGTGCTCTTTGGTTCATTCTTGATCTCTTGGCCCTCAAAAATAATCTTACCTGAATCTAAATCCAGTGATTTTAAAATTAATTTGGCAATTGTTGATTTGCCAGAACCTGACTCTCCAGCTAAAACAAAAACTTCCCCCCTTGTTATGGAAAACGTAACATCATCTGTTGCTTTAACGGATGTGGTCTGTGATCCGAACATACTCTTTTTTACAAATGATTTACTCAGATGCTCCACTCTCAGTATGTCTTCCATGTTTAAACAAAAGCATGCAACTATATCAAGAATTATGGTGAGTAGATGGAATCTGGAATAAGACATTTAAGTCCAGAAAATTTTATTTCAATATTTGATTGAAACAGTGCAAAATGATCTAAATTACAAGAAATATGTGGTCAATTCACGACTACAATATTTTAAACCTCATTCTACAAAAATCGAAAAAACTTTTGCTGAAGAGATTTCTTCTAGTCTAAATTCTGATTCTAAATACATAAGCCCTAAATTCTTTTATGACAAAAAAGGTTCTGAGTTATTTGAAAAAATTTGTTTGTTGGATGAATATTATCCCACCAGAGCCGAAATTTCAATTCTTAAAAAATTGCAAAATAAATTGCCCTTGTTTCTTGACGATTATTTTCGTTTGGTGGAACTGGGTAGCGGGTCTGCGGTTAAGACAAGGCTGATTCTAGACTTGTTTGACAAACTATACGACAAAATGGAGTACTTTCCAATAGACATTTCTGAAATTTTAACTGAAAGCTCTGAACTGCTTTTAAAAGACTATGAAAAACTCTCAATCACCGGGATCATTGATACATATGAAGGGGGGATAGAATTTGTTGAAAATTTTGATGAAAAAAGGAATCTTATTCTTTTCCTGGGCTCTAGTTATGGTAACTTTTCTCCGTCTGCTGGAAAAGAATTCTTGGAGAAAATCAACTCTGCTATGAAAAATAATGATCTCTTCTTAATCGGGCTTGATTTGGTTAAGGACAAATCTGTCTTGGAAAATGCATATGATGACTCTAAAGGAGTTACTGCCAGCTTCAACCTAAATGTGCTGTCCAGAATTAATGATGAATTAGATGCTGATTTTAATTTAAATAATTTTGCACATAGTGCAGTTTACAATCAAAAGGAACAGCGAATTGAGATGTATCTAAAATCTCTTGTAACTCAGTCTGTAATTATTTCAAAATCCAATCTCTTGCTACATTTGCACAAGGATGAGCTGATTCTTACGGAATACTCTTACAAATACAAATTAGACCAAATTAAAGAATTGATGGAAAGTACTGGATTTGAAATAAAGCGGATTTGGTTAGATGAGAAAAATCTCTTTTCCTTGACTTTGGCATCTAAAAAGTAATTTTACAGATCCTCGGCGCATCTAAACCCTGAAAACAACCATCTCTCGTCTAGTCTGAAAAAGTTTCTATAACTTCCCCTGATGGACATTTGTGGTGTACCAAAAGAACCTCCTCGCAAAACCTTTTGATTTGTAAACCATTTGTCATTATATTCATCAAATCCTGTTTTGAAGCCTGGATACCCTGTAAACTCTGATGAAGTCCATTCCCATACATCTCCAATCATTTGATAACATCCTAAATGACTCCTGCCATTTGGGTATGCTCCAATCTCGGTACATTTCCAATTATATGATTCTAATAAATTGCAATTTTCTTTAGATGGGTTGCCGTTTCCCCATGGGAAAATCGTCTTCACTTGTTTTTCTTCATTCCAGCACGCAGCTTTTTCCCATTCTGCTTCAGTTGGTAATCTTTTACCTGCCCACTTGCAATATGCATCTGCTTCATAGAAACTTACATGACATACTGGTTCATTTGGATTGACGTCCCTGATTCCAATGAAATCCCGCACTTTCCATTTTCCGTCTGTTCTTTCCCAATACATTGGACAACTCCATTCGTTTTTCTTCACTTTCTCCCATCCGTCAGAAAGCCAAAATTTGTAATTCTCATACCCTCCGTCATTCATAAACTCCAAATATTCTTCATTGGTTACTGGAAATGCATCTATTCTGAAATCGTTTAGGTATGCTTTGTGCTCAGGTAATTCTATGTCGTAGCAAAAATTATCTCCGTTATACCCTAGGGTGAACAGCCCTCCTTTAACAATGACTGACTTTTTTTCAACTGGTGAGGGAATCGGCGCTTTGTTTTTTTGTACTGGCTTATATTGCTCTGCTAGTAAGTGCTGTAAATCGTATATGAGTAATTCTTGATGTTGGCACTCGTGGTGAAGTCCCATTACAATCAATTTCCTATTTTCATCATTCAATGTATGTGACACAAGAAATTTTTCAACTCTCTGGTTAACGGTGTTGAAATATTGGAAAATCTGATCTACTGTTGGTCTTGAGACCACTCCTCTCAAACCCTTGTCATGTGGCACTCCAAACTGCTGATAGTATGAATTAAGATACTCTGAAAATTCTCTTGAATAGAACTCATAGTTTTTGTCGATCTTGTTCATGATTGCCTCATAAATCCAGCTCACGTGCCCTATGTGCCATTTTGGAGGGCTCATAAAGAATGCGGTTTGAACTACAAAATCGTCCTTTTCCAGCGTCTTGACCATCTCTAAAGTTCTTTTTCGTATTTTTTGAAATTGCTCCACAAGCAAATCTAATTCCTGATTGACTGTCATTATGCCAAATTGTTTTCATTCACTATTATATTTGACCCTGAATAATTTCAAAACAAATTTCCTATACCTTATTTACCGCATACTTCTTAATTTCATCGTGACTGGGAATAACACGTATGCTCAAAAATGTGAGTTGTTGCTAAAGGAACCGGAAATTAGGTTTGCAGGGTTTTTGGATATGATGGGCAACCTTGTTGTGGGTAGATTCAAAGAGAGCATAATCCCCTTAAAGGATGACAGTGACAGAAAGAGAATGTTCATGGAGGCAGTATTGCGTGTTCGCACAAGACAAGAATTTGATGAAAACCTTGGTCCTGTTACTTATGCTGCTGCTAGGCGAAAAAATGTGGTGCTTATGACTTTTCTTGTTGATGATAAGGTGCTTTTCATTTCTGCGGATCCTGATGTTAACATCGATGATACTGCTAAAAAAATACTAGACCTTATCTAAAATCTTATTTTTAATATCCACGAGCAAAAACTGGCTTGCATGTGCTCTGTTTTTGACAATACATGCATTTTCCTGATGTGTCTTCTGAATCAAATGGGATGACTCTGATGTCTGCGCTGGTCTCTTCTTTGATCTTTTCTTCACACTCTTGATTTCCGCACCAGTATGCATTGAAAAACCCGCCATCTGAAATTTTTGATTTAAATTCTGAATAACTGTCGACTTTTCTGGTGTTTTTCTCACTCTGGATCTTTGCTGATTCTAGCATCTGCTTTTGGATCTCATCTAAAATTGATACGATATTTTTGATATTGTCAAACTGGATCGATGTCTTTTCCTTGTTGTATCTTTTTGCAACCATCATACTTTGTTTTTCGATGTCTTTGGGTCCTATCTCGATTCTGATTGGGACTCCTTTTAGTTCCCAGTCGTTGAATTTGTATCCCGGTGTCAGTTCATCTCTATCATCAAAATGAACCCTGATGTTTTCTGATGATAATTTCTCTTGAATTTCTCTGGCTTTGGGGATTACTATTTTTTTCGTTTCTTCAGAATTGTATATTGGTACTATTACTACTTGAATCGGTGCCACTTTGGGTGGCAATACAAGTCCCTTGTTGTCTCCGTGTATCATTATCATTGCACCGATCAGTCTCCACGACACTCCCCATGATGATTGCCAAGCAAAATGTTCTACGTTGTCCTTGTCTGCAAATTTTACTTCAAATGGGATTGAGAAATTCTGTCCGAGAAAATGTGATGTTCCCATCTGCAGTGCTTTTCCATCTGGCATGATTGATTCCATTGTAGTGGTATATACTGCTCCGACAAATTTCTCCTTCTCGCTCTTTTTGCCTATTACCACTGGAATTGCTAGTTCATCTTCAACTGTATTTTTGTAAATTTCTAAAATTTTCATTACCTCTTCTTCTGCCTCTTCTTTTGTAGCGTGAACAGTGTGCCCTTCTTGCCACAGAAATTCAGATGTCCTCAGAAATGGTTTTGTTGCTTTGATCTCTGCTCTTAGTGCTGTGTTCCAAAAATTTATTTTCAATGGGAGATCCCTCCAGCTTTGAATCCATTTTGAATACAGCGTATATGCCAAAGTCTCCGATGTTGGTCTGAGTGCCAGTCTGTCCCCTATTTCGTTTTCTCCTGAATGTGTTACCCAAAATACTTCGGGGTTAAATCCTGCAAAATGCTTTTTTTCTTTTCCCAGCAGTGACTCTGGAATTAATACTGGAAGAAATCCGTTCCTGATACCGTTTTTGAAAAATTTCTTGTCAAATGTGTTTCGAAGCGACTCCCATATTGAATACCCATCTGGCCTTAACACAATCAATCCTTTGACTGGTGCATAATCTGCAAGCTTTGCTTTTAGCACAACTTGCGTATACCATTCACTAAAATCGTCTTCTTTGGAGACTGTAATCCCTATGTCTTCTTTACTCAAACTAGAATTCCAAGAAATGGTTTACTAATGAGCCTTTCGTGCTAAAACGTTTGTATCTATTTTATTTTAACGCGTCGCCTTTACAGAGTACTTTGCCTGTGACCCTGCTCTGGAAATTAGGACATACAAAACACTGTATGAATTGAATTTCTTCCTTTAACACTGGGCAATTTACGAATTCCTGTTTCATTCTTTTTAGCATTTTGGGGCTGACTCCCTTTAGTTTGAGTTTTCCCTTGTCGTCCATCATGCCTGATTCTTTTAATTCTGCCTTTATCGGATCTGGTAGTTTTTGTTTTTTCTCTGTGACTTCAATTTCTACTTCGTATTTGTGTTCTAATTCGTCCATAGCAAGTATGATTTGCTTCTTTGATTTATTACTAACGTTTTTTTGATCTCAAAAAAAGTTTAAACTTTAATATAATTAGCAATTTTTTTGCAAATCAGAAAACACTTGTTGGTAATTTTTGATGTTGAAGGGGTTCTTTACGACGCTGAGTACCTCCCCATACTTGCAGAAAAGCTAGACAAAGAAGCTGAAATTTGGGAAATCACAAAAAAAGGAATTCAAGGGGTAATAAATTGGGAAGAGGGGCTCAAAACTAGAGTTGATGCTCTAAAAGGGTTGGATTTTGAAACCTGCAAAGCGGTAGCTGATTCTTTGCCTATAATGACTGGTGCAAAAGAAGCTTGTAGAGTTTTAAAAGCTGCAGGATGGAAATTGATGGCAGTTTCTGGCGGTTTTACAATTATGACTGATAGATTGAAAAAAGAACTTGATTTGGATTATGTGTATTCCAATGAACTGGTTTTCAAAGATGGCAAGCTTGACGGTGTGAACATATCTGTTGATTCTGACAAGGCAAAATCTGCAAAAATCAAAATATCTGAATGGGGTGAAAAGAAAGAAAATATTGCATGTGTGGTTGATGGTGCAAATGATGTCAAATTGTTTGATATTTGTGGACTAGGTATTGCGTATAGGGCTCAGGATGTGGTTAAAGACATGGCGACCACAACTCTTGAGGAGAAAGATCTCTCTAAAATTCTTGATATAATCAACAAGCACTTTAAATTAGAACTTCAAACCACCACTACTGCATAAACAATATTTTATGGATGTTTCAACTGATAGGCAGTTGAATATTCTGCCCGTGCATATAGACAAGGAAATAGACTCTACTGACAATATTGCAAAATTGATTTTAAAGTCTGAATCTGTTTGTGATGGGGATATTTTGGTAATTGCCCAGAAAATAATCTCAAAACAAGAAGGGCGAGTTGTCAATCTGGAATCCGTTAAGCCTTCATTGCTGGCAGAAGGAATTAGCTCTCAGTATCAAAAGGATCCTAGGATTGTTGAATTGATCCTTAGAGAATCAAAGAGAATTGTAAGAATGGCCCGAGGAATCATGGTTGTTGAAACAAACCATGGCTTTGTTTGTGCAAATGCTGGCGTTGATGAAAGTAATGTTCCGCCTGGGCATGCTACACTTTTACCTGTTGACTCTAACCGTTCTGCTGAATTGATAAGAAAAGAAATTTTACAAATGACAAAGAAGAATGTTGCTGTAATCATATCTGATACTTTTGGACGACCTTTTAGACTGGGTCAGACCAATGTTGCTATAGGCGTATCTGGAATAAACCCTATTCTTGACTATGCTGGAACCTTGGACTCTTTTGATAAGATACTGAGAGTTACTGCGATAGCTGTTGCAGATGAGCTAAGTGGTGCTGCTGAATTAGTGATGCAAAAGAATGCTCAATGTCCTGCTGCAATTATTCGAAATTACGGTTTTTCAAGCGATAATTTTTCAAACAACCTGATACGACCCGAAAACGAAGATCTATTTAGATGACTCTTGGCAATGCAATAGGATTATAATTCCAAGATGAAAATTTTACTTGAAATTGCCTGTAAAAACTGAATTACACTGTCATAATTCTTTTTCAAATTTTCACGTTGGAACTGAAGAGCCTCCTTATGACTGCAATGTGTCCATCCGAGATCAACTTGACAGGTCACATAGTTTGGGCTTGGATGCTATTTTTGTCACTAATCACAATACCCTTGATGGATATCGACAGCTTTTACAATACAAAAAGGATCATTCCAAATTCAAAAATATTGCTGTTTTTCCCGCAGAGGAAATTACTATTGATACGGGTGCACATGTTTTGGCGTATGGCATACATGATGAAATTAAATCTGGCTTGACTCTTGATGAACTAATCGATGAAGTACGAAAACAGAATGGGATCTCGTCTGCACCCCATCCGTTTAGTTTACTTGACGCACTTCGTGATGATGCAAAGAAATGTGACATGGTTGAAGTTTTCAACAGTAATAATGTCGATATTTTATCAAATGCAAAGGCAACTCAGTTTGCTTTGGAGCATAACATGATTCAGGTGTCTGGCAGTGATTCGCATGTGTTGTCTACTCTTGGCAGGTGCGTAAACGTTATTGATTCAGAAAATAACCTGGATGATATTTTGCAGTCTATGAGAAGGGGCAGAATTGAAATTTCACAAACGGGATATGCTTTGCCTGTTGAAACTTTAGATCACTTAAAGTACAAAATTAGCAATTCCAAAGATTATCTGGTTGATTATATATCTGAACATTATCCCAATGCAAAATGGCTTTTAACCCTGATGCTCAAAATATATGATTCTAATCAGGACAGCCATCTTTGGTCCATCTTTTACAACATTGCCATCTATCTGATGAAAAGAATTTCCCAAAAAATTAATTTTCAAAATCATGATCCTAGTTTTATGAGAGAACGTAATCTGGGAACTATGTTCAAGATGGCCTTGTAGCAAAAATAGGTCGAGCTAAACTCGAATAGATTTTAATATGACAAAACGACCTTGATGAATTAGATATAATGTCTGAATCTACTGAAAAAAAATTAAACGCAACAGGATTATTTTGTCCAGAACCTGTGTTTAGAACAAAAATTGAAATTGAGAGAATGCAAGTTGGTCAGATTTTAACCGTCTTGGCAGATGATCCTGCAGCTGAAGATGATATCTCTAGATGGGTTAATCGCAACGGTCATGAATTGGTGAATATGTCTAAAGACGGAAACGTTATCACATTTCAAATCAAAAAGGTGAAATAGACAGATCATGACGACTGTTGCTGATACTGATGTGCTTAATCGAGTAGGTAACACACCTCTTGTAAAGCTAAACTCTCTCTCAAATGAGAATGTTGAATACTTTGCAAAGTTAGAAGGACATAATCCGTTTGGCTCTGTTAAAGACAGGGCTGCATATTGGATGATCAAAGATGGTGAGGAAAAGGGAATTCTGACAAAAGGAAAAAGCATCATTATTGAACCAACTTCTGGAAATACTGGGATTGCACTTACTGGAATTGCTAATTTGCTGGGTTACAAGGTAGAAATTGTAATTCCTGAAAAAGCAAGCAACGAAACTAAAGACATTATTAGAAATTTGGGTGCCAAAGTTTTTGAAACCAGCGATGATCTGTGCCCAAAAGTAGGTGCAGGTACGGACCAAAGCATTGCTCTTGCAACGTCAATAGCTGCTTCTAGGCCCGACACATATTATTCCCCTAATCAATATGCCAATGAAGCAAATTTTAAGGGACATTATGTTGGAACTGGACCAGAAATATGGAAACAAACTGATGGGAAAGTAACTCATTTTTTTACCGGTGTTGGAACTGGTGGAACCATTACTGGCATCGGAACCTACCTCAAAGAAAAAAATCCCAACATTAAGATTATTGGGTGTCAGCCACAACAAAACCATTTGATACAAGGTTGGAGAAACTTTGAAGAGTCTGCAAAACCTGATCTTTTCTTGAAGCGTGAAAGCGTTGTTGATGACTGGGTTTCTGTTGATAATGCAGAGGCGTTCTCTGTTGTAAAAGAGGTGTTTGCTAAAGACAAATTACTGATTAGCCCTTCCTCGGCAGCTGTTTATGCATGCATGAAAAAATATCCTATTGAAGGCAAAGCATGTGTTGTTGGAATTTTTGCAGATGATGGACGAAAATTCAAGAGTGTTTATGCCAAACAAAACATTATGACTGAAGAGGAATTTGATATGTCATTAAAAGAAGCTAAACACATGTCTCAATTAGCATATTGATTGATTTTGATCTATTCTAACAATTTCTTCAAATGCTTGTCGTAAAAATCTCTGAACTTCAAATTCATTTCCTTTTCTAGCTGTATGTTTTTGTTGCTGCATTGTATTAGTTCTTCTTTGAGTTCCTTACTCCACCTGCTTTGTTGTTTGTCTTTTGATGACATTGTTGTCGGATTTTCTTTCACCTTTTCCAATATTTCGATTAATTTGGCTCCTAGTTGACGCAATTTGCTCATGCTGAGCAGAAACAATCCTGCATCTTCTTTTTCCACCAAACTCATCAATGAGTGGACCTCTGTATAATACTCCATTCCTTTTTGGTGGTATTTCTTAAAATGTTCAATACGTTTTTGCCAGTAATCTGCGTTTGTTTTGTCTAGCACTTTGAAATTAAATTGGATTTCTGACAATTCTGTTCCTATCTTTGCTAGTTTCTTACTGTGATTTTTTGTGCTTTCTTTGATCTCATCCATTGCGTCATCGTTGTTTGCCAAAGTTTGTAATTATCTCTTACTGCATTTTTTCCAAGCAGACATGGATGTTTCTGCATAAAACTTCATGCATTGCTCACAAAGAGAATCCCATTCGCCAACTTCTAGATTGTTTAGAAATTCTTTTGTCCATTCATAATTTGGTTCTTGTCGGTATTGGAATTGTTGAATTGTATAGATGTCTTTCTCACTGAATTTTTTTGAACACCTGTTACATGGAGCGTTTTTCATGACATCTGTTCAAAAATTATGTTACGAATTTTCTGTCAGATACTTGTCTACATCAATTGCTGCCATGCATCCAAAACCGGCAGCGGTAATTGCCTGTCTGTATGTTCTATCATGCACGTCTCCTGCAGCAAAAACGCCTTCTATGTTTGTATGAGTTTTATTTTTTAATACAATATACCCATCTTCATCCAAGTCAATCTGATTTGTGAATAGTTTTGTGTTTGGTTCATGACCAATTGCAACAAAGAGTCCTCCTGCATCTAGTATTTTTTCTTCACCTGTTTTTAGATTTTTTATGACTGCTTGACGCATTTTTTGGTCGCCTTTAATGTCTGTGATCTCTGAATCCCAATGAAATTTGATTTTATTATTATTTAGTGCCCTTTCCTGCATTATCTTGCTTGCACGCAATTCGTCTCTTCTATGAACTAAATGAACAGTTGAGGCAAATTTTGTCAGAAATGTTGCCTCTTCGATTGCAGAATCGCCTCCTCCTACAACGACAAGCTCTTGATTTCTAAAAAATGGCCCGTCACAAGTAGCACAATATGAAACACCCTTGCCTCCAAATGTTTGCTCTCCTTCCAATCCTAGCTTTCTTGGGTTTGCACCAGTTGCAATGATGACTGCTCGTCCTTCATATTCCTCCGAAGCTGTTAACACTTTGAATGGCTTGTGTCTAAAATCCACATTCACAACTTCATCATCTATGATCGTTGTTCCCATTCGCTGAGTCTGTTTTCTCATTTCTATCATTAGATCTGGCCCCATAATCCCATTTTCAAACCCTGGATAGTTTTCAACCTCGGTTGTGTTGACCAGTTGTCCTCCTGGTAATATTCCAGACAAGATCAAAGTGTCGTATCCAGCTCTTGAGCAATAAATCCCTGCAGTGTAACCCGAAGGACCTGCTCCTATAATTACAACATCAAATTTTGTCTTTTTTTTCTCCGGCATCTTTGGTGCGTCTTTATTTTCTAGAACTGTTGCCCCTCCGTCTGCTGCCATCATGATAGGGCATCTTTTTATTTCAATAATTTAAGTCATTGTCAATTTTTGTAAGATCTCTTGATGTTTTTTGCATAATTTTCTAGATTCTATCTGTGAGTATAACAGGTCTTTTTGCCAATGGGCATTAAACAATCTGCATTCTACATCGTCACAAAATGGTTCTGCCGTTTCATAGTAAAACAATGCTTGCAGGAGATACCCTTCAATAATTGTAGTCAATCTGGCATCGTGGTACTCTAGAAACATCCCTTTGTATTTTTCTTTGAGTGCATCGACATTTACCCCCAACCTTGAATTTGTAATGAGATCCACATAGTAGTCTCTTGGCTTGGCTGGAGCCTCAATTATGCCTGTAGTTGATATTATTGCTGGATTTGCACCAATCAGTGCTCTTCCATGATACCTATAATCACTATAGTCATAAGTGCAAGTTAGCTTGTTTGTAAATACTACGTGAAAGACATCTTCTCCTGATTCATCTTTTGGAATGATGTCTCTCAGGATATTTTGCAATTCAAACCCATCGTAGTATGTGATGTTTTGATTTGTTGATGTATCTGCCATGTTCTTTTTTTCAAATTCAATCTCTTCTGAGGTTGGAATATGTTTAATGTAGGGTACACTCAATTTGAATATTCTAGCTGATGCGATATGTCTTGCTGTGGATTCATTGCCATATGTGAGAATTGATTCTCTCTTTTCTGGCGTGATTCCAAATGTTTTTGAAGTAAATTCTGCCAGACTGTCTAAATTTATTTCTGGAACTGATGGCTCATCATAAAAGATAATCCTGTTGACTTTCAATGACTTTATCTGTATTGCATTTGCTTATCTTTCTAACGTCTACTTTTTTAAGGAATTGTACAGATTTTATATATAAACCACTTATAATTTTGTAACAAAACATCTCTAACAATATTGTTTTCATTATTGCAGATATTTTATAAAAAATATTCAATATGGTGATGCAAAACATCAGAAGCACTTTTCAATGATGAATAATTGGTTTTATACGGTATGAAATACCTGATAATTTTTTTACTGATTCTTGGCGCATTTGTAATTTTACAAAACCCTGCATATGCAATGTGTGTATACGATCCGGACAATCCTCCTGTGACGTGTGACGATACAATTGGGACTCTAGACTATCCAAAAACTTCTGAAGATCTTATACCATCTCCACCAAAACAGATGTCTCTTGGAATAAAATTAGGTCATGTTATTTGCGATTCAGAACACCATCTGGCATACAATATTCGCTACGAGCCTGTATGTGTATTTCCTGATTCTGAAGGGCCTCTTATAACAAGAGGTTGGGCAAAACTACGATTGCTGCTTCCTGCAGGACCTGATCCAATCAAAGAGTTAGATCTTACAGGACGCAATGAAATGTCATATCGCATTACTGGCAATCTTAGTTATGGTAATGATGAGCATCCATTAAGCAATGACAGGATAAAAGAGATTGCGTGGGAGTATTCTCAAAGATATCATTCTGGTGAACAGTACTTGGAATATTCAATTCCATCTATTTCCTCCATCTCTCATGTAGGGGAGAAAATAGAATTCAACTTACTAGAGTGGGGGAATTATTCTGATTGTTGGGAACTCAAATTGCGTATACTTGATGTACAAAACAACCCTGTATATGAGGACAGTTCGATAAAATATTGCTTAGAGTATGCTGAAACACCTGGTACTTTCCATTCCTATTCAATGGGCAACGACTTCGAGGAATTTGTATGCCCGCATCCTGGATATTATAGAATTGAAGTTTCCAATGGGGATGTTTTCTCTCCACAAATCTTACAGAATTTTGTTTGCTTTGAGTATACACCAGAACCTGAATCCTTACCTGAACCAGAAACAACATCTGAATCATCACTACAAGTAGATGTTACTGGACAAAAACAAATTCGACGTGGAACAACTCATGACATTACAGTTGATGTCACACGTACAGGAATCCCTGTACCTGACGCACTTGTGAGAATAACTATTGAGGATTACGGTAAGGATGTAATTCGAGAGTTTGAAGGAAAGACAGACGGTTCTGGAAGATTCGTGTTTTCATGGGAGATTCCAAAAAGCTTTGATGATATTGAAACACTCCTTGCATATGTTGATGTAACTGACAACATTTCTGCAAAGACAGCACTGTTCAAATTTCAAGTGTATTGCCTTCCAAATGAATCAGGATGCAAGGTGGAGGGGAATTGAAAACTAAATTTTTGATAGTCGCAAATGTATGCTTCCACAGATTACAAGCCTAAGCATTTAAAACATTATTTTTCTATCTTTCTAACTCTTTGATTTTCTCAGCTGCAATCTCAGCTGCTTTCTTTCCAGAGTATAGCATTGAGCCAAATGTTGGACCCATTCGTGCAAGCCCATGCGTCTCAGTTACTGACATTCCTGCAGCAATTAATCCTGGATATACTTCGCCTGTTTTTTCAACAACATGCTCTTCTCCTTCGTTGACATACATTGGATTCATTCCCTTCCAGTCTACCAGTCCTCTGTCTACTAGTCTTTTTACTGCAACAGAATCATGTCCTGACGCATCAATGATTATTTTTGCTTCAAATGCAACTGGATCAACACATGTGATGTTTCTTGGCAGTGCTGATACTGGCATCCAATTGACAACAATGCCTGCAACTCTGCCATTTTTTAAAACAAGGTCGTCGAATTTAGTGAGATTTAGAAATTTGACTCCTGCATCACATGCACCTGCAATTAATTTTGACACTGCATGGGGTCCTGGAGTGAGGTACAACCCTTCTCGAACTTTTTTGTATGGTATGCCAAGCTCGTCCCAAATTTTTTGTGCTGGCTCTCTTACCGTTACTGGGTTCATCATATATCCTCCAAGCCAATATCCGCCTCCTAGGTAGTTATTTTGCTCAATTACCAAAACCTTGAATCCCATATTTGATAATTCTCTGCTTGCAGTTAGCCCTGCAGGACCTGCACCAATAATGATTACATCTGATTCGGCTCTATCCATCAGAACTGAATGAAATTCATCTGCAATAGCACGGGTAATGTCAACTTCTCTGACGTCAGTAAATATTTTTGATGGCTTTTCTGCAACCGTTGCTTCTTGCATGGATTTTTTGTTGCCTAGAACCCATTAATACTTTCCCACTTTTTATTTAAAAATTAGGATATACTAATTTTTTTCAACGATTTTCCGCTTGGTATTTGTATGTAGGAAAATTATGTATGCTTTTGAAAACTGTCCTCCTAAAACGTCCATATATCAAAAATTTATATCACAACTCAAAGCATTTTTCTTATATTGACAGTATCTGATCTTAAACAGCCTCATTCCAATTCCGTAAAACCGACAATCAATTGGGCTAGAATTGAAGAGGCTGATGACTTTGCAAAAACTGTAAAACTTTATCGTCAGGGCAAGTATGATGACGACAGTTTTCGAAGGTATAGACTACAACATGGCGCGTATGGTACACGGATGACAAGCGACTATGCTATGGTCAGAATCAAGCTACCTGCAGGAGAGATCTATCCTCACCAACTTGAAAAAATCGCTCAACTAAGCGAGCAATTTTCTATTGGCAGTGCCCATTTTTCAACCCGAGAAAACATTCAACTACATTGGGTAATTTTGGAGGATGTCTCAGAGATTTTCAGAGGGCTTGCAGAAGTGGGATTGACCTCACGAGAAGCATGTGGCAACTCTGTTAGAAATGTGATGTGCAGTCCATTATCTGGCGTCTGCCCAGGTGAAGAGTTTGATGCAACACCATATGCTCTTGCAACTGCAAAATTCTTCTTGAGAAATCCAATGGCTCAGAGTCTTCCAAGAAAATTCAAATTCAATTTCACCTGTTGTGAGAAACATGGCATGGTGAGGATGGTGGATGTCGGATTGATTCCTCAAACCAAAGAGATTAACGGCACTAGACAAAAAGGATTTAAAATATTTCTGGGCGGCGGTTTGGGAAACCGCTCTTTTGTAGGACATCAATTAGAAGAATTTACTCCCGAAGAGGATCTTATCTATACTTCAATCGCTGTATTGAGGATATTCGATCGATTAGGTGACAGGAAGAATCTTGCACGAAATAGAATGCGTTATCTGGTAAATGATATGGGTTGGGATGCATTCCAAAACCTTGTCTTCAAAGAAAGGGCTTTGGTCAGGGCAACACAGTCTGTGGTTACTCAACTGGATGTGGATTGCACTCCTTCTGAAATCAGAAAACCTATACGAGTTACTGATGAAAGTGGTAATCCAAACCCTGATGGTTATGCAAGATGGCTCAAGACTAATACTGAAAAACAAAAGCAACCTGGTTATCGTTCTGCATTTATCACACTCGAAGCAGGTGACATCACAGCAAACCAACTATCTGCACTGGGTGAGATTGTGGGCGATTATTCTTCTGAAGGAAAGGCACGCGTTGGATTCAATCAAAACATCGCACTGAGATATGTCTCTGAGTATGATTTGCCTCGATTGTACTCAAGACTACTTGAAGTTGGCCTTGCCAAGTCCGGATCTCTTACCATGACTGCTCCAATTGGCTGTTCTGGTACTACCTCCTGTAACTTGGCCTTGACAAATTCTCATAGACTTGCCAAAGAAATTCAGAGAAAATTCCTTGAATTGAGACTGGATGAAGATGATGATCTTCGTGATTCTACAATAAAGATTAGCGGATGTCCCAACTCTTGTGGTCAGCATGGCATTGCAACAATAGGGTTCTTTGGAGGCGGCGGAAGAGTCGGAAAAGAAATGTATCCAAACTATCAGATGCTGCTTGGGGGTCGTTCAGATGGTGAGACCATGCTTGGGTTGACCTGTACTCGAATTCCTGCAAAAAGAGTAATTCCCGCAATTCTGAAAATTATTGAGCTGTTCAAGAAACACAAAAAACCTAATGATACTCTAAAAGAATGGATTCATAGAATTGTAAATGAAAAAGAAGATTCTGAAATCAAATCAATTCTTGATCTGAGAAAAATCATGGATCAATTCGCGATTCCACCAACAAAAGAAGACGAACCAGATTTCTACTCTGATTATGGAAGCGACACCAGTTATCACACAAAGACTGGTAAGGGTGAATGCGCAGCTTGAGCCAAGAAAAAACCATTAAAACTACAACCGATATCGATTCACTGCGTTCGGAAATTCGAGACAAAAGTGTTCGCGTTATCGATGTCCGACGAGAAGAAGACTATAAACAAAATCATATCCCAACAGCAGTAAACCTCCCCCTGGCAAATCTGCTGTCTGATGATAGTCCAGAGCGTGTTTTGAAAATATTCAACTCTCTGGGAATAGACGATGAGACTCGCGTTGTAGTTTATGATGACACCTTTGGTGCTCTTGCATCACGTGTTGCATGGACACTGGAATATATCGGACATTCTGATGTGTCTTTACTTGAAACCACATACAGTAGGTGGAAATCACTTGGATTGGAAAGTGAAACCGTCTCTCCTGAAGTTCAAAGCAAGCAGCATTCTTTACATCTCAAATCTGAGATTTTAGCCACATCTGATTATCTTGAACAGTCAAAAGAAAAAAAAGATGTGGTCCTCATAGATAACAGGGAGAGGCTAAACTATCTAGAGCAGCACATTCCAGGCGCAATCAGTCTCCCATACAGAACCCTTGCAAAAAATGACAAGATTTTGCGCCCAAAAGAGGATATGAAACGACTGCTTGATAATCGAGGCATATCTGGCGATTCTGAAATAATCACGTACTGCGGCAGTGTCGGCACTCTTTCTGGGCTAGCATATTATGCGTTAAAGTCAGTCGGATTGCCAAATGTCAAACTATATGTTCGTTCTTTTAAAGAATGGAAGAATTTGAAAAAACCACTAGAAAAGCAAGAAGATGCCAATTATTGGGATTTGTCTGCAGAATAACTAGGATATCTCGCTTCGGAGTTTTTTTGTAATTGTGACTTCGATGTTGTCAAACAGGCTGAGCATTTTGTCTTTATTTTCAATCAAGTAATCCACTCCTCTATCCTTTAGTCTGATTTTCCATAATCTTATTTCTCTATGCTCATCAAAAAACTGCTCAATCATCTGCTCGCCTGATTTTTTAGGATCTATGAACTCTTCAAAATTATCCATTGTTTTTTCAATGTCTTCTGCCTCGATCGATTCACGGACTGCTTGGATTGCATGACTTAACTCTTTGAGGTTTTTTACTGGTGTCGGTAACTGTTTTCTTGTAATTCCAAACAACCCTTTCTTTTCTTTGCCCATCTTTTCAGCAACGTCTGGAGCAAGATCATATATCGGAATTTTACTTAGACCGTCACGTTTTTCGTTTTGTACGATTAATCCTTTCTCTAACAGCTTTCGAAGTGCTTCTTCTGCGTCTGCTTTATCTAAAAATGTGGTCCATACAATTGCCCCCAATGTGTGATATCCTTGCCTGACTGATTCTAACACCACTACTTCGTTGATTCGTTTGAATCCTTCTTCAACTCTGACATTTGTAAAGTCTTTGTCTCTGACTGACTTTCTGGCATTTTTTACATCAATCTCAATTGAGCGTTTTAATGCTTCAAGTGATTCCGGAACTTGGTTTAGTAGCGACAAATAACATGCTTTGTTGTACCATGCCATTCCATAAGTCGGGTCTGATTCTATGGCTTTTTCTACTGCGTCTAGTGCTTTTGAAAAATTCTTCTGTTCATAATGTACCAGTCCTTTGAGGTTCCATGCTTCTGGATTTGTTACATCAATATCCAAAATTTTGTCATACACTTTGAGGGCTTCTCCGTGCTCTTCTAAGTGGAACCTTGCATAACCTAGTTTCATCAAGGTTTCGACATTATTGGGATCTATTCTCAGTGCTTGCTCAAAAACAACTGCTGCCTCCTCAAGCTTTTCATCTGCCATGAGGTTGACTCCCTTTTTGAATAATTTTTTGCGATTATAATCCGAATCTACCAGGCTGGTTTGTTCCTCAGGCTGGTTTACGTCTATTTTTGGCGTATCTTCCTTGGTTTTTCTCGTTTTTCTTTGAAATGGCTTCTTCACTAGGTCATGTTTGACTTTTTATCTAGATAAATACTATCCTGAATCGAGCCTAGTTCTCAAAATTCTGGAAAAATCTTTGAAAATATAGAAATACTTGGAATTTACATCAACGGTGTGTCCTCTCCAAGAATAGAAGTTCAAGGCAAAGCCCCATTCAGGCAGTCTGGGGTGTATGAAGTACAAATTTCAATTACTGACTCAAAACCCTCTGATGACAGCATAAGAACTAAACAATTCAAATCATTATGGCGAGGTAATTTCCATCTTCGAGTTAAAGATGGCATGTTTACAGAAACACTGGGATCTAATGAAAATCCCATCCCGTCTGTAGTTTATGATCAAGATACAATTTGGATAGTCGTATCTGATCTTTTCTCTTCACTTCATTCTGTTTTTGATGTATCATTGGGTGGTACACGGAAATCTACAAAGCCTGAACCAAAAACTGAATCTAAACCTGAACCCAAATCAGAACCTGCAAAAAGATCTAAACCCCAAGAAACAAGTTTTGCTGGTTATGCATTGCAAGGCGATAGAGGCCCAAGGGGTCCTGAAGGTCCTGCAGGCGATAAAGGCCCAACAGGTCCGCCTGGTCCGCCTGGTGATAAAGGCCCACAAGGTCCGCCTGGAGAAAAAGGACCAATTGGTGATAAAGGTCCCACTGGTGATAAAGGTCCACAGGGCGATAAGGGATTGTCTGGAGACAGAGGAATCTCTGGCGACAAAGGAATTACTGGCGATAAAGGCGACAAGGGTGATAAAGGCCCAACAGGTCCGCCTGGCGACAAGGGTGATAAAGGCCCAACAGGTCCGCCTGGCGACAAGGGTCCGACAGGTCTGAAAGGAATTACTGGCGATAAAGGCGAAAAAGGATTAACAGGTCCTACTGGCGACAAGGGACCAACCGGATTACGTGGATTACCTGGCGACAAGGGAGATAAAGGTCCACAAGGAGTTCCAGGTGATAAAGGATTAACTGGACCCACTGGCCCCATTGGAGAAAAAGGTCCAACAGGGCAAGCTGGTGTACAAGGCGAAAAAGGAATTCAAGGTCCACCGGGTCCCATTGGAGATAAAGGTCCACAAGGACCCGTTGGAGACAAAGGACCGTTAGGTCCTCCTGGTCCTACTGGTGATAAAGGATTAACTGGTCCCACCGGTCCACCAGGAGACAAAGGACCGTTAGGTCCACCTGGACCTTTTGGAGATAAAGGTCCGCGAGGTCAAGAGGGTCCCATTGGAGAAAAAGGCCCACAAGGCCCACAAGGTCCAACCGGTTCTAAGGGTCTGACAGGCGTTCCTGGTTCACAAGGAGAAAAAGGAGAGAAAGGACCAATGGGTTCACAAGGTGACAAAGGTCCAACCGGTCCAGCAGGTCCACAAGGAGATAAAGGCCCACAAGGCCCACAAGGCCCACAAGGTGAACGTGGGGCATCTGGTCCGCCTGGAGAAAAAGGCCCACAAGGCCCACAAGGAATCCAAGGCCCACAAGGTGAACGTGGTCCAACCGGTCCATTTGGTTCACAAGGAGATAAGGGCCCACAAGGAGAGCAGGGTCCAGTTGGTCCTGCAGGTCCACGTGGTCCACCCGGTCCACCCGGAGAAAAGGGTCCATCTGGTGGAATGTCTGCAGAACAAAAAGCAATCTTTAAAGAATTACTTGAGATATTGACAAACAAAAGTATTATCAGCACTGAGGAACAAATCAAACTGATGAGCTATCTTTATTGATTATTAAACAGGTGATTAACTAATGAGTGAAAACAGAGAAAAAATAGAATTCAAAATGTTGGATTATAAAAGATTGGAAAATGAATTTGTAACATTTGAGTTGGAAGATGGAACAATTGTTAAAGTCAAAGTTGATTTGGACAGAGTTGGCAAAGCCATCAACTATACAAACCCTGATGGCACTCCACATTATGCGATTAATACTGCGGTGAAATTATCTATAACTCCACCAGACAAAAAATTTACGGTACAAAAAAATTCTATCAAAGGAAAAAATTCCCAACCGCCGGGACAAATGTTTAGTTGATCTTTGGAAACTTAAATTAGAAAAAGGAAAACGAACCGTCATTTTATGACGATTGTTAATTTTTCGACGTGATTATCGTCTTTTTTTTGCTGCTGCTTTTCTCTTTGGAGCTGCTTTTCTCTTTGGAGCTGCTTTTCTCTTTGGAGCTGCTTTTCTCTTTGGAGCTGCTTTTCTCTTTGGAGCTGCTTTTCTCTTTGGAGCTGCTTTTCTCTTTGGAGCTGCTTTCTTTGCAGCGGTTTTTTTGCTAGCTTTTCTCTTTGGAGCTGCTTTCTTTGTAGTAGATTTTCGTGTAGGTCTACGTTTAGTAGCAGCTTTTCTTTTTGTAGCCATTGACAAAATCACATTTTCATTGTTTTTCTATGGTGAAACTAAATAATTTTACACAAATTGATAACAATTTATCAACGAACTTTTTTTATTTTTCACTTTTTTTTCGATCGATTTTTTTCTTAATACACACTTTCAGCTGATGGTCTTCTGCCTTGCAACCAACTTTTTTTACCACAGATCGTGCATTTGTATTGTCTTCTACGCTTGTAAGTTGCCATTTCTGGTAAAAAAACAACAACTTGTTTTGTTTTTGCAATGCAATAATTACACCAACGGTGTTCTGTTTCCTGATCCATCTCAAATATCTCTGATCGAAAATTAAACTCCTTTTGATTTGATAATTGTCAAAACATCTTCATCTTGCAAAATATGGCTCAATCCTACTCGCTGTCCTCCGAATTTTACACTTTTGCCCCACACTAGTCCATATCTGAATTCCTTTTTCATTCTGCGGTGTAGCTTGTTGCAAATGTCTTCTACAGTGTCGCCTTCCCTTGCAATTAGCGGTTCTTTGAAATCCGTTTCCCCGCCTTTTGGTCTCATGTATATCCTGATGAAACTAAGCTTATCGTAAATTTTCTCTTTAAGCAATTCCATGTTGATTTCTGAATTTGCTGATACTTCTATCACTTCTGATTTTATTTTCGTTTTTAGATCTTTTAAAAATTCTTTATCTACCAAGTCTATTTTGTTTAATATTGTTAGTGATTTTGAATAGCTGATATTTCCTGCAATGTGATCTGCTAATTGTTCTGATGTTATGTCTTCTCTTATTACAACCCTGGCACTTACAATTCCATACAAATGTAAAATATCTTTGAGATGTTGTTCTGATATTTTTGTCAGCTTTACTTGCTGAGCTATTGCGATTCCGCCCATTGAAGCCTTTTCAATTGTGATGTTTGGGGGTAGCTGGTTTAGTCTTATTCCGATGTTTCCTAGCTCATTTACAAGAACATCTTCGTGATATGGCTGAAACACGTCTAATACCAATAAAACTAAATCTGCACTTCTGGCCACTGATAAAATTCTCTTTCCTAACCCTTTACCGCTAGATGCTCCTTTGATAATTCCGGGAAGATCTAATACCTGAATCTTTGCGCCTCGATATTCCATCATTCCTGGTACTACTGTTAATGTTGTAAATTGAAATGCGCCTACCGCGGAATTTGCATCCGTCAATTTGTTTAACAGTGTTGATTTTCCAACACTGGGCAACCCGATAAACACCACAGTTGCATCTCCTGCTCGCCTGACATCAAACCCGTCAGTTTTTGCTGCACTTTTTTTGGTTTCCTTGTCTTCTTGTTCTCGTTTTAACTTTGCAATCTTTGCTTTTAGTAAGCCTAGATGATGTTCTGTAGCTTTGTTGATCTGTGTTCTTGCCATTTCATCTTGAATGGCTTTGATCTTTTCTGGAATTCCCAATCTATTCTACCTTCTTTCTCTTTTCAAATAAAATGCTATTATTCCTTTCAATTCGTTCAATTCTTGAAATTGGGATGACCTGAAAATTATCTGATTCTTTGACAAACTCTGGTAATGTCTTTTCTACCGTTTGCTCAAAATCTCGATAGAAAACTTTGTACTGGTTTGGATTGTCTGCGAATTTTGCTTTACTGAAAATCTCTTCTATTGTTCCTTTTTTCATGGTAATCTCCTACAAGTTGCTTTGGCAGTTTTGGGTGGTGTGCATTCACAAAATTTTCTAATATTGCTTTGATCGTTTAAAGCTATGGACTTTGAGAGGCTGTGTAAAGACGTAATGAACGTCGATTCTAAGATTAGATTTTCCATGATTGTGATCGATGGCAAACAAAAGTATGGTGGATATCGCTTTGATACAGTTGGGATACTTGACTCTGATGAACTTGAAAGATCTATTTGGTATGCCTATGAGCGAATGGTTGGGAGAAGGGCCCATGAATTTAAGCTTGGGAAAACAAGATATGCATTTACAGAGTATGCTAACGTAAAACGAGTTACATTTCCTTTGGATCAAAAGACTTTGTTGTTGGTAAGTATGGAATTGGATGCCGCCCATGATTCCATCATTCGTGACATATTGAAATTGATCGCCACTTCGTAGCAATTATTATTCGGTTGGAAAAATTGATTCCATGACGCCTAAAACATTTGCAGTAGATATTGATGGAACTATTACTGAAAACGGGGGTGGGCGAATAAATCTTGATGCATTGGCAGCTTTGAGACACCTGAAAAATATGGGTCATAATGTGATCTTTGTTACCGGCCGCTCTTCTGTTGAGGGATTCTTGTTGTCTGTATTTGGTGGAACAACCAAAATTGCAGTTGGTGAGAATGGCGGGTGTATAACCTTGGACACAAATGAACATGTCCGCTTAGGCGATATTACAAAATGTGAACATGCTTTCCAAATAATTGAAAGCGAAATAGAAAATGTTTTTCAAAAACCTGTATTTCCAAGGATGACTGAGGTTGTCTTGGAGAGAACATTTGACATTGATTTGGCAAAGCAGCTTGTCGCAAAAAAAAATCTGGATGTTGTTTTATCTGATAGTCAATATGCATTTCATATCAATTCTGCTGGAATTGACAAGGGGTTTGGATTTAAAGAAGTGATGAAAAGATTGTCCATATCAAAAGAAGACGTGATAGCCATTGGTGATAGTGCAACAGATGTTCCATTGTTTCAAGTAGCAAAAACCAGTATTGCGCTAGGTAACGCTTCGGAATATGTTCAGTCTCATGCGACAATGACTGTTTCAGCAAAAGCAGGTGATGGCGTTATAGAAGCACTAGATAAATTAGCACCCATACTGTCAGAGATATAGAATGTCGTTCAAATCAATAATTGATGAAATTGAAAACAATCTTAAAAAAATACTTGGTGATTTGTCTCTCGCTCCCATTTCGTTCTCCGTAGAGCCCTCAAAACCTGGATTTGGTGATGCTAGTTCCAACATCTCATTTTTGCTATCAAAGCAACTCAAAAAAAACCCTAAGGACATTGCATTGCTTTTATCTGAAAAATATTCTGACTGTCAAAGTACGCTAGTATTGAAATCAGAGGCACATCCTTCTGGCTACCTGAATTTTTATGCTGATTGGAAAAAACTGAGCCAATTAATTTTGTCTGAATCCTTTTTGGGCGAGTTTGGAACAGTTGATCTTGGAGAAAATTCCTCCATTGTAGTGGAACATACAAGTGTTAATCCCAACAAAGCACTTCATATTGGACACATACGTAACATCATCATTGGTGACACTGTTTCTAGAATTTTAAAAAAATCTAATTTCAAAGTCAATGTTCTAAATTACGTTGATGACTCGGGTTTGCAAGTTGCTGACATTATAGTTGGATTCAAACATTTTGGATTTCCACAAGATCCTCCTACGGGGAAAAAATTTGATCATTATTGTGGTGACGATGTCTATGTCAAGACAACTGAAAAATATGAATCCGATCCCACTCTTGAAGAAATCAGAAAAAATACTTTAAAGGACTTGGAAGACGCAAGTTCAGAAACCGCCAGATTTGCAGATAAGATTACCCAGCGTGTTTTATCTGCCCAACTTGAGACGTGTTGGAATCTTGGCGTTTATTATGATTGTCTGAATTTTGAATCTCAAATTATTCGCTCAGGATTATGGAGTACGATATTTGAAAAACTAAAAGAAATGGGGTTGATTGAATTTGAAAAAGAAGGCAAAAACCAAGGATGCTGGGTAATTCGTGGTGACGAAGGGGAAGAAGATAAGGTGATTGTCAGAAGTAATGGTACTGCAACTTATATTGCAAAAGACATTCCGTATGCTGCTTGGAAGCTAGGGTTGTTGAATGATCCGTTTAATTACAAAAAATACGAAAAAACTCAACCCAATACTCAGGTTTTATGGCAGACCACACTTGAAAAATCTCCGGAACCAAAACAAAATTTTTCAGGAAACAAAGTGATCACCGTAATTGATTCTAGACAAGCGAGATTGCAGAAAATCATTACATCCCTGATGGCTAAATTCAAATCTGTATCTGATGCGTACATCCATCTTGGATATGAATCCGTGACTCTCAGTGCAGAAACTGCAAAGACTCTGGGTCTTGAAACAGATGGTAAACAAGCTCAGATGTCTGGACGAAAGGGACTATATGTGAATGCTGATTCTGTCTATGAATTACTAAAAAGCAAGACTTTTGAGGAGACAAAAAAGCGGCACCCTGAAATGTCTGCAAGCGATATTGACTCTATATCACATCATGTGTCTGTAGGAACACTGCGTTATGAAATGATAAAGCAGGATCTTGACAAAATAATTGCATTTGATTTGACAAAATCACTTAGCTTGGAAGGTGACACTGCATCCTACATTCAATACACTCATGCTAGAGCTGCAAGAATCATAGAAAAATCCGGAAAGACTCCTTCTATTGATGTTGAATTTGGATTGCTAGGTGAACAACCTGAATTAGATCTGATAAAGATGATTGGTCTGTTTGACATTCAAGTCTATGATGCTGCAAAGAACTTTTCTCCAAAAGTTATTGCACGATATTGCCATGATCTAGCTGTGGCATTTAACTCATTTTACGAGCATGTGCATGTTCTTGATTTGGGTGATGAAAAACTAGAGAGTGCTAGATTGTGTTTGGTTAACTCGTTTAAATCTACCATTGAAAAGTCTCTTGATTTGTTAGGTATTGCCGCACCTGATAGAATGTAGGTTCTTGCTAGTTTTGTAATTTCATGCTTGTGTGATTTAAAAAGTAAAAAATGGATTAGTGGCTATGTCCACAACCACAAGAATGGTCCTCATGCCCATGTGCTTCTTTTGGTGTACATCTAGAACATTTGTCTGATCCCATTGGAGAAAAGAAACTAATTCCACATGACACGCATTTCATATTTGCCATATTCTTGAATTTCTCTTACTGTATTTAATGAATGCGTATTGATAAAATCAGTAGATTCTTATCTAAAATTTTTTTGTTCTAATTTCATGGAAAAGATAAAGCAAAACTCTCCTGTCTTGTTTTACTTTAATTCATCAAAAAAATGGCTTGTAAAAATATCTAAGAAAGAATCACTCCATACTCATATCGGTGTCATTAAACATGTTGATGCAATAGGAAAAGAATATGGTACCAGACTGACTACAAACAAAGACAAGTACGTCTATCTTCTCAAACCGACCATTTATGATTACATTATGAAAATCCAACATGGTACACAAATCGTCTATCCTAAGGACATTGGTTACATTATTGCAAGGGCTGGAATCACAAGCGGGCAAAAAATTCTTGAGATTGGCACTGGCAGTGGTTCACTAACTTCGTTTGTTGCAAGCGTTGTAAAACCACGCGGACATGTTTACACTTTTGACGTGGACGAAAATTTTATGAAAATTGCAGAAAAAAACATCAAAAAAGCTGGTGTTTCAAAATATGTGACACAGGAAAAACTGGATTTAAAAACTGCAAAGAAACTACCATTTGATGATGCAGATGTTGCACTCATTGATTTGGGCGATCCCTGGGTAGTAATTCCCCAAGTAAGAAAAATGCTGAAAGGAAGTGGCTGTATATTTGCAATATGTCCTACCATGAACCAACTTGAAAAACTGACTATGTCTCTAGTTGAAAACGAGTTTACTGATATTGAATCGACAGAGCATATTCTAAGAACTATTGAGGCCAGAGAGGGGAAAACTAGACATTCCTTTCAAGGCATAGGGCATACAACGTATCTGTGCTTTGCAAGAAAAGCATTCTTTGATAGAGGATCCAGAAAAACAGAGGCAAAAACATCAAAAAAATCCGATACTGGTTAATTTTCCACCCGCCAAAACAAGATTTATTCATCCTATACTAAAACATGGCATATGGTTAGAAAATCTCTTCAGATATCACATGTAAAAAAATTCATTCCTTCACGAAAAGCAAAATCTAGAAAAGGAGAAAATGGAATCGTCTTGGTTGTAGGTGGCAGTTATATCTATCATGGTGCCCCCATATTGTCATCCATTGCCGCGTTGCGCTGCGGAACTGATTTGGTGTATACTGCCGTTCCAAAAATCAATGTCACTGCAACTCGTTCCATATCTCCGAATCTTATTGTTCTGCCATTGGTGGATCAAAAATTAACTCGTGGCGCTGTAAACAAATTGCTTGGAGTGTTGCCAAAAAGTCTCGATTCTGCAACAATTGGAATGGGACTAGCTGTACAAGACAAAAATGCGTTAGTCAATCTTATAAAATCTCTACTTGATCGAGATGTTCGTCTGTCATTGGATGCAGGCGCACTGATTCCTGAGGTCTTGCCATTTTTGCCCGACAAGAATGTTGTAGTGACACCCCATGCTGGTGAGTTTAAGCGACTGTTTGGTATTGTGCCATCTGATTCAAAACCAGAAAGAATATCCGCCGTTGAGCGATGTGCAAAGGAAAACGGGCTTACTGTACTGTTAAAAGGCGCAACTGATATTATCTCTGATGGGAAAACTACGTTTCTTAATGAGAAAAAGACCCCTGCTATGACTGTTGGTGGAACCGGTGACGTCCTATCTGGATTAGTGGCAGGAATGCTGTCTAAGAACCGTGATGCTTTGGAATCTGCGGCGGCGGCAACATACATCAACGGGCTTGCAGGAAAATCTGCTCAAAAGAAATTGGGACTACATATGACATCTATGGATCTGTTAGAAGAACTGCCTTTTGTGATGAAGCCGTTTGATAAAATAGTGTGAATTCTATGAATGCATTTCGTTACATTGACTCTAACATGAAAAGTCTTGTATCTGATTTGCAACTTTTGATTAGGCAGCCTAGCATATCTGCAAAAAATGAAGGTATAGAGGAATGCTCAAAACTGGTCAAAAAATTACTGGACAAATCTGGAATAAAATCTGAAATACTCCAACTAAAAAAAGGCGTTGCTCCATTAGTTTATGGCGAAATAAAATCTAGATCAAATCCTGCTCGAACTCTTTTATTTTACAATCATTATGATGTGCAACCTGCAGAACCATTCGAACTTTGGGACGATCCTCCATTTAGTGGCAAAGTGAAAGGAAACAAAGTTTTTGGACGAGGCTCTGCTGATGACAAAGGAGAACTAATTACAAGAATCAAGGCTGTGGAGGCATGCCTGAAAACAACTGGTGATGTCCCATGTAACATCAAATTTGTCATTGAAGGTGAGGAAGAAACTGGCAGTGCACATATTGAGGATTATTTAAAAAAATACCAAAAGAAATTTTCTTGTGATGGCGTAATCTGGGAATTTGGTTATGTTGACTCTGAAGATAGACCAATAGTGGGTTTGGGAATGAAAGGATTGCTTTTTGTTGAATTGTCTGTAACTGAATCCATTCGTGATGCTCATTCTAGTCTTGCTGTTTTGATCAAAAATCCTGCATGGCGGCTAATTGAAGCACTTAAAACGCTTCGTGATGAAAATGGAAAAATCCTCATTAAAGACTGGTACAAAGATGTTGTATCTTTTTCAAAAACTGACTTGGATATTATCTCTAAAGAACCGTTTGATGAAAAATCACTCAAACGGGAATTTGGCGTTGATTCGTTTGTCGGAAACTTGAGGGGACTCGATGCAAAGAAAGCACTTGTTGGAGGTGCAACATGCAACATTGCTGGAATTGTGTCTGGCTATACTGGAGAAGGCGCAAAAACGGTTCTTCCTGGAACCGCTTTGGTCAAAATTGATTTTAGATTAGTTCCTAAAATGGATCCAAAAAAACAAGTGATGCGACTAAAGAACCATTTGAAATTAAAAGGGTTTTCAGATATTGATGTCAAAGTTTTTCATGGCGAGGCGGCCGCAAGAACAGATCCTTCTGATCCGTTTGTTACAAAGGTAAAAGAGGCAGCAGACGAATCTTATGGAAAATCTATTCTCAATGTTTCAAATGCGGGAACAGGACCCATGTTTTCATTTATACGTGTCCTAAAAGCTCCTTGCATTTCAATTGGAAGCACATACATGTTTTCTCGAATTCATTCCCCCAATGAATTTGCCCGAATTGATTTGCTTAAAAAAACTACGAAATGTATTTGCCTTATAATGGAAAAGTTTGGAAATTCCTAGTGTATGAATCTGGGTAGTTTTTTGATTATGTGAGATAACGATATCTTTCCAGGACCTGCCACGATTACCACGATTGCCCCTGCCAACAATATGAGATCTAATTCATATCCACCTTGGCCTGTCAGGTTTGCTGCATTCTTCACATAAAATATTGCCCCTGTCATGATTATGGCAATCATTGATGCTGATATTCTGCTGAACACCCCAATGATCAAAAGAACGCCTGACACCAACTCTGCCAATGCAATTGGAATTTGCATTTCGGGTGGGAACCCTAGCACTCCTGTAAGAAATCCTGAGAATCCGGGGTTGAATTTTTCATATCCGTGTACTATGAATATTACTCCTATTGCAGATCTGAGGCCAAAATGTGTAATCTCATTTAACTTTGTTTCACGGATATTTGCTCCAGCCATTACCCCCTACAATTTTTCACTGTATAAAATATTTGTTGAATGCTGCTTAAAAGGAGAAAGCCCTTTATTATGCTGTGAAATGATTTGAAATATGTCCATGTACATGCCAGGAGCAACGGCTGTAGGTATTACTTTTGATGGCGGTATAGTTCTTGCAAGTGAAAAAAGGATCGCATTTGGAAATTTTCTTGTTAGTAAATCTACAAAGAAAACATTTCCCATCACTCCTAAGGTCGGTGCTACGTGTGCTGGCTTGGTTGCAGACATGCAAATTCTGTCATTGCAGATTGCAGCATTGGCAAAAATTAGAAAAATGGAATTAAAAAGAGACGTGCCACCAAACACTATCGCTAAAATGATGTCAAATATGATGTATGAAAGACGATTCTTCCCACTTTTGACTCAGGTTATTGTTGGCGGTGTAGTTGACAAACCAATAATGTATACTTTAGATCCGCTAGGATCTGTGCTTCCTGATGAGTATGCCGCAGTTGGCACTGGTGCTGAAATGGCATTAGGCGTTTTAGATCCTCAATTCAAACCTAACATGACAAAAGATGCGGCAATTGACTTGGCAAAAAAAGCGGTTCGTGCAGCAGCATTGAGAGATTCTGCCAGCGGTGACGGTCTTGACATTCTTGTAATCACTGAGCACGGCACAGAAGAGTTTACTGATAAAATTACTTAATCATAAATCGTTTTTCCCGTTTCCCAGAACTTGTCTGAAACATAGTGTAGATTTTTCACTACTTCTCCTTTTTGCATTGTTTCTAATTCTTTGCTTGAAACAAGTGCTTTTCCTACTGCTAGAAACTTGTGCTGTGATTCTTCAACAATACATACGATGCCATCTTTTTGGAATTCTGAATGACTCTTAATTCCTGGTCTCATCACGTTTGCACCCTTACACATGAACTTTATCGCACCCATGTCTACAATTACATGTGGAAACTTTTCAAGCAGTGTAGTTTCTGACAAAAATGGAAGGTACATGTCATCCACTTTTAGAATTTTTATTCCCTGCCCTGTGATTATTTGAGCTTCATCTGAGATTTGATGTACTTTGAGGTTTTTAATTTTGGGAGTTTCAATTCCCCATTTTTCAGATACTGTTTTTAAGAGTGCAGATGTTTCACTTTTGGAAATTAAATTGGATTTCAAGTTCTTGCTATCTCTTGTCTGATGTCAAGCAAGTCTCTGAGAATGGAACTGGCCGTCTCCATCCCGCCTGCGCCTTTTCCTATTATTGTCTGAGTTCCAGAATGCTCAGATGTAAATGCAATTGCGTTAAGCGTCCCGTTTACACATAGTGGATCATCTACTGAGATTTCTTTTGGGGACACTTCTAGTTCCTTGTTGCATGATGCAATAAGTTTGACTGCACATTTTTTCTTTGCAGCATTTTTGATGTTCTCAGTTGTTACTTTGCGGATGCCTGTGCATTTTATGTCTGGCATTGTTACTTTCATATCCATGACCCAATTTGCCAAGATTACTAATTTGGCAGCCGCATCCAGCCCGTCCAAGTCCAACGACTCGTCTGCTTCCACATATCCTTTAGATTTGGCATCGGTTAATGCTGCGTCAAACGAAAGACCGTTTGCCATGTTTGTTAGGATATAATTTGTTGTACCATTCAAAATACCTGCAAACGACGTGATTCTTTCTCCCTTGAGGCTGTTTTTTGCATAATCTAAGATTGGAGTTCCTCCCCCTACAGTGCCACTGAATTTGAACATGACTTGATTGTATGTTGCAAGCTCCATCAGAGAAGGAAACGCCAGTGCAAGTGGACCCTTGTTTACCGAAATTACATGCATGCCAGATTTCATGGCATTTGTAATGTGGGTCATGCCTGGTTCTGCATCCTTGTAGTTACTGGCAGTGGTCTCGATGAGAACGTCTGCATCGATATTTTTTATCATGTCTAATCCTGAATAGTTGTTTTTTGTTTTTGCATAATTTTTGACAGTTCCAAATTCTTTTTTAACCAGAACGAGTTTTTCTAAATCTAAGCCTGATTGATCAACTGCGCTTCCCTTGCTATCAAATACGCCGACAACTCTTGGTTTTAATCCATATTTTGCATAGAGATCCTCCGATCTCGAAACAAACAATTTGACTAAGCTCTGGCCGACAACTCCAAACCCACAAAGTATTATCCTCAAATCCTTTCTTTCCTTTTTGGTTGGTTGCTTTCACTCATTTGATTCATTCTTTGATTTTCTTATCACTGCTTGTGTTTTATTAATAATTTGTGACTCATTTTGAAATTCCTTTTACCTTGTTGGCATTACTTGTTTTTGCTTAGATCCAGCGAAATTGAATTTATGCAATATCTGAGGTTGGTTGGTTTTGGACCGTCATCAAACACATGTCCCAAATGTGCCCCACATTTACTACAGTTGACCTCAGTGCGAGTCATTCCATATGATGTGTCCGAGGTATACTCGATTTTTTCATCTGATATGGGTTCCCAAAAACTTGGCCATCCAGAGCCTGAGTCAAATTTTGCGTCTGATTTGAATAATGGCTCGCTGCAGCAGACACACCTGTATATCCCGTCTTCTTTGGTGTTACAATACTTTCCACTAAACGGCGGTTCTGTTCCTTTGTTGATGCAAATCTCAAATTGCTCTGGAGTCAATTTTGATTTCCACTCCTCTCTGGTTTTTGGGATTTTTTCAGACATGAATTGCATTGGTTTTGATTGTATTAGAATATTACTTGGTTATGCTTTTTCTCTTCTCTTCTGTTCTCTTTTCTGATTCAAACCTCTCAAGGTCGTACTCTTTCAAGTCTGCAAATTTTATTATCTTGCTGAGATTTGGATGTACTTTGTTAATTTCTCTGAACATTTGCTGCGCCACTCGTCTATAGTCTATGTGACCCTGAGGAACAGTACGTAATTCGATTAAATGACATGCTTCACGCAAATTGAATCTCATAAAGTATGGATAATTGTATGCAAAATTAACGACATATTGGGCTTGCTCTGGAAATTTGGTTCTGATCCTAGAAAATGTCTCTCTTGTGTTGTTCATGCACTCTTTGAACTCCTTGTCTATTCCTAGTACTTTTATCTCATCTGGTATGCTGTACCCGTGATCTGTTGTGAGCATCTGTCTTTCCAGCGTCAATGTTCTGTGTCTGTGAAAGTCTCTAAACATCCCAAAATTATTTAGAAGATCAAACGTATAGTATGTATTTTCAAATGCACGCGAAGGTCTGTGCCTCCTGTTTGCTCGTAATTTTGCAAATGTCTCTATGATTTTTATCTTCTTTTCTTTTGGCATTTTCTTTATCTGGACTAAAATATTCTCATAGGATGTGCTGGGTGATTGCTCGTAGAGGATACTTGTGACTATTTTATCTATGGCGTATGGTTCTGATTCATAGTCGACAAGTTTAGTACGTGCTCCTGAAATCACTTTTGGCTTGATTTCTTTTAATGCTATTTTTCTTGATGCATTTTTTATCTCTTTTAGATATGCTTGTAATGCTCTGCCGTATTTGTCATCGGCCCTTCTTACAAATGACTTTATGGTTACATCCAGCTCTTTTTTTATTTTTGAGGCTAAATCTTGCTCTTCTTTGAGTTTTGATGAACCTAAAACTGTGAGCAAGTATTCAAAAGCTCTGCCATTTCCTGTTATGCCTACGTTTGTCAGGGTTGATGCAGGGAGCAGTCCTCTTAGAATATCCAGTGCCTTAGCTTTTGTTGAACCCCTGTATACCATGTTTGCAGATTTTATGTCTTTTTCATCCTTTAATTTTGAAAATGGTTTTTCTTTTTCATCCTTGGAATCTTTAAAAGAGTATTTTTCAATTGGATATTTTTCCCTAACATAATTTATCATCGGTTCTATGTTTTTTGAATATGTGTCAAAAGAAAAGTTGCATGTTTCTACATACAAATCTGCAAATTTTGACTTCATCAACTCGGGTTCTCTGTAGAATCTATACTGTCCATTTGTTTTTTTATCCCATGCAACGTATCTGGAAGATTTTTCTAAATATGATAGTCCTATCCTCCTGTCTTCTATTTTTTTAACTGCAATGTTTGATAATCCCTCAATTGCGATTTGCGCTTCACCAAGTTCTGCAACGGAATCGTCTCCGTATTCCAAAAGTACTCTATTGTAAAACTCCTCTCCTCTGTTTTTATTTTTTAAAAACTCATCTAGAAATATTCGACGCATGCTCTTGTCTGTCCTGCTGTATCTTGACATGAGTGCTCCTCGATCTACTTGTTGCGGTGTGATTATTGCAAACACGTCACTGTCAGAGTTTGAAAAGTGTTCTGACAGAATTTTTTTCTCTTTGTTTGTAAACTCTGACAATAATTTTCAAAAGTTTACCAATTATTAATAGTCTATTTCTTTTTTCCTATCTGTATCAGATCGGGCGCTTGTGTTTTTTCCATTCCTTTTGTCTGCCATCTTAGGAGGACTTCTTTGAATGCATTTGCATCTGCTTCATTTTCTGTGTACATCAGTGCTGTGACCCATCTTCCATTCCCAGCTTTTCCTCCAACTGAATTCATCCAGAAATTGCTTGGTAGTGTTTCCATGGCTTTATTGCTTGGGTCTTTTGTAATCTCCATCCACCTGTTTGCTACAAAGTACAGTATCTGCTCTAGTTCTTCTCGTTGTATCATATGTGCCTCTGATTTGTCATTTAATTTTAAAATTTCTCATATATTGACATTTTGAGTTTGTGAAATTAATCTTACCAAAACTAGAAACCTTTCTAACACTTTGTCGGTTATACGAATCTCTAAACCATTACACATGACCCGCGACGATATCGATATCATCGGTAAAAACGTCAAAGACATGTACGGTACATTCATGGGTAAAGTCGTTGGAACAATAACTGACATCGACGGAAGCATCCAATCAGTGGGTGTTGACTGCGGCTCACAGGGATTACAGCAAATCCAGTATGAGCAATTAGTAGTCCAAGGCGAAGTTGTCATTTTTATTCCAAAATGGAGACTAGACTCACAAAGACTTCTACGAGAAAAACAACTGACTCTACGTCGTCTAAAGGCTCTGATTGATATTGTTTCTGAAAATGATGACATGAAAGAGGATGCAGAAATCATTCATGAGAAATACAAGTCAAAACTTGCATCATTAGATGAAATTGAACATGAGATCAAAGCCAAACTTGAGGCAAGGATGACAGAGTTAGATGATCAAATGAAGTCTGCAAAAATGTTATTGTTTGATGCAAAGGTACAGTACAAGAGCAACGAAATCTCTGAAACAACATTTGAGACCGTGAAATCATGCACATCAGAAGTGATTGAGCATGTGAATCACGAAACCGCAGAAATCTCAAACGTGCAGAGGAGAATCGCAGATCTTGATACTGAAGTACAAAGCACTCTTGCCCCGCAAAAACATTTACAGGATTCCGCCGTATCATATCTGGACAATTCTGGACAAATAGTTCAGACCAGCCTTCCAGAAGCGCCAACAGAACCCGTATCATCTTCAGCAACACCATTTGAAGTTGAGGCTCTACCACATTTCCCGGAACCTCCAACTGAAACTGAAGCACGCACAACAATTCCACAACCACCCCAAAAGGTGACATCAGAAACATCTAATGATAATGACAACGACTGGCTTGCTAGAATGGAAGCACAATAATTTTTTTCATTTTTCTTAATTTTGCCTTGGGGATTCTAAGCTGAATTAGTTTGACTGGAGTGATATGTCATAATATGTGTCTGGTATTTGTGAACATTTAGAAAGTTCCTTCTCTTACCATTCTTATGCCAGATTTGTATGATATTGGCCTTGGTAATTTTGACACAGAAACAAGACAACTTGCAAATTCTGATTATGTGTCTTTTTGGGAAAATCAGGCTAAAAAACTCGTCTGGTTTTCTCCCTGGGACAAGACTCTTGATTGGAATCCGCCGTTTGCAAAATGGTTTGTTGGGGGCAAAATCAACGCATCTTACAATGCATTGGATGTCCATCAGGCACAAAAATCTGAAAAACCTGCAATTTTATGGGAAGGTGAAAATGGCGAATCAAGAATACTGACTTACAAGGATTTATGGATTCAAGTACAAAAACTTGCCAACGTTCTCAAATCTCTGGGTATCAAAAAAGGTGATCGTGTGACTTTGTATCTTCCCATGATTCCTGAACTTCCTATCTCGATGCTTGCTTGCTCTAGGATTGGGGCAACGCATTCTGTAATATTTTCTGGATTTAGTGCATCATCAATCCGGGACAGAATTTATGATTCCAAATCCAAGATAGTTATCACTGCAGATGGAGGTTACAGGCGTGGATCTGTCGTAAAATTAAAAGAAACTGTGGATGATGCAATCAAAGATTTTGACTTTGTCGAGAATACAATTGTCTGTAAAAGAACAAAAACAGAGATTACACTAACTGATAAAGACAAGATGTGGGATGATTTGATGGAAAATGTTTCTGAGAAATGTGAAGCAGAACCGCTAGACAGCTTGCACCCACTTTACATTCTATACACTTCTGGAACTACTGGAAAACCAAAGGGTGTTTTACATGGCACTGGCGGGTATCTTACTCATTTGCATTCGACGTTCAAATGGGCATTTGATATCAAAAATTCAGACGTGTTTTTCTGTACTGCTGATATAGGGTGGGTTACAGGGCACAGCTATGTTGTTTATGCCCCGTTACTTCATGGCGCCACCGAAGTGATGTATGAAGGAGCTCCTGACTTTCCAAACCCATCACGTATGTGGGATATAATTCAAAAGTATCACGTAACAATATTTTACACTACACCCACTGCATTGAGGATGTTTATGAAATTTGGTGATGCACTACCAAACTCTTTTGATCTTTCCTCGATTCGGTTACTTGGGACTGTTGGTGAACCAATAAACCCCGAAGTGTGGCGATGGTACTATCGCACCATCGGGAAAGAAAAATGTCCCATAGTAGATACGTGGTGGCAAACTGAAACTGGCGGTATGTTGATTTCTCCTCTGCCTGGGTTGGAGACGATTCCTTTAAAGCCCGGATCTGGTACAAGGCCGATTCCTGGAGTTTCTATATCCGTAGTCGATGAAAATGGCATTGATCTGCCCGCAAATACAAAGGGCTACCTTGTAATCAAAAATCCTTGGCCTGGTATGCTTTTGACACTGTGGGGTGATGATAAAAAATACAAAGACACCTACTGGTCAAAGTATGCTAATTTCTATTATTCAGGGGATTATGCAATAAAAGACGAAGATGGATATTTTTGGTTGCTTGGTCGTGCTGATGATGTCCTCAAAGTTGCAGGGCATCGGATTGGCACTGCCGAACTTGAAAGCTGCATAGTGTCACACCACGACGTTGCAGAATCTGCAGTGTGTGGAATACCTGACGAGGTTAAGGGCGAAGTAATAATTGCGTTTGTTGTTTTAAAGGAGAACACACAAAAGAGTTCAGAACTTCTAGAAAAGGAATTGATCTCCAAAATCCGAGTTGATATTGGCGCTATTGCAACACCGAAGCAAATCTATTTTGTTTCGAAACTCCCAAAGACTCGGAGCGGGAAGATAATGAGGCGACTCTTAAAGGCAATAGCCAGCAATGATAAGATCGGCGATGTTAGCACTCTGGAAGATGGAGCTGCAGTAACTGAGGTGCAAACTGCTTTTGAGGAACTGCAAAAATCTATGAAAAAATAAACGCTATTTACTTTGCCAATGCCTTTAGATCTGTTTCAATTAACATGTCAAACATCTTTTTCAATCCGTCGTATTCTGACTTTGAGTTTTCATCCATCTTTTCATACTCTGTAATTTTTATCTCGTCTAGTCTGTCTTTTGCATTCTTGAAGTATTTTTTTAACTCTGAAATTTTCTCGTCATTCAGGTCATTTGCATCAAAAATAACTGTGTTGCTTCCAATCAGGTTTTCTTTCTCATCATACAGGCTTGTGGCTTGAAGAATTCCTGGGAATTTACTTCCGTCTTGTCTTTTGAAGGTTATTTTTCTGTCTGTTACTTTTCCTGTCTCAAACCATGCCTTTAGAGACTCGTTCATGTCTTCCCATGATTCCTTGGGAACGTGCTCAAAAATTGTCTTGCCTATTATCTCTGATTTTGCATATCCGAGTTTTGTGGCATATGTTGAATTACAGTCAAGGATTATGCCTATTGAGTTGATTCTGCGCCACATTATTGGGGCATCCTTGAGAATCCTTCGGGCCTCTGTCTGTGACATTTTTTGAATTGCCTTTATCTTACTATTAAATTAAAATTTTAGCCAAACCACTGATCCAAATTGTGGCTCTTCTTTTCAATTGCTTTTTTGAGTCTGTTTAATGACGATTGAACCCTGTCTTCTGAAAAATTTCTTTCCTTGACTAGGTATTCTGTAATTGCGTCATAGTCAACGGTTCCAAATATTATTTCATCAACTTTTGCGACATTTGGCTCCAGAAATATTTTTCTTATTTGCTCGTAATCTATCTCTTTTAGCTGATCCTGGATAGGAGGAATGTCTTCTAATCTTGAATGCTGTTTTATCATTTTTAGTGCGGTCTTTGGCCCTACTCTTTCAAACCCGTCTGGATTAAAGTCTGTGCCAATCAAAATTCCTACGTCGACCAACTCCTCTCTTGTTATTTCTAGTGCGTCTAGCGTTTTCTGTGTCTCAATTATTTCAGGTTCTATCTCGATGTATGTGTTCCTGTTTGGTATTTTTCTTCTACCGCTATTTGTAAAATTTCTTACCAGTCTTTTTGCTCCAAACAAAACAGAGTCAAAGTCCTGACTTGCCGATGCATACGCCTGTCCCGTGTTTGTAAGGTGTGCGGCAGTCGCCTCCCCTTCTGACGGTGCATCGATATATGGAATCCCAAAATGCTTGAGCAGTATTTTTGAATCTTCCACCATTCCATCTCTCATACTGGTAGTCTGCTGTGCAAATTTTCTTGCATCTTCCAGGTTCCCTTCCGCAATTGCTTTTTCATATTTTATAGTCGCATCTTTTTTGATCTGTTTTCTTCGCTCTATCTCTGCTGTTTTCAATGACGGTGGTTTTCCATCAAATACATACACCGGTTTTATTCCAAGAGATAGAAAATTGATGTTTCTGTATAGCAAACCGCTTAGGTGGCTGGTGATCCTTCCTTCAGAATCTGATAATTGCATTCCGTCTGGGCCTCTGATTATGGCTAGAAATTGGTATATTGCATTATAGGCATCAATTGCAATTACTTTGTTTGAAAATGTCTCAAGCTTTGTCTTTTCTCGTATTACAAGTGATTTTAGGTTTAAGCCCATTACTCTTTCTTGTCTTTTGTGGTATTTTGTGTTTATCCTTGAATGTATGGAAAGGCAAATACCCTTATTTTGATAATTTTTTTCCAGATTATGCAAAATTGGTTTCTTTGGGCCGGAATTAGCTTTATTCTGGGTGGTGTGATTAGCTGGGGATTGACACGGGGCGCCACTGAAATTGTAAGTTTTAAGGAAGACGTGTCTGGCTATGCTATTGGATGGGTTTTGGTTGGGATTGTTTTGATCTCGGTTGGTTTTCTCAAACGCACAAGGCAATCTTCATAATCTCTTCAAATCCTCCACCTTGTTTTGTTCCTCTTGATCTGTTTTTATAAAATCCCAAATACAATAACTTGGTATGACTGGCATTATTCCTGAATATTTTCTTGACCGCATCTATGAAGTAAAATGTGACAAATCTGGCACTCCTGCAGAACTTGTATCCTATTTTCCTTTTGCTGACGAAGAAAAAAAAGCCATTTGTGTGTTACTGGGCCAACGTGTCTTGTTTCATTCAATTTTTTCAGATGTGATATCTGAAGAAGAATGGCAAAAAACCAAAGAGCAAATTAAAAAAAGATTCAATGACGAGCTTTTGGATATTGATAGAACATGATGTCTGATTTGCTTTATTATGGAGGTGATCTAAGGGAATTTGCCAGGTTAGCCAAGTGGTAAGGCGGCCGTCTCGAAAACGGCTACGCGCAAGCGTGCAGGGGTTCAAGTCCCTTACCTGGCGTTCACTTTTGAGTTGAATACATTTCCGTATTGATGATTAACGAGTGGATACAATTCAAAAAATAGTTGTGAGAATATTGTAAGTGTCCCCACCACTCTGTTTTTATATCAGAATATACCATAGTATACTAGAGTATACCATGGAACAAAGCACAATCAAACTTTCTAAAAAGATAAAAAACGATCTAAAAAAACAGATGACCCATCCAGGCGAAACCTATGAAGCGGTGATTGCACGACTGCTAAAAAATACACAAGAAGACGATGTGCTAAGCCCTACAATCATCAAAAACATAGAAGAAGGAGTAGCAGACATCAAGGCAGGACGTGTGTATACATCTGAACAAGTCAAAAAGAAACTAGGCCTAAAATGACATGACATGGCAAGTCATATGGTCTGAAAAATCTGTAAAACAGCTAGAAAAACTAGACAAGAAAAATGCACAGAGGATTTATGATGCAGTGTTAGGTTGTATACAAGATCCATTCAAGAGTGTGGCAAGACTTACAAATTCACCATTTTACAGATTGCGAGTAGGAAATTACAGAGTTATTTTGGATCTACAGCAAAGTAAAATGATTATTTTTGTTATAGAAGCAGATCATAGGGGAAGAATTTACAAAAAATGACGGTAGAGTCTGAATACTCCAAAGCTTTCTACATTGTATGGTTTCAGAGCAAATTGTCAAAAAATACCCGCATCTGTGTGGGCAGAGTGCCATCCGGCTCAAACTACTGTTTCATGTAGTGGCTTCGAAAAATTCGACCCTTCCTTATCTGGCACTTAGATGCAAAAATTCACTTGATTACAAACCATCTTTAACTATTTACGATGCGCAACAAGTTTTCCAACTATTGAATTTGTAATTTAGTACTTGCATCTGTCATGTAATGCTAAAATGACATGCTTTGTGAATTGATTCTCTTTGCCAAAGGCTTAATTCAGTCACTTGCGAATCTATGGCGTGGATCTGACTCAAAAAAGACTGCCTGCCATTTTGATTATCGTGCTTGTGGGAATACTGATCTTCCAATATACTGCAAATACATCCAACACAAAAAAATTGATAGATTTTGAGACCTGTGAGATATATTTGCAAGATAGCCAAATCAACAGCAAAAAATACCTTGGTGAATATGATTCAAAGTGCCTAGACTTGAAAAACTTTAACTCTTCCCCGTGATACTCAAGATTTAATTCAAATTCTTTTATTCTATGTTATCTGATTATTGCTATACATTGAATTTCCTAACGCAGAAAGTCTTGGAGTACCAACAAAAAAAACTAGTTGAAGCAAAAGCTAATTTACAATCACATGTGGACAAAATGGAAAAACTCTCACTTTATGATTCTGATAATTTTGCTCTAGAGAATGAAGAAAAACTGATAAAAATTTGGAGTCAAAATGTCAACAAGATAGAAAAAGAAATAGCAAAAATTAAAGAAAAAACCAATTAATTTTTCCAAGTCTGTTGCCTGATAGAGATATAATTTCATGTAAAATCAAAAAAATACATACTGACAATTATATCTCATCTGTGTTTCATACGTGCATGGAGTTTGTAACTATGTTGATGTCTACTATGGATCAGATACTGGCGCAAGTATTTGATATTGCAAATAATACTGTATTGAGGGAATGGGGGATAAAAACGGTTGAAAGTATTGCAGACAAATCATTACAAGACATGCCTAAAATTTAGTATGCTTGTGTCTGTATCGCCACTTTTTTATCCTGATCATGGTAAATACAAGTGAGAGGGACATTTGTGCAGATAGCGATTTTATTATTGTTGTCCCTCGTCGGGGTTTTTCTGTTTGTTGATGTTAATCCCAGTTTTGGAGAACAAGAACAAATTCCAGAATGGGTGAAAACTACACTATCTATGTGGTCTGACGGTCATATTACAAATGAGGAATTTGTAAGGGCGATAGACTATCTTTCCGAACAGGGAATTGTAAAAATTTCATCCATTGATGACAAAGAACTGCAAAGACATGCAGATTATCTAAAAGCAAAAAGCGAGGTTCTTGAGGATGAAGTAAAACAGCTAAGAGAAGAGAATAAGGAATTTCGAATTTTATTAAAAAGTCAGAAAATAAGCAAATCCAATGATTATCCTGCAACAATGTCAAAACTGTTTGATGAATATCAGGCATTGCAAAACGAAATCAAGTCACTGCGAGCTACAAACCAACAATTCTCAAAACAGATTGATTCTTGGATAACCAGCAATGGCATTCCAGAACAACGAATTCCATCTAATGTGAAGGATGATGAACGGCTCCAAGCGGAATCCCAACATGTAAAAAAAATCAATGATCTAACGCTGGAAAATAAAGCGTTTGTAGACCAAATTCGAGGTCTCGAAGAAAAGGCAACATCCTATCAAAATGATATTGACATGCTTAACCTGGAAATTCAAAACAACCAAGAACTAATCGCTGTACTAAAAGTGATAAACCAAGAAAATCGATTACAGGCAAATCAATTGATTCAAAACGATGAAGAATACGAATTATTGATCACTGATCTAAAAAACGAAAATTTTGCCCAAAAGCAAAAAATGATTGAATATGAAGAAAAAATCAAGTCTCTTGATGAAAAATTCAATACTGCCCTCAATCAGCAGCAGCAAAATGAAGCAAACATCTCTCTGTTGGAAACCCAAAACTCTAATTTTGAAGAAACCATCAGTAGATTGGAAGGCATTAACCAAACACAAAAAGAACAACTTGCAGGAGTGCTAAATGATCTTGTGGGTGCCAACAATGTCATATCTTCACTTTCAGGAAAAATTGACGAGTATGCTGTTCTTGTAAACTCTCTAAAAGATGATTCTGTGCTGCTTGAAAATAAAATTGAACAAACAAATGCAGAAAAGACGCGTGATCAAGAAAAAATCTCTCGATTGGAACAGGAAAACGCAGAACAAAGAAAGATTCTGGTTGAAATAATGAATGAGGCTCAGGAATCCGACGAGTTCCAATCTGTCTTGGATTCTAGATTGGCAAATTACCAAGAACTGGTAGACAATCTGAAAACTGAAAATGATCAATACAGGCAAGCAATTGGCACCTTGGAGCATGAAAACATTGAAAAAAATACCTCGCTGATTTTGATGAAAAATACTGTTGATGATCTAAATAATTTGGTGACAGATCTAAACTCTAAAATCAAAAGTCATGAAAACACAATCAATGTTTTAAGTGATGAAAACAATTCACTCAAAAATGATTTGATTCCGACAAACAAGCAAAAAATATCCGAATTTGAATCTAAATTGCATGATCTTGAAGGCGAGAAAACTGCACAAAATGAATTCATTACTAGACTGGAACTGGAAATCGAAGAATCTAATGCACTCGTAAACGAGCTAAACTCGAAGATATCAAGCTATCAAAACCAAATCAAATTATTCGAAAACGAAAATATGCAATACAAAAATGAAATTTCATCATTGAAAAATGCACAAAATATCCGTGATGCTCCTTTAAATGCAGCGGGTGACACTCTTGGTCAAACCGATAGCATGATCCAACTACTTACAGAACAAAATTCTTTGCATCAAAAAACCATCGATGATCTCAAAGAAGAAAATAAAATACTGGAAAAAAAGGCCCGTGTTGCAAACAATGACAATGCAGACAATTTAATCCTGATGTCTGAAATTCATGCCGAGAACAATGATCTTAAAAAACAAATCTCCTTTTTACAATCTGAAATTAAAGAAAAACATGATCAAATTACCTCACTAAAAAACACTCAAGTGCAAACCGATGTTGATCCTCAAGACAGTCATGCACAAAAATCAACGCTTTCTTTATCCGATGGCATGGTTGATGAATTGACAAAGAAAAATGACATGTTGCTTGTTGAACTTAATTATCTCAAGGCAAAAAATCTTGTAAATGACGAGGAAATCCAAGTTTTACGAGATGAGAACAAAGAATATCGGGTATTGTTGAATCTATTGAAGAAAGGACAAAAATCAGTTACAGGAATTGATAGCGTGAACCATGACTACATGAATGAAACCAGTGTACAAGGAGTCATGTTCAAAACAACCGACATTCAAAAAAATCTGCCTGGAGATTGGATATCGCAAATAAAGAACTCAAAAACACAACTGCTTTTTGTTGAACCGACTCCAAAATGGTCAAAAGATATGTCTGTTGAAGTGCGTGGTGCATTGGATTATTGGAAACAAATTGCTAACGTGGAATTTAAAATAGTCAGCACTAGCTCCTCTGACATCACTACCATTGAATGGGAAAAAGAACTCAGAAATGATTTTGATGGGTATACCATAGGTCAGACTCATATTTCAATCGGCTTGGGAAGTACTAACTGTGACGGAACTTGGAGGCCCTACAGTTCTGAATCTATCAAAAATATTCTGATTCATGAAATTGGTCACACCCTAGGACTTGGCCACGCAGCTGCTGAATCAAACATCATGTATCCAATGATTGATGATGCAAAGTTTGCCCCCCTTGATCAGACTGTGGTGATCCCAGGCAACGACTCTGTGTTTGTCAAAGGCTGTTCATTCAGCGCTGATCCTTCCTACAAATACCAAGTAAGCGTACAGGATTCAAACAAGGTGGATGTTTTCTTTGTCCCATCAATTGATGAAAAATACAAAGTTGATTCAGGCAAGTCATTTAATTATTATTCAGACATAAACTGTATAGGCTTGGACAAGTCACACAAGTCAGGTATGTGTACTATTGCAAATTCTGGCGGGATGTTGGTAATAAACTCAAACGATCATGCTGTGGCAACAAAACTCCATCTTGAAGAACAATAACATTAACTTCCGTTTTTGGAATTGATATTTTTCACAATTCTGTGATTGTGCATCTAAAATTGAACTATTTGAATACATGCAAGGTTAATATTATTTGAAATTTATTGTACGTTGTAGTCTATGGCATCAAGAATCACAATAATGTTAGATGACGAATTGGTAAAGAAATTACGTGTCAAACAATCAAAACTCATTCAAGAATCCAACAAAGCAATTAGTTTTTCATATGTCGTCAATGAAACTCTAAAGTCCACCCTAAAAGGCACAAAATAGGATTCGTTTCTCTTTTACTCTGATTTTTTACTGATAAATCGTCCATCGGCGTTAAATACAAATTTTGAAAGTACAGCCTACCAAGCAACAATAGCTGGACATTAATTGTGTTTTTGAATACAATTAATGTCTGCTATTTTTCTACTCTCTTCTCTGACTTTCATTTGATTGTTCAGAATTGTCTTTTGGCAGGTGATCTATTCCCTGCTACCCTTTTCTTGTCGCGACACCTTCCGCACAAATAATTTCTTTTAAAATCTGCCACTTCTTTGTTAAATGATGCGGTACCATAATGCCTTTCAGACGTCTGCATTCTGCCTGGAACCTTAGTTTTGCAATTTGAACATGTAATTTCTAGTGTGAATTTTTTTCGCTTCTCATCTTTACCGATGTTGCCTATTATCATCGTATTGCGTAATCCTTTTTCATATAAGCAGTTTTTTGAATTCTAGGTAATTAATTAATTTAAATAATCAAACTCCATAATTTGTTTATGACTGTTGCATACGTGATGTTAAATTGTGAATTGGGAGCAGAGGAAGAACTGATAGAAAAATTACGTGAACTAGAACAGGTTAAGGATGTTTTTGAAACCATAGGGACTCATGATATGATGGTAAAACTTGAAGCCGAAAATTTTGAAAAAATACGAGAAATCGTATCTTGGAATATACAAAAACTGCCTAAAATTCGATCTACTTCCACTCTTATAAGAAAAGATTAGGTGTCTAAAATGAGCGATGAAAAAAATGAAATTGAAAAATTAATTGACAATATGATTTCCAGCGGCAATGACGTGGTAAAGAATCTCAAATCTGTATTGCCTGCATCTCTGGCCGAATCTGTTGATATGTTTCACGAGTCACATGTGGCAAATCTCAAAAAAATCAAGGACTTTTTGAATAAATAACCAAACACTTACTATTCATAGATACCATATCCTTTTTAATCACAAACTGAATTATGTCTGTGTGGCTCGTTCTCGAACCCTTAGCTTTACTGTAAAAAGAAGAACAGGCGATACGTTTGATGCCATTTTAAACTCCCCTGCAAAAATGATGTCTGATGCAGTAAAATCTGATGATGGTTGGTGGATGTTCAGCACTCCTAGGGGTCCAGCAAAACTAAAATTCAACGAAAACAGGTCATTTGGAATTTTAGACTGTGTGTACATAGATGAAGAATCAAAATGGGATGTGCCGATGCGCGTTGTGCCCAGCGCTGAAGAGTCTGAAATCATGATTACTTTGATAAAGCCTGAAAACATCAGCGATGAGCAATTCAACCAACGAATGGATGAGATTGGTCAGGCATTTTCTAACCTCAAATCATTAATTGAAAAGCCTTTGTAGTATTTTTAGCCTGAGTCAAGTACAAATCATTCCTTAAGGTTAAATGTAAATTTTGCAAATAAAAAAAGAACAAAAATGCCATATGAAGAAGTGTATTTTCAAAGAATGAAAGAAGAGCATCCTGACGACTATGAAGAACTGGCACATGGAAAATAACTGTGAAATTTTTTAGCCTTTGCCTTCTTTTTCTGAATTATCGTCTCTACTGGGGCCTACCATGTCCTCCGGCTTTACCTGATTGTCCCACTTGCCTCTGACTCCCTTGATTAGAGATACTATTCCACCTACAATGAATGCCATAACTGCTGCCAAGAACATACTTTGATCAAGCATTCTGTATGAACAATCGATTGAAACTGGGTTGTCTTGGCTGTAATCGTAACAATCACCAAATTCTGCCATCTCGATATTGTTTATTCGAAAGTCATTCCCAAGCACCCCTAAAATTAAAAATCCTGCAAAAATTAGAGCAATTCCCAAGATCGTAAATCGCGTATCGCTCACAAGACTGATCTATCTATATCGTATTTACATTTTGATGTGTGTATGTTATTGGCGCTCTAATTGTTTCTTGAGATTTGCCAAAGATGTCTCATAAAATGAACCCATAAATGCCAGAAATTCCATAAATTGGTTTTTGGGCATTTTTTTACTGTTAAGATATGACTGCCACGTTATCTGGGTAGATTTTTTGTTTTTGGGTTTTATTGAAATTGTTGCAACGTACACTCTCAATGGCAATCCCTCAGTTGCCACATATGTGAAATATTCTTTGTTTTTCCATGCTACAACATGCTCTTCAATGGTGTTTCCATCATCAAATGTTATTTTTCTGATTGCCCCGACATTTCTCTTTTTCTTGGAAAGATATGTTGTTTTTTTTACATCTACAACCCATGATGGCAATCCCACGATGTTGCTGATTTTTCTCCATGTTTTTTCTTTTGACGCATTGACTGTGATTGTTCTTTTCACAGTTCCAGTATGAAATGATTTTTTAGAGTTTTTTACCATCATTTTGGCTTCATCATGGACAATTTTTAAATTTTGATAATTTAACACATTTAATCCCCAACAAAGAATTACTTGCAATGGTTTTCGGATGGGGAAAAAAGAAAGAGGATGATTCTCAAGCAACTACAAAGCAGATTCATACTAAGGACATACCTAAAATCATCGATGAAATTCTTAACCGTAGAACAAATCAGATGCTGGCTGAAATCAAATCATTGAGAGATTCTACCGATCCCCTGATCAAGGAGCTGGCAAAAATTGGGAAAACTCTTGAAAAAGACAACTTGGCAGTTGATGAAATCGATAAACACCTGAGAATAATTGTTGTCAGGGGGAAGCAGCAAGTAATTGATGTGATTAAAAAAGATACCTTGAACCTGCCTCAGGTGTCCACAATTGAGGATACAAAGATCTTAAACGATGCTTTAAACCAGATTTTAAAAAAAATTGGTGATGTATTGGGTCGCCAAACCCGTGTGATTCATATTTTTGCCAAAAAATATGCAGAACAGCTAAAACAAATTCTTGCTCAAATGAATTCTAACCATTTTGAAATACGGCAAATGATCAAAAATTACGACGACGCCAAGGTAACATATGAGCAAATCACTGATTCATTAAAGGCACTAAACAACTATGACGAGGAACTTGAGCATCATACACAGAGAATATCTGAGATCAACAAAGACATTGAATCACTTGAAGGTCAAATACTTTCTCTGAATGCTTCTATTGATAAAATCAAGTCTTCAAAAGAATTCTCTGATTATGAATCTCTAAGACATTCCCTTGAACAATTGGGTGGCGAAAAAACTCAAATCAAAAATCATATTGGCACGCAATTTACAAAAATTTCTCGTCCTCTGAGTAGGTGTGAGTATATCTCCTCTGACAAAGACCAAAAAAACTTGCTAGTAAAACTTGTTGAAGACCCTGTTGATGTACTAGTTTCAAAAAACCGTGACATGATAATTGTAATTCTAGAAAACGTCCGGAAAGGGATTCTTTCAGGCTCTATATCTGTAAAGGATATTGAAAAATCAATGGATCACATTACGGAAACCGTTGAGATGATTGATTCTTTCATCAGACAAGTAGATGAATTCAAAGAAAAGGTTCGGCGTATTGAAGAACAAATGAACCAATTTGACAGAACTGCATTGGGTAAATTTGAAAAAGATCTTGAAAAAGCATTACATGAAAAAGAAGAATATCGACAAAAAATAACTTCATTCACAAACGAGGCTGATGAAATACGTTCCAAAATACCGTCCCTCTTGACTGATATTGAATCAAAACTAAGACAATTTTCTAGCGTACAGTACACGCTAGTAAAACCACCTTAATTAACTGCCAATCGTTTATTTTCAATGTTGTTCAAAAAGAAAAAAATTGAAAGACATGTTTCGCTTCACCGTAATGTCTTAGATAGCATACTGTCATACTGTCAGATGAAACATCCTAACGAGGGGATTTTGATTTTGAAAGGAAAATCCAAACAAGGCATGATCACGATTGATGGCCTTGTAATCCCGCCGTTTAACTACACCGGACCCACGTTTGCTGGATTTCCGCACTCATTTCTGCCCTTTGATCTGAGCTATGTTGGGGTTGTCCACTCCCACCCAAGTGGCTCTGCACATCCGTCTGTGACTGATCTTCATAATTTTTTTGGATTGGTTTCTTTAATTGTAAAGTCTCCCTATTCTGATAACGACATTTTTGCGTGGGATAGCAGCGGTAATGAAGTGCCGCTGTCTATCATATGAAAAGCAAACCTCTGTAAAAAATCCGAATCCTGACAAAACTTTATAAGGATTTTGAAGGTACTTTGAATGAATTGTTTAATTATAAGACTTATTTGATTTTCTTATTTGCCTCACTGGCAGTAAGCATTGGATTGCAAATGGTGCTACCATTTCCATATGGACTGGGCGCCGCATTGGCAATTTTCATAGCGTTTCCTTTGCTGCTGAGAAGACGATACATGAACCGTATGCGTGGTTATGGGGATTCAGAGTCAAGCGGCGGTGGATTCTTTGGAATGAATTCTGGAGGCAGTAGTGCTGTGAAATATGTGTGCTTGGTGTGCAATCACAAACACAAGGGTGGATCATGCCCTAGATGTGGTTCAAAAATGCAACGTGCAGATTTCTGATTGGATAAAACATGTCTCTGGAAGAATTAAGAAAGAAGGTAGTGTTTCATAACTCCATAGACGTGTGGATAACTGCATGCAATGAACGAAACATAGATTGGTCAAACACTGAAGATTATCAAAAGTTTATTTCATATCTGCTAAAGAACAATCTAAATCTGAAAGCATTCACATTATGTGCTCATGAGGCTGGTGAGACAGAACAACAAAAGACAAAATTTGCAGATGCATTACACGAGATAAAGGATCCTACTGCTGCAGTGTATACAATTAAACTAAATGATGCTGCCATTGCTATAATAAACAAGTATGATTTTCAGGGCTGACTATCTTTTCAGCTTTGGATTCACTATTGCATCAAGCGCGTTTCCGATAAATACAAACGCCAAGCCAGTAACTGCAATCATCACTCCTGGTGGTATTATCCACCACCACAGCCCTCTTGATGCTGCTCCGTAAACATTTGCATCATGCAATAACTGGCCCCATGTTGGAAATGACGGATCCCCCAGTCCCAGAAAACTCAGTCCCGCCTCTGTGGTGATTGCAGCCGGGACGGAGATTGCAATGCTTGCAAACGCGTATGGGAGCAACTGTGGCAGTATGTGTTTTAATATGATCTTGGAATTCTTCTGCCCCATTGCACTTGCGGCCTCGACATAACCCCTCGTCTTTATTTGCATTGACATGCTTCTTGAGACCTTTGCAACCCCTACCCAGCCAAAAATCATCAAAAATCCTACCATTACAAATATGCTGTTGCTTATCGTTACAGACAAAATTATTAAAAACGGAAGTGCAGGCAGCGCGTAAATTACATCATTAAAGCGCATCATAACTTCGTCTGTTTTTTTGCCTTTGTATCCTGCGTAAACCCCATAAAGCAATCCTGTAATTACAGATGCAATAGATACTGCCAATCCAATAAACAACGCCAGCGGCGTTCCCCACAGTAATCCTATTGCCAAGTCCCTTCTCAGCTCATCTGTTCCCATTATGCCAAACGCCTTTCCGCCAATGATTATTCTTGATTCTAAAATCTCATTTTCAGAATTTAACCCGTACATGTTTACTATGAATACATAATTTCCTCTAAGTGGCTGATTTCTGGTTGTTTCTGAAAAAACAATGTCTTCTGATGATGTCCCCTCTGATGAAAATGCAAATTTGCCTGATTGCAGCATTATGTTTTTTCTAAGTATCTCGTCTGTGGAAAATATTCTTTCACTGTGAATAGAAGTAGAATCTGAATCTGGCAGCGACGTTGATATCAGATCTAACTGCAACCCATCTGGCCTGATTACTGACATTTGCAGAAGCGAAGATCCGGAATACTTTGCCGTGAATTCATAAATAAAATCTCGTGGAAATTGGTCATAGTCAAAATTCACTCCAAATTGGTGGGAAATTACTGACATATCTCCTGATTTTTTGTAGATGACATTTGGTGTGTCTAGAATCTTGTGTTCTGGGATCTTCTCACTGAGAAAATAGTTGACCCAGACGGGTACTGCAGTCTTTGGATGTGAAATCCAGCTTACTGGGTTGTTCCATTCCTTGAGTGTGTCATTTGGGATTGCAACTACCGTAGCTACCGATATGATCACCAACACCACCAAAATGCCGACTCCGACTATTCCTATCTTGCTTTTGATAAACTCTTGCTTGATTTCATTTGGGGTAATGCTACTCATCGGCTGGTCTTCACCCTGGGATCAAAGTATCCGTACAGTAAATCTGCAATGAATATGCTGATTAAGAAAAACACTGTCAAAATGTATGTGGCACCTATGATCACTGGTAAATCCATCACCGTGATGGCCTCAAAATATAGGCGTCCCATGCCCGGCCAGTCAAACACTGCTTCGGTAATTATTGCGCCCCCCAGTGACCCTGAAAGGCTAAGTGCCAAGATGGTGATGATTGGTGGTGCGGCGTTCTTTAATGCATGACGGTATATTATCTTCTTTTGATTGATTCCCATTGTTCTCTTTGCCATGATAAAGTCTTCTTGCATGATTCCTACCATGAAGTTGCGAACCAAATATGCCCATGAGCCAAATCCAATCATGACAATTGTGATCAAGGGCAACGTCATGTGGTAAAGCAATGCCAGTATGTATCCCGGCTCTGATGGGGCAATTGACGGCGTTGCTCTTGCAGGAAAAATTTGATATGCAAATGAAAACAGAAAAATCATGAGCATCCCAATCCACCATACCGGGAAGCTTGAGCTGATAATTGCAAAGCTTGATGTTATTCTGTCAATGGCAGAGCCTGCCCTGTTGCTAGAAATTGCACCCAGAAAAATTCCTATGACTGAAATTATGATTGTTGCAGTTGTAAACAAAAGAATGGTTCTTGGCAGTTTCTCTAAAATTATCTCACGTACATCCGATGATCCGGAATCACTGGTAAGAAATGTCGCGTGTCCAAAATCCAAAGTCAATATCTTGTACATTGTGAACCCTATTCTCTGGGGTGAATGCCATGGTTCCTCTAGGCCTAGCAGTTTCATCCTCTGCTTGATTTGATCATCAATAAATGCTTCAAACTCTTCAACACTTGAGAAACTCTTGGCAATGTCTTGGTTTTCCGTTATTTCTGAGCGCACCTGAAAACTAATCCCCTGCTTTAGAATCGTATCCATGTTGGAACCCACTAGAATTATTGTAAGAAGCAAAGTTACCATCAAAACCCCAAACATTGTGGCCACCCTGGTGGCAACATACTTCTTTAATCCCAATATCTGAACTAGGTGGGGCAGTTTATAATAATTCTAATCTCAAACTAGTACAACAAGAATCCTGCATATCTTGTATTGCTAAACCTTGATTCCTCTTGCATGATGATTCAACCCTCTTGTTGATTGATTAAAAATCATGAGAAACATGAAAATATCTAACACTTGTATGAATTTTTAAAAAATTCTAATTTACTTGCTTTGCCATGATCAAGCATGGGTAAAAAACAATCCCAATTCGACCCTGATAAACTGGCTCTAACAAAAGAGCAAATTCTTGATTTTTGTGATCGTGTGATTGAGAAATGGAACAAGAATCCATCAAAGAATGCTAAAAATATTTTTGCCATGAATGCAGTAAAGACCAGCGTTCTTTGGACGGATGATGATTCCCTCAAAGCAATATGGGGCGAAATCCTGAATTGGACGTTTGAGCTGTTTTATGAGAATGCACTGGCTCAAGGCCAAAATGAAGACAGTGATTGGTCAAATGTCATGAAAAAATTAAAAAATAAAAAATGACTTTGTATGTTGAGATGAGCGCAAGCACCATAAGAAAGGCAAAAAAATTGGTGGAGAGCGGCGGCGTTGTGCAAATTGAAGACGATCTTTATCAGATAAAGTCATCATCAGATCCTGAAAAGTCGTATTTTGTAACCTCTGATTCCTGTGAGTGTCCTGGCTTCAAAAATTTCTATAAGTTTCATCACGGCAAGGGGCTAAAAGCTAACTGTTCTCATTTGGAGGCTGTTCGGATATTTCAAAATGAGCAGAAAACATAGGTGTGTTGCATGATCATTTCGTACTCTTGGTTCTGACAAGTATGATTCTCAACCTGTTGAGGATTTTAACAAAAGCGTGCGATTGACACATTTATTGTGTGATTAATCAACTTGGTAAATTCCCGTGGAGTTGACAAAGAATTCTATATTTGTTCCGTTAATGTTTATGAAAATCTTTTTTCCATCCACGCTTATCTTGATGTCGCTTTCACCTGCGTCAACTTGTGATGTCTCGTTTTGATCTTCTGGTTGTGTCTCCTCAGTTGTAATTTCAACTTGTTCCGCACTTGTGGCGTTTTCTGTTGTCTCAGGAGTGTCTTTTTCAAAATTATCTAGTGCTTCCTTTGTGATTGTGATTTTCTCTATGAATGCCTGTCTTGCCTCTTCCTCGCTTCCTCCATTTGCGAGAACTTGCTCTCTAGCTAGGTGGGCATCTGCAAACAAATTCTTTGTAAAATTTAGTTGGTTGATAATCGTATCTCTTATTTCTGGATTCAGGCTTTTGATGTAATCGTCGTATTTGTATCCTGAAAATGTGCCGATTTTTGGATCAAACTCCTCTATTGCCTTTTCTCTTAATTCATTGGCAATTACTTTTTGCTGTTCTATGAAAATTTGCTCGTTTTTCAACTTTTGAGTAGTTTCTGTCTCCTTGAGAAATTCTTGGTATAATTTTTGATAGTGATTAAACAACATTGTTCCTATTGGATCTTTTGAAAAACTACTTGCGTCTGACTCTAGATACTTTCTTGCTTCTATGGTGGATAGTTTTTCTTCCAACACGCTGGTTCTTGTTAGATCTCCTTTGACTTGAAACTGGGTTGTTGCAATGCCTGTCTTTCCATCCTGTGTCTTTCCCACGATATTGACAATATACATGCCAGGGACTCTGTTGGCGTCACTTAGAGTCGCCTTGAAATAACCATTCTCATCTGTGTTGGTAAAAATTGACTCCTGCCCAGATCTAATGTGTACCTGCACCTGTCCCACTGGGTTTGATGCATGGTCTACAACCATTCCTGTGACAGTTGGTGCCTGTCCTGGATGGATTGCCCCATTTTCAATGTCTACAAGTATTATCAAATCCCATAATTCTGCATTTGATGCTGAAATTAATGGAATTATGGCCAAGACTGTAATGATTCCTATTATTGCTGACTTTTTGAACACGAATTCCCCCTTTTGATATTTGCAGTTAAGACCCGAGATGAAGAAAAGTTTGCTTTCATTCAATAATTTTAGAGTAATTTTTGCCCATTCATGCTGGATGATTCCTTACAAATCCCTAAATAATATCCCTCAAATGATATGCAATGAGCATGGTTGCTTTTGGACTAGTTGGAATCTCTGCCGTTTTGTTTGTGTCTGGCTTTGGCTTGACTTTGTCTTTTGCTCAAACTGACTCGTGTTTTAATTGCATCCAGATACTCCCACATAACATTGAACTTTATCAGGATTTGTTTCCGTTGACTATCTGGTCTGATTCTTATTCCTATGATCGTGGCTCCACTGTCACAATTCACGGACACCTGCGACCAGAAAACACTGTCTCTCCTGTCTTGATTGTTGTGACTAGCCCCATTGGAAATGTCATTACCGTTGAGCAAATCTCTCCTAAAAAAACTGGTGACTTTTCATTTACATTGAACACTAACAGCCCTCTTTGGAAGCAGGACGGAGAGTATGTCATAAAAGCTCAAAGCGGTGCCGACACTAGGCAATTCAAAACAAAGTTCAATCTCGTGTCTTTTGGCGTTGATAATGTCAATAAATGCACTGCTCAAGACATTCCAATCATTGCAGATGATGGCAAATCATATTGCTTGCCATTCAAATCAGAAAAAGGGACCGCTCTTAACGCTGATGGAACCTTGAGCATATCTAGCAAAACTCTGGCACTGAAAATTCGTGGCTCAAATGCTGACTCGATAACACTTGACATTCCAAGATATCTTCTGGATTCAAAGTCTTCATCAGGAAATGATTCTGATTTTATTGTAATGTCTGGAGGGAACATTGTTGAATTTGAAAGATTGTCAAGCGATGCAGATTCAAGACAAATCAAAATAAGCTATGATCCAACTAAAAGCCGAAGCTATCAGATTGTTGGGACTCACGTGGTTCCGGAGTTTGGCCCTGTCATGATGATAATTTTGTTTGGCTCAATCGGATTGATTCTGTTTTTTAACAGAACCTTTTCCAATAGATTTGTCAAGTTCTAACACTCATTTATGTTCTTAAACCACTGTGTTGTTCTCTATTTGTACACATGGATTTAGAAAAATTCCGTCATGACGTTTATGAAGTGACAGATAGGTTATCTGCAAGTCTTTCGCCTGCAGATTTGCCTAAACTAAACTACGTCCGGCAACAACTAATTGACATGTATAAAAAAAACTTGGTAAAAATCAACCACTCTGTCTTGGAATTGATATGCGCATCAAATCTCATTGCACGCGGTTATGCCGTTGAAGTCGAAAAACAGGTTTCAGACATTCTGGTTTGTGACATTTTTGCAAAAAAAGGAGGTGGCAATACTATAATTGAGATTGAAACTGGATTCACTCCGCCTGATCACGCTATGGATACAATTGACTACTATGCTGCTAGAATCATGAGTAAAATTGCCCGATATAGCAAATTCTGCTCAAAGTTCTCATTAGCTACCCCTGTTATCGGGTTGGTTCCGCTGCCAAAGCTCTTTCTCTTGCCGCCAAATGCGCGACAAGAGTCTGAAATAAAGAAGGTGCAAACGCTCTGTGATCGATACTACAAAAGCCCTCCAATAGACTATGACGATATTTTAAACGCCCATCTTCATTCTATCTACCTCATCAACATCGACAAGAATTTTGCAAAAGAGCTTGATCCCCAAGGATATGTTGATCTGACTGGGAAGCTACTTCAAAGAAGTGAAGTTGAGTATTAACTGCTAAAAAATAGACAAAATTCAAATCTTTCTAGTTTGTACTACTTTTAGGATGATTTGTGGCGCTTGTGAGGCAAGAAAACACTATGAGTGTATTGACTGTCTAAACAACCATTCTACTCATCTATGCAGTTGTGATTGTCATGATGAGAACACCAAGCCTCATCCTGTAGGCAAAGCTCACTGATTCATTCCATCCCTACTAACAGAAATGGGTCTATAGATAATACCGTCGTTCTATTTTAACTATTATTAATTTTCAGCAATTTCTTGCATGATCGAGCAAAACATGAAGATTCATAAGGCAAAAAAACTTTCTATCGACAATTTATGGCAACATCCATGGAAAACTTTGGAACCTTAGAATATGTTCTTGACAAATATTCAAAAATATGGAGCTGGAAAGTAACTGGCGAACGTGCAGTCAGCATGGTTTCAAGATTGGTTCCTGAGGCGTGGTATGGTGAAAATATTAACGAAGTCATAATACCTGACAGCGAAGAGAGCGTAAAACAGATCAAGCTCATCATGGACAGATACCCTCTTGAAATTCTGTCAAAATCCGCTTGGCAGAGAAAAATTATCAAGACATTTACTCCAAAACCTACGCTGCCTCCTGTAAAACACCATCTCAAGAAGGTAAAACCGGGAGATCAATTTCGAGGAAAACTACTTAATTTTCAAAAAGAAGGACTGGATTTTCTTTTAAAATCATCTGGAAACGCACTACTTGCAGATGAGATGGGCCTCGGGAAAACGGTCCAAACACTGTCCTATGTAACAACAGAAAAACAAACATTTCCAGTACTTGTGGTTGCCCCATTGGTCACTCTGAACAATTGGGAACGGGAAATTTCCAAATTTGTCAAGAAAAAAAGCAGAAATGGCAGATTGATAGACAATGAATCTGCAACATCTACAATTATCAGAACTGGAAAGTCCCAGGAACTTCCTGCAACTGACTTTTACATAATCAACTATGAGCTGCTCTACAAACGCATGAAAGATTTGTCCAAACTAAATATTCGAACCATTGTGTGCGACGAAGTACATAACCTAAGATCAAAAACCACTCAAAAATACAAGGCAGTAAAAAAACTAGCGGCATTGCCCTCGGTATCTTATCGTATTGGCTTGTCTGGAACTCCTATTTACAATCGCGGCTCTGAAATCTGGCCCATTGTTGATATTTTAAAACCTGGTTTGCTAGGAAGCTTCAAAGAGTTCTGTGAATATTTCTGCTATGTTAATGAAAAAGGAAAGGCAATAGTTCTTGAAAACAAGAGGGCTTCACTTAGAAACGAATTGCAAAAGCACGTCATGCTAAGACGCAAGAAATCCGACGTGCTCAAAGAACTCAAAGACAAGGTACGTTACAAGGAAGTGATTGATTCGGATACAGAGTATTATTTTGAAGAATTGGAAAAAATATGGAAGAAATTAGAAGAAGAGCAAAAAGACGCTGAAACCGCATTTGACAAATCCGCCTCATATCAAAGAGCAATTCAAAGCGAGAGACAGATTGCCGGAATAGCAAAACTGCCTCACGTGATTAACTTTGTCAAGAACATTATGGAAATTGAAGAAAGTGTAGTTGTATTTTGCCATCACAAGGTCATTCACAAATTGCTTCATGAGAGCCTGTCTGAATTCTCACCCGTGTCCATCATTGGAGGACAGTCTGATAATGTGCGCCAGGATCAGATTGATAGATTCCAAAAAGGCGAATCCAAGCTTATGATTGCAGGTCTTCGTGCTGGCAACGTAGGAATCAACCTCACTCGTGCAAAATATGTAATATTTGCTGAACTGGACTGGAGTCCTGCAATTCACAGACAAGCTGAAGATCGTTTGCACCGAATTGGACAAAAGAATACCGTGTTTGCATACTATCTAATTGGAAATGGAACTCTGGATGATCATGTTGCAAATATTCTGGTTGACAAGAGCTATGAAATAGACACCATCATGGATGAAACTGCAGACACCTATGAGAATAAGGACAAGGCTGAATTAATTTTAGCACAAATTCATGACAAGATTCATTCAAAGTAGCCTGTCTTTTCTTTGATGCTTAGAATCTTTGAGATGATTTCACGTTTCTTTTCTTCCTGAATCTCCAGACTATTGATGTCTTTGATTACCTGCTCTAGAATGTATGCGATATCATTTTCTGGTTTGGATGTCTCCTCTTTCTCTTTTTCAAACCCTTCCTTCTCTACTTTTTTTAATTTCTCAATCCCGTCTGGCAGAATTTCAAAAACTCTGATGATTTTTGACTCGGTTCTTTGTGGCGACATTAGGACCAGATTGCTTTTTCTCAGATTTTCCATCTCGTCAAGAATCTCCTTTTCTGTCTTTTCTAAAAAGTAAGACATTTCCTCGCTGCTAAATGATTTAATCTCCAGTGTCCTCAAAATTCTTACCCGCAGTGGAATTTTCTCATCCCACAGAAAACATCTGGCCAGATCTGTAATTCTAAAAAACCCGTCCTTGTTTAGCTCGATTAACTTTCTGTCTTTGAGTGATGCTAGGGCATCCAAAATCCTGCCAACTCCTAGTCGCTTTAGATTTGAATTTTCAATGTCTCTCTCATTAAAAGTGCCGTTGCCCTTAATCCCCAAATGCAGAATTTCTAAATCGACAAACCCTAGTTTTATCATGATGTGGCTACTCTGTGATTAGTTATCATCTTTTCCGCTTTTTGATGTGTGTTTTTTTATATCTGTCAAAAGACTGATTCGTTTTTGCTTGAAAAATATATGAGGAGAAAGGTTTGGTGTGACATGGTACATTATTTGTTGCCACGGCTACCCTATGCGTATGATGAGCTAGAACCATTTGTCGACAAGGACACTTTGCAGATACATCACCAAAAACATCATCAGGCATACGTTGATGGGTTAAACAACACCCTTGAACAAATTGGAGGAAAATCACATCCGCAATACATTTCATCCATATTGTCTGATCTTAACATCATTCCGGAATCTGCCAGAAACGCTGTAAACTTTTTTGGCGGCGGTTTTGAAAACCATAAATTATTTTGGGAGGTCATGTCTCCAGACAGTGACAAAAAGCCAGGTGGCAGACTGGCCGATGCAATTGATGTTTATTTTGACAGCTTTGATTCGTTTAAGAGAATTTTCTCAAATCTCTCCCTGTCAATTCAAGGAAGCGGTTGGTGTTGGTTGGTCTTCAATCCCACATACAACAAAATTGAAATCATCACCACTACAAACCAAGACAGCCCGTGGACCATGAGAAAAATCCCTTTACTTGGGCTGGATGTTTGGGAACATGCATACTATCTAAAGTACCAAAACAGAAGATCTGATTACATTGATGCTTGGTGGAATGTGGTAAACTGGGAGTATGTTGGCAATCGTTTTTCAGAACTATCTGACTAGTGCTCTTGTTATCCCATAGTCTGCTGTATTGTTGCTACATGTGTTACATTTGTCCATTTTTGCCAAAATTTTCAAACAATTTTTTACATGTTTGACAGGTTGTTTTATCTTCCATTCTGAGAATATTACCGTATGAGTATCGCTGGATTGTACATGCTTAACAATGGCACGTATCAGGAAGAGAAAGTAAAACAGGCACTTGACATGCTATTGGTGGACAGACGCAATGAATTTCGTGAACTGGCATTGGTGTTGCTTCCAAACCCCAATGTGATGTCATCTATGGCTCACTGGGAGCAATTTATTTTGAATTTCTGCCTTGATGTGGAGGAATCATTCAAGACCTGGTCTGGTAAATCTCCTCTGCAAAAGAGCTCTCCGCAAAAAGCCTTGACTATCTTAAGACAGCTTTCCCGTGATAAAACATCGATGAACCAGTTGGCTCATTTCTTAAACATCGCATATAATCTATCAATAGAGTTCAAGGAAATATATCGAAGGCTGAGATAACCTTTCTTGTATTTTTTAAAGCAAAGTAGTTATCTCCCAAACGGATTTTTATTTTTAATGGATTTCATGCTGGAAGAGGAATTGATGGACTTGATGACCTTTTGTTTACAAAACCCTGATTCATCTGAGGTAAACGAGAAAAAGAATAGAATAACTGAAATTGGAAGGGAGTTGTTTCTTGATGGTGGGGTGGATGCACTGGAGAATTTCTTTTTTGCATTGCAAAACAGAATTGTTCAAGAAATAGAAAAAGATCCATCTGCACTGCGTTCGCTATGGAATGGCATCACAGATGAATGGCAATACTAGATTTCTCTAGCCTCTGCCTATTCTGAAAATGGCTGTGCTGCATGCTGGGCATGTGCCTTTTAGTGCAGGTTTTCCATTCTTCATGGTGTATGGTTTTGCGCCTTGGATGTCTCTTTTGTCTCGGCACTTAACACAATATCCTATTGTCATGATACATTTAGGCTCAAGGTTCTATTAGCGAAGACTTGTTAAACTTTTTTAACTATGAGGCAAACGCCGATCTTATATTTGACAAGGACAAACATATTTTTGCATGCGTGACCCTTGCGTTTTTGATCATTTTCTAAATTTTCTTTCAACACTTTGATCTTTTAGACGGAATTGTATTGTCAAGATGATCTATTTAGCTTGCTATGACTGAAAATTCAATCATCTTTGCAAGTGCTTCATAGTTATGTTTCTGTTGATTGAGTCCATCCCAAACATAGATTTCTACTGTGAATGTTCCCTGCGTTGTTGGTTCCCATGATACTGCCGGTACAAAGTTTTGGAACTTTGTCAGCGTACCTGTAATCCATCCTATTTTTATTACGACATCATATTCGTTTTTTATCTGTACAATGTAGATGAAATCCTGGTTTACATCTTGCGTGTTTGTGATCTTTGATGAGACCAGCACTTGTTGGTTTATGTTGACATTTGTCCCGATTGGATTGCCGCTTCTGTTTACCAATCCTGATTCGCTAACCATTACCTTGTCTAATGACGATATTCCAAAACTGGGACTTGCAGCCATGCTCAAAATAATTAGAATTGGCAATGCTGCAAGAACTTTCATCATCTGACTTGAAATTTTTTGTTAATAAAGCGTTTCTGCATTATGTTCCTGTTGATTTTGGTCAAATCTTTTCTTCATTTTGCGAACACGTGTTTTGAGAGTTCAACTCAAAATTGCTTGTTGGTGGCTAGCCACATTTTGAGATATTTCTAAATTTTAATTCTGTAGTAATCCCAGCGTTCGGGGTCAAACATTGTTACAAACTCTGCATTTTCCTTGCTGACTCTGGCTCGTATGACGTCTCTCAAGGCAAAACTAGTCAGGTGCTTGTATTTTTTTGAGTGGGCCTGCATAATGAACATGTGTCTCATTTCGCTGCCTCCTTTTAATCCCCAATACCCCATTTTGAGGGCTAGTGGCTCAAGAAATATCGTGTTGTATAATCCGTAATTCTCATCTCTTATTTCTGGTCTTAGACGATATGATTCCAGCGGCCCTCCCTTGGCAAATCCTACAATCTCTCCATTACAATCATTTACTCTGAGTGTATTCAGAATGACGTTTTGGTCTCTGAGGGATTCTTCAAACTTGTCTTTGTTGAACTGAAGTGGCGTTGGTAACTCTAAAAATATTGAATACAATGACTTGATAAATTGCGGGTCTTCACGCGTCGACATTTTTTCTATGGTTGGAACAAGCTTCAAGTTTTCATATGAATAATTTGCTTGTATTGCAATTTCTTGCTGCCTGATGCCCATAAACGAAAGTACGGTGTCAAAGAAATTCCTCCGCATGTGCTTTGGAAGTGATTTTAAAACGGTTCTGCACATGTCTGTCTCTTTGTTTAACAGCTCCTCAAAATATGCTACAGAGCTTCTGACAATCAGCGATGGTCTCCATGCTAATGCATGCGCGTTCATCTTTGCCATCTCCATTGCTTTTGAAAAATCGCCTAACGCATAACCGCTGATTCGATCCACTACAGATAGATACCATCCTAACCTCATCACGTGCTCTTGGTACAGTTGATTGTCTTTTGCTGTTTCTGATTTTCTAAAGCATTCTTTGATTTGTCTTTCGGCGTTTTCCTTTAGCTGTCCACTCCATGGATATGTTGTTCGCAGGATCAATACCTTGATGATCTCCAAATCCAAGCCTGCTTGTTCTATTAGGTCTCGCAGCTTCTTATCCATTGAAATGAATTTCAAGACGCTGTCTTCATGTGGTTTGTCAACGCTTTTCTGAGGATCAAAATCATGAAACAGCGCTGCAGTATACAGATACTTCAAATCCTCCAATGAGAACTTGTTCAAGACATCATTGTTCAAGTTTGCAGACAAGAGCGCAATGTATGTTACTTCTAACTCGTGGTTGATGTTGTGGTATCCATAGTAGTCTGCCCCCAGGCCTTGCGTCTCAAACAACTCGATTGTATAATTTAGCATCTCGACAAAACAATCTTCGGCAAATCCACTCTCTGCAATAAGGCTGAGAATCTCGTTTTTCATGTTAAGCGGAGTGGCAAATTCCTGCAATATTTCAAAAGAGATATTCCTGTTTTTAAAGTTGATCTGAAATGTGAGTGACTGGGACCGTTTTTTCAAATTTAGAAAGATTCAATAGAATTGTATTTTTTGTTTTCTTGATGTCTCTGGATCTGAGCTTGTTGAAATCTTTTCTATCTGCTCAAAAACAGCCTTTGAAATGCACGATTCATCTTAACAACAGAAAGTATGATATTGATGATGTCACCGTGTCCCATCTGCCCACCCCTGTTAATTCTCCAACTACCCGGGGCGGAGTGTATTTCTCAGACAAGTTTGAATACAAAGTAAGAGGTGTGGTTCATGATTTATCAATCGTGCCTTTTTTGTCCAAAACGATGTTGGGACCCAATACTGATTTTGGAGAAATCCGAATTGACACGCAATTGGAAATTGATGGGATGCCGAAGGACATTTCCTTGTTTACAAATCTTACCAACAGCATGCAGACTTCATCAAAGATCGAACTAAACATGATCTTGATTGACATCAAGTAGCACTAAAGTATTTGTTGTACTTTTCTCTCAACTCGCTGTCTGACAGTATTTCATATGCTTTGTTTATCTCTCTCATCATCTCTTCTGTTTCTTTATTTTTTGTTTTGTCTGGATGTAGTTTCTTTGCTAGTTTTCTATACTGGCTTTTGATCTCCTCCTGTGTTGCGTCCTGGGACACTTCTAAAACCTTGTAATAATCTGGCAGTGTTGAGTTCTCAATTGCTTCTCTGAACTCCTTGTCTTCCTTTGTGTTCTTTCTTTTTCCAAGCTCCTCGTAGTCATCTGACCAGTCTGAATGATATTTTTCATAGGTTTTGTCTTTTTTTGACTCTAGCTGCTCTGAATCATACTTTGTTTTTTTCCTGAGAATTATGTCTCTTGCAAGAAACAGAAAAACTGCTATTACGGCAATTGCAAATCCTGCAAATAAAATAATCTTCTCCTCGTCTGACACCACCAACTCCATTTGGAGTTCTTTTTCCGTCGATTGGGCTAGCACAAACTGCATTGTTCCAAATAGTATGATTCCAAAAATCAGAAAAATTACCTTTTTCATTTTGTTATGTTAGTCTAAAGTCTTCTTTTGCTGTATTTAGGACTACGTGCGTGATGGTATTGTCCACATTGGGTATGGCTGATAGCCCTTTGACAAACTCGCTTAACTCGTTTCTTTCTTTGAATTTTGCTATGATTAGGGTGTCTGTGTTGCCTGTGATGTCATATACCCCACAAACGTTCTCTATCTTTGCTATCTCTGCTTCGATATCCATGATCTTGTCTTTTTTGCCTATGATTTCGATAATCGCAGTTAGGTTGTACCCTAGTTTTTCATGATCAATTATTGCAGTATATCCTTTGATGATCTTCTCTTTTTCCAGCTTTTTTATTCTTGATAGTACAGTAACTGTGGACATGCCAAGCTTTAATGCAAGTTGCCTTGCAGAAAGCCGTGCATCAACCATTAAATTTTTAAGAATTCTCTTGTCTGTTTCATCCAAATTCATTTGTTCTTTAAATGATAAAAATGCATTTAAATTTTCAGGGTTTTTATTAAAATCTGTTTAATTCTGGCTCTTCTATTGTACTTTAGTATCTGTCAAATTTAATACAAGCGAACGGACAATATCTGTGTGACACAAACTGATGCTCTGATTTCCAAAGGCAAGTCATTTCTTAAAGACGGACAGTTTGATGATGCGCTGGGATGCTTTGATCAGGCACTTATTTTAAATCAAAATGACCCTGAGATATGGAACTTTAAAGGAGTGGCTCTTCGAAGTCTTGGCAGATACCAGGAGGCATTGGAGTGCTTTAACAAATCCCTTGAAATTGATCCCAGAGACAAATTTGCATCTTGATTTGTCATTGACAAATAGTCAATCTATATTATCGACAAATTGTTATTCATGACATAGTGGCAGAAATAGATGACATGATGATTCAGGCCTATGAACTATGTGAAGATGGAAACTATCTTGATGCTCTGAAACTGTATGATTTGGCACTAAAAAAAGACCCATCAAACCTCAATGCAATAATTGACAAGGGGGTCACACTTCAAAACTTGGGTCGCATCAGGCAAGCAATCAGAATGTATGACAAAGCCCTCAAAATTAACCCCGACCATGTTGACGCGTTGATTAACAAGGGCTCGTCTTTGCACACACTTGAAAAGTATCCTGAGGCAATACGGTGCTATGATGATGCCTTGAAAGTTGACAAGAAATCTGCCATGGCATTGGCATACAAAGGTCTCTCTTTGGGGGAAACCGGAGACATTGAAGGTGCCTTGAAGCATTTCAAAAAAGCATTATCAATTGATGAAAATTATGATCTTGCATCAATTAGCAAAGAGATGGCTCAAGACTTGCTAAAATCTATAAAGTCTAAAATACAGTAACATCGCCGGGTGCAGGCTGCCTTTTGATGTCTTTCTCATGCGTCTCTAGAAATTCTGAATGCTCTGCCTTTTGATGCTCACGTAATTTTTCAATATTGTCAAATCCTTGATGACAATAGTAGCATTTTGGCTTGTTTTCATCAACCAATGGCAGAACCATGTATTTTCTAACCGCATCTGCCTACTTATCTCTTGAGACCTACAGTTAAGGAATATATCCTTTAACGGCTGACTCTATCCATGCTGGAACAGCTAGTCGGAGATTCTCAGGCATTAGATCGAGCAATTGCTGGAGAAGAGTTGTCATATAATGACGGATTGGAATTGATGAATTACGATAACCTGCACATGCTTGGCGCCGTCGCTGATCTTAGTAGACGGAAATTGGTCGGGGATACTGTCACGTTTGCAGCATCATACTACATGAACTACACAAACGTATGCGCTGCAAGCTGCCAAATGTGTGCCTTTTATAGAAAAGAGGGGGCAGATGACGCTTATACGCTGACTCCTGAGCAAATCGAACAACGCGTATCTATTGCCAAAAACATGGGTGCAACCGAAGTTCACATTGTTGGTGGCTTTCATCCAAAACTGCCCTTGGACTACTATGAAGACATGATGAGGGCAATCAAGAAGAACCACCCTGAATTAAAAATAAAGGCCCTTACTGCCGCAGAGATTTTCTACCTCTCAAAGCTGACAAAAAATTCTGTAAAGGAGGTTCTTTCCAGACTAAAAACTGCGGGTCTGGATTCAATGCCTGGAGGTGGAGCAGAACTGTTCCATCCTGACATCCGTGGAAAGATTGCTCGCGGAAAATGCAGCGGGGAAGAATGGCTCAACACTGTAGAGCAAGCCCACAATCTTGGAATCAAAAGTAACGTTACCATGCTTTATGGCCACATTGAAGAGCCCGCCCACATTGTTGATCATCTCATTAAAATCCGCGAACTGCAAAAAAAGACTGGCGGGTTTATCACCTTGATTCCACTCAAGTTCAGTCTTGATAACACCGAACTGGAGCAAAAACACCTGGTAAACAACGAGTGCTCATCTGTTTATGATCTGAGAGTTATTGCATTGTCACGACTGATGCTTGCAAATGTTCTAAACAACATATCGGTATACTGGGTTGCATACGGAAAAAAGCTTGCCCAAGTTGCATTGTCCAACGGAGGAAGTGATCTGGTTGGAACTGCATTCTCCGAAGAGGTCTACCGCGCCGCAGGCAAGCCTACTGCATCATCTGTTGAAGAGCTTGCTACCATGGTCAAGGAGATTGGACGAAAGCCTGCACAACGTGACACTTATTTTAACATCTTGAAAAATTTCTAATCTGGACTCATTTGTTTCTTGATGGATTCTATCTTTTCTTCCATCTTTGTCTGCTTGTCTTTTCTTGAATCTATCTTCAGGATAACTTCGACCCTGTTTACTCCTAGGTTGTGAACAACTTCCATCATCTTCTTTGATGCTTCGTAAATGACATCGATGTTCTCTGATTCCAAAACTGTCCCCATTGGATTTATCTGGTATCTTATTCCGTCTAGTTTTTGAATTGACTCGATGGCTTTTGCAATGTAAAAACTTGCGCTTGTTGAACTTGTTCCCATCGGGTATATGCTAATCTCTGCCTGAATCAATATTGTTTTTCCATGAATTTGGGATTAAAACGTTTAATCTCATTCTGTTGGCTTTTCTTCTAGTTTTTTTGGGCTGCCCCTGTTTTTCCTTCTGGCTCCAAAACTAATCAGCACCAGCAGGAATCCGACTCCGAACAAAATTCCTGCAAGCGTGTTCATGTTCTGGTTTTCCTGCTCTCTTATCATCAGATCCAGCATTTCCTCCTCTGTCATCCCAGCATGGCCTGCGGGAACTGTGGAGTTTAGATACCCAAGCAATGCTCCGCCCACTGCCAACATTGCAATTCCGCCCAAAAGGATTTTCTTGTCTACCAAAACCATCTGTTTTCACTGTTAGTTTGCCTCTATCCTATATTAGGGATTTTCTGCAACTTTTGGATGCGTTCTGAATTTGTACTGTGGTAAAACAAAATCTCATCTTGAATTATTTATGACAATCACACATGCAGCTGCTTGGTATACATTTGTGTTTTATGCAGTCCTTGCAACCTTTGCTTCTGCCACTTTTGACCCTCAGCCATTCTTTGTCCATATGCCGTTGCATTGACTCTCTTCTGTGGGACTTAAGCATGTTGGGGCATTGCCGATTTGAGATTGTGCATTGGATGGCAATCCGCGCTTGGCAGGATGTCCCTTCATACTCAGTTTAAATAAGCGGTACAAGGTAACTCCTCATGTTAAGCAATACAACTGAAACTATATTCATTGGGAAAAAACCATTGATGACTTATGTTACTTCGGCAATAATTCAATTATCTACAATCCCTGTAGTCACAATCAAGGCCAGGGGACAAAGCATAGGACCTGCAGTAGATGTGGTGCAAATAGTCTTGCAAAGAACCAAGCCTGCCTACTCTGTAGGTGATGTAAAAATCGGCTCAGAGTCTCTTGTCTCATCTGATGGGAAAAACAGAAACGTATCCACAATTGAAATTCCAATAAAGAGGAACGCAAAGTAGGTAGTTATCATGGTCCTATTACAACCAAATTCAAATTGTCTCCGTTGCGGAAAAAACTCACTGCTTACCGATGAGGTAACCGGCGAGCAGTTTTGTGCAAAGTGCGGATATGTTCTTTCTGAAAAATCACAAGAGTCAGGTCCCGAATGGAGATCCTTTCAAAAAGACGGCGGCTCTGATCCTGCAAGAACCGGCGCACCGTCATCTCTTACCATCCATGACATGGGGTTATCTACCGTCATCAATCCTCTGAACAAGGACGCATCAGGAAAACCACTCTCTACATCTATGCGAAGCACAATTGAAAGGCTGAGGACATGGGACAGCAGAAGCCAAGCTCATGAACCTGTTGATAGAAACCTAAGACAAGCACTGGGTGAGCTAAACAAGCTAAAAGACAAGGTTGCAATATCTGCAAACGTTCTTGAAAAGGCAGCATACATTTATCGTAAGGCACTGGAGAAAAAACTAGTTCGCGGAAGATCAATCTCTGCAATGATTGCAGCATCACTGTATGCCGCATGCAGAGACACGGAAACTCCAAGGACGCTAAAAGATGTTGCCGATGCTGCAAACGTAAAACGAAAAGACATTGCGCGATGTTACAGGTTGCTACACCATGAACTGGAACTAAAGATGCCCGTGGTGGATTCAATCCAGTGCATTGCAAGAATCTCAAGCAAACTAGAGATTACAGAAAAAACAAAACGCTATGCCATCAAAGTGCTGCAAGACGCACAAAAGAGAGAAGAGTCTGCAGGAAAGGACCCAATGGGGCTTGCCGCATCCGCGCTATACCTGTCATGTGTGAAAAACGGCGTCTCTGTTACACAGCGCGACATTGCAGAGGCTGCTGGAGTGACCGAGGTCACCATCAGAAACCGATACAAGGGATTAAAAGCAGAAGAGACACTAAAGCTGAAAATCTAACCTGAATCGTTTATTGGTTTTAATTTTTGAGATGTCTTTTGGCATTTGAGATAATGATGTTTTTGAAAATACCGATGCTTCTTATAGTTGGTAAATCCTACTAGATCATGTCAGAAGACAGAAAAATGTACAAATGTACATGCGCAGATTGCGGCAAAGATTCTGAAGTTCCTTTCGAGCCAAAACCCGGAAGACCAGTATATTGCCGTGAATGTTTACCAAAACACCGTAGTAGAACATTTTAGACTAGTTTCGTTTGATTGATTTTGAACTAAATTATTTTCAGATATTCTCTTTTTTTATTTTAAAACTGGTCTGTCTCTTGCTTGACGTTTAAAATCCTTCGGGGGGCTTTTGCACAAACACGTTGCATACCAATGCGTCTGTTTTGGAATCCCTGTACTGGACATTGCACGAAACGAATTTGCCTTTTAGTGCTCTCTCCAAATCCTCTTTTGATGGCTCTGAGTACTGTGGATTGTCAGGATCGTCAATCTTTGCAATTATTATTCTCTCTGTCTTTCCATATTCTTCTTTGTTGTCTTTGCGAAAATGTGTCACAAGCAACTCAAATGCATTGTTGGACAGACATCCTATCACTGGTCCGCCAATACCGTCTCCCATGAATTTGAAAATTTTTTGTATTATAATTACTTGGTGGCAATGCTTATCTCGAAACTGGGAACTAGATCCTTTTCTCTTGCCATCTCAAAGAGTTTTCTTATCGATTCCTCGCCCCTATCGCCCATGTTCACTGTTACGTGGTTTACATACATTTTGACAAATTTTTCAATCAATTCCCTTGGCTTTCCCCTGCTGTACTGCATTGCGTACTCCAGCGCGTCATCTAGGTGTTCGAGCCCGTACTCGATTGATGCTTGCAGGTACCTGTCAAACTTGCAAATCAGATCCATGCCCAGGCTTGTCTTCATGACGTTTATCCCAAGTGGCACGGGCAATCCGTTGGTTGTCTTGTGCCACCACTCCCCGACATCTAGGATTTTGAGGTTGCCTTCCTGCTCGTATGACAACTGGGTCTCGTGAATCACAAGGCCCGCATCCACCTTTCCTGCTTTTACTGCTTGCGGGATGTCGCTAAAGTTCATCTCAACATAGTCAAACTTTCCAATCATTAACTGCAACAGCAAAAATGCCGATGTCATCTTTCCTGGTATTGCAATCTTTGATTTTTTTATTTTATCTAGCGACATTTGCTTTCTTGCAGTGACAATCGGACCGTATCCAATCCCAAAGCTTCCGCCGCTTCTCAGAATCGTATATCCTGGAATGTATGCGCATGCATGAACTGACACTGCGGTCACATCCAGCTGAGGACTGGTCGCCTTTTTGTTGAGGTTCTCAATGTCCTCAATTACATGTCTTACCGTAAAATCCGGCGATGTTATTTTGCCTGTAAACATCCCATAAAACATGAACGCATCATCTGAATCAGGTGTGTGCCCTACGGAAACTTCCATATGTGATCTGCCAACCGTGGTAATAAATATCAAAACTTGATTTTGCAAATTTTTGAAAAATAATTTGCAAGTTTTTTGGAAAATAGTTTTTCTAATATATGCCAAGAATGTTTTGATATTCATGGGAACAATCGATGCATACGAGAGTGACATTGAGAAGCAGCTTTACTTTCTAAGACAGTTTGAGAAACAAAAACCCATTCCTAAATCTCTACAAGAACATACAATATTTACCGGAAGCGGAGACTCTCTAGTGTCTGCAATGCTTGCAGAATACTTTTCAGACTTTAGGGTCAGGTCCTTTGACCCACTTGACTTGCTCAAAAACAAGCATCTCTTCAAAACCAAGACAGTCTATTTCGTATCAATATCTGGGAAGACAGTCTCAAACATCAGAGTCGCAAAATCATCCAAAAAGGCAATTGCAATCACCTCCAATCCAGACAGCCGCCTTGCCAAAGCATGCACCGGCACAATCCATCTGCAATCCCCAAACTCTGATGTCTTTACTGCCGGGAGCATTAGTTTTCTGGACAGTGCGCTGACGTGCATATCTCTTGTAAAGGACATCTCCATTCCAAACAACCCCAAGATATACAAAAAGGCGTACCTCGATGCAAAAAAATCAAGATACACGCAAAGAATTTTTGTCTTGGGCAATTCCATGACCTATCCGCTGGCCATGTACTGCGCAGCAAAGTTCTATGAGATTCTGGGGCTTGATGCACATTATGAGAGAATCGAGCAGTTCTCCCACATGGAACTTTTCTCTGCAAAAAAGAATGACACTGTAATAATTTTTGAAGAAAAAAATTCCCACAATACACAATTGGCAAAAAATCTCAAAAAACTTGGATTAAATGTAATCCATCCATATTTTGCATCCAAAAACAAGATCTCATCTGTGTTGTACTATACCTACTTTTCACAACTGCTCCCGCTTTTTGAAGCCAAAAAGAGACACCAGAAGGATTGTAATTTTGTCTCGGCAAAAAAACTCCGCAATGCAAGTGATGAGATGATCTACTGATCTTCTCATAAGATTTAATAGCTGAATAACTCGGTTTGCGATTATGGTAAAATTCAAGTCGACATCTGAGGTTTTGAAGATTATCAAAAACAAGGATCAAATCCGAAACTTTGGTGTCATTGCACACGTTGACCATGGAAAAACCACCATGAGTGACAGCCTTTTGGCGTACTCTGGAATCATCGCACCCTCTGCTGCCGGAAAGGCACTGGCAATGGATTTTGACAAGGAAGAGCAGGCAAGAGGAATTACAATTTATCAGGCAAATGTAACTTTGCACTTTTCACAAAAAGGAAAAGAATACGTCATTAACATGATTGATACCCCCGGACACGTGGACTTTAGTGGCAGGGTCATTCGCAGCCTCAGGGCAATTGATGGAGCAGTAGTGGTATGTGACTCTGTTGAGGGAATCATGACTCAGACTGAGACTGTAACCAGGATGGCACTTGAGGAAAGGGTAAGGCCTGTATTGTTTATCAACAAGGTAGACAGGCTCATCAAAGAACTAAGACTCACCCCTGAAAAGATGCAGCAGCAGCTGGCAGAAGTGGTGTCAAACTTTAACCAATTAATTGACACATATGCAGAACCTGAATACAAGGACAAGTGGCGTGTCTCGATTCAGGATGCCAGCGTCACCTTTGGCTCTGCAAAAGACAGGTGGGCAATCAACATTGACGTGATGAAAGAAAAAGGAATTACATTCAAGGATGTCATTGACGCATACCAAAACGAAAAGGTCCAGGACCTTGTAGAAAAGGCGCCTCTGGCCGATGCCGTCTTGGGAATGGTTGTAAAGCACCATCCGCCTCCACACGTGGCAGTAAAGTATAGAATCCCGCAAATCTGGAAGGGAGACTTGGAATCTGATGTCGGAAAGGCACTGCTTGCATGCAGCGATGATGGGCCAACAATCATGATGATTGTAAACATGGTGCTGGATCCTGCGGCAGGACCGGTTGCAATCGGACGACTGTTCTCTGGCACAATAAAAGACGGGCAAACAATTAACATTATTGATTCAAAAAGAGAGGGAAGGGTCCAGTCTGTCAACTTTTTCATGGGAAACCAGAGAGAGCAGGTCGCAGAACTTGGAGCCGGAAACATTCCCGCACTGTTGGGGCTGACCGAAGCTCGGGCAGGAAACACCATCTCTTCAATTAAGGGAATTCAAATGTTTGAGGGGGTAAAGTACGTGTCCGAACCCGTGGTTCAGGTTGCAATAGAGCCAAAGCACCCCAAAGACTTGCCAAAGCTAGTCGAAGTGCTAAAACAACTCACCATTGAGGATCCAAACCTGGTAGTAAAGATTGATGAAGAAAGCGGCGAGACCATCATGGCAGGAATGGGCGTCTTGCACCTTGATGTTGCAACACACCGTATCCAGGATGCCAAAGTAGATATCGTGACATCAGAGCCGCTGATCAACTACAGGGAGACAGTAAAGGGCACATGTGAGCCAATCATGTCAAAGTCTCCAAACAGACACAACAAGATATTCATGAAAGTAGAGCCACTAGAGCCAAAAATTGCAAACATGTTGCGAACAGGCGAAATAAGCGATATGAAAGACAAGAAGGTTGTAGCCGAGTTGCTAAAGGGCGCCGGCTGGGACACTGATACCATTAAGCGCGTCATGAAGTTTGACTCTCGCGGAAATGTTTTGATTAACGGCACCAAGGGTGTCCAGTTTGTGCAAGAGTCTACTGATTCTATTAATTCAGGATTTGAGGAGGTCATGAAGGAAGGTCCGCTGTGCAAAGAGCAGATGAGGGACTGCAAGTTTACATTTACCCACTTTGTACCACACGAGGACACTGCACACAGGGGACTGTCTCAGCTAGGGCCTGCATCACGCAGGGCATGCATGGGCGCACTGCTCACTGCAGGCGTTGCAGTGCTAGAGCCTACACTGGCAATCGAGGTTCGTGTGCCAACTGACCTGGTTGGAAACGTCGCTACCGTTCTTTCAGGCAAGAGGGGCAAGGTACTTGACATGGCACAAAAGGGCGCATCAAGCATCATTGTCGGCGAGATTCCAGCTTCAGAGACATTTACATTATCTGAGGAGATGAGGGGCCAGACTGCAGGACGTGCAACCTGGAATACGTCATTTAAGGCATGGACTGAAGTTCCAAAGTCAATGCTGGCAGCTGCCGTTGCAGACATTAGGAAGAGAAAGGGACTTGCACCAGACCCACCAACTGCCAACGAGTTTATCGACAGAGAGTAAAAATAGAATCCCCCCATTTCGTGCGTAACTCACTGCTGTTTTTCGTTAGGACTAAAAATTATCGAATATTATGAAAATTACATGCTAACATCATTAAGGAATTGAAAATTATCTGGGAGTTTATGGCGTGCCAATGGATTTCGAATTATTAGCGCTTTATGAATAAATCTCATATCTCTAGAAGTGGAATAGAATTCTGAAGAAACAATAACTGCTGAAACTTTTGAATTATTTTTAAGAAACTGATTTATCAAACTTGTCAAATTTTTGTAATCTTGTTCTATCATAGTATCGGTTAAATGAGTAAAATTCACACAAATAATACCACATGTATCTCCAGAAAGTTGGTTTCTTGCATTTTTAATTGATGATATAATGCCATTCATTCGATGAACATTTCTCAAAGATTTGAAAACATAACGTCTTAGTTCACTTACAAACACATTCTCATTTACAATTTGAATTTTTGAATCATCTGAAAAATGATCTGGATGTATTAATTCATAATCCATCAAATGAGTGTATTTTATCTTGGATTTTATTATGGTGTCAATTATTTTGGGATTGATTCTTCCCATCAACTCATCACTATTTCTTGCTTGAAATCCTAATGACATGATTTCGTCATTTTTACACAACTCTTCAATCATGATTTTTATTTCTGAATCTGAATATGCGGTTTCATTGTTATGCGTCATTTTTCTAATTTGTTTTAGAATTTTCTGAATAATTTCATGAGAAAGATCATTTTTTACAAAAATATAGATGAATGGATATTTTTTTTGTTCATTAAAAAATGCTCGGAGTTTACGATTTAATGTGTTCCATCGATCTTGGTTTTGAATGTCGAATTTAGTGAGTTTATCTTTTTTCTTACATTCTACTTCTATTGTTCCGTCTATTCGTAAATCAGCAGTACGATTATTGTGTGTGGAGTCTGTTTTGATAAATTCAACAGAATGTCCTGAATTCAAAAATGCAGTTGCTATGTCTAACTCAAAAATTATTTTTTCAAATGATTTTTTATCCGAGGATGTCAAATCAGTTAATTTATCTTTAAAATCAAGATTTGCTTCAGTTAATTTTTCCAAATACATTCCTAATGAAACTGCTTTAATTAATTCAACAGATGAATGCGCGTGTTTATCATCTGTTAATCGAGATAATGTTTTGTCTGCTTGATAAATTAACAATGCCAATGGATTTGAATAATCTTCTAATTTTCCTAAAATGCTTGTATTGTTTACTGTATTATAATACTCAATTATTTTATCAGTTTGTATTTTTAACCATTCAGAATCAACAAAGTTTTCTATTGCATCTAAATAATGTGCGCAGTTTTCTAATGTTAAAATCATAATAATTCAAATGTTCTTTTTGTTTAAATGGTTTAAAGAAAGTGGAAATGAATCTAAATATTTTTTTGAATTAATGTTGTCTAGTTGATTTAACCATAACCTTTTCCTATCTGCGTTCAAATTAACCTCCCTAACATGCTCTCTAATCCTACCAATCTGAGATATTGAATCCTGCAATATTGATGATCTCAACCTAGAGTTTCTCAAAACCTTGAATCGATAGTACAACTTTCCATTTCTCTCAAATGTCTCAAGATGTTCGATCTCTTTACTGCCTAGTTTGCCAATACCTCTCTGCTTCCATTTGCCATTAAACCGATAGAATCCGTTCTGCAACACAAATACATCGTCTGCCTTTTCTTCCAAAGAAAACTCTCCCAGTCTGTCTGAATCAACATCCAGTGGAACAGTAGTGCATACTGAATCTGTTGCAAAAAACACCACTTGGTTTTCTATGGCATTTTTCATGACAAAGTCATAGAGATACGCACGGGTCATGCCTGTAATGGTACCAAATATCACGGGATTGAACAGATTTCCCATTATTCTGTTTGTTTTCTGACCAGTCTTGCCATATATGGAATTCAGTATTATCTTGATTGGCAGTTGCAACGGATTGCCCTCTTTCTTTAATTGTAATCTTTTCTCATACATTGACTCTACAAATTTTTTGAAAGGATACGTTATTTTTCCATCTGGAATGAACTGGTAGGAATCTAGAATTTTGTAGTATCTCTTGTCTGCAACTTTGAGTTCATCTAATGTAACGTATGTCTCAAATTTCCCACTGGGAAAAATAATGAGTCCATTGGTACGAAACGGAAATGGAGGAATGTACTTGCAGTCTGGAACGTCTGCGATAATTCTGAAAAAACCCAATTCTGCTTTTGGGTGGATTGACTTTCTCTTAATCCATCTTCCTTTTGTCAGGTCTGGAATTTTTGTCAGAGAGTATGGATATGCAGAGTTTATGTCATACTTGTATGCAGTCCCAATATATCCACGCTTTGTAATCTCAAATCTTCCCCCATAGTATGAGGCAAATGCCATCTCCTGCACCTCATATGGCGTATCATCAAACTTTGGAAACTCTATGTTGTTGTTGATCAAGACTTTTTCAGCCAAGTATCCTGAACTAACCCATCTTGCAGGATAGAACCCAAATGCGTCATGAAATAGTTTGATCCAGTGGATGGCTAGTTCTTTTGTCAGCTTGCAATCCTGTATGCAATAGTCTCTTACCTGCCTTGTGTTTCTCTTGTAGTATGTTACAGAGAACTGGTTTCTCTTGGATTTTGTTTCCAGATATTTCTTTGGTAATTTCTTGATGTTGTTCTGATATGCATCTGCCAGACTTGCATGATAAAACTGTGCTACATCGTAAAATATCACAGAGTGGTGACCCTTTGAGATTTTGAGGCACTTGTTTGGATGATACTCTATGGTATATTTTTGAAATGAAAATTTGAGCTTGCCAGTGTTTCTATACCTGAATAGTTCCGAACCCAATAGTTTGAGTATGACTTCTGCATCATAGCCAAGATTGTAAAAAAAGCACCAATTTCCCTCGTATTTCCTGCAAAATAGCCAGTCTAGGCACGATTCAGGCGTGATCTTATCCAAGAATCTGCCGTCTGAATCTGCAATCAGAAAGATGTTTCCTTGATACGTCTCGGTGTCTATTGCATAGACTTTTCTCTTGTGCGACTTTGCAGGGTCTCTGTTCTGAGGCTTTTTTGTAAAGACTCGCCTGAGGCTCTTGCAGTCAGTTACGGGGATGGGTTCTGCCATACTGCATCAGGGATGGATACGTCATCGCCACGCTTTCTTTTTGAGAACTGTTTTCTTATCTGGCTGTATGATAAATTTGGAAAGTTGTTTCTTATCTGTCTCATGTAGTTGTGATATCTCTTGAGCTTGCTTGACCGTGAGACGTTTGGGTCTCTCTTTGGTTTTGCAGGTTTTACAGTTTCTAATTTTTTTAATTTATTTTTAATCTGATTCTTTAGATCTCTTACTAGTCTGTTGTTTGGAAAAATCTTTAGGGCATCCAATTGTTTTACAAGCTTGTCTTTATCCTCCATCATCACAATCACCAAAAAAAGAAAAAAATGTCTAGAGTTTCTCTAGACTGTACCTCCTGATCTTCCTAGAGTTCTTTGATGTTCCAAGCCACGTCTTTAGAACTAGTCTGTCTCCTTTCTTGAGATTCTTTGAGAATCTGTTCCACTGGTTTAGCAGTGATGAATTCTTTGATTCGTGGCTCTTCAGTGGGATGTTGTATTCTATCCATGATTTCTTTTCCTTGATCAATGCCATTACATTGATTGAAAATTCCGTCTCAAATGTCTCAGTATCTGCAACCTTGAGTTCTAGTACATCTGGATTTTCTGGATCATCAGAGGCATATTCTCCCCATTTCAAAAATGGAGGATAGGTAGTTTCACTCAGTATGTTCACCTCCTTTTGTTTTTGCCGGAGTAATTTTGAGAAATTTTTCTCCGTTTTGCAGGACTAGTTTCACAGATACCTGTGACGTTATCCCACAGTTTTGCAGAGCAATTTTAGGCAGTGCCACAATTCTTGAAAAATTCTGGTGGGATACCTGCCTGTTGCCAAAGTCTGTCTCGATTGGCTCGTCTGCTCTTTGTTTTTGGTTTGTTTTTGACTTCATTACTGTATATACGAACATTATGCTTAAATTTGTCTAAAATAGAATAATAATAATGAAAAAAAGACAAACTGCAAAGCAAGAAAAGATTATGAATGAAATAAAAAAGACAAATCCAAAACTAACTTTGATTAGTCATGACGAATATGCTAATCTTTGGAATCCAGAAGTTTTTCCAATTTCAAACAAATATAGGTTTTATCGAGAAATTCAATCAAAGATCGAACAGTCATTTTCAGATTTTCATTATGCCTTTTCACCCTTGCCTAATTCCTACAAAGCAAAAATTCTATCAAGTAGAAGTTTTGAAGATTTTATGACCACTTTAAAATATGCTTCATCAATTGCTGATCAAAAACAATCTGACGAGGATCCTGACAAAATATTCTCATTTATCATGTATTATAATTTCTTTAACATTGGATTAGAAGGTCTGATGAAGCTAATGCCAGAAGAATTCAAATGGCACATACGGGAACAGCTACGTGATACACTTTTGTTGATGCAATCAATTGCAAAGTTTACAAAAAATACTGGTTCAAAAAAACAAGTTCCTTTTGTTCATGCTCCTGATTCTTTGTTAAGTAAAGGCACGATTGAGAATTTAGAATAGTCATAATCTGTTCTTATTAGTTTGAAGTAGCATTGAGGTATCATGAAGTATGTTGTTTCAGTGTCAAAAACTTACACACATCGTGGAAATCACAGGCACAAATCAACAACTAAGAAGAGATGGCATATCTATTACTATGATGAAGATGGAAATTTTAGAACTCAGAGAGTTAGTTGGTTGCAGGCATTGTACTACAAGGCTCAGAAGAGAAAACGATTAAAGTATTTTTGTACTGATTGTGGAAATGCGTTTTTGGGATTTGTGAAATCTAGTAAAGAAGAATTAGAATGTCCGTATTGTGAATTTTAATTCATATCAACATGAGTTATCATCAATTCCCCATGATCAAAAAATCCTTCGATATGATAATAATATCTTGTCCCTTTGGAATCGTGATACCAAATAACTAATCCAAAATAGCAATTATTTCTATCAACGGCATTATCAAAACATGGGTCTAACCAAAAAACATCTGTACTATAATATTCATTTGGAGCTAAGGTTGCCATTTTAATCACATCAACATATTCTTTAGGATTCAATTTGATTACATCTGATGGTGTTTCTCTGATCTCTGCATAATAATTTCGTGAAATGTTTACGGCTGGCAATGTTCCAGTGTTTTGAAAATGAAATAATGCTTTATGTCGAGTTAGAGTGAATACATGTTTTACTAATTGTTCATTTGAATTCCTAACTTTTTTTTCTAATTCTTTTCTGCTTAAAATTGGTCTAATCCGTGTTTTGATGTCTGTTTTTATCAATTCTGTTTGTATTTCCATTTTTCTAGAATACAGCATTGTAGCTCCTATTGCGATTCCTGCAAACCCAATCGAAATGTAAATTCCTAACAAAAATGAATCAGTGGCAGTTTTTTGTGCAATTGTCATTGAACTATTCATTTCTGATAGTTCTGTATCAAGAACGGTTTTCAAAGAAATCAGTTCATTTTTCAATTGATCATTATTTTCTAAAATATGTAATCGACTCATTAATTTAGTATATTCTTCGCTTGAAACAAACTGGTCTTCAAATGATGATTGGTTTTCTAGATTTGAAACTCTTTGTTCTAATTTCTTTAGATTTTGCTGATTTATCTGATTATCTAATTGTGTTTGGATGTCATTTAACGTAGATTCTTCTGCATATACAGGACTGAAAAAACCAAATGCAATTAACAAAAAAATCCATTTCATAATCAAACCACTGAATACTGATTTATTTCATTTTCCAACAGGTTTAAGTTCATAAACAAATTTTATATGTTATTTAATGAGTAAGAATGAAACTCTCTAAAATTATCTCGATTTGTATTAACTTTGGTTTAGTGTGTATTGGATTAATCGTAATTGCAAATATTCTAGTTTCGTATGAAGATGTAAACCCACTTACAGCATACGAATTTTGGGGTTTTGGAATACTTCCAATCATATTTGGATCGCTTTTTCTTGGTAAGGTTTTAGCAAAACCAAAGATTCAAAAAAAGAAAAAATAGAATTTTATGAACTGCATGTAAGATATGGCAGATTATCCAGACAGAACCTGCCTACAAATGCCATGAACTCTTGGATTGCTTCTTCGAGCATGGGTATGATTGCAAAATTTGTATTTAATCTTGATGTGCAATATGCTTAAGTTCATACAAAAATTTGTAATGTTATGGCAAAAGGTGTAATTGCAACAGGTATTCTTGTTTTTAAAGCAGGGTTTATTGCAGGAATTCTATTTGGAATTTCAACCACATTTGAAGTGCCCACAAATCAATATGCTATTGCAAATTTTGTCCTAGATGAATTCTGTGAATTGGAATTATTGGATAATGAACAAACTCAGTACAATTGTGATGTGATGAGAAACTGGTTAATTGCGATATCTATAATAGCTTTTCTTGTATCCATATTTGCTCCAATACGAATTTTTGGTCATTGGATAGTAGGATTGTTGATTTACGGTATTAGTTGGATTGTAGGATATCTTTTACTTCTCCAATTTGTTCCTCAGTAGAACATATTCGGTTCTAATCAATATGCTTAAGTTCATATAAATTTTCATTTTTGTATGACTGACATAAAATGGAAATCTGTAACTATTAGACTTGAAAAAATTAAAAACAAATATTGTGATACATATTTTTCATTACAACAACAAAATCCAAATTGGAAAAAAACTGATGCAAGATTGGCAATTTTTATAAAATGCAAAAATGTATTGCGTTCAACCGAATTGGGTGCAGTTTTAACTAGAGACCATGCACAACAAAAAGATTGGTGGAAACAATTTGGAGACATTACAAATAATGAAACAAAAATCATAATTGATGAAACATTAGAATCTTTTAACAAAACACTTCGTTTCAGTTTGGTGTTCTTTTTATTTTCAATGATAGAAAGCTCATTCAGAGCCATAGTGAAATCTATGGATCATACAGCATATGAAAATACAAAGAGAAGTTTCAAAAATATGTATAGTTGGTTGTTAAGTCCAAGACATATCACATTAGATTCAAATGAATATGAAAAATTGTTAGATATTCTAAGACTTTACAGAAATTCGTTTCATAATAATGGAGTATATCTTCCAGATAATCCGGGAAACACAACAATACATTACAAAAATAAACAGTTTGACTTTATTGATGGAAAAAACATGTCCTTTGATACATGGGATAATTATCTTAATCTAGTTGAAGACGTACACGATATGCTTGAATCAATAGTCAAAGCAAATGAGATAATTATCATCCAAAATATCCCGTCATTTGAGCAATGAATTATTATAAATCAAACTGGAAATGTACTAAACATGTTTTTGACAAAACTCTACTAAATTCTGAATCATGGTCTTTACAATCGTAATTTCCTGTACAGATTTCAAACCATCCTTTGTCTTCTTCCCATGTCTAAAATCATATTTTCTCTCCTTTTGAAATTGTCTTTCCAGCATTTCCAAAAACCTCTTGATCAGAGAATATTCCATAACCACAGTTCCATCTTTTGTGTAACTGTACTCTTTTAGTTTTATTTTCTGCCTGTCACTGCCATTGTTTGCTATTTGATACACAGAATAATCGACCAACCACCTAAACGGCTCTATGATATCATAGACCAACGGTTGAAAACCCGTATGAGATTTGTGCATGAATCCAAAGTATGGGTCTAATCCCATTCCACAAACAAATTTTGAGATTTCTCCAGCTAAAACGGAATAACCATAATTCAATAAAGCATTGATTACATCAGTTGCATTATTTTTGCTAGTTCTGATGAAACTCTGATTTCTGGAATGGAACTGATATTTTTCAGGAATGAATTTAGCGAATTCAGACCAGTAGACTTTGGCAGAAAGGTGTTCTGAATCTGGCAGTTCAGTAACATCACTTCCAATTAATTTGAGAAGTTTCAATTGTGATTCTTTCTTACTTTGTATGATTTGCTGACGCAAATACTCACACTTTGATTCATCTCGAAATGTATCATATTGAGCCATGCGATATTTTGTTGTAGTGAGTGAATCCATCATGCCATTCATGAAAGTTACAGGTTTTCCGTGATTGTCTAATAATATGACGTTACGGTTGTTCTGAGATAGTATTGATAATGCCTCAGTTGAGACGTAGCCTTTACCTGAAAGGATTATCTTTTCGTATGGCATATTTTTGACATACCATGATTCAATCTCAGGCTCTGAGAATGGGTCATGATTGGATTTTAGAATTATTCTGGAGTCTTTTACAGAAATTGAATGACCGTATCCTTTGAGAAACTTTACGTTGTAATGGTTTTGTTTTCCTTTAATGGTCATTTGTTGATTCTATCTATGTGTTTACTGATTCGCCACAAGTTTATCACAACTATAAGTAACGAGGATAGAATTAGCATTATTCCTATTGTGAGAATTAAAATTGACATTCCTTGATTTTCAATAGTTACAGAAATCGAAGCCAAAGCAATTCCTAATGCAATTATTGTACTTCCAAAAATCGAAATCGCAGTAGCCTTTAACTGATACTTTGCTAATTTCTTTTGAAAGTCATAATCATCAGACATACATTATCGATTTGTAATTTCGTTATAACTATTCTCCAACAAATCATAATCTTCGTTATGTTCTAGTCCATTACCAAAACTAGCACAAACTCAGGCACGAAATGGGGGGATTCTATTTTTATCGACAGAGAGTAAAAAGGCAACGCCCCCCTTTTACGAATAAAATTATGACAGTTGTCGTAAGACTTTAAGATCATAAAATAGTAAAACTGTGTGATACTAACTAAAATTCTGACGTAATTTTATTTGGAATCATCATATTTATTTAGTTCAAATTCAATTATTTATAGATGAATTCATCTGGTGAAAATATCTCTAATCAAATTGAAGAGAAAATGAAAAAAATGAAACAAGACTTAGAGGAGCAGCTAGGAGGTGTTTCTGATAAAGTGTATTATTCAGTACGTGATGCATTCTCAGAAGTTAGAAATCAAATAGAACCGATAGCCAGAGCCATCGAAACAAATACACAACAAAAGATAGAATCTCAAGAAAAAATCCAAGAAGTAATTGACAATGTGATGATGCAATATAAAGATAAACTTGAACAATTGACGTCTGAAATAACTGAAGCCGTAATAAGCGAATTAAAGAAGAAACAAATCATTTAGAGATTTTCTTTATTAATGTGATTCAATGATATGGGTATCGAATCATTTATTGTTTTACAATCGACAGTTTTGATCTGACCCAGCCATGTTCTCTTTTTATCCGCATTAAGATCAATCTGTCTGGTCATCTCTGAGAACTTGCCGATATTATCAATGTCATTTTGAATAATTGAAGAGCGCAACTGCCCTGCACGTAACACCTTAAACTTGTAATACAGTTTTCCATCTTTTTCCACGGTATCAAGATGCTCAATCTCTTTTGTTCCCAAATGTCCCAAACCTCTCTGTTTCCATTTACCGTTTACCCGGTAAATGCCGTTTTGCAAGAAAAATACGTCATCTCCTGACTTGTCCAAACTAAACTGACCTAGCTCATTTGAGCTACTTGCTACCTTTCTGGTAGTGCATACAGAGTCAGTAGCAAAAGCCACAACATCTCACTCAATTTTGTGCCTTTTGAGTCTGTTTAACGTAGAAAGTAGTTTCACTGGAAACACATATAATAATTACGCAGGCATGAAATTTCTCCATAAACTTCTCCTCACATCAATATTTTGGTATTCTATCAACCTCTCATTGAATCAATAGATCCATCTATGTGGTTTTATGCAAGCCATTTCCAGACAAAAAATAACATCATAATCTGTTCTTATTAGTTTGCAGTAGCATAGTATCATGAATTATGTCGTTTCCGTGTCAAAAACATACACGCATGGAGAAAATCAGACACAAACCATCTACAAATAAGTGGCAGCCTACTATTTTAAAACAATAGATCAAAGCAACTAGTCATCAAGTTTGAATGAAATTTCTTCGCCATTATCAATTGGCACTGTTACTGAAAGAATTTTTGTATTTTTTCTGACATGCTCCTGATAGTCTCTCATCATATCTCCAAATCTTTCTGGCTTCAAAATGTTATCGGCAGCGATTATTCCACCCACTTTAACTAGCTTAAAACTTAAATCAAAATACTCTCGATATCTCTCCTTGTCTGCATCAATGAAGACAAAATCAAAAATTGATTTATGATCTGCTTCCTGATAAATCTTATTTAATACATCCAATGCGTCACCCTGCCGTATTTCTATGATATCATCCACCCCGGAATCTGCAAAGTTTTTTCTTGCCTGCTTTATTTTATTTTGATCAACCTCGATTGTCGTGATGCTTGAACTCAATGATTCTCTTAGGGCATCTGCAAACCAAATTGTAGAATATCCTACAGATGTCCCAATCTCCAATACCGAGGTTGCCTTGGCAGCACGTAGTAAAATATTGTAAAACTTTCCTATGCTTGGAGTAATTGCAAGCATTCTTTCTTGATGCGGGACCTTGTCATGATTATCAAGCTCGTATTTTTCCTGCTTTTCCAATCTGTCCAAAACAGTTGCAATTTTTTCATCCATGGTATAATCGGGCAATTGGAGTATATTTTTGTAGTTTAATTGGTGACTTTGCTTTATGGCAATTGTGACTCTGGACAAACTAGACAAAAAACACATCAGTTTGGAGATATTAAGAAGAAACGGAGGTTATTGGCAAAACTGGCAGTTCTATCCTCAAACAAGGGTGAGTTGACAGTGTTTTCAATCAAGCTAATTTCATGATGATTTGTACTTGCTTGACAGAATTATGCATACAAAGATCCCACTACCTGACAAGACTCTTGCCCGATGCCTGACTCCTTTGGGTATGAACACCGTAGATGGCGAAGAAACTTTGTAAATTTCATCTTCAAGTTGAATTTCATATGCTAATTTGCCGTTTTCAGACAAGATCAGGTTAATCTCATCTGCATCATGCTTGTGCGACTCACTGTACTCGGAAATCTTTTTCCCATTTGCGCTTACAAAATGAACCGCTATGTGGGTATCAGATTCTGGAATTAGTTTGTTATCAAGCATCAATAGACGCTTTATGGGTGCCTTTTTATGAAAACTGATTTTTTCTAAAGGTTCGCTGACGCCTTTTTTTATAAATTTTTTATACACGCCCATAGTTTGGGTTGGCATTTTTTACTATAAAATATGCCGCTTTGAATCCACAACTGAAGGATATAAGCGATAAACTCCAATTGATATGGTGCAAAAAGACAGAACTGGGGAATGGTTTGTGCCAAAGTTTGGTTCAAGAAAATTTAAAACCAGTGTGGGGATTTTGTTTTTGCCTTATACTGGCATTGTGATGTGTTTTGCAATTTGGGGCTCGCTGATAGATGGGTTTGCAATAGAAAGAACCGTCGCCATTGCCATAATTTACTTTCTTGCAGTGGGTGTGTCTGCGCATCTTCTTGATGCAGTTTGTGGAAAAACAAAACCTTGGGGCGAACTCCCAAAAAGAAAACTAGTCATTATTGCGTTGACTGCACTTGGGATATCATTTAGCATTGGAATTTTTTATGCTGTACTTGATTCTCTATTATTAATTCCAATTGGGATCGCCGAGGGGTTTTTTCTTTTTGCATATAATATGGAATTGTTTGGAGGAAAATTTCATAATAATGCATCAACAGTATTTTCGTGGGGAATGCTGCCCGTTTTTGCTGGATCTGCGATTCAGTCAAATTCAATATCACTAGAAACGTTGCTTCTCTCAGCAATATCTGGCATTATTACCTATTTGCTAGTTATTACTTCAAGAAAGTACAAGCACTTTATGCAGAGTTCAAATGTGTTGCAGGCTAAAAAGAAAGAGTATGTTTTAAAAGCAATAACCTTTGGTGTGCTGGCAGGAACTGTGTTGTTTTTCTTTATTAGGATATAAGAAAAATTAATCGATTTTCTTTCCTATGATCTAAGGTACTATGGATCAACAGTTTATCTCGCATCAAAAAAACACAGACAAGTTCCACTATGTAGCAAAGAATTTCAAGGCAAAACCTTGATGCTCAGAAATATGATCTAAAAATCCAAATAGACCCAAGATCACATAAAATTCTCAAAATTACTGGGTCTTAAGAACATGAACCAATTTCCTATTGTGCTGATCAGACCGTATATTTCTGGCTTAGAAATGACAGGGTGCCCTTTTTGCTGATCATCACTATGCTCAAAATGGATATGCCGAGGATGATCATTGCAACTGTTCCAAATTCAGGAACTGCAATAATCTGGATGGATTCCCCTTGCGGTCCTGTGAATGGAGGATTTGTCCCTATGCCTTGTAGTGTGATCTTTACGTTAACTGCATCATCGCTTGGCAATGCTTGTGTGAGGTGATCTCCAATGCCTATGCGCTGATGAACCATTGTTTCTGACAAAATAATCTGTTCATTCTGAGTTGCTATGATGTCATAGTTGATACCGTTGACCTGTTTGCCATTCTCATCGGTAAATCTTACATTGATTGTCATGTGTTCTCTTTCTACAGGTTCTGTGGTGGTAAGAAATATCCAGATAGAGCCATCAGATGAAACTGTTTGGGTCTTTATCATTGAACCAAAGTGGTTGCCGCCTAAACTTAGTGGTGGTTTCTGAATTGTAACTTCTTGAGCAAACACATACGAACCAAAACTCATCATGAATAATGCAGAAACTGTCAGAACAAGAAAACCACGTGTTAAATTCATTTATTGTTTTACCGAAACCCAGGATTTCTCATATTTTTTCTTTTGATCATACATCATACTAACAACAAAACCTATCTTGTATACGTCATTCTAGTATAAAAGAGTGGTTTAGCATACAAAAAGCCGATTCTATCTCAAAGAAACAACTGTCAGTCGGTGAAGACTGATATTATCATTAGAAATTCTAAATATCTTGTTTATCTGATGTTTGTCAAGAAAAGAATTTCATACATCTCAAGTTATCAAAACACGAAATGCGTGTTTGTGAGAAATTTACTCGATTGTTTTATCCCGTCTGTATTCGCCCATAACACCTAGTTCGTAATTAGATGAATTATCCATTCTATCTGTTTTTTCAATTTATGCTTTAGAATTCCTTAAAAATTCTAAAGCGTATGAAAACACGTGGAACCATCAATCAGAAACGCCACCGAAAACGACATCCGGGAAATCCTGGAGCTACTCTACGAGCTGGACAGACCAAAGCCAATTGATGACGATGATCTGAAGATATTTGAAAACAAGGTCAGGGACTATTTTGTAGACCCATCAAAGCGGCTCCTTGTGGCAGAGCATGACTCCATCATAGTCGGACTGGTCAGCGTCATCTTTATTCGAAGACTCAACCACGCAAAGTTTGAGATGTACATCCCCGAGCTGGTGGTAAAAAAGGATTTCAGGTATTCCGGGATTGGCAAAAAGCTGGTCAGCAGCTGCATAGAACTTGGCAAAAACAACAACTGCTACAGAATACGTCTGGAATCAGGCAACCAAAGAACCGAGTCCCACAAGTTTTACAAGTCCCTTGGATTTGAGCAGTCAGGTCTGTCCTTTAGCAAGAACCTGCTATGATATCACATCATAACATCGTGTACGTCATTTTGTAAACACAAAATGTGGTGTCCTCCTATCTTGGCGGATGCCAGAATATCTGCTTATACGGTATATTGTGCCAGGCTGTTTGTATGGTTAGAGTCGTTTCTAACGCTATTTACCATAATCTCTTTGAGTCTTTTCAAGTGGTGGTCCTGGCATTGACTGGAGCAAAACTTTTCATTTCCCTCTAGTTCAATTCCGCATCCAATGCATGTGTGTGACAATTCCCTCTCGCTCTGAACTCTATTTAAAAAACTAAAAGATCTTTACATGAATTTTTTGATCAACTGATGTGAATAAATTTACACATCGGTCTTAGCCTAGGCTGGCTCTGTCCTGCATTGCGTAAAAGTCCGGCTTTTTGCTAATGTCCATGCCACAGTGAATGCAATAGTAAGATCCGTTTGGAGCCCAATAGTGCTCGCACGCCAAATCATCCATGGTTCCAGTCTGATTGTTGATTCATTATCCGATTAGGCTACAAGTTTATACAAAATGCGAAAATTGTTAAAACCATACCTTGTGTCCATTTTTTCCATCCAGATATCAAACATGTTGTTTTCAAGTTTTATATATTTGACCCACTAACTATAGGTCGACCTAGATAACATGAGTCAATACGAGCCCAATTCAGAGATCATCAGGCGTGAAAGGACTGTGATGGAGCACATCCGAAACAACCCAAATCTGCACCATAACGCGCTGGTAAAGATGATTGTTCCCAAATTCATGGCAAAAACAACGTTTGAAAAAACGCGCGACTCGCTTGTCGAAAAGAACCTGATCACAGTAAACGTTGACGGGAACATGAAGTTTTACGCCCCTACTCCCAACTATGAATCAAAGACGCTTGTCCACTTTGAGCAGGTGACCAACACATCGTTTCATAACCTGAAGAACTTTATCCGACGGTTTGCAGCAGATTACCATCACAAGGATGCAGATGAAAAAATACACATATCCAATTTACTTCTTAGAAACCTGCTCCAGACAGATACCGGGTTTACTTTGTTGGATTCTACAAAGAATCCAAAAAAGACATTGTACCGAGACGAGCACCTGGAAATCCAGCAGCTGATCTTTCATGTCTTCAAAGTAATTTGCGATGACAAGGATTTTGAGAACATCTACCCTTCAATAGTTGGCAACCTTGGAGGATTGCTCCCAAAGGATTTTCTGGATGTGTGACTTGTGTAGTTTTTTATTCTAGTCTTGCAGTGGATACGTCATGGGTCTGCTGTACACCAAATTCTATCTGGACTTTGCCCCTGATCAGTGGAAGCAAGTCTCGACAAACCCCATAATATTTCAGGCAACCGATGACAATGTTGTCCTGGATATAGATGACACATCCCAGAACACGTACAAGCTAAAATTCAAAAAAGGCGGCAAGCTGCAGATGTTTCGCGTAGTAGGCAAGTTTCGCCTTACGTGGGATGACAATGACATTATCTGAAAAAAATTATAATGCCTGACATTTCTCTCACATCATGACACTAGAAGAGCAAGCAAGACAAGTCCTAAATGATTTTGAAAACACCCCCTCTGAAAAAATCATATCTGTACTTGCTGAGATTCAAACCCACTTCAAGAGCAATCTGACTAGAGACTATCTTGATGGCAAGATACAAACCATCAAAGAATCCAAGACAGAGGAAGAAAGAAAAACACTGTGCAAGAACCTCGTCCCATACCTTGACTGGTATCTGCAGGGCGTCTGACTATGCAAACTGGTCTATCTTCTCTTGCGCATCCTTGATTGAATCCTTGTCGTTTTTTGCCTCCCTCATGTCGCCGACAAGCTTCAGGAAATACTCGTGTCCAATATCTTGCGCCTTGTTGATGTCAGACTCGTAGCATGCAAGGGCTTTTTGCAAAAACGGCACCTCCTCACTTAGCGCATCAACTGGAATTTCTCCAGACAAACACTCCTTGATTTTTTTTATTGCATCATCTATCTTTGGAACCATCCTCATTGCCTCCTGGTGCAGCACCGATGCAAACATTGCAGCCGAGTCTTTCAGCTCTGGGCTGTTCCCTATGGTTTTCAGCCTTTTTTTGTAATGCTCAAGCGACTTTAGAACTATCTCGTATCCGCCCTCGTCTTTGAGAAATATTCCCCCAATCCAGACCTTTGCCAATTTATGACCTACATTACATTCATTATTATAAATTCTGAATTTGGCACTAGTATGATTCCTACTTTCTTCTAATATATGACAAACGCATATTCTAACCATGAATCTAAGTGATGAATACGGCATGAAGCAGCTGCTGGCAAGGTGCCCCAACTGCGAAAAAGACTCGCTATACTGCGGCAAGATTCCAACATCGATTCGTTCATTGGTAAACAAGGAGGTGCTGTTCTGCAAACTCTGCAAGTTCCTCATCCCTGTAAATGAATTCAAAAAAATTCTTTCTGGCACCTGATGTAGATTATCTCATGTCTGCATCAAAGCTTTCCTGAATCTTTGGCTGGTTTCTATTTATCAGATAAAGCAGAATTCCTGCCATTGTCACGCCAATCCCCATCAGCCCCACAAACGTCCCTGCATGCTTGATTGACCTTAGTACCGAATCAAGATCCGGGCTGGTCTGGATGGAGTAAAACGACACCAATCCGGAAACTACCATGGCAATGCCTGTCATGATAATTGCAGTCTCGCCTTTCATGCTGTTTTGTATCCACTCTTTCTAATAAATTCAAAATCTGCCATTTTGTGCGTGCAAAAAAACAGTTTTAGCTATTTTAGACTATTTTAGACTATTTTACGGCCTAGATGCCTTCCAAACCGTATTTTTCCAATTTGAACCGGAAAATATTTATAAAATTCAATAAAAAGATATGATATTTACAATAGATTTATTTTTCTATATAGTAATTATATAGTTTTAGTAGATAAATAATAAATATTACAACGACGTATTATAATTACTATTTGAAGCAATTCAAGTGGGATGCAGTACGGAACGCGGATCAGAAAATTGATCAACATGTGATGAATGTGAAACCAAGCGACAACGGTTGCATGGCCCGTACAGAGTAATGGACTGTAATGGGAACATCACAACCTACTGCATACATTTTTTCTGATTGTGTGAATTGTTTAATTGGTTAAAATTCATGAAAAAGTAAAAAATTTTCAAGAGTTTTTTTATAGTAATGCAATCCTATTGCAAAATGACCAATGACAGGTGATAACTTGTGACCTCGCTAACATTATCCCAAACAATTGAAAAAGTAGAAAATATGATAGACACTGGAAACGGCGACTCTGGCAGGCTGTATCATATCTTGGAGTCATTAAAGAACAACAAAACTTTGTACCGCTCTGACCGCACATATCTTAAATCAAAACTAGATGCAGAATTCTCGCTAAAAGATGAGCCAAGCCACACGCCAAGTGATCTTTTGCAAAAAATAACCCTGATGATTGAATCCGGACTAGGCGATGCCGGACGATTGCAGCACATTTACGACATGATATCAAACAACAAGACTTTGTACCACTCTGATCAAAAATATCTGGAGCAAAAACTAGACTCGCTTGCACATCCCAACTCCCATGCACAAATTTTACCTGACACTGATTCCATGCCGCCACCAAAACACAAACAAGAACCTGCAACCTTCACTCCCAAAGATACCGTACAGCCCAAGCCAATTCCTGAAAAACCCGCACAGCTGTCTGACAAGCTCCGCGGCTCCATGCCAAAGGGCTGGGTTCCGCCATCGGACTCTACTGACCTCACCGGAATCTATGAAAAAATAAAAACAGAGGAGCAGAAGCTGGAGGACCAAAAAAGAATGTATGACGAGATAAACATACAGCGCTCCAAGCTGTCGCAGCTAATCCTGGACAGACAAGAGTATGAAAAGCAGGTCAAGCTGGAGCAGTCCCGACTGGCATCGCAAATAAGAGAAGAGCACGAAAAGATTGCCAGCCAGACCCAGTTCTCCGAAGCAATCATGACTCAAAAAAAGGAACTAGAAAAAATAAAATCCGAGCGCAGTGACATTTTGCGCAAAATCTCCGAAGAAAAGGAAAAGGTCACCAGGGATTTGGAGCAGCAAAAAAAGCAGCTTGCACAGGCACAGCTGGAGCAGGAAGAAATTGAGATACAAATCAACAAGGAGCAGTCACTTCTTGCCAAGATGACAGCAGAGCAAAAAAGCCGCCTCCTAAAACAGGCCCAAATAGCGCATGACATTAAACAAAAACAGGTTGACCTGGAACAAGCACAAAACGAGTATGACGAGATTGTGTCCCAGGTAAACCAGGAAAAAGAAAAACTTGCCAAAGCTGAAAAGCTAAAAAAATCAATACAGTTGCAAGAGCAGGGACTAATCCGAGCAAAAGAAGAGCGACTGAAACTGGTGACCCTGATATCAAAAGAAAAAGAGGCAATTGCCAAAAAGGCAGCAGAGGAAAAAGCGCAACTGGCGTCCCAAAGGATGCTCTCAAAACAGCTAAAAAAAGAAGAAAAGCTCTACGAAAAGCTAAGACGACAGCGAGAGAAGCTTGACGAACAGATTAAAAAGAAAAACGAAAAGATAAAACAAAAACAGCAACTGGTCAAAAAACAAATCTCTGAAAAAGACAAAAAACTAAAGTCCATTGGCAAAAAAGCAGCAAAAAAGCCAGCTGCAAAAAAGACAAAGACTTGATGTCCTATTGTGAACATTCACTATTCTGTCGCCCAAGTCAACCCTTAATTTTGAAATAAATTCATCCTTTATTGATCTTGATAATGAGATTTTTCATTTTGCTTGTTGCTGCATGTATGCTTGTCCCGCAGACTGTGTTTGCAGCCGAGATACTTGCCGTTCCTGAAAATGAGCATGTGGGACCCAACGACTGGATAAAGATCTTCCTCAAAGTTGACGGCTATTCAGGCGGCCCAATAACCTGGAATGCGACCAAGCCTGACGGAACTTTTGCGTCTGGCTCTTTTGAAAACATCCAGGCCTCCAAAGTGACTCATACCATTAACCGCAATGCCTTTGATCACCAGTTTGGTGTGTGGCAAATAAACTACCAGTACAAAAACGCAACCAAATCACTTGACATACAAGTCGAACCGCTTGTCGTGTCTGTCACTACCGACAAGCCGTCTTACTTTTCTGGCGAGAAGATTGCAGTCCAATTCACTACCAATTACTTTGAGCTAAATGCGGCAAAGGCCCAGCCCCTCTCAATAAGGCTAGTTGACAGCCAAGGCAAGAATGCGCTGCTGTCAGACCAAGTCCAAATCAAGGTTTCCCAGCCCAACATCGCTCAGATATTTCCAGTCGATGACTTGCTAAAATACAGCTCGTACGGAACGTTTCATGCAATTGTAAATTATTTCGGAATTGAGACAGATGTCCCCTTTGATGTGATCAACCCAAACTCCAACAATTCAATCTTCTTGGGGCACGACAAAGACCTCTATGATCCAGGCGATGCAGTTGAGATAAACATCGTACTTCCACAACTGACTGCAAACTCTGGACTGCTGACTGTTACATTCCCGTCTGGGAAAGTCACGACAAAGACGGTTCCGATATCTGCATCGCTGACGCGAGTCACACTTGATGATATCACGGCATCCGAGTTTGGAACTTTTGTTTACGAGTTTCAGTATGGAAACAACCGTGCCTCAAAAACCTTTGATGTTTTATCTGAGACACTGGAAAAGCCAAAGGTTGACGACCTAAAAATTGACATGGTACTAGACAAGACCCAGTACCGACCAGGCGAAGCAATGAGCATCAGGGTCATCCCAAGCAAGTTAATTCAAAACCAGATACACTACTGGCTTGAGGACTCGTCAGGCAAACAAAGCGACACTTTCTTCTTTACGCCTCCTGCATTTGGAGAATTTACGATTCCTTACACCATTCCATCCGGCTCTGGGGTAGGGCCATGGAAGGTACATGTGCAGTATGGGACTGTAGTGTCATCTGCGCTTTTCAATATTTTCGGCGAGCCGGTACCATCCGAGTCTATCATAATAATCCCTGACTGGATTCGAAACAATGCAAAGTGGTGGTCTGAAAACAAAATCAGCGATGATGATTTTACCAACGGCATAGAATACATGATTAAAGAAAAGATAATCACAATCCCGACATTGGGCCAAGGCCAACCTCTCCCCGAATCCCCGATTCCCTACTGGATAAAAAATTCTGCCAAATGGTGGGCAGACGGACTGGTCTCCGATCTGGAATTTGTCAATGCAATTGAATATCTGATAAATGCCGGAATTATACGTGTGTAAAATGCTTCAATAGATTATATTTGCCAACCCGTGACAAATTCTACTCATGGCAGAAAAACGAAAAGTCGATCTGTTAAAACTCGTCCAGCAAATAATCAACCTTGATCCTAAAATGAGGTTTGCAGCAATCATTGATCCCAAAGGCAACATCCGCGAGGCAATAATGAAGGCAGGAAAAACCAGCCTCAAGACCCAAAAGGAGGAGGAGCATTTTTGCCAGCAGGTAGCCCAGCGCAGGACCATGAGAAAAGAGTTTGACAAGTCACTTGGCAAGGTCCGCTATGTCCATGTTGAAAGAGAAAAAGTATCGCAGATGGTAATTTACACTAAGAGAAACATTGTTTATTTTACCATGGAGCCAGAGATGCCAATTGACCAAAAAATCAAGATAATCACAAAAATCAAAAAAATCACGACAAACCTCTAGACACAAATGCCACATAAAAAATACATTGCCGACTCTAAGATGTTCGAGTATGACAGGCATTACCGCGAGTGCACCCAGAGCAACCAGCCGTTCATCAAGGCAAAGATCAATCCTGCCAACGGCTACTACCACGTCCAAATCGACCTGATGCCATGCGACTATGTCTTCTCCGAAGAGGGACTGGAACATCTAAAGAACCTATTTGAGGATGAAACCAGGCACCTAAAACCAAACCCAAAAGCAAGCCTTGCCTCTTACTCTGTTGACAAGGAACTCTCCTGGGTCGATGGCGTTGTTCCTGCCCGGCTGGCTGCATTTTGTGAATCCTTGTATGATCTGTCCCAAAAATATCACATGATGGTTTAAAATCTGATCAGGTTTTTGATTATTTTGCTGATCACTTCTACCTCTTCCCTTCTCTCCTTGATTGTATTTTCATTCCATCTTTTGGCAAACTCTGACGTGTTGTCCATCTTTTCCAGCTCGTGGATATACCTGACAAGGTAGTTCTTGTAGTCTTGCAGCATGTCCAAATGCTTGTTGTGGTTCTTCTCGCCTGGTTTTATCATTTACAAGTATGCGCATTTTGAAAAATATAATGATGTTTTTAGTTTTTTTAGATAAAATAATGAACTAAATATCCGGATTCGTACAATCAATATCGTGGCAAATGTCCTAATTGATCAGAACTGCAAATGGCTTGCAAACGAGGATAGCAAATCTCTGCTGCAAAAATACGATGAGATCTTTATAGTTGGAGAAGACTTGAAGCAGCGCGAGTATGACGAAAACCTGGCGACCTTCTGCATGGATAACTGCTGCGAACTATTGACTGCAGACAATCGCGCATACGTCCACTTTTTCACAGACAAGAGGATAAAAAATGTCCAGATATCTGAATTTGTCTACGAGCACAAGGCAGACAGGCCCATCTATCTTGTAAAAATTGTCAACTGTTCCTAGTTGACGTTCTCTGAATTTATCTGCGTTATTCTGATGGTGGAAAGCACGTCATTGAAGAATTCCTCCTCTGCCTGGTGACTGATAAAGTCCATGATCTTTTCCCAATAATCCCCAGTCTTCCTGTTGATCTGCGAGAACATCTTGTCTTTTTTAAATGTCGGATAGTATGAAAGCAGCTTCATGATGCCCTCAACTGACTGCACCACGTGGATAAAATGAATGACGGTTCTAATCCTTTGATGGTGGCTGATGCGGGCCTGCTCTGACTCCTTTTGAAATATCGCAAGCTGGTTTAGGTGCGACTCCAATTCATTATGCAGGCTCTTTAGCTGGTTGTTTACAGATTCGGAGAGATTGATCAACTCGTACTCGATGTGTGACTTGCTGTGAATCCTCTTTTCCACTTGCCCTGACTCTACCAGGGAGCTTATCTCCCTGTAGATCATTTTCTCGTTTCCTGCTTTTTTGAGCACCCTGCTGAGCAATTCAGAGCCTCTTGTCTTTCCATTCTCATTTAAAACCCGAATTATTTCCGTTCGTATTATCTCTGAGTCATGCTCCATATCTTTCCAGCACTCCTTTTTCTCCAATCTGGCTGATCTCCTGTGACAGCTGCTCTAGAATTGCAATCCCCTCTTGCAGCCTTGACTTGTTCAAATTTTTGTTTTCCATCTTGCTTTTTAGAACCATCTTTTCATTGTTTACAAAACTAATCAGGCTTACGTCTTTCATCTCCAGATTCAGGTAGAATCTGACATAATCTGTACCCGTCCTTATCCCCATGCTGATTTTTGTATTAACTTGTATTTGACTTGTATGAGATATGATGTCTGTACGATGTGGTTGCATCATGTGTTTGCTTTTTGGATGATCTGATTTATTTAGAAATACTGTGTCTTTCTCATATGGATAGTTGTGATAGGCGCGTCAGGGCTTACAAAAACGGAAAGACTTTTGATCAGTGCCGAGACATTGCCGAGGCAAAAAATCCGGATTTCAAAAGGCAGATTGAAAAGCGGGGAAAAGTTCTTTGGACGGAAATCTTAGAGCAGGTCGACCATGATGAGCTAATCTACAAACTTACCCTGAAATTCTTACGCCGAGACGGATATGACATAGGCAACCACAAAGTGCCTGAAGTTAAAAAATTTCTCAATTGACATTTACCTTGCAGCTTCCGTCTGCATTTTGCAGTTTTTTTGCCATGATAAACGGCGTTGCTACCAGTATTGGAATCGATACTGCAATAAACAGCGTCTGCAGCTGCGCAAGCGCAACAGATAGCGCAATCCCGCTTGCAGTGCCCACAAAAACTGACAGGAACGTGCCAGCACAAGTCGGGCATGCTATGAACAGCCCTGCAGCTGCCCCTACTGTACTTGCACCTCTCTCTTTTTTTGAAATTGCGTATGCGCTAATTGCTATGGATGAGTTTAGCCCCACCAGATAAGATACGATTATCTGCAAAAGCAGGTTGATTGGAATTATTTGCAATCCCACATGCTCAGTCAAGTATATGATGACCTTTGGCATGTATCCTGGCTGATCACAGCAAGGCGCAATGAACCCTGATGGGATGGTTGCCCCGTAATGGGTCACAAAATTTACTTCGGGCTGGTACACAAGCGTTCCTGATGCCAATGAAAAGAAGACACCATATCCGATAAAAACGGCAAGAAATATTTTTCTTGATTTTGAATTCCATGTGGTGAGTGCAATTATTGATAGCAGGTCTTTGCCCTTTTTCTCTACCTTGTATTTGTGAAAAAGATAGATTCCATATGTTATTGCACCTATGGATGCCAGCATTATAACATAGAATCCGTTTGCAATTCTCTGAATCGAATCAAATGCTCCTGGTGTGATTAGCTCGGGGTCTTGATACCTTGAATACATTACAAACAGAACCGCAATTGCCACAAACCCAATCATGATTAGCCGCTTGCCGTTCTGACCTCTTTTGACAGCCCCCTCTTCCATGCTGTGAGTAAAAAATCGACGAATTAAATTCTATTCTTGTTAATGCTAGCCCAGTCTTGGAACAAAGATGTAGATTATGGCTATGATCTCCAGCCTTCCAAAGATCATAAGAAAGCTTAGTACTATCTTTGTTGTCGGGTCTGTATCTGCATCAATCACGTCCGCAGTCAATCCAGCAGTGGTAATTATTGCAATTGACTCAAAGAAAGCATTCTCGTATGAGACATCTTCTGCTGCAGATAGGTGGACAGCAGTAATTGATGCAATTAGTGGTAGTAGCGCAATAATGATGATTGTCGATTTGATCTCCTTTCTGGTGTGTGGTTGCAACTCCATTCGCGTCGCCTTGTTCCAGTATTTTCTCAAATCCTTCAGGTGTATCAGCCTGAAAATTTTGATGCCTCCAGCAGTGGAAAACCCACACCCACCTATGACCATCAAAATGATCAGTATTGTATGGGCTGCTGAATTCAGCCCTTCCAGACTGTTTTGCTGCAGCCCTGCCGTACTGCTTGCTGATATTGAATAAAACACACTGCTAAAGGGGTCTAATCCGCTGACTCCTACAAACAACAGAGTAGCTCCACTCAGTATTGCAAAGTATGTGATTACCTCTCTTCCAAGCTTTGGCGCAAGAAATTTCTTTCTCACAAACGCATAGTGAAAAGTAAATGGCAACGCACCTAGAATCATGCCTGCCATCAAGATTACGTGCTCCTGCCATACCATGCCATCAAGAATCGTAGAGTTTGGCAAAAACCCTCCAGTAGCAATAGTACTCATTGCCAAAGAAAAGTTGTCAATCATGTTCTGCTCTCCAAAGAAATACAGCAGCAGTGCAATGATTACAATGTATATTGTGAAGATTACCGTGATTGTCCCAAACAATTCCCTCATGTGCAGCGTTCTTCCTGAAATAAAACCGCGCATTGACTGCAGCTTTGACTCTGGATAAAATGCCGTGATGACCAAATAGATGAAACTCATTCCTCCAACTAGCTGCGTAAAGCTTCGATAGAACGTAAAGCTCTGTGGCAGGTTTTCAGGCTCGTCGATTATGGATATGCCTCCAGTTGTGAATCCGGCAGCACTTGAAAAAAACGCATTTGCAAACGCCTCTACATTTGTCTCCTCGCCAGAACTGACGTACAGATACGGAATCGTACCAAACAATGTCAGCAAGAACAAGCTGGAAAATACCAGTATCGATGCCTGGTGCAAGTTTAAGCTGGCTTTTTCACCGTATGAATTCAGAAAAAACCCGGTGACCAACAAGAGAACAGTTGTAAGATAAATTCCTGTGGCAGTAGCCGTCTCGTTAAGAATTGTGGCTAAAACTGCAGGTACAATCAGCAAAACCCCTGCAAACTGTAGTACAAACCCCAAGTTGCCAAGTATTGCCTTTACTGGAGGGCTGAGCAATCTTGATGGCATTGCAGTGGCGTCTCGTATGACATCTGCAATGGTTGACTGAAATATCATCCCAAGTACCTCGTTCTTTTTGGAAACAACTGGAAGCTTTCTTATGTTGTTGTCCCTCATCTTGTGAAGGGCTTCCTGAAGTGTGGCTTTTTCATTGATTGTTATCAGTGGCGTACTCATGATGTCTTTCAAGTCTGTGGTCTCTGCAAAAACCGTCACATCGCTAACCTTGCTTAAAATGTCCTCGTCGGTGACTATCCCTATTGGCTGCTTATTATCATCCATTACAATTATGTCGTCAGTTTCATGATGCCTGAGCATTCGTGCTGCCTCCCTGGTTGAGGTGTGCTGATCCAACAGCAGAATGTCCTTGCTCATATACACTGTAACGTACTTTGTCAGAACGTATGATACGGATCGTTCTGGATTGGTTGACATGAAATATTCTTGGCTGTTGATTTTAAATAATTTGGGTTTTTGTTTCAATTATGATCGTTTTAAAAAAATTAACACAAATTCAACCAAATTGCTTTAGTATCTTTATAAGCATAAAACTAGTACTTGATGCGTAGAAATGGAAATCAATCAAGCACAAGAGCCCGACTATGAATCCGTAAAAATCGATTATGTTGGGTTTGTGGATCCGTATGCTGTCGAAGGCATGGTTGTTTTAAAATCCGCAGATGGCAGGGAATTTCACATGAGGGCATTTTCTGGCGAGGTGGCGCGTCACATCTCAAGTTTTAATGAGAGTGCACGTGATTCAGTGCCTTCTATCTACAAAATGATCGAGGAGATCTGCGAGGAGAATGAAATGTTTCTTGTCAAGGTGAAAATTTATGAAAGCGGCGAAGTCTTGCGGGCAAATCTGTACTTTACAGGAAAAAAAGACATGGTATTGCGAAACTATCGCGCTTCTGATGCAATGGCATTGGGGGCATTTTACAACATTCCGATATTGGTTAGAAAAAACCTCCTAAAGGAAAGCATGGAAGCCTAGCAGTTTCAATAGAATGGTTTTTTTCAGAGTGCATTTGTAACTAATCATGAACGAACAGGAACAGCTAATGGACAACCTTCTAAACATAGACCTTGAAATCATTGACACAGTAAGGGACTTGCAACAAGAAAATTGGGATTCTGGTTCTTTAAAGCAACAGATTGGAGACTTGCTTAAGGTGCGTGACGACATGGTTGAGAAACTAATGTCTTCTAATGGCCATGAGAACCAATGCGACTGTGGCCATGAGCATCACAGTTGATCATCACTGACTATCTATCTTTGGGACTTTCCAGTCCGGAATTAAATGGTGATTGTCGGTTGCTTTATCTTTGTCAACACTGAGTTAATCCCGTCTATGATCTCTTGTATCTTTGGGTGCTCTGATTTTTTTCCAGCAATGTCTTTTCTGATCACCTTTAGGTAGTGCAGAATTTTTCTAATCTTTTTGTTTTTTTGCGTCTTTGACAACGTCGAATTTGATATGTCTTTGATGTTCGATGATATGTCACACAACTTGATTATTTTTGCCTCAATTGAAGATTCGCTTAGCTGTTTGATGTACTGGGACTCGATGTCTTTTTTTGGAATGTCTTTGCTTTTTGTTAGCGAGAGAACCAGAACTGCTACTTCTTTTCCAAACCTCTGAATGATTTCATCTAATGTCACGTCTGTCTTTTCCAGTATGTCATGAAGCCATGCAGCACAAATTACATTAGAGTCAGTGATGCCGATGCTCTTTAATCTGTACACCACGCCCTCCAAATGATCAAAGTGTGACGTGGCTCCGTCGCCTCTTTTCTGGTTTTTGTGTTTTTCTTGTGCAAAGTCTCTTGCATTTTTTGCCTTTTCTGAATCCTCCATCCCTATCGAGTACAACCCTTGTTTAATTAATTCCATGATGCTTCATAATTCGGCAAACTCATCATTTTTCAGACATAGCTTTTTGATTAATCATCAGCGCTTTTGGTTTATTCCTCTTTGTTATATTGATGTTCAAGTCCTAGGTTATATTTCCCAAGCGAACCTTTTTTCGTGAGGTTTTGCTGGCATTATGCATGGCCAAACTTGAAAAATTATACCAGAATGTCGCCTCTGCAATAATCAAGCGGTGCCATGGAAGCATCCAGCTAAAAAAGCATGGAAACATCATTGAGGTATATGACGTAAAGCGCCATTTCTGGAGCAAGGGCCTTGCCGGATTGATAATCAAAGAAGAATGCAAAAATGCGAATTTAAAGGACTGGGAAATTGCACACGTAAGATCTTATCTCATTCAAGAGTTGCAGTCTAGTAAGTGATTCTTCTGATTAGGTATGGCTCTTTTAGCATGACTGAGCAGTCTTTGACCCCTTCTAATTCAACTTGCTTCAGGTTTTGATTTGTTACTATTATTAGCGTCTCGCACCTGCTGCAAAGGACGGTTTTCCCATCTGACCTCCGCTCGTAAACTATGTTCCTTTCCAGCCTGTCTTCTTTTTGGCATGTGGGGCACAGTCTTGGCTCAGTTGATGACAAGACTATTTCTTTGATGTATACTGACTTTGCCATGTCGCACATCTATGTTACGATTTCATCCAGTCTGCCTTCTTCTTGTGCACGCTTGATCTCCATTGCAATCCTTCTGCCCACACCAAACGTTTTGCCGTACTGGTACTTTGTGTACGGGCTGGTAGTGGCCACTATTGGGTTTCCTGGGACTCTTAGTGATACGTCATATACGACCAGTTCCAAGTCCTTTGTGATCACGCTTTGAAGAGAAAACGGACCTATTATCCCGGGTGCATATTCCTTTTTTACAGCTGCGACAAACTTGTCTCCCATCTTGAATACTTTTTCTAGAAGCGACTCTCTGATGCTTGCAGGCGTGTGTCCTACCTCTATGTTCTGCAAATCAATGTCAATGTCCATTTGCTGTCTTGCAGGCAGCGCGTTAAAATCATGAACGTTTGTCTGCAGCCTTCTTTCGATTCCAATAAAGTCAACATGATCTGAGATTGGCGTATGAAAGAAATTAAAATTCATGTACGTGCCGATTGCCAGTTCCTCTATGCTTGCCCTTTCAAGATCTTTTCTTGAAATCAACCCCTGCTTGATTTTGGCATCTGATTTTTCTTTATAGTCTTTGTATGATGAGACTGTAAAGAACGCCCTTTCAAGAGGCCTGTCTTTTTCCTGAACCTTGACAATACACGGCTTGTTGATGTCTTTTGGATTTTTGAACAGTTTGGGGAACTTTATTCTTGCTTTTTCCAGCAAATAGTACTGATTGCGCTTTGCAGTTCTCTCCTCTGCTTGAAATAATTTCCTGTTTCCAAAGATTGGAACCTTAAACGAGTTCTCAAGGGTCTTGTATCCAAGGTATACTGTCAATGATCTGTGCGGAACAATAATTGTATTTGATTCTCTGATCTTTTTTTGAATGCTTGGGGATGCCATGTCTTTGAATTTGTCCAGTATTATGATTTCATCTGCGATTCGCCCGAATCTCCTGTACGGCTCCTCTCTTCCTTTTTGGCAAAACACCGCTGTCTGAAAGTTTTCTTCTTTTGCACCATCCATCACTTCAAGTGCTGAGTGACTTCCAAGCACACCTATCTTTACATCTGAATAATCATTGATGATTTTTTTGATCTCAGAGCTCTTTATCACATACTGGCTAGAAACTGGGATCTAATATAGCTAATTTTCAATTGCTTGGATCGATAGACCAAAAGATTTTTCTCAAAAGAAAAAACACATCTTGCGTGCTGTATCATTTTGAATTGCAACTTGCAGGTGTTATTCTGTTGTCTGCCATGGCTATTGGTGGCATCTCTTTGTGGCTAAAGCGAAGAAAGGCAAGGCAAGAATCTGAGCATGTACACAATGACGAGTCTGCAAGCATCTGATTTCTAGTGATAAATCGCATTCCATGTACAATAGATAAAATACAGTGAAAAGTCTAGTCTACTCATGAGGTTGATTGTCGGAATAACCGGAAGCACTGGCGTAATCTATGGAATCAGGATGCTTGAAGTTCTAAAGAAGCTAAACGTTGAAACTCATCTTATCATGTCTGAGTGGGCTACAAAGTGCATTGGCATGGAAACTGATTATCAAATTGAGCATGTCAAATCACTTGCAACAAATGTGTCTGACGAAAGGAACATGGCATCCAGCGTCTCAAGTGGCACACACAAAGTCGACGGGATGATTGTGGCACCATGTAGCATGAAAACACTGTCTGCAATTGCAAATGGATACGATGACACACTTGTGGCAAGGGCAGCAGGTGTCACCATAAAGGAATCAAGAAAACTAATTCTGATGGTGAGGGAAACCCCGCTGTCGCCGATTCATCTGGAGAACATGTTGAAACTGTCTAGAATCGGAGTCGTCATCTTGCCCCCGGTAACTGAATTTTACACCAAACCAAAATCAATCGATGACATTGTCAATCATGCTGTTGGAAAGTGCCTTGATCAGTTTGATCTGGAGCACAATTTATACCCGCGATGGGGCACGTTCTAGTCGTTGCCAAAATTCCGTCTTGAAAAAACTATCAACTCCCCAAGAGATAAAGTCTTTGAGATTTTTACTAATTTTTCAAACTATCAAAATCTTTTTCCCAAATATTTCCCGTCGGTAAGAATCCTTTCCACCAGAGACGATGTCTCTGTTGTTGAAGAGCACCTGATGCTTGGGGACAGAGAGTTGGTGATGATGACAAAACATGTGACTGTGGTACCTTCGCGCCACGAAGTCTTCGTCATTGGAGGTGATGCCAAAGGCACTCATATAGTGGAGCGGTTTGATCAAATCGCAAATTCTACAAAATTGACAGTTGATGTTGATTTCAAGCTTAAAGGAAGTATGAAAATCTCAAATCTGTTTGGAAAACACAAAATCGAAACTGACTATTCTGATATTGTCTCTGAATGTACAAGGGTTGCTGAACTCTAGTCTGACTTTGCTTCTTTGTCTTTGATGTCTTTGAGCTCCTTTTCGCCCTCGATTTTGCCCTTCTCAAATTCCCCTTTGGCCTTGCCCAGTGTCTTTGCAAGTTCTGGAATCTTCTTTGCGCCAAAGATAAAGACAACTGCAATAATTATGATGAATATCCACTCTTGCCCTTGTATGAAATTGGCAAATCCTGCTCCGAACATTCTGTTTTCTAATTATTGATTTTAGATTTAAGTGTTCAACCTTTTGCGTTCTTTACGCTCGATGACTGCCATGCCTGCAATATATAGCGCAATCATGGGTCCTGCGATAAACCACATTGTCACCCCGCTTCCGTCTGGCGTAATGACTGCCCCAAAGATAACAATTGCAACAACTGCGTATCTGATGTTGTTTCTCCAAAACTTGGCATCAACAATTCCCGCACTTGACACTGCGTACATTACAAGCGGAAGCTGAAACGATATTCCAAACGCAAGCAAAAACTGCAAAACAAATGTTACAAAGTCAATTATGTTTAGGAACGTAACCAGGCCTGCAGATTCGCCATACCTGTAAAGAAAATCCAGGATGTACGGAATCACATACAAATATGAAAACACGCATCCTGCAGCAAACAATCCAAGCGCAGGCAGCGATATGCTTCTGCTTACTTTGATCTCTTTTTCCTTTAATGCCGGCTTGATAAATCCAACCAACTCCTTGATGATTATTGGCATGCTCAATGCAATTCCTGCCAGTGCAGCAATGTACACCTGGGCAAAAAATGCCTGACCCGGGGCTGTCTGAATCAACTCGACATCTTTTGGAACAAGATTTTCTCTCATGTGGTTTGTAATCTGTGCTGCCATGTTGTCCAGCGGCTCTGGCACTGGGTAATACAGCTGAATTCCGCTGACCTGTACCGGCTCTGCATGAAACGTCAACAGGAACATTGAGATAATTCCCACCGCTATTACGATTCGCAGTATGCTCTTTCTTAACTCGTTTAAGTGATGGTTGATCTCTTGAATCTCAGACATCTAAGATCTATCTGGGCCAGACTGCCTCTTATCTATTTGCCGGGAATTGGCAACAGTTTTGCTTCTGGCAAACCTGCATCTTTAAGCTCATCATGAGTAAGCCCCTCAAACTCTAGCGATATGATTGCCTTTGTCTTGAATTTCTGCTCCATGTTTTTTGCCAATTCTGCCAGTTCTCTTGGTGAGTAGATTTCTTTGGAGTCCTTGAGAAATATTCTCTCGCCTTTCTCCATTTCCTTTCCACCGTATTTGTCTTGAAGGAACTTGGTGATTGCTGGCAGTTCCTTTCTTGAAATGTTGTTGTGATAATACGTGATGCCTTTTATTGATTCATAGTCATATGCCGTTCCGTTTCTGTACAGGAACACTCCGATAAACATGGCCTCTGATTCTGGTTCCCTGACACACTTTATTTCCCAATTGAGCAGCTTGCCCTCATTGTATGCAAACTTCTCCATCTCGTCAGGTGTTATCTTCCAGTACCTTGATCTTGCCAATGATTATTTTTAAATTAAATGTGATATAAATTCCAATGTTTGAGATAGACGTTTCCTTTTATACGATAAATTGCCTAAGTGCGTTAGTGAGCAATAGGATTACGGTTGTACTGGACTCTGGTAATGTCGAAAAACTCAGAACAATACAAGCAAAGATGATAAAATCATCAATCAAATCTGTGAGCTTCTCACATGTGTTGAACCTGGTTCTTGAAGAAGGTCTAAAAAAATTCAAATCATAAAACACAACAAAAACAATCCATGATCAAGACCGCTAGCATTAATCATGATTCTACAAAAAATATTTTGTACCATATTCTGATACTCGATTCCGGGCAGTGATGTAACAACAATACTAGTCCTCAGAATCGGGTACCTGTACTATCTTGCAAATTAAGTATAAAAGCGCAGGTCTGGTCGGAAGATAGATTAACCTCATTTTGACTTTCAGAAATATTCATGGGCACATATGACGTTCACGTAACCATTGAAAACAAACCCGGAATAAGTGATCCTGAAGGCGATACAATTCTAAATGATTTGATCTTAAAGGGCACTCATTCAACCATAACAAAAATCAAAGCAGCAAAAATGCTCAAATTCACCATAAAAGAAAAAGACAAAAAAACCGCCCAAAAAAAGATTCAGGAGATATGCGACGAGTTGCGCATCTACAACCCAATGGTCAGCAAAATCACAATTGATGTTTTTGATGCCTAACATCTGGCTCTGATTCCAAGATTGCATTCAATGTCGAGGTATTCTGTCTCCGGTTCTTGGCATGTCTAATGGGTCACTCGCTCTTTGTGCTGTTGTAGTAGCGATCAGAAATTGTTTCGTACCTCTCTCTAGATTCAAATTAAATATCTGTTCAAGTAAAAGCAATCGTGAAGATCGGAGTTGTTGTTTTTCCAGGCAGTAATTGTGATCGAGACATGTATCATGTTCTAACTGACGTTTTTCATCTTGATACCCAGTATTTTTGGCATGACAAGGGGCTGCCAAAAAACATCGATGCGGTAATCTTGCCCGGAGGATTTTCCTATGGCGATAGATTGCGGGCTGGAGTGATTGCAGCTCACAGTCCAGTCATAAACGATGTCAGGCGGCTTGCAGCAAAAGGAATTCCAATTCTTGGTGTTTGCAATGGTTTTCAAATACTTGTCGAGGCAGGTCTGCTTCCAGGAGTCTTGCTCAAAAATACCTCTTTGAACTTTATGTGCGAATGGACAAATCTTGTGGTTGAGAACAACCAAACCCCATTTACCAACCAATTCGAGCTGGGCCAAAAAATACCAATCCCAATTGCAAACGGCGAGGGCAGGTATTACGTTGATGAGGCAACTCTTGAGAAATTAAAGAAACACAACCAAATCGTCTTTCGTTATACTGACTCTGTTAATGGCTCTTCATACAATATTGCCGGAGTGTGCAATGAGGACTTTAACATTGTAGGAATGATGCCTCACCCAGAACGCGCCGTTGAATCTGAAATCAACCCGATTGATAACAAGCCCTCGTCTCTTATCTTCAAATCCCTTTTGCACACGATTGGTGTTGAAAATTGAGTCTGGAGCCACAAGAGCTAGAGGACCTTACATCAAAGATTGGCAGAAAACCAACGTCTACAGAATTACAGATTGTTGCAGCCGAATGGTCTGAGCACTGCTCGTACAAGTCATCCAAAAAACATCTCAAAATGCTGCCAATGACAGGCCCACTGGTAATCTCAGAAAAAGGATATGATTCAGGGGTCTTGGATGTGGGCGGCGGCTATGTCGTGACTGCCCATATTGAAAGCCACAACCATCCATCTGCCGTTGAGCCATATGGCGGAGCTGCCACCGGCGTTGGTGGGGTGATACGCGACATTTTATCTGCAGGGACGCGACCTATTGCCATTCTTGACGGTTTGAGATTTGGAGATATTGAAAAAGATCAACAAGCAAGGTGGCTCTTTAAAAATGCTGTAACTGGGATTGCTGACTATGGAAACTGTCTTGGAATCCCGACCGTTGGCGGTGAAGTTGAATTTGACAAGTGTTATACCAATTATGCACTGGTGGATGTGGCATCTGTTGGGTTTGGAAAAAAAGAAAATCTGATAAAAAACCATGCAAAGAAAGGCGACCTCGTAGTCTTGCTTGGAGGATCTACTGGCCGTGACGGAATTGGCGGCTCCCAATTTGCATCTGACTCTCTAGAGTCCGAAGATCGTTCTGCAGTTCAAATTCCCGACCCGTTCATTGAAAAATTAATCATAGAGGCAGTTCTTGAGGCCAGAAATCACAACTTGATCAACGCAATGAAGGACTTGGGTGGTGGTGGCCTGTCCTGCGCTGTTTCTGAAACTGCAGACGCCCTCTCAATTGGCATTGAGATGGATGTTGACAAGGTGCATACGCGAGAACCCGGAATGCACCCAGACGAGATTATGGTGTCTGAATCCCAAGAAAGGATGCTGATTGTAACTGATAATGCAAAACTAAAAAAACTGCAGGAAATCTGCAAAAAGTTCCGAATCACTTGCTCTGTAATCGGACACGTGACTTCTGATAATATGATGCATGTCAAAAAAGGCAAAAAGACATTTGCCCGTCTTCCAACAGACGTTGTAGCCAATGCCACGCTGTTGGACCGACCATCAAAAAAGCCCGCCTATCTTGCAACTATTGAGCGCGAAAAAAAACTCAAACCCATCTCTGACTATTCCAAAATGATGATGAAGTTCCTGGCATCTCCCAACATTGCTAGCAAAATTTGGGTGTATGGCCAATATGATCATGAAGTCGGAATCCGAACTGTCATAAAGCCAGGCCGGGATGCCGCAGTTTTGAGATTAGATAATGGAAAGTTCCTGTCTGTAAAAATAGATGGCAACCCAAAACATTGTTACATAAACCCACGCGAAGGTGCAATAGGGTGCTTTGAGGAGGCATGCAGAAATGTCGTGTGCACTGGCGCAAAACCAATTGGAATGCTGGACCATCTTCAATTTGGAAATCCTGAAAACCCTGAAATATTTTGGACGTTTTTAGAGTCACTCAAGGGGCTGACTGATTTTGCAAAGTATTTCAAAATTCCCTGCGTTGGTGGCAAGGTTAGCCTGTACAACGAAACTCCTTCAGGCCCAATAAAGCCGACTCCTCTGATTGGTGTCTTGGGTCTTGCTGAGAAAAAGCATCAGACTAACACGAAAATCAACACCGATGACGTCTTGATAGTTGTAGGCAACACAAAAAACGAGATGGGCGGCTCTGAATATTTCGAATACATCCACAAGTTCATCGGTGGAAGATGCCCCGTAGTTGATTTTGCAGAGTCAAAGAAGAATATGGACACAGTACTGGATGTAATCAAAAAAGGAATTCTCAAAAATGTCCATGATTGCTCAAAAGGCGGCTTAGCAGTTGCCATATCTGAGATCTGCATGGTTGAGCAAATAGGATGCACTGTCTCTCTTGATAAGGTTCCAGGGGAAAAATTAGATACAGACCGGGTGCTGTTTTCTGAAAGCCATTCAAGATATCTCCTAGTTTTAGAAAAAACCAACCTGAAAAAACTGGAGGATATTCTAAAGAAAAACAAGATAGCATTTGGTGTGATTGGGAAGTTTGGCGGCGAGCAAATTCGATTTGACAGCGGATCTAAGAAAATCATGGATCTAAGAGTTGATAAAGCACGTAAAACGTGGATTAATTCGTTAAGGGAGTTGGTGGTTCACGGTTAAGGAAAATTGCGGCGTAGTTGGGATATACAGCCTTAGTGGAACTAACGTTGTCCCTATGGTAATTGATGCCCTAAGGGCACTGCAACACCGAGGCCAAGAAGCGTGGGGCATTGCAATCCCGAACAGAGAGCCCCTCAAAAAGCTGGGCCTTGTCTCCTCGTCCTCATCTGATTTTAAAAAAATATGCGAAGACTATGCGTCTCCTGCAGTTATCGGCCATGTTAGATACTCTACTATTGGAAAAAGCAATCTGGAAAATGCCCAGCCTCTGAAGGTAAAGGATCTTTGCATTGCGCACAATGGAACAATTGCAAACGTGCAAGAGCTTGCAAACATGGTTGGAGGCTGTTCTTTTACTCCGCAAAATGCCAGTGACACGCTGGTTGCTGCCCAAAGACTGGTCTCGCTAATTTCAGAGAAAGGCCAGATGGGCAAGGCACTTTCAATTTTGAAAAACGAGATGGTCGGCTCTTATTGTTTTACCTTCATCTCGGATGATAGCTCTGTGTATGCTGCAAGAGACCCAAAAGGGTTCAGACCTATGGTCTTGGGACATAAAGAATCCGACAACACCTATGTCGTGGCATCTGAGTCCTCTGCACTTTCTGCAGTGGGCGCAAAGTTGCAGCGAGACGTAAAGCCCGGCGAATTGATCAAACTGAGCAAAGATGGATTGCAGACCGAATTGTTCTCCGAGGACACATCAAGGGCCCACTGCTCCTTTGAGTTTACTTATTTTGCACACCCATCAAGCAACATGGAGGGTGCCAACATCTACATTTCAAGAAAACGAATAGGCCAATTCCTTGCAAAGAAGTTCCCAATCAAGGATGCTGATCTTGTAATACCCGTGCCAGACTCTGCAAGGCCTGCGGCACTGGGATATGCACAAGAACTTGGAGTGTCATTTGATGAAGGACTTCTCAAAGACCGTTACAGCAAGAAGGGACCGCTTCGCAGTTTTATTGAACCCCACCAAAGCGACCGCATTGAAATTAACCGATGGATAATCCCAATCCGAGAAATCATAGAGGGCAAACACGTTGTTGTAATTGATGACAGCTTGGTTAGGGGCACGAGCTCAAAGGCCATCATAAAGGCGCTAAGGCGTGCAGGTGCCAGAAAAATCAGCATGGTAATTACCTATCCCCCAATCAAGTTCCCATGCTATGCCGGAATTGACTTTCCATCCCAAGAGGAGCTTGCGACCTTCTCAAATGGCAAAGACATGACTGAGGAAGAGCTGACCGATATGGTCCGAAAGAGTATCGGTGCCGACTTTTTAGGGTATAATGACGCTGAAAACCTTGCCGCCGCAGTTGGGATACCCAAAGACTCTATGTGTTTTACCTGCTCTTCGGGAAATTATGATTCTCTTGGAATCACCCCAGACTTTAAAACTCGTGAAGAGATGAAAGGAGAATAGCATGGAAACTGCGTATGTTTTGGTAAAAAGCGAGATGGCCCACGAGATGGACGTGATGAACAAACTCCTACAAATTGATCAAGTCAAAGAGGCCAAGGGAACATTTGGAGTTTATGATATATTTGTAAAAATTGAAGGCAACACGTCCCGAGAAGTAGAGGATGTCATCACCAAACAAATACGAAAGGTCCCGTATGTGCTTTCCACTACGACTTTATCCGTAATCCCAGAGCAAGACAAAAAATAATCCTAACTGGATAATTCCTACACGACCATTTTAAAATTAAATTACATCTATCCGAACGCTTTTTAGAGAATTATAAACCGGTCATTTTGATTTTTTAAAATGTACCATTTTACACCATTTAATTTGTGCCTGAGCGTTTCAAAATAATGGTCTTTTTTTACCAAATTCGTCCTTTCATGAACTTGGCTGATCTGGGATTTTCTTTAAATATTGTTTTTTAGCCACTCTGTATGTGAAAGCAATTTGGAATGACACTGTAATAGCGGAATCTGATTCAACGATAGTTGTAGAGGGAAATCACTACTTTCCAATAGACTCGATAAAATCAGAGTTTTTCAAAAAAACCGACCTTACAACTTTTTGCGGATGGAAAGGCATGGCAAACTATTACTCTGTTACTGTCAACGGCAAGACCAACAAAGACTGTGCATGGTATTATGCAGAACCCAATGACGCTGCAAAAAAAATCAAAGGCATGGTTGCATTTTGGAACGGTGTCCAAGTCAAACAATCTTAATTATCAGAAAAAACACTAGATATCGTGAACCAATACACTGCTCTTATTGGCGTTGGAGTTGGCGTCATTGTAATCATGGCAATGATTTTTGGATTGGACATTCTAAAACTGTCAGTATCCACCCAGGATTATGACCTTTTTGTTGACCCCATAATAGACAAGCAAAACCTCTTTGTCACCGGGAGGATCACGCTTCAAAATACGGGCTCGATGCCATTGACTAACATCCATGTGAATTTTGGAGCAGGCGACGTGCTTGACATTGCCACTTTAAAGCCGGGCCAGAAAATCATCCTCTCCCCTCCTCCTGACAACCCAATGGAATTTGTCATGATTGAGGCAGATAACGGCATCTTTGTAAACAAGGCATATCGGGAACTGCCAAAAATGGTCGGAATGATGGGCTCTTGAGATGGTTTCCTAGCAGTTAAATCTGAATGCATTATAGCATGTTTGCTTGAAATTCCTGGCTTCTGGCAAAGTAAAGGATCTGTATGATATGGGTGACGATACCCTGCTCTTCAGGTTCTCTGACAGGGTCTCTGCGTATGATGTAAAATTTGTCCAGGACATACCCCGGAAGGGCGAGGTTCTGTGCAAGTTTGCCGAATTTTGGTTCAACAAGTTGCCTGTGGCAAACCACTTTGTCAGGAGGGTCTCTGATAATGAGATCATTGTAAAAAAGATGCAGATGCTTCCAATCGAGTGTGTTGTGCGGGGTTATTTTTATGGCAGTCTTGTTGGCAGGTGGAAGAAAGGTGAGATCCACTTGCCTGATGGGGCTAGTCCCGTAATTGCCGCAAAACTTCCAGAACCCATCTTTGATCCCACGACAAAATCCGAGCATGACATTCCCATTGACAAGAAAAAGGCCCTGGAGATGAATCTAGTAACAGATGCTCAATACTCTTGGTTGGAAAAAACATCTGTAGATATTTACAAAAAAATGTCCGAGATTGCCGATGATGCAGGTTTCATACTGGCTGATTTGAAACTAGAGTTTGGAATGCTAGATGGCAAGATCACCCTTGGTGATTCTATTGGACCTGATGAGTACCGGTTGTGGCCAAAGGACACTTATGCTGTTGGAAAAACCCAGGAGGCTTATGACAAGCAAATACTGCGCGATTGGCTGACCGAACACGGCTATCAAAAACAATTTGATGATGCACGAGATGCAGGCAATGAACCAATTGCACCTACAATCCCCTCTGAGATAATCCAAAAGATGACTCTTCGGTACATTACGGCGTATCAAAAACTCACCGGCTCATCTATCTGATAGTGTTGTTATCAATCCAATCTTTGTCAATTCATCTTTGTGACTAGATGCAGACTGGCATCTTGTGTTCAACTCGAATTTTGTTTTTGACCCTGTCGCAAAATACCCCCTGATCCACCCCACTGCCGTCATATGGGTGGCATGTTGCCCTGGATTTCTTTTTTTGTTACCTTTTCATAATATGTCGTACCGATATCATAATCATTGTAGTGCTTTTATGATTCTCATTATGCTACCAAAAACATTGCTAGCGCTACAACTAAAGTACTATCGGTTGTATGTTTTTTGTATTGGTCTGATATTAGTGGCAACAAAAAAAAATTGATGCGATTAGACAAAAAAATATGATACTAGGATCTTTTAGATCAAAAAATAGACAATCAGGCATGTCAACACTGCTAGAAAAACAAATCAAAGTAAACCGTATAGTCACTACAAGTATAGAGCATGCACGTGCAATTGAAGATCCTGCACGGGTAAAAATTATTGAGATTCTTTACAAACGAGCATTGTCTGCAGACCAGATTTCAAATGAACTGAAAAAGACTGGATACAAAAAAGCCCTCACTACTGTCAGACACCATCTTGACATCTTAAAAGAGACCGGATTAATTGAGATTGCCAAAATCGAAGAGTCTCGAGGTGCCATTACCAAATACTACAGCACCACTACAAAATTACTTGGATATGCGGCACCCAAAGATTTTGATCTAAAGTACTCCAAAGTCATCGATAACACCTCTGTAAAAATTGAAAAAATTCTAAAAAGCCTTGCGCCAAAAACCACAAAATCAAAAAAAGTCAAAGGCGAAAATTCTGAGGACTATTCTCAGTACCTGGTCATGGAGATCATGAACCGTGCCATGACAAGTGTCTTTGAAAATTCTGGCAAAAAATGAGCAAGAAAACCCTAAGTATCCTGTTGATGTATTTCTAATATGGTCCGTGTGTTTTACAGCCAGAAAACAGAGCATCTTCTTGGGGAGATGAGGCTGACTCATTGGCGTCAGCGTGTACATGAGGATCTCAATGCATCCCATCAAGACTTGTCAGATAATTGGAAAATGTGCGCAATTGGCGAAAGAATTAGGCTTGAAGGCCGTGATCTGATCTCTATAAAGGACCTCGCTCCTGAGGCAATTCATCTTGGCTATGATTTTTCAATTGCCATGCAAGAACGAGATCCACAACGTGCGCTGGAGATCATAACTAAGATCGAAAAACTAGAAACAATTTGGAGAAATGAGCAGTAATGGAGAAAAAAGCAGAAAGACTGTTTCAGCAAAAAAATCTTGTTTTTGTTGCAACCTTGATGAAGGACGGCTCACCCCAGCTCTCGCCTGTGTGGGCAAATCTTGAAGACGGACACATCTTGGTAAACACTGCTGAAGGAAGAATTAAACACAAAAATGTTTTGCGTGATCCTCGTGTTGCAGTATCCGTTGTATCTGCAGACAATCCTCTTGATATGACAACCATACGGGGTACCGTGACAGAATTGATTCCTGATTATGATTACAAGCATGCTGACAAGCTGACTCGACAATACATGGGACGTGAACACTATCCTTTCAAAAGAAATGATGAGAAGCGAATCATCCTGAAAATAAAACCTGAACGTGTTTTTGTTTTGCCTGAATTGAAAATGACTGACGAGTAGAAATTCTAAATGTTTCTAAATTCGAATTTAGAAACATCATTATTCTAGCATGTTCTTGTAAAAAAGTTAGTAAAGGCAGCTTAACGTCGTCGTTTAGCTGCCTTTCTCTTTGGAGCTGCTTTTCTTGCAGCTGATTTCCTCTTTGGAGCGGCTCTGCGTTTAGCTGCCTTTCTCTTTGGAGCTGCTTTTCTTGCAGCGCTCTTGCGAGTTGCAGCTGCTTTTCTTGCTGCTGCGCTTCTCTTTCGAGCGGCTGCTGCCTTTGCGGCTTCTGCTGCTTTTTTAGCTGCATTTCTCTTTCGAGTTCTTGCTGCTTTTTTAGCTGCTTCTGACCTTTTGGCTTTTGAAGTTGCCATGCCTAAAGAGGATGAGTTATAGATGTTATATGGTAAAAGTCACACATTATTACATTGATGATTGAAAAATTTGACCATTTTTCAGTTTTTCAATTTTTGCGATCAGCAGTTTTTGATACAGATGTTGCCAACATCCACCGTATTTTGTTGTTTTGTTGGCTTGATTGTTATGCTAAACTCTTTTTGATCATCATATGGTACATCAAATTGTGTTGTCCAGCTTACTGGCTTGCCAGGTTCCAACCAGTCCTCCAGTAGATCTTCTGAGGAAAACGCCCCGTATACTGGCTGGTGTTTTTTCTGTTTTTCATCAATGAGATAAAACTGCCCTCCTGACATTCTTGTTTCTTCATTGCTGATATTTTTTGCATTAATTCTTATTTTTACAAACGTGTTTTCAGGCATTGTATCTTCGTCTCCATCATGGGTTCCTTCAAAAAATATGGTGTATTCTACAGGACCGATAACTATTGGCTCTCCTGCATTTGCAGTAATGTAGTTTGTTTGGTATTGTGTGTATGTGTACATTGCAATGCCCATAGATGCTATGATTGCACCTATCACGATGAATATCCCCAAGCTTGCCATGGTACCATTCCTCTGAAAATTTGGTATATAGTTGTAATATTTAGAAAAAAGTAAGCTTCAGGCCGTGTGTAAAACACACACTTGAGAGGGAACTGGCCTGAATCTTGATTCTATTACCCACCTTTATGACATAAAATGGGTGGAATTTGAGGCGTTTTTTGGGTTCCTTTTTGGACTTTTCCGTGCATTTTATCAATTAAATTAAAAATGTGTCAAAACAGCAGGATAATTATGGGAAAATTCAAGCCTTTGGACAAGAAAGATTACCTCAAGATTGCTGTAATTTTTGGAATTATAGCAGTTCCTTTGCTGTTTGCCCTCTCTATTTAGTGGACTTATTTTGTCCATTTTTGCATGATCGAGTCTTATTTTTATTGAAAATTTGGGGGTTTAGCTTTTACGCATGACTTTAAAACTTGACCCATGTTTTATGGGGACATCTTGGTGGTTTGATGATTGCATTTCGCATACAGGCACGAGTGCTAAACCCCCCCGGTAAATGCCTGATTTTGAAAAAATGGCATTGTGCCTAAATCGACTAGATTTCAAGGGGGGTTTAACGCCTAGGCATAAATTTACAAAACAATCAATATTTGGCAAACCCGTGGTCTTGTTTCTTTGATTCATACAAAAGCCTGCAAACTTGGCCTCTTGGAACTGCAAATTGCTGATCAAAAATCTAATGTGCCGATGTTTGGATTTTGAGTTCTATTGTTTTTTATCTAATTGCATGTTATGCTAGATGGAGTATTTGGAAAAATGTTGACCCTAAAGAAACTCTCTTCATTGTGGATCTGGTCTTGCCCCTTTTTGCTTCTAAACACTCGTCAAGACTCCAGTCCTACTGCAAAGATGTTGGCTGTCTTGATATGTAATTGCATGTCTTTTGATGCGTCACGGTTGTGAGGCTCATCGTTGCTGTGAATTTTCTATTTAGAACGTTTTCATTAAAAACCGTGATGTTTTTTCATGCATCTCTGAGACTTTTTTAATTGCCTCAAAAAATGTCTGCTGGTTGACATCTGTTTTTTCGTCTAACACTATGTAAACCCCTATCTTTTGCTTTCCATCCTCTGTGATCATCTTATTGACTGCCTGTATCGAGTAACAATAATCAGACACTTTTTTCTCAAATTTCTCTTTCTCATACTCGTTAAACTCCTTATATCTGGCAATCTGGTTGTTTTTCATCGCTATTTTGGCTCCAATTGCTAGTACTCCTGGCTGTGCCTTTGGCTCAAATACCTCTATTGGGATTCCAAACTGTCCTGCATGTTTGGCAATTATGTGGAAATTATTCTCAGGATTGTTGGCTTCATCAAATGAAAGACTCTCATGGATTAACCATCTTTCTATGTTGTCTCTCATTTTGGAACTGCTCATACCGGGCTGTCTTTTGTACTGGTATATGATTCTAAATCTCTTGTTGTTTTTACATGCTTATTTCATATGTTTCTAAATTCGAATTTAGACATATCTTTCAATTCTACCTGCCTTACATTTGGGATTTACGTGTGATTAAATGTGTACATTAAACCCTTCTTCGATTTCAGGAATCTGTGTGGCAATCAAGATGTTAAAGAATATGCCAATAATCGCTAAAATAATTCCCAGATAAAGGCAGTTTTTGGCCTTTTTTGGATCATCATTTCGTAATACAAAATAAGCAATAACTCCCCCAATGAGCCCTAAAAATATGGGTAACAGATACCATGTATTGCTTCTGGTCTTTTCAGGATACACAGTATATCGGTTCTAATTAATCAATAAATTCCTTATTTTTCGGAAATCTTTTTCTGTAGTTGGGTTATCTCTATTTCCACTGTTTCTAACGGATCATCGACTTGGTTGCGTCTTATGGAAAACATCTTTGGTTTTTCAAAATCGTTCGTACAGTCTGGGCATGCATACACTAGTACTCTGTGTTCATTAGGTGCTTTTGGGTTTGATAGTCTTGGATAATACACCAATCTTGCACCGCAATCGACGCAATATCTGTTGGCCCTTCTAGTTCTGACCAATGTAACCTTCCTGCATTATTGGATATCTGCGATCATCTATTAGATCTATCTAGTCTAATAGAGTATACTAAATTGTTGCAACCGATCAATATTTCTAAATTCGAATTTAGAAATGTTGTTATTTTTGCTATGTTAATCACCTGATGAAAAACCATTGTTTCAAAACTCGAAATTAGAAATAAAAGGCGCCGCCCATCAGACTTGAACTGACGACCGTCCGATTAACAGTCGGATGCTCTACCACGCTGAGCTAGGGCGGCAACAAAATTGATCCTAGGTGAAAGTGATTTAATCCTTGCGACTATCTATTTTGGACTGGAAATGTGGTGATTCAGTTGAATCTTACAAAGAACTCTTTGATCTCGTTGGCATGACTCTCCACCAACTCTATGATTTCCAAGTGTTCTTCAGATGTTGGCTCTCTTTGGTGGACCACTTGAAATGCACTAAGCGCAGAACCCACCATCTCTCCAACAAAAAAACCGCACAAAAAATCTCCCACGTTTTGACAATTCCACAACTGTCCGACTCTTGGTGAAGCTCCTGCTGATTTGTATAGATCCAATGTCTGTATTATGAGATCTGTTGTTTGTTTTGTAAATTCTGGATCCAGCGTCATCAGTAAAATTTCTCAAAATTGAATTCTATTTGTCGATGCCCTTTTTCTTTTCATATGCATAGATGCCATCTAAAAAGACCCTGTGATCCTTGTCCTTTACTTTGGTGTTTAGCTCGATATTTGCCGCAGTCTGTGTTATGTCTGTCCAGACTTCACCAGTAAGTATTACGTCTTCGCCTTTTGGAATTACCTTTGTATTTCCAACAATTTTTGTAACCCTTGCTGATCTTTCCCCTTGAAAGTTCTCGATTAGTATCTTCTTACCATCAATTTTTACTGTAATTGGAAAATGTGCAAAAACAACTTTCATTTTGATTGTATATCCTGTGATTAGCCCTTCACAAATGTTTCTGATGACTGATCGTGCAGCATGTAAAATTGAATAATCTCTTTTTCTCCTGCCTTTGACTGTTAAGCGTATTGCCCCCTCTTTGATTTCGATTTCAACTGGGATGTTTCTAAAACTCTTGTGAGTTTTTCCCAACGGTCCCTGGAATTGTAACATGTGTGTCTTTCTGGTGACTGTGACTCCTTTTGGGATGTCAATTATCTCTTCAAATTTTTCGAGTTGCTCAGTAGACATATCCTATCAAAAATCCTCCCAATCCTTTGTTTACAGCCTCATGGTGAGACATTACTCCTTGGTTTGTTGTAACTAACAGCATGCCTCTGTTGTATGCTGGCAAAAATTGCTGCTCCCAATTAGTGTATTGATCATTTTTTACTTTGAATCGTGGTGAAATTGCCCCACATTTTGTAATCTTTGCCAATAATCTTATTTTGAATTTGCCGCCTCTCTTGTCGTCGATGTGCTCAAACTCCCCAATGTATCCGTCTTTTTGCAGCGTCTTTAACACTTCAATTCCTAGTTTTGATGTTGGCAGGATGATGCATTCGCCCTTTCTTCTAGCTTCGTTGTTGTATAGTGTGTTGAATAGATTTGCTAAAACATTTGTTGCTGGCATCTTCTTCACCGATTTTTCCTAAATCCTAATGATGTTGCTACTTCTCTAAAACATCTTCTGCATATCATTAAATCATATTTTTGGATAACTGCTGTATAATCTCCGCATCTCTTACACCATCTTGAACCTCTCCCGAAGTCATGTTTCTTTCTTCCTGTGAATTCGTATGATCTATCTTTTGCCATTATACTACTGTCACTCCAAATTCCTTTGTTAGATAATCCTTTGCTTCCTGATTTGTAATTATGTGCTTTTTTCCGACACTTGCTTTGTGTTTACTTCTTTTTCTAATGTTGTAACCTGGTCTGGTCAATGTTACTGAAATCCCAAGACCCAGAATTCCTATTTGTGGATCATATTTTACTCCTGGGATGTCTATGTGTTCCTTAATCCCAAAAGAATAGTTCCCAAAACTGTCAAATGCCTTGCCTCTAATCTGGTTTCCTTTTGATTCAAACAATCTCTTTAGCAGTTCCTTTGCTTCTTTTCCTCTTACTGTGACTGATACTCCTATTGGCTCTCCCTTTCTTACGCCCCAATCTCTCTGAGTTTCTTTGGCATCTCGTGGACATGATTTTTTGCCCGAGATGTGGTCTAGTGCTCTCTTTGCAATTTCAATTGCATCTCCTGAACGTCCTACTCCCATATTGAGAACAACTTTCTCTAATGAGATTTTTTTCATTGGGGATTCTGTTACTTGCGACATATGATCACTTTATCTGAATTAGTGGCTCCTCTTTTCCAATTGCCATGATGATGTCTTCTGGAATCTCGATTTTTCTGTCCCCTAGGGCCAGTACTGCTCTTTTTGGAAGAATGAAAGTTCCCTCCTCGATTGATTCTACCTTACCTACTTGTCCTGCATTAATGCCTCTGGTTACCAGTGCCTTGCAGCCTGCCTGTAGTTTTATCACTTCGAGAATTTTTTGATCTGGAATCTGTATTAGACATGTATCACCCACACTTACTTGTGTGTCTGATATTATTGAACGGCCGTCATGGAATCCAATTTGCATTCTTCCCTTGCTTATTGTTGATTTACTTGTAACTCTGACTAGTTTTTTGGTTTTTTCTGCTTGATTGATTTTAAGCGGTTTTAACAGCTTTCCTTCAATTGGCACAAGTCTGTATACGTCTGGTACGTTTTCAAGCTCAACAACATCCATCAGCCCGATTGCATGATGAAGTGATTTTCTTACAACCCCATCTATCTTTACTTTTCCTGAGTAGATTGCAGCTTTGGCCTCTCTGAGACTGGTTACAATTTTTAGCATGTCTCTTAGAAATACTGCTGTTGGAACTGATTCGGCTTTTTTATGTGGTCCTGGTCTTACTGTGATGACAAATCGCTTGTCCTTTCTGGAAATTCCCCAGAACTGTGGGGCCATTTGTCTTTTGAGTTTTTTACTTCCTGATATGCTTACCATTAGTTATCTTCTCCCTTTTTTTCATTCTTTGTTACTTTTGTTTCTTTAGTTGGTTCTTCTTTCTTTGTATCTTTCTGTTGTTTTGCCGGCCTCTTTCCTTCCAGCTTTGAAATTCTCCACTTGTCTTCTGTGTTTAGACCTGTTACCAGTAGGTTTGACGTGTGTATTAGGACATCAAATTTGTCGCCTTTGGTTTTTTCTTTCTTTATCCCTTCTATTGCTACGCTGTTCTTCTCAGTTGAAACTTGTGCTATTTTTCCATCAACCCCTTTGAATTCTCCCCTTACAATCTTGACACTATCTCCTTCTACAACTCTTATGCTTTTTCTAGAGTATTTTTTTCTCAATTCGTCAGATAGTGCACTTGATAACTGCTTACTTCGTGTATGAAATGTTGCACGATAAATCAAATTGTTTCTCATCTTTGTTGGTTTCATTTTATACCACCATTGATGCCAGGTTAGCTACTCTTGGCCATTTTTCTGAAGCTTCAGCTGCTACTGGTCCTTTGATGTCGGTTCCTTTGACCTCTCCCTCAGGAGTAATCAAAACTGCTGCGTTGTCTTCAAATGTGACTCTGACACCATTTAATCTTCTAACTGGATATTTTTGTCTGATAATTACTGCGCCAAAAATCTGTTTTCTTAATTCTGCTGGTCCTTTCTTTACAACAACATTGCAAAAGTCTCCAACTGATGCTGCTGGCATTCTGGATACTCTGGTTTTGTGTTTTGGAACCATGATTATTTCTAGTATTTTTGCACCTGTGTTATCTGCACAAACAATGTTTGCCCCGACTGGAATTGCTCTGGTGACATATGGGCGGAATTCTGATACTCCTTTACCTGCTTGCTTTGCCATTATTCTTTGACCTCCACCACTACGTATGAGACTGATTTTGAAATTGGTCTGCATTCAGCAGTTAACACATGATCGCCTGACTCCACGTCTATGCATTCAGGCACATGTGCATGGATTGTGTTTTTACTTCTTGCATACCTTTTGAATTTGCTAAAATACATGGGTGATTCTTTTTGTAATGTGATCGTCTGTCTTGATTTATCGCTTGTGACCTTTCCGTCAAACAGTCTGCCTCTTACTGAGAGACTTCCATGGAACGGACAATGCTTGTCTGTGCATTCTCTTTCTGGTGTCTTTACCTTCAATCCTATGTCTCTAGTCATGCTCTTGCTCCCAATCTATCTGATGATCTTTTTGCGATTCTTGAACCATTTACAATTATTTCTTTACCTTCCACAGTAAACTTCCATTCGTTGTTTGACTTTGGAATTGATTTCATCCCTTTTGCAGTACTTAATGTTATCATGGATTTTGTTTCATCAACAATCTTCCCATTTAACCCTATTACCTGTGGGTTTGACGAGCTTGAAATTTCCGTGTTCATTCCAATTAGTTCGTGCATTGTGATGTTGTCTCTTGTGATCATTTTTTCTTCATCTCGTTTAGTCTTGTAAGCATTCTTGCAATGTCGTGCCTGAGTGGTTTTAGCTTTCCGCTTTCTTTTCGCAATGTGCCTTTTGACGCATCTACTCTTAGCTTTGCAAGCTCACTGCGTGATTCTTGAATTTTACTCTTGAGATCCTTTTCATTTAACTCCCTAATTGTTTTCATGCTTAATCGGGTCATTTCAGTATTATCTCCTCGTCATCTATGTTCAGTTTTTTCATTTCTTCTTCTTCTAGTGCAATCTGTTCTGACTCTGTTCTTGCTTTTCTTTCAGCCTCTGTTTCATCTCTCATCTTTCCAGTATCTTTGTCTTTGATTTGCAGTGGCTTCTTTGGTTTTTCTTTCTTTAATTCAAATTCTGGAATGAGTTTCTCTTTTCTTGCAATCCTGATTCTAATTCCAATCAACCCCATTGGAGTTTTTACATGCGCAATATCTTCATCTACAATCATCTCTGCATGGTGTCCTGCTCTTGGCAATATCCCTGCCGTGTGCTTTTCAAATGCTGAACGATCGCCTCGTAGTTTACCTGAAATTGTAATCTGGACTCCCATGGCGCCATTGTCCATAATCTGCTTTAGTGTCCACATTGTCGCTCTCCTAAATGCGGTTCCACGCTCAATATGTGATGCCATTCTGTTACACATGACACTTGGGGATAGTTCTGGTTTATCGATTTCAACAACTGATATTTGTGGATTCTTTAATCCAAAATCACTTGCAAGTTTTTCTGTTAACTCCCTAATGCCTGAGCCTTTTCTTCCTATGACGATGCCGGGTCTTGTAACATGTAATGCAACCCTAGTTCCAGTTGGTGTCTTTGAAATTTCGGCATGTGAGAATCCTGCTTCTTTGATTGCAATTCTTAGATAATCTTTTAACAACATCATGTTGTAATTGTCTTTGATTACGTTTTTCACTGCTGACATGTTATATCTCCTGCGCCACCAATTCTACGTGTGTAAGAACATTATTTTTTGGTGTAGCTCTGCCCATTCCTCTTGGGATGAATCTTTTCACAATTACGCCTTTGTGAACTGTTGCGTTTACTATTTTCAGTCTATCCAAATCCATTCCTTTGTATTCTGCATTTGACTCTAAATTGTCTAGTACTTTGATAAACTCTTTAGCAGTTTTTTGTGGATAGCGCCCAGACATCATGCCTGGATCAGATCTGTGTCCTACCTGATTGTTGAATCTTCTAAACGCAATGGCTCTGTCTTTGGTCACTACAGCTTGAAGGTAGTCTCTTGCTTTCTCAATCGAAAGTCCTTTTATTGCAACAGCTACTTCACGCGCATGCTTGTGAGAGATGTCTTTTTCCCTTAATGAAGAACGAACATGCTTTGTTGCATCATAATTTTGGAATGCGTAGCCGAATCTTCCCATATTGATCACTTTAGTGGTACGTAGAGACTGGATCTTGATGCTCCAACACCTGGTGCACCGTGAGAAACTCTCTTGTTTGTTATTACATATTCTCCTAGGTAATGCCCTACCATCTCTGTCTTGATGTGTACCGGAACAAATTCCTTACCTGAGAAAACATTTACTGGAACTCCTACCATGTATGGTAAAACGATTAAATCTCTGCAATGTGTTTTGATTGGATTCTTTAATTTGCCTGCTTTTGCGGCCTTGATCTCTTCGATTAACTTTCTTTTGTCATCTGTGATTCCTCTAGTCAATGAACGTCTCTGTCTTGAATTAAATAATTGGAATAATTTTTCTAAAGACATGTTTTCCAACTCTTGTTGGGGGATTCCTCTATATGAAAACTCTTTAACCATTTTGCATTTCCTCTGTTAGTATTGTTGAGATTTTGTGGTCCATATTATAGCATTCCTATCTTTGTGGCCAAGTCTCTGGCTTTTTCAGTTGATTCGAATTGCACAAATGCTTTCTTTCCATAAATCGTTCTTGCAGTGTTGACGTGTTTTACTTTCTGATTGTATAGTGCATTTACAGCTTCGGCAATTTGTGGCTTACTTGCTGATCTGTCTACGATAAAACAAATTTTACTCTCATTTTCAACCATGGCAAATGTTTTTTCTGTGATGTATGGCTTCAAAATGATCTTTGTTGCTTGATCTACGTTCATTTCACTTTCACCATTAATTCAAGATGTGTTGATTTTAGTTTTGCAATTTCTTCAATTGCAGCTTTGGAGTAGACTGTTAGCCTGATTGGGTCGGAGCCTGGTGCCAAATCTAGCACACTAAGATCTTTTACCGCCCTAGCTTCGACTCCTGGAAATGCTCCGCATGCTTTACCTATGTTGGTAGAATCCTTAGTTACGAACAAGACGCTTTTTCCGACTTTTTTACTTCTTCCTCTTAATGATGCTTTTCCAGTTCTTGGTTTTCTTGATAATAATCTGTTTACATCATTCATTAGTTTGAGTGAATCTAATACTTTGGAAATTTCTGTAGCTTTTGAGATTGATTCAACATCGTTTGAAACAACTATTGGAAATGATTCTATTCCTTCTACCTTGTGCCCTCTTGACTCTACCAATTTCTTTGATGCTGTCGCTGCAATTGCTGAGCATAGTGCCAATCTGTTCTCTTTTTTGTTTAGTTTTTTGAATATTACTTTGTCTACAATTGGAGGGTGTGCCTGTCTTCCGCCCCTTACTGATGCAACACCACCAGCTTGTCCTTGTCTTCCACCACCACCACCTTTCATTTTGGCTACACGGGATTGATGTTGACCTGTAGGCGGATCATTTGATCTTGCTACTACATCCATGCCTGCTGTTGGATGTCTCCCCTGAGGTTGGAATTTATGTGAATTGAGATTTGTAAATGCTTTGTGAATTAGTTCTGCTCTGAACGGGGTAGAAAATACCAATGGTAATTCCACTTCCCCTTCTTTTGTACCGTTAATTGAATATGATGTTGTCTTCATTATATGACAACCTCCAAAATATTTGGCTTTGTTACTTTAGATGGTACGTTTCTAATTTGACTTCTAAGTTTGATCAATCTTCTGTATGTTCCAGGTACTGAGCCCTTCAAAATAATGAAATCTCCCTTGACCAATCCAAAGTGTTTGTAGCCACCTTCTGGATTGATTTTTAGCTTATTTTCTTCGGTGTTTCCCATTATCATGATTCTCTTATCGTATTCAACTCTCTGATGAAACCCCATCTGCCCTGCTCTTGGAACTGTATACATGACATTTGATGGTGAAATTGGTCCGAGTGAACCTAATTCTCTAACTGTCTTTCTTGATTTGTGTTGTTTTCTTTTTGCGCCCATCCTTTGAACTACTCCTTGCCACCCTTTACCTTTCGTAATTGCAGCAACATCAACACTTGCACCTGTCTCAAAAATCTGATCAATTTTAATTTCTTTACCAAGTAATTCTTTGACATGTGCAAATTGTTTTTTGATGTCTCCTCCACTCACTGATGCTTCAAAGATGTATGGCTTTTTTTGTTCCAAGCCTGCTGCACTTGGGGATACTGCGACTATTGCAAAAATTTCTCTAATACGTCCTAGTTTTTTTTCTGCTTCTTCTAATGCCCCCTCTTTATTCTTTAATGATATTTCTTTAGCAATATTTTTTGGAAGTTCATCTGCATAAACATCAAACTCTGCATGCAATCCGTTATGATCTTTTGAGTACCCTCTAATTCCTAAAATCAACACTGGTGGGGTTACTAAAACGGTTCCAAGACTGACTAGTTGTTTACCTGCGTTTGGTGTTTTGTCACGATCATCTATGGTGACAATTTGAACACATCCTGCTTTGAAACCACAATGTGCAAGAATCTTTGGTTCTTCTGAATCTAGTTTTGGCCATGATCTAATTCTTGCTTCCATGCTCTTTGCACGTATACGTGGATAGTATGCCATGCTTCCTCTGCGTGGTTGACTGTTCTTTCTATGGCCCATGGATAAAACGAAATCGTCGACAACCGTCTAATAAATCATGTGAGGTGTTGTTAACCTTAAAATTTAGTCAGGTTAACGACATCTTAGTTATGGTTGCATTAAATCCGACACCATGATCCAGATTGTGATTGAACCAATTATGATGCCTGCCGCACCTAATCCTATTGCAAATATCAAAAAGTTCTTCTTTTCTGGCATTTTACACCTCTTTTAGATACTATATGCATTAATTATTGCTAATGTCCCAAGTAACGCCTCTTCAAGACGAACTGTTTCTGTTGCTTGATTGGGGAAAAAATTGAGCGCTCTTGCATTTTGAACGTTTTTCATTTTACCACCCAAGATCTCATGAACTCCTTTTTCCGGTGACCCAAAAACTACCAAAATATTTGCGTCTGGGCTGAGATATTTTGCCAGTTGCTCTTTTGTTGCAGTCTTTCCCTTTCTTGAAGTGATTATAGTATTTCCCTTCCACTCTGAGATTAGTGAAAAAAGACTTGACCTTTCTCTTACCGAGTACCCCCAATACCCTGGAACCTCACTTCTTTGTATCTCTTTTACAGAAAAATCTGGATAGCCAGTTTTGAATTGAACCGTGACTCTTTTTCCAACACTTTCTTTTCCAAAATATGCAACAAGTTCATTTATTCCGACATCGACATACCGCTTTCCCTTGATGCTGACTATTATCCCTTCTCGAATATCTCCTTGATTGATCTTTTTTGGATTTGCAGGTGTAATGTGGCTTGGGATTTTCAATGGTTGTAAAACTCCTGCAAATTTCAACTCATTCATTTTTGGAAACAGTCTCTTTCTTAGAAACTGTGGAGTCTCCAAGTATTTCAGAATAGTAACCATCAAATTTCCGTCTTCTTTGTTATTACCTTCTTGATAAACATAAATCGTATCTACTTTGAAAATTGCGCATGCTCTAGCAAGTACAGATATTTTTCTTGTTTTATCCATTTTTAGTGATTCATCAGATAAGGACGATTCTGGAATTGCAACAGATATTTTCAATGTAATTAATCACGCAGATGGATTGCTCTAGTTTTTACTATGCGGATATTTTTCTTTGGCAGATTTTGCATAACTTATAATTTTGTCCTCTGGTACTAACTCAAACAATCCTGTGTTTGATTTAATTTGTGCCATTCTGATGTGGCTTGTACCTTCCTTATCCTCGCTTGACAAGTAAATTCCTGCCGATGCTAATGTTGATGCTTCATCCAGTGAAAGATTTTCAGTGTATGTTTTTTCTAAGAAATCTGTTACTTGTTCAGAACCTGAACCAATCGCAATTGCATCGTATGAAATGTATGTGCCGCTAGGATCTGTTAAGAATAGATGTGGTTTCCCTTTAGTTACCCCACCAAGAATCAATGCTACTCCAAAGGGTCTCACTCCTGCATATTGTGTAAATTGTTGACATTGATCTGCTAAATGTTTTGCAATTGTTTCAACTTCCACTGCTTCATCATAAATCATTTTGTTACTCTGTGAAAAGAATCGTGCATTATCTACCTGGCTTCTTGCATCGGGGATATATCCAGCCGCTGCGATTCCTACATGGTCATCTACTTGGAATATTTTCTGTGCCGTGTCTGAAATTTGTAATTTTCTTGGTTTTTCCTCAACTGCAATAACTATCCCCTCTTTACATTTTACTCCTATTGCGATGGTGCCTCTGCGTACCGTCTCAATGGCATATTCTACTTGGTATAGTCTACCATCTGGAGAAAAAACAGTGATTGCTCTATCGTAACCTTGTTGTGCAGGAAGCATTTGATTAAATTGCTTTGAATGTACAATTTAAACCGTACTTTAGTTGACAAAAATTTTAAACCTCATGAACTACTCGAGCCTGAATTATTTACCGATTTGCAAGGCACCATGATCTTGGAATTCATTTCTCAGACGATCTATGCCATGGTTTTTTACCATCGTAAAATCGAATGTTAAACCCTATTCTGTTGTGTATAATTTCACCAAATGAATCTTGTCTGCAATTATGCTATGGAACCTCTTAAAAACAAGATATTTCTATATTGGGATTTTTACACAAAAAGAGATCAAAGAAATATCTAAAGATATGGAAATGCCATACAATTAATGTAATGACCATTTTTCAAATATTGCCAAGCTTAATTTGTATCTCTTGTGATTTCTTGATATGATATTTGAAATCACATTTTCAGGACATGAACATATTCGCTCAAATCATCAAAAAACAATTGAAATTACAAAAGAGCGCCATCTTACTCCCCAAGGTGACTGTATAATTGGAGTGAATGCAACTCATGGCTGTGCAGATTTACCACCTGAATTAAAACAAAAACTAAAGGATTCTAATTCTAAGGTATCCTTTGTTATAAAAGTTGAAGATCATGAATTTCATGTAACTGGACGTGGAAATGAAAATCTTCTACTGACACACACTGACGATATTGTGATTAGGAAAAGTGATTTTGTTTGTCCAAGAACCTTGGCAGTAAAATGTGACAAGGCCTCAGATCTTTTACCACGTGATATGATTTCCATTCTTCAAAATCCCAATACAAGAGGTACATTTGTTATAAAAGTGGAATGAAATAATCACAATTTTATATGAATGTGGATGAATTTTTGTTATGGGTTTGAAAACCAAAATCTTCATTTTAATCCCATTGGCTTTATTTGCCGCAATCATTCTGGGATTTGGTATGTACAATACAATCTGCAAAAACACTGTAGTTGGAATTAACTGTTAGATATCCTAAAATTGTTTAGTAATTATCTCATTTAGTAAAATCTCATTTAGCAAGAATCTCTTAAGCCATTAGCATTCATTGTTATCATGCAAAAACCCGTAATTGAATTGCCAATTTCTGCAATTCCCTCGGACATTGAACTCAAAAAATTAAGAGAATACTTCAAAGAAATGCCTATTGATGAAATACTCACAGGTCTAAAGTTTGCAAAAAATCGCTGGTCTGCTAAAGATGCAGGTACTTTGAAGGTTGGAAGAAAAAGCATTATTCAAAAAGAAGTTCACTCTGTAACTACTGAACAGGCCCAATGGCGGTTAAAAAATTGGAAGATGATGATTGCTAATTATCGTAGAAGGGGATATAGCTATCCTACCATATCTAGAATTAAAAAAATTCTTATTCAAAAAAGCAAAAAGAAATCTAAATAGGTTTTATTAGATGAAAATATCTGTATTCTTCTGAACGATCTCTTGCTTTAGGCTGTCTGGAATGTCTGGAATTGATTGTTTTGTTTGCCCTGCAATAACTGAATGTGCTTCTTCTAGTATTGCTAGCGAGTCTGCACTTTGATGGTTTCCAATGTTTAGCATGTCTGCGCCTTCAATTGAGGAGCCTGACATTACATCTCCCAATATTTGTGACAAGTCTTGCATTGAGGCATTAGCTTCTGGCATTAATCCACTAAGAGCCGGACTTAATCCCTTTATGATCGACATACATGGACTTAGCGTGACTACCACATCTCCGAGTTCAGATACTGTATTGAGTCTTAACTGAATTTGTTCCATGGATAATTTTGCCCCCTTTACCATGTCCTTCATTTTTCTTACTTGGACAAGTTCTGCTGCATATGCTTGGGCATAAGCCATGTTTCTGGCTTTTTGTGCGTTTACCACTTTTTCAAACATACCGTCATGTTTTTTCTGTAACTTTTCTGTAATTGTTTCTAATTTTGAGATTTGAAATTGTAATTTTCTCTGAGCAAATTCAATTTTGTTTTTTAGAGGAACATCTGGTTTTACTCGTCCCATTACTCTTTGAGAGATGCTTTCCCCTTCAGTTTTGTTCCACGAGTTACTAATCAAATCTTAATTTCCTCAATATTGGTCTAAAATTTTGTTTTAAACAAACCTGTCACCAAACTGACTGTAACTCCAGTTACAGGAGGGTGAGGTTACACTATCCGAATGTGAATGTGAACATCTGAAAGCCTGGATTATTTACTGTGATGTCTAGGGTGTGCACTGATGCTTCATTGCTCTTTACAATGTTGTATAGTCCTGGGTCTGTTACTGTAATTTTGTTTTCTGAGGATATGTCATTTCCGGCATATTTTGATGAGATGGGTTTTCCATCCATGAGAATTTCCAAGTCTGCATGGTTGGCAGTGACAATGTTTACCTCTTTTGCATTAAACTGTAGTTTTATGGAACCTTTGTCTGATGCTAGTTCCATACTGTCTTCGAGATTCTTCCAATCTCCCACGAGATAAAACTTGTGTAATTCAATTTTTTCTGGCTCTGAATATGATACTGTTTGGTTTTCTTTAAATCCTTCAACACTGCCCAGTTGATTTCTTCCCTGAGCAAATTTGTATCCGAAATATAATTCGGGCGTTCTAAAAACTGTATGCTCAAACTCGGCAATATCCACAAATGTGTCCGTAGATGCGATTTGTAATTCTAAATCATGTGCTCTCTCCTTTAAAAGATCTTGAATTACTTTTTCCGTTTCTTGATATGCCCCTTCTCCGATGTGATCGTATCTTATGTATCCTTCGTGATCTGCAATGTATTTTCTTGGCCAGTATCTGTTGTCAAATGCTTTCCATGTTTTCATTTCATTGTCCATTACTACGGGATACTTGATCCCATGTTTGTCAATTGCCATCCTGACATTGTTTGGATCTTTTTCAAACTCAAATTCTGGCGAATGTATTCCGATGATCAACAGCCCTTCATCAGAATATTTCTCATTCCATGCAGTAATGTATGGTAACGTTCTAACACAGTTTATGCAGCTATACGTCCATATGTCATACAGCACTACTTTGCCCTTGATTCTTTCAGATAGTTCCTCCTGCGTGGTGTTGAGATAGTGAGTAATGCCCACAAGTTCTGGGGCAATTTTGAATCTAGATTTGTCTGCATCTCTCTCTAATCCACTTGTTGCAGGCGATTCTACATCAAATGAAGATAAAATTATGCTAATTCCCCCCATTGCAATTACTATTGCAATTCCTAAAATTATGGCTGTTTTAATCTCTGGTTTCATTTTCTATCCTAAAAACAACAATTCATTTAGTAATGGAAAGTTTGCAATATATGCAAGTTGATTTGTAAACACCAAAATTCCAAGAACCACCACAAATCCACCTAGAATTAGATTGTAATATTTCAAATGCTTACTCATTGCCTTGATTATTTTGTTTGCTCTAGAATAAAATACCCCAATCATGATAAATGGAATTCCAAGTCCTAATGAATATGCTAAAAGAAGATTAAATGCAACCGAAGGTGTTGTTGCAGCAAGTGTCAGAATTGTCCCCAATATTGGCCCAACACAAGGAGTCCACGCTGCGGCAAATGCCAATCCAAACACAAATGACATTGGATAGCTTGCTTTGGATCTTTTTGGCAGAAATTTCTTTTCAACATTTAGTTTGTTGATTTTAGATGATAACAGCAAAAATATGCCAAATCCTACAATTATGATTCCGCCGATTTGGTTTAGCACTTCGGTTAATTCTCCTGCATAATTTGACAGTGTGCTGTTTATGATTACTCCAAGTAATGAAAATACTACTGAAAAACCTAATACAAAAAATACCGAGTTTAGAATGATGTTTGTTCTGTTGATTGAAATTGTTTTTGAACCTGTATTTTGATTGAGGTCATTTAGCGTAGTGCCTGAAATATATGCCAAAAATGCAGGAATCATTGGCAGTATACATGGTGCTACAAAAGAACCTACTCCTGCTAGAGCCGCAATTCCGATTGATATGTCTGCCACGTAAACTAATCTGCAGATTTTGAATTAAAGGGTTCTTCCAAATGTCTTTGTTTACGTCATTTCGTTTTTATCTGGGCATGGTTAATTTTTTACATGAACAAACGATTCATCATAGTTGGAGTCGCTTTGGCAATCATTGTGATCGTTGCAGCCGTATTGGGTTCTCCTGCAGGCCCCTTTGGATTTGACGCGTACCGATAGTTAATCGCATTTTCTATGTCAAGAAATTCTGAATTTTCTTGATGCCTTGTCAAATACTGATAATGCTGATTCGATATCGTTTTTAGATAGCCATGATGTGATGGATATTCTCAACCTTGCCTGGTTCTTTGGCACAGTTGGGTATCTAATTGGTTGAGCAAATACTCCATTTTTGAACATATAATCTCCAAATTCAAGTGCGTTTTTTTCATCTCCTATTATTATTGGAATTATGTGGCTCTTTGACTCTATATTGTACCCTATTTTTTTCAATCCTTCTGATACTAGTCTTCGGTTGTTCTCTAGTTTTTCTCTGTATTTTTCTCTGTCTGAATCGATTCTCTTTATCGAGTATTCAATCAACGATAATGGAAGCGCAGACGTGTAAATGAAAGATTTTGATTTGTTTATACAATAATCTATCACATTTTTCTCTGCTGATATATATCCACCAAACGATCCTAGCCCTTTGCTTAGACTGCTAATATACACATCAATTTTTTTTGAAACATTAAACAGATTGGCAGTTCCTTTTCCATCCTGCCCTACAACAAAATCTCCATGTGCATCGTCTACCATGGTTATGGCATTTGCTTTTTGTGCGATTTCTGTGATTCTGTCTAATTGTGAAAAATCCCCATCCATGCTAAAAATCCCTTCAGTTATCACAATCTTGTTTTTTGCTTTTTGGCGTATCTTCTTTTCCAGATCTTCTACATCGTTGTGATCGTATACTATTACTTTGGCTCCTGATATCTTACATGCCTCTATGATGCTTGCATGATTTAGTTTATCGCTTAAAATAATGTCTCCTTTTTTTGCAATTGTAGATATCGTTCCGATATTTGCCATGTATCCTGTAGGATAAACTAAACTGCTCTGCTGTGACTTGTGTCTTGATAGTTTTTCCTCCAGAATTTCAAAACATTCATCGTTTCCAGAAACTAGTCTGGAACTTGATTGCATTTGCGTGATGTTTAGTTTTGTTGGAGGGATTCCAAGATAGTCATTCGAACACAGATTTAGTAATTTTTTTCCATTTATTGTAATGTGTGCTCCTACGGTTTTTCCAAACCTGAGTCTTCTGTGTAGGTTATTTTTTTTAATCTGCTCTATTTCTTCATCTATAAACTTTAGATTAGGCTTCAAGGCCTATCTTTTTTATCATTTTGATGTCTTTTTCAGCACTATTTCCATTCATCGTGAGATATCCTGAAGTAATTATCCCGTTTGCCCCACTTTGTAGCAATTCCTCACCATCATCTCCAAGATTTGTTTCACGTCCTCCTGAAATTTTGATTACTGATTCTGGCAACAAGAATCTAATTACTGAGAACATTCTGATTATCTCTGAATTTGGTAATGGCGTTTGAAGCTCTAGTGGTGTTCCGGGGATTGGAACCAATATGTTGATTGTTACTTCTTCTGGGAAAATTGAAGCCAGTTCCAGCGTCAATTCTATTCTTTGTTTTCTCGTCTCTCCTAAACCGATAATTCCACCTGTACATAACTCCAAACCTGCATCTCGTGCAATTCTTAATGTTTTTAGCCTGTCGTCATATGTGTGGGTAGTACAAATTTCTGCAAATTTTGATCTTGCAGTCTCTAGGTTGTGATTATATCTTTTGACTTTGAGTTCTTTTAGTCTTTTTGCCTGATTTGGTGTTAGAAATCCCAGACTACATTCTACACTAATCCCGACCTTTTCATTAATCAGAGAAATAATTTCACATACTTTTTCAAAGTCTCTTTGAGATGGCTCTCTCCATGCTGCAACCAAACAGTATGATTCTGCCCCATCATTTTTTGCATTTTGAGCTTTTATTACTACTTCCTGCGGAGATGGCAACTGGTACGTGTCAATTCCCGTGTCAAAAAATGCTGATTGTCCACAAAACGAACAGTCCTCACTACAAGCATTTTTCTTGATGTTGTTTAATTCTTCTACATCCACCTTATTGCCGTTAAAATCTCGCGTAATTTCGTTTGCAGCCTTTGCCAGATCTTGTAGGTTTTCATCAGGTATGTCAAACAAGTTCTCCACATCCTGCACTGACAGTCCGATTCCTGAAAATACCTTTTCTTGGCATTCTTTGATGTGTTTTAGTGCAAAATCCATCCTTATTTTTTCATTAATTTCCGTTAAATAAGATTATTGGAAAGGTTAACCATTTGAATGATGCAGGTTAACACTACAACACGTGTTTTTTTGCATCTTTTATGGTTGTCATGGCATTGTAAATGAGCGTGTTTAGCTCCTTTTCGGATATTGCCAATGGAGGCACAAGCATGACTATGTTGCCCAAGGTTCTAAGATAAATTCCGTTTTTCTTGCCAATCTCATAAAATATTTTATTAATTGATTTTTTTGGATGAATTGGGGTTTTCTTTATTTTGTCTTTTACCAGTTCAATGCCCATGAGCATTCCCTTGTGTCTGATGTCTCCCACTATGTCGATTTCAGAAATTTCATCATAGTACTTTTCAAAAACCTTGGATGTGTACTGGATTTTTTTGATCAGTCTCTCTTTTTGGTATAGTCTTAAACTTTCATTTGCAACTGAGGCGGCAAGTGGATTACCTGTATATGTATGGCCATGAAACAAATGTCTCCAATCGTTAAATTCTCCTAAAAACGAATCATAGATTTTTTTATTAACCAGTGTTGCAGCCATTGTGAGGTATCCTCCAGTCAGCATTTTTCCAAACGAAATAACGTCTGGACTGCTTTGCTGGTTTGTGTATTCTGTCATTGAGCCTAGTCTGCCAAACCCTGTAGCAATTTCATCTAATACTAGCAACACATTGTGTTTTTTGCAAATCTTGCTGATTCTTTTTTGAAATCCATTTGGATAAATTATAACTCCTCCTGCAACCTGTGCGCCACTTTCCATCACAAATGCCGCTATTTTGTTGTCTCTTGACATAGTTTTTTCTATCATGTCTAGACAATGATTTTCATATTCCAAAAGAGTGTAATCGTTTGGAAGCCGATATTGGTTTGGCACTGGAATCTGTATTGTGGGGAATAACTGTTTTTTGAATTTGCCAAAAAATTCCGGTACATATCCTACTGCCATGGCTCCAAATGTGTCTCCATGATATCCATTTTGCAGCGTCATGATCTTTGTTTTCTTTTTTTCCCCTATGTTGTGCCAATACTGTAATGCAATCTTAAATGAAATTTCCATGGCCGATGATCCATTGTCTGAGAAAAACACCTTATGCATTCCAGGTGAAATTTTTACCAGATTCTTAGCTAACTTTTCTACAGGCTCATTTGTGAGATTGAATATTGATGTATGTTGTAGTTTTTTACTCTGCTTTGTAATTGCCCTGACCAGTTCGGGCTTTGAATGACCCCAAACATTACACCACATTGATGCCACTGCATCAACCATCTTGTGTCCCTTGGAATCTGTAAGCCACATGCCTTTGGCATCGGTGATTTTATCAAAATAATCCCACTCTTTCATCTGTGTATTTGGGTGCCATACAGAGCTTTTCAACTAGATTAGTACGATTAAAGATCTTAATAACCAACCGAATAATTAATCAATAAAACCATGTTATGAAATTCCATGAAGTCTCTATTCATTACAGGTACTGATACGGATGTTGGCAAAACATATGTCACCGCAGGTTTGGCCGTTGCAATACGTAAAATGAATATTGACGTCGGTGTGATGAAGCCCTTTGCTGCAGGCACTGCTCAAAAAAAAGGCTTCAAGTCCGAGGATGTTGAAATTCTTTCAAGGGCAGCACAAACATCTGATCCTGAAAGTCTAATGAATCCACAATTTTTTCCAATTGCGGCATCCCCTTATACCGCATGGAAGAATTTGAAAACAAAACCTAGAATCAACCTGATTCTTGACAGTTTCAAAAAGATCTCCAAATTACATGACATGTTACTTGTTGAAGGCATGGGCGGCATCATGACTCCAATCTTGAACGATTACTATGTGATTAATCTTATTAAAGAAATGAAAATTCCTGCAGTAATTGTTACAAGAAGTAAGATTGGAACTGTGAATCATACAATCATGACTTGTAAAATGTGCGAGAAATACAAGATCCCAATCAAGGGAATAATTATCAATAACTTTGATGAGGGATATGCAGAAAATGACTTGAAACGTGATTTGAGAAACCTTACCGGCATACGCGTGTTGGGTTCGATTCCATTTATCGACGATTTGAGTGATTCATCTTTGCATAAAATATTTAAAAAGAACTTAGATTTGAAATCCATTTTGTCTTGATCATACTCTCAAAATCTTGAATTTACTATCTCCTGCAATGTTGACAAACTGCGCAATATCAAAAATAATTTTTGAAAATGAACTATTCTGCTTTTCAAGTACATAACATCTGCGTTTTATGTCCATATCCTCACAAAGAACTGTCCAAATATTCTGTATTTCGGGTTGTATTTTCTCAAGTTCTTCCATTTTCTCCTGTATTGTCCTGACGTTGTTTGTTTTTGGAATGTATATGATCAATGATTTTTTAGGATCCTTTTTCAGTGTCTTCAAATCCGGAATTACTATGTCTATGTCAATTCCGAGATGCTTTACTTTTCTCTGACTTGGCAGCATTGAATTTGTAAGTAAGTAATGCAACAATCCTGTTGCCAGTGTGCTTACCGTCTCTTCTCTTTTTCCAAACGTAAGTATTTTGTCATAGCAGTTTGTGATTATCTCTTCTATGGCATCTGAGAATCTTTGCTTTGATATTAATTCCGGAATTTTTTTAGACTTTGAAATGTATTCAAAAAGATATTCTTTTGTTGGGTTTGAATCTTCCTGCATTATTCGTTAAAGACATAGCGTCTTTCGCCTCTGGATTCCACGTCTGTTTTTACATCTACTAAAACAAACTCGTGTTTGGAATGTAACATTGCATCCTCAGGCGTGAGTTTGTTTTCATGTAATTCCTCATATTCATCAAGCGTCAATTTTCGTCTATTGCCAATCTCTGCCTCTAGGTTCATGTCCTTGACAATTTCTTCATATTCTGGCTGAATAGCGCCACTAAACACCATTGCACTGCTACCACTACCATATGAACCAAATCCTACTCTCTTTGCATTAAGGTCTATTCCTTTCTGGTATTCAAACTCTAAACTACTTCTAAATCCCAAGTATAATGACGCAGTATACAAGTTACCAATCATCTTTGACGCAATAAGTGAGCTAGAAAGCTTTGCTTCATACACCTCTTGAAATTCAGGTGTTTTTGTAAATAATTTTGTAAACTCGTGATCTTTTGCCATAAACTCCTCGTCTCCCAACACCGATTCAATGGTGCCGCGAGGATCTTTTGGAACTGGTTCTTCCATTCCTATGCTCTGAATTATTTTCTTCCATCTTGGAAGCTGTCTCCATTCATGTCTGACTAGATATGCTAGTGCTTTTTTACCCATGTTGCTGTATGGTAGGTGCATGTTAAGATAATCAATATGATCCAAAATTGTTTCTCCTGCTTCTAGTCTCATTAATCCTGTTGCAAGTACTTTCTTTTTGTAAGATTCTAGAGCTTTTCTCACTTGTATCATGTAAAGTAAATTAGAATACTGCCCGTGAACAATTGGGGTTTCTTTTCCAAACGGTCTGTAAAAATCATATTCATCTTTAATTGACGTTGATGTGACCTTTGGGTCAAACGCCAATAGTCTTGGCTTGTCGTTTAACAGCATTACAACTGCACCAGCTCCTTGCGTCATCTCTCCACTAGAGCCCATGTCATATTTTGCAATGTCTGACACTACAACCAATGCATGTTTTCCCTCTGCTTCACCTGCCCTGATCCAGTTAGTGTTGTCATACAGTGCATAAGAGCCACTAACACAAGCAAACTTTGTCTCGACCCCACCACAATGCTCAAAGGCTCCTTGTCCATAGACCTGTTCTAGCATTCCGACAACATAGGAGTTCATGGCCTTTGACTCGTCAAATGATGACTCGGTAGAAACATACAGCCTTCCAATGTCTTCTGGTGAAAGCTTGTTTTTTTGCATGATTTTTAGACATGCGTTTGCAGCTAGACATGCAGGATCTTGATTAGTGTCAACGATTGCCATTTGTGATACCCCTAATCCCTTTTGCAATTTTGCCGGATCTAACCCTCTGGCCTTGGCAAAATCCGCCGCATCTATGTACAACCTTGGAATGTATATTGCAATGTCGTCTATTCCTGCTGCCATTAAGCTAGCCTCCGTCTATTCACATAAAAGGATATTGAGCTAATTCTATCTTACTCATAAAGCAACTTTTTGGAATTTTTATTATATTTTATGCAATTTGATCGGGATTTTTTCTATTTTTCTAGAATTGAATTAAAAATGTTCTCAAATTGCGAGTATGGCTGTGCCCCAAATAATTTGGTAACTTTGTTATTTCGATCTATTATAAAAAATGACGGTGTTCCTGTTAATTCCAGCGTCTTTGCATCTTGGTTGCTTGCAAGAATGATTTCAGAATGTTTTGAGTTTACCATGCATTCTGACCACTGATCCATGTTGATGCCTATTTCCTGGGCAAATTTGAATAGGTTCTCCGATGATGCCCATCCGTTGTTTTCCCCGCTCCAGTTGTTGTATAACTTGTCATGATACTCCCAGAACAACCCTTGGTCATTTGCACAGTGTGCACCATGTGATGCGGTTACCGAATCCGGCCCAATGATGTTATAGTCTTTGAAAATCATCTTCACCTTCCCTGTTTCCACATAATTTTTCAAGATACTTTCCTCTGTGTTGTGGAAAAAAACATTGCAATAATGACATTGATAATCGCCAAATTCTACAAGCGTAATTGGAGCATCAGGGTTTCCCAGTATTGGTGAGCCATTATCAAGAAAAGTCATCATTGTTACTTTTGGAGGTCCTGATTCTTGAATTGTAGGTGCGGGTTCAATTACCAGTTCTTTTTCGGCAGTCATGCCTAGTGTGAAAAAAGCAACTAAAATCACAGCTGCAGTTATTCCGGCACCTATTCCTATCGAAGGTCCATGAATCAACACTTCTTTAAAATTTTCACATCATTTAGTCTTTTGTACTATACATATGAAGTAATTTTTATTTTGGATGTACTTTGAGTGGTTGTTGACTACAAAAGAAGACATTTTGATTGTTGAAGACAGTCCTGCTATTAGTATGCTCTTGAAAAATTATTTTGAAAAATTAGGCTATACAAACATTCACACATGTAATACTGGCCATAGTGCAATTATTGTATTCAAAGAACTTGTAAACGAGATGAAAAACCCCATAGTGTTTCTGGATTTTATGTTGCCTGACATGGATGCTCATTCCATTCTGACCCAAATCTTGGAGATACAGCCTAACGCTCGTGTTGTATTGGAAACCGCCACTGAGAAAGACGATGAGGGGATTAAGGAATTGATTCGTTTAGGAGTGTATCAATATATAGAAAAACCAATACGTTTTGAAAACCTCAAATCCATAATGAATACAATTGAAAATGAGCAATCTTTCTTTGAGAAAGATTCTGACAAGACAGAAAGCAACATTCAAGAAAAAAATTCTTCTAATCTCATCGAGCATCTTGATTTTCTCTTAAAATCCTCAAACCAAATTAGCATTAGTTTGATGGAGCAAGTTTTGGGCGTCTCCAGTGATTTTTTTTCATCATATCTTGAGAAATTAGAAAAGGATGGAAAGATAGTTTCTTTAGGTGACAAAAAAGAAATTGCGTGCAATCAATGTGGTTCGGTAAAAATAACTCAAATCTTTTACTGTCCTTCATGCAAGGGCTCAAATTTCAAGCTAGGTAAATTATTGGAGCATTATGACTGTGGAAATATTTCCGAAGAAAAAACTTATGAAAATGACATGTGCCCAAGCTGTGGTAAAGAAATCAAAGCACTGGGTGTGGATTACAGAGTGTTGCAAAACCACTACATTTGCAATGACTGCAAAGACTTTTTCCCAGATCTGTCCACTGACTATCTTTGTTTAAAATGTGAAAATAAATTCAAGTTAGAAGATGCGCGATGGAAAGTCAGCAAAAGTTTCAAAGTACTCAATATTTCATGATTCCGTTTTTGATCAGATATTCTATTCCAGATGTGAAATCCGAATCTGAGATGTGATTGTTTGCCCACCACCCTGCATTGTTCTTAATCCATGTTGGTATCTCATTGGATCCAGATCCTACACTTGGTGTGGTTGGAGGAATGTTCATTATTCCTTCTTTGATCAGGTACTGTATTCCCTGCACAAATGTATTGTCGTCAATTGAACCGTCTGCCCACCACCCTGCATTGTTCTTAATCCATGATGGGATGTGTGTTTGAGTTGAACCTGTATTGATTTGGCTTATTGGCACAATTCTGATTTCTTCAGATTTTATCTTCTGAATTAATTGTCGAAGTTCATCAATTTGCTGTTGATTTACTTCATTTGTGTATGTCCATTCATTGGCAATTGAAAATTCTTGTGGATGTGATGTAATTACTGCAAAACCATATTTCTCTAGTCCTTGCATGGCCTCAGAAAATGTGTCTTTATGGTTTACTCCTACAAAAATTTTCTTTTCTGCATCAAAAATACCTGTGGATGTAATTTCTGGAAATCTGTATAGTGTTTGGTTTTCCAAAGGAAATGGTGGCATATCTCCTTGGACTAAACTTGAACTAAGGTGCGTGATCCCCTTGTCAATTAAAACTCTGGTTGTATCGTTATTGAATTTGTTTTGAGGGGGTACGAAAACACTACTGTCTGTATTTAGAATTTTTCTCATGTTATCTATGGACTCTTGGATCAATTCCTCTTGTTCTTGTTTTGTAAAATCCGTCAGGGGTAGATTTCCAACCCCATGATTTGCCACCTCTATCAAGTTATTTTTTAGCAATTCTTTAACCGTATCTGTGATCACTGGATCGTTTCCAAATGAATCTGTGATTATTCCAAGAGTTAGTGGAACACTTTCCTCTGCGAACACGTTGATGTATTCTTTCTGAACTTTGTTTAGCCAATAATCTTGAACGTCATCAAATCTAAATGCAATGCAATTACATGATTGCACCTTTTTTTCAGTTATGTCATCAAGATTTTTGACATTCTCTATAACTTTTCTATGTATTTCAAAATTGTTATCGGTTCCAATTATTGTAATTTCTATATTGTCCCAGTTAGAATCCGCCTTGCCGTCTTTGAGAACAGACATTGTATATTGTCCTGACGGGATGTTTGAAAAATACGCGTCTCCTCTAAAATTTATATTTGATTTTTTAATGAAATCTCCTTTCAAACTCTCTAAAATAACTGAAAACATTCCGTCTTTATTTGAAACTTTTTGGGATGTTGAATTGTATAGTGATACAGTGATTAAATCGTCAACGATCTCAGGAATGGGTGTGATTATTTTTCTATCCTGTGCAATGCCTTCTTGTAGTTTTATTTGCGATTCTGTATGTACTAAAAGGTCACCTAGATATATTTCCAAAATATAGTAATCTGTCTGTCTGATGGTTGGCTGAATCCAATATCTCAGAGTTTCCCCATTGGTGTTGGTTTTACCACTTCTCCATTCCTCACCATCGTGAGATTTTATGATTATTCTTGCATCTTGGATTGGTTTTTGCCCGTCGTCATAAAAAACAGTGAACTTCAGACCTCCTGTAAGTGGAGTCTGTATGATCAATTCTTCAAAATTGCTTTTTAGCTCTACATATCCAACATCGGCATACATTCCATTTCCAAATACCTCGACTTTGTATCTGTGATTAATTGGCAGTGAAATCACTTCTGGATTTCCCTCCATCTTTTTCTGTAGTGTTGGCATTTTATCATTATCTTGATATATTGCAAGTTTTAATCCGTTGAAATCTGCTCTATCGCCATTTGTGTATTTGATTTCAACTTGAACGTCTCCAGATTCTGCAAATATGTATGGAAAAGAAAGTACAGAAATCACAAAAATTCCGATTAGACATATGATTTCAATCCTGTTCATTTTACACTCCTACGCGCTTTGCACTTGTCCAAGTTGCTTTTTTTCTTGAAATCTGTTCTATTAGTGCTTTGAGTAGCAAAAAATCTACAATTTGTTTGAAACCTAATACCAAAAACCCTGCATACCACAGTAATTTTGGATCTTCTTCATCGATTTTAATTGCTAATGCCGACATTAAATAGTGAACCGTAATGAATATTGCAAATACTTGCAGAACATATTCCCAATCCCCTTGAATGACCCCAATTATGGCATTAATTGTTGCAGTAAATCCTATGATTGGCGTTATTAGCATTCCTAGGAGCAAATAGGGAAATGACAGTCTTTGTAAATGTCCGAATCTGGGATTTGTTAACGCGTCTGAGTGTCTTTTTAGTACCTGGATATTTCCACGATACCATCTTTTTCTCTGTGCAATGAAATCCCTCATTGTGTTTGGGGCTTCAGTATATGCTGTTGCTTTGGTGCTTCCCTGAGTAATTAATCCTGCTTTGAGCAATTTTATTGTCTGATCAAAATCCTCTACGATTGTTTCTTTTCCGTACATTCCAGCTTCGATGAGAAATGATTTCTTGAAAGCTCCTAGCGCACCAGGAACAATTGTAATTGATCCAAATATGTCAAACGCACGTCTTACAATCTGAATTCCTGTGATGTATTCTAGTGCCTGACATTTTGTAATTAGATTGGTTCTGTTTCTTACCTTTATGTTTCCTGCCACAGCTGCAACATGCTCATTTACTTCAAAACCCTTTACCATTTCTTTAAGAGAGTTTCTTCCCACAATTGTATCTGCATCTACAATTACCACGATTTCCCCCTTGGCATACACTAAACCGTAATTGAGTGCGGATGCCTTGCCTCCATTCTCTTTGCTTAATACTGTGATCTTGTCTTTGTACTGTGATGCAATGTCTAATGTTTTGTCTTTGCTTCCATCGTTGACAAAAATAATCTCTTTTTTCGGGTACTTTGTTTCTATTAGTGATTCTATGGTGTGTCTGATCACTTTTTCTTCATTGTATGCAGGAATGATTACCGATACTGTTGGATATGATTTTACATCTGGCTGAAGCTCCTCCCTATGTTTGCTAAATACTGCCATTGGGACAAATAACATTGTAGACCAAAATGAAATCGTCATTGCCCATAGGAGAATAATCCGTATTGGTGATTGGTAAAGAGAATATCCTTCATATGCAATTATTGCTCCAATGATGAATGGAGTGATTAACAAAAACATCAAAAATACCGATGGTCCACGCATATCTGACTTATTTTTTGAAAATGCTTTAGCGTGTGCGCTAAAAAGATGGTATATGAGTAAACTTCCCCCTAAACCCATTGCGATCATGCTTAGTGGACCTAAAATGAAATAAACACTGCTTACCAAAAAAACAAAAATCACAACCGTAATGGAAACTTGTACTGAATCAATTCTTTTTTGATTTGTTTTGTAAATGTCTCTTGAGCCATCATGTTCCTGCTTGATACTGTCTGCTTTGTGGCATTTTTTATGATACCATTTATTTTTATATCTCACTGATTTATTATCCAATTCAATTTTTTGGTTACATTCACTACAATTGATCATTTTTTTATTTAAAAATACAGTGTGATCTTTTTCTGGCATGTCTGTCTTGTTTTCTACAATAGATGATATTTCCTCTTGCAAAATTTTTTGCAAATATTTTTTATCTGAGTTGAAAATTTCCTTTCCTTCGTTTATCCTTTTTAGAATGTATTGATTTCTTCCCCAATCTCCTTTTTCATCCTTTATTGCCAAAATCAATTTTTCAATGAGTAAATTTTTGTCCAACCTTGGTAGTTTCTATTGGGTTTTTGTTATTATATGTGAATTTGTTGCACATGTTGTGTATGGTGTCTATTTTTTTCAGTGTCAAAAATGTTCATAGTTGAACTAATCTAAATAAATGGGCACACTTTTAGAAAATTATGAAAAAAGTTTTTGTCAATGGGTATGGATCTATAGGCAGCAGAATAACGTCTTTTCTTAAAGATGATCCTGAGATTACCGTTATCGGAGTGGGAAAATACTCCCCGGATGATGATGTCAATGTTGCAAATTCCAGGGGAATAGACGTTTATGTTCCAGAAAGAAAAATGGACGACTTTCAAAATTTCAAAATTACAGGTTCTATAGAAAATGCGCTAGATAATTGTGATTTAGTCATAGATGCAGCACCAGGTGGGTATGGCTACAAAAATAAAAAAAGTCTTTATGAGCCAAAGAACCTGATGGCCATTTATCAAGGGGGGGAAACTACTGTTGGAGATGAATCTGTTTCAGATTTGTTGTTTAATTCAAGGGCTAACTATGATTCAGCCATTGGGCAAAAACATGTCATGCAAGGAAGCTGCAATGTTACTGGCATGGGCAGAGTATTAGAGCCGTTAAGAGATAGATTTGGCGACAGATTGCTTCGTTTTGATGTTACGTTAGTCAGAAGGTGGGCAGATATCGAACAAACGGAGAAAAAACTTCAGGACACAATTGAAATGACTGAAAAGCCACATCATGGCGATGATGTGAAAACCTACTTTGGCAGAGATGCTCCATTATTTGTTAGGGCGATTAAAGTACCTACCAGACAAATGCATCTGCACATAATGGATATTCGCTTCAAAGATGGTGCTCCAAGCCCGTCTGAAATACATGACATTTTTAAAAATGAATTCGGTGTTGCAACATTGTGGACTGCCAAAGGCACAAAAGATGTCCGGGACTATGCAAGCAGTATGGGATTTAATTTTACTGATACCAACATGATTCACATTCATGCGAATATGACTGTGTCCATTGGCGACACGGTACAAATGATGTATTCTGATGATCAAACAGGAATCGTTATTCCTGAAAATCATATGCTTATGCAAGCCATGTTGTTTGGCAAATCATACGATGAGGCGTTTGCTCACACCGAATCCATATTTCATATGAGAGAGAAAAAGCAACTGCTGGAACAGCATTTTGCAAAAAAGTAGGGTTATTTTTTTATTCGCTCAATTCTGATTTTTTCAGGAACGTTTTTTCGGACTTTTTCTACAATTATTCGTATGTTGTCAATTTCCAACTTGTCTCCTGCTTGAGGAATATCTTGTAATCTTTCATGTAGTAATCCATTAAGCGTACTATAGTCATCCCCTTCAGGCAATTCCGATTTAAAAATTTCATTTACTCTCTCTATCTCGATGTCCCCGTTTGTCACAATTGTATCTCTGTCAATTGATTGATGATCTACGGGTGGTGTGACATCTGTTTCATCTTCGATATCTCCGATTATTTCTTCTATGAGGTCTTCTAAAGTAACCAATCCTTCTACGCCTCCGTGCTCGTCTATAACTATGGCCATGTGGGTCTTTCTTCCCTTCATTTCTTTTAGTAGCGAACTTACCATCTTCTCTTGAGATGCAAAGACAGGTTTTCTTGCAATTTGTTCTAGTGTCTTCATCTTGTTTTCTCCCTCGAGTTCTTTTAGAATATCCCTGACATGTACAAAACCTACAATATCATCACGCGTTTCACCAAAAACAGGAATTCTTGAATGAGCATTTTGATTGATCAACGGCAATGCTTCAAATAATAGCATCTTTGCTGGAAGTGTGACCATTTTTGTCCTGGGTGTCATGACTGTACGTATGACAGTGTCATCAAATTCTAATGCACTGTGTACTAGCTCACTTTCATCTTTTTCTAATGCTTTATCTGCCAGCCCTTGCTCTACAATTCCTTTGATCTCTTCTTCTGTTATTGGTGGTGAATGGTAGCTACTTCCAGTTAATTTTACCATAGTTTTTGTAATCATTTCCAAAATTTTCACAACTGGCCAAAAAGCATAACTGAAAATAAGCAATACAGGCGAGAATTTTAGCGCAATTTTTGTAGCATTTGCATTACAGTATGTTTTTGGAGTAATTTCCCCAAAAACCAATAATAAAAATGTCATTACACCTACTGCAATTCCCAACCCATCATTTCCGAAAAGCCTAATGGCAACAGCGGTTGCAAGAGCGGATGCGCCTACATTGACTAGGTTGTTCCCAAGATTGACACTTGACATCATCCAGCCTGGATTGTGTTTTAGTTTGTAAAGTGCTTCGGCACCTTTGATCTTTTGCTTTCTCAGCTGATTTACTTTGGAATGTCGTGTTCCTACTAGGGACACCTCTAAACCACTGAAGAAGGCAGATAATCCAATAAGCGCAGCTAGCGCAGTTATCTCCATCCAAAGTTCTACCATGGAGTCCTCCAGAAAATTAAATCAAAGTAATGACACGTGTCATTCATTTTTTGTATTATGCACCATCTCTTGGTTGATCACTAATCGCAAATTTGCTTTTTAAGGTTTTAGATATTTTGTCGCATACATGAGTTTTGATATATAATTCAGTGTTAGTTTTTCGGAGGTTTTGCAAATCTGTTCTGTGGGTTATTGTGATATTCTACTGGAAGCATGGCATCTTTTTGCCTACCTGTGAGGATTCCAACTACCACGTCATCTTTTTTAATGACCTCCTCATTTATCAATTTTTTAATTCCAACTACTGAAGCTCCGGAAGCCATCTCGCAATCAAACCCATTCAGGCCTACTACTGACATGCCATCAAGCATTTCTGAATCTGTGACTGTTGTGACTATGCCATTTGTGAATTCTAATGCCCTGAGACCTTTTAGAATATTTGCAGGCCTACCAATCTGGATTGCTGTAGCTTTTGTTTTTGGTCTTTTGTTTTCTTTATCCTGATAGTCATAATATCTTTGAATTAATTCCGTATTTGGATTTCCTTTATTCCACCTTAGTTCCTCTCCTTCAAATTTACCATTGTACAAGTCAGAAAGTGTATTGGCTCCTTCGGCGTTGATTACTGCAATACGTGGAATCTTCTTTATCCATCCCCATTGATAAAGCTCCATCAGAGCTTTCCCACAGCTTGACGTATTTCCTAAGGCACCTCCTGGATACACTATCCAATCAGGGGATTCCCATTTTAGATATTCTAGCGCTCTAAATGGAATTGTCTTCTGTCCTTCTATTCTAAACGGATTTATAGAATTTACAGTGTATCCGTTATGGTTTTTTGCATCATCCAAAGACTGTTTTAATGCATCATCAAAATTACCATCTACTTCTACTATTTGAGCCCCGAATTGATATGCCTGGCTTAGTTTTCCTGGGGCTATCTGACCGGCAGGAATGTAAACATCACATTGTATTCCCTCGTTGGCAGCAAACATTCCTGCAGATGCGGATGTATTTCCAGTAGATGCGCACACGATTTTTTTTGCGCCCACCATTTTTGCATGTGTTACTGCAGATGCCATTCCATTGTCTTTGAACGATCCACTTGGATTGTATCCTTCTGGTTGTAGCCACAAGTTATTGTTTGAAATTCCAATAAATTCTGCAGCCTTTGACATCTGATATGGTTTTGACTGCCTTCCTTCTGCGCCATCCAATGATACAAGATATTTTGAACATTCATCGATATCTTCAGTATTAATTTGGCAAAAATTCAGTAACTCTCTGAATCTCCAAACTCCACTTTCATTAAAAATACTACCTTGTGGATTTCTCCTATCATAAAATACCTCTTTTAGACTGTCTGGGGGATTTTTTTTGTATTGTACATCTAACAAATGTCCTCTTTCACATTGGACACTTGTACTATCTATTGGATACTCTAGCCCGCATTTTGGGTCTATGCACTTGAGAAAAGCATCACCTTGCATGGTCAAATTGAACACAAATCATGATAATTTAAAGTTAGAAGTGAATTGGTTTTAGTGTAAAGAGTTTTTGGTTGTTTCTTGTACGTCATGATTATTTTTCAACTACGTGTTGTTCCAAGACTCCGATACATCTGTTTAATACCTCATTATCTGAAATGGCGTCAGTTTCTTTTAGATTAAACTCTTGTAGTAATTGCTGATCATAGTCTATCAGATCATTTCTGTATGTGGTACATGCTGAACGAATTAATCTCCAATAATAGTACCCTTTACTCATTTCTGATGTAATCTTCCCTTGATCCGAACTTAAGATAACTGACAAATGCTCATAATCTGTCTTGTAATTATCAAACTTTTCTTTAATTATCTGTGGTAGTTCTTGATACCAATCTCTGCCTTCTGAAGTTTTTCCAATGCCGTGGATTTTTTGTAGCTGGTATCTAACTGAATCACGTATGGCATCAAGAACATCGATTGATTCTAATAATTTCATTAGTTCTGAATTGATCATAATTTCTAGAGAAATCCTGTGAAATTAAGCGTTTGTTTAGATCTATTTTCACTTTTGTTTCAACCCATATTCTTATCCTAAACTTTAGATTGGAATAATCTGTTAAAGATTATATGGTCACATGGAACGAGTATCTTAAAGGAGTCTTTGAAAAAATTCTCCAGTCTTATTCCACAATGTCTGGATTAAATGATAAACCTGGCGACTTGGTAATTATTGAAAAGGAATTACTTAAGATTACCGGTTTTTTTCATGTAGTGGTGAAAAAATTGGATTCTGAAAATTTTCACTCAAAGAATCTGTCTGACTTGAAATCCAAATTACATGAATATCTTGATACATATTATTTTGAAGAAGAGATTAAAACCATGGCTATGTTGTATTCAAATGACACAAATAGAATTCACAATATTCGTTTGAAAATATTGGAATCATTTGATGATAAGAAATTAATGGATAAAATTCAATCGTCTGTTGAGGAATTGTGACTGACAAGCAAAAAAAATGCATTATTTGTGGTTGTCAAGATCATAAATTGATTGGGTGTTCAAAACACATGTCAAAGAAATGTTCTTGTTTTAAATGATATTCTTAAAATTATTGTTTTAAATTTGAATTTACTATTTCCGCTTGGGACCAGATCTTATGTGAAAATTTAAACAACACTTACATTCTTTTTTAATGCATTCTTCTTCTGAATGATGATCACAAATACCACACTCACAACTTCTTGCCATGATTATTGTTAATTTATTTATAATATAACTAATACTACAAATTTTTCTGATTTTGAGGTCAAATGGTTCTATTTTTTAGATTTGATTTTTTTTGACTTTGGTGTTTTGGATGGTTTTTCTTCCAGCTCTTTTTCAATCTCTGCTGCCTTGTTGTCTACTGCCTTGATTATTTCTTGAATAATTCCATCTAGATCACTGTCTTCTGCCGGGGGTTCTACAGTACTTGCAATTTCGTTGATTGTGCTTGAAATCTCTGCACTTACATCCTCAAAACTTTCTGGATCTTCATATGCAGCATTGTATAGGTTTTTCAGATTATTTACATGTCCAATCACCTGTTCTGTCAACCTGACTGTGTATTCTGTACCGTTTACATCAAATTGCTTAGCACTCATATCTCTGATTTCAAAATCTAATGCTTAAATGTTTTTAGTTCCCTCGATTAACCACATGTCTTGGTTTTGCCCTAAAATATAATATAGTCTAGAGCAGATGCATCACTAATTAATGTGGTATGGCGTGATCCTACCACATAGCCATTTTTGATGTCATTTGCAGGAATCCATCTGTTGGTGGATGTATAATGACGTTTTTCTGCCAACTCGCGTTCAATTGCCTCAATATCAAATTCTCCTTCTTCAACTTCTTGAGTTGTAAGGTGTTTGACTGTGACTAGGATTTTGCTTACTTTGACACGATCTCCAAACTTCCATTTTGAAGGTGGATTTTCATCTGATACTTCTAGAACTTTAATTTTCATCTGTTTGGTTCCAAATGCATCATGGCTTATGAGGATTCTTTCGTCTGTAAATTCTTCAAAACTGACTCTAGAGTTTCTAGTGCCTTCTTGTTCTGAAACTGTTTCTAGCAAAGATTCGGTCTTTGATGTCTTGTCTGAAATAATCATTTCTGAGTCTTGCGTTTTACTTGGATCATCTGACATGTTCTTATTGTCACATAATCATTAAAAAACGATGTGTTGACAAACTGTTTTGTTAGGCACTATTTCGATGCTTTGTTTTAAATGGCATTGAGTATTCCTCCAAATCTATTTTCTCTCTTTTGCCATCGATTTTTGCAAAGATCTCTCCTTCATACGTGCAAACACAGTCAGTAATTGGCAATGATTTGTTCCATATCTTGTAAAACTCTCGTAGTTCTCTGCTTTCATACTCTCCTTGACCTATTCGTTTTTTTGACAAAAATTTGAATGCCAAAACCACTTTTCTATCATGATAAATATCAAACGTGTCTACCCATCTCTGGCATCGCTCAATTTGATCTGCAGGAACGGGTAATGATGTACTGGTTCCGGATTTTGCCTCGATTGTAAACAGTGCGCTCTTTACAGTATTTACTGCCAATACGTCAGGTAGCGCAATGCTAGGAGACCCTAGTCTAAACGCTTTCCAGTTTTCTGAAGAATTAAATCTCTTGACTAACGTATCTTCCCAATTATAACCGCGTTGTCTTCTTGTTCGGGCAATTTTTTGATTTTTCTTTTTATCTTTTGTATTGATTTTTTTCTCCAATGTGACGGTTAATGCCTTTGATCTCATATCTGTCTCCAGTATTTTTAGATATAGAAGAGTAGGTAATTACATAATAACTCAATAAAATATGCAATTCCAGTCAGATCTGAGGATCCTTTTGATAATGTTTTTTTATATCTCCAACATCATAATGTTGATTCATAATGAATCTCGGTGGTTGTTGTTTACAACAGATTCTGAAACCATCGGACATTTTTTAAGCAAATTTCTAAAATATTTGTAAACCGTGTTTTGACGACAACCTGAATTTTTATTGGAAAATTGATATGATGACGCGATTTGCATTTGTATCTATATAATCTGGAATCTAAGAGCATCATTAATTGTTCTAAAACAATATCTCTTTGGACTCTACTGTCAAAGAGTTGAGAAAAATGTACAATGAAACTTAATACTTGTTGGATTAAGATTGCTAGCAATAGTTTGTATTTAATTCAATGAGTTTATCAAACCCAAATTTCAATTAACTTCATGGAGGTCAAAGAATTGGCTAATAGTATTTGTTTGCTCAAAAAAGAATTTGCTAAAAACTATCATGGTACAAGTCATATTCAAGAGATTATTCCTGAAACTTCCTCAGAAAAATTTCCAATACCTAAAAACGATTTGAAATTGTTGCATACTTTTGCGGAAAAAAACCCTATATACCATAATTCATACAAAGAAAAGATTCTCGAAGTTTCATGTATTGTGTATGAAGGAGACATAAACGACTATTGGCTAAATAGCATTAAACACGGTTCTAGCTGTCAGCCGTTTTACCCTACATGGATCATGTCTGCATATATCATGGCCGCCATTGCAAAGGAACTTGGATATTCTGAATTGATTGACATTGGATCTGGGGATGGACGAATTGCTTATTGTGGTACCGTCCTAAGATTGCGGTCTCATGGAATTGAGATAGATGCTGGGTTGGTAGATATACAAAAGAAAATTGCAGGTTTGACCCAAATTAATTTTGATCCAAATTGTGCAGATGCATTGGAATACGATTACTCAAAACTACAGTTAAAAAACCCAATTTTTTTCATAGGAGGTTTGCCTCAGATGGGCGGAGACATCTTGGCTACAAGCATCATCGAGACAATAAACTTAATTGATAATCTTAAACAAGATACATGTATTGTTTTTGCAGGCTCTTATTCTAAACATCAATTATCTGCAAACCTGTCGTCGGGGGGATGGAGTTCATTGATTAAAAAACACAATCTGAAGGAGATCATGAATATCTCTCTTCCGACAGTATGGACATTTGATCAGGATACAGATACACCATATATCTATACACGTTTTGATTAACTTGATATAAATTCAAAAAAATAATTTCCGTTTTGAATTCCACATTTTTTAACCATCACATTTTGGTTTATTTGCGGTGTTTCACCAGTAATCTTTCCAATGATTTTGACATTTTCATTGAATTCTACTAAACAAAAATAATCATTTCCTTGTTTTGAAAACTCTATAATTTTTCCTTGGAATGGTCCATCTTTGATTGAAACGTTGCCAAAACATAGACTGCAATAGTCTGAAGGTGGCCATACAGTCTTTTTACATTTTAAGCATTCTCCAACCACAAAATTACCTTTTTCAAGTTCTGATTCCACATTCAATTTTCTAACACCAATACAGTTGATGAGGTAGAAGCTGCTGACATGTTGTGAACTAATCCTATTTTTGGATTATCGATTTGTCTGCTTTCAGCTTTTGATTGAAGTTGCTGTGTAATTTCAATAGTCTGTGCGATTCCCGTAGCTCCTAATGGGTGCCCTGAACCCATCAACCCTCCACGTGGATTGATCTTTGGGCTGTCTGTTACAATCATCTCTTTTACCAGTTCTAACCCCTTTCCTTTGCTGGATACTCCAATGGACTCTAATGCCATGGGCTCACATACGGAAAATGCATCATGCAATTCAATTACGTCAATTTGATCAGCTTTATGTTTTGACATTTTTAAGGCAGAATTTGCTGAAATTCTTGATGACTCCATTGCACTAAACGTAATATTCTTTGTAAAGCTTGCAGATGTTGTTTTCTGACCTATGCCTGTAATCCATACGGGGGAATCAGTAAGGTGATTTATTGTATTTTCTGATGCTAAAACTATTGACGCCCCACCAGTACATGGTCTTGAACAATCAAGCAGTTTGAGATCATCGGTTAATTTTTTGGAATTCATTATCTCATCTAAAGTATATTCTTTTTTTGTAAGTGCATTTGGGTTTTTAATTGATTGATGATGATTTTTTATTGAAACTAATGCAAGCTCTTCATCTCTTACGTTGTATTCTCTTTTGTAAGATTTTGTAAAAATCGACGCCCAAAATATTGGATGTTTAAATTCCCCTCTTGAATTATCCCATTCTAGTACCTGCCCTGGACTATCATATCGTTCCGCTCCGGCAACTAAAACAACATCTGCCAATCCTGATGCAATGTATGAATATGCTGACACTATGGCATTTGTTCCTGAATTGCATAGACTTTCAACAGAATGGGAAATTTTAGGCTTAATGCCTGAAATTTCAGATAATACTGCCGAGAGATACTTTGAATTGTTGTTTGTCGATACTAATACTGCTTCTACGTCTTTTTGATTTAGATTCGAGCAATTCTGAAATGCATTTTTTGTAGATTCTAATAATATTGATTCAATTTTTATGTCATCTCTAGAAAATTTTGTCATTCCATATGATGCAATTCCTACCTTGTTTGCCATCTCTATTCCGAAAATGTCTTTACAAGTAATTTGAATGAATCAATTACGTTCTCTACTGGATTGAATTGTATGATTGGTAGATCAATGCCTGTTTGAACAAACTTGTCTAACTGCGTTTTACACTCATCCGGAGTGCCAGAAATGGTTAAGGCTCTTAACATGTCATCAGTAATCAGCTCGTGTATTGATTTTAATCCTGATCTTTGGAATTCATCAAAAATATTTTTTGTTTCTTTAGCAAATCCATTACTGGCCAGAAATTCACGATATATTTTACCCACTGCAATGTAAAATGCCAGAGTTTGCTTTGCCCTCGTGATAGCAATCTCGGAATTATCTGATACACATGTAATTATTTGGCACGCTACATCTATTTTTTTCTTTGATTGCATTTTTTGAATCGTATTTTTCATTTCTTGTTTTGGCCTTAAATAAAATATTGCCCCATCAGCTATTTCCCATGTTAAATTTACCATTTTCTTATTTACTGCAGCTAGATAAATAGGGATTTGTTTCTGATGAGGTTTTATCAACAATGTAAAGTTTTTCAAATTCAATATTCTGCCATGGTATTCCATCTTGTTACCAGACAACGCAAGACGAATGATCTCCACATATTCTTTCATTCTTTGAACTGGATTTTCAAACTTATACCCATGAAACTCTTCAACTATCGGAACACTACTAGTGCCTAAACCCAACAATAGCCGACCTTTAGATAATGTGTCTACAGTGGCTGCGCCCATGGCAATAGATGACGGGCTTCTAGAGAATATGTTGATAATTGATGACCCAATTTTAGAATTAAGCGTATTTTGAGAAATCATGCTTAACATCGAAAAATTTTCCATACCCCATGTTTCTGGAATCCACACTGCATCCGTTTTAGTATTTGAGAGTATCTTTGAGCATTCTAACACTTGCTCAATTGATAAAAGTGATCCTAAACTGTAAGATATCCTCATATGCTCTTTTAGTTTGGATATGTTCTAGTTTATCTTTTTTCATTAAAGACAAACATCTACCTAATCTCAAAAGTATAAACACTGAATTTTGATAAATCTCTTTGATGTCCATCTTGCAAGCAAAAGAAATGATCAGATCTCGTATAGAGTATAAGGAAAATCAGATAAAAACAAGAAAAATTCAACTGGATTCTGGCAAATTTGAGACAATAATGGACATAATTGAGGTTGAAATTAAAAATTTACAAAAAGACATCGAATTTTTCAAAATGATTGAAAAGGAACTCGAATCATAGGCCGCTCAAACTGAAAAACCGTTCATCACTTTTAGCATTGGGTTAATTATGATTGAGGTTGATTATTATGAAATCACTTCTATACCAAAAACATTGCCTGACCAATATTGTGAAAAACCTGGTGTGGAGGAAACCTTTTGGGAAGATGCGACAAGATACACAATATCTCAAAATCATGATGAGCCATTTGTAAGTGAAATTGCCTACATGATGGTGACTTTACATAGAACTGGCGCCTGAGGCCCCCTGTTACTTTATTATTTTGTCTATTTCCAAGGCGCATTCTTCCATATCCTTAAACGAATCGACAGAATACCATTTTACATTCTTGAATTTGACTGTGTTTAACTTTCCTTTTTTTGCATAATCTGGGAAAACTGTTTTTTCAATATCTCCTTTTTTTGGCAAGTCTTTGACTGTTGCTTTCAATAGATGATAAATACCTGCATTCATCCACAAATTGGAAATTTCTTTTTTCTCTCTAAACCTCGTCACTTTGGTCCCTTCCGTTTCCATAATTCCAAATTTTGTTCTCAATTCAATGGCCGCAATGGAATTTGGAATTTCAGCAAGTTTTGTCAAATTGATATTTGTGACAGTGTCTCCATTAATGACAAAAAACGACTTGTCTTTAATTTGATCAGCTGCTTGTTTTATTGCTCCGCCTGTACCGAGTGGTGTTTTTTCTGTAGAAAATCTTATTTTTATTCCTGTGCTATTCTTCATTCTGAAATAGTTTTCAATCATTTCTGTCTTGTATCCTGTACAGACAATAATCTCATCAACGCCAAATTTCTTCAGATACTTTATCTGCCATTCTAAAATTGGAATATTATTTAATGGGATTAGTGGTTTTGGAACATAATCGGTAATGGGGCGTAATCTTTTTCCTCTGCCCCCAGCTAGAATGATTGCCTTCATGAAACTATCAATAAATAAAGAGGCATTATAACTTTGAGTTTTTTTAAAATGTTAACTTGGAACTTGTGATTTGCCCTGTACTTTTTTACAAATTCCACAAAACAAGTACCCATCTTTATGCCTAATCCAATAATGCTGTGTATGCTTTTGCAAATTATTCATGATTTATCATGTTTTTCTGCATTGGTTTCTGATGAGCTAACAACGTCTTCTATTTTTTTGGCAAATTCATTGTATATTTTTTCCAATTCTTCTAAAGGCATTTCTATGCCCAACATCTTCATTGTTTTGTTCCATGATTCTATGTATTTCTCGTCATCTAATCCTTTCCCAAGAGTTTCTGCAATTGAGTTGACTCCTTCCGTTTTTCCTAGGGAGTAAATGGCGATTTCTCTATCGGTAAGCATGTTGGTATTGTACAGTTTTTCTTAATAGGTCTTATTTTATTTCCCAACTTTAAAAAAAATCAATTGTTGCAACTCCAAAGTAATATCCTACTGCAGTTAATGCCGTACTCCAAATACACGAACCCGTTATTGTAAAAAGCAGGAATTTTAGAGGGCCCATATTAAAAATACCTGCAGGAATTGAGACAATTTCTCTGATTCCTGGAATTAGTCTTCCAACAATGACTGATTTGTCACCATACTTTGCAAACCATTTGTCTGCTTTATTCAAGCTTGACTCTTTTATTTTTGCATATTTTAGATATTTTATTAGCCCTGTTCTGCCTAGTTTTTTTGCAATAATGTAAATTACAAATGCCCCTGTTGTTGCACCGCTACCTCCAGTTATGCCCACACCGATAACATGAAACCAATCCATGTTGTTTTTTAAAATACTGTACCCTGCCAAAGGGAATACTACTTCGCTTGGGATTGGAGGAAATATTGTCTCTATCAAAGCTGCCAAGAAAACACCTGGATAGATATTCTCTGAAACCAAAGAAACTATAAAATCTATGAAAGATTCAACCTCGATCAATTTTTTTCTTCCGTAAGATAGTAGTGAAGTTCAGTATAGCATTCTTTGCAATACTCTTCAAAATCAGTGTGGTCACAGTCGTAAACTTTTGCTACGGTATTATTGCATTTTGTACATGTGGGCATTGGTCATACCTTTGAACCGGATTTTTTTATCTTGATTGCACCAAGTGCTGCAATTATTGCCCCAATTGCTATCAAACTTCCTCCTTCTCCAATCATTCTGGATGCGTTGTCAGATTCACTGGCACTTGTCAAAGATATTGCCCCCCCAACTATGATCAATATGCCTGTGATGATTAACATTATTCCAAGTCCTTTGAATGGAGGTTTTTTGGATATGAAAAATGCAACAAATGACAGAATTATTGGAGGCATCCCAAATCCAATTCCACGCGTCATGGCATCAAAGGGTAGGAACCCATCTCCTGCCCCTCCGCCTCCAACCATTACATCCACACCATATATCACCAGAAGAATTATTGAAATCCCAGACAATATGTGGGGAACAGATACCATAACAGACTGAATTCTAAATTAATTAATAAACGATTAGAATGTCATGTAATTAGAATTTTGTAAATTATATCTTAGTTGAGTGGGTGTGTATCTACTTTCTCTTTGAGTAATTCTAGAGTGCTTAATAGATCTGTTATTGCCTCTCCCTCTTTTGCAACCAGATTAAAATGCCCCAATTTTCTCAATGGCTTTGAAATTTCCTTTCCATACATCTTCAGATATGTATTTGGTTCTGAAAGAAAAATCGGTTTATACTTTCCCTCAAAAGATTTTGAACCTAGAATATTATACATTATAGTAGGATGTACAAGTTTAGTACTTCCAAGTTCTAGCCCTAAAATTGCTCTCAAATGTTGTTCGAATTGAGATGTCTCGCTAGATTGCAATGTATGGTGTCCTGAATTGTGTACTCTTGGTGCTATTTCATTTATCACAATTTGATCATCTTGTGTGACAAACATCTCTATTCCAAACACCCCTGCTCCCTTCAACACACTCATTATGTCACTAGCTATTGTCTCTGCCTTCTTGGCTACATTTTCCGATACTCTGGCTGGTGCAATTGTTTCTCTCAGTATATTCTCTTCATGAATGTTCTCTACTAATGGATATGTTTTGATTTGTCCTTTTGTGTTTCTTGCAGCAATTACGGACACCTCCATTTTAAACGGGATGAATTTCTCCAACATTAGTTTTTGACCTGTGAAATAATTGTATGCTTTTTGTATTTGATCATGTGAATCTATTTTGAAATTTCCTCTCCCGTCATAGGCGTCTCTTCGTGCTTTTAACAACGCAGGATATCCAAATTTTTGCAAACCTTCTTCCAAATCCGACATTGATTCAATTTTCATAAATTCTGGAACAGGAATATTGTTTTCATTTAAAAACGACTTTTGTAATAATTTGTCTTGAATTATACGTAGAGTTTCAGGGGATGGCTCAATTTCCGCTTTATTTTCTACGGATTTTAAGACATCACTATTTCCAGACTCTATCTCATATGTGACAATATCTGATTTTTCAGCCAACTCCGTAATTGCTTGCTCGTCTTTAAAATCTGCAATAATTTGCTCTGCACCTACCTGAGATGCAGGGCAGTTGGGAGTAGGATCTAATACTATAATTTTGGATATGTGTTCTGGTAATTTTTTTGCAGCCTCTACAATCATCATTCCCAGCTGACCCCCGCCAATAATGCCAAGAATTTTGCTCATACGCGATAAAATGATTTTCGATTAAAAATATCTAATGATGTTTTGTACGAAATTGTCGTCTTTTTTTCATTCATTATAGATAATAACTTACATTGTTTTTCCATAACTATGAGTTATGTGAAAAAACCATTAGTAGGGATAATCATGGGATCCAGTTCTGATAGCAGAATAATGAAAGGTGCCGCCGAAGTTTTAGATGAATTTAAAATAAAACACGAAGATCAGATCATCTCCGCGCATAGAACTCCGACAAGATTGGAAGAATATGCAAAACATGCCGAGAAAATGGGATTCAGAGTAATAATTGCAGGTGCTGGTGGGGCCGCTCATCTTCCAGGTATGATTGCCTCTCACACCGTAATTCCTGTAATCGGGGTGCCAATAATGGTGTATAATGATAAACAGGTAAAAAAGACTGACAATACCAAATTTTCCGCATTTGGCGGTTTGGATTCTCTTTTGTCCATTTCAGAAATGCCAACTGGCTCTCCAGTGGTAGCAGTGGGCGTCAATAAATCAGGCAATGCAGGATTTTACGCAATGAAAATTCTGGCAAACGAGTTTCCCGAATTAAAGAAGATACTTGTTCAGCATAAATCAAGACAACATGATTCAGTCTTGAAAGAATCTGAAGAGCTAAAAAAACAAGGTCTTTCCAAATTTGTCTTAAAGAAATTCAAATGATCAAGTTAGCAAAGAAAATTGAATATTTTTTTGCCTTAGTGCTTCGATTAGTTTTTCAGCTTGTTCCTTTCCCTGCGTCTCTAAACTCAAAGTTACTCCTGCAGAGCCTGCGTTAATGTTTGAACTTAGCCTGTCGTGAACTACCTCTACTATGTTTGCATTTGCTGCACTGATCTCATCGACAATATCTTTGAACGCACCCGGCCTGTCCGGCAATATTATGGATAGTTTTAGTAGTCGGCCCATGGCTGCAAGACCTTTATCTACAATCTGACCTAGCAGATACATGTCTACATTTCCTCCTGCAAGAATTGCCACTACTTTCTTTCCCGGGGATGGTTTTGCAGATACAAGATATGCAAGGCTTGCTGCCCCTGCAGGTTCTACAACAAATTTCATTCTTTCCATTAGCAAAAACATCGTCTTGATGATATCTGCATCTTCTACCAATACAATATCATCAATCAGATCTTGGATGATGGAAAATGTTAACTGTCCTGGGATTTTTACAGATATGCCATCTGCGATTGTTCTCGCACCGCCGCTATTGGTTATTTTACCTTCTTTTAGTGATTCGTACATTGATGGATATGCTCTTGATTGAACGCCTATGACTTTTACATTGGGATTTTTTTCTTTTATTGCAATCAGCGTACCTGCTGCCAATCCACCACCGCCAATTGGGACATACACTTCATCTACATCTGGCAAATCCTCTAGGATCTCCAACCCGATTACTCCCTGTGCTGCAATTATTTGTGGATCATCAAATGCATGAATCATAGTTGCTCCTGTACTATGAGTTATTTCTCTTGCTTTAGCCGAAGATTCATCGTAATTTGTGCCCTCCAGAACCACATTAGCTCCGTATCCTTTAGTTGCTGCAACTTTGGCAGGTGATGCATTTTTTGGCATAACGATGGTGCATGGAATTTTTTCAAGCGATGATGCAAATGCTACGCCTTGTGCATGATTTCCTGCGGACGCTGCAACAACTCCGCGTTTCTTCTCCTCATCAGATAATGATTTTATTTTGTAATATGCTCCACGGATTTTGAAAGAGCCTGTTTTTTGCTGAAATTCAGCTTTTAGGTAAATCTTGGAGCCTGTAAGAATACTAAATGTCGGAGAGTGTACGAGAGGCGTCTTTCTAATCTCATTTCCACGCATAGTATTTGCTCTTAGTATTTCATCATACGTCGGATTCATTTGAAATTCTATTTTATACCGGACATATTTGACTTCTTGCTTTTCAAAATTACCGTTTTGATCAAATCTTGCTCTTATGTTCCCAAATTAGTCGTGTGTAGATCGGAACATAGCATCAGATAACCTAAAAATGAATGCATTGCAATAATCTTGTGAACTTCCTTATTTCATAAGTTTGTAAACTTCATCTAGCCTTTTTATGATATTTTCTTTTGTCAGATCTGAAATTTTTCGTGGATCAAACAAACCCTCTTTTGTTTTATTTTTAATAAATTCTATATCAAATGTGCACAAACACCCCTCTTCTCCCGTCACTAACCTTGTGTCATCAATTAATATCGGTGATGTCTGATATGTCTCCAAAAGCAAACTATCCAATTCGTTAAACAACTTCATTTTCTTTTCAGACAATCCTTTAAAATCCACCCCAAGATCGTCTTCAATTTCTTTGTATATCTTCTCTCTGAGCTCATCGTTTTCAAAGAAAATCTCGAATAATTTTTGATGATCAAAGTCTTTGTACCCCATATCTTTTAATTTATTTAATACAAACTGATCACTGTTGTCTGACATTTGCTGCTCTTTGTTTTTTGTTAAATCTACAATCTCTGATAATTCTTTTTGACAGTCAATTACTCTTTGTACTGGCTTGTAATACAGCAATACATGAAATTGTAGTGAGAGGTGACCTGAAATCAAATAATTCCCTTCCTTGATTTCAAATTTTGTAAAAATTCTCCTAAGATCTTCATTATTGGATATTGAAACATCTTGTACTGACCATTCTTGCAGTTTTTGTATGGTTGTCTTGAAAAAATCATTAACCTGAGCAGGATCAAATGTTTTTTGTGTTGTTATTGTAGAATCCCCCAACATGACTTTGATTTCTACCATTTTTGTCAATGTGGTTATTTTGGTAAGAAATGCCTGTTGGATTTCTTCATTTTTCTTGTTGAGAATTTGAATAAATTCATTAGATGTTCTGGAACCTAATCTCACAAAACATACCCGAATTTTACTGTCCTTAAACCTTCCATCCAGAACACTTCTTAAATACAGAATTTGGCGTATTTTAGATATGTTTCATGAAAAAATGCTGTGTGATGTTTGTAAATCTGAGATATCTCAATATTATGATGAAAGTTATAAAGGAAACAGAGGTAAATGTACTATCTGTGGAATTGATTTTCCCCTAGAGTGATAATGATGTCTGACAGTAATTATTCTGATTCTAGTCCTGTTGATGGTCAACGTCCTGGAGAATCAAGTCCAAATGTAGTAGACTTGTTGCTTAGCCAAAAGAGTGAAAAAATCGTTGATGCCGAAACGATGATTCTTGAAACTCAGAAAAGAGTATGGGGGGCATTAAAAAAAGGGTATGAGTACACTGGTCCTACCAACGAGTCGGAGATGTTTCTTAGGAAGAATGTTTTCTCAAAGGTAGATATGGTTGTGTTGTATGTGGATCTGGTCGGTTCAACTACAATGACATTGGAATTGCCTGAAGAAAAACTAGCAATAATCATTAGTTCCTTTTCACAAGAAATGGCATCTGTAATTAGGCTTCACAAAGGATATGTCTTGAAATTTGTAGGCGATGCTGTGATTGGATATTTTGTTGCAACAGACAATGCAATCATGGCAGCAGATAATGCTGTTAATTGTGCAAAATCTATGATGACAGTAATTCAAAAAGGCATTAATCCGATCCTTAATCAATATGATTACCCTGATCTCATGGTGAAGGTAGGACTGGATTTTGGCCAAAGCATAGTTGTGCGATACGGTTCTAATGTAGAAGCAGCCCATGTTGATTTGATGGGGCCAGCTATGAACATTGCAGCAAAAATTCAATCAATGGCAAAAGCAAACCAAATTTTAATTGGCGAAGATGTTTTTAAAAAACTACACCCTGTAAACCAAAATGACTTCAAACAGATTGTTTGGAAGAACAATGAATGGAAATACCGTTCAAGAGTAACCGGTGAAATTTACAAAGTTTACGAATACACAGGTTAAACTGTGAACTTTCCAGGACACTCCACATGTTCATAGTGATGTTCGGTAAATTTTTCTTGAACAACATAAATTACAATTTTATGCAGTTCTTCATTTCCAATTCCCTTGTTGCATCGGATACAGAGTTTTGTAGATTCTGTCATGTGTAACTGCGATCAAAATCTGGAATCTATAAGGATCTGCGATCAGCTCAAATTGAGTAAAAATGACTCTTAGCTCACTATTTTGTATATCAAACGCCTAAAGACAAGGCAAAAATATGGCAAAAACTGCCAAATATGCGTGGAAGATTTAGCAATAAAGCAGCTTCGAGACCTTTACGGATTGAACCCAAATATTCCTCACTTTGCATTTCAATTCCCAAGACTGCCGCCAGGACTGTCACATCCAATGTTCAAAGTATTTGAAAATCCAATGAAAGAAAAATTCATTCAAAATTCTGAATCAATTAACAAAAAATTACAAGGGTTTCAGGAGATGTATCGCCAATATGCATCTGGTCTGATGACTATGAATTCTGCCGGTGCAATTCCCCCCGGGCATCCGTTATTTACCAGACAGAATTCAGTTGAGACACTAAAAGCAGAAAATGACAAATTGTTAAAAGAAAATTTAGAATTAAAGAAAAAACTGGACAAAACACGAGAGCATTAAGTTATCTCTGAATTCATAGAAACTACAATTGTTTGTCAAGTAAGAATCCTTATTAATTTCAAATTCCAGCTTTCATCATGGTAAAGACCCCTGCAGAAAAATGGAAGAGTCTGATTGTTCAACATAGAAAAAAATGTCAGAAAATAATTGAGACCTCACCAAGTGTACGCTATGCAGGCGTAGTAAATAATTATGGGAGAACACTTACCGGAAGTGTCAGGCAAAATGTTAAACCTTTGTTAAAATCAGAACAAGTCAAAAATGAATTTTTCATAATTTCTACATTGATGACACTTAGAAGAGATACCTCTAATGCAGTTGGGAAATTAGATTATGTTTTACTTCAGCATCAAAAAGTATCAATCATAATTTTTCAAAAAGGTGATGTTACATACTATGTTTCAATAGATAGAAAAGAAAAAAATATTGCCAAAATAATATCGGCAATCAGGAAGATAATCTAAGCGGGTGTAAATCCTTGGTACCCAGCTGTTTGCTGGGATTTATCCTCGAAGTTTGGCTCAAACAGTGAAATTAGATAATCATCAGGATCCAAGACTATGGCATTTTTTCCGGCATCTCTTTCGACAACATCTCTGTATATTCTAACTCCTTTTGTTTTTAGTTCCTCAACTGCAGATTGTACGTCACCAACCAGAAACCCAATAGTGATTCCATTTTCAATAGAACTACCAATGTGTTGGGCTGTTAATGAAGCAGGGTGCAAACTCAACAAGGCCCCTCCTGAAGTTCCCAAATCTACCCATGATCTTCTTTGATTTTTTATCGGCAGGCCAATGATGTCATGATAAAATGCGATGGACTTGTCAATGTCTTTGACTGCCAGAATTACATTTCCGACTCTTTTAATATTCACAAGTTATCTTCCTCCAAGTATGTTAAATTCTTTTTTATTGTACCTCAACCATAGTTTCGGTCCTTTCCACCCCTGAAATCTTTTGGATTTGGTTTGTGATTTCACGAATTTCTCCCAACTCATCAACTTCAATTATGGCTACTGCATCAAACTGTCCGCTAGTAGGAAAAGAATCTGACACGCATGATATTTTTCGCAATCTAGCAGCTATCAATTTTTTTGGAGATTTTACTAATACTATTGCTCTTACCAACCTAAATTTACCTCCACTTCAATTAATGTCTCAGTCGTAACAATTTCTTTGATTTTTTTAAAATCAATCACAATGCCGTTAATTTCATCAATACTTCCTTGTAAGATAACGCTGATGTCTGCACGTCCAGTCACTACCAGTATGTCTTTAATTATTTTGCGCTTTTTTTTTAAAATTTGTACTACTGTGTCTACTTTACCTGGTTTTACAGTAATGAGACACAATGCTCGCATAGTTAGTATGTGTAACCAAAGCGAATAAAGATTGCTTTAATCGTAGGCTTCTTGAGATCTTGCTTCCTCTAGATAAGCTCTTCTTTCCTCGTTAATCTTTTCCTGATCAACAGTAATGTCGTCATCAACTATGACAATACCCATGTCATCCGAAGGCTCTTCTTTCTGTTTCTTTGATTTTGCGGCCTTTGAACCCTTTGCTTTAGTTGGTTTTGCCTTATTTTTAGCAGGCTTTTTTTTCTCAGTTGGTTTTTTCATTGTTTTTTTTGCTGCTTTTTTTTCAGCCATGAATGTCGAAAAACAAGAGGTAGCCTTGTTTTTAAGTATTATGTAGAATCTGTTTTTACAGTATTTGCCGAACAATTATCAATTAAAATCATAATTCCACAAATTTCTGATTTTTTAAAATTTTATAGGTGCCGGGGGCGGGATTTGAACGCGCGACAGCCCGGTCTTCAGCCGAGTGCTCTCCCAGGCTGAGCTACCCCGGCACTCAGAAAAATGCAATCAGTTGAGGAATTAAAGTTTGTCCATTTGAATCGATCTGTATCTGAGTTTCTTGTCTGGCCATCCAACATAAAATTAACCGTTATCTTGACATATGCATATCTTCTTAATGCATCAATTTTCTCTTACATCAAAAAGTTTTTTGATGGAACTGACCATGCTATGTAAATGTAGATTGTTACCATAATCTATCTCTGGGATTAATAATGCAAAAAATGGTCAAGAATTAATTGCGGATGAATGTTTTGTGGGTGTTTTGGGGAGTATGATAGAACATAATCATGTTTTCCAGACAGTGTCTGTTTTGCCATTTCGCTTGTTGATAATTCTTGCCAGTGTGAAGAGCAAGTCTGATAACCTATTTAGGTACTTTAAACAATCTTCATTAATCCATGTATATTGTTTGGCTGCAACGGTATGACATTCTGATCTTCTGACTATGGCCCTAACAAAATGAATCCCTGATGCCGCAACATCTCCTCCAGGCAGAATAAAATTCGTCAAAGGTTCAAGTTGACCCTCAAACTTGTCTATGGTTTTTTCTAAATTAGTTATCATGTGGAGGGTTACTCTGTTTTTTGAATTGTTTTTATCAGGATTTGACAAATCTGCACCTACAATAAATAGTTCATTTTGTAACAGTGTCAAAAGAGTTCGTATCTCTTGATCCACATTATGGGTTAAAGCAATTCCAAGTGCGGCATTAGCTTCATCAACGGCGCCATATGCCATAATCCTATGGTCTGATTTCAGAATTCGGGCTTTTCCCTGCAATCCAGTAGTCCCATCATCTCCTGTTTTCGTATAAATTTTCAATAGAATAATTTGATGATTTGGGCTATTATGTCGTTCGAATTCTTTATTACTAGACACATAAATTACAATCAACATGGCTCAAGCAAAATGTCCGTACTGTGACTCGATCTTTGAGAACAATGATGCTTTGTCTAAGCATATTGATCGAATACATCATGGCTCTGGTTTATTAGAAGGCGACACTAGAAAATATTAGCGCGTTGCTTTTAGATTTTTTTAATACTGTTGCAAATTTAAAAAATATTCCCAGACAAGGCTGGATTGACAAGCTAGGAATAGAAAAACCAGAATCGGTATCGGATCATACCTTTTCAATGACCATAATGGCCATGATTTTCTCTGATCTTCAACGACTTGATACACTAAAGATTCTAAAGATGAGCCTCTTGCATGATCTTGCAGAATCCGTCACCGGAGATATGACCCCGAGCCAAATATCAAAAGAAGACAAAGCCGTTCTTGAAACACAACATATGACAGAAATTCTAAAAAATCTTCCTTCAGAATTGGAAAGAGAGTTTTTGGAATTATGGCATGAATTCCAACAAAATTTGACGCCTGAATCAAGGATGGTCCATGAATTAGACAAATTAGAGATGGTATTACAAGCAAAGATTTATGAAAAGAATGGGTTTGGTGAAATTAAGTCATTTTTGGATTCTGCACAAAATCAAATTCAAAACATCGAATTAAAAGAATGGCTTAGAAAAATTATAAATCAGTGATGATATGGCTTCTGACGCAAACAAGGATGAACTTATCGAAGCCCAAAAACAAGTCATTGGGATATTATTTGAGGTTGTCAAACGACTGCAAGCAAACAATGATCTGGATGAAGAATATTTTCAAATTGTCACCATCGAAAACAAGACAAACGATGACAAAAAAAGAATCAAAGAAATTCTCGATGAACGAAAAGAAAATTCCATGATTGTTGGAAAATTACTTGCAAGTCTTGAAACCTAGTTACCACAACTGCAAGATTCTCCATCCTCAGAGATAACTTTCAATTTGGCAGTTTGCTCGTATTTGTCTTGTATGTAGTGCGAGATATTGGTAATTCTTGTGCGCGTTGCTTTGTTTGCCCAAGTGCCTTCATTTTCAAGCCATGATTCAATGTCATCAACATCATATCTTTCGCCACTAGACAAGATGCCTTTGAATATTGATTTAATCTCGTCGAGTTCAGCTTCCGTTAAGTTGTTTTTGTCTTCAATCAAAGTAGTTATTTCGTTTAGTTTTATGATGACGTTGTTTGTAAGGGGCACGTAATTGTTAATATCCAAAGATATAACAGTCTTTTGAGATATTGTTTTTATAACAATTAATCACTTGATGTTGTGTGCAGTATTTTCAGGCATTAAAATTGGGACAGAAACGGGTTGCCGCAGCCAGAGAGTATCTAAATGAGCTGACAAACGGGAGAGCAATGCCTGCATTGGCCCTATCTGACAGTCAATCAAATGTATGGAATCCTGTTGGGGAGGAAAATCTTTATGCGTTTGTTGATGAATCTGCAGGGTTTGTCCTTACGGATAACAGCGGATACATTTTAGCGCTTGTAGACAATAAAGGATTCTCCAAAACAATTGTTCAAGGCGTTACAAGGGATCAGAAAGAGATTCTGGAAAAAAAGTTCCAAGAGGACCATGTTTCGGAATACAAGGGCAAGGTTACACTTCCCGTATAGAATAAAAATTAACAAATTCCGTGCTTAAATTTACCCCCAAACCTTTTTGAGTGATTCATTGAAATCGATATTAATTGAAAAAATATTCACAGGAAGTTGAAGTCAGTGGTCACCTGATCGACTCTATGATTCTCACTAAGATCTTTGATAAAATCATGAATCGTGGGGGTGAATTTGAGATTTTAGAGTTGACAGTAGGTAAAAAGAAAAAAGATCCCAGTCATGCAAAATTACTGGTTACGGGAAAAAATTCCAAACACCTAGAGGAGATGTTAGACGATATACATCGAGAGGGAGCGACTCCAAAAAATGAAAAGCAGGTAAAGCTAACAAAAGCTACAAAAAACATGGTGATGCCAGATGATTTTTACAGCACTACAAACAATGATACTTGGATTTTTCATCATAACAAATGGATTCCTGTAGAAAACCAGATGATGGATAAATGCATCATAGTAAAAGGGGATAGGGCATTTTGTGTTCCCATAAGAGATGTCAAAAAAAATGACTTGGTTGTGGTGGGGGAAATCGGAGTCAAAGTTACCCCTCCTCAACGACCTAGAGATGCGGCAAACATTTTTGCTTTTATGGGAAGCAGTAGCTCAAGTGAAAGACCTACACAGCACATTGCAAAAAAAGTTGCCCAAGACATAGTTGATATTAAAAAGAAGGGCGGAAAAATAATTCTTGTCGGAGGTCCTGCGATAGTTCATACTGGTGCAGCAAACTCTGTTGCCGAATTGATTCGGGGAGGATTCATTCATGGAATTCTTGCCGGAAATGCACTTGCAGTTCATGACATAGAATATGCCACATTGGGTACGTCATTAGGAATGTATGTTCATGATGCAACTTTGGCCAAAAGAGGACATAGGAATCACATGGATACGATAAATGCGGTTTTCAAGGCAGGCTCGATCTCGAAAATGGTATCAGGAGGACAACTTAAGCGAGGAATTTTTTACGAATGTGTAAAAAAGAAAGTACCATTTGTATTGGCAGCATCAATTAGAGATGATGGACCACTACCAGACGTAATTACTGATGTTGCCCAAGCACAAAGAGAATACAAGAAAGTCTTAAAAGATGCGAGCATGGTAATCATGGTCTCTACAATGTTGCATTCTATTGCAACAGGAAATATGTTGCCTGCAAATGTCAAAGTAGTTGTAATTGATATCAATCAACCCACAGTTACAAAGCTAATGGACAGGGGCACGTGGCAAGCATTAGGTATTGTATCTGATGTGGGTGCATTTTTGCCACTTATCGCACAAGAAGTAAAAAAACTAAGGTGATCAGGGGGTCAATCTGGGATGCATCACTTGTAATCCCTCTTCTCCGAGATTTATGGGGTGTATGTGATCACTGTGTCTTACACCTCGCAACTTTGTAACTTGGATTGATCTTTCCATGGTATCTTGTTTTCGCGTATGGCGCAACTGGATTACTCCTGATGATACAAACCATTCTGGAGGAATGTGACTTTCATCAATTACCTCAGATAGTAAAATTGATGTCACACCATAGTTCTCCAAGGCCTGAACCAGTCCCTGTAATCCTTGTCTTGTGTAAAAATCATCAGAGTATTGCATCTCAAGCACAGTAATGGAGTCGATCACTATTCTTTTTGCCTCTATCCTCTTTATGCTGCTGAGAATTAATTTTGTAAGGTGTTCAAATGGGATCTGCTCTCCACGATAAAGTGAATCGTCTTTTCCAATAGATTGATCGGTCAGTTTGAATGGTCTTGCGTCAATCATCAAGATTTTGTCTTTTGATACAAGATCATTAAAATCCCACCCATACATTTTACAGTCATTTTTTATCTCTTCTATATTCTGTGATAATGTTATGAATACGCCTGGCTCGTCAAAATCTTTAGCACCCGCATGCAAAAACTGCAATCCCAGAGTGGTTTTCCCAGAACCAGGGGGTCCTGAAACGACAATGGAGCGACCTTGTTTTAATCCTCCTGATATTATAGAATCTAGTCCTGGAACACCTGTCTTTACTTTTGCATATGTTGCACTCATTTAACAATTTTAGGCTGATTTTTGTATATAAAGAAGAAGACTAGTTGTATTCTAACAAGTATGATATTACTATAGGTGGATGTTTTTTGAGGAATTCCACATTGACTCAAACAACAATTTCATTGAATAAACAAGTGCTGGTGAATCAGTCCACATTGCAAATGTATCATTTGAATGGGTTGCATTCTTTGTAAAGAACAACAATTCCAAATTATCTTTTAATACAAAACACAGATTATCTTGAATGTTACTATTTAGTGATTTGATGTTTTTTCTTTCAAGGTTGTCAAATATGTATAGTGTTTTCTCTCCGCATGAGCTTAAAATTCTAAATTTTTGTTTTGATTTTTCAAAGGGTTCTAAAAAGTCAGAGTGGTATAATCTTATGAGATCTTTTTCACTGCCAAGTAACAGCAATTCATCTGAATATCCATCAGTCATCTCAGTTATCTTTGATGATATTTGGTTTGAACCTTTAAGCATCTGGAATTTGTCTTCTTCATCTTTTGGGTTTGAGTCAAATGTTGGTATGGTCTTCCATAATTCAGATAGATGTGTTTCCATCTTTTCAAGGGATTTCACACGTTCTTTCTCTGAATTAACTAGAATCCAAATAGCTTTTTCTAATGGTAGTGCGGTGAATTGTATTGGGTGTTGAAATGTTGCAGACACAATGCCTTTGTTTTGAAGAGCTGAAAGGAGATGATAAGTTTCAGTTCTTGGAAGCTTTAAGGCTTTACATACATCGGGTGCAGTCTGTGCACCATATTTTCCAAGGTATATGTAGACTTTGGACTGATTGCCAGTAAGGCCATATTTTGATAATTGTTGTTGAACTTGTTCCAAATTTGACTTGTATTCGCTCAGCGTAGAGTCTGACTCTGCATCAAATAGGGATATTGTGCGTTCTTTCATTTTTCAGGATCCTCCCTAAATGACGGTGTGATATAGGATCCGATCGTGAGCTCTTTTTGAGTAAATTGATCGCTAATTTGATCGATGAATTGCATGAAATATAGGCATAAAATCATTGAATTACACTCTCCGCAAACAATGGTTTTTCAAACTGTGGGTATACTGAAAATGCCTTTTTAAACGAGAATTTTGCCCTAGGCTCACTTGATGATTTTAGTAAAACCATCTCGAATTGTTCTTCATCTTCAGCAACTAGGCATTTTAGATTGTTTTTGAGCCCCTTTGAAATTAGTGTGTCAAGTGAACGTGCAGTGGATTTTAATTGCTCCAATTTTAACTTGAGACTTTCAATTTGTTTGAAAAGCAACTCCAGTTCTCCCTTTACCCCCATCCCATTATACATGCTAATCGATTCATATTTTATCCAATTGGATGATGTTTGTTTTTTACTTTTTTTGGTTTTTTTATCAGCAGGTTTATCTTCTAGTTTTTCTTTAATGGATAGAAATTCCTTGTCTTCCTCAAATTCCTTTTCATTGTTTCTTAATAGATCGCCTGCTTTTTTAGAAATGTCTTCTAGATGTAATGTTTCTGATTTTATTTGATTCTCTAAATATGTCTTAAAATCCGCGATAGTTTCAAAATTTAACAGGTTCATCAGATCACCGGTGTAGAGTTTAATTCCAACTGCCCAATGTTGTCTATTTTTTTAAGATCATCATTTGCAGCGCGTAAAAAGTTAATGCTGTTTAAAAGTTGCAGTTTTTCCAATCTTACGAGTTCTACTATTTTTGGAACTATATAATCTAAAACATTAATTATTACATCTGTTGGAAAACTATCTATTGATTTTTCTTCTGTTTTACTGTTGGATTTTACAATGATTAGATTTAGATTTGGCAGCAATCTTATTTTTGTTTCAGAATCTAGATGCAGTAGGTTTTGTGATAGTTCTATTGAAAATCCTAAAAACTTTGTAATTATCTTCAGAGAGTTTGTTAATTCATCTAATGTGTTAATTCTTTGATTTTCTAATTCATAAATTTGAAGTGATTCTTGAATTAATGAATTCATATATTGTAAGCTAGGATGTTGTTCTTGATTAGTTTGCGTGCTAGATTTGTTTTGCTCCACTGCAAACCTAGGATCGATAGATTCCATGAAAAAATAACCTTGTTTTTGATAAAATAATGGAGTATGTGTTGTAATATTACACCCTAGTATACTGTGGCTCCGCCAATATCGATGGTTTTAAAGAAAGTTCTTCCCGTTTCATCATATCCGGATAGATAGATGTAGAAATTATAGTCATCACCAGGCGTAATGCTTGTCCCGTATTGCCCATCTACAGATGGATGCGTTGTAGGTGGGTAGAATTCAATAGTGATGCTTTGCCCAGGCGGTAAATACACACTATCATTGGTGTCAGTCAGGGAAAACTCCGTTCCTGTTCCATTCACATATTGTGGAATTGATGCAAAGGCTTGTTCGGTTTCAGTAGCATCAAAAACTCCTCGGATTCCAGATATTGTGAAAAATGCCCCCACGGAACCCGTGTTTGCAACTTTTATCTGATAATTACCAGAAGAGGTATCATAAGAAAAGTATCCTGGAAAAGTGGTGGATGGCATAGGCAATTTAACAAATGATGTAAGCGGATTTGTCAAATCAGAATCATCAATTCTTACATCAATTCCCAATCCTTCAACAAAATTTATGGTAAACAGCAATCTCTCATTTACCAAATCTATTGCTCCCATTGCTGCCGTAATATTTCCGGATGTATAGAAATCAGTCAGATCTTGAAGAGGATCAATGAATTCCATTGCCACATTTGATTGTGAGTATATTGTTGTCTTTTGTCCTGATGTATCTACTGTTTCAATGGTATAATCAACCACATGTGCGCCATCACCATATTTTGTATCGTACAACGCCAATGCCTCAGATGATGTTAATGCATATTCCTCCCAATGCATTATTGAATCAATTTGACCTTCGAAAAATTCATTGATTTGCCCTCCCTGTGTATTTGGATTAGCCCCAATCAACCAATTCCCATTTACTGTTAATATCGTATTATTTGGATTGCTTGTATCTTGATCCGTATCAATCATTCCATCCCCATCCAAGTACAGTGTGCAGTTTTCAGAATCTTCACGAACAGCCACAAAATGATGCCATTCATCTGTGGTCACATTTGTAATGTTACAATCAATGATTTTTCCTTCAGTGGAGTCGAATCTAAAATGCAATGTTCCGACAGTTCCGGATTTATCGAACACGATTTCATAAAACTCTGTTCCTGGATTGCTCTCTTCTGCACGTAAAATCACTTGTCTGCCATTTGCCCCAGTACTATCCACGTTAAACCATCCGGCAGAACTATTTGGTCCATTATCCAGATCATTACATGACGTACTGACGTTAATACTGATGTAGTCATTGCCATCAAATGTGTATCCACCGCTTGAATATGCTCCAGAATTGCTTGTCCATAAAGGCGAGTTTGTACCTGTTGGGATATCCGCGCTTATTTCGTTATCACAGCTTGTCCCTGTAGATGAGTTTGGATGTGGATCCGTGTTATCTTCAAAATGAAATATCATTCCATTTGTAAGTATAGATGTATTGATTGAAGAGTCCAGCGGAGAGCTAAGGTATGTCAATGACGTATTCCAGTTTCCAGCAGGAATTGAGATGGTGGATGTTTTATTATTGGATATGAATTGCATATTGTTTTGATCAAGATCAACTGTCAATCCAGTGCTATCTGCAGAGCCTGAACTGAGTTGATATTCACCGTTTGGGGTGTTTGTTGTTTCTTGGTGTATTATCAGAATGTCTGGACTTACGCTTGGGATGGTAAATCCGAGAGATTCTAATGATGTTCCAGATTCTAGTGCCAGCAATACATCCTGAATTGTGACTGTGACGGATGCATCATTTCCCGGAATTCCATTGACAATTGATGCGGTAAATGTGCTAGACTGCGATGCTGAGCCTGTAATTGTACATGACCATTTGAAAATCACTGATTCCCCTCTTTTCAATGCAGGTTTTGATGAAGGAGATGATGAAGTGTCACATACCGGAGATGCTGCTCCGGACATTGTTAATTGAGGGACCACATTCAACAATGTTGTTTCAGTAGGCAAATCATTTGTCACTGTCATGAATAATGTTGTGGAGAATCCATTTGCTATGTTTTCTGGAGCTGCATGAAGATTAATTGAAATTGATTGATCAGGAACGGAATTAAATGAAAAAGTTTTACTGTTTCCTCTTTCAGAAATCAGTGATAGGCTGTATGCCTGAGTGTCTACTGCATACAAAGAGATGCTCTGACCAATACCGCTCACAGAACCTGATGGCGGAATAGTTTGATCAATAATGAACCTCGTTGCATTCCATGTCGTGTCAGTGGTGTTTTCTACCCATAATTTTGTTAGTTTAACAGGTAGTTTGCCAGTATTTTGAACTGTCAAATCAAATTTGTTGTTTGAAATTATGGCATCCGTTATTTCAAATGATTCGGAGTTTCTTGCTTCATCTATACTCTCCTTGATTATTACTGATTGTGAAAAATTATCGATTACATTCATGCTGTATGAGACATATGCAACAGTACTTGATGCAGCAATTATAAAAAATACTGCTCCAACTAATGTGCTTAATGCTCGACGATTTTTCATGGACTCACCTGAGTTCTAAATACGGTATCCCGATTGGTGTTTACCAAAATGTCAAATGCAGAACCCGATGTCCAATCGTAATTAATCTCTGATCCATATGATTCAGAGATTGCAATTCCACCATCGTATATTGTAGATGAAAATAATTCAGTCAAATCATCAGAATCGACGAATCGTATTTCGGTGACGTTTAACCCAATGTTTCCGGTATTTGTAATTGTAATGCTGACAAATTTATTGGGACTGGTTCCACCAAACCAAATTTTTTCAAATGTTATGTGCTCATTTAGTTTGTTAATGTTTTTTGAAAATGTGGTTTCCAAATCTCTTTGATGTGACAACAAGTTGGAATTTGACCAACCCACAAGACCCACTCCGAGCATAGCAATCGATGATAAAAGAATCACACTGGTAACAATTGATGCTAGTGCTCTCCGATGAGTGAATGCCATAACAGCATTCAATAAAAATTAGGTATATTGGTCAGTATGTTATTGAATCTAACTTACATTTTGTGGTGAAACTACAGATTCTTTGATCTTCCTGTTTAGAATGTCCGTAATTGCATCTAATTTGCTTTTCAACTCCTCAGATGGAGTTTCAGAATACTCCTTATTTAGATCAATTTGCATTTTTGTTAGTTCTTCAGTACTCATGGAATCATAAATGGAAGTCTCTTCTTTGTCTGATGCATTACTATTTGTATCTGATTTGGAGTCATGGATCTCACCTTGAGATTCAATCTTTTCTGATGATGTATCCATCGTTTTGCTAATTTCATATGGTGGACATGGGATGTTCATGCTCTTTGCTATCATAAATAACACAGGATATAGTTCATGATATGACTGACGTAATATGTTGGGCATATTTTGTTCATCCTTTTGATATAAGTTTTCAAATTCCATTGGAGAGCCGTTGATGGTTATTGTTCCTTCAAGAGTTAATCGTATTCCTTTTGGAGACGAACTAAATGTAAATCCATACTTTAATGTACATGAATTACCAGAATTTTCAATTTCATTTAGTGACACGTCTATATCATATTTTTTAAAATCTAAATTCTCTTTAGAAGTATTATTTACATTAAATGATTCTATTCCGAGATTAAATTGCATATTGTGGATTGGAAATATTTGGATATTAACAAAGTGTCTGTCATTTGAAGTTACATCATCGGCAATATGTACAATAATTGCAAATTTTTACCACTATGCAATTAGAGGATTTCACTCAAAAAGACAGTGTTAAAAATGATAAATTTAGTTTGAATTTTTCAATCTCAAAGACTAACAAAAAATCTGAAAAATTAGATACATTATATGACATTTCAAAGTATTTGGATAAAAATGCATTTTCATTTAGCGATGAAATGAAGGAATTAATTCCAAAAGACACACCACCATATCTAGACAATGGGGAGAATTATGTAAATAGGATCGCACGAGCATTGAGTTTTTTTAAGCAATGTGCACTAATTGGACCCAGTGGAACAGGCAAAACTCACATTGTTTACCTTGTTTCAGAATTAGCTGGACTTCCAATGTGGGAGATAAATTGCGGTTTGCAGACATCGGTATTTGATCTTTTTGGACGATATGTGGGTTTGGGAAAAGAAAATTGGCTTGATGGTTTGATTGTCAACTGGTGCAGATACGGGGGAATTCTATATCTCGATGAAGCAAACATGATGAAGCAAGATGTTGCCACAAGATTAAATCCTATTCTGGATCAAAGAGGACATCTAGTTTTAACTGAAAAAGACAACGAGTTGATTCCAAGACACAAGCATGCATATCTCATAATTAGCATGAATCCATTTTCTGCAGAATTTGCAGGGACAAAACCTCTCAATGCTGCCATGAGAAGAAGGATGAGTGTTTGGTTGAATTTTGATTATATGAGCGTAGGGGACAAAATTGATGAAAAAGAAATTGAGCTCGTTTGTGACAGGGCACATGTAGATCGAGATTCTGCTGAAAAAATTGTAAAGATTGGTGCTAAACTAAGACAAGAGTATCAGCAAGGAGATCTGCCGTATGGCCCATCAGTTGGAGATCTTGTAAATTGGGCCAAAATTGCAGCAGATGGAAATTCAGTTGAGAAATCTGCAGAAGAAACAATCATTGCACTGACCAGTGACGATATAGAAGTCCAAGAAGAGGTGCGCATCATTGTAAAAAGAATCTGTGGTGGAGATAGTTTTGAAAGAAAATTTGTATGAGTTGGCTACAAACATTATTTATGAAGTTGCAAATAAAGAAAAATCAAGCATAGAATTTACCTTGTCAAGAACAGAACAGTTCTCAAAAATACATTATGGCGAAATAACAAAGATTTCAGTTCCATACCCACGGCAAATCCAAGATAAATTCCTATACCAGGGAATTTTGTTTGATGACGTAAACGAATCATTTTCAAGTGTATGGTCATTATTTCTATCTTCATTATATCATACTGGAGCTCATGCAGCAATAACGGATTATTCCACATATCAAGAGTGGATAAAAACAAAATCTCCTCATCTAGCTTTCAAAGTAATAAAACTAATCGAGGACATTCGTGTTCAAGAATATCTTAAATCCAGATATTCAAATCCTTGTGAGAACATAATGATGATAGAATTTTCGTGTCAGATATTATACAACAAATATCTTAAAAATATCCTAGAGGAAAAACAACAAGTTAAAACTCAAAATATGTTAAAAAACAAAACACAATCTATGAAAAAAGATATCTTAAATTCAATTACCAACAATGATTCCACAGATACTCGCATTGAATTGGCAAATAAGCTGTATTACAATAGAAACTTGCTGGATTTTTGGGAATATCCGTATGTTGAAAATATTGTACCGACAGATTTTACAAAATACCTGAAATACCTGAAATGCCATCCAAGAGGAGAGTTTGGTAATTATGTAGACAAACTTGGCGAAATGTGGATCAATGAAATGAAAAATGAACAGAAATTATTAAAAAAATATGAAAAATATGCTGAAGATTTGCATTTTGATAAAATTCGATTGTCTCCTGAAAACCTAGGCAAGTATTTTCAGCTTAGGATGGACAGCTCGAATTTGATCAAAAAAATTAGAAACCAGGTAAAAATGGTCACAAATACACTCGAAGATCCAAATACTGAAGATTATGGGTATGTTGAAATGCAAAAGGCAATTCAAGCAGTATCTAGCGAAACTCAAGGCATATCCTATTTTGAACAGGATCAGGAATTAAGGTATGAGGAAAGTTGGGCAATAGTGATGGACACAAGCGCTAGTATGAAGATACAATTCCAAGATTTGCAGAAATTTTTGATGTGCATAGCAGAAGCTGCCGACCAAATCAACTTCAAAGGAGGAAAGTGGTCCATTCATGGATTTAACAATGATTTTGTATTGATCAAGGATTTTAAGGAAAAATATGATGACAGAATCAAGGCCAGAATTGGTGGCATGGAGAATTCAGGATTATCGTTTATCCCAGATGCCATGAAATTAGCCACAAGAATGCTTGAAGATGATATTAATGAACGGAGATACCTGTTTTTGATTACAGATGGGTACTCTATGGGATATCATGAGATTGACCAGGAGTTTCAATCAGCAGTAAAATTGGCCTCTCGAGCAGGCATAAATGTTATTGCCATAGGCGTACCTGATGGAATGTCAAAGTACTTTACAATCAGTTTTCCCCATACAGAGGTCAGAAAAACTGTGGCAAAATTTGTCAGTGCTTATTCGTCTCTCGCACAACAAATGATGTAATTCTGAATTATTACATACTCTTCTAGATATGCCATAAATTGATCTGATTTCTAATGAAAATGACCCCTCTACGAAACAATCGAAGAGCAATCAGTACAGTACTCACAACCATCATTATTCTGGTGGCTTCAGTCGTACTTGGTTCAGGTGTAGTCGTTTATGGCACATCTCTATTCCAAGGTGGCACACAACAAGAAGCAATCAGTGTACAAGGTGTACAGTTGTGGGTCAATGGTACTGACGCAAACGGCATTGCATGGGGTGCAGCTGCTGTAAGAAACAGTGGTGATAAAATCTTGTCTGTAGATAAGATAGAAGTCAGAGGTACAAATGTGCCATTCTCACAATGGTATGTTGATACAGATCCAGATAGGGTCACAGTAGACAATTTCCAAGCACAATTTGTTTCCGAAGGAACAGATTCTAATGGAGATATGAAGGATTCAACATCAGTGGATACATGTTCACCTGCTGTTGAATTGTCCATAGATCTTGATGGAGCTACTACTGGAAAACCAACATTATGTCTAGCAGTACAAACCGGACCTGTTGGTTTGAACCCAGGAGACAGAATGGTAATTTACTTCCAACTTCCTGATGGAACCCTATCATCACTTGATGCAGGAGCAACGTCCAGCTTGAACATCTTTGCCGGAAAAACTGGTGCACCACAAAGTGTAACCATTGGAAACACTTAGGATTCAGTGATTTTTTTATGAATCCGTTTTTTCTTTTTTCTTTAGGTGAGTCAAATGAAAAAAGATAGATCAAATTCAATTGAAAATTTTTTGAGTAGCGAATACTTTGATCCGAATCAAAAACAAACATCTGATGATCTAAAAATTGTAAAAAACTATCCACTAAATGCACCATACAGCTATGCAAACATTTTATACAATGAAAAAGATTCTAGTTATGAATATCAAGTAGATGAAATAAAACTAAATTATGAAGAACAAGAGATTTTTAACAAATTATACAATTTATTAGAAGAAAATATAGATTCTGCTGAAAATGCAAAAGGAGATAATTTTGAAAAATTCCTAAATCACATAATTGAGGAAAACGAGAAACTATTTCAAAAATACCCTGTGGCAAGTCTTGAGAAAGTAAAGTATTATCTAAGACGCGATATCGCCGGATTTGGAATTATTGACGGCCTCATGAGAGATCCAAATATTGAAGATGTTAGTTGTGCAGGCATCAATTCATCGATTTATGTGTGGCACAGGCAATTTGATAGCATTCCAACCAACATTCAATTTGAAGTAAGTAATTTGAATAATTTTGTTTCACGAATAGTGTTTCGTGCAGGAAAACATGTCAGTTCTGCACACCCAATTACAGATTTGGCATTAGAAGGAAATCACAGAATTTCCGTTCTTTACCAAAAAGAGGTCACCCCAAAGGGAACTAGCTTCACAATAAGAAAGTTCAGAGAAGACCCATATACTGTAGTGGATTTGATTGACTTTGAGACCCTAAGTCCTGCCATTGCGGCATATCTTTGGATGTTAATGGAGTCAAAAATGTCAATCATGGTAATTGGATCTACAGGAAGTGGTAAAACTACCATCCTAAATGCAATTACCGGTCTTGTTGATCCTGACTACAAGATATTTTCAGTAGAAGACGTATCTGAAATCAACATAAAACATGAAAACTGGTTTAGTCTAATTTCGAGACCGGGTTTTGGAACTCAGGGAGAAGGGGAAATAGGATTATATGATTTGATAAAATCTGGAGTAAGACACAGACCAGATTACATCATAGTTGGAGAAATTAGAGGTTCTGAAGCTTACGTCATGTTTCAAGCGATGGCTACGGGACATGGAGGATTATGTACTATGCATGCAGACAGCCTCTTGTCTGCCACCAAAAGACTCCAGCAAAAACCCATGGAGATCCCTCCGTCATACATGACATTAATGAATTGTGCAATTGTAATTCGCAGAATTAAAGATACTGAAACAGGTCAGAGTAGCAGAAAAATAATCTCCATTGAAGAAATCAAAGACAACAATTCATTTAATTCAGTATTCAAGTGGAATCCAAAAACAAAATCATTTGATTCTGAAATAGATAAGAGTGAATTAATAAAAAGAATCGCAGATGCACAAGGGCAAACAATTGGCAATATAATAAACGAATATCAAAAAAGAATTGCAATTTTAGAATGGATGAAAAATCACAATATTCGTGATTATAAAGAAACCAGTGAAATAATTGGAAAATATTACAGAAACCCAAACGAAATTCTCAATATGATTCACTATGGGGTGTAATTTTTGCTCTCATTAAAAGAAAATCGCAACAAAATTGATAGAAAAGAGCAAAAGAAATTAGAAAAAGAGTTACCGTATTTCATCACCTTTGTAACATTGTTAGCTACAAGTGGATTTGGACCATATACAATTTTTCAAAAAATTAGAAACATAGAGTTGCTCCCTGCAGTAAAAACCCAATCTGAGAGAATTCTCAAGCGAATTGAAATTCTGGGTGTAGATCCAATATCTGCTATTAATCAGGCTAAAGAAAAAACATCATCAAGGTTAATGTCTGATTTTCTTGGCGGGTATGTTTCTGCCATTGAGGGCGGCGGCGATATTGTAAACTATCTGAAAAGCAAAATGAATGGTGCTTTCGACGTTTATGCTGAAAATGAAAAACAAAAGATCAGCAAAGTAAAGGCAGTTGTAGAGTCATACATGACAATTCAAATCGTAATTTTGGCAGTGTACATTATTTTTTCAGCAGTGGATTCAGGAGCAGGATCAGGCACTGCTCCTACGAAATCTAATTTGGACATTCAGTTAATGCTAATAGTAGTGCCACCAGTCATTTCACTTGGGTTCATTTTTCTTGCAAGCAAAGTTAATGACTCATTCTTGCCTGAATTACCAACAAAGCAAATTTTGATATATGTAGTTCCAATGTTTGGAGTTGGGTTTTCTTTAACATATTTGGGAATTGTCCCTGAATACAATGCATTCATTATCATGTTTGTACTTGTGGCATCTGCCATCTTTCCTGCAATGAAATTCAAATCCACATACCAAAAATCACTGGACGCCGAAGATTCCACCCCTAGAATCATGAGAGATATTGCTGAATCAAGAAAGGCAGGGATCAGCCCCGAAAAATGTGTCATTAGAACATGCAAAAGAAATGATTACAAACTGTTCTCTTCAATTGCAAATGCCATTGCAAGTAAATTAGAATGGGGAATGCCGTTTGATGAGATATTTTCTTCACTAAGAAAAGAGATAAATGATTTTCAAGTGTTGATCAATTTCAAGATATTGTTTGAAATCATTGCAGGTGGAGGAGGTAATGTTCACACATTAATTGCGTTGGCAGACGTTTCCGAAAAGATTCACAACATTGAGAAAACAAAAAGAAGTATGTTAAGACCGTATATCATGATTGGCTTTATCTTGATAGGGATGACGGGATTTACAACATTATTAGTAATTGATTCTTTAACCAGCATTTCCATCCAGTCTGAAACCGATCCTCAAAAAATTTTAGATCTAAAACAAGAATCTAAAGAAAGTTTTGATATGTATTCTATTGCGATTTTAATGCAGGCATGGCTTGCAGGAATCTTCTTAGGCAGAGTGGTAACAGGGACATATTCTGGAGGATTTCAATATTCAATCATGCTTGTTTTGATTGCATTTGCAAGCATTTTGCTCATACAAAGTTCCATTGTAAGCATTGGGGCATTGTTTTAGCAGTATGTATTGTTTAGAGTCATACTGTTCGATATATCTAATTTGAGGCTAAATTCATCAAATTGAAGGCTACACTAGTGTTAACCATAATACTTGCAACAGGATTGTTTGCCCCAGTTCATGCTCAAACATATGATGAGTTTGGCTACCAGGTTCACCCCAAGAAATTACTGGAGCACACTGAAGGCATAATTCATGTATATGTGTTAAATGGAGAACGTATTTCCCCCACAATAATTGATGGCTTAAAGGTATCAAGCTCGGACAATTCCATATTGGAGGTTCAAGAGGTTAGGCAAACTGAAAATTTTTCAACAGAAATTAAAATTTTTGCAAAAGAACCTGGCACTGTAAATCTATCATTGGCAGCACCTGGAATTAAATCCAAAGAGATTCCAATCAACGTATATACAAACAACAATCATCCGACAAAATTATTACTAAAAACCACTCCAAATGATTTTCCTGTGGATGGACCAAAATTTGGATACATTGGAATTGAACTTGCAACAACAGGAAACCTGCCCACGATTGCATTAGAGGACACTGTTGTGAAAATATCCACACCAAATACAGACATCATCGCCCTCCAAGATTCAGAAGTTCTAATTCCTAAAGGCGAATATTATGCATTAACAAAATTTGATGTACGAGGATCAGGGGATGCAATAATTTTTGCAGAGTCAGAGGGAATAAAAAAAGTGAGTGAATTCATTCATGTCAGAAAAGCTGCATCCCCATTACAATTACAGTTGTATGTATTTCCAGAAAATTTCAACAGCTTTAGCTCTCAAATAGGATATGCTATTATTCAATTACAAGACGCCGATGGCATTCCTGTAAAGGCAGACAAGAACATTAATTTACGAATAGGCGTAGAAAATCCAAACTCAGGAATTAATACTAGTCATGATTTTGAAGAGTTTTTGTTCAAGTCCAAAGAACTTGTAATTGAGGAAGGACGTTACTCGACTTTCTCTACTTTTTCAATTCGACCAAACACATCCTCATTCACTAGTGAATTTGAACAAACATACAATTTTTTCATTACCGCAGATAATTACATTTCTAAAGGGGATTCTGTAAAAGTAACTCATGATGAGATTGGTTCGTTAGAAGGCAAAGGACCAGCAATTACCAAAACAGTTCCATTTTTGACAACAGGTGAAAGAGAGATTTTGGGAGTAACATATTTTGAAACTGAAGTAGAGGTATCTAGACAGGATGGAACTAGTACATTAGGAACCACAAATAGAGAAAGAGTAACCGTAAAAGTACCAGTAATGTCAAGTGAAGATTTTTCAATTGATATCGCATCGTCAAATTTGGAGACAGTAAATCCTGATGACGCAGTCATTCTAAAAGGGAAAAATGCTGGCTTGATTTTTGGTGATACGGGTACGGTCATTCCAGATGAAGGAACCTCTCTAGAATTTTATGTTACAGACAACAAACGAACTGTTACAGTGTCAGGAGATCCAAACGGACCATTAGAGGATGATCTCAATCTCGTGGTAGAACCGTTAATTCCAAAAATACTATCCAATTCAGGGTTTCCAGTAATTGGGTATCTGGTGGAATCAGAATCAGAAGATGAAGAAACCACATCAAACACAGATGATGAGGAAGAAGATGGTAGGATTGGAGTCACTCATTTTATCAAGAATTCGGTTTTAACATTTAGTGCTGACGAGTATTTTGAAATATCTCCTGAAATAATATCTCAGAATCAAGAATATGCCATAATCACAGCACATGCTAACAAGCTAGGCTCAAGTGACATTACAGCACAAGCAATAGGATTGGAGACCACCGTATCACTAGAAAGCATGACTACAGATCCAACCATAATCGAATTATCATTTGCAGAAAACATATTGCCCATGACTAAGAATGTTGCCTCAGTTCAACTATTGGATTCGGCAGGAAATCCCGTGTATGCCAAACATCCAATCGAATTAAAAATAGTCTCAAACAATCAAAAATCCTTACAATTACCCGAAACCATAGTATTTGAGAAAGGGGATTATTACAAATCGTTTCAAATAAATGCAATATCTGAGGGGTCTACCGAAGTTACTATTTTAGCCGAGGATTTGCCGATGACAAATTTTCATCTAAATGTAAACGGATTTCACCCGGAAATTTCGCTCAATGCCCCAAATTCAATTGAACAGGGCGGTGAATTAGACGCAGAATTGACTGTTAAATACATTGAATCAGATTTATCTGTGGAGAACTTTGATGTGAGATGGAATGTCATAGGTGGAAACATATTAGATTCAGATTTAACTACTGATTCTGAAGGAAAAGCAAAAATAAAAATCAATCAAATTGATACAGACAATTTGGAAATTTATGTTACTGTAAATGGTCTTGGTTTTACAGATCTAAAAACACAAAAAAATATCACAGTAATTGCCACTGCCAGTCCTGACAAGGACATAAATTCAGAAAACATAATTTCAGAAAACAATCTAATGTTATTTACAATTCCTGGAGCAGCTGGTGCAGCATTTTTCTATTTGAGGAAAACAAATCGCCTCGAAGACATCTCTGGCAAGCTGAACTTCATTGAGAAATTTGAAGTTATTAAAGAAAGTATCTCAAGAATTCGCGACAGATAACTTGGACATAAATTTGAGTTTGGAGATATGATGCGGAAAACATTCTCTTGTTTTAGAATGCCTGGCAAGCATTACCAAGGAAACAAACCCTTCAATAAATACGGCTCCGCCCTCAATTGGAGACATGTGAATAAGACCAAGGTTTTGAACCAACACTGTCCCAATCACTGCAACCAACACTACAGAATAATAGATACCATATCTTTCAGTATTAGGATTATGAAGTGTACTGAGAAATCGCATGAATCGTTTTCCAATGATCGCTATTAAAATTTTCAGAGATGTAAAATTTGCAGTTAAAAAATAAAAAAAATTTAATTTTTCAACAAATCGATACAAAAAATATAATTATTTAAGGTGGAATTGAAATGGATGTGATACAAGACCTATTTTTCATACGAATTGTCCTCGCATTGGGAATGCTGGCAATAGGTGGATTTTTTGACGTATGGAAAAGAGAAGTACACGATTACTTGTGGCTTGGTTTTGGAGGCGCAGGTGTTGCATTAATCCTTGTAGAGCCTCATCCTATAGAGTTTGCATTTACCACGTTGTTTGCCCTGATGATTACACCCATTTCATTAATTGCATGGAGAATGGGTTTGTTTGGAGGAGCCGATGCGTTTGCGTTGATTGCATTATCTGTGATTGCACCACAATTCACCTTAACAGAAAATACGATTACACCGTTTACCACCCTGTCTAATGCTGCAGTGCTATTTGTATTGCCATTGTTTGTAAACGTATCAAGAAATTTAATATCTGTTTTACGAAATGAGGATATCTTTGCAGAGTTTGACGAACCAACGTGGAAGAAGACACTGGCAATTTTTATTGGCTATAGATCTAAAAACCCAAAATATGGATTTATAATGGAAAAACAAGAAGGTGCGTCTAAAAAAATAGTTTTGTCATTGCATAATGCAGAGACTGAAAAATTTGAAAAAAAACCAAACACGTGGATAACTCCAGGCATACCGTATCTTTTACTGATAATTGGGGGATTTATTATACAGTTAATTTATGGAGACATTATAATCAGTGCAATGAAAGTAGGCTCATGACTTTTCAAACCAATCATCTGTAATATCATATGACAGACATCGCCTTATGTTTCAACGCTGTATTAAAAAAATATGACAATGGAAGAAGTTGTAGAAGGTATATCGCACGGTACCAAGCACTATGAATCTGTAGAGAAGATAAACAAAATACTATTGCAGTATGGATTAACCCCAAACCAATCAAAAATATATATTCATTTAACAAAATCTGGAGAAAAAACAGCCTCAGAGTTGTCTAAGAATCTAAAGATTCCAAGAACTGAGACATACCATCTTCTGAATTCTTTGGAGCAGAAAGGGATAATATTTTCAATATTTGGCAAACCATCAAGATTTAATTCAATTCCAATCAATGAGGCAGTAACAGTTTTGATCAATAATGAGAAAAAAAGAATTTCAGATTTAGAATCCAAAAAAGATACAATACTCTCGTTGTGGAATACGTTACCCGAGATAGGAAAACAGAATGATGATTCTGAAGACAATAGATTTCAGATACTGCAAGGACGGAATCCGATTTTGGTGAAAATTGAACAAATGACAAAAACAGCAAACGAATGCATCCATATCTTGGGATCTGAAACTAACTTCATCAGATTTTATCATACTGATTTTGTAGAATTTTTAAAAAATGTTAAAGTGCGATTGGAAATTTTGACAACATTCTCAGAGAAAGGAAATTATGTCTTCGAAGGACTAGAGTTGGAAAATATAAAAAAATTAGATGAGAGCCATAAAGAAAACTTTTCTTTTATAATCAAAGATGACTCTGAAGTGTTATTTTTCATAAATAATCCTGAATCAGAATTTATGGCAATTTGGACTGATTCTAGATCATTTGTAATGACTCTAGAATCATTGTTTAGATTGATTTGGAGAAAATCAATTTTCGTACTAGAAAAAGATGATTCAAGTACAATAGAAAATGAATTTGAACACAGATTACGGGAAATAGAGCAAGAAAAATTAATCTTAAATTATCTACAAAAAAACTTTCACATAAAAAATGAGGGGGTAAAATGAGCGATTCGCTATCCGTAAAAAAAGAACTGGCAGTTCTGATTATAGACGATAACGAACAGATTACAAAAATGATTTCTACGTTTTTGAGACTAAATAATCATAAATGCATCATAGCAAATGACGGAAAATATGGCCTAGACACATTGCAAAAGGAAAGATTTGATGTAATTTTATTAGATTTGGCCATGCCTGAATTAGACGGTTATGAGATTCTAGAAAAAATCAAATCTCCAGATAAACTTTCAAGAATCATAATTTTAACAGCATCAAACATTACCAAAGAGAATCAAAAGAAATTCAAAGAAATTGGAATAACAACAATCCTTCAAAAACCAGTGGACATTGATGTACTATTAGAAAAGATCACGACAATCTCAAAATGCTAATAGTTTGATCAAAATGCTAAAAATCAAACAAGTTTTATTTTTGATGTTTGGGGTTACCAGCTTCATCATATTCTATATGGGGTTTTTAAGTTTCATTACAACTAGTGATAAGTTAATTGGAACTATCATGCTAGGTTTCTCAGGAATTGTGTCGCTAGGAACCCTAATTGGAACATTTTACATTTCAAGAAACATCACAAATCCAATAGATGAGTTAATCAATAAAATGAATGAATTTTCACAAAATAACAAAACAACAAAAGAGACAAAGACCAGTCATGGAATTCATGAATTACAATATCTTCATAAAAATTTTCATAAAATGACTGGCATGGTAGGAAAAACAATAGAAAAAGAAAAAAAATTAAACAGACAACTACAAGAAATGGATAAAAGAAAAATAGAATTCATGTCTATGATGTCACATGAATTAAAAACTCCAATAATGCCAATTTTGGGGTATGTTCAATTATTAAAAAAACAAGAATTGTTAGGAGAGTTGAACGATCAGCAATTAGATGCAATCAATGAAATTCATTTGGCCACCATTAGATTACAAAAATTAATTCAAGATGTATTAACTGCACAGAAGATAGATTTAGAAAAGCTAAACATAACCAAAGATACGTTAGAATCCAATGAGGTAATCGATCTAGTCTACAAAGCATTTTCTCCAATATGTAAAATCAAAAATGTACATCTTGAAAAGAATTCAGAAAATCATCAAATAGTATCGGATTCTGATAGAATATGTCAGGTTTTCTCAAATCTAATATCAAATGCACTTGAATTTGTGCCTGAACATGGCGGTAAAATCGAAATAGGTAGTTATGGGCAAGAGGAGTCGGTAGTGTTTTTTGTCAGAGATAATGGTCATGGAATATCATTTGAAGAGCAACAAAATATTTTCAAAAAATTCTATCAGGTTGATGCATCATTAAAGAGAAAGAAAGAGGGTAGTGGATTAGGATTGTCCATTTGCGAGGGCATCGTGAAAGCACTAGATGGCAAAATATGGGTTGAAAGTCGAGTGAATAGTGGAGCAACATTTTATTTTAGACTCCCAAAAAAGACGATTCAACTACACCATCTTTCAAACTGTGAAACCATAAAAAGAATCTAACTGGGTACGCTCAAACTGTGTTTTTTTGTCTTTAGATTGTTTATAGAGTCTTGTTTGATCTTTTCAAAGAATTTTGAAATCATTTTTACTCCTGCAGTGATTTTTGGAGCATTGTTTTTTGCAAATTCCATTTTATCTGAATATGTTTTTGGTTTTTGATCTTTATAATTTTGATATACTTTGGCGCCATCGTAATCAACATAAGCAATCCTTGCACTGAAATCCGTTCTCTCCAACACCAAACTATCACCACCAACGATGGCAGTATGATATGGATGGACAATCAAAGATTCAGAGAGTTTTTGAGATGTGGTAATTTTTGCATTTTGCAGTTCTGGAGCATATAAATTAAAATCCGCCAATAAATAGAATGTGGCCTCAGGTTTTGTAGCTTTTATTCCTTCGATTTTAGTAATTTCATTATATGTATACTCGCCCATGATTTTGTGAATATTTCGCGTAATCTCAAAATATTCATTCATTTCATCACTAATCTCAAATCCAGGTATGGCTGCATGTTGTATAGGGGTAGACACTGCAGTGTATTCAGTTGCGAGAATTTTCTTGAATTGAACTTTGAGGTCTACTGCGTGTTGTGGAAATACAACATATCCTAATCTATACCCACCTGCAGCATGTGATTTTGATAACCCATTTGTCACAAAAGTTCCTTCAGGATAAATCTTTCCCATGCTGACAAATTTAGTAAAATCAAATGTGAGTTGGGCATAAATTTCATCAGATATTACTGTGATTGATTGCTCTCTGCAAACATCTGCAATTTCTTCCAGTTCTAATCGATCGTATAGTAAACCTGTAGGGTTGTTTGGATTGTTTAGTATCAAAATTTTTTGTCTATCATGTAATCTCAACGCAAGCTTTCTGAGATCGCTGGGTGAGATCTTTTTGTTTGCTCGAGTTGGCAGCATGTGATAATTTTTTTTCAAGAATCTAATCTGTGGCAAATATCCCAGCCATGCGGGGGTAGGCAGAATTACGGTTCCATGCAAAATCTCAAGCAAGTTAAAAATTAATTCCTTTGTTCCAGGGCCAACGTAGATTCTTTTAGGATCGACATCCATTTGGAAATAGTGTTTGTTGTATTTTGATATTGCATTGCGAAGATCTGGTATTCCGGGTACGGCAGCATAACCGCCTTTGTGCGCATTTTTTATCAGTGCATCCTGAATTACGCGTGGTACTGGAAATGGAGATTGTCCAAAAGCAAAACCATAAAACCCAAAATTGCATTCAGGATGCCTGCAATCCGAGTGAAATTCTTGTAAAAATGTATTTAATTTTAGATTTTCTGGTAGTTCGATGTCTTCTACTTGTTGGTCAACAATGAATTTCACAATTATCGTGAGGTTTACTCAAATATAGTTCTGTCATGTAAAATTAGGGGTATGGTCTAGTAAGATTTTCTCAACCTAATGGAGAAATCTCATTCAAAACATGCGGATTTTCAAGTGATGATAGATCGCCTAAGGGTTTGTTTAACAATTTTGCTTTTAGGATCCTTCTCAGGATTTTTCCGGTTCTAGTTTTTGGCAGATCCGAAATTTGAAAAACAAATCTTGGTTTTGCGAGTTTTCCAATCTTTTCAGATATAAAATTGGAAATTTCAAACTCCAATCCCACACGAGACGGGTTATTGGACACAAAAAAAACAACAATTGCCTCTCCTGTAATGTCATCAGGAATTGCAATTGATGCAGCATCTGAAATTTTTGGATGCGATATTACTGTGTGTTCAATCTCTGCAGTACTCATTCTGTGACCTGATACATTAATCACATCATCGGCTCTTCCTTTCATATACCATAAACCATCATCATCAACGAAAACATAATCTCCGTGAAACCATACATTTTCAAATCTCGACCAATATGTCTCAAGATATCGCTTGTCATCATGCAATAATCCTTTTGTCATGGCGGGCCATGGTGATTTTATTACCAGATATCCGTTCTGCCCTCTGACAGAATGCCCATCATCATCAAATACATCAAGTATCATTCCAGGACATGGCGTGCCTACTGTTGATGGATTTAATTTCATTCCAGGAAACACAGAAAGCATTGCACCACCAATCTCTGTACCTCCCGACAGATTCATAATAGGAATTTTTTTGTTTCCTACTTTTTCATACAACCATAGCCAAGAATCTGAATCAAGTGGTTCCCCTGTAGTAGGGATATTTTTGAGGCGATCTAGGGAACATGATAGTAATGGTTCAATGTTGTTTTTCTTAAATAGCCTTACCGCAGTTGGGGATATTCCAAAAATGGTCGCCTTGTATTCAGATACCATCTTCCATATTCTGGTAAAATCTGGAAAATCTATCCCTCCATCATAAATTACAGCACTTGCCCCCATCAACAATAAACCATATACATTCCACACAAGACCTGTAATCCATCCAATATCAGCTGGCCAGAATAACACATCATCTTTATGCGTATCAATCAGATATGCCGCCTGATAGCCTGCAAAAACAGAAAACCCACCATGGACGTGAATTACTCCTTTAGGTCTACCGGTAGTACCTGAAGTGTATAAAATAAAAAGCGGATCCATAGAATCCATAATTTCAGTTTTGCATACTGGGTTTTGTGCAGACACAAGATCATTATAAGGTATAATTTTTTTGGATTTGTCATAGTGATCTACTGATTTGTATGAAACTAGGATTATTTTCTCAACACTTGTATCTTGTATGGCCTCTTCAACTATCTTTTTTTGAGATACAGGGTTTCCTTTTCTTTGAAACCCGTCAGATGTAAAAAGAATTTTTGCATTACAGTCTTGCAATCTTATATGCAAGGAATCAGAACTGTATCCAGAAAATACGACAGTTTGAATTGCACCTATTTTTGCAGATGCAAGAATTGCCAATATGGCCTCCTCAATCATGGGAAGATAAATCGCAACAACGTCTCCTTTTTTTACTCCAATTTCTTTAAGTCCATTTGCAAGTTTTGATACTTTGATATCTAGATCACGATATGTGATTGTGGATCGTTTACCATCTTCAGATTCAAAATAATATGCAATTTTTGTAGGATCCGATTGGGAAAATTTTTCAACGGATGATTTGTAAATGTTTGTCTGACCTCCAACAAACCACTGAGACCATTGAATCCCTTTTGACATATCTAGGATTCTTTCATATGGTTTGTCCCAGACAAGTCCTATGTCTTTATCTACCTGTTGCCAAAACCATTCCAAATTTTCGTTTGCTTTTTTTGACAGGTTATCCAGTGATGTTGCATTATGTTTTTGCATGAATTTAAAAATATTTGAACTCTTTATTTGCTCCTCAGACGGAATAAAAACAAAATCAGACAAGGTTGTATTTACAAAACACTTTGATGTAAAAAGATTTTTTGATCATGAAATATCAATACCCAGTCGTCGTGCACATGCAATTGCTGCCTTTACATCATCTTCGGGAATTCCGACGTCTTCAAATTTTACAGTCCAGTTGGTGTTGGTTTTCATTGTTTTTTCTTGATAATATTCTCGCAAAATTATCCCTATTTCAGATTCCAGTCTCATCAATGTAGCCTCATTCATTCCTGCTTGCAATATTGTTGAATCTGAATTAGCTAAAATTTTTATAAACTCTATATTTTCAAGAGATAGCTCAACCATGATTACTCCAACTTCTTTTTGAGTAGATTCAGGGTTATTTTTGGATCTGCCTTACCTTTTGTTTTCTGCATTACTTTGCCAACAAGATAGTTTACCGTTTGCGGGTTTGATTTTGCCTGTTTTACTGCTTCTGATTCTTCAGAAATCACTTCATCAACTATCTTTGATAACTCGGATTCATCAGACATGTTTCCAAGATCAAGTTCTGCAATTATTCTAGAGAGGTCTTTTCCAGTTTTTACGATTTCAGGCAATGCATTTTTTGCAGAATTTCTAGTAATCTTCCCGGTTTGAATTGCATCTGCTAGATCTCTAAGATGAGCTGACGTAAATTTTGACAATTCTCTTTTTTCACGAGTGTCAACCAATCCCATCAAATCAGTCGTAATGATATTTGCAATTTCTTTTGCATTTTTTTCATTGTAGGACTCTTCAAACAAATCTGAATAAAACTTGTCAGAAGATAAAACATCTGCTACCTGTGCAGGTATGCCATATTTTGATACATATCTCTCCTTTTTTGAGCTAATACTCTCAGGCATTTCTTTTTTTAGCTTGTTGAGCATATCTTTTTCCATTCTAACCCATGGGATGTCCCCTTCAAGAAAATACCTATAATCCAACTCTTCTTCTTTTGAACGAGCAGAAACTGTAATCTTTCTTTTATCATCCCAGTGTCTTGTTTCTTGTGGAATCGGAATATTTCTTGAGTGCAAACTTTCTTGTCTGGTAATCTCAAAATGAACTGCTTTTTCCAAATCATGAAAAGACCCAATATTTTTGATTTCTACTTTATTTCCTCCTTCGATGGATACATTAGCATCAGCCCTCATTGCACCATCTAGACTGGGATCAGATACGCCTAGATTCTCAAGCAGATTAGACAAGATATTGAGAAAATCTCTTACTTGTTTTGGATTTTCAAAATCAGGCTCGGTGACAATTTCCACCAAAGGCGTGCCTGCACGATTGTAATCAACAAGCGTGATTTGATTTTTTGAGGAATTTCCTTCATAAATTAGTCTTCCAGGATCTTCTTCTAACTGGACTCGTGTAATTCTAATTTTTTTACCACCAATTATAATATGACCTGGCCCTCCTACACTAGTATTACCATAGATGTTCAATTGCGTAATTTGGAAGTTTTTTGGCAAGTCAGGATAAAAATAATTTTTTCTAAAGAATGCAATCTTTTCAGGAGTGCTACAATTTAGAGCCAGTGCAATCAGGGTTGCCTTTTCAACTGCTTTTTTGTTTAGTCTTGGAAGGCTTCCAGGTAATCCCATACATATTGGGCATATGTTTGCGTTTGGCTCATACTCCCTATAGTTTGCCCTACAGGGACAAAACAATTTGCTATCAAGGTTTGTTAATTGAGAGTGAATCTCCAGTCCTATTTTTGTCAAATTGGCACCTCGGGTAATTTTACAGTACTCTCAAGCGCATATGCAGCTTGAAGCACAGATTTGTCTTTATTGGAGTTTGCTATAATTTGAACTCCGATTGGCAGTCCATTTGACATCTCAAATGGAACAGATATGGCAGGTTTTCCGGTCAGATTTGCAGTAACAGTATTGATGTCAACAAGGAATAATGCAATCGGATCATTTATTTTTTCGCCAAATTTAAATGGCAATACTGGAACGGTTGGCGCAATAAGATAATCATATTTTTTGAATAGCTGTTCTATTTCTCTAGTAAGTTTTTGTTTTACTTTGAGTGCTTTGAGAAAATATCTACCTGCATGCCCTGCAGATGGAACAAAACCCCCAAGAATCATTCTTCGTGTAACTTCTGGTCCAAACTTTGTTCTTGCTTTTGAAATGTATGAATTAAACTCGTATCCTTCTACAGGAAAGTCATAGCCATAAAGTAGGTTATCGTATCTTGCAAGATTGCTTCCTGCCTCTGTTGCAGTAATGGTATAATATGCTGCAACAGAGTATTTTACCATCTCAAGATGGACTTCTTCACATGTTGCACCCAATCCTTCTAATTTTGCAATGGCGTTTTTGGTAGCAGATAGGACAACAGGATCAATTCCCTCTCCAACCATCTCTTGAATTATTCCTATTTTTTTGCCTTCTATTCCAGCATCTATGCCAGACAGATAATCCTGTGGATTGTCAATCGTAGTATCATCATTAGAATCATGTCCTGAGATGATATTTAGCATGAAAGCTGTATCCTTGACAGTTCTTGTTATGGGACCTATCTGTTCAATACTATTTGCATAAGAGATCAGACCGAATCTGCTAATCAAACCATATGTTGGTTTGAATCCTACGACCCCACAAAAGCTTGCCGGATTTCTAACAGAACCACCAGTATCAGATCCTAAAGATGCAACACATTCAAACGCACTGACAGATGCGGCACTACCGCCAGAAGAACCACCGGGAACATAATCTATGTTCCAAGGATTGCGAGTCGGACCATATGCACTAAATTCGGTAGTCAGACCCATTGCAAATTCATCGAGATTCACTTTTCCAACAAATATTGCATCTTGTTGTTTTAGTCGTGAGATCACTGTGGCGTCATAGGGTGCAACAAAATCATGTAACATTTTTGATGCACATGTAGTCTTTGTATCTTTAATGCAAATGTTATCTTTAATTGAAATTGGCATACCAAAACAATCACCGACCTTCTCTCCGGATTTTATCTTCTTGTCTATCGATCTAGCTTGTTCAATTGCATCTGAATTAACATGCAAAAACGCATGTATACTATCATCTACTTGATGTATTCGCTCCATGGTCTTGGCAGTAAACTCTTCTACCGAGATATCGCCGTTCTTTACTTGATGCACATACTCTAAAGCAGAAATTCTGAGATTCAACTACATCATCTTGGGGGCTCTAACGTATGTTCCCTTGTAGTGCTTTAATTTCTCGATTAATTTGTCTTGGTATGGAATATGTTTGTCATCTCTTAGACTAGATAATGGAACATCATTCATTAAAATCTCCTCGTCTTCCACACCTGCAGAATCCAAGATATCGAAATAATCAATCATTGCATGTACTTTGTCTATGAATTCTTTATGATCATGAACATCAATTTTCATTAGTTTTGTTACTTGTTCAATTTCTTCCTCAGTTACCACAATAATCACCTACGGTGTTAGCCTATCAACATCTCTAGGATAAAATGTTACATCTCGTATATTTTCTGTGCCTGTTAGTGCCATAATTAGACGTTCAAGACCAATCCCACATCCAGCATGGGGCGGAACACCAAAATCAAATGCACCAAGATGATATTCAAAAGCATCAATGTTCATTCCTTTATTTTTCATTCTCTCTTCAAGCTCATCACGCTTTTCAATTCTTGTACTGCCAGAGGATAATTCCAAATCTCCAAACATCAAATCAAAGGACTCTGAAATTTTTGGGTTAGATTTGCTGTCTTTGACATAGAATGGTTTTGGACCAAGTGGCCAATCTTTGATAAAGTAAAATCCTTCAAGGCCAATCTTTTTTAGATTTGACGGATATAGATCATCCCCCCATTCAATCTTAGCTCCTGCTTTCTGCATTTTATCTACCAGTTCATCATAAGAGTAACGAGGAATGGTTTGTGGGATATCTGGAATTAAAAATTCCACATCAGAATTGCTTTTTGCATACTCGTTTACTGTCTGAATCGATGTTTTAATAATATCTTCAATTCTGTTCATCACATCAGTATAATCGACAAACGCTTCTTCAAGATCAATAGATATTGCTTCGGCAAGATGTCTGTTTGTTCTTGATGGCTCTGCTCTAAAGATTGGAGCGATTTCAAAGACCTTCTCAAAGCTCATTGTCAATTGTTCTTTGTATAATTGTGGACTTTGTGCTAGAAATGCTTCTTTATTATAATAAAAGATGGGGAACAAGGCGGCTCCTCCTTCTGTTGCAGTTGCAATCATTTTGGGAGTATTTATCTCGGTAAAATCATTTTGATAAAAATAGTCTCTAATGGATTTGAGAATTTGACTCCTAACATTAAAGATATGTTGTAATACACTTCGTCTCAAATCAATCGGTCTGACTTCCAATCTGGTGTCGATATTCTTTACAGTCTTTGCAACAGGCTCAAATGGGGCAATTTTTTCAACTTCTGAGAATACGTAAAGATCAAGTGGAATAACCTCATACCCTGTTGGAGATTTTTCTGAAGATTTTATATTTCCTGTAACTGCAATTGAGGAATGTGCCTTGAGTGAAGATAGTTTTTCTCTTACTTCATCCGAACAATTGCCTTTTTTAGCGACAATTGGGATTTCACCATGTTTGTCTTTAATCGTGGCAAAGGTAATGTTTCCGTGACCCCTTATTGTCAAAACCCACCCCATAACAGTAACCGTCGTACCATCCATTGAGGAATTGAGTTGGTGTGAGTAGTGAGATCGCCGTAGCGCTCCCAGTTCAGTTTCAATCATAATTTACTATCTGCCTGTCATCTGGTGTAATTAATTTTTACACAAAAAACATTGGCATAATTGAGAATTTTAAGAAATCACGTGCCCAAAATTATCAAAAAGTAACATTTATCATTAGAAATTATTTGAAAATAACAGTTGGACATATTAATTGGAATAGTAATTGCAACATTCATTATTGCTGCAGTGTATGTTGGATATTACGCATCACAGACACCTCAAATTGAGGAAGCGGGACTACATGGCACACATTTAGAACCATTAACCGTATCAATCAAACCACCACAATCAAACACAGATGGAGCCGATCAAGATATTTTCGTATAATTTCACATTTTCATTAGATTACCAACAAACATAATGATTATGAATGACACTTACAGGTAGAGAAAAAGCAATTGCGATAATCGCAAATGGGATTACAGTATATTCATTGTATCAAAAAAGAGGAGAATTGCCTGAAAACACCACGATGTATGAATTTATTTTAAAGATCATTCCAGACGATATTAAACCTGAAATCAATGCCGATTTAATAGACGAGGTGTTTGTGTTTGTATCGTCCGCACATAGTTCATAAAGTACAAAGCAATATGCAATATATCCGATGATCTCTGTCGCTACTCTTGGCTCTCACTGTTCACTTCAAGTTCTTAAAGGCGCAAAAGATGAAGGGTTAAAAACAATCCTAGTATGTGAAAAAAAACGTGAAAAACTATATCGCAGATTCTCGTTTATCGATGAATTGATTCTAGTAAATTCATTTTCTGAAATTTTAGAGCAAAGATGTCAATCTACCTTGGAGAAAAATAACGCCGTGATGATTCCACATGGAACATTGATTGCCCAGATGACATCAGAGCAAATTGAATCCATAAAGACTCCGATATTTGGAAACAAATGGATTCTACGGTGGGAGTCAGACAGGGAAATGAAAGAAAAGCTCATGAGGGAAGCAAATCTCCCAGTTCCAAGACCAGTAACAAACCCCAAAGACATCAACAATCTAGTTATTGTGAAAAGACAGGGTGCTGCAGGAGGTAAAGGTTACTTTATGGCAGCAAATGAGCAAGATTATGATAAAAAAAGAAACCAATTGATCTCAGATGGAATAATCTCAGAAGATGAAACGCTATACATACAAGAATATGCTGCAGGAGTATTGGCATATCTACAGTTTTTTTATTCGCCGCTAAAAGAAGAAGTTGAGTTTTTTGGTGTTGATCAAAGACACGAATCAGATATTGAAGGATTGGCTAGAATTCCATCAGAACAACAGCTTAAAAGCGACAAGGTTCCATCGTTTAATGTTATTGGAAATAGTCCACTCGTTTTAAGAGAGTCACTTTTGGATGAAGTATACAGAATGGGGGAGAATTTTGTAGAGGCATCAAAGAAGTTGGTAGCTCCTGGCATGAATGGTCCATTCTGTATAGAAGGCGTTTATGATGAGAATGCAAAATTTACATCGTTTGAATTCTCAGCAAGAATTGTCGCAGGAACCAACATCTACATGGACGGGTCACCATACTATTCATTACTTTTCAATGAGCAGATGAGCATGGGCAAGAGGATAGCACGCGAGATAAAAATAGCCGATGCTAGCAATCAGTTAGATATTGTTACAACCTAGATTTTATTTTTGGAAAGATGGCCACAATTGAAATCAATAATGCAAACCCCATAATGGCACCAACAGGAAATTCGGGAATCACACGAGTCCCGATAATTTCTACTTCCTCAGTAAAATCAGACACATAAAATGTCAATGTAGAACTATCGGAATCAGACATAATGTGGTAATCTACCTCAAAACCATTAACCAAGATTGCAAAAGCATTATTTTCAGCACTTATGATCTCATGTTCCAAGTCAATTACAAACACAGATTCTTTTGTGTTCTCAAGACCTATTAGCAAAGATGTCAATTCGGGGTCTATGGCCATCGCAATCACATGTGCGTCAACCTGATATGGAACAGTATAGACATGCTCGTCAATTGAGACAACATACTCTGAAAAGGTATTACTTTCAGAGTGGTCATAATGCGACTCTGCAAAAGCAGAAAGAGGAACAATCAATAAAATCAACACAAGAAGGATTTTCACTAAATCAAGATAGCACTCCATATATTAGAAGATTTTTCACATCATATTTGGTGACGGTACAAAAATTGATTAACCCAGATAAAGGAATCACCATATTGACTGATTTCATACATCAACCATACAAAACGATCTATGTGCGAGACATAATCAAGATGACACTTGATGATCTGTTAAACATGATGTCTACTTTGGAGACGGGAAATGCATATTGGGTTGACGGAGTATTATTTGCAAGTTTTGCAATGACAGATTCTGAGGAATTGGCAAAAAAAGAGATCCAAGGAGAAACATACTTGGACAAGATAATCTTTGCAAAATATGAAAGATATACAAAGACTGCAAAATCATCTACAAATCTTGAAATCAATATTTTAAATGTCCAAAAAAGCCAGCTTTACAGAGATTTGATAAAATGGCTAAAACAACAGCCAATTTGGAACGAATAACAGATTAAACAAATTTCAAAATAACATCCAAATAGAAACTGCGTGCGCGCAGTTGCCAGAAACCTTCAGCAAACAAATAACATTCGGCCTTTTTTTAGACACGCTACATCACTCCAAGATTAAGGAGGTATGGTAAAAGGGCAACAGAAGAGCAAGTCTGCAAAGAGATTGCAAACCTGCTGTTAGGCCAGTCACAACATCAGATGCACACACCAACAAAGAATTTGATGTAATTGATGATGTAAAACCCAATTCATCTGCGTCATTTAACCCCAAACCTGAATCAGTATTCTAATTCTAAAGATTTGGAACAAAATGTTCATGAAATGGATTCTTCAATCCCACAATAAATACACATTTTTTTGTCTTGTATTGCAAAATAGGAAAAGCTATGAATGTATCCATCTTTACAATTCATAATGAATAGTCTTTAGACAATGATTAGAATGAATAGTGTCAAAAACATTATCGATCCAAGGCTAAACTGATCAAGATTTAGGACTGTCATTAGGATAAAGATTCAGACGTGGCTCCAAATCATTAATGGTAATCTCAACTTTGCCAATCCTGCTCCTATATTGTTTGATCTTTTTCCCCTCATTCGATATGATAAACTGATCAACTTCTGCCAATGCCAGTTCTTCAAGATTTGACAGTGTTTTATACACTGTAGATAGCGAGATCTTTAGCTCTTCGGCAATTTGGTTTGCATCTTTGGAGGTAGTCTTTATTGAAAACAGCACTGCACGAGTACAGACATTACTTAACGATTCAATGATTTTTTGAGTGATATCAAATTCACTTAATTGGATGATGTTTGGTTTTGACATATCACATCTAATTTGGTACTAAATTCAGTATGGGTTCGGGTTTTTTAATGCTAATGTCTGCTTTGGATATTCTGCTCCTATACACTTTGAACTTTCTTCCCTTATCGGAAAGCATCCATTTCTCGACTTCAATAAGTGTTAATTCTTCAAGATCAGTCAGTTTCTTGTATACGGAGCTTAACGGTATCTTCAATTTTTCAGATAATTCTGCAGCAGTTTTTCCAGATTTTATTATAGAAAACAAGATTGCCCTAGATTCAGCATCGGCCAATGCCTCAATCACTTTTTGTGTAATATCATATTTTTTTAATTGTGGAAGAGTCAATCTCTTTGCCATGCCTAAAATAGTTGAAAAATGAGTTATTTAAATGACGTGAGAATCATTCTCATTCTAGAGATTAAGAATGGGAATTAGTTTTGGCAATTTTTTCAGGGTCAAATCTATTCCACAATAGACCCAATATGACTGCAATAGAAACCCAAAACGAGGAAACGCCGATTACGGAAACTATCCTAAACCCATCAACCAAATCCATTGGTGCGGATACTTTGTCTGGATTATTAGGCATGACAACAAACACTGCAGAGATGAAAGCAGCATATCCAACCAATGCCATGATTTTTTTCTTATTTTCAAGTTTTTTAGATAGTTTGTAACATCCTAATGCAGCAAAACCCGAAACTGCGATGAATAACACATAGAGCATTGCTCGCAATACTACCGTATCCGTATCTCCAACAGTTGGGGGATTTGCAGGGTATTTTAAAAATGGGATGAAGTATAATGTTAACCACATAATTCCTGCCAACACAAGTGCCTTCTTGACATTGTTTCGTCCTGGAAGAGAGTATTTTGACAAGGCAAATACAATACCAAACAAGGAGCCAATCGAAGTCCCTAAAATAACACCTGCAAGAACTTGACCACTCTTTTGCCATGATCTATATCCTTCATATTCTATCCAAAACTCTAATGTGTCCTCTTCTTCACCTGAAGCAAAAAGATTCTGGTTCTCAATACCTATTGCCTGATCCAGATATGGCTCCACAATAACGAGGTTTGTTACACCATGTATCAAACCTGCAAACGCACCAGAGGCTAGTACAATTATTATAAAAAGAGATGTTCTCATGACATTAAAAACCTCTAATGGCAGGGAAATCCTGCGGCATGTCTCATATCATGAGTTAGTTCATGAATGTACAAGTCGACATATGCTTGTTCACCATAAACAACACTAAAGATGTGTCCTTGGTCAAATCCAACCACAAACAATCCTGCTGCAAAAACTATAGCTAATGCAACAATGGCAATAATTGGAACGCCTTTTTTTGAGACTGTTACTTGTCTTGATTCAGACATGTTATTTGCACAAAAAATCAGTATTTAAATTCTTGGACAATTTATCCAATTAATAAACAAATCAAAAAAATTCATAACATAACATGTTATTCTAAAATCAGACATGTTGTATTTTATGTAACAATCAGAGAGAAAATAATCATTGGAGATAAAAGAATCAAAACATGAAAGCATCATAGCCAAAATTATCTATTCTACATTAATAGAACTATACGGCATTAACGGATACAAATCAATCATAGATATCATGACCAAAGAATGTGGAAAAAATGAGCAAGACATCATCACAAATTACAATCTTTTTGAAGAGATGGTCGAGGTAATTTTTGGTAAAACTGGAACTAACAAAATTTTAGAGCCCATAAAATATCAAATCAGTAAATTAAATGAAAAAGAAATTGTAACTGAAATGAAGCGGTTCTACAAACATGACAAAATGAGACTGCTAATTGCAGAAGACGATCCCAGAATATTGGAACTTTACAGGGATTGGTTGAAAATGGCACATCACGATGTGATTACGGCGACAGATGGACAAAAATGCCTAAATATTTACAAAAAAGAATATGAATTTGCAAGGATAAACAATCTGAAAAAATGTTTTGATGTGGTAATTTTAGATCATATCATGCCGAATATGACAGGTGTGGAGACAGCATCTGAAATTCTTAAGATAAATCCAAATCAGAGAATTATTTTTGCTTCTGGACATGTCAGAAAGATTCTCTTAGAGTCAGTATCGCGCATTAACAAGGTAATTGAAATTATAGAAAAACCATTTTTAATAGAATCCTTGGATGACATGATCAACAAAAACACACTGTGGAGGAAATTTGACGAGATTAACTCTAATCAAAACATAAAAACACCCTTGGAGAAATACTCCAAGGCATTAAATATTATCAGTCAGATGCATCACAAGTAAAATCAAGATTTTATCGAATTTATATATAAAAAAACAAAATCAAGAATGTGCAAAAAAACATTCAAACATTACAAAATATAGTGTCAAGAAAAGGTTCAAGTAAAATTTTAACATTTAGTATACCTCACGTTTTTAAGGCATTACAAATGCTTGCTGAAGAAAGTTTTGTAAGCCGGGCAACATTTGGACGAGAGATTCACATTGGAGAAGGAGCAGTTAAAACACTGATCTTACATCTCAAAGAAGCAGGCATCGTAGACACCACCAAATCCGGGACGTTTCTCACAGAAAATGGAAAGAAGCTAATCAAACAATTCAAGAAAGTGATTTCCAGCGAATGCAATGTTGAAAAATCAGCCATGATTCAGGGAAAATTCAACCATGCAATCTTGCTAAAAAATTATGCTGATGTCATAAAAACAGGGTTGGAGCAAAGAGACTATGCAATTCTATATGGATCCTCAGGATGCATCACCGTGCTATTCAAGAACAATAGATTTGTATTTCCCAGAGATGAACAGGATTGCTTTGAGGACGACTCTAGAACAAAAAAGAGGCTTTTGGAAGAATTATCCCCGCAGGAGAACGACGTGATAATAATTTCATCATCAAACGATCCATTTGTAGCTGAAATATCAGCAAAAAATTCTGCATTGTGGACACTGGCCACAAGTTAATCTAGGCAAGATATTTACTTGAATTCAATTTCGAGAGGGTGATGAGGCAAGCATATTATCTTACAATTCCAATAATTGTCGGAGTTTTAGTAGGGATATTTTTAGCATTCAATCAAGAATCTGAAGATGATTCAACACCCATTACAAAATCAAAACTTATTGAGGGAGGATCTCCGATACATGGCAACCCATCAGCACCAATTACAATTTTGGAATTTGGAGATTATCAATGTACATTTTGTTACAAATTTCACGAGTCAACACTGAAAACAATAGAAAAAGAATTTATCAAAACAGGCAAGATAAAGCTTGTCTTCAAAGACTTTCCGCTAAACGGTAAAGACTCAGTTATTGCAGCAGAAGCTTCCTATTGTGCACATGATCAAGGTAAATATTGGCAATACCATGACGAGATATACAAGAACTGGGCAGGAGAAAAGACAGGATGGATCACACGGGAATCCCTAGATACTTTTGCACGCACAGTAGGTTTGAATCTAGATAAATTCAACATGTGTCTTGATAATCATGTACACTATGACAAAGTAAACAATCTTTATGACTTTGGAAGAAATATTGGAGTCGATGCAACTCCATCATTTTTGATATTTAATGATGAGAAAATAATCAAAATCAGAGGCAATCAACCCCTAGAAGTATTTCTAAAAACATTTGACGAATTGTAATTTGATGTTTTCAGGGGAACCAACCAAACTTAATATTCGCATAACCAAGATAGAGTACAGATGAGTAAAATCAACATAGAAAAACAAGACTCTGTCAAACTTTACAAGATTAGAAAAATACTTGAGGAGTTGAGCCAGAAATCAGGGAGAGGTACTGAACTCATTAGCGTATACATCCCAAAAGGAAAGCAGCTTCATGAAATAATAGGTTCATTACAACAAGAACAGGGAACAGCAGACAATATCAAATCTGATCTAACAAGATCACATGTGGTTGATTCATTGGGGAAGGTAATTCAGAGACTAAAGCTATACAAAAAGACCCCCGAACGTGGACTTGTAATGTTTTGCGGTGCTCTACCACCGGAAGGAGGAGGTCCACTTGGCAGCGAAGTGGTTAAAGTTTGGGAAATTGATCCTCCAAAAGATTTGAATCAGTACTTGTACAGATGTGATGATCATTTTCATGTAGATATTCTAAAAGACATGCTAAAGGACGATAATCTGATCGGGTTTTTGGCAATTGATGCAAAAGATGCAGGATGGGGACTGTTGCACGGAGACAAAATAGAAGTGTTATCTCAAACAGGCTCAGGAGTTGCAGGCAAGCACAGACAGGGAGGACAATCGGCAAAGAGATTCCAAAAGCTTAGAGAGATGGAATTATCTTATTATTACAACAGAGTTGCAGAAACCACAAGAGAATATTTTATCGACATATACCCAGTAAAAGGGCTCATAATTTCCGGACCGGGTCCGACAAAAGAGGATTTTATCAATGGAGGATATCTAGAGTATAGATTACAAAACATGATAATTTCAACAATAGATTCATCATATTCGGGAGCAGAGGGAATCAGAGAAGCATTTGCAAAATCAGGAGACATCCTATCTGATTTCAGGATGGTCGAGGAGAAAAAGATGGTCGAAGATCTTTTTAGAGAAATTAATGCCAATACAGGACTTGGAACATATGGCCTAAAGGAAGTAATCGAGTTGCTCAAAAACAATGTTGTCAAAACATTAATCATCACAGATGATACCAACATGCACAGAATTGAAGGAAAATGTCGGAGATGTCAGAATATGCAAGAAGAGATTGTGGAAAGGTCTCAGGTCATCCCAAAAAAAACACAGTACACAACCAGTCCATGTCCAAGCTGTAATTCCATGGAAGTAGAAGCAAATGAACAGGACATTGTTGACTATTTGGAATTGATTGCAGCAAAAACAGGGACACGATTAGAGGTCATTTCAGGGACCGCAGAGCATGGAGTGATGCTCTCAAGTTTAGGCAAAGTAGGAGCAATACTTCGATACAATCCAGGACATGCTAAATAAGGTCTTTGATTTTTTTTGCAAGATAAGCTAATTCACCATCATCTGAAATAGAACGTTTTGTCCAAATTGTTCCCTTGTGATTGTATCTTGGAATAATGTGAACATGAACATGCGGGATTATTTGCTTTGCGGCTTTGCCGTTATTTTGGCCCAAGCTAAATGCATCAGCACCAGTTGCAGACAATACAGCCTTGGCAACCTTTTGAACCACGATAAATAAATTGCCTACGGAATTTGGATCCATATCAGTAATTCGTTCATGGTGTTCTTTTGGAACAACTAAACTGTGTCCTACATCTATGGGGTATTTGTCTAAAAATGCAACATGATTTGAATCCTGATAAAGAAAGTGGCCATTTCTTTTCCCCGACAATATATCACAAAATATACAATCCATGCTAAACTCCGATTTTTGATTTTATTTATTGTTTGACAGTTTTTAATGTAAAATCGACCACATGGAAATTTTAGATGGTGATTTGGACGGCGAACCATCTTATGTTTTGCCCATGGGATAAAAAACATGAAGTTTAGAGAAACAGAGTCTTTTCATCGAACAGTTAATTAGGGTAATTTTAGAAATTTTGTTATCTTATGGGACGAAAAGAAAGAAGAGAGCGGGAAGAAAAGAGAGACAGTTATGCTTCCAAACGTTCCTCTGAAAAACGAAAGCAGACATTAATAGCTGTGGGTGTCTTTTCTGTAATTGCAGTGATTGTAGGATATTCGGCATACACATTTGCAACCATGTCACAAACCGCGCCAGGTGGACCAGAAAATGCAGGGGCGTTAGGCAGCGATCACGCACATGCAGCAATACTAGTCAAAATATTTGGAGATAGTTTTGATTTTTCAGCACCGGCATATCAAATTAAATCAAGTTGGATTCATTTTGAAGGAAGAGATGGCTCCACAATACACAAACATGCAACAGGTGTGACACTGGGATATCTCTTTGAGACATTGGGTTTGGGATTGGATGATCAGTGCTACAGATTTCAAGATGGACGAAACTTTTGCACCAATGAGGATTATTCTCTAAAGTTTTACATAAATGGAGAAAAAGTTGACGATATCAGAGATTATGAAATATCTGAAGATGACAGAATTTTAATCTCATATGGTGGAGAAACACAAGAAGAGTTGGAATCTCAGCTATTAGAATTGCAAGCACAAGACATTATCAAGTAATACATTAAGAATTTTTTGCGGTAAATTGGGCAGAATTGGCAAAAAACATACAGTATCCGCATTGTATGCATTGTAATACCGTTAGAAACGTAGTTAGGGACTCCTTGTTTTTAGACGTGCCATATAGTTTGACATTCTCACCAACAATTTCGGCTTTGTTACCATGACATATTGGACATCGGAGTTCTTTTTGTTCCACAATAAATAAAAAAATACACGGGTTTAAAATCTATGTATCATTAAAAGTCAATGATAATTTCAACAAAGTCTAAATTATAGCCAATTTGAATTTATTTTGAATGGAAATTTCTAGCAGAAATGTAGTCGAAGGAACTGCACGAGCACCACACAGAGCAATGTACAAAGCTATGGGATTAACAGATGACGACCTGGGTAAACCATTCATCGGTGTGTGTCATACAGGAAATGAAGCTACACCATGCAATATTCATCTTCCGAGACTAGCACTCAAAGCTAAAGAAGGAGTTATTGATGGAGGTGCCACCCCAAGAGAATTTTCAACCATCGCAGTAAGTGACGGCATTGCAATGGGTCATGAAGGAATGAAATCCTCTTTGATTTCCAGGGAAGTAATTGCAGACTCTATTGAGCTAATGGTTCGTGCTCACCAGTATGACGCACTGGTGGGAATTGCAGGATGCGATAAGAGCCTTCCAGGAACGATGATGGCGATGGCTCGATTGAATTTACCTTCTATTTTTGTATATGGTGGAACCATAATGCCAGGCATGTTGGATGGGAAGGAGCTGACAGTTGTTGACGTATATGAGGCAGTAGGGGCATATGATGCAGGACAGTTATCATTAGAAGCATTAAAGAATATTGAAAATACTGCCTGTCCAAATGCAGGTTCATGCGGGGGGATGTTTACCGCAAATACGATGGCGTCAATTTCAGAAGCTATAGGTCTTGCATTACCTGGGAGCGCAAGCCCGCCTGCAGAAGATGGTAGAAGGGAGAAAATTGTTTATGATACAGGAGTAGCATGTGTAAGGCTTTTGGAGCAAAATATCAAACCAAGGGAAATCTTGACATTTGAGGCGTTTGAGAATGCAATAACAATTCTAAATGCATTAGGGGGATCGACCAATGGGATATTGCATTTGCTTGCATTGGCAAATGAGGTAGATGTAAAATTAACTTATGATGACTTTGAAAGAGTTAGGAAAAAAACACCGCACTTGGCAGATATGAAACCTGGCGGAAATTATGTAATGAATTCGCTTGATAAAATTGGGGGAATTCCATTTGTGTTAAAAAAACTTGAACAAAAAGGTCTGCTCCATGGCAATTGTATCACAGTGACAGGAAACACAATGAAACAAAATCTGGATTCAATAGATATTCCTGAGCCAATCCAGCAGATCATAAAACCGATTGACAACCCATTGCATTCAGTCGGTACTGCCGTGGTTCTAAAAGGAACTTTAGCGCCAGAAGGAGCAGTAATCAAAACAGCAGGGGTTGAAATGACCAAATTCACAGGCAAGGCACGCGTATTTGACAGAGAGGAGTATGCATTTGATGCAGTATCAAAAGGAGAGATTGACGAAGGACATGTCGTAGTTATCAGATATGAGGGGCCTAAAGGAGGACCAGGAATGAGAGAGATGCTTGCAACTACGGCTGCACTTGTAGGACAGGGATTGGGAAAGAAAGTTGCCATGGTCACCGATGGCAGATTCTCAGGAGGAACTCGTGGGTTTATGGTGGGTCATGTTGCACCAGAAGCATATGTTGGAGGGCCAATAGCACTTGTAAAGGATGATGATGAAATCACAATAGACACTGAAACCAACATTATAGATATTCATGTATCTCCAGAAGAGTTAGAAGAGAGGAAGAAATTATGGAGTCCCCCAAAACCAAACTATACAAGAGGAGCTTTGGCAAAATATGCAACACTAGTCGGATCTGCAGCACAGGGCGCAATTACAAAACCTAACCTATAATTTCAATTCAAGGGTAGACTAAATTTCTTTTTCCAGTTTTTCCCAGTTGATTTTTTCTTGTTGTTGGATGTAGATGGCAAGTAGTGTCTTCCAGGATTTCTGAAAATCAGATACAAATTTTTTGAAGCCAGAATCACTGGACAATGACATTGATCTCTGAGGTGTGTAAGTTACCTCGTCTAGTGAAATGCAGTGAACAGTGTCATTTCTAACCTCAAAAAGGCGTGACATGTCACGTGTAAACTCCGGACCAAATACCTTCCAATCAAGAAATGCCCTAATCTTTCTATTAATTGGAACTAAATTCAAAATGTAAAGCAGCTCCGCACTTTCACGATCATTAGAATATTGCACAATTCGTAGTCGAATAATCTCATCAAATAAAAAAGCCATCTTAGAGAATCCAGACAGGACACTATCTCTGCTTTTTATAATGGATAATTGAGAGTCAAATCCCCTCTTTATCATCCCATCATTTATGAAATAGTGTTTGTCCTTACCAATCAGATATAATCGGATTTTTGATGAGAGTTGTTTTTTCCTCTTGGCTATTTTGATAAAATTTGAGGCATCCATGTTTTTTGCAAAAAAACAAATCAATTAAGAGTTTGGTAAATTCTCAAACAAGGATCAACTTATTCACAAAGTTTATAGATCGGCGATCAGAAACAAAATCAGAGATAACAGAAAAATAATCGCATTATCCTTTGAATTACTGTTATCTACTACAGATTTTCTATTCCTAAAACATCATAGTATGCCTTTGGAATCATGTTTTGTGCCTTAAAGAGCACATGTTTTACGGCAGAATCCAGAACATAGGTCCTCGCCCAATCATTTTCACTTCTAATGGAGCGGCCAAATCCCTGTAATAATTTGGTCAAAGTCTGTGCAGTATACCAGGAAGGGAATTTTTCCATTTTGGCTTTGATTCTTTTTTCTTTATAATTTGGATATGGTATCTTTGCAATAATTTGAAACCTAGACAAATCATCTTTAAGATCAACTCCTTCCCATAATGAAGAAGACAGCAACACACCTGTAGGATCTTCTGCATGCTCAGATATTATCTCATCCTGAGTCTTTCCATCCTTGTTTATACTGTGGCAGATTCTTATACGTCGTGTATTTTTTGGAGAGAGGTATCTGAGAATTTTTTGACATCGCGGCACAGATGATGTCAATATAATGCCACGCTCTGAAGAGTGTTCATCCAGTATTTCATCAATTGTTTTGATCACTTCTAGTTCGTCTTCCTCAGTTGAACCATAACTTAGGCGACGGATGTTAAGAAATTCAATCGTCCTATTCTCCAATGGAAACGGAGATTTTGGAGTATCAATAAATGCAACATCTGCTTCATTGAATCCCATATTTTCACAAAAACTCTGTTTGTCAATTGTAGCAGACATAAAAATTTGGTAATCAGTTTCAAAAAAGGAAGTTGCAAATTTTGAAACATCCACAGGTTTTATGGAGATGGATCTTACATTTCCATTCAAATCTTTAATGGGATCATTGACTACAAAATTGTCTTTATCACTTAACACATCAATTTTTGCTTGAGCGGCTCTATCATATCTGCGCTCCAATCTTGTGATTACTTGATAATCAGGATCTTTCTGATAAGCATCACTTTCCTTTATGTCTTTGATTTTTTTTGCATATGAATATGCAATATCATCTATAAGATTAATCATAGAATCTAAATCCGAGAAATCATAACGATCCGAGGATAGGTTACATTCCTCAATCTGACCACTGAGAATATCAAAACCAATAAACTGCATAATCTGATCTTCAATTTTATGTGCCTCATCAAAAACCGACACTTTTCTGTCCAAATAACTCTCAAAGAGTTTTTTGTTAAATTTCATAATTTGAAAGAAAGCATGATAATTCCAAAGAGAGTGTTTTGATACAAGTGCATCATATTTTTGCAAATAATAGTGACAAGATTCCACATTACTCGTATTTTCCTCGACTTGTTTTATTGTAGGCTTGAATTTACAAACTTCCACTATCTCTTTTCCATCTTTTGTAATTTTTTCCTGACATTGTCCCTTCTCACAAGTAAGCCCCCATTGCATCGCACGATTTGGTGTGTCAACTTTTTCAGATTCCATCATTTTCAAGCAAGGAAAATTTTGCTTCCCTTTTACTGGTTTTAGGAATGGAATGTCCTTGATGTACTGATCTTGTAGATGTTTTGATGCAGTAACCGTAAATGAGCTATCAAAATAACTTGAAACAGTTGCTCCAACAAGGGATTTGCCAACTCCTGTAGGGGCACATAAAATGATCTTCTTGTATCCAGACTTGATCTTGGCTTCAATCTCAGAGAGTATCTCCTTTTGAATTTGTCGTGGAGAAAATTGATCGGGAAATTTTTTTAAAAGAGACAGAGACTATTCTTTATCTCTGGAATATTAAAATCATGGAGGTTCTTATGATATCAAACACCAATTACTCTAGTTTAATATCTAGTAGAAGTAATTAAGATCATGGAATTGCTAGAGGACAAAATGCGAGTATGGCTAGATAGTGCAAAATTTGTAAAGCCAGTTTCTGGAGTTTATGTTTTGTATAATCGAAATAAAGAGGTGATCTATATTGGAGAAAGTAGAAATCTAGAAGAGACATTTACAAAGTATGTAGATTCAGAATTTGAGGGAAATGAATGTAAACAAAAAACACAATCATATCAAAGAGAATTTACTGAGAATCCAAAAGAAAGACAATTACAATTAATTGAAGAATTCAGAAAACACATGGGAAGGTTGCCGTATTGTAATACAGAAATTGAATTGGAAACTCTATAAAAAAAATTCAAGTGCATTGCAGACACACTCAATTAATACAAAAAGATAGATAATATCTTAATGTCAAATGCAATGATTTATGCAGGAATTGCTATTGGGGTTATTGCGATTGCAGCAGCTGTTGTTTATGGTACTGAGAACCAACAAAACTACATCCCAGAAAATGCAGTGTTGGCTCCTGCAACAGAACAAGGATCAATCAGTTCAGATTCAGGGCTTGGACCGGTAATCAACAAAGAAAGATGGCACGTAGATCCATTTGCCGATGAAGCGGCAGCAATTAGGGCCAATGCTGGAAAGTAAATTCCATGCAAATCATATTATTTTTTCAATAACCAACATGAATTTTGTCAATATTCAGGCATAGAAATAGAGAAAGTAATTAATCTAAGATCGCCGTACCTGAAAGATGCATCAGTGTTATTATTGTGACCAGATTTTCGATACAAAAGAGCAGTTGTATGACCACGTAGAAGTACATTCAGACATTGAAAGAAACAAGGAAATAATGGAAAGAAAAAAGAAAGCGCAAAAATAGGCATGTGACAAGCAATCAAAAATTTAGCCACTAAAGAAAATTAGAGTAAAGGTTGAAAATTTCACATTAGGGGATAAAAATAACAAATTTATCTTTAAACAACATGGATTGGGTCGAGGCATTACTCAAAAAATCATGCGATAAAACCCTGACAAAAGGTGAGGTATTGCACAGTCTGTTTCACATGATTGAAGTAAATGAAAACACGTTGAATCATATTCAATCAGATAATAGAAACTTTGGTCCAGAATTAGAGGAGCTAAGACAGACGGAAATCCATGACTTGGAATTCCATCTAAAATATTATCGAAGTCTTGTCAATTATATTTCTGCAATCCCAGAAAGTAAGATCATTTGAAATCAGACTCACAAAACAGATGGGTTTTGATAACATACCATATGCAATGCAGAAAAAAGAATCAATTTCGCAGTTGAGCAAATCGTGCATCATAATCAGATTGTTTTTCTCGGGCTTGTCCATAATTTGTTTCCATATCATAGATCTGCTGTTTTTCAAGCAAGTATTCATCCCATTTTTCCATTTCCTTTGCAAGCAACATTTCTGAATCCTCACGTGCAAATTGCTTTCGTTGCTCGTCATTTTGGCCTCTTGTTGGATACCACTTATGTTCAAGAATATTTTTGAGTTTTGGAGTTATTTCAAGGCGAATTAGCTCAGCAAGATCAAAATGCCCTTGTTGGTGATGCAATAATTGGTTGGTTGCCAGAGGCATTCTTACCCAAGAAAGATGTTTATGAAATTCTGAATGCAGAGCAATATTCTGTATTGCAAATTTAATCTCATTACCAAAGTTTTCGGATATGAGAGTCCAAGTGTATGAATATTTGATAAAGCTGTATGCATCCTCAAATTCTATTGGGTTTGGCTCAGCTTTAAAATCAGACCACGTTAAAAGACAAGGAGACCAACAAAGTACGTTTTGCTCATCCATGAGAATCACAACACAGCATTAGAATAAAATTATTGGGATTTAATCAATGATTCAACAAAACAGTCGTCAGTTTACTTGCGTTTGCCATCTCTGCCACTATACTGACCAATGACTTGTGTTGTTTCAAAGCCTAACCAAAAAACAGTGGGATTAAATGAGGCATGAAACGCTTCATGTTCTCTTAATTTGTCATCACCCCAATTTCCAACATAAAGAAAATTGCATGGTTCAAATCGATTATTCCTTTTTGTTCCCTTGCATACAATTATCAAGATATTTTATTCCTCCGCGTATCTGAAAAATATTTTGGCAAAATGAGAATTGTTTGACGGCTGTGAATTCTATAGGCATGGTCGGGTCAAGGCAAACGTAAGATAGCCGTCAAACAGTATGACTCAAAATATCACTCATGTGATAGATTAAAAGAAATAGTATGTTTATTTTGAAACACACTGATTTAACGGGTTATTTCAGGCTCGGATAATCAAATGGATCAATTTTTCAGACCATTTTGATCAAATAACAAGACACATTTCATTTTAACAATTTTTTAAAAAGGGTAAATCAAATATTGAAAAGCAAGGCTGTTTGCGGGTTTGGTGAATTCCACATATCCCCCAAAGGGACTGATGCTAAAGAAGGCACCAAACTTGCTTGCTTTCAATCATAACCATTAATTTTGGCCATGGTTTCAAAAAATCATGAACTTGAGATTTGTCATTCCCATGGGAGTTGCAATCATTGCACTTGGAATTGGTTTTTATCTTCTAAATGACATCAGATAAGAAGATTATCAAAAATCACGTAGACCTGTGTGAGTATTGGTTACAAGAATCAATCCAAAGAATAGATTCGCCAGATATTGGCAATACAATGAAAAAGATAACAAAGGTTTGGAAAATGAAGCAAGTAAATTTAGGACAGTATTAATTTTCATGATTTTTTAAGATTAACAAAACTAGTCACTAAATCACATGTTGCAAAATCAACAATGAGGATTTATTTGATACTGACGTTTTTCTTCTTCAGATAACAAATTAGGAGTATGTACAAGTAAATTCAAAACATCTTGGAATGCTTGACACTGTTTATCAATGGAAAACAATTCTTGACAATTAGGACACTGAATAATATCGTGAATCCCCCAATCACATTCAATATCGATTATTAGATCAAAGAAAACATTCTGATTGCATGAACTGCATTGAATCTTGTTTTTTGTTATATCCAGGAGCAACATTTTGTTGACGATAAAAATGCAATATATGTGATTAATCGATATGCATGTAAATGTAAAATGTTGAGGAAATTTATAGAATAAACAATTTGGACATATTGTGACTGAGAACATAAAGAAAACTCTTCCAATGGATACGGATTCAGACAATAGTCTGCCAGGTCGCTTTGAGGAAAGTAATACAGAGTATTTTGAGGAAAAAACAACAAATACCAAGCCAAAAAACAGATGGATTTGGATTGGCATGTTATCCTTTGTGATTGTTTCATCTGGGTTTTTTGCATATTATTTTCTAAATCAGGATGATATTGATTCGCAGATTATTCAAAATGCAATAAATAGGGATCCAGAAAAAAAATTGGTTGATCGATACAATATTGGTAAGTATGGAAGCGATCACGCACATGCAGCAATAGTTGTCTTGGTAGACAACAGTCAAGTAAATTTTGGCCTGCAACAATTTCAACTTGCAAGTAAATACATCCACTTTGAAGACAATAACCCCTATCTAATTCACAAACATGCAAGTGGAGTTCCATTGGAGATGTTGTTTGAATCATTAGGGATTGAAATTACTCAAGAATGCATAAAATTCAACAACAATACAAATTATGACGCTCAAACGAAATACTGTATATCCCAAGACCAAGATATTGTGACATATCTTAACGGAAAAATATACAATTCAGATATTTTTGAACATGAGATAAAACATGGAGATAGAATATTGATATCTTTTGGAGATTCAACATCGATTGTAAAAACACTTGCATATTTAGAAGCATTGAAAATTTTTGATATTCCAAGAAGGGATCCTCAATTTTTTGGAGACGAAATTATGGTGTGAGAACATGTCAACATAACGTGCAAAATTGTTTAAATTGAATTTAGTTAAATTGTACAAGGGCATCACAGCATTAGAAACTTTTTTTAATTTAGTACATACTAGAACATCAAATGGAAAAAGAGATAGAATTAGACACTACAATGGAATCCGTGATTGTAGGGTTTGGCATAATACAACCAGCTCTGCCACAAATCCCATCATCAACTCCTAAATAAGACATGACTGAATGTCCAACTTGTAAGTTATCAATGGAATCTCACTCCACTTATGAGCTGATGGAGTGTTGTATGAAGCAGATAGGAGATGATTTTTCCGAGGATGACTCTGGAGTTTGTCCCAATTGTAAACACGAGATCAAAAAACACACAGACAAAGCTCTTGCTGAGTGTACTTTAGCATTTCTTAAATCAGGAATCTCAAGTTAAGCATAAACGACAGTAAAGATCGAAGAAAGTATTGGAACAACTCACAGCCATTTTAATTGAGAAATACTCTCCAATGTGGACCAACAAACAGGTATGGGAGTTTGATCAAACACATCCAAACATTAAATTTGACATATTATTTGTTAAACCAAAAAACGGCAATAAAGATTGGAAATCAAAAAATGCCCATCTAAACTGCGATATAAGAGAATCCATAATTGCCAATTTCGATTATCTTGCAAATGGGTATGAATTGCTAATATCAAATGGTGGAAAAGCAGGACAAAGTCTAGATGAAAAATACACCCCATATCTTATGGCAGTAATTGTAGATATGATGATTGATGATGAGATCACAATTAATTTCAGAATGGAGGGGAAGTGTTTGTCAGTTTCTGTAAATTTTGACGCAGATGTGATTGACTGTAAAGAATTCTTTGAAGAGTTTTACCATCTTGCCACAGGAGTAAACTATGACATCGACACAGGCATTCCGGAAGAAGAAACAGAAGCTGAAATCTACCTTTCAAGATTACAAGAAGAGTTTGATGAAAGGATGAAGGCAGTACTGGGAGATCAATATCTTCCAGGAAATAACGATCCTGATTCAATTAATGCCAAATAACGTAGATAAAATAGAAGTAAAAGATACAATATAAAATTGCATGAAAACAAAAGACCATTCAGAAAATTTGTGAAAAAAGAAAAGAAACAAACAACTGAAGAAAAGATAAAGAGTTTCATTTTACGAAATTCCAGAAATGGCTATTATACCAAAATATCCACATTACCATACAAGTTTGAAATTTCAGAAGACAGGGCATGGGAGATTGCAGGAGCACTTTTGGGAGAAGGTGATTTAGAGTCAATTCATGACGAACATACAGGAGAGATGAAGCTCTGTGAAGCAGGTAAGATTTATGACATTCTAAGTCAAGAACAAAAAAGAAAAAAAGAGAAAGCAAAAGAATACAAAAAGAAACACAAGAGTTCAAAAGAGCATCAAAAACTCAAAAAAGATTGAGAATATACCCATTCTTTAAATTGCATGAATTAAATATCACACCATGAGAAAAATTTTAGTTGCGTTGGATGGTTCTAAAAATGCAACAAGGGGGTTAGAAAAAGCAATAGACATTGCAAAAGAAAACCAGTCAAGAATCGTAGGATTAAACATTGTTCAAGTACCAACATCGTATTTTATTAGCAAGTCAAAAATGGAGATGCAAGAAAACATGATAAAAGCATCTAAAAAAATCATAGAGGATGCAGACCGAAAATGCAGAGCATCAGGAGTTAGTTTTGAATCGAAAATCATTCCAGGAGGAGACCCCGGTTATGATATTGTAAAGTTCTCCAAGAAATCCAATTCAGATATGATTGTAGTTGGTGCACGAGGGCTAAACCCGTTAAAAGAAATATTTCTAGGAAGTGTCTCAAATTATGTTTTACATAAATCAAAAATCCCAGTATTGATCGTAAAGTAAGCCTTAATTTTGCTTTAAACAAATCAGGATAATGAATACTGCACCATATTGGAACAAAAAAGTTTGTTCGGATTGCAAAAGGATGAGATGTCAGAAAGGTTGTCTTTGTGATTGCCATACGTTACGAGATAGACCATACTAGAAAATTCAACCCAGACCTCACTCAAAATACACATTACAAATAACAAACAAAACCACAAATCCATTAACCAAGAAAAATAACCAAGGGTAAAGAAAAGCGCCATTTTTTGACAGAAAGAAATTTCTAGGCAAAGAGCCACCAACTTGACAGAATCTTTCATCTCAGATTTATTTAAAAAATATGTATATTTGTGAGAATTTACTAGTCACATACATCCAATAATCACATCTAAAAAAAGAGACTAGAAATAAAATGAGATATTCTAAAAAAGAAAAAATCGAGATAAATAGGATTTTAGAATCGATTGAGGGAAGACTGGACAAGAGATTGATCAAAATCACAGTAGATGTGGTGATGAACGCAAAGTGGTCTCAAGAAGTAGAAAGGGATCTATACAAGAAAAACATAGAACATATTCCAGAAAAAGCAATAGGTGCAGTACTTTTAGGCAGTCACATTGGTCAGATATATCAAGTATCACTAGACTTTGCAAAAAAATTAGAGATCAATCTAAAACCTCTAGAGCGAGCAATACTCAGAGAATTTGTTTTCTTTTTGGTTTTGTTGAGAACTGAAAAAGAGCAAAAACAATAATCAATATGTTTAATTTTGAAAAATCCATTCAGACAATACAAAACAACGTAAAATTTGTAGAACCCAATTGGGAAATGAGTCAACATCTAGAGTAGAGATGCATTGGAGGAAATACTCCCATGACATTAGGAAAACAACAAAGACACATCTACAGAAGACGTAATTCTAAAAAAGAGATAGTTGGGAAAAACTGCGACGTCTTGGAATAGTAGTCGTTTATAGCATGCCTGGACCACTATACGAAGGCGTCACAATAGGTACCACTTTGCAATATAAAATCAGGATCAATGAAACTCTAAACATTTGTTTAATTTAATCATAAAAATAAAACTAGTTTAAAGATAAATCAAGGCTAGTTTTTTACGCGGTTATTTTAATTTCAGCTTAAAACTATGAAAAAATTCACTGACGAAGTATAATAAGAAATTTTACAGTAAGGGGCATGTCAGGAATTGAAGCCTATGACATCAAGGCACGCAAAAAAGTAACTATGAAAAACCCCCAACCATATCTGATGAAAAATGGGACATGGGCATTAAAAGGAACTAGCGCAGAAACTGGAATTTCCTTGTTTAAGATAGTTGGAAAAACAAAGCCATCATTATCACAATCTCGAATGGATTTGTTAAAAAACCTCTTTACAAGCAGGAAATGTGAATGTAATAGGCTGTGCTAGTGTTTTTTTATTTAATAGATTATCAAATAAGAATTCAAGGGTAGACCTTAAGTATGAAATGAATGTTTAGTCAAGCATGGATAACGACTCGTTTTGTCACTGTGGCTCTTGCGGCCATGAGAAGACAGAAGAATGTTATTCAAAACAATGTCCTTGTTGTTTAACTGATCATCAAGGAGCATTTGGAAAAAATAGGTAGCTCTAGTTTACTCTTTTATACGTCTGATGAAACTCAGTACAAATGGTGTATGCGATATTTTGCAGATGGAATACATCAGATATGTTCTTCTTTCCTTTTGAAATACTTCGCATAATGGTCATACACTTTGTATTTTTTAGTGAATCAGGCTCTGTCGAATCTGTCCATATCCTAAAGCAGTCTTCAAAGTCAAGACAGAACTTTAAGATAATTACTTCCCAGTCTTCTGAGATCTGGGGAATTTTCATCGTTTCTGCCAGTTCTCTGAATTCATTTTTTCTGTCGCGCAACAACAGATTCAGAGTTTCTCTTACACGTAACGGGTCATAACCCTCAATTAAGTTAATTCTGTCCATGATGGGATTGTTTTTCAGGCATTAATAATACTAGCGTGACAATTAATTTTAAAATAAATATTATCGAGAACAAAAAACGTCAAATCAAAAATTAAATTACTTGTACCACAAACAACCACCATAACTCCAAGAAAATTCTTCATATACAAAGCAGATGGCAGTAGAGTCCCATTCAACGAAAATAAAATTCTGACCACATGTATGAGAGCAGGGGCAAGTAGGAAAACGGCAAAACGTATTCTCAAAAAAGTAAGATCTGAAGTGTTCAGAGATATGACCTCAAATGACATTTACAAAAAAGTCCTACATGCAATATCCCAAGAAGGATTTGCAGGACTCCATCAAAGATACCAACTAAAAGATGCCATAATGAAAATGGGTCCTGCAGGATTTACCTTTGAAAACTATGTTGCATCACTTTTAAAATACTATGGATATCAAGCAGGAGGTATTAGAGTCAAAATAAACGGAGAATGTGTAAATCATGAAATTGATTTGATTGGAATCAAAGACAATAAGGAATACTTGATTGAATGCAAATATCATTCTAGCAGAGGAATTTATACAGGACTCAAGGTTGCTCTTTATACACATGCAAGGTTTTTAGACACAAGTAAAAAATTTTCAGGTGAGATCATTTTCTGCAATACACAGGTTTCAACAAATGCAAGAAAATATGCAAAATGCATCAGACAAAAAATATTCTCGTGGAGATATCCTGCAACCAACAGTCTAGAAAAGATAATTGAAGAACACAATCTGTATCCGATCACAATTCTTAACTTGTCTCAAAAGGAATTACAGCAATTTCTTGAATACAATATCACGATTGCAAAAGATCTAATCAGATACAGTGACTCTGAGATTGCAAAAATAACAGGAATTTCAAAAAAAAGAATAACATACCTGCAAAATCTCGTAGATCAAATATTCTGCCGAAATTAGAAGACAGGTAATTTGTAGATATGTAGAAAGTCTTAATTTGAGAAATTTTCAAACAAATACCATGTCTTTTGAGATAGAGTGGCACGGGAATTTTTACGGCATATCATGGGCATATGAAAAGGACAGATTGGTAGTGTCAATAGTTTTTGAAGACAAGAAGGAATCTATGGATATTACCACAGAAATTGACAGGTGGAGTGACAAGTTCACCAGATTGACAATCATTGAGAAAGTTAATGGAGAGTATGCAATTTGCTGTTATCAAGATCCGCAGATTTCAAAGGGCAAGAATGTCGGTTTGTACAGAAGTGGAATGCGTCAAGCTGGGGGTTATGAGCAAGCAAAACCAATGATTGAAGAAAAATCACCACTGTTGCAAATAGCATATGCCGCAGACGTGAGAGATATGAACACGTATGAGCAAGTATCTCGTCTTGTCCCACTTCGGAAATGCAGGATAATTTCAGAAAATGATCTAAAGAGGCAAGAATACTATTACGAGAAAATGGCAGTAAATTCTCAAAGTTGATATTTCTCTAAAATTACATCCACTTACAAATCAGATCTAGGTTAGATGCAGAGAACAATAAACAGTAGCGCGAGTACAAATAGAGGGAAGGATGCAAAGAATCATGTCATTATTTTGCAAACAATGCAACAACAGAAGACTTCCAAGATGGATAAAAGAAGACAATGTCACACTTTGGTTATGCGAGACATGTAGTAATTTTATCGATTCTCAAGATAACATAGTTAGTAAAACACAGTCAACTTAATCTGTTGATTAAAACACATGGACATAAAATGAAAGATCATCCAAATACTAACCTGGTGTCATCAGACTAAAAAAACATAAAATAAAACTTTTTGGAAGTTAATTTATCAACATGCTATTTACGTCAATTATCATACATGCAGGATGTGAAATTTTCTTAGCCATAACACCACATGTGTGACAAAACAATCTTGTTGGTTCATTACAGAACTTACATCGTTGTTCTACTTCCAATAAAGAATCACAAATTACACATTTGTCCATATCAATCTGGTAGTACATTCAACATAAAAATAATTTGAAAATTAGAAGTAGCTAATTAGGCAACTCTAATTTTTTCACAGGTCTAAAACAAATAGTTAGAATTCTCTATTCATTTTAATGGCATAAATGAAATGCAAAATGTTTTTCACATAATAGAATGGACGAAGAAAAGATCATAAATCAGAGTAAAATCATGAAAATAATTAGAAGTTCAAATCGAACCAAATAATCAAATCCGCATAAGGCCAAGAGTAAATATCAATATTTTTGGAGTATTGATAATGTTCGGTCGTTTCCGTTGATCCCGCAACCAAACGACCGAGATTTAGCAACAGATACTAAATCACAATATGTATTATGAAACATTATTAAAAAATTTCTTGTTAGGATATACAAGGCCCTTACAGCAGGTGGATTTTTTCTATTGGGTAACATAACAAAAGTGTAAAAACTAAAACGATCATATTCAAATAGAGAGTGATAAATCAGGGCTGTATCATGGCATGATCATGCATTGTGATGACAAGAGAATGTTGCTTGTATTAGAAGAACAAATAAAATCATGTTGGAAACGTCTTCAGGAATCAGGATATGAGGATGCCACATGTTTAAAGGATCTAAACGATGCCATTATCGACTATAATCAATACAAAAAAGCCCTAAACGACCAATAACATACAAATCACATAATATTAATTTCCAATCAATGAAGTTTTTGCAAATAGAAGAGCCAGACATACAAAAACCAATAATCATTGCAGCAATGCAAGATATGGGAAATGTAGGCAGTATTGTTGTAAATTTTATCAACAAGAGTCTTGCAACAAAAAAATTCAGAACTGCAAAAACACCATTTCCAACATATGTTATTGACAATGGAGGACATATTGACATTCCAAATGAGAATTGGGACTATAGATACACTGAGGGCTTGATTGTGTTTGGTGGAGGAACAGGCCAACCACAAGAAAATCAAGAGATAAATGAATTATGTCAAGATGTAATCGATGTCGCAAGAAAATACTCGGCAAAATTCATCTATACTTTGGGAGGGTTTCACACAAATAGAATTATTGACAAAACACCAAAGACATTTGTCACAACAACATCAAAGGATCTAACAAAGCACATGCAGACACTTGGAATCGACATGACTCCACAAAGATCATTAATTACAGGATTTAATGGATTAATTTTGGGATTTGCAAAGCAAAATGGAATCCAAGGAATTGGAATGTATGGTGAGATCAACCATCCAGAGATTCCACAATACAGAGCGGCAATAAGCATAATCAAGACAATAGAGAAACTGACATTCAGGAAATTGGGAGATGTTAGCAGGTTGGAGGCAATGGCTCAAGAGATCGAGAGAGAGTTTAACAATTGAGGTTGGCAGTGAAAATAGGGATGATAGTTGGAGCAGTAATTTTAGGAGTATTTACTGTCTTTTTGGGGTTTGGTATGAATCAGTTTTTGAGTAGATAATAACAGTATTGTTATATCACCACAATCATTTAACACGTATGGTTCACAAAATAAAATATTTTGAAGCGGATAAATTACAATCAGGGATTTATCTTCAAGACGTAGTAAATGATTTTTTGGCAGAAAAGGGAGATAAAATCATAGCAGTACACCCAATAATGGATAAAACACTATTGGTACATTACAAAGACACCTAGCACTGTTTTTTAAAACAAGTACATCCACAATCAAACATGCCAGATTTTCCCATACACTGATCATGATGTTCATTGTAACATTTGTTACAGAGTATCACAGGCAGGCACCTCGAAAGAGAATTTTCAAATAACAACAATGTGAATTTGGCAAATTATTTCAATTCATTGATCTTTTTTTCAAAGATATCTATTAGTTCATTGACTAGATAGTCGCCATCATGTATCTGAGTTTTGTGCACTATTTTCTTTATTCTGTCCATTGTTGCAGCAGTGATTTGTAGTTGTGGCATATGTTGTAATGCATCTAATGATATTTAAAGAAAAGAGGGGGATCATGAACAAACTAGCTAAATAAATTATTGAAGTTCATGGATCTGTCGTACAATATCATTCATCTGAGTAACTATCTTCATCTGTAGTGCTGTATCTTTTGATTCCAAGAATGTCTTTTGGAGTTGGGATAGAGAGTCTCTTAGTGTTCCGGTCTCAGATTGAATTGGTTTGTACGTTGTAGGAGTTGTGGATACTGTTTGTTCAGTATTGAGTTGAATCTTGGTTATTTTATCGGTACAACCATAACACGGTGCATCCAGATCATTTTCATATCTTGGTAATTTGCCATTTATGTCAAAGTTTGATTGGATTGATTCTTGTGCAAACCCATGCTTTAGATTTAGATCTCTAATTACATTGAGCATTTCTATTTTTGACATTTTTGCAAATTTTACATACTGCTTCATTGCATCAGCATAGCTGCCACCCTGTTCCAATACGAATTCTTTTGCTTCTTTTGCAAGTGCTACCTTCGTATGGAGATAATCAAATTGCTCCCAATAGATTTCGTGATGAGTTGAATTGAAGTTAGATACAAATTTTGCAAAGGCATTTTTAGGTGTAAAGTCTTCGTATTTTTTGTCGATTCGTTCTAGCTCTTGCCTTAGAGATTCTTTAGCAAGTGCACGTTGTTCGTCGATAAATTTTTGATGTTCCAATCTTTTTTGTTGTATCTCTTTTGCTTGCGCAAATTCTTTTCTCGAATTTTCTATCTTTTTTAGAATGTCTTGAACTGCAGGATTGTTTTTAAGGTCATCTCCTTGAGATTTCTTAAAATCATCCGCTGCAAAAGCTGAAGGAAGTATGGCAGATATCAGAATTACCACAGAGGTCATCATGATGTAGAGGTATTTTGTCATTAGACATGGTTTTGTGAAATTACTTAAGAAGAACGCTAAGAAATTATACATATCAATTCCACTACAAGTTTTAATATAACGTTTAGAAGTGTATGCCAATTTCCATGAAATGACTAGGATCGTTTTTTAATGCCTCATCTGGTACGTGTCCAAGATTTTTAATACGCTCATCTCTGTATTGTTTAGAGCAAAATCTTGTTGCAGATTTCATATCAGTATTGACACTTTATACACAGAATGAAATTTTACCAAACATAATGAAAAATACAGCCTAGTGCCAGTTACAACATAAACTAAATGATCAAAAACCAAGGTTTTTTCATAAAACCCAATCTTTGAGTAGACCCTACAACAAACATCACACAAAACGAGGCGAATAATTTCAAACGAGTTATTTCACTGTAATGGATAATGAACGTCACAGAATAACACTGTATCATGAAGTAACGTTTTTGCAGTAATGGAATGGCCATCCATCAAACCTTTGCCACATACATAACACTCTACTTTTGAGACAGACGATATCTGTTTCTTTGAATAAAAGTGCATATCTTGCAACATTGCTGAATTTTGTCTAACTCCCTGCATGAGTCAAGGGTACTATGCCCACCTATTTAATAAAGGTACCGTACTGGTACTGTATTATACATATACCTGACACAACAAGTCCGAACAGTAGCGTAAATACGTTGAATTCCCATCACTTTAAATAATAAACGGCTGGAATTTTGTGTATGGGTGGACATTTTTGGAAATTCGGAGCCGCAAATAATACCACTAGATTTATCTGAAAATCAATTTCAAATTTATAACAAAATTTCAAGAAATTATTCACATTCATTTCTCTTTGAATCTTTGACTGATCCTGATGTACTAGCGGAAACATCAGTCATGGGATTTGATCCAAAAGCAATCATAAAAGGATACGCAGACAAGGTAGAAATCATTCAAGACAAAAGAATTGAAACCATCAAAACTAATGACCCGTTTGGCGAACTAAAAAAACTACTTGGGAAATCAAGGGATCAAAGTTATCGATATCTTGGAGGGGCGGTAGGGATTGTAAATTATGATGCAATCAGAATAGTTGAAAACATTCCAGACACACATAATGCACCAGAGCCATTAATGGAATTTGGAATTTATGATGATGGGGTGTTATATGATAACTTGCACAAGAAATTATTCTATTTTTATCATGATCAGAATAGGTTTGATAAACTAAAAATGGACAATGATGAATTTGGGAATTTTCATGCCACTGAAGTTTCTGCAAATATAGATGAGAAGCAATTTTCAGAGATTGTAAACAAGGCAAAAAAATATATCCACAGTGGAGATGTTTTTCAGGTCGTCTTATCTAGAAAATTTGAATTTGAAACAGACGGGGACAATCTTACACTATACAAAACATTAAGGCATCTGAATCCATCACCATACATGTATCACCTAAAACATGGAGCCAAGACAGTAATTGGTGCATCGCCTGAGATGCTAGTTCGAATTACTAACGATAAAGTGGAAACATTCCCAATTGCAGGAACTAGAAAGATTACAGATGATGAACAAAAAAATGAACAGATGGCCAAAGAACTGCTCAAAGATGAAAAGGAGCTGGCAGAACACACAATGTTAGTCGATCTTGGTCGAAACGATATTGGAAGAGTATGCAAGTATGGAACTGTTCATCCTGAATCTTTGATGCAGATAAAGCGATTCAGCCATGTTCAGCATATAGTTACACATGTTGTCGGTCAACTGGCACCAGAGAAAGACATGTTTGATGCATTCAAGGCAGTATTTCCAGCAGGCACTGTTTCTGGCGCTCCCAAAGTCCGAGCAATGGAGATAATTGATGAATTAGAGCCAGAAGCCAGAGGACCGTATGCGGGAGCGGTAGGATACTTTTCATTTAATGGGTGTTGTGACTTTGCAATAGCAATCAGAAGTATTTTCATTAATGGTAAAAACGGGTTTGTCCAGTCAGGTGCAGGGATTGTTTCGGACTCTATTGCAGAAAGCGAATTCAAGGAAACAGAGCACAAGGCAAAAGCAATGCTCCAAGCTATAAAGGAGGCATCAAAATGAAATTTCTAATCATTGACAACTATGATTCGTTTGTATACAACATAGCCCAGTATCTCGGAGAACTCGGAGTTTATTGTGATGTGATTCGAAATGACAAGATAACAATACAACAAATCAAAGAGTCAAACTATGATGCAATAATAATTTCACCAGGACCTGGAACTCCAGAAGACAAAAAATATTTCGGAGTTTGCTCAGAGGTAATAACAAATGTAGGCCCAACAACCCCCATACTAGGGGTATGCCTAGGTCATCAAGGAATCATTGATGCGTTTGGAGGCAAAGTCACAAATGCAGGATGTGTAAGGCATGGAAAGACCAGCTTGGTCAACCACACAAAGTCAGGGATCTTCAAAGGAGTAAAAAATCCATTCAGAGCCACCAGATACCACAGTTTGGTGGGAGACAAGACAGTAATTCCAGACATTCTAGAAGTAACGGCAACTGCATCTGACGATGGAGAAATCATGGCAATACGACACAAAAAATACCTTATAGAAGGAGTTCAATTCCACCCAGAATCAATAATGACAGAAGATGGTAAAAAAATTCTAGCAAATTTCATTGAACAGGTAAGAAAGAAAAAATGATTACAGAGATAATTTCCAAGCTGCAAGAAAAGACAGATCTGACATATAATGAGATCAATCAAGTTATGACAGATATTCTATCTGGCAGGACAAATGACATAGAAAATGCAGATTTTCTATCATATTTGTCTGAAAAAGGCGAAACAGATGATGAACTATTAGGAATGCTAGACAAGATGCAAGAGTTTTCCCTAAAAATAGAGCCTAAATCCATGGGCACAGTTATTGACATGTGTGGAACAGGGGGGGACAAACTTCAAACATTCAATGTTTCAACCACGGCATCATTTGTGGTAGCTGCGGCAGGTGGAGTTGTTGCAAAGCATGGGAATTGTTCTAGTTACGGAATATCCGGATCAGCAGATATTTTTGAATATTTTGGGTATGATCTAAATGCAGAACCGGTAAAGATTGCAGAGATTCTAGAGAAACATAACATCTGTTTTATGTTTGCACAAAAATTCCATCCTGCCATGCGACATGTATCAGAAGCTAGAAAAAAAATTGCAAAAAGAACAGCATTTAATCTTCTGGGGCCATTAGCAAATCCAGCAGGCGTAAGAAACCAACTAATCGGAGTTTTCTCCACAGAGTACCTTGATAGGCTACCACTACTTCTAAAAAGAAAAGGAGCTGAAAATATCATGACAGTACGTTCTGAGGATGGAATGGATGAGTTTTCAACGAGTGCAACAAACAGAGTCTGCATGTTGCGTGGAGACAAAATACTAACAAATACAATCGATCCAGTGGTTGTAGGATTACACAAATCAAAACTAGAAGACATTCAAGTAAAGACAAAAGAAGATGCAGTCAAATCATTTGTCAAAGTGTTAAACAACACATCAAGTCAGGCAATGATTGAGACAACTGCACTAAACGCAGCAGGTGGACTGATTGTTGCAAACATATCAAAGAATTTTGAAGAAGCAGTAGAGATTGCATTAAACACAATTAAAGACGGCAAAGCATTTCAATTATTAGAGAAGTTTGTGGTAGATACAGGAGACATATCAAAACTAAAGGAGATAGTAAATGGCTGAAAATATTTTGCGGAAACTTGTAAACAACTCACGGGCGGCAATAGATGACGGAGTTTATGAGATAGATGCAAACTTGCAAAAATCAAACAAAGACCTTATCCAAATCATCAAAACAAACCAACACGCCACATTACTAACAGAGATAAAGTTTTCTTCTCCATCATTAGGAAAAATCAGGACACCCGCAGACCCAGTCAACATTGCAAATCAGATGATACTAGGAGGCTCAAAAGCGTTGTCGGTGCTAACTCAACCACATCTGTTTAATGGTTCACCTGAATACTTTATGAAGGTACGGCAAGCAGTAGACGTGCCAATGCTAATGAAAGATATCATGATTGATAAAGTACAGATAGATGCTGCAAGAAAAATAGGAGCTGATTTTATGCTGGTTATCCAGTCTTTGTTTGACCAGGGTTTCCTTAAAGATATTGATGAGTTTATTGAATATGGGCACAAACAAGGACTAGAAATTCTACTGGAAGTCCACACGAAACAAGAGTTTGAAAATGCTCAAAAGACCAAAGCAGATCTTATAGGGATAAATAATCGCAATCTTGACACGTTGGAAATTGACATACATACAACAAAAAATGTATTGCAGGATGATAAGAAAACAAGACCAATACTATCTGAGAGCGGAATTGAGACCCCCGAAGACATCCAATATCTAAAAAAGTGCGGAGCAGATGCATTCTTGATAGGATCAAGCATAATGAAAAGCGATAATATCGAAGAGCAGGTAAGAAAATTGGTGAATGCATATTGAAGTATCCCAAGAATGGGAGATTTGGGGAGTTTGGTGGAAAATACATACCAGAGACGCTTGTCCCTGCAGTTGAGGAGCTGGAAGAAAATTATCTTAAATTCAAAGACGATAAAAATTTCAAAAAAGAATTAAACTATTATCTAACACAATACGCCGGAAGGCCAACACCTCTTTACTATGCAAAGAACCTATCAGACAGCATAGGAGGTGCAAAAATATATCTCAAACGAGAAGATCTGTTGCACGGCGGGGCTCATAAAATAAACAATACACTAGGACAAGCACTGCTTGCAAAAAAAATGAACAAAAAAAGAATCATCGCAGAAACAGGTGCAGGACAGCACGGAGTTGCGACTGCCATGGCATGTGCGGTTTTGGGAATGAATGCCGAAGTATACATGGGATACAAAGATACGGTACGACAAAAGCTAAATGTATTTAGGATGAACCTGTTGGGTTCCAAGGTACATCCTGTCCAATCAGGTTCAAAGACGCTCAAAGACGCAATAAATGAAGCAATCAGAGACTGGATTACGAATATAGAAACAACTTATTACTTGTTAGGTTCTGCGGTAGGGCCACACCCATACCCAGTAATGGTTAGAGATTTTCAGAGTGTGATTGGAGAGGAGATAAAAAAACAGATGAAAAAAATAAACAACAAAACGCCAGACACGGTAATTGCCTGTGTTGGTGGAGGGTCAAACGCTATTGGAACATTTTATCCATTGGTAGATACCAATGCTGAAATCATTGGCGTGGAGGCGGCAGGTCATGGATTAAAGTCAAAGAGGCATTCAGCAACACTGTCTGCTGGAAGCAAGGGAGTGTTACATGGAATGATGACGTATCTGTTGCAAGATTCGGAGGGGCAAATTACAGAAACACACAGTATTTCAGCAGGACTTGACTATCCAGGTGTGGGTCCAGAGCATTCTTATCTCAAAGACACTAAGCGAGTAAAATACCACTCAGCAACAGATAACGAGGTAATTGATGCGTTTTTGCTACTAACAAGAACAGAGGGCATAATTCCAGCTTTGGAATCGGCACATGCGATTGCAGAAGCAGTCAAGGTTGCAAGAAAAAGTAAAAAGTCAGAATCAGTAGTAGTAACACTGTCAGGACGAGGGGACAAGGACGTTGAAGAAGTACAAAATTATTTGAACAGGCATGTCAAGAATTAAAGAAAAATTCTCAGAGCTTGATGCCAAGAACCAAAAGGCATTGATTGCATATGTGATGGTTGGGTTCCCAAACAAGAATGCAACCATATCTGTAGTACGGGGCTTGATCAAAGGAGGGGCAGACATCATAGAATTGGGGTTTCCATTTTCAGATCCTCTGGCAGATGGACCCGTGATTCAAAATGCCAGTACCGTATCTCTTGAAAAAGGAGCTAAAATTTCCAAATTCTTTTCAATCGTAAAAAAGATCAGAGAGGAAACAGATATCCCGCTGGTCCTAATGACATATACAAATATTCTGTATCACAGAGGATATTCTAAATTTATCAAAGATGCAAAAAAGGCGGGAATTGATGGGTTTATTCTACCAGATATGTCAATTGAAGAATCAAAAGAATACATACAAGCTGCAAAAGGCAGTGCAGATACGATATTTCTCGTATCGCCAAATACAAACAAAATTCGAATTTCAAAGATTGTAAAGGCATCATCAGGGTTTTTGTATTTAGTTGCAGTCTATGGCACAACAGGCGTAAAGACAGGAGTTCAGAATTATACATTAAAAGCAATAAAGGATGTAAAAAAACAAACCAAAGGCAAGATCCCCTTAGGCGTAGGATTTGGAGTATCGACTGCAGAAGATGTTAAAAAATACATCAAGGCAGGAGCAGATGCAGTAATTGTAGGCAGTGCATTTCTGAAGATAATTGAAAAAACACCTCAAGCAAAACTAGAGACGGTAATTGCCAGATTTACAAAAAATCTAAAAAACAGTACCCATCTCTAGAGCAAATCAAATCACAAAACAGACAATACACTACAATGATTAAATTACAACAACAAATCTTGTAGCAGAAAGATGGATTGCACGATTAATGACATAGTAAAATCTGATTGTTTGCTGTATCATTCCTAAAATGTCTGGAAGTGTTTTACATAAATTCCCACAATACCGGGAGACAGAAGTGTAACGAGTTAAAATAATAAAAATACCGTCAAAGGATAGTGGTCGAATTTACTTGGGATAGTTGAGGGGAACTTGATTGTATATATGGACCACTATCTAGAAGTTATCAAAATAGTATGGCAAAAGAGAAATAAAAAATGCTAGATGGGGTTTCAAAACAGTTGTAAAAAACTATACACTATTTTTTAACATATGTTAAGAATCATGTAATTTAAGTTTGGAGCGGGCGATCAATAGTACAGAGAATATGCCCGCACTGAGAATGCCCATTGCAAGAAACCCAAATTCAGGAATTACACGAGTACCCATCACCTTGATTTCTTTACTGTCTGCCGAAATTGGAATGGTGAGTTTTTTGCCATCTTGTGTATCTTCTGACAAAAATGTTGTCATGACCCCATCAACCCATACACTATTGGGATCCTCTATGACCTCAAATGGCAAAATCAGTATAAGTTGATCATTTTGAGTGATATCAGAAATTCTAAATGTGATTGTGTTGTCATTGCGGTTAATTTCGACCGTATTTTCCAGGCTCGTGTCTAAAATGTATTTTACCTCATATCCTACGCCGGTATCACTAAGGCCAGAACCGACATTATGAATTGTCTGAACGCTACCAGGGTTCTTGACTACGTGAACCACACCAGTCATCCAAGGATGAATACTACAGAAATAGAAAAAATCTCCCAATTGGGCAAATTGTCGAGTATAAGATTTACCTGCAGTAAAAAACCCGCTGTCAAACAACCCATCAATCTCACCCTCACGGGTTACAGAAGTAATTGTATGAAATGCAGTATCTGCATTCTCCCAAGTCACAGAATCTCCAGGATGCACGGTAATCTCACCTGTAGTAATACCTGTATTCTTCTCAGACCAAAAGAAGGGAGCATTTGGATCAGACGCACCAGAAGGAATTTTTATAACATGTGTCTTTTCTGCGTAAACATTGACACCAATTCCCAAAAACAAGATAATTAATAAAGGCAAGGCAAGAACTGAATATTTCAACACCATCTAAACATGATACAAGTATTTCAAATTTATTTATCATACATGACCAAAATGTAAGATCGACAAAACATACAAAAACTAGATATTCATTTGATAAACGTGCAGACGAAATTTATTTTTGTCACTGGTGGTGTAATGTCAGGCCTGGGAAAGGGAGTCACTACGTCATCAATTGCAAAACTCCTACAGTTAGCAGATCAAAAAGTTTCCTGCGTAAAGATAGATCCATATCTAAACTATGATGCAGGAACAATGAATCCTGTTGCTCATGGGGAGGTCTTTGTTACTGAGGATGGCGGAGAGTGCGATATGGACATTGGAAACTATGAAAGATTTCTAAACCAAAACATCCCAAAAACTCACAACATTACAACAGCTCAAGTATATTCCTCAGTCATAGAGGCGGAAAGAAAGGGGGAATATCTTGGTGCATGTGTCCAGATTATCCCTCATGTTACTGATGAAATCAAAGACAGAATCAAAAAAATCGCAACCGAGGAAAAACTAGATTTTCTAATTGTAGAATGCGGTGGAACTGTGGGCGATATTGAATCACTGCCATTTTTGGAGGCTCTAAGACAGATGCGAGTAGAAGAAGGTCCTCAAAATGTCATTTTTGTACATGTTACTTTGGCGCCATCACTAGATGTAGTAGGAGAGCAAAAGACAAAACCAACTCAGCACAGTGTTCAGGAACTAAGAAGAATTGGTATTCAGCCAGACTTTCTAGCAGTAAGATGCACACTTCCACTAGAAGAGAAGACAAAGAAAAAGATCGCATTATTCACAAACGTCGGAGTAAATGATGTGCTGTCATGCCATGATGTAAAGTCAATATTTCACGTGCCACAAATTCTCTATGATCAGGGGATCTTAGACTCTATTTTCAAAAAGTTTGAAAAAGTGGGAATGGTCAACGCATCAGCAAACTGGGACAAGTGGAACGCGATTACAGAATCCATGATAAACCATGAGGAAAGAAAAGTCAAAATTGCAATGGTGGGAAAATATGTCACATTAAGTGATAGCTATGTCAGTGTAAATCATGCACTAAAACATGCAGGGGCAAAGATTGGCTGTTCGGTAGATATCGAGTGGATAGATTCAGAATCAATTACCAACTATGACACATTATCAAACTATGACGGAGTATTAGTTCCGGGAGGATTTGGCGTAAGAGGTTCTGAAGGAATCATAAAGACTGCAAACTATGCAAGAGAGAAAAACATCCCATATCTTGGAATATGTTTTGGATTCCAACTAGCTGCAATTGCATTTGCCAGAAATGTGCTTAGATTAGACGATGCAAATTCAACTGAGATAAAACAAGATACAAAAAACCCAATTGTAGATTTGCTGCCAGAACAAAAAAATATATCAGATATGGGAGGTTCGCTAAGATTAGGTGCAAACGACATAATCATAAAACAAAATACAATTGCACATAAAATTTACAACGCAGATACAATATCAAAAAGACACAGACACAGATACGAGATCAACCAAAAATACATACCAGATTTGGAAAAGAATGGAATGATTTTTTCAGCATATAGTGACAATGGAAAAAGGATGGAAATATTAGAGATGCCCAGCCATAGATTCTATCTAGGGGTACAGTTCCATCCAGAGTTTAACAGCAGGCCAGGATATCCAGAGCAAGCATTTGAGGCGTTTGTAAAAGCAGCATCAGAGAATAACAGTCAGATCAAATAAAGACAGTACACAAAATACATTTCAGGGGCATAGCATCATGATTTGTCAAATACAAAAATGTTTCAGCACTTAAGATCATTCAATCTTGGATATTTCATATATTTTCTGTCTTGCGTCTCGAATTGAGACTTTCTTTTTGACATATCCCTTTTTTAACAAATGACTTAATGCTAATCGAACTGTCCTGTCTGGAAGTAATGTTTTGTTTGCAAGATCCTTTTGTGTCAAGGCCCCCTCATACTCCAATGTCTTTAGCAATAGCTTGGAGCTTGGTGGCATACTAAGCAATTCTTCTGCAAGATGTACTTTCTTTGCAAGTGCAGATATTGCAGTAGAATCTTTTTTGAGACGGATTATTTTTGCAGCTGGAAGAAATTGAGTGCATTCAACCATTTTATTTACTTTATATCTATCCAATCCATCGAGTACGACCTCACAGTGAAGTCTAGCGGAAATGTCATCAATTTCAATCGAGCTGGTATTTGACACAATTATAGGCCGTCTAGTCACATCCAGAGAGTTTACAGAAATTATACCAAAAACATGAGAATCTTGAAAAATTACAGGTCCGCCTGCAGACATGGAATATGCAGAAGAGCCAATTGGTGTCGAGACAATAATACCGTCACTATTATCATGCCATACTTCTTCGCCGTTTACACGTAAAGTGTGTTCCATAAGCATTGCACTCTTTGAAGAAAATACTGCAACATCGTTTAGAACAGGGTATGCATTCTTTCCATCAATTTTTACGCCAAGTCTGGGAACCTCTTCGACCACATAGTTTTGTTTCTTTAAGACATTGACAAAGGAGGAAAATTCACGAAGATCAACTTGGGCTAAAAACCCACTAGACTCCCCTTCGGTAATTCCAAGTACAGGCAATGTGGAATCAATGGTTCGATGAAAATAATTTCGTACGCCCTTATCCCCACCCATAACGATGACGCAGTCTGCATGTTTTGATTTTGATTTAGGAGATATTGTAAAGGATTGGATTCCAGCGTCATCTAGAATTTTTTTTATTGTTCTTGTTGCAGATTCAGTGGTCCCAGAGCCATAGATTCCTATTTGCACAGTGATTCAAAATGAGCTGTACAATAAAAGGATAAAGCATCAAATCTGTCTGTATTTGACCAGATTATAGAAATAGGAAGCGTTTGTTTCAACCTGGCCTTTAGATGGAATTTTTAACAGTCCAACATCTTTAGAGTCAAGTGCTGCTTGCGCGGCACCACCTGCAAAACACAATGCCCACAGAAAATCTTTTTCCTTCATCATAGTACAGCAAAATGCAGCACAAAATATATCACCAACTCCTGTTGTGTCATGAACATTTTTGTTTGGAAGTTTGATTGAATAAACACGATCTTTAACAAGTAAGGAGACATCAGTTTTATTTGTATAGAGTACATATTGAACTCCTTTTTTCTGTAACGCGACCATCATTTCATCCTGAGTTCCACTTACAAGACACCTAGATTCTTCAGGATTCGTTTTAATGGCACTGACATGAGATAAATCAAGATCAGTCTTTTCCAACATGATATTTTTTTGTGAATCTATCCTTCGCAAAAATCCTTGAGGATCAACTAGAGTAAAGTTTGAGTCTTTTTTTATTCTTGAAAATACATCGTCTGAGATTTCATGGTATATCGGACTTACTATGCAGCCGTCGGCGTCGGTACCATCAAATACAATTGGCTCACATTCGTTTTCCAGCTTTAGTGTCCTATCAGCACCAGCAATAGATATTGCAAATTTCGTTGTTAGTTTATCAGATTCAGCATTTTCAAATCTTATTTTGTTGTCTACCAGGTATTGTTGTGGAAAATCCTTTCCAAACTTTGTGAACAGATCAACATCAAACTTGAATTGCCTTGCAGTCAGGCCACAATAGCATGCTGCACCACCAATTTGTGGATACGTGGAGCCTTCCAGAACAATATGGTCAATAGCACAATGAGAAAAAATTGCCAGTTTCATGTTCTAAAAGTGCATGTGCATTGTGATTTAGTTTTTTGCATTCTTTTTCTCAAAGCATTCATGACAAAGAATCATACCCTTTAACAACACAAGATCAACATTTGATTTAAAACAGACATGGCATAACCCGCGCATTAACTATCAAAGATAGAAAATCGATCTACAATTAAAACATGCTTGATTTTTTGTTAATTTTTAGCCTCAAAATATGAAAATTTCATTAAATATCCGCAAGAATATAAGGAGGAAAAATATTGTCTGTTCATGCCACTAAAGCGTGCAAGTAGAGGAAGAACAAAAGGAGGAAAAGGTTCAACAGGAGTAGTACAATGCACTAACTGCGGTTCCACTGTTCCAAAGGATAAGGCAAAAAAAGTCACATCAAGATTAAACTTGGTAGAACACACATTAGCAAAAGAGCTACGAGCCCAAGGGGCATACATTGCATCACCTACAGTTCTAAAGTGGTATTGTATATCATGTGCGATTCATTTTAAGATTCTAAAGATTAGATCAGCTGACAGTAGAAGAAAACGTGGAAAACTACGTTAGTATTACTCGCTAATGCTTTTAGCAGTCACAATCATTCTTTGAATTAATGTTATTCCAGCTATTACGACTACGATTATTACTGCAAGGTCCATAAAACCTATGATGCCAATAATTGCAATTGCCAGTAATCTCTCTGCGCGCTCTCCTATTCCCACCCCCTGTAATTTTATATTTATTGCATCTGACTTTGCACGGGCATAGCTTACTAAAAGTGACAACGTAATTGCCAAAAACACAAGGTATGGTTCGACATATCCACCAATCAATATTCCAAAAAAGATTGCAACCTCGGCAATTTTGTCAAACATTGAATCAAGATAAGCACCTTTATGAGATGTCTTTCCAGTGACTCTGGCAACCTGTCCATCAACCATATCAAAGAATCCGGAAGCAAGCAACAAGAAGCCACCAAAGATCAGCCCATATTCCAGTCCCAATCCATAGACTACAGCCGAAGCCATTGCAAATGCAAGACCAACGCCAGTCCAAAAATTCGGGGACAGTCCGGTTGATGCAAATCCTTTGCCAATCTTTTCAAGACGGGGTTTTAGACGGTCTCGGAGGTTATTTAACACAGAATTCCCCTAAATGCCACGTATATAAAAAATGACAAAAATAAAGGATATTTCTTTGCAATCTAGGCTCAAATCATAGTGAATCATCAAATATCATACATTCTGTATGAAGTGGGTCTTCCACATAATGAAAGCAGTTTGCACACTGGAATTTTGACGGTTGTTCACACACCATACAGGTATGCATAACTTCAAGACATTCTCCACAATTTCTACATGAATCGATCGTATCCATATAATCAATTAGAAAAATTTGGATAAAACTCGCAAGAGTAACTTGTGTTATGTAATGGTCAACAAGATTTAATGATTTTGAGCCACATTAAGGGCAATTAACGTAGACATTATCTTGGCAGCAATAGATGCAGTAGAACCATTATCAAACTGAGGATTTAATTCCACAATATCAACCCCAGTCACCGTGGTATCTCCAAGCGAATAAATCAAATCAAATAGCTCACGTGAAGTCATTCCAACTGCCTCTGGATTTCCAACGCCTGGAGCATATGCAGGGTCTAGGACATCAAGATCAAAGCTTGCATACAACGAATCAAATGACGATGCAAATTGTTTTAGAATTTCAGGGCCTTTACCTGATCTTACTTGCCTATCTGTGATTGTTTTAATGTTGTTTTCTTTGAGGAATTCAAGCTCTTCTTTTACAAAGGATCTGGCTCCTACATGCAAGATATTATCAGACCCTCTCTCCTCTACAATTCTTCGAAGATATGCGGCATGGCTAAGCTTGGTATCTGCAAATTCATCTCGCAGATCATAGTGCGCATCAAATACGACATAACCAGTTTCTTTTGGAAAGCTCATGTATGTGCCATATGTCAAAGAGTGTTCGCCCCCTAAAATGAAGAGCTGTTTTTTTCTTGCAACAAGTTCAGTGGTGATTTTTTTTACCATGTCAATCATCTCGCTTGGAGAAACGGTGTGGGTTGTGTTTCCCAAATCTTCAATATTTGCAGTTTCAAGATCTATACCAAGGTCGGGGTGAAATATCTCAATGTTGTTAAAAGCATCACGAATTACATCCGGGCCAAACCTGCATCCAGGCTTGTAGGAATGAGTAGAATCAAAAGGAATGCCAAATACGGTAGCTACAGGACTTCCTTCGCCAGACGCGGTAATCAAAGGGTTTCGGTTCAGGTATAAATCAAGAAAGCTCATACTTTACACCATTAGTTGCGGTCTTTGTGATAATCGTTTTGGAAAGTTCAAGCCAGTAAAAGGTTTGCCCACAGTTTGCTCGCCAATCTCTTTTATGAAACCATCAAATGGCAAATCTCGCACATCTCCAGTCTGCCTATCACGAATGCTAAGATTTTCAGAGTTCGCTTCCTTGTCTCCGATTACCAAAATGTATCGAATCCATTCTTTTTCAGCTTCGCGAATTCTTTTTCCAATGCTCTCATTTCTATCATCAATGTCCACACGAATGGCATGAGATGATATTTTATCACAAAGTACGTTGCAGAACTCAAGAAAATCTTCCTTTAGTGGGATTATTCTAACTTGAGTAGGTGCAAGCCATAGAGGGAATTGGGGTTTTTTGCCTTCTTTCAAGTCAGTTGCCGCTTTTTCCAGAAGGACATAGATGATTCGCTCAATTGCGCCACTGGGGGAATTGTGTAAAATTATTGGGTTTTTGCGGGTGTTACTCTCATCTACAAATTCAATCCCATACCGGTTTCCATTTTCAACATCTATCTGATCAGTGGATAATGCAGATGCCTTGCCAAGGTTATCTACAAAGTTAAACTCCCATTTCAAAACAAAATAAAAAAACTTCTCTTTCCACATTTCAACAAGGACTGGTTTGCCATGTTTTTGTACCAACTCTTCAATTGAAGACTTGTTTTCATTGTAAAAGTCCTCAGTAAACCTTATTGCCATTTCATAGTCAGAGTCTTCTATTCCGAGTTCTCTTAGAACATCACGAGATAGGTCAAACCTCACCTTAATTTCATCGATTGCCTGTGGCAAATCCTTGCAGAATGCATGACAATCAGGCATGGTGAAGGCGCGCAGTCGTCGGAGTCCCACAAGCTCGCCGGATTGCTCTCGTCTGAAACTGTAACGTGTAAGCTCATACAAACGATATGGAAGATTTTTGTAAGACATTTGAAATTCATTTGCCATTAGGAATTGCCCAAAGCAGGCTGCAAACCTCAAAAACAATTTCTTTCCTTCTGAATCAATATTGTATTGTCTTGCAGGAAATCGGTTAAAGTAACTCACCATACTGGGATGATGGGAATCGTACATGATCGGAGTTTCAACTTCATACCCACCATATGACTTTACTCTATCTGTGACATATCTTTCAATTAATGATTTAATCAGGCGCCCATTTGGAAAGAATCGCATGTTTCCAGAATCAGAAGCTGGCTCATAATCGGCAATCGCCATCTTTTTCATCAAGGCAACATGTGGTGGCGGTTCATCTACGTTTCTTTTTTTTGCAGATTCATATTTTGCAAGGATCTCTAGTTTTTGGTGTTTTGTAAAATCAAATTCAGAGATCTCACTCAGTGCACCATCAGGTGAGAGAATCTTCCAATAGGATTTAATTTTTGATTCGCCCTTTAGTGCCTCAGATGTAAGTTCTTTTTCCCCACTGTCTCCAGAGTCCTTAGTAATTACTTTGGAGCTTTCAGCAAGCGGGTGTCCCTTTACTTGAAGTTTGTAAGATTTAGTCCAGCCAAAAGGAGAATGAGACACATCAAGATCTGATGCAAAAAGTTCCATCTCCTTGAGAAGGGCAAGTGCGGTTGACGGAGATGCAAGATTTGAGCTAAGATGGGCATACGGATACAACAACAGTTTTTTACAGCCTATTTTTTCCATCGAGTTTTTTATTTGAATCATGGCATTTTGGGCAACAGACGAATCATCGCCGCTCTCGATGGCCACAAAGGCAACAACAACCTCGGTCAGTATTGTGGTTTTAGGGGCTATGTCCTCAGCAGTTTTGATCTCTTTTTTGGTCGGAGTGTATTCAATGCTATCACAGTGTAGTTGTAGTATACGCACAGTTTGGAGTCTCATTAATAATTGAATTAAATCTTTGCTCAGAAGATAACGCTCAAAAATCATGTCATAAATTAGAAAATATGGACAAAAACAACATCAAAATACAGTTAAGGTTTTAATAAAATCATAAACTGAGAAGCATCATGAACGATTCAAAACCTTCGTTAAGAGTCAAATTTAGATTTGAAGGAGATCCAAAAGCAAATGTTGCAATATTAACATATGAACAGTATTCAAATATCAAAGAATTACCCATTACAGTTGAATGTAAAATTGTTAAAAATCAAAAACTTACACTATCCAAAAAAGACGTAGAGATTATAAACAAAAAACTAGAATTGGCATTTGCAAAATCCACACACACAAAATCACTATCAGGGTAAGAAAGCATCATCAAAAATGATTAAAGGCACAAAGTATTATCAATAACAATGTTTGAAAATCTATGTAGCAATTGTAATCATAAAAATTGTTGCACAGATTCGGCCGTACCTTTAGTGTTTGCAAATGATTTGAAAAAAATAATGAATGAAGACCCAGAATACATCAAAAATATTAAAACGATCAACATCAAGGGGAGGCAGGTTAACGCCCTAAAAAAGAAAGAAGCATCCACAGAATGCACATATTGGAATGAAAAAACTGGGCAATGTAGAATATACAATGCAAGGCCCATAGATTGCAGATTGTATCCTTTTGACATCATACAAATCAAGAATTCATATTATTGGATTGTGTATTCATGTAACAAAGACAGTGATTGGAGGTGGAGCGAGAATCACCTGACAACCTTAGAAAACGATGAGAGTTTCAAGCATTTAATGAATGATTTTGATGTGTTTTCAGATCATACAAAGATGATTTTGCCAAATGAATCTGAAAAAACACCGTATGTGATACTTCGAAAAGTTGTTTGGAACAAGCTAGAGTCATAACACAGGTCATCAGATTATTTTCTTATGTTTGTATAATGCATAGATTATAATCCAATACCCAGCATACCAAAATAGATTGACAGGATGGATAAGATCAAACTCACCCACAAGCTCCAAATAATAATACCACACATCACCAATTGTCAAAGAAAGAATACCCATAACCAGTATCATCCATGCCTTTCCCAATAATCCATTTCTAAATATTGTCACACCTAAAATAGCAAAAGACAGTAAAACACTAGCACCAGATACAAACAACATACCATAAAAGAAGTCAAATTCAAAATCCAGTTCTTCCAGAGCAGCAACTCCATAACTTAACAAAATAAACATGGGAAAAAGTACAACCCAGGCTTTGTACTTGTTATTAAAGGACGTAAAGAATCTGATGTTTAACAGTAAATATCCAAGTGTTAGCGGATATTGCAAGAAAAAGAAAACATCAGCTATTGAGGGATATGGTTCAATGCCTAAAAATAAATCATAAACAAGATAAGTTATTTCACCTAGAAAAATCATCAAATATGCAAAACCCAAGATCAAGTAGGCCTTACGATAAATTCCAGCGTCAATGTATTTTACTGCAACAATAAATGATGCAATGGAGACTGCCAAGGGGTTTAAAAATGAAAAAACAGAGATTATAACATCAGCATCATCTGGAGCCGAGGCATAGTTAACAAAGATATGAAAGATCAAAACGGCTGAAATAATGCCCAGAATAACTTTGTAATTTATGTTAGTATTCAATTTGTTTGGTACTACATCAGGTTCATCCATAGATGACGAAAGTAGTCCTTGTGTTTTAGTATAGCGTTAGTGAAAAATAGTGCTAGTTGGATAAAAAATAGTATGATGGTATTAACATCATCTATAATATAGACGAAGGTTTGTATTCGCCTTGGTTGCGAAGACGAGCAAATCGTTTTAAAACAAAGTGGGCAGTTTCTTGAACATCAATGCTCGGATCATCTAAAGCTTTCTCGATTAGATCTTCCACCTCAAAAGCTCGCATCAAACCCAATGCTTCTATCGCCTCATGTTTTGATAGAACACTATTGTCATTTAATGCAATGTCAGTTAGAACATGTATTTTGTTTCTTAGATTTCTTGCTGCAATTTGAAAGCTTGCTTCATGCTTTACAACGCCATTGAGATCATTTCTCAAAGTCCATTCCAACATGTCACCAACTTTTTCCCTCAGACCATTTTTATTATCGGGGTCTTCGGCTAATTCGCCTACTAGCCAAACCGCATCCCATCTCTTCGATTCGTCAGATTCGGTTTTTAGGATTTCTGCACATATGCGAAATCTCTCGGCATCAGGTAGCTGTCTCATGTTATTTTCGTCAAAAAGCTGTATTGCCATAATTACCAAATTTGGGAATTAATAGTTTTTAAGAATTTCCTTTATTACCCACTAAGAAAATTAATAAAGTACTAAACACAATAAGAAATATGTCTGGATTAGACCACCTGCTTGCAAAATCTCTCGACATAACAATTAGAAAAAATCTTGGGTCTCAAGCAGTAAAAAAAATTGAGGATAGACTGTTTGAGAAATTTGGAATATCTTTAACACAGTCCATGGAAGAGTTTGACAAGCTTGATCTTGTTTTACGTGAATTTTTTGGAAAAGGTGCAGATGGATTAGAGAAAAGGTTTTTTGAAAATATATTTCAATCAAAAACAAAGAAATCAAAAGAAAACTGGTATTCACTAGCAGATTCCGACATAAATTCAGTTATATTACAAGCATTTGGAGATACCGAAAAGAAAAAGATTCTAGAATCAGTTGCAGAACAACCAAAAATAATTGCAGATATAATCAAAGAATGCAATTTGCCGCAAACATCAGGATATAGAAAGATAAATGCTCTGATTGACGAAGGATTACTATATGTAACAGATCATATTGTTAGAGAAAATAAAAAAATCAACCAATATGCATGTGTATTTTCCAACCTAAGAATAAACATAGAGAAAAACAAAGTATCCGTAGACATCCAGTTGTCAAACTTTGAACAAAAAAACAGTACAGTTTTGCAGACTATAAAAATATAATAGATTTTTCACAAGATCAGATTTAAGGCACTTGTTGTTTCCAAATATGGGAACGATTGAAATTTAATCTTAAATTGACAAAATCAAGATATGGATATTATTTTATAATTTTAGCAGCAGCCCTGTCATCACTAGTCCACATCATATCAAAACCAATGTTAGAAACAGGACAGGGTTTGGTTGAGATAAACCCGATAGTGATGACATTTTTAGTATACATGATCTGCGGTATATTCTTCACACCTGTTGCAAGAAAAACCAGTCAAATTAGCAAATTCACACAAAAGGATATAATTTTCATGGCATTGATTGGATTTTCTGAAGTCGCCGCACTTTCAACATATTTTTTTGGCATGCAAAATTCAACTGCAGTAAATGCGTCTTTGTTCAGCAATAGCGAAATCATATTTTCGCTTGTAATTGCAATGCTGGTATTCAAGGAAAGACTGAACATAAGGGAGTGCATCCCTTTTTCAATGATCATAATTGGGATGATGATCATCCCAATAGGAAACGAGATGTATCAAAACAATATAAGCGTGCAAGATATCATGACAGGTGATCTTCTAGTAATAATTTCTGGCTTTCTTTATGCAGTAGACATTACCATTTGTAAGTACGTAGGAGACAGATATGATCCCCGAAGAGTCACGCAGATCACATCATTTTTCTGTGCAATATTTGCATTGGGATTTATCGTGGTATTTAACATACCATTTAACTTCAACATAGCGCATCTGCCAAACATTGCAGTCATTTCAATTTTAGGCACAGGCATTTCAACACTACTGTTCTTGGCAGGTCTAAAGTTAATTGGGGCAGTAAAGACAATATTGCTTTATTCAACTACGTCTGTTTTTGGAATATTGTTTGCAGGAATTATTCTTTTAGAAGAAATTACCACCATAGACATAATTTCACTCATAATCACATTGGCAGGAATATTCCTTTTACGCAATAAATTAGCAGAGTCAGATGAGATTAAGCAGCAAGAACAAAAAGAAATCATAAAAGGACAAGAGTCAATCTAAGCAAAAAATTCAGAAAAGTCTCCTTATTTAATAACAGTCACAGAATAATTAAATATCATTTCCATATTTGGAAATTATGAAGAGAACTGCCATAGTAATTGATGATCAACGAGAAATTGTTGAACTTCTTGCAGAAATTCTTCAACTGCAAGGATTCAAAGTGTTGGGAATGGGGCATAATGGATACGATGCAATAAAACTTTTTGAACAATACGAGCCCGAATTTGTATTTTCAGATGTACACATGCCAGATTTGAACGGAATTGAGGCGGTAAGGAAGATCAGAAAAAAATCAACAAAAGTAAAGATAGTTTTAGTTACGGCAGACATGTCTCAAGAATTAGAAAATACAGTGCAAGAGGAATATGTCAATGCAGTCATTTTCAAACCATTCTCAATTGAAAAATTAAATCAGGTACTTGATCTAGTAAATTCAAGTCAGAAACTAATCATACAAAAAAGATAGAGTTTGACATACCGTGTGAGATTACAAAAGTCATTAAAATTAACAAGTGGCATTAATGTGGGGCATTGTCATTATTAAGATGTTCACGCAACGTGATGATTGAACGGAGGATCAAAGCAGAAATGCCAAGATTAGACACGAGAAAAGAAGCTGTTCTATTAAGAGAGTCTTTACCACGAAATCCTTCATCATAAATCATTTCAACTGAGCCCTTGTCGGTCTCAACGTAGGACGTGATTAACGAATATGGCCCAAGATGAGGATCAATGCTTTCAAGATAGTGACGCAGTTCCACTGCCCTGATGGAAAAACCATCATGTATAAAATTACCAGATTCAAGCAACACATGAACTCCATCAGGAGTTTTGTCTACCCGTGATGGATCATACAAGTCAATGATTTTCATTTCTTAAGGATAGCCAGTTCCAACGTAGAAAATGTTTGTACAATATAATCCACTAGTAAATCCACTAATTCCACCAATGAGATAGTATGCCTCAATATTACGAGCCCGCAATGCAGTTGCCACCTGTTTTGACTGTTCCTCACCATAACCTACAAGGACCACTTTAGAATTTTTAGGAACATCTAGTAATTTTTCTTCATCAAATGCTACCATTATTGAGTTTTTTATATGGCCTTTTGCAAAGTCTTCTTTTTTTCTAAGATCACAGATTACTACTGAATCGTATTTTTTGGACATGTCAAGTAACTGGAATTCGGTTAAGCCCAACAACTCACTTGACATGATATCTAAAATAGAGCAAGTGAAGTTTAAAGTTTAGTCGGAAGTATTAATTACAGTAATTTTTTATTTTGTAAAGTGGACCCACATAAATTTCATGGAAAAGACATCCCACACATCAAACTTGATCCAAATATGACCATAGAGCAGCTGGTGGATGTTTTTGCCAGTTCAGGGTATAATGGAAGACAGTTAGGTGAAGCTGCAAAATTATTTGCAAGAATGATTGAAGAAGATGCAACAATATGCCTTACAGTGTCAGGTGCAATGACACCAGTAGGATTTGGAGGCATTATCAAAACATTGATTGAGCGTGGATTTGTTGATTGGATTATCACTACAGGGGCCAATGTATACCATGAAGATCATTTTGCGTGGGGGTTGCCAGTAAAACAAGGAAGTTTTGATGTTGATGATATGAAATTGTATGAAAATGAAATTGTAAGAATCAGAGACGTATACATAAAATTTGTCGAGACATTGGAAACAGAAGACAAAATTATTCAGAGTATGTTTGAAAATGAATTTACAGAAAAACCATTCACCACAGCAGAATTTTGCAACATGATGGGGAAGATAAGCAAAGAAAAAGCAAAATATCCAGAAAAGAGTTTCATCACAGCAGCATACGAGTATGATGTTCCAGTATACATATCCACAATGAAAGATTCTTCACTTGCACTAAACCTAGCAGTACACAGGTTACAAAACAAGGTATACAATCTAGATTTTGTCAGAGAGATAATAGAGCAGGCGGCAATCCTTTACAACTCGAAAAAATCAGGAATTCTAGAGTTGGGTGGAGGAGTTCCAAAGAACACAGCACAACAAACAGGGCCCCTTCTTGATCAGATACTCAAAAGAAACGATGGAGGACAAGACTACGTCATACAAATCACAGACGCAAGACCGGATACAGGAGGACTGTCAGGTGCAACTTTGCAAGAAGGGAAAAGTTGGGGCAAGGTTCAAGATGCACATCATGGAATGATCACAGTTTACGCGGATGCTACAATTGCGTTTCCCATTCTTGCATTGTATGTGTTAAGCAATCAAAAAGCAAGAAAGCCAAAAAGACTATACAAAAAATTATCCAAATACTATGATCATCTAAGCCAAGATTATTTTAACACGCCAGGTGTCAAAAGAAACACAAAGAAAAAGAATTAAAATTTATCAAACCTGGCTCTTTCCAAATCTCTGTCATCTTTGGATTCTTTCTTCCATTCTTTGTAATGATCTTTGCAAAGAACTGTTTTTTTGCCTGCAGAGCTTACTCGCAATCCGGCGTTTTCTACTTTGGTTGTGTTTAATGAACGAGCGCCGTCTTTGTCACACCCCTCGATGTTACACTTTGCACCTTTGGAAACAATTCCCATGAGATTAGATAACTGTGATGTTATTTATATTTGAAAATTCAAGAATGTTCTTTGCCTATAAGAACAAATTCAATTACAAAAATTGTACATCGTTTATAAGAGGAATATTTTTTGGAAAAACAATGGGTGGAACAAAGAAAGTAAGTCCGGCAAAACAAGAGAAAACCCAAGGTGCCAAAGAATCTAAAAAGAGTAGAAAAGACAAAGGAGAGGGCGGACCATCAAAAGCAGAAATTACAGTGGTGGTAAACGAACAACAAGTAATGAAATACATCCAAGGTGCCAAAGTTGTAACAATTCACGATTTGGCAAGACAGGCTGGAGTTAAGATCTCGGCAGCAAATGCATTTCTAAGAGAAGCTGTAAAAAAAGGAACCGTAAAACGTGTTGGTGGATACAGCGGACATTATTTGTATCAAGCATCATCTTCATAGAGACAAAAAACGTCTCCTGATTGTACATTAGATAATGGAGTTACATCATCAATTAGTTTTCCAATTGGAGTCATGGCCTTTCCCGGTGCAGCATCTGCAATGAAAAAACAAATACTGCCAGAGGAAGGCAAAAATGCGACGTCACCTCTTTTGAATTCTTTGCGGGATCTCTCAATTCCAGAATCAACTGATGTTTCAAAATATGCAATGTTTTTTCCTAAAAGATGAGCATGTCCTTCAAGAGGCAAAGACCGCATTATAGTACCCACAGTTCTTGGAGAAAGATGACGCTTTAGATCACATCTAAGCTTTGCTTTACCTCTAATTTCAAGAATTAGTTGTTTCTGTGAGACGGAAGATACGCTCAATTCGTACTTTAAAAATATTGGATTATATAACGCTTTGAGAACGTTTTCTTACTTGTCTGATGCTAGTGAAACTGAATTAGTTGATCCTATAGAAGAAGAGATTGAAGAACCAATAGAAGAGGAGGTTCTAGATGTCGAGCCAGAAGAGAACGCGGGACTAAACAAAGCACTTGATACTTATCGAAAATTAATAGAGAAAGGAGATGGAAAAGAACCGCTAACTGAAAAACAACAAGAGGAGTTAGAAAAAAGAATTAAAGAAATCGAAGGAAGAGAAGTTGTAGAAACTATCGAAGAGCACGAACCAGTGGAGATCCCATGTGAAAAAGGCAAGATTACAATAGGACCACCAACACTAACAAGATTTGAAAAAGCAAGAATTATGGGTGCCAGAGCATTACAATTATCATTAGGGGCACCACCGTTTATTCCAATTCCAAAAACTGCAAGAATATCACTGGATATTGCAATGGAGGAACTTGAACAAAGAGTGATACCAATTACAATTAGACGAGTTTTACCAAACGGAGATTATCAAAATATCCCAATTGATTATTTTGATTAAGTGGACCAATCGTCGATAAAACTTAAAAGAACAGAAAATTGCTGGTTGTTGAATAATGCTCATGGAAGAGACAAACAAAGCAAGTGATCAAGAGCAGATCAAAAAATCCGAAGACAACATAATTTACATACACAATGATCCAGTTATGCAATCAGCAGTAGATGTGCTGTCATCACTAGGCAACAAAAAACAAGTCATTTTACGCGCAAAAGGAAATTCCATCCCAAATGCAGTGGCAGTGGCAAACATAATTACAGAAAAAATGCTAAAGGGGAATTCCAAAGTTCAAAAGATAAAACTAGACACAGAATCAGCGCCGGGCATTGGCAGGATGTTGTCTACAATTGAAATTATCCTAAACAAAATCTAGTAAACACTGCCAGGCCCTTTTAGAAGCATGTTTTCACATTCTTTGCAGACCTTTTCATCAATGTCAGATTCTAGGTTATGATGGATTTCACAAATCAGCAGACTCGATTTAATATAATTGCAAAGACCGATAAATTTTGAAAGGCTAGATGGAGTATATGCCATATCAGAAGACAGATTATCGCTTAATTCATCAATCATTATTGCCACTTGCTTTTCAGCCAATAGCTTGGCAATGAGAGATGGATCACCGCGAGTCCCTCTAATGTAATTGCTGATTGCAGCCTGTGTTACGCCAAGCATTTTTGAAATTTCATCTTCGCGGATATTATGATCTTCGGCCAATTTTTTTGCAAGAATCGCCCTTAGCGCAGGAATGAGCGTCTTTGATTCAATCTCAGCTGGAAGTAGCATTAATCAAAAAGGATTCGATAAAGGATTTAAAGTTTGCAATGATAAATTACAAAAACCACAAAATCTTCGAGGCCAACCTATTTTAGATTCAGCAAGGAAAGGTAGGGCATTGGAGGAAGAGTCCAAAAAACTGTACGAACTGCTCAAAGAAGCGTGCAGTAACTGCAGCTCAAGCACCATATCACTGTCAGGAGGACTAGACAGTACGATCATTGCGTATCTTCTAAAAGAAAAAAACCCATCAGGAATTGCAGTGATTGCACAGGATTTTGTCTCAACTGACCTTACATATTGCCAAATGGCAGCAAAACAATTCCACATCCCACTAACAATTCACAGTGCCAGCACTGCAGAAATTTTAGGTGCAATAGAAGAAACAATCAAGATTCTGAAAAACTTTAACGATATTGAGATCAGAAACAACGTTGTAATGTATATGGCAATAAAATGGGTAAAAGAACAGGGGGGTTCAGGAATCATCACAGGTGACGGGGCAGACGAATTGTTTGCAGGGTATAGTTTTCTTGTAAACAAACCACTAGACCAGATAGACAAAGAAATCCAAAGAATATGGTCAGTAATGCATTTTCCAACACAAAAGATTGGCAAGGCATTAGGAGTTAAAATAGAGTCACCCTTTTTAGATAAAAAAACAATAGAGTTTGCAAAAAAGATACCAGTAGATCTAAAGGTGCGAAACGAAGGAGACACAAGATATGGCAAATGGTTACTACGAAAGACATTTGAAAGAAAAATCCCACCTCAAATTGCATGGAGAGAAAAGTCACCCATGCAGGACGGATCTGGTACTGTCGGATTGACGAGTTTGTTTGGATCAATTGTAGATGATGCCAAATTCGAGGAAAAGAAGAAAGCCATAGAACGCTCAGACAATGTGATAATTAGAACAAAAGAGTCAATGCATTACTATGAGATTTTTAAAAAAATGTTTGGCAGTCCGTGTAGCAATGCAGAAAGGACATGCCCATACTGCAGGCATAATGTAGAAGACTCAAAATTCTGTAGAATGTGCGGGGCTTTCCCAATCTAGTTGTTTTTGTATTTGCGTGGCTTTCTTATGAAAATTCGTCTGCAACCATTACAACAAAAATAGAATGCTTTTCCGTCATACTCATGTTCTAGAGCAAGTTCTTTGTCAAGCTCAATTCCACAAACAGGATCCACTGGCACAAATTTTTCACCAAATGTTTCTATTTATAGATTCACTATAACAGAATATATTCGAAAATTCTTTTTTACAAAAGTCAAAGTGGGTTTGGTAAATCAGACAGACTAGGATTTGGCAACAATGTTCAGAATTGCTTTTGGCAGCAAGCCATAGTCAGCATCAGGCTCAGCCACAACATACAAAATATCTTCATTTAGAAGAAAGCTCATTGCAAGTGCCCTTTCTCTTGATGCAAGCGCAAAATTGACCAGTCCTAATTGCTTATCAAATTCTTTTCTCATTTTTACTCGCAGTGCAAGCTCCATGAAAATCATCTCGTCATCCTTTTCATTTTCAAGTGGCTCAACATTTTCTTTCATTCCACCTGCTACCAGTCTACCACGATCATTGATGACGCCGGCAAATCTAATTTTAGGATCCAGTGATTTTATGGTGTCACAAATTTTTGCATAATCATAAATCTTAGAGGACATGGGTGGTGTTCCTAATTGATCCCCCATTTATTAGCTTTTTAGCATGCACAACAACTCGGATGTTAAATTAAGAAGTTAATTTCTTAACCAGAGCAACAAATTCTGCCTCAGAGAGGGGAGGAATTTTCATAATTTCCAGGTTTTCAGATACGTGTGTGGATGATTTTTGTCCAACCAAGGGGGCAAGAACGCCAGGCGATGAGCGAATAAACTGCAATGCACGATGTGAAGGTTTCAAGTCGCCAAACTCAGGCATGACCCCGGGATTCAACAATCGCCCTTGCATCAAAGGTACACTAGTAAACACCCCAATTCCCAGTCTTGTGGCAGATTCTAGAATCGATATTTGTTCTCCATCAAAGGTCTGGTTTTTTGCAAGCAGTGCTTGATCATAATACATGTTGTATGGAATCTGAATGAATCTAAAACCATGATGTTCTCCCCCAACATCTCTTGCCATGTTCACTGCATCCTGCAATGAGAGGTATTGTGGGTTGTCAGGCATCACTCTGAAGCACTCCCATGTTGCCATGCCATAGTATCTAATTTTGCCCTCTGCTCTTTTTTGCTCATAGAATGCAAATGCGGATTGAAGGCGTTCTAGAAATTTTTCTTTGGATATATCTTTGATTTGACCTTCTACAGCATTATGAAGGTACATCAAGTCAATGCATTCCAATCCCAAGTTATTCATGCTTCTGGTGAGTTGATCATCAAGATATGGCACAGTCATACAATGATACCCAGATGTAATGTCACCCTCATTTACAACACCTTTTGAGGCATACTCATTTTTGACATATTCCCAAAAATCTTGTTTTATATCTGCATCATTTGTAACATAGCCATTTTTTGTGCTAATGAAAATTTGATCACGGGATATTTTCCCTTGAGAAATCAATTCAGATATTGCCCGACCAACGGAGCGCTCTGCTTTCTGTGATCTATAGTTTATTGCAGTATCAATTACATTAATTCCACCAAGGACAGATTGCATTACGGAATTTTTTACCAGTTCATCAGTCGCATCGTCGGCATTTCCAAGATAAGTGCCCATGCCAACATTTGACAGTGTAAGATCACCCATTTTCTTAAAGTTGGACTGCAAAATGTCTGAATTTTGTGCAAATTTTAGAGTTCCTTCAGCAGTTGCATGCCCAGATATCATAAATCATCCATCCATTATGCTTCATTTATGTCTAAACAACGTAAGTGATTAAAAAACTGGCAGCAAACAACGCACCAGTAATTCTGCCAAACATCAAAATAGAATGCAAAGATGGCTCAATAGAATCCACAGAATCGTAATTTCTTTTCAGTCCAAGCCCGCCTTTAATGATTAACGGGATGCTTGCAAAGGCAATCAACGACAATGTTGGAAAAAGTCCCAAAACAACACATGACACTATGATACCATATGAAATGGCAGGAAATAGCCAAAAAATCAAAGATGCTTTTTGTTTGCCTAGCATGATGACTAGAGTCTTTCTGCCCTTGGACTTGTCAGCATCATGATCTGGAAATGAAGCAACAAACAGAACAAGCGAAGATAAAATCCCAACAACAATTCCGCCCAGAATAGCCTCAACAACAATTTGATCAGATTGTATGAAAAAGGTTCCAAGTACGATCATTGTCCCCTTTACGGCTACAAAAAATTCTGCCAGGCCAGAGTCGACAATTTTGGTAGAGTAAAAATAAATAGAAATTATTGCAAACCCCAAAATGACTGCAATTATTATCCCATCAACAATTACAAAATAACTGCCAATAGCAGAACCTATAATCAAAAATGCAATTCCTGCGCGATAAACAGATTTTGGAGTTAGCAGTCCTTCAGGCAAAACGCCAGTACCACCACTCATCTTTGTTTTTTTTGTTGCAATATCAATGCCTCTTTTGTAATCCCAGTAATCATTTAGAAGATCAACACTTGCATGTAATGCTGCCACTCCAGCAAATGTCAACACAGCTTCAAACAGTCCAAAAGTGGCATTTTGCCACCAGTTAATTGAGAGTCCGACGGAGACTGCAATTACAGACGCTAAAAGAAAGCGTACACGTATCACTCGGAGCCATACAGACAGGGACAATTAGTTGTAAGGTTAGTTTTTCTAGTTAAATTTCCTCCTCTTCCCAATCTTCCTCCATAGGAGCCTTGGATTTTCGGAGAAATAACACGACCAAAACAACAACCATCAGCAATGCTATAACAACAATATAGCCTATCCATTCAGGCAATTCCAGATTTGCTACAGTCAATGTGTTTTCTGGAGTATCTACGTTTATTGTTATAGTGTCCTTACCGGGAGAGTAGCCTTCAGCAGTTGCGATAATTTCTAAATTGATTACAGGTCCCCCAAGCGCAGTTAGACTTATTGTGGCACTGCCATCAGGACCAGTCCTAATCTCATTTTGATCAATTAGAGAGTTTTCATCTGAATTTATTTTCACAGAAGCATTTGGCACAGATTCTGCATTTTCGTCATCTACAAATAACTTTATTTTTATTTCTTCATCCACAGGAATCTGTTCGGCCAACCCACTAGCAAATATCTTTAATTGACTAAGAGAAGACATGGTTTTAGATTCAATCCCAGTACCAATAACACCCTTAGCACTTGCAGATATAGCAAACTCACCCAATGAACCAGATGTTTTTATCGGAAAAAAGGCATAAGATGCGCCTGCAGGTATCACTGTATCGTCAATAATTTGTACGACTTTTTCATTTGATGAAACAATTTTAGACTTGATATCGACTATTGGTCGAATTGGATTTTCTTGCAGATCAAGAATTTGAACTATGCCAAAATTATTTTTGTGATTGGCATTTAGGTTTTCCAAGGGTAGATGAATTTTCATTTTGGATGATGGATGGACAGCAAATGTCTTAGTTGATTCCAATGACAAATCAGTGGCCTCCCCAATGGGAGATACACTAAGTTTGATAAAGCTGTTTTCTTCATTTACATTAAAAGAGTCACTGCGCAATTTGGCAAAAGCAAATGTATGTTCTTTCTTGATTTCAATCAATCCATTTGTTGGAGTAATCAAATATTTTGAATCATGTTTGAGTACTTTTGGTCTTTCTTTGCCATCCATTGCAATTAAAAACACATCAAAGAATCCCTCTCGATCAAACAAAAGGCTGTCAGTTCCGGTAGGTGAAAATAGCAAAACCTTTTTTTGTTCTAATGTGTTGACCACGTCAATCAGTTTGGAATCAGAGCCAACACCCTGAACCGATGCTGAAATTAACACCTGTCCGCTTTTTTGGCCGCTTGAAATAAAGCCAGTTCCATAGGAATACGCAGCCTCAATCTTTCCTTTGTCTGAAATTTTTACAATATTGTTATTTCCTGAAACCAGATCAAGTTTTTTTACATAACCATTGCCATAATAATTTTCATTGGCTTGAATTGGATAAAACTCACCATCATCAAGATCATCAATTGAGAGGAAGGGTTTCTTTTTCTCATCATCAGTTTCATTCTCTATTTCGGTCGTATCCTCAGGGTCATCATCATCTGTTTCCACTGCAACAAGTTGGTAGGTTACAATAGTGGTTGCATTTGCAGGCATTCTATCAGGTACAAAAATTTGAACGTCTCGTTCAGTGATTTTTTTATTTTCAATGTTCATAGATTCGCCAACTGTTGAGAAGGTGTCAGTTGCAATACCATACCCTTCTGCACTTGCACCTATCAATATATCATTGGACAAGAGATGTTGCAGATTCAACTCTTGTCTAAGATAGTATCCAAAATCACCTTTCTTGATTTTTGGAGACAGTTCTCGCATGGTTTTATCCAGTGCATCACCTATAGAGTAAGAATCATTTGAGAAAAACTTTAACGGAATATCCTCGGGAGTTATAGTTGGATTGCCATCAGAATCCACTACACTTACAAAAACATCAACTTGTCTTTCAACTTCGGCGGGGACAAGTTTTGGAAATATGTCAATATGCAGCGCTGCAGGCAAAGTGGATGAAATCTTGATGTTTTTGGCAGTATCAAGTCCCAGTTCGTCCTGCATTGCACGCAGAAAAGTATTTCCTACTTTATCATGTGTAGATATTGTTCCCCATGCGTAGTAATCACCTTTTTTGATGGTTAATGAGGCGGTGTCAGGCGATGCAAGGATGTTTTCAAATTCTAAATCAATTGGAATGTCAACAGGGGCACGAATTACAAAGCCATCAGAGGTTCTCAAATATACAGAGAAAGGCATTGCAGAGTTAACATGCATTTCACCAGTAGGCAGATTCAATTCCAATACCATGTCACTAGGCAAATGAGATTCATCATTGCCAATTTCAATTTTTTGAAATGTGGTTTTGTCATTTAACGTAGCAGTAATAGTGGTAGAACCACTCAAAACACCCGTAGTAACATCAAATGAGGCATATTCTTGATTGGCTTTAAGAACAACATTGTCCGGTACAGATGCAATTTGAGGATTGTCTGAACTCAAGGCAATCCGAACATCTTGAGAAGAAGTTATCGAAACACCATTTTTACTAAGAACGTAAACATATCCTATAGGATGAGTATTTGGTCCATCCTCAATATGATCTGGAGTTATAGCAAGATGTACAGAATAATCAGATAACGTGTTTAGGTTTTGAGCAGATGCAATTTGTAAATTTCCGGCAAATAAAGATATTGCAAGTAGGAAAATTATTGGGGTTTTGTTTTTCATTTTTTTCTCCATTTTTTCATTTTACTCCGTTTATTTTTCATAAAAATGAAAAAAGGGTGGAGTTATCCACTTTGTTGACCTGCAACTACAGTTCCTACAAACACTGCACCGTTAGATGTAGAGAGCTTAAACTGTGCATCTCTTCCAGATTTGATAGGATCCTTTAATTGTAGCACAACAGATGCTTGTTGACCAGGTTGGATTTCAGCAGATGTGGAATCCAATCCACCAGCAAGATCACCTTTAGTTGCAATTTGGAATGCACCGTCAATTCCACCTACACCAGTGGTTAGTGTACCACCAGCAGCAGTTGCAAAAGTGTATACTTCGCCTGCAAATCTAACTTCACTAAGCGTTACTTTTTGAACACTGTCATTCTTTAGATACACAGCAATTCTTTCGCCCGCTTGGAGTCCGTTAGTAGAGTTAGTTCCTGCAAGGCCAGCCACTACTTGACCATCATGCATGGTTAAGGAAGTCGCATCACGTGCGTCATAACCAAGAATCTTTAGAGATTCAATGGATGGAGTTCCGCTGATCTGTGCAGAACTAAAGAATCCTTGTGAGAACACAAAGACAATACTTCCACCAACAACTGCGATTGCAACTAGCAAGAGAGTAGCAATTACTGGAGCAACTGCTCGTCTCGAAGTCAATCTGTTTTGTTTTGACATTAGTTTTGTCATTCTGAATTTTGTACAGATAAAAAAGATGTTAAAGGAATTTGTGTTCAAAATGGACTACAATTAGATGTTTTGTACTATTGTGCTAGAAAATGAACATTAAATCAGGCGTCAACTTGAAGAATTATTTCGGCCAAGGGTCCAATTGAGAACCCAGTTGAGGTAACACCCTGAGCTAAAACATACATGACATACAACCTGTCATAGGTAAGATTTGGTGAACGTGCAGTAAACGTGATTACGTCGCTGGGATTTACGCTGCTTCCCAACTGACTAGACGTAACTCCCACGATTTGGGTGGAGGTATCCCCAAATTCTGTAACAGATGGTGAAAGAAATCCAGGATGAGTAGTAACTGTAACATCAGTCCAACCTTTTGGAACATTAATGATTAATTTTGCACCGGCATCAATCCTAGTAACATCAGATAAATCCATGTCAGCAAGCGCAACATTAAACGTGTGAACGGTATTAGGAAGAATTCCAACTTGTGAAGTAGTGATATCACTGCCCAATCTTGAACCTGCAGAATTTGTCAAAAACACATTTGCAATAGATGTTGCAATCTCAGACATGGTGGATTGATATCCGGCTTTTCCAAATGAGCCAAGTGTAGTAAACACAGAGCCTTGTACAAGAATTGATTCCAATCCAGTATTGCCAGAAGGTTTACCGGGTTCAACTTTTGTCAGAAATGCCCTAGAAGAATTTGCAGGAATTATTATTGGGTTTGCAGTGTCCTGCCACATTAACGAATTTTCAGATGGACATGACCAATCAGGATCAGAACCCAAAGTAGGAGATATGGGATCAAAATTACAGTTACCGCCAGTCCTATCAAATAATACATCGTTGTTGTTTCCACCAGGAGCAAACGCAGTAATCACTAATTTACTCACCTCCATCGGAGCATTGATAGGATTTACAACATTGATTCCCCATAATGCTTCAGTATCACTTGATTGTCCCTGAGAAGAAGGGATTATGAAGAACAGCTGAGGCCTTGCAAGCAGATCATCTGTAACAATATCAGGCTCAGTTTGACCTCCACCATCAGTAGGCAAGCGAAGAATGCTTGTATCAGATACGACATTGCTTGACACAGGTCCAAGTACAACACTATTACCTCTAGCAACCGCAGAGAAAGATAGTTGATCACCACTGTTGCCAGTCACTTGATAGTCCCAAGTAAACATCACAGATGCTCCACTATCTAGATCAACAGATGCAGGAGTATGAGATGAAAAGTCCAAAACAGAACCAAATCCAGTAGCAGAAAAGATCAGAGGATCAGGCTGTACATCTTCAATTAAGGAGCTACCTGTGTTTGTAACAATCATTGCAACGGTTACGTTTTGCCCAATAATCACATCGGGAGGGTCTGTAACAATTTCAGCACGTAACCCCCCAGTTACATAACCAGAATCAGTAGTTAGTTCAATTGTCTTGATTGTACCGTATGAAGAAATCACTTTGATGTCATATGTATCTGGGATGAGTGCAAGTGTCTGATTTGCAAGAATGTTGGATGTGAATCCAGACGGAATAAATGCATTGTTATGCAATATGTCAAATCTTTTTGTGGGTTGATCAGTCAGAGTCTTGTTTGTAATCCAAATGCTGGATATCTCAACGGGGTTTTGACCCAGATTGTTTATATTGATTGAGAGAAGATCGTTTGCATCAGTTGACGCTGCAACTCCAAATCTTTCTTGCTGCTTTTTAATCTCTGCATCTGAAACAATTCTTTGAGTAGACACAATATCCGTCTGCACATCCAATGCCAAACTCAACACAGAGAATGCACCAATCATCAAAACTGTAAATAATAATGCCCCCACTATTGAAGAGACACCCCTCCTAGGATTAGAAAAAATCATGTTAAACTTCATCTCACATTACCACTCTCAATTAAAAATTCAGGAGAAGTAATGGTTCCAACATTGAGAAAAATTCTAATGCCCTTACTAAGCGATATGTCAGGATCGTTAGAACCCAACTTCACCAACAAATAGACTGTTGCACCAGAAGAAATTTCAATATTTTCATGCTGTTCAGGATTTGCAATGTCACTAATTATGGAGAATCTGCCATCAGCGGGATAACTTCGGCCATCAGAATTTATCAAATCAGGCTCAGATGTATCAAGTAAGATTCCAGATGTGTAGGCATCCCATTCATGGACAACATTATTCAGTTTTACATCCTCCAGAAACACAGAGTCAAAACTGTTGTTTTTGATTTTCATCATTATAAATTCAGAGCCATCATTGATTGGAAGTTGGTTTGTACCGCTACATGAAACACCGCATAATTTTCCGTTTAATTGATTGTCCAAGTTCATGATATTCAATAATGACGAAGAATCACGTGCATCGTACGCTAGGAGATATAATGATTTTGTAGAAGAGTCAAACGTAGAAGCGGTTGCCAGATTTCCGGTGACAAACACATCATTTACAAAATATGTTAATGTAGCAGCTCCGGTAACAGTCACTGCCATCAGCATCATTGTTCCAATAATATCAGTAATGCCCCTACGTTTCTTCATGTGAAACAAATTATCAAATTTTAAGTGCAAAAAATAATTTTTCATTTCTACCTATGTGTTAAACGGACTAGCAACAGTTGTAAAGAAATTCCCTTTAGAAGTAGTTAATGATATTCTGTATTCGGAATTGACATAGTATGGATCATTCCATGTAAAAGAATCGGAATTCAAAGATGCAATTAGAGAGATGGAATCAGAGTCCTTAACCATAATTGAGGCATGCACATCAGCCCAGTTCACTAAAATTTCCTGAGTATCTAGTTTTACAACAGATAAACTCTCCACGGTTGAATCTATGGTTCCAATATTGGCAAGATGGATCATCATTTGATTTGTATTAGGTTCGAATCGTACATGCTCAAAAATCAAATCTTCTCTAAATGCTTCATTTTTTGATTTGTCATGAAATGTTAGATCATATGTAAATGCGTTAATTTCGTGCATTCCATTAAACATAATCACAGAACCAATAGAGGTAACTACGCCCAAAATAACAACACTTCCCATAATTTGGCTGACAGCACGTCTGGAATGGAGAAACTCCTTACGAAACAGATGTATCATTTGTTACCACCATTTTTTGTGTACCAATTGGAAACAAAATCTTCTACTTTTGAAAGAATTTTAGAAAAATCAGGCTCAGATATTAGAAAAATACCATAATGCTGGGCAAGTCTTGCAATGCCATCCTTAACACTTGAAACGGTTATCAACAACGTATTTTCCGAACCAATATCTAATTTAGGAACCAGAATGGAATTCATTACAGATTCATCAATGCCATCTGCTTGATTTTTAATAAAAATTAGAATTGACGCATCTGAGATATTGCTTTTTGCATAAATTGGAATTTCATGTATGTTACCAGTTCTTCCTTTTACAGGATAATTTATCTCTGCATTAAAATTAAAACCATTTAACAGATTTACAATCTCATCTTTAATTTGGGCAACATCACAGTTTATGGAAGTTTCGGAATGTTTTAGGGTGTAAGAATATGTAGTGATAAACTGTCCCGAATTTGGATCAAAATCATGCCCATATTTCCTACAATGTAATTTGATTGTGGCATTATCAAATTTTTCTCTGCAGTCATCACACTGATACCACATTGCAGGAACTCGTATCTCTTTTTCAAAGTTTGTAATTTCTTTTTGACATGAAGGACACATGGAATTTGCATCAGCTGAAAAAGCAAAATTAACGCTTTCAGTTATGTAACCACATTTTTTATGTTCAAACAAATTCAATTTTTGAACATTCATAGACTGGCATTTTGGACAGTACAATCTCATGCTAGAGGAAAACATTTTTGGGTGAATGGGGCAAACAATTAGTTTTTCATAAATTTGTTTATCTAAAACCCCATCATCTACAAGCCCGTCCAAATAAGATACATTATCTGGAGATTCCCCGATCTCAGACAATATGGGGTAAAATAGGACACCATCGTTATAATCCAAGAGTGGCTTTATGATTAGGTCATCTGACTGCTGTACTTTCTGAACTAATTGTACAGATTTTCCACGTGTTTTTGAAGCATCGTGCTCATGTTTGCATTCAGGGACAACATCTGAGATTTTATCAAGAGGTTCAGATACTGAATCTCGCTTTAGAAAGGAAGTAATATTCTGCAGTCCAGAGGATTTATTTTCAGAGTTTGGTTTAAGTAGGGATTTTTCAGGCACATGTTTTTTGCCAAACACTACACACACACCTCGCAATCGAATAATCTACTACTCACCATGGTGGTTTTAGTTGGATAGTGAAAACTAAAAGCAAAATGTTGTTCAAATGAACGAACAAGCGTTAAAACACGTTATGTGTCCCAATATTGCTTAAAATGAGGCTAAAAATTTTCAAAGATAAATTTACTGCATTACAAAAAGCACAATTTGACAACAAATTTTCAAAGCAGAGTAAAAATCACAGTCAAGACGCAAAATCAATCCCAATAGAAGAAAAAATCCCCCAATTCATGACATTGTCAAAACTAGACTGGGAACACAATGAGATACATGCAGGAATCATAAAGGATCCAACTGCAAAAGGAGGACTCAGGTATCAAGTCATAGAACCAGTTTTGTCTGAAAAAGATCAAAAGGCATTTGAAATTATTAAAAAACTTTTGATCACAGAACTGTCAGTATCACTAGGAGAAATTAAGTCAAAAAAAGATGCAGAACGTAGACTAAAAAAGAAAATTGCATCAATGATAAAAAAATACAGATTAAAAATTCCGCCAAAAAATATTGAGAAAATCAATTATTTTGCAATACGGGATTTTGTATATTTGGGAAGAATCGAACCATTGATGAGGGATCACATGATTGAAGAGATCAGCTGTGATGGAACAAACATCCCAATATACATTTGGCATAGAGAATACGAATCAATGCCAACAAACATTATTTTTCAAAAAGATTCAGATCTAAACAACTTTGCAAGAAAGATGGCATATGTGTGTGGAAAGCATGTTTCGGTTGCAGATCCGATTATTGACGCATCGCTTCCAGATGGAAGTAGGATAAACCTTACGCTAGGACATGAGATCACAAAACGTGGAAGTACATTTACAATTAGACGGTTTAGGGCAGATCCAATTACTGTGATTGACCTGATAAAATTCGGTACATTGTCTGTAGATATTGCAGCATACATGTGGTATCTTGCTGAAAAGAGGGCAACAATGTTGATTGCAGGCGGAACTGCCAGTGGAAAGACAACGGCACTAAACGCACTTGCGTCATTTATCAGACCAGGTCAAAAAATAGTAAGCATAGAAGACACCCAGGAATTAAACCTGCCACATGAAAATTGGATTCCTGCAGTATCAAGACAAAACTTTACAGACACACAGATAGGCGAGATAAATCAATTTGACCTGCTAAGAGCGGCCCTAAGACAGAGACCAGACATTATCATTGTTGGAGAAACCAGAGGAAGGGAGGCATACACATTGTTTCAAGCAATGGCTACAGGTCATGGTGGATTTTCATCAATACATGCAGATTCAGTAGATGCAACATTGACCCGATTGACATCATCACCAATGGATGTTCCAAAATCATTAATTTCAAACAGTCTGGACATAATCACACTTCAGTTAAAGGTCAGAGTAGGAGACAGATCTGCAAGAAGAATCATCCAGGTATCAGAGATTAATGGAATAGATGAAACCACAGGGCAAATCAAAACTCATGAAATTTTCAGATGGAATCCAAGAGATGACACTCATGAATATCTTGGAAGCAGCATAGTATTTGAGAAAATCAAAGAAAGAGATGGAGAGACGGATGAGAAAATCAATTATGAGTTAACAAAAAGGAGAGCAGCACTTGAATGGATGGTAAAAAACAACATTCGCGATCATAAGGAAGTCACAACAAACATCATGGACTATTATGCAGATCCAGAAAGATTCTATGAAAGAAAGAGGTTAGATATTTGAAGGTACAGGGTGCAAGACAAAAACATAAAGTTCAAGAAGAGTCAGTTGGGACAATTCACGTATACAGCTACAAACTGCTAAATGACCATGTGAAATTTTTATACCAAAAATTAAGTACGTTGGAAAAATCAATCAAACAGGCAATGATGCCGATACCATTTGAAGTGTATGTGACAAGCATGGTCTTCTTTAGCATAATTGCAGGAGCATGTGGTGCAATCATCGGATTTGTTGCATCACAATTTATCAGCATTCAACCAGCAATCATAGGACTTCTTTTGCCAATAATAACAGGACTCGCATTAATGGGAATGACATTTGGGATTTTACAGATGATCCCACCAATTAAAGTAAAGAACAGAGCAGCAAAATTACTAGAAGAAATCCCACATTTTATTGGATATATGTCCACGCTTGCCACAAGCGGGTTATCATTAGAAGACATTTTCAAAGCAATTGCAAAAGAAGAAACAGATGAAGAAATTGTAAAGGACTCCCGTTTTATTGTGAGAAACATTGAGATTTTGGGAATGGATTTGGTTACTGCGATCAAAGATCTCATCAACAGAACGCCATCTGGGCCATATTCGGAGCTACTGGAAGGAGCAATCGTTACCACACAGTCAGGAGGAGACCTAAAGGAGTACTTTAACGCCACAGCAAAGGTCCAACTAGAAGAAAAAAAGATGCTGTTGCAAAAAACAACAGAGTCTTTAGGGTCTGTTGCAGAGATATACACCATTCTTTTGATTGTGTTCCCGCTACTAGCAGTAATCATGCTATCAATCATGGGCATCATGAGCCCAGATCTTGCAGGTTTTGATTTATTGACATTGATGAATATTCTTACTTTTGCAGTAATTCCACTAAGCGGAGTATTGATGTTGATAATGATGGATACGATGGTGCCAAAGAGGTAAAAAATGCAAAGAGCAACACGAAAAGGAAATGACATTGAGCCCAAAAAGTCACTGTTTGAGAATCAGATTGTAAAGGCGGGGATATTTTCACTGATTGGCGCAATCAGTGTAATTGTAATCAGTTTTGAGATTGCTGAATTTTCAGATTCTACTTCAATCAGAGATATCGGCCTGATTTTTGGAATAATGGTTGGGATCATTCCACTTACAATCCATCAATTAAAAGAGGTTCAAAGAAGAGACAGCGTAGACAGAAATCTCCCAGTATTTTTATTGGCGCTATTAAGTTCCGTTCAAAGCGGTTCAAATTTGATAAAAGCAATAGAGCAAGCAACGGAAAGAAATCTAGGAGCATTAACACCAGAACTAAGAAACCTAAAGGCAAACATTAGTTGGGGCATTCCAATCGAGGATGCGTTTGAAAACTTTGCAAAAAGAACAGGGACCAGAGTGTCAAGACGTGTCACAGTACTATTAGAGATGGCAATGAAGATAGGAGGAGATGTTTCAGAAAATCTAGAAATGATCCAAAAACACGTATCAGAGATGCAAAATATTGAAAAGGGTAGAAAATCAGCATTACAGCCATACACATATACAATTTACATTTCATTTGGAGTTTTCCTGGCAGTGGCAGTTTTACTTACTACAAGTTTCTTTACGGAAATTGCCAAAGTGCAAGAAGGATTACTTGCTTCAGGAAGTGGCACGGAAGGACTGTTTGGTTCCTTGGCAAGCATGGATATCGCGTCTTTGGAATCGGCATTATTCAACATGGCAGTTATTGAAGCAGTGTTTGGAGGATTAGCAGCAGGAAAAATTGGTTCAGGCTCATATGTTGCAGGAACAAAACACGTGATTGTGATGATAATTGCTGCAATAATTGCATTTAATGCATTTTAAAGCAAGACAAAATCCACATTCAAATCACAGATAGTAAAAGTGGCAAATCAGGCTTTGAGTGTAACATCAATTACACACAGAGGTTTTAGTTTGATACAAAACATATAGTGTATGGATATTTGCATGGGAACATCATATGATCATATATTACTTACAAATTATACGAAAATACTAAAAGCAATGAGCAAAAAAATCATGGTAGATGAGAGGGAGAAAATAGCAATATGATGTCATATCAAGACCAGATAAATTCAATTGCAAATGAGCTAGAAGAGATTTTGGACTTGGATGAGTTAGAAGCCAGAATTTACCTAAGCTTGTTAAGAGTCGGCCCCATAACAGCAAGTGCATTGGCAAAAGACCTTGATATAGACAGAGCCAGAATGTACAGAACCGTAGACAAGCTAGTTAGTAGAAACATTGTTTCAACTACTTTGTCTAGTCCAAAACTGTGTATTGCAGTAGAACCACAGGAGGCACTAAAATTAGCTTTAAGAAAAAAAGAAGATGAGGTAAATAAAATTAAAAAAAGTGGAGAAACAATAATTGAGAAGATCAACAAGGAGATAACAACAAAACACGGAACACATGTTCCGACATTTAGAGTAGTGCAAGGACGAACAAATATTTATGCAGATATTGCTCAAATGATTGAAAATGCGTCTGGCATAGTATACATCTCCACAACCCTTGAAGATATTTCAAGAATGTATCATAGTGCAATACCTGAAAAGATCATGGTTTGTGAAAAAAGAGGAGGCGAGGTAAGATTACTTGTGGAATTAGACGATCCAAGACTCATACCATTTGTCAAGAGATTCAATGCAACTGAAACTAAAATTTGCAAACTTCCATCAAAAGGCAGAATGGTAGTGGAAAAAGAAAAACAGATGATCATGTCAGATTCAACAGCATCAAATAACATGTCAACAAACTCAGAGACAGATTTTTCATTGTGTACAAACTCTTCGGAGATGGTAGGAAACATTCACAGCTTGTGCAACATTTTATGGGAAACTGCCCAACCACTAAAAACGCTTGACGTAAAAAACTATATCAAAAAACCATCACTAAGCCATGTAACGGTAAAACCATAAAAACAAACTAAACCAGAGATTCATCACTTACTTCAATTGGTTTTCTCCCCATAAACCCAGAATCCTTTTCATGCCAAAATTTGATTTCAGTTTCGCCATATTTCCAGCATAGCCATACTTCTTCATCAAACCTTTTAGATGGAAAATCAAGCAAGCCTTGGTCTATGCTTTTTACAACAACACCTGTATTTTCAAGAATCTCAACGGCCTCATAAAATTTAGTTATTGCAGAATTGAGTTTTTGTTTGAGTGCAACATATTCCTCAAATGTGCTGGCATTGGAAAGACTGGTCTGAAGTTGTTGTTCAATCTTGGATACTTCGTTCTTTTTTGCTAGTGTAAATTCAAATTTTTTTATTATGTCAGGTAGGGCAAGATTTGCCTCATTTTTTGTAAAATATGAAAACATATCTTTACGAATTCGAGCTGAATTAAAAATCTTGGGTGCAAGATTGTTTAAAAGTTAAAACTTTACCGTTTCTCATTAGTTATAATTATCAATAGAGTAACGAGAACAGTTTACTTTAGGCATACAAATAACTAAAACCGAATTCATAGACCAAGGTAGATGAATCAACATGCTTAAGTTCCCATACAACACATAATAGCATGGGATTTTTAGACAAGTTCAAAAAAACCAAAGATAAGTCAGACGATTCTGAAAAAATAGCAGCAGAACAAGAAGAGATGAAAGAAGAACAACATCAACTCGACCTGAAAGAAAATTATGAAAGTGATGAAAATTTTGAAGAATCTAAAGATTAGATTCTAAACTCAATTGCCATATTGCATAATGTTTAAGTTCATTATTTTCAGATTATAGTTAATGGTTGATTATGATCAAGAATTGGATAGATATGAAACAATAATGATTGAATCAAAAATTAAAGAAGGTGTTTTTCATAAAGTTGTCAAAGACTTGAAAAGTGGAAAGGCTGTTTCTTGTTCTTGTAAGTGTTGGAGTAAGGGAAACAAGCCTTGTGCTGGCATGAGAACTGTTGGTTTTGATAATTAATGGCATTCAAGAAAGGAATTCACAAATGTGTTGAATGTGAGAAAAAGAAAGAGGATCCACGGGATATTGGATTGTGTAGCAAATGCAGTGCATCTGAAACCCGATTAGAAAAAGCAATGTATAAAGAAATGATAGATAACGGAAGCTTTCCTTAGATTCCAAATCATTACAATAACCCAACAGCATTAAGGAAATAATACTGACACAGACTATGGCAGATAAAAAGAACAATCCATTTCAAGTTTTTAATTACGTATCATTTCAAACTTAGTTTTGCTTGTAAATCTTAACACACGTATTTACTTCCCTGCTTAAACTAACGTCATTCATCTTTGTCATTCATGTGTCTGTAATAGTAGTGACATCTCTTATTACAAAACCAATTCAATCCATCCAAATATTCTACTTTATCAGACTTGCCACAGTATTTGCATTTTACAGTATGCTTCATACTCTTTTCATTTTTCATGTTCCATCTCTTAACATTATTTCGTTTTATTGAATCTATTGAGGAAACGTTTCTTTAACCCATCTTGTTTTTATTTGTAAATTGAGGATATTGAGAGTCTGAGGTCAGATTTCTTTTTTAATACAGAGAAATTTGCAATCAGTAACTTGTCAAATACGGGGTGCAAATTTATTAAGAAATATAGCAGTTTCAAAATATGAGTAAAGAAGAACAGATAGAGATGTTAATTATGCAGACTATTAATGGAGCCATGATGACAATACCTGCATATCTTGAGGAGATTAAGCAAAATAAAAAAACACTCAAAGTAGAAAACCCTGAAGAATTTGTTTACGGGATGGTTATGGGGATGGCGCTTGGCATGAGCGGTGCGCTACTTAGTGCACAAGAAGAGTTGCCTACAGAAGAAGATCAAATCAAAGTCCGCGACATAATATACAAACACATACCAGAGATTAGAGAAAGGATTTTCAATTGATTAAATTCACCAAAGAAGAAGAAAAATTCTTAAAGTCACTAGAGGAGGCACGCCTAGCCACATCACATGAAAATATTCCACATGTAAAACCTGTATCATACATATTTTATAGCGATTCAATATTGATTGCAACAGATTATGATACACGGACTTGGCGCAATCTGAAAGTCAATCCAAATGTAGCAGTTGTAATAGACATTTACAAGTCTGGAGGGCACAAGGCCGTATGTATTCAAGGAACATCTGAAATTATTGAAAGAGGAGATGAATTCAAACGGATTTTCAAAATGTTTCACAAAAAATTTGCATGGGTTAGAAGTGAGCCGTGGAAAGAAAATGAAGCACCATTCTTGAAGATAAAAGCAAAGACCAAAGTTAGCTGGGGTTTAAAATAGGCAATAAAAGGCAATTCTCTGAGTTTACAAAACATCCACAATATATGATAGATAATAACAATACATCACATGGCCAAAAAACAAACAAAACAACCACAAATAAACAAAAACAACAAGACAAAACCAGAAAACTTGATGAAAAAAGAATATATCGAATCGTTTGAAAAACTCAAGAAAGAGATTACAGATCAGAAAAAGTAGGAACCAATATGTTTTAAATTAAAAACTCAAAGTGAAAATTTAAGGCAAAACAAATTAAAACAATGACTCAATAATTGCAATATTGTCAAATAAGATCAAATGCTCACATATTTTGGTAGAAAAACAAAGTCAAGCATTAGAGATCATGGAGAGACTCAAAAAAGGAGAGAAATTCGGCAAGTTGGCCAAAGAGACATCAATTGACTCAGGCAGTGCCAAAAAAGACGGCAACTTGGGATACTTTACAAAAGGAATGATGGTAAAGTCATTCGAAGATGCAGCGTTCAAATTACAAATAGGAGAAACATCAGAACCAATAAAATCAGAGTTTGGATACCACATCATCAAAAGATTTGGATAGGAACATGGCGGTTCTAACTCAAAATGCTCTAGATGAGATTCTCATTTATTTAGAAAAGTCAATAGTCAACATGTCCAAAGACATGTTAAACAATTCTGAATTTCACATGGATGCACATAAATTTGATGAATTCATATCTGATCAATTCGACATCAGGCTGGAAAACTTGCTAAAGGCAAAGGACAGCAGCATACATCATCTCGAATCAGGAATGAAAAACAGAATAATTCAAAGAAAAAGAGCAATTACAGAAAACATCAATATCTAGATGAAGGCATCAAGACCTGTTTTGTGAGAGTCCAATGTTTGGTTTTTTTGCAGTACCTTTGTCATTTTTTCACCCATAGACTTTGCCGCATTCATTTTTCTCTTACCGATCCAATAGTATGTTTCATCAATGGTATCTTTTGCAATCAATACAACTAATTTACCAGTGTCTTTTCTTCCAGTTCTCCCTCTTCGTTGAACATATCGAATAGAGCTTGGAACATTGTCATAAAATATTACTTGATTTACTTCAGAGATGTCTAATCCTTCCTCACCTACACGTGTTGCAATTAATACTCGAAATATCCCATCCCGGAACTTTTGTACTGTCTCAATTTGCTTTTTTTGTTTAAGACCCGTCTCACCTGCTTTCCCAATCAAAATTCCTGAAGGTATGCCCATTTCAGTAAGTTTGTTAAAGATAACATCAACAGAATCCCGATAACTGGTAAATATCAGAGCCTTTCCAGGTATGGATTCTATAATCTCTTTTAATTTAGGAATTTTTGAGTGCTCAATTCCTTTTGATTGTGCATCTTTTGCAAGATGTATGGCGCGAGTAAAATTTGGATCAACTTCAAAGAGTTCTCTCACGCCAGCCCCCTTTTTTGCACGCGCCCTATCACAGAATTTCAGAAAAGGTGTAATGCCATGAGATTCTAGTATGTTCAGAGCATAATGAATTCGAATTGCAGTAAAAAGAGGCTTTGCAGAACGTCTATTTTGATTCAATACAAATTGTCTAATTCGCAAAAGTGCAGATAATGACTGTTGGTCAGCTAAACGTATTCCATTTTTTCGCAAGACATCATATCTTTCATCTAATGCAATCTTTAACAAAACTTGAATTGATTTCATCTCCGGAGGGAGTTCAACGTTGATCCACTGTGTGTTTGTTTCCTGAGTATAAGGTTTGACATCAGGACTGTCTTCAGTTCGTTCTGCAACGCTTGCTATTCGTAATTTTGTTAGAATTTCCGTGGCTTTGTCTTTTTCACTGGGTAAGGTAGCAGTCATTCCCAAAATTCTTACACTAGAATCCCTAAACCTTTGAGCAATTCCTGAATAAGCGTAATCTCCAGCTGTTCGGTGTACCTCATCAAAAATCACTAAACTAAACTGCTCAGGAAATACAATTTGTCTGTCAAGATCGTTTTTTGTAATTTCAGGAGTTGCACAAATAACACTGTTATTCCAGAGCTTTGTTCTTTTTTGAATCGTATCTTCCCCAGTAATCAGTGAAATATCATCAATAGTAAGATTTGCTTTTAGAAATTCATAATGCTGATTTACAAGAACACGTGTTGGGGCCAAAAATAATATTCCACCGGTGCCCTGTGTAAGATATTCTGCGATTACTTGTAATGCAACCGCAGTTTTTCCCAAACCAGTAGGTAAAACAACAATACAGTTTTCTTTAATTGCTTGATTTGCCAAGTTTACCTGATAGTCTCTTTTTTCAATAGAGTTTCTCGTTACATATTTTCTTTCTATAAAATCAGTCAATTCTAAGATTAAGACTATGTTTTATTGATTTTATGCTTTCGTATAGTGAAAAACTAGTCATTACTTAGCTGCCAAGTACAAATTTTGAATTTATTAAATAAAAAGAAAAAAGATGAAATAGACTAGTCTAATTTCTTCTTGGCTTTATTGATCATAATCATCTCCTCACGAAGATGTTTTTTTAGCAAGCGTTGATGTTCTCTCTTATGAACACTGTATGCCTTGTTAAGAGATTGTCTTGATTTTGCCCTCTTGACTGCATTTTGAAATCGTTTGTGGATTACGCTCACTTCAGCGGTGTAGCTTACCATAAAGTATGACTTTCATCATTGCTAAAGAAGTTTATGCATCAATATTTCGTATCAGAATAAACTGCGATCAGGTCGAATCCATATATTGAACAGTTAAGCAACAAATCTGTGAACCAGCATTTTGATAGGCCAAGTTGGGATGAATATTTTATGCTGCAGGCAGAGCTGGCAAAACTTCGCTCAAATTGCATGACAAGACAGGTAGGAGCAGTAATTGTTCGAAACCATAGACAATTAGCCACAGGATACAACGGTACACCGCCTGGAATCAAAAATTGCTTTGAAGGAGGATGCAAGAGATGCCAATTAAGAATGGAAGGTAAAATAGAATCAGGAGCATCACTGGACAGATGTCTTTGCAATCATGCAGAAGCCAACGCTATCATGCATTGTGCAATTTTGGGGATAGAGGCAGGAATAGAGGGGGCAATACTTTACACCACATTTGTCCCATGTCTTGAATGCACTAAAATGGCAATAACCATTGGAATTAGAAAATTCATCTGTCTTGATTCATATCCAGAAACTGATTTTGAATTATTAAAAGAAGCAGGAGTAGAAGTGGTTCAACTGGATAAAGAAAAAATTGCAAAATGGGCAAGAGAACTGGTAAATAAATACAATAATCTTGGATAAGAAAATGCAAGTCAGAGTAACTCAAACAGAAAACACGGAAACAATGCCTCCGGCAATGTTAGTATCTGCAACATATGACAACATCAGTAAATCAGCAGTGTTAAAATTTTATGAACCAGAATCAAAAAAAATCATTTTGTGGAAAGACGAAACCAATCACAAACCATATTGCTACTCCAAATTATCTCCAGAAGAGTTAGACTTTCTACAAGAAAGAGATGACATTTTAGAGATTAAAAGTGTGAAAAAACAAGATTTAATGAAAGATCAAGAAATAGATGTTTCAAAAATAACAGTAGCAGATCCTCTTGCAATTGGAGGGACAGCAGGAGAAAAGAGCATTAGAAACATAATTGAGACTTGGGAATCAGATATCAAATATTATGAAAATTATCTTTATGACCGAGCGCTGATTATTGGAAAATATTATGAAGTAATAGATGGGAAAATAAAACCACATGATTTAGAGATCTCAGATGAAGTAAAACTAGCACTGAAAAGTTTGCTATGGGACAAGGTAGACAGCAAAAGCATGGTAGATGCAAACGAATTCAAAGAATTCATTTCAGACTGGGCAGACTTGCTCAACCAACCAATTCCAAAGATCAGAAGATTGAGTGTAGACATAGAAGTAGAGGCAGAGATAGGAAGAATCCCAGACCCAAAGATTGCAGAAAAGATGATTACTGCAATAGGATTTAAGGGGACAGATGGATTTGATCAAATTTTTGTGCTCAGAACCGAGGGAACAGAAGAAGGAAAAAACGAATTAGAGTCAGGAGTCAAGGTTGTTTTTTATGATAAAGATAAGGAAAAAGAGATGATATCAGATGCATTCAAAATAATTGAAGAATTTCCATTTATTGTGACATACAACGGCGATGAATTTGATTTGCCGTATCTATACAACAGAGCAGAGAAAATAGGAATCAAAAATGAAGACAATCCGCTATACATGATGAGGGATTCGGCAACTCTGAAACACGGAGTTCATCTTGATTTGTATAGAACATTATCAAATCGTTCATTTCAAATATATGCATTCAGCCAAAGATATACAGATTTTTCATTAAACAGTGTATCAAAAGCGCTTTTGGGTAAAGAGAAAATAGATTACGGCATAGATTTTGATGCAATGACTCTACATCAAACTGCAAATTATTGTTATAACGATGCGCTGTTAACATACGAACTTACAAGCTTTAACAGTGATTTGCTAATGGATTTGTTAGTAATCATTGCAAGAATTGGAAGAATGCCAATCGACGACATTGCAAGAATGGGAGTATCACAGTGGATTCGTAGTCTCTTGTATTATGAACATAGACAAAGAAATGCAATTATCCCAAAAAGAGAAGAGCTCGAAAGAAGATCAGAAGGAGTTATGTCAGATGCAGTGATTAAAGATAAAAAATATCGAGGAGGTCTAGTGGTAGAACCAAAAGAAGGGATTCATTTTAATGTTGTAGTAATGGACTTTGCCAGCTTGTATCCGAGCATTATCAAAGTAAGAAATCTATCATATGAAACTGTAAGATGTCCTCATGAGGAATGTAAGAAAAACACCATACCCCAAACAAATCATTGGACATGCTCAAAAAGAAATGGAATAACAGCCTTGATCATAGGATCACTGAGAGATTTGAGAGTAAACTACTACAAAAGCCTCTCAAAAAAAGAGACACTGACAGAAGAACAGAGACAGCAATACACAGTGGTCAGTCAAGCACTCAAGGTAATTCTAAATGCCAGCTATGGCGTAATGGGCGCAGAAATCTTTCCGTTGTATTTCCTACCAGCTGCAGAAGCCACGACTGCAATTGGAAGACATACAATTTTAGAAACAATCAAAAAATGCGAGGGGACCGGAATCGAAGTTCTTTATGGAGACACTGATTCGTTATTCATCAGAGATCCAACCAAGGAGCAAATTCAAGCGGTAATAGAACAAGCAAAAAAAGATCATGGAGTAGATTTGGAAGTAGATAAAACGTACAGATATTGTGTGTTAAGTAATAGAAAGAAAAATTATCTAGGAGTAACAAAAGAGGGAAAAGTTGATGTCAAAGGGCTGACTGGAAAAAAATCTCATACCCCACCATTCATCAAAAAATTATTTTATGAGTTATTGGATGTCTTGTCAAACGTGCAAACAATAGAAGATTTTGAAAAAGCTAAAAAACAAATCGCGGACAAAATTGCCACATGTGCAAGAAAGGTCCAAGACAAAGAAATTCCATTACAAGACTTGACATTTAATGTCATGATAAGCAAATCCCCATCAGAATACGTAAAGACAGTGCCACAGCACATTAGGGCTGCAAAGCTACTTGAATCAATAAGAGAGGTCAAAAAAGGCGACAAGATATCATATGTTAAAATTCTAAACAAACCAGGGGTAAAACCTGTAGAAATGGCCAAACAAGAAGAGATCGACTCAAAGAAATACATGGAGTTTATGGAAGCAACACTAGAACAAATCACATCATCAATGGATTTGGATTTTGATACAATGCTTGGCAAACCGAAACAAACAGGCCTAGATGAGTTTTTCTGGAATTAGGTCTGTATGGAAATAAACGGAACCATATTGACAATCCTAGGAATTGCTGCAGGAGTTCTGATTCTATCAGGATGGATAGAGCAAATAATCAAGGGATACAAGACAAAAAGCCTCAAAGATGTTTCAAAATATCTAATGATCCTTATTTCAGGAGGTGCAATTTTGTGGCTGGTTTATGGCATAGTTGTATCAGATGTGTTCATAGTAGGCACAAATATTGCGGCAATAGTTTTAATGATGATAGTGTTAGCAATGAAAAAAAAATACGACACAACATCAAAAGCAAACGGTCAATTTCAATCAAGGATTAAATAGAATGGAATAGTTTCAAAGAAAGAATGTTCATAATCAATTGTAAGAACTACGAAGAGATTTCAGGAGACAAAATCATCAAGTTTGTAAAAACTGCAGAGATGGTTTCAAAAAAACACAAAGTAAAAATTGCAGTTGCGCCACCGCAGCATCTCTTAGGAATAGTTTCAAAGAATACAATCCCAATATTGGCCCAACATGTTGATGATTCCAGAGTTGGAAGTACAACAGGATTTGTTGTGCCAGAATTACTAAAAAAGTCAAAAATTAGCGGTTCGCTCATCAATCATAGTGAACATAGAATTCAAAGTAAAGAAATCGAAAAACTGGTTTTAAAATTACGAGATTTAAAAATGATTTCAGTTTTATGTGTCAAAGACGTAGCAGAGGCAAGGAAGTACGTAAAACTAAATCCAGATTATATTGCAATAGAGCCACCCGAGTTAATAGGATCTGGTAAAGCAATATCAAAGGAAAAACCCGAGATAATAACAAAAGCTGCAAAAGTAGTAAAAGAAGCAAAGAATAACACACAACTTCTTTGTGGGGCAGGTATTGTATCAGGAGAGGATGTTGCAAAAGCAATAGAACTTGGATCAAAGGGAATCCTAGTTGCAAGTGGAATAATCAAGGCAAAAAACTGGAATAAGATAATGTCAGATTTTGCCAAGTCAATGGTTTAATACCCCCTTTTTCGGACTTGATAATCGTAAAAAATGAAGCAAGTTTATTCTTTTGACGAAGGAGATGGCAAAAATAAGAAACTCCTAGGAGGAAAAGGTGCGGGTCTGTGTGAAATGACCAGATTAAAGCTGCCAGTACCACCAGGATTTACAATTACAACTGAAGTTTGTAAAAGGTATTACGAAAATAACAAAAAACTGCCAAAAACACTCATGGCAGAGGTAAAAAAGAACATCGCAAAGATTGAAAAAAAGACAGGAAAAAAATGGAATTCCAAAACAAACCCACTACTAGTATCAGTTAGATCAGGGGCGGCAATATCCATGCCAGGCATGATGGATACAATATTGAACTTGGGATTAAACGAAGAGACAATCATTGGATTGACTGAAAAAAGTAAAAACCCAAGATTTGCATGGGATTCTTACAGAAGATTCATTCAACTGTTCGGCAAAGTGGTATTTGGAGTAGAGGACAAGAAATTCGACGACGTGTTAAATGCAGCAAAGAAAAAACAAAATGTTGAAGCAGACAGTGATTTAAGCGAAGAATCACTAAAAGAAGTAGTAATCCAGTACAAGCAGATTTGCGAACAACACACAGGAAGAAAATTCCCATCAGATCCAACTGAACAATTAGAACTCGCAATAAAAGCAGTCTTTGGAAGTTGGATGGGGGAAAGAGCCCTTGTATATAGAGAGAAAAACAACATCACCAAAGACATTGCAGATGGCACTGCGGTAAATGTCGTATCGATGGCATTTGGAAACATGGGAAATGATAGTGCCACAGGGGTTGTATTTACAAGGAATCCAGGAGACGGGTCACGCCATATTTATGGTGAATATCTCATCAATGCACAAGGAGAAGACGTAGTAGCAGGAGTAAGAACAGGAAAACAAGTAGATGGAATGAAAAATGAACTTCCTGAATCATACAAGCAGCTAGTTAAAACATGTGAAAAATTAGAAAAGCACTACAAAGAGCCACAAGATATCGAATTTACTATTGAACAAGGAAGATTCTACCTACTACAGACAAGAAATGCAAAGATGAATGCTGTAGGAATGGTAAAAACATCAGTAGATATGGTAAAAGAAAGACTAATTGATAAAAACAGGGCCATAACAAGGCTGCATGCAGAGCAATTAGAGCAACTACTACATAGAACAATTGATTCAGAAGCAATAAAGAACTTTACTCAATTGGCAAAAGGGATTGCAGCATCTCCAGGAGCTGCAAGCGGCATAGCAGTGTTCAATGTAAAGAGGGCAACAGCAATGGGAGAAAACGGTGCCAAAGTTATCCTGATCAGGGAAGAAACAAAACCAGAAGACGTACCTGCATTTTTTGAATCAGTTGGAATCCTAACAAGCAGGGGTGGGAAAACATCGCATGCCGCAGTAGTGGCAAGAGGAATGGGAAAACCATGCATCGTAGGGTGTTCAGATTTGAAAATAGATTATGACAATAAACAGTGCAGTGTCGACGGCAAAATTGTACGTGAAGGGGATGCAATTACAATTGACGGCAGCACAGGTTCAGTGTTTATCGGAGAGGTTCCAACCATAGAACCAAAGATCACTCAGGATTTCAAGACAATTTTAGAATGGGCACAAAAAGCAAAGAAGATCGGAATTAGAGCAAATGCCGATACTCCAGAGGGCGCCAAATTAGCACGTGAATTTGGAGGACAGGGAATAGGATTGTGTAGGACAGAGAGGATGTTTAACGGTAGTGATAGGATTGGCCTTTTTGTAGACATGATCATGGCAGAAAATATTGAAGATAGAAAGAAAGTGCTCAACAAATTAGGAGAATTACAAAAAAGTGATTTCATCGAAATCTTACAGGCAATGGAAGGATATCCAGTGACAATCAGACTGCTAGATCCACCGCTGCATGAATTCTTACCAAATCCAGAAGAATTGGCTGAAACCATTCACAGGCTAGAATCAAGAAACGAAAAAGAACAAGCTGAGAAGGCAAAAATCATTCTAAAAAGAGCAAAAGAGTTAGCAGAGATAAATCCGATGATGGGACACAGAGGGGTAAGAGTAGGAATCACATATCCTGAGATTTACGAGATGCAGATTCGAGCTGTTTTTGAAGCTGCGGCAGAGCTGGCAAAAAAGAATGCAGACACACATCCACAAATTATGGTTCCCCAGATTAGTAGCATTACAGAGTTAAACCATATCAAGAGGATTTACGACAGAATCAAAAAAGAGATGGAAGAAAAATACAAAATGAAACTAAAGATTAATTTCGGAACCATGATCGAAGTAGTTAGAGCGGCACTGACTTCAAATGAACTTGCAGATACCGCAGAGTTTTTCAGCTTTGGAACAAATGATTTAACACAAGGAACATTTAGTTTTAGCCGTGAAGATGTTGAAGGAAAGTTTCTTCCAGAATACATGGACAAAGAAATTTTGGAGAGAAACCCATTCCAGTCAATTGATGTTAATGGAGTGGGCAGCCTAATGAAGATAGGAATTACTAACGGGCGTAGTGTAAAACCAACCATGGAGATTGGAATTTGTGGAGAGCACGGTGGAGATCCAAACTCGATCAAATTCTGTCACAATGTAGGATTAAGTTATGTGAGTGCATCACCGCACAGAATTCCAATTGCAATAGTGGCAGCAGCACAGGCAGCATTGGAACAACCAAAGAAATCATCAAAAAAGAACAAACCAAAAAGAAAGTCAGAAAGAAACACATCAAAGAAACATGCTAAAAAGAGCCTCAGAAGGAGTGCAAAAATATCAAAAAGCACATCCAAAAAGAAAAAATCAAAGAAAAGATAACCAACAGCAGATTTTAAAACAAGTTCCATCATGTTATAGCGAATTGCTGCCAAGAATTGATGCGATAAAACAAATGAGACTCAAAATTGGAATTACACAAAAAAAACTAGCCACAATGACAGGAGTTAGCACGTCAATGATTAATCAGATTGAATCGGGAAGAAGTCAGCCAAGCTACGAAACTGCAAAAAGAATATTCGACAGCCTTGCAAGTTTGGAGGGAAAATCATCATCTCATACTGCAGGGGATTTTTGTAGTAAAGATATTGTAAAACTAAAACCAACCAACACGCTGCATGATGCAATAAAATTGATGCATCAATTATCAATCAGTCAAATTCCAGTATTTAGTGATCAAGATGTCGTAGGGATGGTATCAGAAGATGGTATTGTAAAACACTTAGCAGATGTAGGAGAAGCAGAACTCAAAAATGCAAAGTTAGCAGACACCATGGAATCTGTACCGCCAATAGTAGATTACAATACACCAGCAAATGTTTTAGTTCCACTGATCAGATACTCAAAATGCATTCTAGTTTCAAAAAAATCAAAGATAATAGGGATAATTACTGCATCAGACACTCTGAAAATGATGGAATAGTGTAAACAGTAGACAATTAAATCATTTTGGATGGGAACACAGCTCTGCCAAAACACCATGTAACGACTTTGGATGAATGAAAGTAACCTTAGTTCCCGCAGATCCGGGTCGGATGTTTCCCAGAAACTGTATGCCACAACCTTCCATTCTGGAAACCTCTCCTTCAATATTGTCAGTTTCCAGAGCCAAATGATGCAGGCCTTGTCCTTTTTTATCCAGAAATTTTTTAATCGGGCTGTTGTCGTTTGTTGGCTGCATTAATTCAATCCTACCATTTTCAAGATGAAGTATTGCCACTTTGACACCTTCAGTTTCAACAGTTTCAAATTCAACATCATCTACGCCCAAAGCCACCTGATAGATTTTGGCGGATTCCTCAACGTTGTTTACTGCAATTGCAATATGATCAATTTTCATCTCAAAAATCTAAAGAAATAACAGTATTAATTGGTTTTATTTTTCACACGAGACATCAGTAATCAATTTTCTTTATTCTTACAGAGCTGCCTTTAGTCTCCAGATAATGACCAATGAAATTAGTCATTTGTTCTCCAATCTTAAATCCCAATACACCTTCCATCATTCCAGATTTTTCAATAATTTCAGCAAGTTTCTCACTGATCTGAATATTAAAAAATGTCCACCCAAACTTCTGAAATGGCTCCCCTATTGTAAATCCATTTTTGACATCACATTCCAGACTCAAAGCAGTTAGTGCTTGAGTCACCAAAGGCAGTTCTGCCCCATAATTTCTTGTGCTTAGCTGGAATAAAGGATTCAAATTTTGACCTCAAAGGTAAGATCAGACTAGTAAACTAGAGTGTTTTGGTCGATCAGAGGGGTCAGATCGTTTGGATTCACTGAAAAAAACGGTTGAAATGAGATCGAATATGTTAAGTGAAATTTTTTTATACTAGTATTATTTTGCAGAACTATGAACTGTAGATGTGGCACAGACCAACTGTGCATGTATCACTATCTGGCAAAAAATCCAGATTCAATCAGACCAAAAAACTGATACTTGCAAACCCAATAACCAAGGTTGCACACTCGAAACAAATGGATTAGATCCAAGTTGTTCAAAACGTTTTTTCATTATTCATATTTCATTGCTAGACACACAAATACATACAACAAATTAAAAAAACAAATTTTTTAAAACATTGTTTTATGTCAAAATATCATCAACATAGACCAATTACAACTAATCCGTGTAACAAAACAGAGATAGAGTAGATTTAAGCAGTACAAAAATAAAGTATAACAAAATATACGTTACACATTCATTTACTATATAATCAAACGGATCAAAAATATAAAAAACCAACAAGATAGTAAATTACAAAAAATAATACGAAATCAGTTCTTAAAACAAATATTCACAAAATAAATTATTCAATTAAAATAAATTCAAGTCTAATTAAAAGACCTCTTTTGGACGATATTCTCCAAAAACTTCTCTAAACGTATTGCTGATTTCACCGGTAGTGGCATATGCCTTTGCAGCAGAAATAATGTATGGCATTAGATTTTCATCAGTGTCTGCAGCGCTTTTCATAGAAGACAAGGCTTTTTCGACTTTCTTTGAATCACGGGATGATCTAAGTTTTTTGAGATCCTTCTTTTGTTGAATTTCAATTCGATCATCTATACGTAACAATTCAGGTTGCACTTCCTTTTCCACATACTTGTTAACACCAACCAGAATTCTCTCTCCATCATCAGCCTCTTTCTTTAGACGATAAGCATTTTGTCTTATTTCAGATTGGAAAAATCCTTTCTCAATGGCTTTTACAGAACCACCCATTTTCTGAATCTTTTTAAGATATTTCCACACGCCGTCTTCAATTTGAGCACAAAGATCTTCAAGATAATAAGAACCACCCATTGGATCAGCTGTCTTAGTAATGCCGCTCTCATGAGCAACAATTTGTTGAGTTCTCAATGCAATCTTTGCAGATTCTTGTGTGGGCAATGCAAGTGCTTCATCGCGAGAGTTCGTATGAAGCGATTGTGTACCACCCATGACGGCAGCCATTGTTTGAATTGCAACTCTAACAATGTTGTTATCAGGTTGTTGAGCAGTAAGAGATTCCCCACTTGTTTGGGTATGGAATTTTAGTTGCATGGATTTTGGATCTTTTGCGTGAAACATTTCTTTTAGAATTTTTGCATACACCTTTCTTGCAACTCTGAATTTTGCAACCTCTTCAAAGAACTCAATTGTGCAACAAAAGAAAAATGATAGCCTAGGTGCAAAATCATCAATTTTCAAACCACGATCAAGACATGTCTGAATATATGCAATGGCGTTTGCAAGCGTAAATGCAACTTCCTGAGTGGCAGTGCAACCAGCTTCCCTCATATGATAGCCAGATATTGATACAGGATACCATTGAGGAACTTTTTGTGCACAATAACCAATCATGTCACCTATTAATCTCATGGATGGTTGTGGTGGATAGATGTACGTGTTTCTTGCAATGTATTCCTTGAGAATATCGTTTTGTGTAGTTCCTCGGAGTTGTTCACTTTTGAATCCTTGTGATTCACCCACTGCAATATAGTATGCAAGAAGTGTTGATGCAGTAGAGTTGATAGTCATGGAAGAACTAACTTTACCGAGTGGAATACCGTCAAATGCAGTCATCATATCTTTAAGAGACGCAATAGATACGCCAACCTTGCCAACTTCACCTTCTGCTTGAGGAGAATCAGGATCATATCCTATTTGAGTAGGGAGATCAAAGGCCATACTAAGACCAGTTTGTCCTTTTTCAAGCATGAATTTGAAACGTTCGTTTGTGAGTTTGGCATCTCCAAACCCAGAATACTGGCGCATTGTCCAAAATCGATCACGATACATCCCAGGATGAATGCCTCTAGTAAATGGATATTTTCCAGAATCTTCAGACACATACTTTTTAGAAGATTTTTGATAAATTCTCTTTACAGGGAAATTTGAATCAGTGAAAATTTTCTTTTCGGGTTCTTTTGATTTTGAAGATTTTTTCGACACCATGTTATTCTCACTTTACCAAAGTCCTTGTAATTTTATCGCCTGCCTCAAATGGGTCAATTTCCTTAGTCAGTAGCTTTTTAAGATATTTTGAAAATGTTTTGTCAGATTCTAGCATTTCATCCATCTTTTCTTTAATGTTATTTAAAACAATATCTTTAAGTTCAGATTCAAGTCTTTCTTGGTCTTTTTTATTTTTAATTTTCTTTTTTTCATCCATCATCTTCCTTAGAGTCTTTGCAAATTCAATTATTCCAGAATTCTTCTTCACCGAAGTCTTCAGTATAATGGGGTTTCGTTCAGAGGCACCTATAAAGTCCCTAACTGCATCAAATAGTTGATTGGTCCCATCCAAATCACTTTTGTTGACAAGATAGATATCGCCAATCTCAGTCAGTCCTGCTTTGATTGTTTGTATGCTGTCCCCAGTATTGGGATTGAAAACAACTACTGTAATATCAGCAATATTGGAAATTTCAACTTCAGTCTGACCTGCACCCACGCTTTCAATAATAATAGGGTTGAATCCCGCATACTCTAAAACACGAATACTGTTTCTCAGGGAACGTGCAACTGCACCAGTTGCACCTCGTGAAGCAATGCTTCGAATATAGGTTCCAGAATCAGTAGATTCACTCATTCTAACTCTATCACCCAAGATTGCACCACCAGTCACATGACTTGTAGGATCAACTGCAAGCACAGCAGGTTTTGTTCTCAGTTTTTTCATAGCAACAACTGTCTTGTTTATCAGCGAGCTTTTTCCAGCGCCTGCAGGGCCAGTAATTCCAATAACTATGGAGGTTCCAGTTTCCTTGAAAATTTTTTTCAGAAGTTTTTTTGCTCCAGGTTGGTCATTTTCCATAATAGATATAGCTTTGGCGATAGCACCCCGTTTTCCGTTCTTAAGATCTGCAAGTAAATCCAATACAAGAAATCTTTTGTTAGCTGCAATAAAATCTTGTTCACGATCTAGGGTTTACCATAGATTACAACAGGTACAGGTTCTCCCAATGGGTGAATTTCAGTTTTTAGTTGAATCTTACCAAAAGTGTCGTGATCAATATCAAAAACTACCGGATGAATTGCCCAACCATATTTTGGAGTGCTTGGAAACTGGACAATCTCAATAAATTCAGATTCAGAAAATATTTTATGATATGATTTTTCCATGCCAAGAATTTCCAATTCGACAGAATTTGTTTGATCAGATCTATCAAGATATGAAACCTCCACATAACCTGCATCATAGTAAATCGCTTCCACATGAAAAGTCTCTCGAAGTGATTCTTTGTCATCATTTCCATATCCTGTTAAAAACAATATTGCAAACACAGTGATCAATCCCAATGATAACGCAGGAAGGATTTTTTTAGCCATTTCTGAATTCTTTTCTCATATTTCTCAAGAACTTAGAATTAATTCTAATTCTTTCAAGTGTTTGAGCTTGAGTTCTCTCTGTGCCAGGAGTAGGGTTCTTCTTGAAGAATTCTCGAATTTCTTTTTCCATAGAATCATCAGCAACGGATGAGATACTTGCGACAATCCTATTAAAAAGAGGGTTTCCATGCCCGACTTTTTTGTTTAGTTTCTTCCAGTTTTTCTTTAACCAAGGCCACAAGATATCTTTTCCATATGGATTTGCGGCAACTTTCATGATAGGGAGTTGCATGTTTTGTGAGCGGACGTTGGAGGTTTGAGAAAAATCAAGCGATTTTTTCAATAATTTTGTGTCCTTAAAGTTGCACATTGCGCCAAGGAATCGAAGTTTTTCCTCCATTGTTTTTGCTGTTTTGTATAATTTCACGAGTTCAGAATGAGTTTTTGAATTACCAGTCCAAGCTGCAATAGAGCATATAGGTTCTACTAAATCAGGAGATACAGAATTTGGTGATTTTAAGAATTTTTTATATTGTAATTTTGCTTCAGATATTACCTCATCATCATCCATTTTGCCAAGAGTAAAAATTACAAATGAACGGAGCAGTGCATCTGTATGTTTATCAGATTTCTTTTGTTCCCACCCCAGATAAAACAAAAGTTTTCTAAAATAGTTTATTGCATATTCTCGAATTTCTTCAGAAAATGTTTCATCATATGCCCTGAAATAAAGAGACGCCAAATTGTGTGCAACATTTACTGAGACAAGATAACTGTCTTCATCATAATATGCATCAGAAAAATCAAGATAGTTTCTTACGTCTTCATGACCGGAAACACAAAGTGAATAAAGATCGTTTTGGACTGCCCATCTATCCATAGTGGGAATTCGCTTTTGATCAACTAGCATTTTCAAATCAAGCAGTATGCCTTCACCATATTTTACACGATAGAACCCTTTTCGGCCAAAATTGGCAACAAATCCAACAGTATTTTTTGGAATTTTTAAAGTCATAGATTTTGTTGAAAACATTTTTCTTGAAATTTCATTGGATGTGCCTATGGATAATGGAATCATCCACAATCCCTTATCAAATTTTTTCTCAGGTTCTAGCAAGTATCTTTTTTGTTTCAAAATCAATGTGGAACCTGTTTGATCAATTTCAACTAGAGGAAATCCCGGTTGTTTTAGCCATGAATGTACCATTGAGCTTACAGGCATTTTCGAGGCTTTGCCAATTTCATCCCACAAGTCTTGTCCCTGAGCATTTTGATATTTGAATTTGGAGAGATAGTTCTTTAGCCCCTTTCTGAAATTCGGTTCGCCAACATAATGCTCAAGCATCCTTAGTATGCATCCACCTTTGTCATAAGATATTGCGTCAAAGATTTCTCGAATTTCGGCTGGAGAGTTTACTTTTACATCAATTGGATGAGTTGTTTTAAGTGAATCAAGTCCCATTGCAACATTCATCGAATCCTCAACGAACTGGTCCCACAGATCCCACTCGGGGTAAAATTTGTCAACAAATTTAGTAGCCATAAAGGTTGCAAAACTTTCGTTTAACCACAAATCATTCCACCATTTCATTGTAACCAAGTTTCCAAACCATTGATGTGCTATCTCATGAGAAATAACCTCAGCAATGAATTGTTTAGTCTTAGTTGAAGAGGTTGCAGGATCATAAAGCAAAATAGTCTCTCTGAATGTGATTGCGCCCCAATTTTCCATTGCACCTGCAGCAAAATCAGGAATTGCAATCAAATCAAGTTTAGGCAATGGATACTTTATTCCAAAATATTTTTCATATGAAGTTAAAAGTTTCTTTCCTAAATCCAGAGCGAACTTTCCTTTTGAGATATTTCCCTTAGTTGCAATTACACGAATCTGAATTCTTCCAACGCGACTTGAAAGATAATCAAACTCGCCGACGCCAAGGTAAATCAGATAGGTGGATACGACAGGAGTCTTATGAAATTGGTAAAGTGTTTTTATGCCTTGTTTTCGTTTTGATTTTACAGGCATATTTGAAATTGCAGAAAATTGGTTATCAGTAATTATTGAAATTTCAAAGGTAGCTTTTGCTTCGGGCACATCCCAACAAGGAAACGCTCGTCTTGCATCAGCAGCCTCAAACTGAGTTGTGGCAAGGTATTTTGTTTTGCCGTTTTGTGTATACTGGCTCCTATAGAAGCCAAGAAGCCTATCATTCAGGATTCCTTGAAATTTGATACGGATTTTTACTGTACCTTTAATTTTTTCTTTGAGCGTGATTCGTAATTGTTCTTTTTTATCATTTGTTTTAGCTTTTGCAGGTATAGACTTGCCCAAAATTTCAATGCAGACTGAATTTATTTTAATTTCTGCGCAATTCATAACAATAGAATTAGTAGGTTTTTTACATTCAGCAGTGATCACTTCATCTCCATCAAAAGTAAATTTTTTCAAATCAGGTTCAAACAACAAATTATAATTGATTGGAGTGATGTCCACAATGAAGGTTAGAAATTAGGCTTTATGTAGATTATCTATTCAATTTGGTTTTATCGATCAATAGAGATGTTCCGTCTGCAAAAAAATCATACAATAGCAAGGTACAGAATCTGAAGAGAATGCCTGAAAACATAGAGGGTTAAAAATCCAAACAGAAAATAAAATAAAGGCTTTAAAATATCTAAAATAAGATAGTTATTCATGAAGCAAAAAACTGCGTCAAGAAATATCAAAATTCTAGTAGCAAAGCTAGGGCTGGATGGTCACGATAGAGGTGCTTTAGTGTTATGTAGAGCGTTTAGAGATGCAGGCATGGAAGTAATCTATTCAGGATTGTTTGCAACACCTGAAAGAGTTGCACAAATTGCAGAAGATGAAGACGTGGATGCAATTGCAATGAGTTTGCTCAATGGGGCACACGGAACACTTTTCCCAAGAGTTGTAAAGGCTCTAAAAAAGAAAGGGCTTAACGATGTTCTCGTTGTTGGCGGTGGCGTAATTCCAGAAATTGATCATGCGGCATTAATCAAGGCAGGGGTGGATCACGTATTTGGGCCAGGTACACCATTGCCCACAATTATTGATCATATCACATTAGGGGTCTCAAAACTAAGAAAAATCTAATCATTCGGCAGCAAATGAATCGCAGCCAGAAGTACATGGCTTGTTCATCACACCCTCACATTTTCCAGATTCATCATGCATAATTCTGTGATGACCACAAACACTGCATTTTTCGCGAAAGTAAGAAATTAACTCTTTCTTTGAAAGATTAGATTGTTCAATTTTAGATTCAATGTTTTCTGTCATGTTTTTCTTGGTTTATCCAATTAGTTAAGTTTTCAAAATTAAAAATAAAGAGAGAATTATTCTGTGGAATCAGGCCACATCATTTTACGCATTTGTTTACCAACTTTTTCTATTTGGTGTGCGTCATATTCTTTCATGTACTTATCAAATGCATCTTTGCCATTTTTTTGATATTCAGATATCCACTCGTGGTTAAACGTACCATCTTGAATCATGGTTAGAACTTTTTTCATATTTTCTTTATTTTGTTTGTCCATGACCATAGGTCCGCGAGTTAAACCGCCGTATCTTGCAGTTTCACTGACACGTCTCCACATTCCGTTAATCCCATATCTCTGAATCATATCTACAATGAGTTTTAGCTCATGTAAGACTTCAAAATAGGCAATTTCAGGTTGATAACCTGCTTCAACTAGAGTCTCAAATGCATTTGTAACCATAGAGGCTGCACCACCACAAAGGTCAGCTTGTTCGCCAAACCAATCAGTTTCAACTTCTTCTTTGAAAGTTGTTTGAATTAATCCGGCTCTTGCGCTTCCTATTGCTTTTGCAATTCCCAATGTTCGATCCCAGGCTTTACCTGTAAAGTCTTGTTCAACTGCAACGATAGCAGGAGTTCCAAAATTGTCAAGATATGTCTCCCTAACTTTAGAACCAGGCCCTTTTGGTGCAATCATTATTAGATCTACATTTTTTGGGGCTTCAATCCATTTCCAATAGATTGCAGCTGCATGTGAAAATGACAATGCTTTTCCTTCAGAAAGATTTGGTCCAATTTCATCTTTGTATACTTGTCCTTGAACCATGTCAGGAATCAATATGTGAATAATGTCAGCTTGTTTTGTTGCATCTGCAACAGACATTACTTTGTGACCATCTGCTTCTGCTTTTTTCCAGCTATTGCCGCCGTTTTTTAATCCGATTATAACATTAAGGCCAGAATCTTTCATGTTGTTTGCTTGCGCATCACCTTGAATGCCATAGCCGATTACTGCAATAGTTTGCCCCTTGATTGGATCAAGACGGATATCAGCATCTTTCCATGTTTTTGCCATGAAATTTATGAAAATATTGCAAATATTAACTATGAAACTTAGATTTCAATGATTTTGTCACATGAGCGACACTTTACTGTTACTTTTTCACCAGGTAGTCTGACAAACCGCTTTGAACCACATTTTGGACAAATAGGACAAGATCGTACAGGATCCATCAGTGCTCAGTTGGTTTTGTATCAGATTTGGAAATAACTTTGAGCCTATTTTCACCATTGATGGTTCTAATAAAATCAACTACAGCAGAAGGTACGAATTTTTGCCATTGCTCATCAGAGACAATCATTTTCCGAATTTTTGTGGCATTATATTGTGTCCTATCCAAAAATTTAGGAGGTACGACCTCAATGCCAGAATCGGCAAGCAACATCTTGACATAATCGTTTCCACTGTAAACTATATCAAATTTTGGCAATGCAGCCTTTAGATAAGAAGACCATGTTGCAATGTTGAATTGATTCTCTACTCCAATTACAAAGCATCGAGTCAAATCAACATCTGAATCTCTTAATGAATTATGAATCATTTCAATTCTTTCGCCTGCAGTAAATGGATCTTTTTCCAAATAATTGAATTGGGAACTAGTAATTGCAATAATTATTTCATCACATTCGTTGAGAATTTGTTTTACCAATTCCATATGTCCATTATGAAAGGGTTGGAACCTACCCATCATCAGTCCACGCATATACTACAAAAGATTTTGATTTAATTAAATCAGTCTATTTTATAGGACCGTTTCCAAGTATTCTTATCGTAGTCGATTCAGGTTTTAAAATAACTGCAATATCTCCAGAATTATACACAACAGGTTTTTCAAATACTAACCTTAGGGGGGAAATTGAAGAAAATTTTGCAGCTTTGATTTGCAATCCAATGTTTACAAGACAACCTTGATTTTCCGCAATTTCTCCTTTATAGAAGGGGTTTTTTTTAAAATCAAGTTCGATTTCAGATTTGACTTGTACTGAATCCTCCTCGCAGATAATATCCCCTCTGCCTACATCATCAGGTTTTGCGCCTTTGACTGCCAAACCCACTCTAGCAGGACACACAGATTCTTCCACAGGATCGTCATGCATTTGAATGGATTTTATCATGACATCAATACCAGCAGGATAAAGTTTTAGATTGTCGTACTGTTTTAATTTACCAGAGGTAACTTTTCCCAAAATAACAGTACCCACACCTTTAACATCAAAGCAATGATCAATTACCATGCTGGGTTTTCCTTCTACCGAAATTGGTTGGATTTTGTCCATTTCTTCTTTAATGTTATCTTGGTTAACCTTGAGATACTTTTCCACGACAGTTCCTTTGATCATCATATCGAGTTTGGATTCATCAATATCAAATGTATGAGACAAAATTCCTTTTTCTTTCTTTAATGAATCCAATGCAATGATTTGTTCGCCAGTAAATTTATCCAGTTTATCAACATGAAATATCACAAATTCTGCAAGATTGATTGCTTGAAATAATGGTTGGATTTTATCTGGAAAACCACTAGGAGTAACCCATGTCTTGATAATCTCAGATTCCTTCCTATCATACAAAGAAAGATCAGTTACAGTTCCCTTTTTACCAAAACTTGAAGCAATATCTTGTTTTCCCAATATGACAAAATTTATGGATTTGACCAATAATTGGGTGTGAAAAAGTGGGCCTTATGAAGTCTTGGAGAAATTGGAATCTTCAAAATTTGTTTTCTATTTCCCGAATCCTGAATTGTTCATTCTTTATTGCCAATGTTAAATTCACTATTTTTTCTTCGTTGGCATTTTTTGTGATTTGTTCTGTTGTTCTAACCCTATTACCAATCAAACATATTTTTTAAATTATATTAATTGATTTAAGAGTAAACGTGTCACACAGCAAAAAATATCTATGAAAAATCACATACATAAAACCTGTTTTGGATTGTATTAGCACGGATATTCAGATAGTTTCTCATATGCATCAGTTTCTTCGCTAATCACTTGTAAGTGATACAGTATTGATTTCCTGCTGGGATGTGTTTTCATGAACATATCACTGAATAAAGTATGAGTTTATTCACAGTATAAAAATATCACGTACAAATTGATCAGCTATGGAAACTTTCCTAGCACAGCAGCATAACTTGCAAAACGATGGTTTTTTGGACGTACCTGCTTTTGGTGGTATTTTGTAATAGTTTGTCCAGTTGCACCATTGAGCCCAAGTGGACCTTTAACAAATTTGTGAGTGTTAGCCCATGCCAACACTTCATCATCAGGACTAAAAAAATTCATGATTTTTTTTGAAACAATCATGTTCAATAGTTTTCCAAATTTTTTTGAAGAAGGAACATCTTCAGTTATAGATGCGCCAAAAAAGTATACACTTTCAAGTATTCCTTTATTTTTAGAATGTCTAGCAAGATTTTCAATAGTGCTAAGAATTACTTGTGATCCTAACGAGTGCCCCATTAAACGAATTTTTGTCTGAGGACTATTTTTTTTAAATTCTTGAATAAACAGAGAGAGATTTTTACCATTTTTCTTTGCAATTACTTGTCCTGTAGCAAGAGCACGTTTTGCATGTTTGATCAAATGTGCGCCAGCAGTGTTAGAATCATAGCTATATCCAATTACAGGGTATGAATATCCAAGATGACGCAATCGGTTTTTTGCAATCACAGTTTTTGCAATTGCTCCCGCATTATCATTTCTTAATCCATGAATCATTATAGTAAGATCTTTTACTCCAATTAATTTTTTGAAGTCTTTTTTGGGATACAAAAAGTAGTGATTTTTTTTAATTGTTTTGCCAGTGGTCAAATCATAGTACCCCCTAGTTGAAATTCGTGGAATGGTTTTAGACATTTTATTGAGGGCCTAATCGTTTTTTGTATTTTTCAATGTCTTCTTGCTCAACTTTGGCAAATAATGGAGATGTCTCGCCTAACGAATGCCCGAGTTTTATTCCCAATTGAGACATATCATCCCAGCTGTTATCCGTGACTTTTCCCTCTAGTCCCAGTTGAACCCATATTTTTTGAGAGGATTCTGGAATAAATGGAAACATTGCAATAGCGAGGCTGCGTGCGGCATTTACAGAGAGAAAAACACAGTTTTCAGTACCAGGCCCCTTCTTCCACGGTTCTTTATGCTGGAAATATTGGTTGAAAAATGAAGAAAATTCCATGATTTTTTTTAATGCCCTATCAAGATGATTCTCCTTCATCAAAATGCCAATCTCTGTTGAGAGGTTAATGATTTTGTCATGTGCCTCTTGATCTTTTTCATCATATTTTTCAGATTCAGGTATAATTCCATCAAATGTCTTTTTTGTAAAGCCTAATGCACGATTGACAAAATTTCCGAGGTTCCCAATAAGTTCTGAATTAATATGATTCGCAAACTCATCCCAATCAAAATTCAAATCATCTTGAGAATAGGGATTTATTACAACAAGATAATATCTCAAATAATCTGCAGGATAATAATTCAGAAATTGTTTTAGGCCAATATACCAATTTCTACTTTTTGAGATTTTTTTACCTTGTAATGTAAGATGCCCTCTTGTAGGAATATAGTCAGGAAGCTTGTATTCATTATTCATTCCCAAACGCATTGCAGGTAAGAAAAGATAGTGATGATATACAATATCCTTGCCAATAAAATGGTAAATGTCCGCAGAATTCCAAAAGTCTTTTCCGTCAATTCCTTTATCATTTAGAAATTTCAATGCAGTAGAAATGTAAGCCAAATGATTGTCAAACCAACCATAGAATACTTTATCTTGTGCATCATCGGCAGGAATTGGAACACCCCAGGTTATATCACGAGTGATATCCCAATCGATTAATCCAGACTTTATCCAATTTTGGACATATTTTTTTACATCTTTTTGTAGGTGTTCGTTACCTTCTAGCCATTTGGTTAGAGAGTCACCAAAGTTTTTGAGTTTGAAAAAATAGTGAATTGTTTTTTCTTTGGTAGGAGTTTGGCCGCAGATAGAACATTTTGGATCCTTAATCTCTTCAGGTACCCGCCCACAGCTTTCACACAGATCAGAATATTGGTCCTCGGCTTGACAGTAAGGGCAAATGCCCTTAACATATCTATCAGGAAGGAATTTCTTATCATTGTTACAGTAAAACTGAATGATTTCTTTTTGGTAAAGGTGACCAGCATCGTTTAGCTTTTTGAATACGTATTGAACAAATTCAATGTTTTCCTGGGAGCTTGTTTTATAAAAATAATCAAAGCCAATGTTAAATGCCGTAAAATCATCATAATCCCGTTTATTCCAATAAGCAACATATTCTGAAGGGGTTTTGTTCTCTTTTTCAGATTGAATTAGAATAGGGGTGCCAAAGTCATCAGATGCACAAACATAGTATGCCTCAACTCCATTTAGTTTGAGAAATCTGGTAGTCACATCAGCAGGAAGATATGTTGAGGCCACATGTCCCAAGTGGATCTCACCATTTGCATAGGGTAAAGCACTTGTGATTATTGCTTTGCTATTCATATGTAATGAGAGACAGCATTAGATCTTAAGAAGTTTTGTAGATTGTTTCAGCAGATTCAGACAGGACAACAAAATGTTGCATACGAAAACTTTCAGATGAATAAAATTTGGAATTTCATAAGGAATGAATTTCTACCGAGCTAAAATAAAAATGTCAACTACCAACTATTCATATACTTGACCTGTTCAGGAGTAAGCTTGTCAATACTTACACCCATTGCCTTTAGAGCATCAACTGCGACTTGCCTATCAATCTCTTCAGGAACATTAATAATTTTATTTTCCATCTTGCTATGGTTTTTTAGAATATACAAAACGGACAGAATTTGATTGGAAAATGATTGGGCCATTACTTCTGGAGGATGTCCTTCGGCAGCCACTAAATTTGCAAGCCTACCTTCACCGATCAAATAAACACGTTTGCCGTTTTTGAGTATGCATTCGTCTAAACTTGGCCTAACGCGCTTGACTGATTTTGATTGTTTTAGTAAGAATTTGCTATCAATTTCAACATCAAAGTGGCCAACATTTCCCATAATTGCACCTTCTTTCATTTGCAAAATGTGTTCTTTTCTAATCACACTTGTCATCCCAGTACATGTGATAAAGATGTCACCAATTTTTGCTGCTTGAGACATTGGCATTACTTCAAATCCATCCATATGGGCTTCGAGTGCTTTAACAGGATCAACTTCTGTGACAATTATTTTGGAACCCATCCCATGACACCTGGAAGCAACACCGCGACCAACCCAACCATATCCTACCACAACAACTCTTTTTGATGCCATAAGCAAATTCATTGCCCTGAGGTATCCATCAATAGTACTTTGCCCAGTACCATATCGGTTATCAAACATGTGTTTTGTGTATGCTTCATTTACTAATATCACAGGATAGCGAAGTTTGCCCTGATTTTCAACAGCTCTTATTCTAGTAACACCTGCCGTAGTTTCTTCAGTGGCACCCAAAATTTTCATTGAGTTGAATCTCTTATCAAAATGTGCCTTGACATTCATATCAGCACCGTCATCAGTCAGTATAGTTGGTTTGTGCTTTAGAACTTGATCAATACACCAATCATATTCTTTGACAGATTGTCCATGCCATGCATAAACATGAATTCCTTGAGATGCAAGAAAAGCAGCAATGTCATCTTGCGTGGTAAGAGGATTGCCACCGCAGCAAGCAACAGTAGCACCAAGCTCTTTTGCGCCCATCAAGAGCACAGATGTCTCTTTTGTGATATGCAAACAAAAGCCCAATGTAACTCCTTTAAGAGGCTTTGATTTCTTTAAACGGTTAATAGTGTTATCTAAAATTTGCATATGAGATCTAGCCCATTCATACGAAAGTTTTCCGTTTTTGATGAGGGTAGGATTAGATTTTACTTTGCTCAATACAAAATCCTCCTTTGAACCGTATAAAATCCTATCATGCGAATCTAAATAAATAACAAAGTTAGAAAAAAACCAAATGGTCTGGAAAAAGATTGCAGAAAAAGGAGAGATTGCATCAGGCAAAGGCAAGGCATTCAAAATAGATGGAAAACAGATTGCAATATTTAACCAAAACGGGTATCATGCCATAGACGATCTGTGTGTTCACCAAGATGGCTCAATTGCTCCAGGAAAATTGGACGGAGACATTGTGGAATGTCCACTACATTTTTGGCATTATAACATCAAAACGGGAGAATTGACAGACTATCTCAAAGATGTAAAGCTAGAGACATATGCTACAGAGTTAAGAGACGACGGAATCTACGTCGATATTTAGACATAATTTTTATTCCTACAACAGATAAACGCTTTATTGAATCAGGAGATAATAGATGAGATAAAAAATCAGGATTATGCATCAATAGTTAAAACAATTGAGAAATTTCTTTTGGATAAAATTGCAGAGAATAATTCTGACGGTGTGGTTTTAGGATTGAGTGGTGGAATAGATTCAGCAGTATTGGCATATTTATGCAAAAGAGCAATTAAAGAAAAAACATTAGCAATGATCATGCCAGATACAGAAATCACACCAAAGACAGAAACAGAAGACGCACTAAAGATGATAGCACTAACAGGTATCAAGTACAAGTTAATAGACATAAATCCAATCGTAAAAGAATATACAAAATATCTTGAACCAAACGAATGGGCAAAAGGAAATCTGCGAGCACGGATAAGAGCTAACATCCTATATTATTATGCAAACGCAAAAAACTATCTAGTGTTAGGATCTAGTGATAAAAGTGAATACCTCATAGGATATTTTACAAAACATGGTGATGGTGCAGCAGACCTAATACCAATAATATCATTATACAAATTACAGGTAAGGGAGATTGCCAAGTTTTTAGATGTGCCAAAAAACGTGATAGAAAAGAAGAGTAGCCCACACCTATGGAAAGAGCATGATGCAGAAAAAGAAATAGGAGTGTCATATGAAGAGGTAGATTCCATCCTATATTGTATTTTTGATAAAAAACTATCGGTAAAAGAAACGTCTGTGTTAACAAACATTGAAACTTCAGTTGTGGAGAAAATTTATCAATTTCATATCAACAGTAAGCACAAACGAGAACAACAGCAAAAACCATTTGAGAGTTAGAAATGAGACTACAAGATACTTTGAGAAATTCCGAGCAAGAGTTGGATGTCTCAAACAAGGTCAGAATTTACCTATGCGGAGTTACAGTGTATGACGAGTCGCATGTGGGCCATGCCAGAACAATAATCATTTTTGACGTACTTAGAAAATATCTTGAAAGCAAGGGAGCAGAAGTAACATTCATTCAGAACTTCACGGATGTAGATGATAAGATAATAAATCGAGCAAAATTGGAAAATACCACAGCTGAAGAAATCAGCTCAAAATACATCAAGAATTATTTTGTAGATTTTGATGCGCTGAATGTAAAGCGTGCATCAAACTATCCAAAGGCAACAGAGCATATTCAAGAAATTCAGGAATTTATTAAAAAATTAATTGAAAAAAATATTGCATACACATCAAAAAATGGAGTCTATTTTTCGGTGGAAAAATTTCCAGAGTATGGCAAATTATCTAAAAAAAAAATAGATGAACTGCAATCAGGTGCCAGAATAGAGATAGATGAGGCAAAAAAAGACCCGATGGATTTTGCATTATGGAAGTTATCAGATATAGAACCAACATGGGACAGTCCTTGGGGAAAAGGAAGACCGGGATGGCATATTGAGTGCTCCGCAATGAGCATAAAGTATCTCGGAGAAAATTTTGACATTCATGGAGGAGGAAGAGACCTCATATTTCCTCACCATGAAAATGAGATTGCACAATCAGAATCATTTACATCAAAACAATTTGCAAAGATTTGGATGCACGTAGGTATGGTCACAATAAATGGAGAGAAGATGTCAAAATCTCTTGGAAACATCAAATCCATAAAGCAGGTTTTAGAAAGGTGGGGACCAAACATCATCAGATTGTTTTGTCTGTCAGGACACTATTCAAAACCAATTGATTATTCAGAAGAAGCATTAAAAGAAAATATCATCAAATGGAGACAAGTAGAAACATGTTACTATGAATTAGTTCACGCGAATTTATCAACAAATCAGAGCATTAAAGAATTCATCAACACGGTTAAAAAAGAATTTGATGATGCGTTAGAAGCAGATCTTAATACACATCTTGCATTATCTGCATTTTTTAAATTAGTTAAAGAAACAAACAAGAGAGCAGCAAATGGAGTACTTGGTAAATTAGATTCAGAAATAATTTCATCAGAATTTAACAGAATGCTTGAAATTTTAGGGCTGAACATCCCACACATTTCTGAAGAGGAAAAACAGAGAATAGATGAAATGATATCTAAAAGAGAACAACTACGAAAAGAAAAACGGTTTGAAGATGCAGATACAATTCGCAACAAAATAAATGAAATGAATATAGAGCTGATAGATCATAAAGGAAAAACCATTTGGGTGAAAAAAGAAAGAATCAAGGCGGAAAATTAGTCCGGTCTAATTAGTTGTATCTAATTTTCAAATTATTTAATTATTGTAAAAAAGAATAGAATGTATGAATGCATGGAACAAGTTTTGGAAGTGGTATGAAGACAAAATTTTAGGTAGTGTGATCATAATTGCAATAATTCAATTTATCCAGATACCACACATGGTATGGAATGCAGATATGATGCTGGAAGCAGGATTTGTTTCCAGAGTACATCCGATTATTGATTGGTTCTTGTATGGGGTTGATCTAATAGAAATTGTTTCAATATTAAACGTAGGAATGATCATGTTTAGTTTGATCAAAAAAAGACAAAATCAAAAACAAATTTTGGCAACCAAATAAAAAAACAATTATTCTTTTGTTTGCCAGATCACACGCTGTGGGAATGGGATTTCTATTCCAGCCACATCAAGAGCCCTTTTCACAACCTTTAGCAATACGGGAGCAACTTCGCCCCAATCCTCTCTAGGATGCCACGCAAAAAGCTCAATATTCACGCTCGAATCGGCCAATTCTTTTATCCTAAATTCAGGTTTTGGTACCATTAAGACAAAAGGAAGTGATTTACGAATTTCGTTGTCTATTACAGATATTGCCGCATCGATGTCCTCTTTGTATGCAATTCCAAAAACCACCTCAGATCTTCTCACTGGTGTTGATGTAAGAGAACGAATGTTAGATGTGAAAAATGATTCATTGGGAATTCGTATAATGGTTCCATCAAAACGTCTGATTCTTACAGAAAAAGTGCTAATATCCAGCAAAGTGCCAGATATGTCCAATCCGGGGATCTCTACAGAGTCACCTTGTTTAACAGGTTTCTCAATCATTAAAAATACCCCAGAAATAAGATTAGAAACTACAGATTGAGTTGCAAAGCCAATTACAATTCCAAATATTCCGCCTGCAACCAAAAGTCCAGATAAATCAACACCTGTTGAAGACGTAAATACCAAAAAGGAGAGAATGATAATTCCAAAATAGATAAGTTTGCCCATATTCTTTGCAGTGTCTTGGGGCAACGTTGGGGCATAGTATTTTGTGAAAAGCAACCGTACGGTTCGGGCAATAATGAATCCAACACCCATTATTATCCCTCCAATCAGCAAGGATAGAAGAGTCAGTCCACCTGCAATTTCTATTTCACCTAGACCTTGAAGAGATTCCAATACCACTAATCTACACCCATATCCATGCGTTTAACGGGTTCTGCCGCTTCATATGATGGGGATAATGCCCAGTCAGTTTGAATATTTTTTGGAGATATATCTAAAACCTCCAGAGTGAGTTTCTTCTTTAGAACTGCATTTAATGAGCTAATTATCGTCTTTGAATCCCGATAATACAGAGAATGTTCAGTTATAGGAAAAATGATTTTAGAGATAGAATGGCCTCCAGATAATTCATTCTGAATGTTAATTTCCATCACCCCATTAACAAAAGGTATGGAATCATCATAAGACTCGACAATTTCAGATTTTGCGTATTTGCACAATGTACCCGATTCCGGAGAACCATACAAGCCAAATCTAGAGTGTTCAGGATCACATGTAAACCAATCCAACGAGTCCTTTTGTCCGTCATGAATCAAAAACAAGCCAATCTCCACAGGGCATCGAACAAAGATTGTGGCTGCGGATCCTTCAGACAGGAAAATAGGAGTTTCAAGATCAAGATAAACATAACTTGTGCGTTTTGCAGGATAGTTTATTGGACGTATAGGGCATATCTCAATTGTCAGCTCATTGGATTGTGTAGGAATTATTTTTTCAATGAGTTCATCATCATGGTTCTTTCGGATGTAGGAAAATACATGTTCCGAAATTCGTTTGATTTTGATTTCAGTGTTTGGAAAAACAAAGTCTGAATAATCGGTAATTTTGTAAATGCCAAATTGAGTAATATTTAATCCAGAAACATCTCCTTCCATTGCACTTACTTTTCATGTCCTGAATTTATTAGCTATGCTTCTAAATTACAGGTTCTGAATGAATATTTGAACCAGTATTCTTTGTGTCAAATTATTTCTTTGAAGCATTAATCAATGAAACAACATCACGATCTCGCAATTGATAATCCACAGGTAATCTTAGATTATATCTCAAATCTTTGGCATATAAAAGACCCTTGAGAAGATCGGTGTGAATTTCTTTTGCAAGATCATTAATTGTTGCACCGTCTTTTAGCAAAATCAGATCAGGAAGTACACGACCTTTTTTATCTGCCATATTTTTTTCGTCTGCTACAGGATAAATCGAGTTCATCTTTAGTAATTTGAAAACCGCAATGTTGATTGCAAATTGTACGCCCGTTCGCATATATTCACCCATTATTCCTTTTTTGATAAAATCAAGGGCATGAATCTGCTTGGCATTTAATTCATCAGACTTAATTATTTCAAATTGCTCAGAGCCAGGTGAATATTTTATGAGTCCTTTTTGCTCAGCACGCCTCAAACTAAACTCGCTATCACCGCTAACAGGGATCACAATAGAGTCATTGTATTTTTCTCGTAATCGAGCAAAATTTTTATCAGCACCGTCAACATCGATTTTATTTGCAACAATAAGGGTTGGTTTTGAAATTTTTCTTAGAGAAGCAGTGAATTTTTTAGTATCATGCATATCAAAATCATCAAATTCTTTTTCTTCTAAATTAGTCACAGTCAAGGCATTTCGAACATGTGTCTTGTTTACCCCGATACCCCTGTACAAGTCAGTAATTGCATCAATTAGGTCAGTGCCTGTTCGAGTCAGTTTTGCAACCTTATCACGATTACCTTCTAAAATTTTAAGATACCACATTATCAATTCTTCTTCAATGTCTGCAAAATCAGATATCGGATCACCGGTTCCAGACTCGGTGATTTTTCCAGTTGAGTCTATTCCACCAGATGCATCAACTACATGGAGTAAAGCGTCAGATTGGGCAGCTATTGATAAAAATTGATTTCCCAATCCCTTTCCTTTCCAAGCATCCTTTATGAGTCCAGGTAAATCAATTAATTCGATAGGGATGTACCTCCAACCATCAACACATTTCGAGTTGTTTGGATTATCATCAATTTTGAATTCAGGGTGAACACATAATGTAATTGCATGCGCAGTTCCAGAAACAGGTTTTTTTGTGGTGAAAGGATATGAAGAGATTTCTTCAGAGGACAAGGTGGCTGCATTGAAAAAAGTCGTTTTACCAGTGTTTGTTTTACCTATCAGCCCGAGTTTAATTGGCATGAAGTAATAGTTATTTCAGAATATTTATCTCTGCCTAGATGTCGTTCGTGGTTTTTTCTTTGAGTGTTTCCAAAGTGTGAGTCAATGCCTTTATCGCCCACTCAATATCCTCAATATCATCTTTTGAGAGTTTGTCATTCCATCTTTCTAAGACGGTATTCGATATTTCTGAACAATTGTATAACAAGTTCCAAAATGGGTGATGTTCAGCTGTTGCAAAAGCAAGTTCAGATACGTCATTTAGACCATTTCTTGCGCGCGTAAGAGAGGTGATGTTTTGTCCAAAAATTTTGATGATGTTATTATCAAGATCTTTTTCGATTTTAAGAGGAATACTATTTTTTTCATATTTAGATACAATTTCAAGTAGTTGTTCGTAAAAATCTTCAAAATTAGTCATTTTAGCAATCTCTGATGCTCTGCAAGCATACATCGGTTGAAAACAACTGTGATTCCGGCATTTAGTGCAAGCTGTTCGGCCTCAGGATTATGAATTCCTTCTTGCAACCATATCACTTTAGGCTTTTTCTTTATTGCCTCTTTAATTACAGGAAGAACATCCTCAGAGGGCCTAAAAATATCTACAATGTCAACAGCATTGTCAATATCAGAGATTTTTTGATAACACTTCTTTCCCAAGATTGATTCAGTGGTAGGATTAACAGGAATAATGTCATAACCATTATCAGACAAATATTTAGGAACATAATGGGCTGCCTTGTGTTCATTTTTAGACATTCCAACCACTGCAACCTGTTTTAAAGATAAAACCTCACGTATTTCAGCATCAGAGAGGGAATCACGTTCCATGAAAAGTATCGGATGTTCAGGAATATAATTTTTGAATTTTCAATGTCATTTAATGACACAAGATACAATAATGATCCAAATTAGAATGAGGGTATGAGCAAATCTGTTTTAGTGACAGGGGCTACAGGATTCATCGGTTCAAATCTAGTGGAGGCACTCATAAAAAACGAACATAATGTAACGTCTCTTATACGAAAAGGAGGTCATGGGAATGCTAAATCAGAGGTTATTGTGGGGGATCTTACTGATGAAAAAATCAACTTCACTAATGAACAATATGACTACGTATTTCATTTAGCAGCACACACACCACTAGAAAAAAATAAAAAAATCACACATAAAGTAAACTTTGGCGGTACAAAAAATCTTTTTAGTAATGTCAGAGAAAAAACAAAATCGATTTTATATGTTTCAGGATTGGGAGTGTATGGACAAACAGGAGACACGGTAGTGGATGAATCATTTCCATACAATCCAGATACAGAATTTGTTAAAACGCGATTAGATGCACAAAAATTTCTTGAAAAGAACTGTAATGAGTTGGGAATTAATTTTTCAGTAGTCCATCTAGGAGATGTTTACGGACCAGACGGATGGTTTTATGAATTTCTAGTTAAACGCCTTTTAAAAAATACATTCAGACTACCAAAAGGTGGTGAATATTACAAGGGATTTGTACATATTGATGACGTGGTAGGTAGCATGATCTCAATTATGGAAAAGAGTCAAACAAACAACACATTCATTGTATCAGATTCATTACCTACAAGATTCAAAGATTTTGTGATGTATGTTGCTGATGCCATAGGGGCAAAACAACCAGGAAATGTACCTGTTTTTCTTGCAAAAGCAGTGCTTGGGGGAGATTTAATTAAACTATTGACTACATCTATGAAGGTTTCAAATGCAAAAATATCAAAAATTTATGATTTTAAATTCCCTACATACAGAGAGGGAATACCAGCAGTTGTTTCAGAGATGAAAAGAAGAAAACTGATTTAAAAATAGAGCATACTATTTTAGTAGCATCTCAAAAATAAAACCATGGAAGAGCCAAAAGATCTGATCGTGTTAGGGGCAATTAAAAGAGGTAAGAAAAATTTTGATAAAATTCAAAGTACTACCAAAATCAACCCCGAAGAACTCAATACAATTCTGGAAAAATTAGAAGACAGGGGAATGATCACAGTCGAAGAGAAGAAAGGATGGCTGGGTAAAAAAATCGAGATCAAAGTAACAGACAAAGGAACTCGTGAAATTGATGAGAGGGTATACGAATTACAAGAAAAATGGAACCAAATGTCTGCAATATACAAAACAGGTGACAAACAAAAATTGAAACAATACATGGATGACAACAAATCATTTCTACCCACAATGATGTTTTTCGGAATTATGGACATCATGATGTTTTCAATGATGTTTAGCATGATGGGAATGATGATGTCAGATTATGTTCCTGCAGAAAGCATTCCCGATGGAGTCAACGGTGTTGAAGGAATGGACGGCGGAAGCGATGCGGGAGATGGGGGATTTGACATCGATATCGGGTTTTGAATTAAGACTGTATTTTATACTAGAATTGTAAAATAAATCTAATTGATTTACAATTCGTTTAACAATCCAGGTTTGGTCAAAGTACTTTATTTTCTAAAATCACATAATACAGAATACTTGTCAGGACAAGATTTGAGTGATGTCTTGAAAATTAGCAGAGTTGCAGTATGGAAGCATATAAAAAAAATAAAAGAATTGGGATATAAAATTGAAACAAAGCAAAAGCTGGGATATAGACTAGAGTCAGATTCCGAAAAACTACTCCCGTGGGAAATAACAGAGGGATTGAAGACCAAGTTTATAGGAAAACAGGCATACTATTTTGATTCAATTGATTCTACACAAAATCAAGCACTTACCATGACATTTGATAGAGAAAATAATGGCGCCGTGATTGTGGCAGAAAAACAAACCAGCGGGAAAGGAAGATCAGGCAGAAAATGGGAATCACCAAAAGGCGGAATATGGCTTTCAGTAATTTTACATCCAAAATTCGATATTGAAATTGCAACGTTATTCCCATTAGCATCAGCATTAGCATTGTCTAATTCAATAGAAAACACATTAAAGATAAAGACCGAATTGAAGTGGCCAAATGATATCACCATTCAAGGAAAAAAAGTGGCAGGAATGTTAGTTGATGCATCATTGGAATCAAACAAAATAGAGAGCTTGGTCTTGGGAGTCGGGATTAATTTTAATGTGGATGTAAAACAAATTGAAAGATCATTAAAAGGAACGCCAAATTTCTATGGAGTCACTTCATTATCAGAACATGGTAAAATCGGAACGCCCGTTAACCTGGTTCTTTCATTTCTTACAGAATTAGAAAGGATCTATTTTACATTGAGTGTTGGAGAAACCAAAGAGATCATTAGAGAATGGACAAAAAGATCATCAACAATTGGAAAAGAAATTGAAATAAAAACGAATAAGGAAACAATCAAAGGAAAAGCAATCGAGATAGACGATGACGGAGCTCTCATAATATCAGAAAACAGCAAAAATCGAAGGGTGATAGCAGGGGATGTCATTCACACCTAAAAAAGAGATTATTTTTTTGGCTTTGGTCGTTTTTGTTTTTTAGCTGTTTTATGTTTAGACAGAAGTGCTGATTGTTCTTTTAAGATATTTTTAAGATCGATTTGGATTTCAAAAACAGTAGATAGCATGTCCTCTAGAGATTCAGAATATTGCCTATAAGCATTCAGCAACTGAGATTGTTTTTCATTTGACTTTAAGAGATATTCGTTTGAGCGCAATAGATTAGCAGACGAGATTAATTCAGGCATGTCTTTTACGGGTGTGCCCAACGCATCAAGTTCAGACTGTATTTTTTGAATTTGTTTTCGGAGAGAGTAAATCATCTCCCCCACGCCTACTTCAGCCATCCTAAAGTCAAATAAATTTCAACAGATTAAAGATTTGCTCAAAAAGAAGTAAAATATATCTAAAATCAGGAAAAAAGAATTAATCAAAATGAAATACACTTTTGTGATTGCAGGTTTAATTTTAACAGGGTTATTTTTGCCATCAGTCTTTGCACAAAGCATCGATGATGCACCAATAATGTTCGAGGCAGCAAGAAAACACTTTGTCAAAGGAGAATATAATCAAGCAATTACAATCTATGATGAAATTCTAGAAATCGTTCCAAACAACATATCCACATTGAAAATGAAGGCCATTGCAGAAAGTAATTTGGGACATCATGAAAAATCATTAAAGCAGTTTTTTAGAATTCTACAATATCAACCAAATGACGTAGTTGCACTTACTGGAATGGGAGTAGGTTTTGGAAATTTGGGGGAATACCAAGAAGCGCAAAAATATTTTAAAAAAGCAATGGAACAAAAACCAAATAGCACGGTAGTAAAAAACTACAATGACTTTGTCAGTAAGGTAATTGCAAAATATCCATACACAGCAACAGAGAAACCGCCTGAATTAGAGAAAACATATCCAGTAAAAATTCCAGAATGGGTAAAACAAATCTCAAAATGGTGGTCAGAGGATAAAATTGAAGATTCTGAATTCATTTCAGCATTACGTCACATGATAGAAAACAGAATTATTCAGATCCCATATGTAGATTCAAGTAAAAAAACGGACAGTGTCATACCAAAATGGGTCAAGGACAATGCGGCATGGTGGTCCGAAGGAATGATCAGTGATCTAGATTTTGTGTCAGGCATACAGTTTATGATACAACGAGGGATCATCACAGTGAACACAGAAAAGACATCAGAGGAAACTCAAGAAGAAAAAGACAGAGAGTTCTATTTCTTTGAAAAATACCTGCGCAGTGTTGCAAAAAATGTATCAGATGAAAAAAGATACATCGAATATCCAAATCCAAGTCAAGATGTCATAAAAAAATTCCTAAGAGATTACATAAAATGGAATTTTGAAGAAGAAGTAAAAACTGCATCAAGTAAATTCCCTGATCCCACATATGAAATCATCAATGGCACATATGTTATCCATTACAAAGTATATGTAAATGAACAGCCATCGGGATTGCCTTTAGATCATGTAAGTACTCTGAAAAATTCTTTTTTATTTTGGGAGAATCAAGAATTGAGCACCAATAACCAAAAGGCACGGATTCAGTTTGAGATAGTTGAACAAAAACATGAAGCAAACGTTTGGGTTACATGGGTTGTCAGAAACATAGGAGAAGGCGTATTAGGACATGCTCATTTGGGCAAAGGTGTCGTAGAAGTGACATTAGGAGACTACAATTGTGATGGAAGCTTTCAGCTCTACGATGTAAACAGTGTAGAGGCAATCATGACACATGAGTTAGGACATTCGATAGGACTGCCACATGTGAATGATGCCAACAACATCATGTACCCATCAATGAATCCAAAATATGCATACTGTTTGCTTAGTTAGTAGAAACACAGTAAAACCAATCAAGTGAAATATTCTAGTTTCATAGAATTAGAATATTAATTAGCTTGACCTACACACAATTAACCTGCAGAAATTTGGTAAAACGGATAATAAGCTAACAATGTTATTCGTAATGATTATGCTTAAGAACTCAATGATTTCTGGACCAAAGTGTCCAGCATGCGGGGATAAAAAAATGGTCACAGATGAAAATACGGGAGAATTATTTTGTGGAAAATGTGGATTTGTGGTAACAGATAAGATTGCAGACACGGGTGCAGAATGGAGATCGTTTGCAAGTGATGACACAAACAGAACTAGAGTGGGTGCAGGAACATCATTGACAATGCATGATATGGGATTATCAACGATAATAGGTCCGGCAAACAAAGATTCCACTGGAAAACCATTATCTGCAAGTGTGAAAAGCTCAATTGAAAGACTGCGAACATGGGATAGCAGAACACAGGCACATTCATCAGCAGATAGAAATCTTAGACAAGCACTCAATGAAATGGACAAGTTGAAAGACAAATTAGCATTAACAGATGCAGTTGTAGAAAAAGCTGCATACATTTATCGAAAAGCAATGGAGAAGAAGCTCGTAAGAGGCCGTTCAATTCAGGGGCTGGTAGCAGCATGCCTTTATGCGGCATGTAGGAATACAGAAACGCCAAGAACTCTAGATGACATTGCAAAGGGAATCAACATAAGAAGAAAGGATGTTGCACGATGTTACAGGTTAATTTTCAGAGAGTTGGAATTGAAGATGCCAGTTGTAGACCCGATCAAAGGAGTTTCAAGAATTGCAAGCATTGCAGACTTGAGTGAGAAGAGCAAGAGGAAAGCAATATCAATCTTAGATCAAGCAAAGAAAATAGGAATGGTTGCAGGAAAAGATCCCATGGGGATAGCAGCCGCTGCATTATACCTAGCTTGTATTAGCACAGGAGAGGTCAAATCCCAAAAGGACATATCAATTGCATCAGGAGTTACAGAAGTAACCATCAGAAACAGGTGTGCAGGTCTAAGAAAAATGCTTCAAAGTTAGTGAAAAACACAAACAAGAACGCATGAATAGATCAGCAGATCTGAATATACACTGTTGAAAATCCAAAAATCATCGAATATGCATCAAATGTTCAGTTATGAAAACAAGAGTTGGCGACAAACTAAACATACAGAGACAAAATCAAACAGACATACAGAAATAGACAAAAATCAAATACCAAATTTTTTGAGTCTTTTGTATTCCAACTTATCCCAAGGATAAATGATGTATTCATTTCCAATTGTTTTTTTAGCAAAAATGAGTTGTCTAGGATATTTTTTTCCACGTCTAGCAAACAAAGTAGCAAAAACAAGTTTTGAGGGATCATCTATTTTTAGAATAATTTTTTTGAAAGTATCACCAGAATCAAAAATATCATCTACAAAAAGAGAGTCAAGAGGAATCCGTGGCTTGTCAACAAAAATTGTATCAATGCCCAGATGATCTGCAAGTAATCGTGCAGGAACTAGTCCACCACGGCTAATAGTAGAGATACTTGAAAAAGATCTATCAACAGCCAAGATTTTTTTAGATAGAGTTTTGATCAAGAGTTCAATTTCAGACCAGCTAATCTTTTGAGAGGATAAAGTTACCACACCATTCTTAGACGGTTAAGATCACCAAAATATACTATTTGTCTAAATTAACAAGCGAACTATTTATTGCGATCTGTATGTCTAGTAGGTTGTGAACCCCCAGTCTCCAAAAGAAATAACAGATTATTACAAACACCTATCGCTATTTTGGACAGACTTGATTCACCTCATGGCAAGCAAGCCCCAGGCACTTACATCTACTGGACCAATGAGAGCATTTGCTACAAGTTCAAAAAAAATTGCCACAGAGTTAATCGAGATTAATGAAAAATTAATGGAGTTTAACAAATTTTACACTGAGTACTACAAGCAGCTTTCTGATACGTGGAGTGTTGCACAAAAAAAAGTAAATCAAAAGGTACCAGATGTTCCTCATGACGTAGAACAATTTGAGGCATTTAAGAGAATCTGGATTGATATTTTTGATAATGATTTTACAGAACTATTTGATTCAGAAAAATTTGGTGAAAATTACGGAAAACTTGTGTCAAAAGAACTAGAACTTACAAAACATTGGACAAACATATCAAACGTAATCTTACAATCGGCAAATTTACCAAGCAAAGAAGAGATTGATGAAGTATACAAAGAATTACATGCGCTCAAAAAAAGAGTAACAAAATTAGAAATAGAATTAAAGAAAAAGGAAGATAAGAAATGAGATCAGAGACAAGAATAGATCCCAAACTAGTAGAAGAAATTCTAAAATTCACAAGAAATGTCGTAGATGCACCAAAATTAGTCGCAGCTCCCGATGAGATCAATCTAGAAGTAACACCGCATGAGATTGCGCAGGTAATTGACAAAACAAGATTGTTGCACTACAAACCACTAACAGACAAACAGCACAAAACACCGTTGTTGATTTCGTATGCTTTGATAAACAGATATCATATTTTAGACATACATCCAGAAAAAAGTTGGGTTAGAAATCTGTTAGAGCAAGGGTTTGATGTGTATATGCTGGATTGGGGAAGTCCAACAAGCATGGACAAATATCTTGATTTTGATGATTATGTTAATGGGTATCTTGATAGCTGTGTTGAATTCATAAAAGATGAGACTTCAACTGAAAAAATATCTCTCCAAGGATACTGCACCGGTGCAACAATTGCTACAGCATATACTGCTTTGCATCCAGAGAACGTAAAGAATTTCATTGCCACTGCACCAGTAATCGACGGCTGGCGAGATACAACAGTGATCAGCAACTTGGCAAAGCACATAGACGTAGAAAAAATGGTAAATACAATTGGGAACATGCCTCCAGAATTCATGTATTATTGTTTTTCAGTACTCAAACCATTCGAGCAGGGGATTGAAAAATATGTGAATTTCTTTAAAAACATAGATAACAAAAAGTTTGTAGATAATTTTTTGAGAGTGGAGAAATGGTTGGGAGACACACCGCCAATCCCAGGAGAATTATTTAAACAGTGGATCAAAGACATTTACCAAGACAATTTACTGATTCAAAACAAAATGTTTGTCGGTGGAAGCCACATAGACCTGAAGAAAATAGATATGCCGCTTTTCACGCAAGTTGCAGTAGGAGATCATCTTGTATCTCCAGAATGCAGCATGCCATTGCACTATGCAGTTGGAAGCCAAGATAAGACTCTGAGGATATATCCCACAGGTCATGTAGGAATGATAGCCAGTTCGTTATCGCAGAAGAAAGTGTTGCCGGAATTAGGACAATGGCTATCTGAAAGATCATAAAAAGAAAAAAAGAAAAAATAAGATTTACCACTAGTTGTTCTTTGTGGTAAATGCTGAAATCCAAGATTGTAGAATGTTTCTGTTTAGATCAGCAAATGATTTTGCGTTGTCGTTGAAGGTTTTAATGTTTTGTTGTGTTGCATCAATTGTTGCAAGTGTTACTTGATTTTGGATTGATGCGGCCTTGACGAGTTCTTCTGTGGTGTCTTGAATTACTTTTAGTGTAGCTTCAGGAATATTTGATGCAATACCTGCTTTCTTTGCATATTCTTTTTGTAATGTTATGGTTGAAGATACAATGTTTTCATATGCTTGTAAGAATTCCTGTTGCACATTAGTAATTGCCTGATGATATTGTGGTACTGATTGTCTGATACCGTTGAAGAATTTATCTACGTTTTGATGATATACAGAAAATAGATCTTTTGGATTTACTTGTGTCTGTTCGTTTTTACTCAATTTTTCACCTCCCTATTTTTTGATTTTTTTGCTATTGGTAAAACAATGACTTGGACCAAGTCACCTTCACCCAATCCAAGAGCATTACGTTCTGCCTCTGGAATAGAGATTCTCCCATTACTTCCAATGGTTGTCTTGTAAGCTCCCCAATTCATAAAAGATGGAAGCATCTGTCCGATATTGAACATCGTATCCATACTTTTACTTTGAATGGAAGACATGTTTTGCATCATTTGAGTTTGAGTGTTTCGGGCAGTATCAGATACTTCTTTCAAAGTCTCCAAGGGGTTGAATGTTTGACTATTTTGATTGTTCATCAACAAGCCAAAATTTTTCATAAATTCAGATTGGGCATGACCACTTTTTTGAATCCAATCTTTAAACATAGTTGTTGGATCATATTGGTTTTCATTACCAGCCATAGGTAACAGTAGGGAATAATAGGTATTTAAACACTACTATTTTGAAGAAAATTTTGAACTATAGAGACAAAAGTCACAGGATCCTGAACATATGGAGTATGACCACATCCATCCATTCTAAAAAACCTACAATCCTTAATTGAAGACACAAATGCATCAGCATTTTGAATCGGGATCACAGGATCGTCAGAGCCCCATATTATCAGCGTAGGGGTAAGTATTGATTGTAGTTTTGGAGTAATTACATCGGCGTTTTTTAGACCAAGAATAGTAGACATGAACGCCAATTTTGCATTTGGTAATTGCATTCTTTCTACAAATCCATCTACAATCTTTTTGTCTACTTCCTTACCAGAACCTTCCATCATTTCAAAAACATTTTTTGCACTTTGCTCATTTGGATAAAGTGCAGCCATGATATATGCATCAAGTGCCGGAGTAGATTGCTTCATCACTCCTGCAGGAGAAACCAGTATCAACTTATCTAGACGTTTGGGATTAGCATAAGCATATTCTATAGTAATCTGACCTCCAAGAGACGAGCCGATAATGTGAGATCTGTCAATGCCGTATACATCAAAGAATTTTCCAAGAAAATCTGAAAAGAATTCAGGAGTATAATCCACCAATGGTTTGTCACTATAACCAAAGCCAATCAGATCTGGGACTATTACATGATAGTCTTTGGAAAATGCAGGGATAACCCGATTCCATCTATCGGCTGAAGCTCCTAATCCGTGTATTAAAACAAGAGTGCATTTGGAACTACCCGATTCCAAATATCTGATCTTGTATCCATCAACTTGAATGAAATTTTCTTGCACCATTTTAGCGTCGACTTGACAGGGTAGATAAGTATGTCTAAATATAGCGATCAGATGCTTTTATCATTTTTTGAGATTCCAAAATCAAACAAAATATCTACGTTTTTTAAGATCAAGTAGAAATGCAGTTTGTGATAAAAAAGAAAATTAACAAAATCCTAGTTCCAATAGATGGATCAAAAAATTCATTGCGAGGGCTAGAAATGGCAATTTCCATTGCAAGGCAATTTAGTGCAACAATTACTGGAGTTTATTCAATAAACATACCACCCCATTCAGAATTTGGAAAGGTCGGATCTGTAGAGGCATCACATAACAAAGAAATCAAAGACATCATGAATGCATCAAAAGTTCTTGCCGCACAAAACGGGATTGTGTTTAATGAAAAACTAATGCGCGGAGACATAGGATACAACATCATAAAATTAGCACATGATAAAAAATCCAAGTTTGATTTGATCGTTATGGGTTCACGTGGCAGAGGTGCAATCAAGGAATTGTTTCTGGGAAGTGTATCAAACTATGTCATACATACAGCAAAAATTCCAGTATTACTAGTAAAATAATCAAGAAAGTCCGTGTTTTTGAAAATACTTTTGATGGTATTCTTCGGCCTTGTAGAATTCAGGGGCAGGTGTAATTTCAGTAACAATTGGTTTTTGGAATTTCCCAGATCTTTCTAACTTTTCTTTAGATTTTTGCGCTATCTGTTTTTGTTCCTCGTTATGAACAAATATTGCAGAACGGTATTGATTTCCAATGTCAGGTCCCTGCCTGTTTAATGACGTAGGATCATGATTATTCCAAAACAAATCCAACAAAACATCATAAGAGAGAACATTTGGATCATATTCCACCTGTACGGCTTCTGCGTGACCAGTCATATCAGTGCACACTTCTTCATATGTAGGATTTGCTAATTTACCACCAATATATCCAACTTGAGTGGATGTAACACCCTTGGTTTTTCTAAAGAGATCCTCAACATGCCAAAAACATCCCGCGCCAAATGTTGCTTTCATACCAATAACTACAATTCACAGAATTAAAACTATTCCAAGCTAATCAACCAAAATTATCTCTTCTTGGATGAGATATTTTATAGAGTTGATAAATTCTTGTTGAGAAATCAAATCGTCAGACCACCATTGGGCAGTGTTTCTAAACCAGGATGGAATTTCACCTATGGTGTTTTTTTCAGTATACGCAAAATTTGGAATCACGATAATGTTATTTGTCAACATAAAATCCAAGCCAGTCATAAATTCATGATCAGAAATTTCACCTATACCCCAATACTGCGCATATGTCTTTATCCAATCTGGGATGTATGTAGAAAAGCCCAAAACATCATAGATTGTTTTTCCTGAAAACTGGGAATCAAACCAAGAACGATATTCAGGTTCATTGTTGTATCGGTCAATATAGTATTGTGGCGATTTATCTCCAGATGGAAAGTTTGTAATGTGAGTGGGAGTATAACCTACAACTTCAGTAACGGAATATTCCGGAAACTGGGAATCAAACCAAGAACGATATTCAGGTTCATTGTTGTATCGGTCAATGTAGTATTGTGGCGATTTATCAAATGAGGGGTATCCGAGAATTCGCATTTTTGGGTTTTCAACAAATATGTCTGTATAAACAGTAGTTTCAGTACCAATATTTTCATTAAAAGTCTCATCAGGTTCAGATATGTCATTTGATGGGGCTTTTGTGGGTGTAGAAGGTTTTGGAGTATTTGATGAAGTTGGAGATTTTACGTACTCGATGGTTTTCTCAAGATTTCCATTATAAAAAATTTTTACAATATACTTTCCATTCTCATACCAAGTATCACCTCCAGCGCGGATTGATTTGGAAAATGTCCCATCATTATTTGGGACAATATTATCAATATGAGCAAATCCGCTTCCATCAGGTGTGATTACTTGAAGAATTACAAAAGGAGATGTCTCAACATAGTCAACTTTGCCAGAAATATGTATAACATCACCATCATGGTAGAGGGATTTATCGGTAGCAAGATTTTGAATAGATGCATTAACTGAGACAACAGACAACGAAATAACAATAGAAAAGAAACATAGAAAAAGGATATTCATGTTGTCAACCCAACAATTAAGAATTTAAGCATTCAATAAATGAATCAATTGACATCTGTAAATATATCCACTACCTTTCTTGCCAAGACTTCGATGTTAGCAGAAGGCTCTGCAGAGATTAAAAGCAGAATCTGAGTAATAGGAAAGGGAAAGCTTACCAAAACAGCCTTGTCACGACGTGCTGCAATGTAATTAATCGGTCCAAGGCTTTCATCATACTCTTTACGTATTGAAGCCTTTGAGACAAATTCTAAAAATGATTGTAAACGGGTTTCGTCACCCTCATAAGGAATAAGATCTTTTTTAAAACCACCAGAGATTAATTTGCCATCCTTATCCACAATACCCGCAAATCGTATTTCAGACTCTTTTAGGAGTTCATCGCATTTTTCACCATACAATTTCAGTTTAGATCCATTATGCTCAGACATCAGACTTGACATAATGTACCAAAAATAAAAACCTAGTCAATTTTCAAGAAGCTGTTTTCTAACAAGATAATTCGATTCCACATTGGTCATAAATTTGACAGAAATTGTACATGGGGTTAATAAGTAAAAATAATGATCATCAAGTATTGAGACCAACAATTATTGGAATTATTTTGACTTTTGCATTGTTTGTTCCTCTTGCATATGCACATGATCCAAATTTTGAAGTGAAAACCACAGAAGATATTTTAAAATTCTGTGAATTTTATTTTGATGAATATGAGTATCTAGGATTAGATACTTTGGTAGATCAACACCCAAATTATCCAAACCTCAGAGCATGTTCAATTCTGTATGAACATGTTGCATGGAAAAGCACACATGAAGCAAGAGATAGAGTACTAATATCAATAATTGAGAAATACTTGGGAAGCTCAGAGAGTGTCAAAGAGAGACACATTAGAGAATATGATATAATGCCACAATGGATAAAAAGCGATGCACATTTGTGGGTCAATGGCGACATTACTGATGCAAGATTCGCATACACCATAAGAGCAATGTTGGAATCAGATCTCATAACCCCGGCAAATATAGATACACGGGTAAAAGAATGCATTGAGAATATTTGCTTAAAAGAAGAAGATTTTGCAAAATATCATTATACTAACAAATATGGCAACACCATTTCAGAAAAATACATCATAAAATCAATATCAGACAATGGAATTTTAGTGGAAGCATACACCACTACCAGAGAAAACATAATTAAAAAAGAGTTTTTTTTAAATGAACAATACAAAACCCATTTAACAGAAATATGCTGTGAAAATCATAAATTTATTTTTCCAGTACCTGTTAAAACAGGAGATGTAGTAGAGGGTGATTTCAAAATAATAGGGGATACAGTATATTCATTTAAAGACATGTCAAGATCTGCTGCAATTGCAACAAATCCAGAAAATAACACTACAATCATAATAGATAAGGACACAGGATTGTTGCTATCATCAACTCATGAAGAAAAAAACATCATCACAGTATGGGAAAAGACGCAACTATTAGACACCAATATGTTTGGAAATAAACCGAGCATAAATTATGAAAAAATGTCAATTCCAAAATGGTGGAAAACTACGACCATGTGGTTTTCTGAAGGACACATTTCAGAAAAAGAGTATATGAGTGCGCTAGAAAACATCATCGCAAGAGACATTCTCAGAGTATGATGACTATAAAGAACATTTCAGTAGAACATAATCGATGATTTTTTTCTGGGAGGCTTCTTTCATTTTTAAAATAGACTTGTAAAGTATAGATTCTACATATGGGGAATATTTTTGAAGGATTGATTCTCGCAATAATTCTCTGTTTTTATGATAATAATTTGCCAGAGGTTCATATACACTATTTCCAATCAACTGTTCATCCAAGATTTGAAATCCATTTGAGAGTATTACTTTTCTTACACGATCCAAAGAGTAATGCTCTGAGGACCAAGTAAATTTCAATATTCCAAGTTTTGCAAATGACGAAGTATTTGTTGTAACAGGTATGGCCATGATTAACAGACCGGATTTTTTTAAAATTCGCTTTGATTCGGAGATAAAGTTTTCCAAAGGTCTAAAGTGTTGTGCAGATTCCAAGGCAATCACACGATCAACTGAATTACTAGTAAAAGGCAGTCTAGTGGAAGAAGAGTTTAGAAAATCAATGTTTTTTTGAATTCCAGAATATAATAACTGCCCATAATTGATATTTACACAATACAGATTCAATTCAGGGTATTGTTTTGTCCAAAAAACTGCGGGAGAGGACAATCCACTGCCCACATCAACAGCATTTTTGGCAGCAGATAATTCAGACAAAATTCCAAAATAGGAGCACAGGTTGTTTTGGGCAGATAGTGGTTCGTTGATTTCCTTTGACCACATCCCAAAATTCAACATAGAGCCGCCTGTAGCAAGCTGCATCACTGGAGAGAGTGCATTGTACAGATTTATCACATCTTTTTCATTTCTTCGAATAGTCCATAGAAATACATCAAGGGGATTAATCACAGGCAAAGAGAATTCAATAGAATTGGAAACTTGTGTTATTAATTTCTAGAGAAGATGTAGTCCAGATAACGCATTAAAGGACACATCTGTAGAAGGTCATATTTTGTTACTCTAAAAACATGTAGAATTGACCAGCAGATCTATTAGCAACTTGAGAACAACATACACAGGAATGTCAGATAACCAAAAAGAATGGTGGGTCGGACTTGCTAAAGAACTTCAAAGAGACATAGAATTACAAGAGACATAAGGCCAAATATCAACAAACATAGTTTAAGAAATATGAAATACAGTAGTTCTAAAATTCAAAATATCATAAAAAATTAGGCTTAAACACATTTCACATTGTAAACATAATTCAAGTCGTGTATAGCATTCGCTAGGAGTAATGAAAATGAATTCATCGTACAAGTCGTGTATAGCATTCGCTAAGTGAATTCAAAATGATGAATTCATCGCGCATAGTCTCTATGTAAGTGGCTGAACCGGTGTGTTGGTCTATTAGTAAAGGCTGGCTCACCACTCGCCGAAGCTTGTGATCTACACCACCTTCCTATCAACGCAGTCTTCTGCTGCCGACCTTCATCTTACGAAAGAATAACTTGTCTCGGGATGGGATTCGTGCTTAGATGCTTTCAGCACTTAGCCCAAACGGCTTAGCTGCCCGGCCTGCCTTGTCAGACAACCGGTAAACCAGTGGCCACGCTGCTCTGTTCCTCTCGTACTCGGAGCAACTTCCCCTCAGTTATTCGCGCTTCCATCAGGCAGAGACCGACCTGTCTCACGACGGTCTAAACCCAGCTCATGTTCCCTTTTAATAGGCGAGCAGCCTCACCCTTGGCCCCTGCTGCAGGACCAGGATAGGAAAAGCCGACATCGAGGTACCAAACCGCGGGGTCGATAGGAGCTCTCGCCCGCGACGAGCCTGTTATCCCTGGGGTAATTTTTCTGTCACCTCCGGGCCCCAATAGTGGGCACACGAAGGATCGCTAAGCCAGACTTTCGTCTATGAATTCCGTGCGTTTGGAAATCCATTCAGTCGAGTTTTTGGCTTTGCCCTCTTCAACGGATTTCTGCCCCGTTTGAACTCAACTTTGGGCCCCTTTGATATCTTTTCAAAGGGGTGCCGCCCCAGCCGAACTGCCCACCTGCACATGTCTCCAGTCTTCTCTGGATAAGTGATACTGCAAAAAGAGTCTGGTGTTACATCGTTGCTTCCTAACATCCCGGAGAATGTTAAGCATGGCTCCCAGATACCCTGTGCAATTCTTACTATACCACAAGCACAAGCTGCAGTAAAACTCCACGGGGTCTTCTCTCCCCGATGGAAGATGAAGGACTGTTCGTCCTCCTTATGTGGCTTCACCGGGTTGTAGGCGGGGACAGTGGGGCTCTCGTTGTTCCATTCATGCGCGTCGGAACTTACCCGACAAGGCATTTGGCTACCTTAAGAGAGTCAGAGTTACTCCCGGCGTTAACCGGCCCTTAGCTCGGTTGAACCCAAGTTTTAGGTACCGGCACCGGCCAGGATTCAGCGACTATACAAATCCTTTCGGACTAGCAGTCGCCTGTGTTTTTATTAAACAGTCGGAACCCCCTTGTCATTGTAACCTGCGATCCCCATTCCTCATGAAGATTGCAGGCATCCCTTATACCAAAGCTACAGGACTAATTTGCCGAATTCCCTCGCCATACGGTATACCCGTAGCACCTTAGCTTACTAAGCCAGCGCACCTGTGTCGGTTCTGGGTACGAACTTGTATTTTGCTAACTACATAGTCTTTCATGGTCTCTTGGAATCAAGGAAACTCCGCTAACGCGAAGCCACTCCCATCTCGGATTAGTTCTCGTCATTACGACACTCCCCAATCCTCAAATAGTTAGATACAACGACAGTTGTACAACCCTTATCCGAAAGCGAACCATATAGCTCAAACGCTCCATACAAGGTACTGGAATATTAACCAGTTTCCCTTTCGATTTACTCTGTTGAGGCAAACCTTAGGATCGACTACCTCCAGGCTGATAACGCATTGCCTGGAAACCCTTGCGCTTACGGTGGTATGGATTCTCACCATACTATGCTGTTACTGCCACCAGGATCTGCAATAGAAACCGGTCCACAGGACGTTACCGCCCTGCTTCGACCCGATCACTACGCCAACCTACCACGAATCATCCTCTGATGATTATCTAAAGTATCGGTACTTTGCTTTAGCCCCGTCCATTTTTGAGGCATCCCCCCTCGGCAGGTAAGTTGTTACACACTTTTTAAAGGATAGCTGCTTCTGAGCTTACCTCCCTGCTGTCTTGGCGAGAACACGCTCTTTGGCTTGACACTTAGCAAAAATTTGGGGACCTTAACTTCAGTCTGGGTTAAACCCCTTTCGGTCGTGAGCCTTACGCCACACGAACCCGTGTCCTTGCTTCTACGATGTGTATCCGTTCGGAGTTTGAAGGATCGGTGAGGGATTTCTCCCCCGCGCCGCTCTATCAGTGCTCTACCGGAAACACTATCTCCACAAAGCACGCCCTACGAGACGCTTCGGTTGGAACTAGCGAGCGCCAGTCTAGATTGGTTTTTGACCCCTATTCCCAAGTCACAACAACGATTTGCACGTCAGAACGTCTACAGACCTCCAGCGGGCTTTCGCCCGCCTTCATCTTGCTCAGGAATAGATCGACTGGCTTCTAGCCTAGCCGCCATGACTTAACGCACTTTCACACGCTTCTCCTCACAATGTTGCGAGAACTCGGTTTCCCTTCGACTACACCTTTACAGGTTTAATCTTGCCATGACAGTTAGCTCCCTGGCCCGTGTTTCGAGACGGAACGCGTGACACTGATGATTTGAACATCAGACCTTTAGCTCTATTGCTAGAACCTCCAATCTGAAAAAATCACCTTCCATGCCACGCACGTCTGTAACCAATAGGTTTCATGCACTTTTCACCCCCCTTCCGGGGTACTTTTCAGCTTTCCCTCACGGTACTAGTACACTATCGGTCTTGAGAGATATTTAGCCTCGGATGCTACTTTCACCCATATTCATTGCCCACTACCAAGGACAACTACTCGGGTATGAATAGGACCCTTCCAACTTTGCTTACGGGGGTTTCACCCTCTATACCAGAACTTTTCAGATCACTTCAGCTGTTTTTCAGGATTCCATATTATCATACCAAAACACCACATCTCCCGAAGGATTCAGTTTGGGCTATTTCCTTTTCGATCGCCTCTACTTGGGAAATCTCAATTGATTTCTTTTCCACGTGGTACTAAGATGCTTCAATTCCCACGGTTCGACTTCCACCACTAGTGTGATGGAATACACAAATGTGTAAGATTCTCATTCGGACATCTCGGGATCATAGGATGCGTGCGCCTACCCCGAGCTTATCGCAGCTTGCCACGTCCTTCTTCTCTCCTCAAGCCTAGCAATCCACCTATTGGCGTCTTTACACCGGCAAATTCAGCCACATATTACACGACTATGCACGATGATCATCGCAAGTCCTCCGGTACGAGGAACCTGCTACATCCTTCATACATCACTTTCGTGATGCATTGCATCGATGATTTTTGTGAAGATTAGTGCATCCGCACTTTCCATGTCTAAGGAGGTGATCCGACCGCAGGTTCCCCTACGGTCACCTTGTTACGACTTTTCCCTTGTCACGTACCTCAAGTTCGATAACGCCAATCAGACGTCACCTCGCTAAAGGCACACTTCAATGAAACGACGGGCGGTGTGTGCAAGGAGCAGGGACGTATTCACCGCGCGATAGTGACACGCAGTTACTAGGGATTCCATATTCGTGAGGGCGAGTTGCAGCCCTCAGTCATAACTGTGGTAATGTTTGAGGATTACCTCCTCCTTTCGGATTCGGAACCCATTGTCATTACCATTGCAGCCCGCGTGTGGCCCCAGAGTTTCGGGGCATACTGACCTGCCGTGGCCCCTTCCTTCCTCCACATTAACTGCGGCGGTCCCGCTAATTCGCCCCACTACTCCTGAGAGTAATGGTGGCAACTAGAGGCAGGGATCTCGCTCGTTACCTGACTTAACAGGACATCTCACGGCACGAGCTGGCGACGGCCATGCACCACCTCTCAGCTTGTCTGGTAAAGTCTTCAGCTTGACCTTCATTCTGCTGTCTCTCCGGGTAAGATTTCTGGCGTTGACTCCAATTGAACCGCAGGCTTCACCCCTTGTGGTGCTCCCCCGCCAATTCCTTTAAGTTTCATACTTGCGTACGTACTTCCCAGGCGGCAAACTTAACGGCTTCCCTGCAGCACTGCATTGGCCACAAGCCAATGCATCACTGAGTTTGCATAGTTTACAGCTGGGACTACCCGGGTATCTAATCCGGTTTGCTCCCCCAGCTTTCATCCCTCACCGTCGAACGTGTTCTGGTAGACCGCCTTCGCCACAGGTGGTCATCAATAGATCAAAGGATTTTACCCCTTCCTACCGAGTACCGTCTACCTCTCCCACTTCCTAGCTGTACAGTATTTCCGGCAGCCTGTACGTTAAGCGCACAGATTTAACCGAAAACTTACACAGCCGGCTACGGATGCTTTAGGCCCAATAATCATCCTGACCACTTGAGGTGCTGGTTTTACCGCGGCGGCTGACACCAGAACTTGCCCACCCCTTATTCATCAGTGTTTCTAGGACTAACAAAAGGTCTCTTTAGCAGAAACCACTCGGATTAACCTTGTCGTGCTTTCGCACATTGCAAAGTTTTCTCGCCTGCTGCGCCCCATAGGGCCTGGGTCCGTGTCTCAGTACCCATCTCCGGGCCACTCCTCTCAGAGCCCGTACCTGTAATAGTCTTGGTGGGCCATTACCTCACCAACAAACTGATAGGCCGCAGTCCCATCCTACGGCGATAAATCATTTCAAACACAAACCATTCCAGGCATAGTGTTCTATCGGGCATTATTCTCAGTTTCCCGAGGTTATTCCCGTCCATAGGGTAGATTGACTACGCGTTACTGAGCCGTCTGCCTTGTATTACTACAATGACTCGCATGGCTTAGTATCAATCCGATAGCAGTCAGGTCCGGCAGGATCAACCGGATTCTGATTTTTTTGATTATTGAAGTACATTTGTACTAAATTGGAATTGACGGATGCACATAATCTTCACATTTCAGATTTGATCATTTGATCAGATCCTCATTTTGTATGCGTAACTGGAGGCCCATGAATCACAAAATGGCATAATACCATACTTCATCACAAGCGCCGCCTTATTGCGTTACGTATGCAGAAGGTGAAGTATGAAGAAACCATATAAACCATGCGTGAAATTACGCCTGATCTCATTACTTTTTTAAAAAAATTACATCTTTTTTAAGAGATACACCCTGCCAGCAATTAAGAGAGTAAGATCAAGGGCAAATATCTAGGGTTAAAATTGCAGGAAGTGTGATTTGATGTACTTTTGGATAATATCAAAGAGTACAAAAAAAATACAAAAAACTCTGCCAAATTGTTTGCCAAGGCGGCTAAACTGCATGTCAACGGAGTATCTCATAACATACGATTTTATGAACCATATCCGTTTGTTGTGAAAAAAGCAACAGGAAAAAACCTCATAGACGTAGACGGCAACAAATACACGGACTATTGGATGGGACACTGGAGTTTAATTCTAGGACATGCCACAAGAAACGTCAAAGATTCTCTGAAAAAACAAATTGAGATAGGATGGATGTATGGAACGGTAAATGAGCAAACAATACAATTATCAGAATTGATTTCAAACGCAGTGCCAGTGGCTGAAAAGATTCGCTATGTGACATCAGGTACAGAGGCAACAATGTACTCAGTAAGACTTGCGCGTTCTGTAACTGGAAGAAAGATAATTGCCAAAATTGACGGAGGGTGGCACGGATATACATCAGACTTGCTAAAATCTGTAAACTGGCCGTTTTCAGAATCTGAAAGTAGCGGAGTGATAAATGAAGAGCAGATCATATCAATTCCATATAATGACTTGGAAGAATCGTTATCAATCTTGAAAAAATATTCCAAAGACTTGGCAGGTGTAATTATCGAGCCCGTATTGGGCGGTGGAGGATGCATTCCAGCCAGTACAGATTATCTTAAAGGAATCCAAGAATTCTGTCATGGAAATAACTCATTGTTCATACTAGATGAAATTGTAACAGGATTCAGATTCAGATATGGCTGTCTATATCCTACCATGAAGCTGGATCCAGATATTGTCACACTGGGTAAAATTGTGGGTGGTGGAATGGCAATAGGAGTCATGTGTGGCAAAAAAGAAATCATGCAATTTGCAGATACACGTGAGAAGAAAAAATCAGAGAGATCGTACGTAGGAGGAGGAACATTCTCTGCAAATCCCGCGTCGATGGTATCTGGATTTGCCACATTGTCCACATTAAAAAATAAAAAATCAATATATTCTAAAATCAATGATTTGGGAGAATACGCAAGAAAGGAATTAACCCGCGTCTTTGACGGAGATGTAGTGGTTACAGGTAAGGGGTCGTTATTTATGACTCATTTTACAAAGGACGGGATTGCAGGGATAAAAAATTCAGCAGATGCTGCAAAATGCGACACCAACAAACTGGCAAAATATCATTTCAAGATGATTGCACAAGACGGGATATTCTTTTTGCCAGGCAAGCTTGGTGCAATATCAAATGCACATGAAAAGGCAGACATCAAAAGAATGATTACAGCCTCAGAAAATTTTTAATAATTAATCAGGAAGAGAAACAATATGAGGAAAAAGGAGAAAGGCGAGGCATATGCAACAGATGATCCAACAGAAGCATCCGCTGAGGAACAAGAAGAATTGGCAAAAGAAGCAATAAAGAGATTCAAAGCACTAGGCTAAAAAACAGTTGTCGTTAAATACAAATTTTGCAACATAGGCCATGAGAAATATCCTTTCAGACATTATAGACTTTTTTTCAGCACTATTAGGATAGAATTCTTTTTCTTTTTAAATTCAAAATAAGGGTCTAATGACGAATGGGTTATAATAAAATCAGGCAGCCACATCATCATGATTAGAATAACGACCATCCTAAGCAATAACGAAGTAATGCCAATTAGTGAGGAATTAAAGAAATTAGAGGTAGGAGGATTAACAGTAGACAAGGTAAGAGGAAGAGGGAAAATACCGCCTCCTGAGATACATGCGGGAAAGGGCAGAGACATTTTTCAACCACAGTTTAGTGAAAAATATGTTATCGACGTCATTGTAACAGAGGACAAAGAAGACCAAATCATAGACATCATTAGGAGAAATTCAACCAGCGGGAAGATCATCATAGAGCCAATTTTACGTGCAATAGACATTGCAACAGGAGATGAAGGCAGCAAGGTAATATGACATAATCAAACCAATCTAAACTTTCATTACCTGTACAATGCACCTGACAATATGGGACTGTTTGGCTCAAAAGAGAATCCAGAAGATCTCATGTATCAGGCGATGTCACAAATAGAGAAAAACCAACCAAAGGCAGCAGTTGCATTGTTTAATAAAATTTTAAGACATGATTCCAAAAACACCCAAGCGCTGTATAACAAGGGACTGGCGTTAAACCAGATGAAAAAATACAGTGACGCCATCACGTGCTTTGACATGCTATTGCAGATCAACCCCAGCGATGCACAGGCATTTAACAACATGGGAATTGCCATGGCAGAAATGGGAAATCTGCAGGGGGCAAGCGAATGCTATGACAAGGCGATAAATGCTGATCCGAAACATGCGGCGTCATATTTTAACAAAGGAGTGCTGCTTGACAAGATTCAAGATCACGAAGAGTCGCTTCGGTTCCTAGACAAAGCAATTGCTGCTGATCCGAAAAAACATAATGCATTATTTTACAAAGGGATAGTTTTAGGAAAATTGAAAAAGCATGAGGAGGCATTGAACTGCTTTGAGGGAGTCTACAGAAAAAACCCAAACCACATGGATGCGCTATTTCACAAGGGAATAGAGTTGGCAGAATTAGAAAAACATGAAAAAGCAATAGAGATTTTTGATCAGATATTATCAAAGCACAAGGACAATGTAAACATCATTTATGCGAAATCAAGAAGCAAAGCAGCACTTGGAATGGATCATGAGTCATTAGAATTGTTAAAACATGCGATTTCTAAAAACCCCAAGACAATTCGGGCGTGGGCAAGAGAAGAAAAGGCATTTACGCATTTACACAGCAACGACAAATTTAGAGCACTAGTGAAAGTATAGAGACAGTTAAAGGACCTTGTTTCTCACGGCATCGATTCTTAGTAATCCTATTTTCTTGTTTGGACCAATTAACCTAGCCTCAAATACAGGAACATAAACCTCGACAATTTCTCTTAAAACAAACTCTTCGGTCAATCCTCGGACATCAGGTTCCATGGGTTTTTTCAGGAATGCTTTTAGCTTTTCAACTGCGGCATCATGTGTAATCTCTGGTTTTTTTACATTGGAGAGATTCTTCTCCAAAAGACGCTGAGGGTAGTTCTCAATGGTTTTAGAGTTTATCTTGTATTGAAATTGCGTCTCAGTTCCATGATGATCAAAAACCAGTTCATTTTCTTCTTCAATAAACACATGCTCTTCCAACCGGAGATCAACCTTATTTTTATTGCGAGTCACATCAAATGCCTTTTGAAGAGTTGATTTTGAACGTATTGGAAAAATACCATCACCAAATACAATCTCTTTCACGTTAGAATCAACAGATATTGTATGTGTTGCTTTACGATAGTAATCTGCAACATATTTTCCAGAAACCATCAACATGCATTCATAGTATAACTTTAGAGAGTGAACGTGTACCTCTTCTCGCTTTGGTTTTTTTAGCAATTTTTTAAACAATGAAGTCTTTTTATCTTCAATTATGACAGATGCGTCTTGTTCTTCAATCGTTTTTTTAAGAACTATGGTTTTGGCTTCAAACTTCTTGGACAAAATTCTATCAAAGTTTGGCAATCATCGCTATTAAATGAATTGAATGTTCACAAGGTTTGGAAAAATATAATACATTTGAACAGAATAAGAAATCATGGCAGCAAAAAAGAAAGCAGGATACATCGAGAAATTTCTAAAAAGAGCAGACAAGGCAATCGAAGAGGGCATCAAAAAAGCAGATGACATACTAGAAGAAGCAGTTGAGTTGGGGGCAATTGCAACCACACAGGCAAAAAAAACAGGTGACGAATTACGAAAGAAAGCAATGAAGGAGAAAGAAAGCATCAAAGCAAGCGGAATCAAAAAAATCAATGAAGGCGTCGTGATTGCAAAGCAAATGACAGGCAAATATGGTGAAGACCTAGCCACATTAGAAAAACTTGGAAAGTTAAGAAAACAAGGAGTGTTGACCGAAAAAGAATTTCAGGAAAAGAAGAAGAAGATTTTAGAAAGGATCTGAGATGGAAAAATCAAATATTTTTGGAACAGGAGATCAGAGAAAAATAAACCCAGATTGGTTTACAAACAAAACATGGATGAAAGTTCTATCAGAGAAGATCGGTGCAACAGATCAAGACATATACCATGTATATTTTGAGAATGGATCTAAAACAAAGATTCACACGCATAATGGCAATCAGATATTAATCGCAACAAAAGGCAGGGGGAGTTTAGAAATATTCAAAAAGACAGGCAATGGAAAAGCAAGCTTCAAAATAAAAAAAATTCAAAGAATCAACCTCAAAGAGGGAGACATTGTCCACATCCCCGCAAAAACACTTCATGTGCACGGTTCCGCAGACAAGAAAAGAACATTTGCACATATTGCAATAAACATCCTGCCAAAAAAGAATTCAGAATACAAAACAGCATGGTATGAATCAGATTTTAAGACAAGGGTCTCAAAAAGAATCTAGCAATCATGTCAGTACAAAGAGACTCTGAGATTAAAGCAATCCAAGGGATGGAGGGAACCGTAGTTAAACAGTTTTTTCATCCCCACAACACACTGAATGGAATTAACTACAGTCTGGCGCAATTCTCATTGGAGCCAGGTAAAAGTTCATCAAAACACAAACTAAAGTCCTCAGAAATTTACTACATTTTGGAAGGCGAGGCAGTATTGAGTATAGATAAAGAATCGTTTAAGATCAAAAAAGACGATTCCGTGTATGTCCCACCAATGTCTGAGCAGTCTATAAAAAATACAGGTGGTGGGAAATTGAGGTTTTTGTGCATAGTAGAGCCAGCATGGAAGGCGTCAGACGAGACAATTTTAGAATAAATGCAGGCACAATAAGCAACATGCAATTGTTTTTAAAAGATTAGGAATCTCTAGCACTAGTGAATACGTATCAGGCCCTGAAGGTATTGAATGTGAAAACAGGCTCATCATTTGAAGAGATCAAAATTGCATACAGAAAACTAGCTCTGGAGTATCACCCAGATAAAAACACCAAAGAAAGAGAAGGTAATGAATTCAAAAAAGTCACAGAGGCATATAATTTTCTAAAGAAAAACCATAAAGAAGGAATCTCAAATTCAGATACAACATCATACAATCAAACAGAGACCAAAACTAATTTCAGAAAACCACAGTGGGGGGCTCCAGAAGAACCGCCACAGCAAGACTGGAGTAAATATACCAAAGAATTCGAAGAGGAGGATCCTGACTTTTGGAAAGAATATGAGAAAAGATTTTGGGAGGAATACAATGCAAGAATACGTGCAGATGGGAGAAATGGCGAATATGAAAAGGCAAAAGAGCCCAAGATTCAGCCAAATTTATTTGTCAATGTAGACAAGAGTCTATGCATAGGATGCTGCAGTTGTGAGATAATAGCACCTGATGTTTTTGAGATAAATAAAAATTCGAAATCAAATCCAAAATCAACTGTAATCAACCCCAAAGGCGCAGGAGTAAATCAAATAATGAATGCAGCAGAGACATGCCCTACAAAGGCAATAAGAGTGGAAAATTCAGACACAGGGGAAAGACTGTTTCCATTTTAATCTGCAAGTTTTTTGCAGACATCATCCATATCAGAATCAGACAGAGTGCATGTAGAGTCAAACATGCTATGAATTGCACCTGCAGAATCAGAGGATTCACGCGGGACCAAGTGTACATGCACATGTGGAACTTCCTGACCGGCACCGCTTCCATTGTGGACTGCAACTAAGGTTGCTCCGGTTAACTTGTCAACTTTAGAAATTACATCATGTACAAGTGAGAACAAATCAGAATTTTCAGCCACAGACATATCTTGGATTTTAACACGATGAGTTTTTGGGATAACAAGAGTGTGTCCCTTTGCCAACGGAAATGCATCCAAAAGTGCAATAGATTTTGCAGTCTCTTTGATTACCCTGGCTTTTATTTGACCGTCAATTATTTTGCAAAAAACACAACTCATGATAAAACATGGAAGGTTTTAAGATATAATTCATAGGTCATGGCTCAACAATCACAGCCCATGCAAGGCCTCTGCCAAATTTTATGGTTGCCATGTCTCCGGATTCAAGAGTGCAATTTTCAATGGTTTTTGGGATGATGTCTTTTGTTTCAACATAACACACACCACCATCATTGTTCAGGATTATGACTTCTTCATATACGTCTTCTCGGATAAGGTTCCAAAATGGAAATACGACTGTTGATAGAACGAGTGCAGCTGCCATAAAGGCACCTCCAAATACAAGACCCATCTTTTTACCATAGCTTAGTTCCAAAGCTACCACGTTCCGCCTGTGCCAGAATTAGGATCAAGTTTTTTTTCCGGAATGTTGCCGTGTGCCTTTTTCATATGACGTTTTAAGCGCTCAGGATCGTGCAATTCGGTTCCACATTCCCTGCATTTTGTTTGGTCATTATCACCCTTATCACGCTTGAAAAGACCCATGAGAAGGGATTGTTTTCAAATATATTAAAAAGTATAGAATTCAAGACGTGCGACATCTGTGCATAATAGATAGGAATTAGAAAAGACTATTCATCAATAGTTCCACCTTGACCATACAATACGTGCATTGTATAGCTGCTGGTAATGTCTCTAAGGGTTCTAAGGTGTGAGACCACCTTGTCAATTCCCTGTGGATCATCAGTTGAGACTTTTAGAAATATGTCATATTTACCCCACACTCCGTTGACTTCTTTTACATTAGGTATTTTCTTTATTTCTGCAATGATGTCTGTTTCACTTCCAGAATTACATGTAAGAAGAATGTAAGCTTGCATATAGTAAATTCTGGCATGAGTAAATAAAGATAATTAAAAATTTGAAAATGTTTCAAATACATTATAAGGGATATGTGAATTTTCACAGTAATGAGTTTGAAGAACATTACAGTTTTGGGCTCTGGTGTCATGGGACATGGAATAGCACAGGTATCTGCAACTGCAGGGTACAATGTGGTTCTAAGAGACATCGAGCAGGGATTTTTAGACAGGGCGATGGAGAAGATCAGGTGGAGTTTAGACAAGCTAGTATCCAAAGAAAAAATAACCAAGGATGAAGGAGACTCAATTTTTGCCAGGATCAAGCCAGTTGTAGATTTGAGTGAAGCTGTGAAAGATGCTCAACTAATAATAGAAGTGGTTCCAGAAATTATGGATTTAAAGAAAAAAGTATATGCAGAATTGGACAAAACTGCAGGACCAAACGTAATATTTGCATCAAACACCAGTACGCTTCCAATTACAGAGATTGCAAGTACGACTACAAGACCAGAAAAGGTCATTGGAATTCATTTTTTCAATCCGCCACAACTAATGAAGCTTGTAGAAGTCATACCCGGGGAAAAGACATCACCTGAAATTACTGCGCTTACTGAGGATTACGTCAGATCAGTAAAAAAAACACCGGTATTGTGTAGAAGAGACGTGCCAGGATTCATTGTGAATCGGTTGTTTATTCCAATGGTTCACGAGGCATGCTACATGATGGATAGGGAGGGGTATTCGATGACTGAGATCGATTCGGCAGTAAAATTCAAGCTTGGATTCCCAATGGGAATATTCGAACTGGCAGACTTTACTGGAATGGATGTGATTCACAAAGCAACAACTGAGATGCATCTAAGAGACAAAAAAGTAATCAACCCACACCCTACAATTGAAAAAATGTACAATGAAAAAAAACTTGGGCAAAAATCAGGAGAGGGATTTTACAAGTATTCAGATGACAAGTATGAGAGAGTTTTACTTTCTGAAGAAATGGCAGAAAAGTGCAATCCGATTCATCTTGTTGCAAACATCCTAAACAATGCAGCATGGCTTGTGACTAACAAGGCAAGTGATATAGAAGAGTTGGAAAAGGCAGCAAGTTTAGGCCTGGGACTGAAAAAGCCGATGTTTGAAACTGGAAAAGAGTTTGGAATTAGAAATATCGTTAATGAGTTAAACAAGCTTGCAGACAAGTATGGTGAATTTTACAGGCCAGATCCGTTGCTAATATCTATGCAGTAATAATTTCAAGGATTTTCTTAACTGCATCTTGTGGAGAATCGACGCCTATAATTTTTACATTCTGTCTGTGATCAACATACCCATCAATGAATTTTTCAGCAGCACCGCCAGTACCCCTGATTGCCACCATTGGTTTTTTGTACATGTATGCAGCACAGATTTCAGACAAGGTTCCAGAACCGCCACCGACAATAATCACTCCATCGGCAGACAGGGCATTTAAAAAATCCCTAGTCAGTCCCATCCCGCTAGGAATTACAATGTCACAGTATTCGTTTGCAAAAGAAGGATCATCCTGAGGGATAATTCCAATTGTCAACCCGTTTGCATCATGTGCACCATGAGACGCAGCCCTCATAATGCCACCTAATCCACCAGTAAGAAGAACACAGTCAGATTTTGCAATCTCAGCTCCAATTGCATATGCAATTCTTTCGTGCTCTGGAGTACAGCCGTTATCATTATGTCCGATTACCAAAATCTGGAGTTTCTTTGCCATGTTTGAGATAACTGCGAATGATATCTAATATCTTTCCATCCAGCACGTATCAGAAATAGTATGAGTAGATAGGGACAGCAAATCCAAATTCATACAGTATCAATGTGAATTTCATCAAATAGTTGTTCAGCTTTTTTTATAATTTTTCTATCATCAGAATCAGGCTCTGCAGTAATTAAAGCTAGATTCCCACCTATCGGCACATTGATAATTAATTGGTTTTTTCGTCTGGATGCAATATAGTCAATAGGGCCCAAAATCTCATCAAACTCTTGCCTCATGTTAAAATCAAGCTGCATTTGCATAAACACCATTCGAAGATTTTGATCATCTAAAAGCGGTTTGATTCCTTTTTTGAACCCACCAGCTATCAAGTGACCCAGTGGATTTACCACGCCTACAAAACGAATGTTGGGATCCTCAAGTAATCGCTTACAAGCTGCATCAAATTCACGTATTTTTTCAGGAGTTATGGGAGTACGATTCATGATTGGCAGCACTGATTTGTGATAATATGTCAAAATGAAGCCATTAAAGGTTTTCATTTATTGAAAATGATCATTTCATAATTACCGGTACTGGTCAATACATGGATTTCATTTTCTTCTTTTTTCGAATGTCTTTTTCTTTTGATGAGGAGTTTAACGAGTAGTCATAATCAGGATAGAGGTTTAAAAAACGAGCTTCAATTGATTCTTCGTATTGTGAATTTGTCTCATCATTTTGCGGCATTTATAACCAATCCGATATACAGTTGAATGACTTGCATTGAAATTCAAACATGTAGTTCTACAGAATTTCACTAAATTATCAAAATATCAACATGCCATTTTTTGATTTCTCATAGTAGCGAAGTCAAATGACTAAAAATCAGGTTTCAAAAGACTGTAAAAGTTTGTTGCCATCCTTGATAACTCTAGATATGATGTCTGACGAGGATTCAGTTTTGGATTCACTGGCAAGACTTTTCATCAATTGGATTTCGTATTCTATTCCAGTTTTTAGCCCAATTTGAAAGATCTTTGGCAGTTTTGACAAGTTTGGGGAGACTGTGATTTCTCGAGATTGTTTGTTTTTATTGTGTTTAACCTCGATTGATTTTTTTACAACCATTTCTAGTAATTTCTCATAGTTTTCATACATGTTGGATTCAAGTTTTGTCATGGTGTATTTTTTTGACATCGTAGTGATTCTCTTAATGTTTAGTAGCGCTTGATTAGTTTCAATATCTTCAAAATCTTGTGATGTAAGATCTATGCCATATGCCTCTTTGAATGCATTTACAATGTAAGAGATGGCGTCTTTTCTACATGAAGATGAAGTTTTTCCAAAGGGACAGTTTTGACAATTTGTAGTATAGTATCTAAACCCCTTATTTCCAAAGCTTGACAAAACTAACTTGTTGTGATTCCTCAGCTTTGTCATCACCCTAGAAACTACTGCCTCATCAAGATCAAGAATTCTTGAAATTTCCTGATTAGAATATGATCCCTCATCGAGTAGTTCCAAAACTTCTTTTTCAATTTCGCCAGGAGATCTTCTGGATTTTTCTTCTATAGCATCAGCAATATAGTGTTCTGCAAGCTTTTGTTCAGTGTCAAGGACTAGTTTTTTGCCATCAAACGTAGCGGTTAGACCAGAGTCAGTCTCAACTTTGATTATTTTTTGTATCGTTCGTTCTACGTTTGGAATTTCAAAGTTCTTTAATAATGATTTAATCTCATCCACAGAAATTTCTTTTTTTCCTCTTGACAGCAAATAGAGCAGTGCCCATCGGGTTTTCTTTTCATCACTAGATTCAATTTTGCGAAGAATGTTGCATATGTCAGTGATTTTTTCCCATTTAATGTCCTCTAAAACGTCATCCACGTCATCGGCTAGCCTAAGCGATGCAAGAGTTTGTGAGAAAGCATCAAAATCATCTTTTAGTCTTTTTGAAGACATGCCATCTTTTTGCCTATCAGAGTTTTTGTAACGTTTTACCAAATCATCTTTTAAGATTATTCGCTCATTTCTCAAATCATCTGTGTCATATTTAAGAAATTCAAAAAACGACAATGAAACAGAGTTTAACGAGTTAGGCTCTAATGTTTTCAGAGCACTAAGTACAGAGGAGGAAAGTGCCATCGATTATAGTCGAGCAATATCATGCTTGGATAAAAACTTGTGGTACGATTATGTGAAAATAGAGTCAATCTTCATCAAAATCATCATCATAGTCTTCGTCTTCGTCATCATCGTAATCGATGTTTTTAACTTTGTCCAAAGTCATGGAATGTAGGCAGTTAATTTTCTATTAAAGAAATCCGTAATTGATTTTTGACCCATATGAAATCAACTGGATATCAACAGTCCGGACCAATTCAAAATGTCATCAGGTTTTATCCAACAAATACAATGAGAGGCGGAAGTGAATATTGTGGACAAGAAGAAAAAATAATCGTAAATCATTATACTAATGCAAAAAACGATGTATGATTTTCTTTTTCCTTAATTTTCATTGTTTTTGAATTCCAGAACTACCAGAAATCACAAACATATTTGGATTAATTTAACACACAGATCAGATAGAAGGAATTTTTTTGTGAATTTTTGCAGATACAAGCATTTCAGAGATCATTCTGGATGCTAAATGAGAGGTATTGTCTTGGATGTCAAACGGAGGACACACTTCCATCATATCCATTCCAAGAATACCACATTTGCCAATATTTTGCAAAAGTATTGATGCAGTAAGTGGATCCAATCCCAGAGGAACAGGGACTGAGACTCCAGGAGCAAAAGAAGGATCAATGCAGTCCATGTCAAATGAAATGTAGATATTTTTTCCCAAGGTAGATAGGATTTCATTAAGAGTCTGTTTTAGACCAGAATACTGGATATCAGTAGGAGAAAATACATTAATTCCATATTTCTTGATGTTTTGTATCTCCTCAAATTCAGGACTTCGAATGCCAATCATTACACTTGATTTCATATCAAGAAATGGAAGGCAATCATATATGACAGAACCATAAAAGTCAACAGTAGACGAGACAAAGTCAGGATGAGCATCAAAATATACCAAAGATAGGGGTTTTGATTTTTTGCCTAGAGTCTTGATGATTAATGACGTGAGAGAATGATCACCGCCCATCGTAATTGGAATTTTGTCATCTCGAATAATCCTTTCAAAAACTTGTGGGATATCACGCCTAGAAACATTACCCAAGTCAAAGATTTTTGATTGTGATGGACCCAGATTTGTATAAGCTAAAGACTCTAGGCCATTTTCAACATACACATCTCGTTCTTTGGATATTTGTCTAATTCGGTCAGGAGCGCTAGAAGTGCCTTTTCTAATGGAATGGGAATGGGATTCGTCTGGAATGCCGACTACAACATAGTCCGATTCTCTATAAGAATCAGAATTTGACCAGCAAAGAGTATTTCCCATCACAGTCTCACCAAAAGTTTAGGATCAGAGCAATTTTGCAAATTATTACAGTCTACATGGTATTGTATTGGAGTGACAGTTTTGCAATGAACACATATTTGCTGAATTGTATCAAAGCAGTAGGGACATTTAGACCAAGGTTTTATTTCCATTCCACACATACGACAAGATTCATCAGGCAATTTTTGCACATGCTGCGTCTTGAATAAAGTCATTTTAAGTACTAGGAAATTGAGTAAAAATCAGACAATACAAACCAGTTGACTTCCCGTGGGGTGTAGTCAATTTAAAATGAATAAGACAAAATTATAAAATCAAGATATTTTGAACAGATCTTTAGCATTCTTGTACATTAATAGATCCCTATACTCTTGTTTAATTTTGAGCTTTGCTACAAAATTAAGATACGAGTCCATAGTGCTGATTGGCCAATCGGTGCCATATAGGAGATATCTTGGTTCTCCCGCATAATTGATCAGCTCTGCAACTTTTTCTTTCATCATCTTTTCAAAGTAATGATCAAAATTACCAACTACCAGTCCGGAAATATCTGCATACACGTTCTTATTTTTGTAAATTACTTCCTGTGCGTCTTGAATCCAAGGATTTCCTAAATGGCACAAGACAATTTTTACCTCAGGATTATCCACTGCAACCTCATCAAGATTAAGCGGGCGGGCGTATCGCAGTTTTCCTTTTGGGCTAAATGTGTCTCCAGTATGGATCATGACAGGAATGTCAAACTCCAAACATGTGTCGTAGACTTTTTGATATCGTTTATCATACGGGTAATAATGCTCGTATCCCGCATAGATTTTCAAACCTTTAATCAAGCCGTCTTTTATCCATTGTTTGTAGTTTTTCAGGTCATCATCAGTATGATTATCAATGGTAAAACCGGCAACAACACCTAGATTATCATATTTTTGAATCGCATCAATGATTTGCTTGGTAGAGGGTCTTTCGGAATTTACTTTGTAAGACGACAGAATCAGGGCATAATCGACGTTATTGCTTATCATCTCCAATTGAAGTTTTTCTAATCGATCTTCCAGAGATGGAGTATTTTGCAAAAGCTCATACTGATTTATGTGAACGTGGCAATCAATTATCATGGTCTATAAAACTGGGATTTTTCCATTCAATAAAGGTTGCATAATTAAGAGATCTCGGATCTTTCATATAATTTGGAAGAATTTTGATGAATTTGAAGCCATTTCTTAACTGAAATGCAAGAACGGGCTCCTTGATTTCATGTCGCTTTACTTTTTGTACGTATTCCAAAGGAGTAAGTTCATGGGCATATTGAGAATAGTTGGAGATTCGTCCGCCAGCGATAATCCTGCGTAAATTCAAATCAATTGCCAATTTCTTTCGCGCATCATACAATTTTGTAGCAACTCCCAGTCGTCGATAATCTGGGTGAGCTGAGACATCAGCACCGTACAGCGAATCGCCATCAGGATTATGATTCTTGAAATAACTATCACCACATGCATCTTTCCATGTGTGTTCTTTGTACTCGGGTTCAAGTGTTATTATCAAACTGCTGCATGAGCCAATAATTTTACCATGATATTCAGCAACAAACTGGCCTTGAGGAAAAAGTTTGAAGTGGGTTTCCAGTTGGTCAGGTTTCCAATAGATTCCTTTTGCAGCCATGATTGGGAATGAGGCTTTTTGCAGTTCAACAATCTGTGAAATGTCGTCTTTTGCCATAGTTCGTATAACGACATGGCTGGTGCGGGACTTTGACAACAGGTATTACATATTTTTGTAGTTATTTATCAGTTCAGAGGCAATCTGTTTGAAGTTGTTGCACTATTAGAAATGATTCTCTGAAATATATTATGTCATAATATCAATTCAAAGCAGCACAAGATACCAGATCGTAATTATGGTAGCAGGCAATGATTGTGTTGATTGTACATTGACTTGAAGTCATCATTTATTGCAAGAAACAACTAATTTAGAATAGACATCAAAGACACATGGAAACATAAATGAAAGAAACAACACAGTCTCAAATCAATTTGGGGGATTACAACAGGGTACAAGACCAAGCAAAAGCAGTCGGAATTGGGAAAATTTCAGGCAAAATTATCAACATCAGGAACTTTCATACAAACAGAGGCAGACCATCACCGTTTACCTCAAAAGAGGCGATTGGGGAAGACGGTCTGACAGAGTATCACGTAATTGACACAATGGAATCCTTTGAAATAAACAAACAACATGTATGTTCGTTTTTTGTAACACCTGCAATAGTCAAACAGATTCAAAGAGTTCCAAATTATCAGGAGGAATTGGCGTCAGGAAAGGTTTTCGGACCATGTAAGGTAGGGCAAAAAAAATCAACCAAGACTAATGCAAACTATTGGTGTCTTCTTTTTCCCGGAGAAGAAGGCTACTAGTCCTTATTTCACCAGAATATGCAATAACAAATCGACTTGACTCTAATCTTTTGTTTTAGTTTTTTCATTACTCTTGTTTTGTGTCTCAGAGTCTTTTGCTTTGTCTCTAACGCTTTTCATTACACAGAACTTGCGCAGAGTGTTCATTATTCCCATAACATGAGTCAGAGACATGCCAACTTAAGCATATCTAAAACAAAGAATTGACTTGAAATGGTTTTTTATTGTGTGTAGAACCAACCTAGCTAATTGCCAGAACAGCGATGATCAACACGATGCTTCCCAAAAGGCCTAAAATTGCCAGTTTACTCTTGGTCGACCATCCTTCTTTAACGGATATTTTTACCATGACAATCAAAAACAAATACCAGAATTAAGCCTACTGAAAAGAACAACACATCTGGTTTTTGACATTGAGAAAAAACAGTCTCCTTTGCTTTGGAGACTATGTTATGTATTAACTAGTTTATGTGAGCTTTTGGGCTCCCAGCTAACACCGCAAGATGTCTCTGACTCAATGAAATGCATAGGACAGAGTATTTGTTAAAAAAATAGAGTCAAAAAGAATTACTTTTTGCTAAAAAAATCCATTGTAAAAAAACCATCAGATCACAGGCATGACAATTCAAACACGCTAGCTGACTTTGATGATTCCAGATTTTGCCAGAAATTCTATTCCCTTTAGGAAATCATCTTCTCCTATCAGACCGTCTGCCCACCATTTGGCATTATTTTTAATCCAAGGAGGAATCTCATTTACAGGGGTTTCAGAATCGGCAGCAGTGTCTGGAATGTCCAGGATTTTATTTTTTATCATAAATTGAATTCCCAGGACAAAGGAAGCGTCATCAATTGAGCCATCTGCCCACCAACCTGCATTGTTCTTAATCCATGATGGGATTTTTTCCTTTGGAGTGTTTACAGCATCTCCGCCACGCAGCTCAAAATCAAATTCAGAATACTTGAATCGGTCAAGGTCATTCATTCCCAGTCCAATCAGCACAATTTGTAAATGGTATTTACCATTAATCATAGGTCCAAATTTCCTAGTCTCAGTTCCTTTAGATAATTCAATTCCCAAAAGATTTGGGTTTGTACCCGTGTTGAAAGTTTCGTTGCCGTTTGGATCCTTTAATGAATACCCATATCTCACATCAGAGGCAACATCTCCATTTTGATCAAAAAATGTCGTAGTGATAACAAGATCTTTGTCTGAATGATATGCAGAGTCATAGGAAATTATAGCACTATATCCGTTATCAAAGGAGACGTGTTTCTCAACAAAAGATGAACTGTCACTAGGTAAAACCGCCACGGTTAAAGGATTTGGGTCATTTTGTATTTGTTTTAATTCGTCATTGTCAATCGCAAAATGAATCACATTTCGGTCATGCTTGGAATAAACATCATAATGTATTCCCTGAGGCAACATCAAATCGTCATTAACTTTGGCGACAAAACTCCTGATGTTCTCAAACGGGGGGAAGTTTTTTGGAAGTTCAAAATTATATTTGATTTGGTCGGCATGTCCCACATGATTCCAATCAAAAGGCATTTTAAAAATAAGTGAATTTGATGAAGAATCAAAACTCAAATCGGTGATGGATTCATGATAGTTTTTTACAGACACGGGATAATCGACCTCATTAAAAGAAATTACGAATTGGCTTTCAGAAGGAATTATCAGCTTTGTTTCAAAATCAATGTCTTCGGATGTCTGGGTCTTTGGATTTTTAGCGCCGATTATGGAAGTTTTTACTGTGTATTCACCGCTTTTGTCAAACACTGGGCCAGTAATCACGGGTTTGCTGGATGCAGATGAGACTAGGGCGTTTGGGACAATAGGATCACTTTCACCATAATACTTTGTGCATTTCCATAGTTCTTCTTGTTGGCAGTCAGATTTTGGTTGAATCTTTATGTTCAGATCCCCATCTTTGTCAAAGAACATTTGATTGGCAACCAGCTCAGATCCATAAAATATCTGGACTCTGTATGTGACACTTTCAATATTCACATTAGAAGCAGTGTCAAAAAACCGAATGTTCAAATCCACACTAGAGTCTTTTCCGGCAGTAAAATCAGACGGAGTAAGCATGGCACCTACAGTTACTTGCCCACTTCCAAAAGTGATTGGTGGAGCCTGCTGGCCACTATGATGCTGTGCAAAAGCCGCAGGAAATACCAGAAGAAGCGCCAGTGGAATTGAAAGAAGGTAAGATCTAGACAAGTTCATGCCTCAATGACAAATTGTGTGTTTTTTTTATCCATCGGAATTACTACATTAATTCCAGTATTTGTCTCTTCAGAGATTTTGGGTCATAGAACAAGTAGACCAAAAATCGTAAGAAACTAAAAGCATCTTTTGGAATGAGTAAAGGATATTAAATAAGAAATTCAAACATACGTATGGAAAAACGTTCAATGCCAGTATGTTTTACTGAAAAGCAATACAAGATGATCGAAGAGTTTGCCAAGAGAAACGGAATGCTCAATGCTAGCCAGGCTCTTGAGAAAATCTTAGACCAATAACCAATTTTTTGTCATTTCTGTTTTATTTTGTTTACATTTATAGAATAAGCCATTATCAATAAAACAAAGAGATGGGACTGTTTAGTAGAAAGCCGGCATTTTGTGCAATATGTAACAAAGAGTTAACTCACAAACACAAGCCAAAAAGAGAGTGGAATGTAAAAGGCCCATTATGCGGAGATTGTCATTTTGATAAATCAAAAGAATACTATGAAGGAAAGGTAAGGCAGCCATGCGTAGAATGCGGCACCACAAAAAAGATCACAGATTTGTGGGAACCAAGATGGCAGTGGGACATGGAAGGCCTCCTATGCAAGGAATGTTTTGATAAAAAAGAAGAAAGATTCGCAAACAAAAAGAACTATTGTTCGTTATGTGGAACAAAGATGGGATTGATCAGGTACAATCCCAAATCAAAATGGAGTATCGAGGGCCAACTCTGTAGAAAGTGTTGGGATGAAAAAAAGGCAGAGTACGGATAATGGGATTATTCAAAAAACATGCTTGTGAGATATGTCAGAAAAAGTTTTCACGTCAAGAAGAGGTAATGAACCACAAACAGATCATTCATGGCAAGGATTTGAAATATGATTGCAAAGAATGCAATCAGTTTTTTTCAAACATGGAAGATATGCGGACCCATTTGCAAAAAGAACACAGTTACAAAAAAGACAGGTAATTAGATTGCTTTTACGGTCTTGACTACAGGAGGTCTAACTTTGGTAAATACCCTGAAACCACAAATGCATTTTATTTCAGGAAGTCTTGACAACTCAGAGTTAGATACGGTTGTGCCACATCTCAGACAGGAGTAATTAACGTCAAATGTTTCAGTTTGTGGTTCTTCAAAATTTTCTTCAGACATGTTTATCATCAAAGTTTTCTATTATTTTAAGGGTTACCAAATCACGTTAAGGATAATTCGATGTATACATCGTCAGGGATTTTTAGCCTCATCAGCTGTCTAATGGCTTTATCATCTGCATTAATGTTGATAATTCGCCTGTGCATCTTCATCTCCCATTTCTCATATGTTTCGGTTCCGTTGCCACATGGGGATTTTCTTGTTGCAACATGCAGCCGTTTAACAGGAAGAGGAGTTGGACCTTTGACTTTAACACCAGTTTTCTTACCAATGCCCATGATTTCACCGCAAACGCCATCTAATTTAGGTAGACTCGTTGAAGTGAGTTTTACACGGGCAGTTTGAGTCATGTATAACTCAGCCTATGGTTTGTACTCTTCGGTGATTTCCTTTACAATTCCTGCTGCAATGGTTGCACCCATATCTCGGAGTGCAAATCTGCCCATCTCAGGGAATTCTTGGAAAGTCTCGATACAAGTTGGTCTCACCGGTCTAATTTTGACAATTGCAGAGTCACCAACTTTGAGGAACTTTGGATTTTCCTCAACCACCGCACCAGTAGCTGGATTGATCTTTTGGAGGAATTCAGTTACGGTTGCTGCAACTTGCGCAGTGTGTGCATGCATTACTGGTGTGTAACCAGGTGCAATCGCTGTTGGGTGGTGAATAACGATAATTTGTGCTTTGAATTCTTTTGCAACCTTTGGTGGATTGTCTGGAGTACCAAGTACATCTCCTCTTTTGATGTCTTTCTTTTCAACACCTCTGAGGTTAAAACCAATGTTGTCACCTGCTTCAGCTTTTGGCATTTCAGTGTGGTGAGTTTCAATGGATTTGATTTCACCAGGGGCGCCTGAAGGCATGACAACAATTTTGTCTCCTGGTTTCATAACTCCAGTCTCTACTCTACCTACTGGTACAGTTCCCACGCCAGTAATTGAGTAAACATCTTGGATTGGAACACGGAGTGGTTTACCGATTGGTTTTTCAGGCACTGTAAAGTCATCAAATGCTTGCAGCAATGTTTTACCACTGTACCAAGGCATGTTCTCAGATTTTTTAACCAAGTTATCGCCCTTCCATCCAGAAACTGGAACAAATGGGACGTTTTCTAACTTGTAACCCACGGACTTTACTAATTTTTCACCTTTTTCTTTGGCAAGTTTGAATGCAGCCTCAGAATAGTTGCTATCATCCATTTTGTTGATTGCAACGATTAGTTGGCTAACGCCAAGTGTTTTGAGCAAGAATGCGTGTTCTCTTGCTTGTCCACCTGCAGCAATAGCGGTATCAGTTTCACCTTCTTTTGCTGAGAGTACTAAGACTGCTGCATCTGCTTCAGAAGCACCAGTAATCATGTTTTTAATAAAATCTCTGTGACCCGGAGCATCAATCAAAGTAAAGAAATACTTTGGGGTCTCAAACTTTTGGAAAGCAAGATCTATTGTAATACCTCTCTCTCTTTCGTCTTTAATATTATCCATAACCCATGCATACTTGAAAGTATCACCTTTTCCGGTCTTCTCGGATTCGGCTGCATGGGCAGCAATTGTTCTTTCATCTACAACACCGAGATCCATCAAGAAATGACCCATAGTTGTTGATTTTCCATTATCAATATGACCTGTAACAATCAGGTTCAAGTGTGGTTTATCTGCCATAGTCAGTCAACATTTGAAGGGATTTATTACTGTTATGAATTTTTTAAAAAATTTCAAAGTTTTTTCAAGAAATTTTAGATTAGTAGACTTTGAAAATTACACATAAATCAAAGAGGAATTGAGAGGAAATATGAAAATCACCGTATCAGTTATCAAAGCCGATGTTGGCGGAATTGGAGGCCACACAAGACCAAGTGACGGACTAATTGAAGCAGTTAGAAAAGTCATCAAGAGTTCAGGAGATTTGCTAATTGATCATTATATCGGGTACTGTGGAGATGACGTCCACATTGTCATGTCCCACACTCATGGAGTGGATAATCAGAAAATCCACAAACTAGCTTGGGATGCATTCATGGCAGGAACCCAGGTTGCAAAAGAAGAGGGACTGTATGGAGCAGGGCAGGACTTGCTAAAGGACTCATTTTCAGGAAACGTGAAAGGAATGGGTCCGGGAGTTGCAGAAATGGAGTTTGAAGAGAGGCCAAATGAAGCGTTTACGGTTTTTGCGGCAGACAAAACAGAGCCAGGAGCATTCAATTATCCAATATACAGAATGTTTGTAGACGCACTAAGTAACACAGGATTAATTGTAAACAAATCGCTTGCTGCAGGTGTCAAAATGAACATAATGGATGTGGAGGAAGGCAAGATTGCAGAGCTTGAGTTATGGCAAGACAAACCAACAATTGAAGCGGCACTAATGTATCCTGGGAGATATGTGGTGGATTCAGTTACAACTAAAGACGGAGAGCCAATTCTAGCAGCATCAACTGACAGACTGCACAACATTGCAGGAACTTATGTCGGAAAAGATGATCCAATTTGTTTGGTGAGGACACAAAAAATGTTCCCAGCAACAGAGGAAGCAGGCAGTGTGTTTAACAATCCGCATTTTGTAGCAGGAAACACAAGAGGAAGTCACAACATGCCACTAATGCCAGTAAAACTAAACTCGGCAGCGACGATCAATTTTTGCATCCCCATAGTTGAAGCATTGGTATTTAGCATGCACAATGGAAAGTTTACAGGACCGTTTGACGGGTTTTCAACTCCGGATTGGGATCTAATAAGAGAGATTGCAACAAAGAAGGCAATGTCGATTAGAAGCCAGGGATTCATTCATCCTGCAACACTAGTCCCATCAGAGCTAGAGTATGCTGAAGGATACAGAGCAAGAATGGAAGTTCTCGAGAGTAAAATGAAACCAATGGAAGGAAACGCATCTAGTGGTGGAAAGAAAGAAAACTACGAAGATCCAGACTAGACATGCCAAAGAGAAGATGAGAAATAGTTAAAAGAAAACACCTCCTATACAATAGTATCTGATGCAGTATTTTTCAAGAATTTTTGATTGGAAAACGTACATTTTCACAGCATTAGCAGTGATTTCTTTTTCAAATTTTATGGCAGTGCTTTTTGGACATACGATTCCAGGTGTGGTTTTGGCATTTTTCAAGGTTGCAAGCGAATATGTCATTTTAGGAGCAGTCTTTTTGTTTGCATTGGCATGGATCCTAAAGGCAAAACCGCACAATCGACCTAAGAGCTACTACATCGTACCATTTGATGTGTTTGGAAAGAAAAGCCAGATTGAGGGAATAAGGACAGACTTCAAAACACATGACGTAGCATGGAGTTTTATGAAGCAGTACAAAGCACAGTATCCACTTTACAACTTTGCATTGGTGTCAGACATGCCAAAGTCAAACAAGCCGACAATTTTTAGATACATCTAGGACATCAAAAAATACAACAAAGCCATTTGTCAGAGAAATTCCCAGAATTGAGACATTTGTTCGTCCCTTATATTGAATGAATAGAGTAACCTTTTCTACATGCGAATTTGCGATAAATGTGAAACAATAATCATGAATGATTTCATTCCAAAATGCCCTACGTGTAAAAACGTTTTACCATTAAAGGTGTTTGAAGAGTTGGGGGAGAGCTAGTCCTCTAGGATTCTTAAGACAATTAGGACAACACCGAAAGTTCCTCAATCCAAACAAAGAACAAGACCGGATTCAAACTTTTATTCAGGATCATGAGAGTTACAGAGTGGAGTTTTCTATTTTAGCTGACGCATTTAGTAAAATGGAGGCGACAAAAAAAAGACTAGAATTAACGCAGCACTTGGTGGAATTATTTGAAAAAACCCCACAAGACGTGATTTCCAAAATTGTTTATCTGCTCCAAGGAAAGTTACGTCCAGACTTTGAAGGAGTGGAACTGGGAGTCGCTGAAAAACTAGCAATCAGAGCAATATCAAAATCATCGGGCATACCTGTAAAAAAAATAGAGTCAGAATACAGAAAGGGGGGAGATTTGGGATATGCTGCATCCGTCATTCTTGAACAAAAGACACAAACAACTTTTCTCATGGAAGACATCACGGTAGAAAGAGTATACGAAACACTTTACAAAATCGCAAAGCTGGAAGGCTCTCGCTCACAAGACATGAAGATGAAATACATTTCAAGCCTACTAAACGATGCGACACCGGTAGAGGCAAGTTTTATTCTGAAAATTCTTCTTGGAACGCTAAGGTTGGGAATCGCGGAAAATACAGTGATGGATGCACTTGCAGTTGCATTTACTGGAAACAAAGAAAATCGAAAAGTCTTGGAGCACGCATACAATGTTTCAAGTGATTTGGGCAAGGTTGCAGAGATTGTTGCCAACAAAGGAATAGAAGGGGCAGAAAAATTCGAAATCAACCTGTTTAATCCAATCAGACCAATGCTTGCAGACAGAGTGAAAAGCGAAGAAGAAGCTGTAGAAAAAATGGGGGACAGATTTGCGGCAGAATACAAACTAGATGGAGAGAGAGTCCAACTGCACGTAGAAGGAGAAAGAGTCGTTTTGTTTTCCAGAAGTTTGGAAAATATTTCAAGTTACTATCCTGACATCATAGAAAAAATTCCAAAATCAATCCAAGCAGACAAAGTAATTTTAGAAGCAGAAGCAGTTGCGATAAATGAGAACACTGGAGAGTTTTTACCATTTCAAGAGTTGATGCACAGAAGAAGGAAATACAAGATTGAAAAAGCAGTATCAAAATATCCAATTACAGTAAACTTTTTTGATGTACTGTACTACAACGGCAAAAGCTGTTTGGACTTGGCGTACGAGGAAAGAAGAAGCCTGTTAGAAAAGATTGTCAAAGAAGACGAATATGCAAAACACGTGCCAATGAGCATAGTTACAAACAAAAACGAGATTGAGGAGTTTTTGGAAAACAGCATCAATTCAGGATGCGAGGGATTAATGCTAAAGATGCTAGACAAGCCATACCAAGCAGGCTCGAGGGGAAATTATTGGTTGAAACTGAAAAGAGAGTACAGAAACGAGCTGGGAGACAGCTTGGATCTAGTAGTCATCGGGGCGTTTTTTGGGAAAGGGAGAAGGACAGGAAGGTACGGCACGTTGCTTCTTGCATCATATGATGATGATCAAGACACGTTCACAAGCATATGCAAAGTGGGAACTGGGTTTACAGATGAAGATTTGGATCAGTTGTATCAGATTCTATCTGACAAAGTGACGATAAAGAAAAACCCAAGAATAGACAGCGAGATGGAAGCTGATGTATGGTTTGAGCCAGAACTTGTCATAGAAGTTGTTGCATCTGAAATCACCCTCAGCCCAATTCACAAGGCAGCAAGAGACACCATAAGAAAGGACACAGGGCTGGCACTACGGTTTCCAAAATTCACCGGAAAGATCAGAGTAGAAAAAGCAGCTGAGGACGCTTCAACAAATGAGGAGGTGCTGACGCTGTTTAAAGGGCAGAGGAAAGTGGCTCATGACAAAAATTTGATCTAGTTTATGCACAAAAAAACCACGAAATCATAGAGGATTTAAATTACCTGAGCGCATTTTGAAATTCAGAAATGTATAGCGGAGAGCTTGAAGTTCAAGCAAAAAGAAAGGCTATAGCAGTTTTACAAGACGAAATCAACAGAATCCTAAACGCCGCAAGAGAACTTGCCACACTGCCAGACCTCATGATGAAAAAAGACAAGACAGGCATCAAGAATGCACTGGAGCAGATTTCAACCATAGAAGAAGAGGTGGAAAACCTAAGACGAAAGATCACAAGGGAAGTAGCCGATGTAGGTGGCTTGATCATGAATAGAGAAAACCTCCTCAACACGGCATATACCATGGATGAGATTGCAGGCTATATCACAGGAATATCATTCAAACTTTCCAATGTGAAACCAGCCACACTAAAGAGTGCAAAGATTGAAGGAGACATAACAAAATTGATAGAGCTGGTAGTCGATCAAGTTTACAAGCTAAATGAAATAATTCGCAGTCTTAACACAAACACCGCAAACGCAATTGAATTGGCTCAGGAAACACAGACAATAGAACGAGAGATAGATATCAAATACAGACAGGCAACAATGAAACTTCTAAACGAGGTCACAAACACCAAAGAACTACTATTGATGAAAGACGTTGTTGAAGGAATCGAAGAGATGGCAGACAAGTGCCAAAGAGTTTCAGATTCATTCATCTTATTGGCATTAAGCCTCTAGATCTTTACCCCATCACATTTTTACTTTTAATTTGCAAGTATAGAATTCATATACAAAGAAAGGGTGAGGCAATCATGAAAAGTGAGCTGATAGAAAACAGGATAATTGTTTGGAATATCGAAGATTCACGCAAACTTTTCAGTCAGGGATATTATGGAAAACCAATAGGAATCCCAAAGCCAAAGCCAGACGAAATCAATGTTCCACTCATTTTGGATCTCATAGAAGGCCTATACCTGCTGGAAAACAAAAAAATATCAATTTACAAATCAAAACAGAAGATTACTGTCAAAGACATGATTGAGATTTGCAAAAAGGAATATCATGATTTTGATAAAAAATATTTGGTGTACAAAAATTTCAGAGACAAGGGATACATCATAAATCCAGGGATAAAGTTTGGCTGCGACTTTGCAGTGTATGAACAGGGCCCAGGAATTGATCACGCACCATATCTAATTCAGGTATACAGTAGAAGTGATTTCATCACGTCCACAGGAGTTGTACTAGCTGGAAGACTGGCCACAACTGTAAGAAAGCAATTCATTCTGGCAATCCCAAAGGGAAAAGACAAGGTAGACTTTCTAGCTTTGGACTGGTGGAAAGCCTAGGCTTTTTTTATGTGGCCTGCAATGCGGTCATAGATTTCAAAGAGTTCTTTTGTAATACCAAAGTCAATGTGGTTTTTCCACTTGTTTCTTATTCTGATTGCACCATCAGTTGGCTCTACGTAAATAGTCGCATCATGAACTGATTGTTTTGCAATCATCTCATTGAGTTCTGTATCCTGATTGAGCAATGTTGCAAGACTACCACTGCCATCCCATTCAACTTTGACGACAGTCTTTGACGCAAAATGCCCTTTTGTTGTAAGTTTGGTTCTTGCCACATAATTTACGACTCGCTGACCGACATCCTTTTTCACGATAAAATGAGCTTGGAATCTATCTAATGCGCCCCATGGAAGTGGATTCGGGTCTTGCATGGCTTATCCCTTTTGAATTATTTGGATGACATCAATGTTAGAATTTTTCACATCTAGACACCCTCTATTTGTAATCATTCTGGCGGTATGAGCAAAATATCTACTGTAATAATCACCTTTTTCAACATCGTCTGAGCCAATTTCTTTTGCGGTGGAATCAACGCCGATCTCATTTAGCATATCTCTATATTTTTCAGGCCATGATTTTAAGACAAAAGTATCAGACTCTGCATCATGCATAAAAAATAGTGAATCCTACCCACAAATAAAGATATCAAGAAATATCTTCAAGGATCAATCCAATTAAATATTACAAATGATTGGAAGGTTTGTCCATGTTAAAATTTCAAAATAAGGTTGCCCTTGTTACAGGAAGTGGAACTGGAATCGGTCAAGCAATAGCCAAAAAATTTGTTGAAAACGGCGCAAGCGTGATAATTCTTGGCAGAAGACGTGAGCCGCTAGAAGAGACTGCCAAAATGCTAAATGAAATTATTTCCAGCGTCAACAGTGGGGCATCAGTAAAAATTTTCTCAGGTGTCGACGTGAGTGATGAAGCAGGAATGACAGAAATGTTCAATGAGCTAAAAGGCGAAAACACCACTGTAGATTATGTGATTAATAATGCAGGAGTCTCAGGACCTGTCACATGTTTTGCTAATGCTCCCCTTGATGAGTTTAAGAGTACGGTTGGAATTCACCTTACAGGCACGTTTTGGGGTTCAGTTCAAGCTCTCAAAATAATGAAAGCGGGAGGAAAGATAATTACAATCTCCACATTCTTTACCGAAGAAAGACCACTGGAGCAAAGGCCGTATAGGTTTAGAAGTCCATACACTGCAGCCCAGGGAGCAAAAAACAGACTGGCAGAATTAATGTCATGGGAGCTGACAGACAAGGGAATAATATCCATTGCAACAAATCCAGGACCAGTGCATTCAGATAGGATTTACAAAACAGTATACCCAAAAGCTGCAGCCGAGTTTATGAGAGTCGGAGGGTTTGAAGATCTCTCACCAGAAGAGGTGGATGCTGCAAACAAGGAACTATTGCCGTTATTGGGCGAAGATGACAACACAGTAAAAGATGGAATTTTGGCTGCTGCAAAAAAGTTGGCGGGCAGAAGAGATGTTCAAAAAGTAACTCAGACATTTACAAATCTATTAAACAAAATTCAAAACATAGCAGAAAAGGTTCAGAACAACACATCACATATGATTGCAAACCAAGAGTTTCTTTCACAGACACAGGTTGCTGAATCTGTTTTGAATTTGTGTGATGATGAAATTGCAAAAATCATCAACGGCAAGGTCATCCCAGGAGACAGGGTATTTTATCCGGTCAAGCCCCACATAGGAACGATGACGCCTGGCGTCCATCAGCCAGACTTTGCTGGAAAAGCAGTTGTGTTCACAATTGATGCCACAGACAAGACAGATGCAGAAAGAGTCGAATTTCTAGCCAAACATGTTGAGAAAAACGGCGGCAAGGTTGCATGCTTTATTTCAGAATCAACACCAAAGGAACTGCAAGAGTACATCAGCAGCAAGTTTCATTCCCACACAATCAACATAAGGAATCCAGAAGAAGTGCAGAGGTGGCTAAACACTGCCAAGACAAACATTGGAGATATCTTGGGCGTAATTCACATAACAGGAAAGATGCCCGATGTTTCAAAAATAGTAGAATTGTCAAGGGCAGAATGGGAAGAGTTGGTTGAAAAGTTCATCATCACACCGGCTACCGTAGCTCAAAGAACACTGGAGCAGTTTGTCCCAGGCGGAAGTAAAGACCCCAGACTGTACAAAGGGGCAAAGGGGGCAATGATGATCATAGGTCCGGATTTACCATCAGGCAAAAAGGTTACAGGCACGCAAAGAGCCCAAGTCGAGGTGTTTAGAGGCGCACTGAGACCGTTTACTACAACTGTCAACCAAGAATTAAGCGATGTTCTAAATTCAAACATCAGAATATTCACGATTTTCCCGGGCTCGGTTGCAGGAACAGAATCAAGCAACGAGAGAATCGCCCAAGCATTTAATTTTCTTGTTTCAGAAAATGCAACTTCCTCATCAGAAGTTACATTTTGTGTTGATGAATTAAGATAGGAATGAAAAAATTTTCCGAGCTAAGAGTAGGAGATCAATTTTTTTCAACGTGCAGTATTTCAGACAAAGAATTAGACGAGTATCTGAATTTTTCCAGGGTAAAAAATGCATTTTTAGAAAACAGGGGAAAAGACAAACAGAAGATTGTTTCTGGCAGAGCAATACTGTCAAGAATGGAAGGAGAGTTTACCAGACTGAGTCAGATTTATGGAAACCACATAATACTCATCGGAACAGACGGGGATGCAGCGTGGAAAAACAGAAACACGCGGTTTCTAAGACCGCTGCATACAGACGAGGTGTTGAAGTTAAGGTTTACAGTTTCAGGAAAGGAGGAAATTGACGAGGAATACGGGAAGATTGCCATCGACTATGAAGGGACAAATCAAGAAGGCGAGTCAATAGTAATTTCGAAAAAAAATCTGTACAGAATCAAAAAAGAACCTCCAAGATAACTAAAAAACACAGAAATAGTTCAAGTACCAGCACTCTGCCGTAAAAATCAGCATCTCCGGGCAGCAATTACCCGCCGGCAAACATCCCATTTGCGACGGAGTCAAAAAAGAGTTTGGCCGCGCCAGCTATGATTATGACAGACACTAAAATTTGCAAGTAACGCTCTCTGATGTCAAGGGACAGTCTTGCTCCAACCAATCCGCCAACAAAAGATCCGCTTGCCAGCAATCCGGATTGAAGGAAATCAGGGTGCCCAAGCATGCTATGGACTATTACGCCAGACAGTGATGCAAACAACAAAATGAATTGGGATGTAGGAGCAGCCTTTTTCATAGTCATGCCAATTCCTACTACCATCAAAGGTACGAAAATAATTCCGCCACCTATTCCAAAAAAAGAAGAGATGATTCCTGCAAAAAAGCTAGCACCGATTACAAAAATCATTATTTGGTTTGTCATCACTTTTTGTTTGGTTTCAATTTTTTTTCTCAAAAAAATGTAAACCGCAGAAGAAATCAAGACAAGACCAAACAGCATTTTAAAAATTCCAGGAGTCACATCACTGGAAACGTATGCTCCCAAAACAGTGCCCGGAATGCACAACAACCCCAATTTCAGGCCTAGTGAAAAATCCACGCGTTTTTGTCTAGAGTAAGACAAAGTAGAAGCAACCGCGTTGCTTAACGCGGCAAATAGGCTATTACTTGCAGCAAGCGTAGGAGGGAATCCAAAAAACGTCAGCACTGGAACTACGATTATTCCGCCACCAAGGCCAATCATAGATCCTAAAATGCCAGCTGCAAAGCCCAGTGGAATTAGCCAGAGTTGATCAATCATTGTAATGCCAATCAGAGAATTCGGCAGTATATAATCAAACTACTTGATTATGATCAGAGTCCACAGATAGGAATCACGCGTTTTGGTTATCTCTAACACTATCTCTTTTTCTGCCAGCCCGGAGATTCTTGATTTTGTGGAATCTCTGCCAGAATCCACATGGTGTTCTTTGGCAGCCTGCATCCAATGATTTACCGATACAAATCCGCCAGGATGTTTCTCATCCCAACAGTCACAGACAAGGGCAGAAATCATTGCTTCAAAAACAGACTCCATCATATCGAATTTAGAGTCCAGCAGTGGTGCGGATTCAAGCAGGGCAACTGCCATGAGTGCGTTTTGGGGATCCCCTCCAATGTTGATGTTTCCCAAGGGATTCCCATTGATGTCAGTAACAGATGTGGTAAGACAAGTACTCATGATCTGCTGGTTGTTTTGATCATCAAAATACATGCAATACTGATTGACAGTATCATCAGAGATCATGGTCGGAGAAGACACAAAGATGTTTTTTGAGTTCAGCATTGTTTTGATTGTTTGTAAATCAGTATATGTAAAATCAATCCCAGTTCTGGGCTTTGAGGTTTCTGAATAGTTCAGAACAACAAAAACAACAACCAAAAACACAATGCCAGAAATCAGTAAGGGTTTTTTCTTCATCGCAGTATGAGGACTAGTTTTTAATCAAAAGATAAGCCTTTGCAATCAGATTGAGATGATTTCAAGTTTAGAGTCTTTTGTGATGTTGTATTTGTCAATAAACCCAGAGGTCACTTCCAGGATATACATTGCATTTCCTTCAGGGATTATGCTTTGGCAGGTCATTGTTTCAAGTGCCGTTTTGCATGGAGGCACATTTTTTTCCAGATGAACCACGTTTCCTTGGGGATCAAACCAGATCATATCTAGTGAAAATTGCATGTTAAGCATCCACAGGGAATACAAGCCGGGCTCGTCAAAAACAAAAATCATCCCTTGATCATAAGGCAGCTGATCCTGAAACATCAGACCCCTAATCCGCCTGGGTTCAGTGTCTGCAACCTGTACCTGCAATGGAACATTGTCCACTTTGATGGTGCCTCTTGGAAATTCAACTGATTCTAGCTTGCTGTCACTTGGAATAGACAACAAGCCGACAACTCCAATTATTACTGCTGCCACACTAATTGGAATCAGTATTTGAGTTCGTGTTGCCATGCAAAACTAGTGGCAGTGTTCCTTTTTAAAAACTAGAGCATCGCTTGGTCGTAAAGCCGTCACATTACCGAGTTTTTAAAGTCACTAAGGGTTGCAATGTGGTTTTTGGTTTCATGGCCTATATCATGAATGGTTGCACTGTTGTACTTTTTTTCAAGATATCGTCCGGCTACAATCATCGGGGCACCAATTGCCATAGTCACGCCTGTTGGTTCTGGAATCCAGAACATGATGAATCCTACTTTCTGGAGCTTTTTGCCGGGGGCAGGTGCTTTTTCTAATGCCCTAAGGGATGTGGAGGTATGCGTGTGGTCGATTTTTGCAATATCAGAGTACAGTGAGGCTCTTCTTTTAGCAGAGCCAGAAATATTGCGTATTTTGTCTAGTCTTGCCTTTAGGGGGTCTACCATGCCAATTAAGGTGTACAAAAAATTAGATAAAAATCAAAGATCAAGTTACATCACTCTCAAGTCAACAAAGAATAACCACTGCCAAAACAAAAAAGACACTCAATTATAGTAGATTAAGTTAGTTACAAAGAAGTATTGAAGAACAAAAACTCAAAAAGACTCGAATCGATAAAGGCGGCCCACAAATTAGAAAAGGGCGGATCCAGTGCAAGAATGGAGGACTATTTAGAGATAATTTCAGAGTTGGTAGAACTAAAAGGGTACGCCACGACGCTTGACATATCCAGATACATGAACGTGAGTGCACCAAGCGTTACAAAGATGCTAAAGAGGCTTGATGAGAATGGGTTTTTAGAGTATGAGAAATATCACGGGATAAACCTAACAGCCAAAGGAGCGCAGGTGGCAGAAGGCATTCGCCAGAAGCACAGCATATTACTTGAATTTTTTGAGATATTAGGTATTAGTGATGAGACTGCAAACCAGGACATTGAGGGGATTGAACATCATCTGAATGTAAAAACAATAAAACAGCTAAGAAAATTCATCACGTTTCTAAAATCAAATCCAAAAATACTAGATAATTTCAAAAATCTTTGAGAAGTATTCGGATGTCGTTTTGGGAGGAAGCCGATTGCATCAGAGTTCTTGCAACATCAGAGCGTTTTGGGATTTTAATTTGTCCTTTTTTGCCAATCCGTGTTGATGTAACATACTTGTCATTGACATAGATATCAGCATGCATGCCAGTGTATTCCCTGCTGACACCGAGGATTAGTGCAATTTTTGATTCTGAAAAAGTAAATGGCAAGTCTCCAGATACGGGTTTGGCAGAATCACTTTTTTCTTCCACATCAATGTGGATATTGAGTTGTTTTTCAATGTCGCTGATGTTAGAGCCCCCACGTCCAATAATGGATGGAATTGAAGATTTGTCAACCATCACACGAGCACGGTTTTCAGATAGAATCTGGACTTCGGCACGCGGATCATATCTTTTGAAAGTGTCCCGGATTTTATCTTCGGCAAGTTTTTCAATACCCACTTTCTGAACTCGTTTTGCAACAGGAACTATGACGTTTTCTTCGCCAAATGTGTAGATTTCATGCTCCAGCACGTTATCGGCAAAATTTCTGATTTCGATAACAGGTCGTGCCAGATCAGACTCGGTCATTCCAGTTGGTACCTTTACTTTTAGTTCCAGATCATACACTTTCTCAATTTGCCCGTCTTTTACAAAAACAACAGTGTCAAGCACGTTTGGTATTATTCCAAGTTCTATTTTACCGATAAACCTCTGAATCGCATCAAGAGGGGAGTTTGCATGGACGACTCCAACCATCCCGACGCCGGTCAATCTAAGATCTGCAAATGTCCTAAAATCCTCCCTGCGTCGTACCTCATCAAATATTGTATAGTCAGGTCTTACAAGCAGCAAGATATCAGCAGTATTATCAAAACTGCCATCAAGTTTTGTATACTGGGTAATCCCAGGATCGACTTGCAGGTCCCGTGGAGATTCAAACGTCTTTACGATTTTTCCAGTGTTATGGTAAAAATTTGCCAGCCCTGATGCAAGGGTGCTCTTTCCGGATCCAGGTGCGCCAGAAATCAAAATCCCTTCGGCCCTATCAGAAAAGCGCTTCATCAGAGCTTCGGAAATATCATAGTCATCAAGTGACAATCTAACTATTGGATGCACAATGGTAATCTCAAATGCCTCTGAGAAGGGAGGGCGCGTAATTGCAATTCTATAGTCATCATGCTGGACAACTGATGCGCCTGTCTTTGAAATTTCAATTGTGCTTGAATCAGAAATTTTTGCAGACTCTAAAATCTGACTCGCCATAAACTCTAGATGCTCTTTTGATAAGACTTCATCAGACAGTTTGGTAAGAGTAAATGATCCAGGCTTTCCCTTTTTACCCATCGGGCACAGGTTCTCTTTTAGATGTACACTCATAGTCTCTGAATCAAAAAACTTCAAAAACTCCAGTTGGGTTGTCTTGGGTACAGGCTTTATGAAGACAGATTCTACGCCTTCAGCCTGTGCAACAAGATGCTGGACTTGATCTGATGTGTACAGAGTCGCTTGATTTTGTTTTGCAGCATCTTTGATTATGGCATCAATTCTGCCACGGTTAGCCATCCTGACATCATCAGAAGTCGGGTGCTCCCCTTTGATCGAAATTTGTAACCCAAAATTACTAGAGATGTCTTTGAGTTTTTTTATTTCTTCCAAGCCAACAAATCCATGTTCTTTTTTCTGAGATGCCTGGGACTGTAATTCATCAAACACGGCCTGCGGGATCACAATTTCACAATTTTGGATATTGCCAGACTCTATCTGAGTTATTAACTGGCCATTAATAATCACACTGGTATCAACTACAATCTTTGACAAATTTTAACACTATTAATTCAGATAAAGGGACTAAATTACTTTGCCAAGATATCGTTGATGGATTTTAATACATTGTTAAAGTCAAAAGGTTTGGAGATATATGCAAGTGCGCCGGCATCCATGCATTGTCCGATTATTTTTTGATCATCGCTTGCAGTCACAAGAATAATTTTTGCGTTTGGTTTAGAGGCAATGACCTCCTTTACCACAGTCAAGCCATCTTTTTTTGGCATTGCCAAATCCAAAAGCATCAGATCAGGGTTTAATTGAAAAAACTTTTCAATTGCTTCTGCCCCATCGATTGCTTCACCAACAATATTGTGTTCGCCAATTGACAAGATGTCCTTCAAGACGAGTCGTATGGCATCAGAATCATCAGCAATCAGGATATCGGCCATGGAGTGTTCCAGTCATTTGTAAATTTAAAAATATTCATCAGTGAAGGTGGACAGAGATTGCCCTAATGCGTTTTTTCATTTCACTAAGGTCATAATCTGACGAAACCATGGAGAGTTTCATGGCATCCACGCTTGCAGACATTTCGTCAAAGAACTGTATGTTCTTGCCGCCAATGATTTTCTTTAATACAAAATCCAACTCAGATGCCAATTCACCAAGACCCTCTTGTCCCATCATTGGGGCCAAGCCTTTGATTTTATGCACGTGTCTTTCTATTGGAGTTGCTTGTTTGATTACTTCATCATTGTTTTTGCACGAGCTCAAAATGTCAGAGATGCCTGAAATCTCTTGGTTGATTTCCTGCGTTGCCAATTTGATAAATTCATCAGACATCAGAATCAATTAAAGAAAATTCACTATTATTTTTATACTCTATGGGGAGTGGAACAATGTATGAAAATAGTCAGTAAGACATACCTGTTAATCGGTGTGCTTGTTGCTGCAGCCATAATCAATTTAGTACTACTTTATGAAAATCAAAATGCGGAGGAAAGCCAATCATATTCCATTATCAAAGCAGGAGACATCAAGGTAAAGGCCGAGGCCATCTCGGGACTAGCAGCAGCAATAGCAAGTGGGAACGAGGATGAAAGGCCAAAGCTTGAAGACGAGATCAACCAAATCCAGTATTCAATAAACACGCTCAAGACAGGAGGGAAGATAAACGAGCTGCCCGTTGAAAAGGTTCCGCCGCAAATCTCGCCAGATTTTCAGAGAGTCGTATCATCATGGGAAGAATACAAACAAGCAGCGGTTCAGGTTGAAAATACTTCTGTTTTTGACATGGAGGCAACAAACGCGCTTAACTACTTGTTAGAAAAAAACAGCGAACTGATTTTACTTGCAGACAAGTTACAAAAAGAGGTAGACAGTCTTGACAGAGACTACAACAGACACAAACAAATAGCAACAGATCTTGTAACGCATGCAAAATCATTGAGCCAGCAAATACTTTTGATTTCAATAGGAGAGGAAGAGAACATACAAGAAAAGCTCAAAATTGAGCGATTGAAATTCGACATAGCAATTAAAAAACTACTGCAGATTCCCACCAGCAATCTAGATGTAGAAAGCGTAGGAGAGGAGCACGAGGAGCTGATTCCACTGCCACGACAAAACTCCGAGGCATTACGACAGATAGACCCGCTATGGGAGGCAATGCAGGCAAGAATCAGTATCTTGGAAGAAAGGGCGCTTTTGTCACCAGAATACAACGTGGCAAAAGAGAACATGAATTACAAGAAATTAATTTTATATGAGGACATAGACAGCATGCTAGAATCGTGGGACAGACAGATAAGGGCGCAGGGAAACGCAGACCAGATTATCATCCAGGTTTTGCTAGTAGTCAATATCGCAGTATTTATCATCGTGTTTTTTGTGATCAGGCAGTCATTTTCACCCCTTGAGAAGATCACAAACGCACTATCAAAAATCAAAGAGGGGATTTATGGTGAAAAAATACAGTACAATGCATCAGATGAGATGGGAGAGCTAATAGACACATTCAACACAATGTCAGATACAATTAAACAAAAAGAAGAGGAATCAAAAAGGACAGACATTGCAAAAGATGAATTTCTTGCAATGATCACACACGAGTTAAAGACGCCGTTGGTGCCAATACAGGGATATGCAGATATTTTGCTTAGCGAGCATTTGGGAAAACTGACCCCGAAGCAAAAAGAGCGAATAAGCATCATAAAAGCAAGCTCAGAGACGCTTCTTTCAATGATATCTGATCTGCTTGACGCGCAGAAATTAGAGCTGGGTCAGCTTAGAATGAAAATGGAAAACACCAACATCAAAAACACAATCACAAACACGGTGGAATTGTTGAGGCCATATGCTGCTGAAAACAACATCGAGATAGAGACGCATATGCATGATGCCATAGTCAACCATGATCCAGAGAGAATCAAGCAAGTAGTATCCAACCTAATTAAGAACAGCATAAATGCCATTGTTCAAAAACAAGGCAAGATCAAAGTCACAATGGAAGATGTGGGCGACCAAGTCAAGATCACAGTAAAAGACAACGGTGTTGGAATTCCAATTGAGAAGCAAAGGGACTTGTTTAAGAAATTCTACCAGGTGGATGCGTCACTGACAAGGGAGAAGGGGGGCAGCGGGCTAGGACTGGCAATATGCAAAGGAATTGTCGAGAACCATGGCGGAAAAATCACAGTCAAAAGCAATTCAAATCAAGGCGCAGAGTTTTCATTCACACTGCCAAAAAACACTGCAACAAAGTCTCCAATAGGAATTGCTTAAAGAAAACAAACTTTCTTAACTAAATTCACTCACTCTCTTGAAAAAATGGGGTTTTTTCAAGGGTGTTACATGGATGCAGATAGTCACAAAAATCACGAGTTTTATGCAAACTGTGCCTCGTATTTTGAGCATTTACGCAAAAAGGGCGAATTTGACTATGAGTTTGAGGACGAGTATTACTTTACAATGCCTGCAATCTCAAACCACTAAAGATTTAGGAACACCATAACCAATCATCTTTCATGGATTCTTTTCTACAAGAAATTGCATGCAGGGCAATATCATACTGTCAGGATTCAGGCGCACAGTACTGCGACGCAAGAGCAGAGATTCAAAACAAAAAGTCAGCCCAAATAGAGAACGGGCAGGTGGAACACATACGAGAAAAGTCAGACAGCGGGCTAGGGATAAGAATCTTAAAAAACGGAGCGTGGGGATTTGTCTCCATCACAAACCCAGACTCGTTTGAGCAGATAAGAAGCAGGATTGACAGCGCACTGAGAAGCTCAGACTATACATCAAAAAACAAGCAAAGAGTTGAGATGTGTCCGATTCCGACAACCAAGACAAGAAAAGATCTACCAGTGTTGAGAAAACCAGACATTGAGGAGATGATAAAAGCAGGGCTGGAATGCGACAGGATTATCTCAGAGAATCCCCGAATAACAAAGTCTGTCGTAAACCCGTGGTTTTCAGAAAACTCCAAATATTTTAAAAGCAGCGAGGGAACTGAGATTTTACAAAATCATACAGATGTCATAATAGAGATGATTGCAACTGCCCACAAATCTGGAAAAACCCAGTCAGTCAACATCACAGAGGGCGGAAGAGGAGGCATGGAACAGATCATTCAAAATGACACCGCACAAAACAGTGCAAGGAAGATTTCAGAAAAAGCATCAGAGCTGATTGACGCAAAGCCAGCAAAGGAAGAGAGGGGAGTCGTAGTGATGAATCCGGACTTTGTCGCACTGCTTACACATGAGATTCTTGGCCATCCATCAGAGGCAGACAGGGTTTTGGGAAAAGAGATGGCATGGGCAGGAGGAGCTTGGTGGAGCGGAAAATTAGGAGAGGAAATAGGCTCAGAGAATCTAAACGTGTTTGATGATCCCACAATCAGCCACAGCCTTGGATGGTACCATTACGATGACGAAGGAGTGAAGACCAAGAGAACAAATCTTGTCGAAAACGGGATTTTGAAAAACCACATGCAAAACAGAGAGACAGCTCAGGTTTTTGGCAAAGAGCCGACTGGAAACATGAGGGCGACAAGCTACATGTTCATGCCACTCATACGAATGGCTTGCACATGCATACAAAAAGGAGATTGGGAACAAGAAGAGATGATAAAGGATGTAAAAAATGGGTATTTTGTATCAAACATGAAAATACCATCAATTGACATGAAAAGATACAACTGGAGCATTTCATGCCAATATGCACAAAAAATTGAGAATGGTGAGATTACAGACCTGCTAAGAGACGTCATAGTGATGGGAACCGCTCCTGAATTCTTCAAGTCAATTGACGCTTGCGGGAAGGATTTTGCGGTAAGGCCGATTACAAACTGTGGAAAGGGAGACCCGATGCAGTCAATGATAATGGGCAATGGAGGGCCATCAATTAGAGGAATTGCAACGGTAAAGAGTGTGAGTTAGGATGGATGTAGAACTAGAGGCAATACGGCAAAACGTAGTTGAATGTACAAACTGTGATCTGTGCAAGACCAGGACAAACGCAGTTCCTGGAAAGGGCAACTTTCAGTCAGATGTGATTTTTGTTGGAGAGGCTCCGGGAAGAAACGAGGATCAGAGAGGAGAGCCGTTTGTAGGGGTTGCAGGAAAGAGGCTGGATCATGCATTGGAGAGTGCAGGAATCGACAGGGATTCAGTATACATTACAAATGTTGTAAAGTGCAGGCCTCCAAACAACAGGGTTCCAAGCGTTGTAGAAAGGGATACATGCAAGGAATACTTGCAAAAAGAAATCTCAATCATAAAACCAAAAGTGATATGCGTTTTGGGCAATACAGCATTTAACTCAGTTTTGGGAGGGGCAGAGATTACAAAATTCAGGGGAAAGATAGTGAGAAAAGACAACCAAATTTACTTTTTGACAGTACACCCAGCAGCAACAATTTACAATCAAGAATTAATCGGGGTGTTAGAATCAGACATTGCAAAGCTGTTTGAGACCGTAAAGGAGCTAAAAAACAACAGACAGGTAAAGATAGACATTGAGTACGATTCCTAGAGAGTTTTATTTGCAAGATACAGTAGTTGCCGCAAAGAACCTGCTTGGGAAAAAAATAACACGAGTAATCGGTGGCCAGGAAGTATCAGGAATAATTGTAGAGACTGAAGCTTACAGACACAAAGACGATCCTGCAAGCCATGCACACAGGAGAATAACAGAAAGAAACAAGGCAATGTTTGGGGAGGTGGGAAGGGCATATGTCTATTTTACATATGGAATGCATTATTGCTTTAACGTGGTTGCAAGAAATTCAAGACATGATGCAGGCGCAGTACTGATCAGGGCAATCAAGCCCATCAACGGCATCGAGGTTATGAAAAAGAACAGAAAGGCAAATGATCTGAGAAACTTGGCAAACGGTCCTGCAAAACTAGCCCAGGCACTTCAGATTACAAAGGAGCAGTACGGAACAGACCTTACAAAGAGAGGAAGTCTGTTCATCACAGAGGGCATCAGTGTCAAAAAGTTTAGCGCAAATCCAAGAATAGGGATAAAAGAGGCAACAGAAAAGCTGTGGAACTTTAAGATCAGGGTCTAGTCATTGTTGTTCTCATCAAGAGTCCAAGGCGCAAACCTGCCCAGTATTTTTTGCCAGTCCAGCCTTAGCATCAAGACAACCACGGAGGTCATTATCGCGCCAAAGACAATTATTCCCACATACACAGGGGTGGTGTCCTCCACATTCTCAAGAAACGGCTCAACAAGCGAGATGCCAAGATGGTGGGACACCAGGACAATTGCATAGCTTAGGACGATTTTGCCAGTAAGAGTCGCGATGAAAAATCTTTTTGGGTTGTACTTTGCCAGCCCCAGTGGGACATAAACCAGATCATCAGGTATAGGAGTGGCAGCTGCAAAAAATGCGGCAGCCGCGCCATATCGTTTTACAAGGCGCTCAAACGGTCTCATTCGCTTTCTGGTTTTTTCGTTAATTATGCGCCTGCCACCATAGCTGACGTAAAAGATTATCTGTTTTGCAACGGTCGCAGTTATTGCAGACAGCAGCGCCAAAATGTGCAGGTCAAACTGATTGCCTACAGACATTGTTGCAAGCAAAAGAAAACCAGGTAGCGGGACAAACGGGATTAGAGAGCCAAAAAAATTGACAAGCCCCAGACCGAGATAGCCCACCTCGGGTGCAAAGGGGAAGATGTCAGTAAAATCCACAATTCCCACAACTAACAGGCTTTATTTAACAGAAACCATGTCACGAGGTCATAATTTTTGCAGATGTATAGGACATGTTCAAAAAAAGAACTATGAGTTTCTAGAAACGATGAAAATGTCATATTCCAGGTTCTTGACAATGCTCTGATCTATCTTGGTGAATTTAAAGTCTAGATCCTTTGCTTTATCATATACGGACTTGTCGACAACTACGGTGTTTGGAAGAGCGTATTGGTTTATTTTAAAGCAGGTGTTTACCGGCTCGCCAAAAATATCCTGAATCAGAGAATCAGATGTTTTTGCTACGTTGATTGTGCCATATGCGGAGCTGATTCTGTATGCCATTCCGGGTAGATTCTCAGAGGTTGTTTTTGCATTAAGAGCCTCATCTAGTTGCGATATTTCCAGACAACAGTTTAGCATGTTTTTGATGGCGTCATTGCTTTCCACAGATGTTGGAAAGTAAAACAGTATTGCATCATCTATTATCTTAATTGAAATACCATGATGTTTTTTTATGACAGGAACAACGGCGTCTGTAAAGATTTTGCTGTATTGTTTTTTTGCATTCAGGTCAAGTGATGCAGTTAATCGTACAGAGCCCACAAGATCAACCAAGCAGACATAGCTGCTCTGCTTTTCTTCAAAGAATTTTAGCAAGATATCTTCTTGCTGTCGTATGATGTTTTCTCGTTTGCCTATTGCAGAGATTGTTTCTTGCAATGTCTTTGCCATGTCATCAAAGGATGCAGACAGATGCTCAATTTCATCGCCGGTCCGGATGTTTGTTCTCACATCAAAGTTGCCAGATGAGAGTTTTTGAGCGGCATCGCGCAGTTTGAGAATGGGAGAGGAGATCCTTTTTGAGAGTATGAACGTGATTACAGTGGCAATAATCATGAGGATCAAGCCCACAACAAGAATCCTGTTTTGCAGTTCTGAAATAGGCTCCAGAATGGAGGACTCGTCGACTTCGGTCAACAAGACAAATCCCAGATCCTTGTTGCAGTAAGAGTATCCAAATATGTCTACGCCGCGATAGTCGGCATATTCTGCGGCTTGGACGCTTCGGTTGTGATCAAAGCATTCAGAGACTGCAAAGGTAGCAACCTGCTGATTAAAGCGTGCATTTTCAACAAAAAGAGATTCAGAGATCATCATCCTGTCTTTATTTACCAGATACACTTCGCCGGTCTCGTGCAGGCCAAACTTGTTTAGCAGCACATCATCAAACACAGAACTTCCCATAGTTGCAATCAAGACTCCGACTTGGCGCTCATTGGCAGAGAATATTGGTAATGAGAGTTTCATGAGGCGGTTCTTAGCATTGTCTTGAATGAATTCGACTGTTGGTGCATCTACAATGTAGCTGCCTCTCACATACGTAAATGGATCAATTTTTTCGTTCAGGGAAAATATGGGCTTTGCACGCATGTTGATTATCTGGAGATCTCTAAGCCCGGCCTCGAGATGGTTTAGTTGAAACGAGCGAACCTCGCTGTCAATAAGGGGGATTTTTTCTTCAAGCAAAGTGTTAAAGGTCACATCATCTAATGATGCAGACACTTCATCAAAGGTTTCAAGCAAGACACTGTTTGTGGCAAAAGTTTGCAGTTTGTCCAATCTGGATTCAATAATAGAAGTGATTGTCTGACCCCGAGTCTCAGATTCGTCTTTTAGGGATTCTTTTATGTTGCCTTTGATTATAGTGTCAGCAAAATTATAAGCCAGCCCGGTGGTCACTGCGATAGAAGTTATACTAATCACAAGTACAAGAAATATTAATTTTGAACCTATGCTGACAAAGCCCATGATATTCCTCTGAGGTATTTAGCTATTTTAATTGTGTTCAACTTGCAGAATCACATTACAACGATTAATGGTTGCACAGACAGCTATCAAAGCATCCAATGTGCAGTGAAAGGGAATGGCTGAAACGTACTGGTACAATCATCAAACGCCAGATACTAGTGTCAATTCACTAGAGATGTGATTATAGTTGTAAATATTGAATTTGAATGGTAATCAAAAGGCATCCAAACAAGAGTACTGCCAAAAACAGAATTCATGTACAATATGACCAGAGACAGAATCACTTGACCAAAACTAGCTAGTCAGACACTACAATCATTAAAATATCATATTTTTGAACCAAAAGAAAATGGCAAAAAAAGAGTATCAGATTATTTGTGATGCCATTGCATCAATTAGCCCATACATTAGATTTGTAGGAGTTGTAGGCAAGGGGGGCAATCTTTTGGCATACAGAAGAAGGCCAGACCTAGAGCCGTTGCTTAATGCAAAAAACACGCAACACCAGTTCTCACACATTGCAATAAAGACCGATCTCGAGTCATTCTTTGACAAGAGTCTGGGAGAAGTAGAATTTGTTTGGGAGGAAAGAAAAAAAGTTCAGACAATCTCATTTGCAATAGACAAGGTGCGGGTATGGATATCAATTGACAAGAAGGTCATCAGATCAGAGATGCTCAGAATAATCGACTCTTGCCTGCCAATAGTGAAAAAATACTCCAAATAACTTACCTTGAAATGCCCGTATTGCAAAATTGATTTGGATCTGCTCAGCATGACAGACGGGCTAAAGCATGTGCTAGAGCATAAAAAGGAAAATCAAAAAAGATCTTAACTTTTTTCTATATGGATTTTCAAAGAAATGTTGTGGAAGATCTTGAGCAGATACAAAAAATAATTGATGACATAAATCAAAGACCAGTAAAAAACTACCACAAAATGAAGATAGATGAAATCAGCAGAGAGCTAAGGGCAGTGATGGAGTTTGAGCGAGAGTCATTTGAGAAAATTGACGAGCTTGAAAGAAACGGGACGAATCCTGAATTTGCAAAGTATGCAAAGATGATCTGCAGAAACACGACAGAAAGAGAGATTTCAGAGATTCAGGAGATATATCTCTCAAAGATAGACAAGGAATATCTAAACAACTAGAGATTCATCATCGTAGAGCCAGCACCTTACATAGCCTGTTTTGGTTTTGATAGCAGGTGGAACCTGTTTGCATTTTTCAATTGCCAACGGGCATCGCTCAATGAAGCGACACTGGGTTGCAGGTTCCAAAAGACTGGGCGGGTTTCCTTTGATGTGGATTGGCGGGTGGCCCCTCAGCCTTGGAATCGATTGCAATAGTCCTTGGGTGTAAGGATGTTTTGGGTTTTTGTAGACTTCGTGAGAAGAGCCAAACTCTATCATTTGGCCACCATACATGATTCCAATGTTATCGGCAATCTCAGATAAAACCGCCAGGTCATGCGTGATAAACATAAACGACATGCCGTCTTTTTTCAATTCCTTTAGCAGGTTCACAATCTGAGCCTGGATTAGCACATCAAGTGCAGTTGTTGGCTCGTCGGCAATTACAAACTTTGGCTTTAGCAGCAATGCCATGGCAATGACTACCCTTTGTTTCATGCCACCGCTCAGTTCGTGAGGGTATTTTTTCAGAACTGCCTCATCAAGGTGGACAGACTTTACTGCATCAGAGATTAGCTGTCTTGCATTGCCTTGGAACTTGTGCTGCTTTAGGATTTCATTGAACTGCTCGTCAATTGTGAACACAGGATCAAGGGAGTTCATGGCGCCCTGGAAAATCATGGATATTTTTTTCCACCTGAACTCTTTGTCGAATTTGGATCCAGGCAGATCAAGCAAAGAGGTGCCATCAAAGACAATCTTGCCAGTTGACGTGCCGCCCAAAAGCATCCTTATCACAGACAAGCCAAGCGTGCTTTTGCCGCACGCGCTCTCACCTGCAATTCCTATGGACTTGCCATCCTCAAGGGTAAAATCTACATCTGAAACTGCGTAAACTGGGCCCTTTGATGTAAAGTATTGAGAAGAAAGATCTTTGACAACCAGCAAAGCCATGATTCCTTAGATGTATAGTTGCATTTTTGTTTTGCAGTGAAAAGTACAAGAAACATGCATCAAGAGTTCAAGATACTGCAAGATTCAACTAGTTTGTTAGAATTTGTTATATGATTTGATCATATTGAAGATGAAATACCAGTCTTGATACCAATGGTCTCAAAATCTTGGATGTGGTACATCTTTCCATCAAGTGTCACTATCGAGGGACTCCACATAGTAATCCCACTGTACGTGTTATTTTTGAATGGAACCGTGGCTGATGTAGGCATTGTAATTGCGGTTCAGTATTGTGGGTCTGCCTTGGGCGCGATTTTTTGGGGCAAGATAATTGACAAATACCACATCAAAAGAGTGATTCTCTTAATTTCATTTAGTGCCGTTACTGCCTCATCAGTGGCATTATATTTTGCAATGGAACTGCCAACGATATTTGCCCTATCTGCAATTGTGGGATTTTTCATCATTGGTAAAAATCCAATCACGCAGATGATGGTAATGGAGACAAACCCCAACAACAGATGGAGTGCAATGTTTGCGTTAACATCAAATCTTACCACGTTTGGAAGTCTTGCTGCATTTGCAGTAGGCATGTTTTGGAGTCAGATGTTTGATCTAAGGCCCTATTTTTTATTCTGTGCGGGGTTTTCTTTGTTTTCATTATTTACCAGTGTGTTAGTTGGAAAATCTTCATTTCTTGAAAGACACACGATTTCAGAATCGATTCATGGTGCAACATATTTTTTGAGGCACCACAGAATGCACTTTCACATTTATTTTCCAAAGCATCCAAAATTAGAGGACTTCAAGCACATCACGGTTCTCTTTAAAGGAAAAATAAAGCACGAAATTGGACTGTTGTACCTTACAAACTTTTTCTTTTATTTTGGAAGCAATAGTTTCTTTACCATACTAATTCCATTCTTAAAACACTATGAATTTTCAACTTCACAAATTTTTGCAGTGTATTTGATTCAGACCATAGTAATGATGGCTTTTTTCTTCCTCACCCCAAGACTTGTCTCATGGATTGGAGAAAGCAGGTCAGTGAGGATTTCATATGGGCCAAGAATTGCAGGCATTGTGCTGAGCGGAACGCTGGTCCCCATATTAATTGGAGACTATTCGTTTTTGGCTGCCGTGGCAGCGTCGTGCATAATGGTAGTAGGATTTTCAATATTTTCAACTTCAAACTCGGTGATATTTTTCAAGGCCATACCAAAGGGATTTGAGGGAAGGTTCCTAGGAGTGAACAGCTTTATGGTAGGAATCGGAATATTTTCAGCATCATTGATCTCAGGATTTGTCAGCTCATCTTTTGGATATACAGTCTCATTTGTCATGGCAGCAACGCTACTTGTGGTATCAGTTGTGGTTTTTTCAGTTTACATGAGGAATATAGTGTCATCAAAAATCACACATAACTGAAAAAAGTATCATCCACAACACATCATGAAAATCCATGCGCTAAGGGATATAAACAACTTTAATAGAAATTAAAAAAGTCGGTTCAGATGAAGCTTCCAATATGTAATTTTGATGCAAAAAATGCGGTGCTCTGCCCCCAGTGTGAGGGCAAGGTAGAGGCAGGAAGTCTCACAAAAGCAGATGTCGAGGCATCAATCAAGCTGGCACAACTGGCAAAGATCAATCAGCATATTGACGGTTTCACGCTTTTTTCATGCAAGGAAATAGAAGGGAATTATATCATATCACTTGCCAAAAACGACATTATGATAATCAGGCAGAGCAGGACACTTTACAGACTATTACAAGATCAGTTTCAAGCAAAGATATGGCTGGTAGAGGCAGACGAAAATGACAAGAAATTCATCGAGGATCTGTTCTTTCCAACAAAGATACTGTCCATAAATTCGGTATGGGCTCCAGGAGGAGTGCAAAAGACAAAGGCAGTTGTTTCAGGCAAATGGACGCCAAGATTCCCAATAGACACGCAAAAAGTAGTCCAGATTGTCAAAAATGCCCGAAACCTTGACATTGAGATAGAGTTTGAGGACAAAAGAGCGTGAAATAGGTTTGGCATTTGTAAAGACTCATGACATTTCAGAATTAGACTCTGGCACAATTGGCAAGGAGGTTGTTCTAGGCGGATGGGTAGAGGACCTAAGAAAGCTTGGAAAGATGACATTTATCACTTTAAGGGACGTGTCTGGAATATCGCAGATAATTGTCAAAGGTGATCTAAATGACAACCTGGGGGAGCTAAACCGCCAGAGCGTGATAAGTGTGAGGGGAATAGTTCAAGAGACAAAAGCTCGCGATTTTGATTTTGAGATTAAAGCTGAAGAGATTGACGTGCTTGCAAAAGCAATACACCCATTACCAGTGGACCCAATCGGGAGACTGGAGAGCAACATCGACACCAGACTGAACCACAGGGCACTTGACATGAGAAACCAAAAGACTGCATCCATCTTCAAACTAAGGCATCATGTTTTAGCATCGCTTAGAAAAACATTGTCAGAAAAAAAATTCATAGAGATTACAACGCCAAAGATTATCGGCAGTGCCAGTGAAGGGGGGGCAAACTTGTTTTCTCTGGAATACTTTGGCAGAACTGCATATCTTGCACAGTCACCACAATTGTACAAAGAGCAGATGACAATAGGGCTAGAAAGGGTCTTTGAGATTTCAAGCTTTTACAGGGCAGAAAATTCCCACACCGGAAGGCACCTTAGTGAGTTTACAAGTGTCGATATCGAAGCCGCGTTTATGGATTACAGTGACGTGATGGATGTGTTGGAGTCACTTGTAATCGAAGTCTACAAGTACACATCGGAAAACTGCAAAAAAGAGCAGGAAGGGATGGGCCACACAATAGAGATCCCGTCATTTCCGTTTGAAAGAGTAACATACTCTCAGGTAATCGAGGAGCTAAAAAGCGTCGGCGAGAAGGTAGAGTTTGGCGATGACCTGCTTGACTCGCATCTTAGAATTGTTGGAAAGAACCATCCAGGATTTTATTTTCTGACAGACTGGCCTATGAAGCTAAAGCCGTTTTACATCAGAGAAAAGGACGAAAACCCAGAACTGTCACGATCATTTGACTTGCAGTACGGATACCTGGAATTGTCATCTGGCGGAACCAGGCTTCATGATCCGGAGATGATAAAATCGAGGCTAAAAGAGCAAGGGCTGGATCCGGCTCAATTTGCAGACCACCTTCAGACATTTGACTGGGGCATGCCGCCGCATTCAGGATGGGGCATGGGGCTGGATAGGCTAATGACCACGTTAATTGGAATAGACAATGTTAGAGAAGTAGTACTGTATCCAAGAGATCCTGACAGACTGACGCCATAGGGATTCAGTTACCTTATGGGTTACCGAACCATTAAGTGAGTAGCGGGTCTAGTGGGACTGATATACCTTTCTGGGTCTAATTTCAGACCCAACTTCGTGCCTAAATTCACTGTTTTATGTAACATTCAATCGATTTGAATGAACACTCCATCGAAAATGGGGCGTGTTCCCTTTTTGTCGACAATCAGTAAAAATGGTATCCCCCACTTTTGTGAGAGAAAACATGCTGTGTTGTCGTAAATCTTAAGACAGAATTAATTAGTTCAAGATTATGAGTGATGAAAAACTTTCGGGTTTTGGATCTTTTTTCTACCCTCCATCTAAGATTCAAGGGGATCTAGAAGAATACATGGATTGTGCATTTTTTGGAAGACCAATTAAAGTGGATGTGCAATGCTCTGATGATTTTAGAGTATTAGTAACTGATGATTGTTTTGTCTGTCCAATAACACAAAATTATGCAGATGCGTTTGACTTCATGAATGTTTTATTTGCTATTTTTGTAACAAAATTTCACAGAGCCAGATTCATTACAAAAGACGATTTATGTTATTTTGAAATTGAGAATAATAAAAAATTAGCACACATTTCAACTCGTATTTCCAAATCACTAAGATCGCTACAAGAATGGAAACGGGAAGATAAAGAGTCCCATCAATCAGAGTGGCTCAGTATTGAAAGACAAACAATCTACCCCCTATTAATGAAAAGATTGATTCAACAAGCATATTCTTTTTTTAGAAAGCCTGATTACAAAACAGATTCTTTACTAATTGGGGAATCTAGTGGCTTATTTCAAGACGGATTATACCAAGTATCTTTTCTTTTGTCATGGATTGTAATTGAAAATATTTTGGAAAAAATTTGGAATGATTATGTATCTTTACTTGATAGAAATAAGTTTGAAAAAGACGGATTAAGAAATCATCATTCATGGCATACTAGTCATTATATCGAAAGCTTATCTTTTGCAGGAAAATTGAACAAAAAAGGCTATGATTGTTTAACAAAACTCCGAAAATTAAGAAACGATATTGTTCATAGAAAAAGCAGGGATGTAACAATTGAAGAATCTTGGAATTGCCTAAATATTGCAATATTCATGGTTTACAATCAACTCAATCAAACTGATCCTTTTCTTGATGTTGAATACAAGGAATTGAAAGATGACTTTGAAAAATTCAAAGAATCATTATAACGTGAAACTTCTTCGAGGCTACGGAGTATCAATATTTCTCAAAGATTTCAAATCAGAATTCTATAATATCTTCTTGTCAGAATTTAGTGGATTTTTGTTTGGAAAGTAAAAGAGAATTCAGAATTTGAATCATAACTAATCATAGGGTCTAAATCCTGTTGAGGAATTTTGAAAAGATTTTATCTACACTAAAATTGTAACGGGACAGTGGCAGGATTAAAACTATTTTGTGGATTATTTTGGTACCAAGTAGACATAAAAATTAGGTTATTCTAAAACAATCAAAGTCCCTGTCATCATACTATGATCAGGATCACAATACAGTTTGTCAGGATTATATGGTAATCCACAATAAAATGTAAAAACTCCTGGACTATCTGCAACAAATGTTACAGCATCTACTCCTCCTCGTGGTTCAAGCATTTCTGAATTTATGTTAAATGCAGGAATTGATAATGTGTGTGCATGTTTTCTTGGATTAGTAATTTCAAGAACAACAGTATCTCCTTGATTAACAATTATTGTATTTGGCTCCCATCTGTGTAATTCAACAAATGCTATTGTTTCTTCTCCTTCATTTTTGACTTCAGCATAGAACTCTACTTCTTCCATACTAATTTGAAATATTCTAGTTTGAGGATCTTCATTAGTGGGAATTGTTTGAGAAGATTGAGAGCTCATCATTCCTGAACCCATCATGTTGTTTCCCATCATATTTCCATCCATCATGTTGTTTCCCATAATCATGTTCATCATGTCTTGATTATTCATCATAGTGTCCATCATTCCCTGATTATTCATCATGTGAGTCATCATTTGTTGTTGCATTTGTGGATCATCCATCATCATGTTCATCATAGTACTCATCATTTGATTCATGTATTGAGGATTAGACATCATCATGTTGTGCATCTCTGTTATGGTTTGTGGATTATTCATCATAGTGCCCATCCATTGGTTCATCATGTTAGGATCATCCATCATTTGTTGCATCTGTTGTGGTGTCATGTGCATAAAGTTTGAAGTTACTGTGCTTTGTGAAATTCCATAACCTATTCCAATCCCAGCAACAAATACCCCAACTGCAATTCCAATTATTACATATTGGTTTGTCATAAAAAATCTGATACAATCTCAAATATATAAAATCTCATAATATTCAATTTTGATTTTCACTTCATAGATTCTGATTCTCTTATATCATTTCTTGCGTCTTTAATGATTGATAATGATGATTGTAAAAAGAGACTAGCAATTACTCCAGCTACTATGAGATCAGGGTATGATGTACCTGTCAAAAATACAAAACCTGCACCAACTATTACCAAAATATTACCTAGTGCATCATTGCGACTAAATATCCATACTGCCCGTACATTGGCGTCACCTTTTCGATGTGGAAGTAGAATGATAACTGCAATGACATTGATCAAAAGTGCACCAATGCCAAAAACTCCCATCAATCCAGCTTCAGGAGTATGCAGAACTTGTGTACGGTATATCGTATAGCCAAGCACTGCTATACCCATTACTCCAAGAAAAATTCCTTGTAGTAAAGCTGAGCACGCACGTAATTTCAAACCCCATCCTATTGCAAGCAATCCTAAGAACGTGATAGAACCGTCACCTAGAAAATCAAGTGCATCAGCTTTGAGTGCTTGAGAATCTGCAAGGAATCCTCCAATCATCTCAGCAATTCCATACCCTACATTGATCAAAACAACAATCCACAATGCCCTACGATATGCAGGTGTGATATGATCTAGATCTTTTGGTAAATCATCATCGTCTGGCATTAATACTGTACCAAAAAATTAGTTTCATTATGTTATTAATGTCTTGATTCATTCTTTCTTTTATGAAATAGCTTTCTAGAATGATTTGCTCTGGGAGTAATTCGCAGTTTTACACTACAACAAGGACATCTTACTTCAGTACATTTTATGTAAACTTCACATACAGGACATCGTTTTTGATTATTTTCATATCGTGTTTTGGCTTTGAAACTCTTAACTTCAAATCGTTTGCAAAAACCTTTACAAAAATTCATTTTTAATCACAAACTGCTCAATTTACAAAAATAATTCCATTTTTAATCAAGTGTTGAATTCCTTGAAGAAATGAATTGTCATCTATCTGTCCATCTGCCCACCATTTTGCATTATTCTTAATCCATGAAGGAATTTCATTGGAATTGGATTCTTTAGGAGTGATAGAAGAAATTTGCAATATGTTTTGTTTAATCAAAAATTGTATTCCTTGCACAAAGGTCTCATCATCTATGGAATCATCTGCCCACCACCCTGCATTATTCTTAATCCATGAAGGAATTTCATTGGAATTGGATTCTTGAGATCTGAATGGTGGTTCAATTACTATGATAAAATTTCCCTTTGAGAGAGAATTTCCATCAATATTTGAGAGGAAAATATTTGCAGTTCCTGAATGTTCTGGGGCAAACATTATCTTGTGAGAATTTGGAGTATCCGAATTGACATTTCCAGTTAGATGTTTTTTGTAAATTTCTTCACCATTTTGGATTACAGTCAAATCGTACTCTGTAATTCTTTTTGTCTTTGCACTAAACAGCTCATCAAAATCTACAAAAAACGTTGTCTTTTCTCCCGCACGAATTGTTTCAGGATCCCAAGATAGGAATACTTTGAATCGATAGTCAGGAGTTGCAAACTCTAGTGGAAATTTTACATTGTCGTTGGTCTCTAGCTTGAAATCTATTTTAGAATCAGAAGTCTTGATTGCTTTTTCTTTAATTTCTTTTATCAGGTCACGATAAATTGTCATATGAACTGTTCTATCATCAAAAGAATAATCATCTATAGTTACAACTTGATCTGGCAACAAGATTCCATTGGCATACGAGTTGTATCTTGTAGATAGAAATTCCCCGAAAGTGTTTGGCACTCTTACTTCTTCATGAATAACACTTAGTTGTTCCAAGTCTTGATTCCAATCAAAAGGCATAGAGAAGATCATTTGATTTGAATCAAAATCAAACTCGCGTATAGTATCAAAATATGATATAACTTGAACATCATGAGATTGGTTTTTGCTGTCTGCAACCTCAAAAGTCTTAACATCAGCAAGACTGATTGCACCTTCTAATTCTACTCGGTGATCTAACACATTATCATCTGAATCAACTGTTAAAACTTCTACTTTATACTCATAGAGTCCACCAGACGTAAAGATTGGTCCTGTTAGAGTTAGAGGTCCATCATTTCCCCTCATCCAGCCTCCCAAAAGAGGCTCTTGAGCGCCATTGACAGAAATTTTATCAGAATTATCAGAGATTACACGAAAGTTTAGATTTCCAAACTCATCATGAAACATGTATCTGAAAATTCGTTCCCCGTCTTTTTTGAGCTCCAAAATAAAGGTCACGTGCTCAATCACTGCTTCTGTGTTAGAGTCAAACAATCTTAGAGTTACAAAATTTTCAGGATTCTCTGGATCAAATGTAGAAGGAGAAATATCTATGGAAAGAGTTGCATCTCTGTCTCCAATTGTTGTTGGAGGGAGCATCTCACCGCCTAAACCATGACCAAATGCAAAATCTGTAGAAAATCCTAGACTAACAACAAGAAAAATTGCTAAAAACGGTACTGAGAAGTTCAACTAAATTACCTCAAATGAATCCATAATAAATTGAAAATCATTTTTCTGTTCTAAATTAATGGATTGTGGAGAATCTCCTGAATACTGTAACATGTACAATCTGTTTTCCTTTAGAAATAAAAGATGCTCTCCATATTGTTTTTCATCTGAGGATTCAACTGCAAATATTGCCCAATCATCTTCAGATGAGACTTGTTCAAATTGAAGTACAATATTTTGAGACTCCATGAGGGAGATTTGATTATCCACATATTCATGCAATGAAAAATTTTCTTTTTGAATATCAAATATAGTTAACATGAAACGTCTGTCATGATCTTGCTCAACAAATACTCCGTCAAGAAATCCCTTGGTTTTCAAGGAATTCAATTCATTCGTGTTTAGTTCATCAAGTGCAGAATGAATCTCCCAATCATTGTTTGGTTTTGAAATTTGAAATCCCAGATTTGTATCTTGATAGGTATTAGTTGAAAATAGATTTACTTTTTCTGGATTATACAATTTAATTTCACCAAAGCCAGAAACAGCAATCTCTGTACCTAAAATTGTATTTTTTGAAGAATCTGAAGTATCTGAAAACAAAACAACAAGATATGACGTGCCAGAAACGATGGAAAGAATAAGTGCCCAACGAATTATTTGACGTTCTTTTTTTATTTCCATGATTTTAGATAGGGCTAGATTTCCTTTCTCCTTGATTTATTGGCGTTTTAGATCCTTTATTTTTCATATAGATGACGATTGCAAGCAACATGATTGCAGGAACTGCAATTATTGCAACTGCGATTTCATAGTAAAACTGGAATGTTTGTTTAGGTTGAATGATTTCTTGTGTAGTGAAAGTCTTTTCTGTATTTTCATATACTATTGTACTAAAATCAGCTAATCTACCCGAAGAATCATCTGAAAAAGATATTTCCATTTCAGCTACAGTTCCATAAGGTTTGATATTTTGAATTTTTACAATTGTAGTGCCTGGTTCTTCATAAATCCATTGCCGATAATCTCCCCCTGCTCCAGATACTGCACCATTTTCACTATACACCTCTTTTCCATTATGAATAATGAAAATGTCATATTGCATTTTTCTTAATGGAAGATCGTTTACTGCATCATAAAACCGATAGATGAAATTTACTTTTTCATGAGTTTTGATTACTTTGGGTTCCCATGAAAAATTAATTTCAACTGATTGGTCTGGTGTTATCTGATACATTGGAAACTGTTCAATTTTTTTCCCGCTTGCATCGTGTGGATAATCAGGTATTGCAGCTTGAACATTAACAATCCCTTCCATCCAAGGATGAATTACACAGAAATATGAAAATGTTCCAGATTCTTCAAATTGGAATGACCAAGACTCACCAGGCATAAATCGTCCACTGTCAAAATATCCATCGGGAGTTCCAAAATTATCACTCATCCAACCAAATCTTCCTGAACCTTCCCCACTAGTAACAGTATGACCTTCTCTGTCATCATTATACCAAGTTATCATGTCCCCAACACTGATTTCTATAATTGGAGGATCATACCATACTTCAGCAGGAGTATTTAATTCCGGATTAAATGCTCCATATGGAATGTTTACTCTAAACTCTTCGGCATGTGATAACTCCGTATTCGATACACCAATAACCATAAACAGAGAACCAATCATAACTGTATATAGAAAACTTGTGTTTGCTCCGTATGTTCTCATCTGAAAAATATTCTCTCAGACTCTAATAATTATACAGATTGTTTGATGGTTATACCACTTTAAGCAACGTGATCAATAATAAGAGAATGTGTCTACAAACCTATCTTTTAACTCATCAGTTTGAGATACATTCATTCTGTCTATGATTTTTTTAGTTTTTTCATAATCTTCTAATGTGTATATATCAGGAAATCCTGGAATTTTCTTAATCAGTTTTTTCTCCATTAACGTCTTCATAGTAGTAGATGTGGTACCGGGACTTTTTTTTATGGCATCTCGTATATGGGCAAAACTTGCAAATCTTTCTTCTAAAAGAAAAATAAGAATTTTCTTGCAAGTTTCTTTTCTAAGAAACATCCAAAATCGATCATAATTTGGATCTGATGCAGAATCAAAAACCCAAACCTTTCTCTTTTCTCGTCTAATCCTGATTGAGCCTTCTTGCTCCAGCGTTTTCAAATGATGGCTAAGATTACCGTGACCATAACCTGTATTTTTTTGTATGTCTAGAAAACCTGCACCCGGATTTTCGATAATTATTTTTAGAATTTTTTTCCTTTTTTCAACTGCATTAGACATGCTAATCTCTCCTGAATATTCCTATTGAAAAGAAAGACAGCATCATGAGAATGAGTAGATGGGTAACAATTGAATCAACACTGGAATAAGAAGGCCAAAAAATAAGAACCATATTTAATGCAGATAAAATTTCAGCTATGGTTATTACAAAAAACGCAAAAAATACCAAAAGTAGCCTCGTTGTTTTGTATTCCAGATATGTCATAGCCCCGATTATAGAAAGAAATGAGCCCAAACCTATTCCAGCTAGATGAATAGACACGTGGACTCCATGTCCATGAAGAAAGTGAGGTAAAAAAACAGGTACGCTAATTGAAATTAGTATTCCACTAATTAATGCAAGAATCTTGAATTTTGAACCATTGTCAAGATGTGTTTTCTGCATATTTTAAAAATACATATCTGATAATAAAAAAGATTGGTAGAAACATCAAACAATAAGAGGGATTATCTATTCATATTACAATCAAAAGCATGTCAGATTATGCAAGGAACAACAAAACTACAATCCAAATTTTTATTGCAGTAGTTACTGTCGGAATTGGACTGCTTGTTTACCTTGTATGGTATGTTTCACCTGATGAAGTGACTGAAAGAGTAATGGTGGTTGCAAATACAGTAGATGGATGTATTGTTCAGACTATGGATAATTTTGCAATAAACATAGGTCAGTGCGATGCTGAAGATGGTGAGGTCATAGTTGCTACATATGATGCAAAAATAAAAGAGAGAGCAATTCTGATGAATCCTACTAGATAGATATGGAAAAACAAAAAATAATTAGTTTTATTGCAATTATAGTCATAATTGGCACAGTAGGAAATTCATTATTGAATATCTATGCTTTAGAGCAACTTGAATTTGGTGGAATAGATAATCTTTTTAGATTTTTTACATTTTATACGGCAGATGGTAAAATCAATATTTGTAATAATTCTTTAATTCCAGCAAATTATAACGAGTTGGACATACTGATTTATTTTGAAAAAAAACTTTTAGGTACTTATGTAATTGATTCAGCAAGCATTAAACCAAATTCAATCTTTAAAGCAAATGGAGAGTATATTTCAGAATCAATAGAGTATTCACAAACTCTTTTCATGCATTTTGATCACTTGTTTAGTGACAGTGACAATACCGTTAGAATCGATCCTAGAAAGATGGATATAGTAATCCAATTTCAAACAACAATAATTGGAATTCCATATGTAGTATCAGAACAGTACACTGCATTGGATTTTTGGAACATGCTAAATGATGAAGAGAATTTGGCGTGTTAATCCTAACCTATGAATTTGTTCTATTTGATTTAGCAACTTGATTAAGTGATATTTCTTAAATTCAACCATTACTTGTATTTTGTGTGAATGTTTTCCACTTCTCTTTTTTCTTTTTACATCAATACCACATTTTTTGCTAGACATCTTATGTTCCAATTTCATGCGAGTCTGACATAGTTATGAATCCTATAAAACAAGATTATACCAAAAATAAAAAATATAGTCAAAAACACTAAAACTAGTTTTTTGTTCTGTTATGACCTGACACTCTGGTACATTTTGAAAGAGTAGAATGATGTTATTTTGTACGTAAAGCCTGACAGATTGTGTCAGATATGGTGTCAGGCTTAACACTTCTTACATTAGACATTAACGTTAGGCACAAATTTTTCTACATGTTATTACAAATGATATCTCTAATGACTATGCACTATTAACGACTGTTAACACATCGTTAGGCATTACAATCTTTAACAATCTCTACATCTGGACTACACGGGCTCTACATCTACTATTCATGCCTAACATGTCATGCCTAACGACCTCTACAAAAAGGGGTCTTGCATGGTTGTAAGAAGTAGCGTTAATCCGATTAACGACTTGTATCGATGTAGAGAATGATTGGATTTACTTTTTGGAGTAGAGGTTCTTCCAGCTAAGCTCATCCTTGTCTGGATCTAACATATCCATGATGTTTAGTGGTTTTCCTTCCTTTTTTGCGTCTTGGAGCTTCTTCCATAACGCTTGTTTTTCCTCTTCTGTTGCCCTCATCTCAAACCACATGTGCAACAGGGTAAGAATCAGCTGTACCTTCTCATTGTCTTGATGTCTGAAAGATTCTTGGAAAAGTGAGTTCCATCTTGTGTTCCGCCCGTTTTTCACCTCGTTTTCCACCTCGCTTAGTCTTGCTGACATGTCTTCAATCTGATAGTCTTTCTGCGTAACCTCATCTAGTATCTCTTGCTTTTGCTGGTTCTCAAAGCGTAGCCTGTCCTCATCTGATATGGTAAGAAATGCTATTGCCTTTTGATACTCGGGGAATCGCTCAAAGTCCTCTTCCTGATATCGCTCATAGTGTTTTTCCAATCCTACCTTGTGTCCCATCATGTCCTCTTTGTCCAGATAGTTTACCTTGGCACGCCTCATCATGGTGTTGAAATATTTTCTAAACCCGTGATCTAGTGGAACCTCGTATCTCTTCTTGCCTTCAGGCAATGAATCTCGCATACCGATTGCCTTTACAATTTTTCCGATTCTCTTTTTGACGCCAGTTGAATTCAGCCTGTGGATAGTGGGATACTTTACTGCCTTTAGAAACGGCTGATCATCTTTTGGATAAACCCCAATGTCAGACTTCCATTTTTCTCGGTACATCTCCACGTATTTGCAAGCCTCTGGAGTGATGTGAGTCCAGTAGCTCTCCTCATCATTACTGTATACTAACAAGGCTCCTCCCTTGTAGGAGTTGTCTTGATTTTTGAACAGTTTGATGTCCTTCCATGTAAAATAGTTCCACGCCTCTAGCCTGAATCCCCCTGATGAGAATACGGTAATTATCACCTTGTCTGTGAGGTCTCGTGCAACCTCTAGCATCTTTTGCAGTTCTGCTTTTGTGTATGCCCTGTCATTTGTGGTGCTCTGCTTTCTTGGGTATAATCTGTGCAGGGACTTCCAGTGTATGGCGATTCTGTTTGCATCAAGTAGTACCTTGATTGGCTTGATATGATTCTCTAGTGTTCCTGAGCTTAGCTTGCCTGCCTCTACCAGTTTCTTTTCCTCTTTGATGTATGTTGCAATGATGTCAGTTGCCAAATCTGGATTCTTTTTTGCAAGGGCAACAAAATGCTTTATCATGCTTTTAAGATCTGACTTTACCTTTGTATTTTCATATACCTGATCTGGAATGGATAGCAGAAACCTCTCTAGCATCTTTTTGTATTTTCTTGCAGTCTCTGGACTCTTGATGTTATCCAAGAATAACTGGTATGGATTGTTTCTGCTGTTGATATCATCATAGTTTATCTTCAATGATACATAATGTGGCGGGTCGTATTTTAAGACCAATAAGGATGGCGGGTCTAGTGGGATTCAGATTTTTATTCTTCAGGAAACCACACACCATATGATAGAGCAAACTGACGCAAAAAAAGTAGTCGAGGTAATTGGCAACAACCTGATTGGAGTGTCACATGACTCGAAGAGCTTTCAAAAGCTGCCAGACTCTTTTTGGGGGTATTTTGCAAGGGGTCATGACAAGAAAGGCACGTTTGGGGTAATTGTCACATATTCTGAAAATGGAAGCGATGTAGATGAGCTGATCAAGATGTACGAAGAGTGGGCAAATAAAAACAAGACAAAATCAGACTAGGTTATTTTGTTTCATGCATTAGTTTTCTATATCCCTGGCATTCCTTGCATATAGGCTTGCCTTTGTACTTTGGATTGCCATCGCTTATTTTTAGCGTGCCTTCTGCAATTTTACATATACAGCATACTGCCATAGAATAATTAAAAAAAATCCAACTAATAAAAATTGAGTTCAAAAAAAGATAAATCCAAAAGAAGTGGATCCAGTACCAGTGTACAAATGTGACTTTTGTGGATCGGCATTTGGGGACAGGATATGTTATTTTTGCGATAAAAATTGCTGCACGACATGCATGACAGATGACAGGACAAGGTGTAAGGAATGCTACATCAAAAAACGACGATTGGGATGGAAAAAACTTGTAAGAAAGAACAAACTAGTGCTTGTGTTTGTAGGGATTTTGTGGTTTTATGCAGTTTATCCGGGGCCATTCCTTCCGGGACTAGACCCAATGTTTTACACAATCACGCTTGTGGCGTTACTGCTCATAATGATTCCAATTTGCCTTGCGATGTTTTTTTGGTCTTTAAACCCACCATCATCGGATTTGAAGAGAAGAGATCACTGACATACCGGAATGCCCCATTTGGATTTTGACCACAGCCGTTCATGAACATAGTAAAAGACAGTGGCAATTACGTTAAACATTATTGTGATAAAAGATGTGTCAACAAAGCTTCCAGTGTATATCCACGATATTGCAAAGAGCACCACGGTGGTAAAACCTCGATAGATGCAGGTCTTTAGCAGCGTCCTTTTTTGCGATTCCACATGATATGTTTGAGGGATTGTTTTTTCTAGTAATTGCTGTTCAATGTATCCCACGTACGCCTTTAATACTAGATTCTAACATTAGAGGTTTTTTGTGATTTCTCGGGTAAATGCATCAGTGGTCATATCTCCGCCAATATCCTTTGTTTTCATGCCAGTCTTTACCAGATCAAATATTGTGGATTCTAGTTTTTGCCCCATGTCTATGCACTTTTTGTCATTGTATTTTGCACCAAGCCAATCAAACATCATCTTGATTGAAAGCAAGAAAGATGAAGGATTTGCAATGTTCTTTCCTGCAATGTCAAATGCCGCCCCGTGCACTGGCTCAAACAATGCAAAGTCATCCCCAATGTTTGCAGCTGGTGCCATGCCAAGGCCTCCGACTACTTGGGAGGACTCATCAGACAATATATCACCAAACAAGTTTGTAGTCACAATCACATCAAACTGGTCTGGCTGGCGAATCAAATTCATCGCACATGCATCAACATACATCTGCTCAAATGAGACATCAGGATAGTTCTTTGAGACATCAGCGCATGCTTTTGCAAACATGCCATCAGTGACGCGCATCACATTTGATTTATGAACACATGTCACCTTCTTTTTGGAGTTTCGCTGCATTGCAGTCTCAAACGCATATTTTGCAATTCTCTTTGATGCACGCTCTGAGATTATCCTCAATGCAACAGATGCATCTCCGAGGCTGAATTCTTTGCCAGTATACAGATCCTCTGTGTTTTCTCGGACTATTACCATGTCAATGTCATCGCGTAATGCAGGCATGTTAGGATATGACTTTGCAGGTCTAATGTTTGCATAAAGATCCAGCATCCGTCTTAGCACCACAATGACATCAGCTGCACTCTCACCTACAGGTGCCTTGAGACACACCTGTGAATTAGAGATTGCATTTACAGCCTCATCAGGCAATGCCTTTCCAGTCTCTCTGAGTGCGGCATCTCCTGCAGATAGTTTGGCAATTTCAAATTTTAAGCCATGTTTGTCATGAATAGTATCAAGTACGGATACTGCAGATTCGGATAGTTCCGGGCCTATTCCATCGCCAGTAATTAAAGAAATTTTATACATGGATGCTCTTCAACCAAAGAGGATTTTAGGATTTAGTTTAGCTGCTTCTCTTGAAGCATTTTCTTGAGCATTATTCGATTCAATCCGTCAATTACTGCCTGAACGCTGGTAGTTACAATGTCCTCGCCTACAGACTTTGCAGACACGTTGTTTCCTTGTGCATCCTCAACGCGAATGGTCACCTCACACAATGCAGTAGAGCCGCCAGAGATTGATGCAAGTCCATAGTCTTTGATCTTGACTTCAGATATCTTTCCGGTGATTTTTTGAATTGCATTGAGGGCTGCATCGACTGGTCCAACTCCATAGTCAGTTCCGATAAAGTCATTGCCGTCAATGTTTAGTTTTACAAATGCATAAGGCATCGTCCCGATTCCAGTAGAGACTGAAAATCCAGTCAGTTGAACAATCCTCTTGATTCCCTTTTCGCCCAAGATGTCACTTGCAATTGAGAGCAACTCTACATCAGTGACTTGCTTTCCTTGGTCACCCAGTACCTTGACCTTGTCAAGGATTTGCTTTGACTGATCCTCAGAGGGTTTGATTCCATATTCGGCAAGCATTGCATTCATGCCATGAATTCCTGCATGCTTTCCGACTTGAAGCCATCTCTTTCTTCCAACTAGCTCGGGGCTAATTGGCTCATACGTCAACGGATTGCTCAAGATTCCATGTGTGTGTATGCCAGACTCGTGTCCAAACGCATTATCACCCACTATGGCTTTGTTTGGCTGTACCTGGATGCCAACTATCTTTGAGACAAACCTGGATGTGTCATAGATTAGTTCGGACTTTATTCCTGTTTCATACTTTTGATCATACTGGAGGCATTTTAGTGCCATGACAAACTCCTCCAAGGAGGCGTTCCCTGCTCTCTCCCCGATTCCGTTAATTGTAACATGTGCACACTGGGCACCTGCTCTTATTCCAGAGAGCGCGTTTGCCACTGCCAGTCCAAAATCATTATGACAGTGAACACTTATCGGAAGATTCGTTGCAGCAATTGCATCCCTGGTAATTTCTGCAATGTATTCAGGAGTGGAATATCCAACGGTGTCAGGTATGTCTATCCTGTCAGCACCTGCTTTTGCAACTTCACCAAATACCTTTTTCAAAAACTCCCTGTCAGTTCGCGTTGCATCTTCAGCAGAAAATTCTACCTGCAATCCGCGTGACTTGCCATACTCTACTGCCTCTATTGCTTTTGCAAGCGCCTGCTCACGGGTCATCTTTAATTTGTATTGCAAGTGAATGTCCGAAGTTGCAATGAATGTATGGATGTAGTTCAATCCTGCATCGGCAGCAGCATCAATGTCTTTTTTGCTGGTTCTTGCCAAACCACAGATGTCGCAATTTAAACCCGCACTAGCAATCATCTTGACTGCCTTGAATTCACCTTCAGAGATTACAGGAAACCCTGCCTCTATTGCATCAACTCCTAACTCGTCAAGCTTTTTTGCAATGGAAAGCTTTTGCTCAGGGGATAAGGAGATTCCAGGGGTCTGTTCTCCGTCTCTTAGTGTAGTGTCAAATATCCTGATTCTCATGATCCGCTCCTCTGCAATGCAGCAACACCGGTCCTTGCAACATCAATTATCCCAAATGGTCTGGCCAATTCTTCAAACGCCCGGATTTGATCAGGGGTTGCAGTCAACTCTACCATGATAGAATCTTTTCTGACATCGTGTACTTTGCCGCCGTATGCATTTGCCAATTTGTTAATCTCCATGCTATCATTAGCATTACTCACCTTAATCTTAAAAATACTAAGTTCGCGGTAGACTGTTTTATGCTCGTCAAGTTGCTTTACTTCCACAGTATCTATCATCTTATCAAGCTGTTTTACTATCTGGTCGATTTGTTTTTCATCCCCATAAGTAGTAATTGTCATTTTAGAGTATTCAGGGTTATCAGTAACACCAACAGAGATGCTGTCAATGTTAAAGTTTCTTGATCTAAAAAGATGAGTCACCTTAAACAAGATACCAGGTTTGTTTTCAACCAAGATAGAAAGAATTGCCCACATGATAATCACTATGATGGTAAAATCATATCCGAAAGCGATGTTCCGGGAGCAACAAAAGGTAACACGTCTTCTTCAGGATCAATTGGAATATCAATTACGGTTGCAACATCACTGCTCAATGCAGTCTTGATTGCTTTGTCCAACTCATCCATTGATTGTGCGCGTAATCCTTGTGCACCATATGATTCAGCTAGTTTAACATAGTCAGGGCACTTGCCTTGATCAACTCCAATCATTCGCCTGTCATAGAAGGTTCGTTGCCACTGTGCAACCATGCCCAAAGTAAAGTTGTTTAGCAAAAATACAATCACTGGAATGTCTTCCAAAACAGCAGTGGCAAGAGAGTTTTCGGTCATACTAAAGCTACCGTCACCTGCAATGTCTACCACTGGAACATCAGGTTTTGCAACTTTGGCACCTATAGCTGCAGGAAATCCCCAGCCCATGGTACCAAGACCAGTAGAGCTAAAGAAGGTTCCAGGTTGGATTACATCATAAAACAATGATGCCCACATTTGGTGTTGTCCTACCTCCGTAGTAATTATGGACTCTGGTGGCAATAGTTCACGCAATTTTCTGAGGATTTTTGCAGCACCCATTTCACCAGGATGTAGTTTCAAATTTTGCTTCCAGTAATCTTTGGTTTCCCTAACATGTTTTAACCAAGGCGTTTCCTCAGATTTTTTGAGTGCCTTTTGCATCAACATTTTTACCATAATTCGAAGCGATGCCCTAACATCACCAACCACCGCAATCTGGGTAGTCTGATTCTTTCCAATCTCTGCAGGGTCTACATCCATGTGAATAATCTTCAACCTTTTTTCAAATGCCTCAAATGTTCCAACAGATCTGTCTGAGAAACGGGTTCCAATTGCCAAAACACAGTCAGCTTCAGACATTATCCTGTTTGCCTCTGCGTGTCCGTGCATCCCAATTGGACCTAAAGATAACGGATGAGTTTCAGGAAATGATCCTTTGCCTTTGAATGTAGTTACGACAGGAATCATGAGAAATTCTGCAATGGCCTGAAGTTCTGCAAATGCAGAAGAGATTATTGTTCCGCCACCAGCTAAAATGACTGGCTTTTGTGCATGAAGTAGCATCTCTATGGCTTTTTCAACGTTGGAGATATCCGGATCAGCCCAAGGATGATACCCCCTGATTTTAAATTCGTCTGGAAACACCATCTCGGCTGTGTTTTGTTGTACATCTTTTGGTATGTCTATAAGAACAGGTCCTGGTCTTCCAGTCTCTGCAATGAAAAATCCCTTTTTGACTACTTCTGGAATTTCTTTTGCAGTCCTTGGCTGAAACGCATATTTTACAACAGGATTTGCCATTCCAATAATATCACTTTCTTGAAATGCATCTCTCCCAATCATTGCGACAGGTACCTGACCAGTTACGGCAATCATTGGTGCAGAGTCTGCTTGAGCTGTTGCAATGCCAGTCAAAATGTTAGTGGCACCAGGCCCTGATGTTGCAAAACAAACTCCGGGTTTCCTACTAACACGTCCAAATCCATCTGCCATATGAGCTGCAGACTGTTCATGTCGTACCAAGATATGTCTAATGTCACATCTAGCAAACTCATCATACATTGGAAGGTTTGCACCTCCCGGTAAGCCAAATACTTGTTTGACGCCTTCTTTTTCCATGGCAGTCATCAATGCCTTTGCACCAGTCATAGTTTCCATTTAATTCACCAAATTTTTCTCCATAATTTTAATGTGTTAAAATTTTGAGCACACTTTACAGTACAAGTTCAACTAGTAGAAAAGACATAGTTTTCACGGTTGGTTTTGTGCTCATTGAAATTCAAAAAATACAGGTAGATTATAACTAATAAAGATTCTCAGAAAAATAACATTGTATTTTGAGGAAACGCCGCAGAAGATTTAAACTCAATATTTTCTCAGCACGTGTAGAGATTTTGTCAGACAACGAAGAGATTATCCAAGTGATTGACAGCCTTTTTGAGGCAGGAAAAACAAAGGACTTTTCACGTTTAAAAGAGATACACCTCAATGACTCAAAATTCTCTAGTTTCAGCGATTTGCCACCATATGATCTTAAAGACTTTCAAACCACCATAGAGTTAGAAGAGCTCAAATTTGTCAGCATTTCAGATTATGATTATCAGATAAAAAATCCAAAGATAAGCGTGTTTGGCAACATGGCAGTTGTTGCAATGGAGGTAAATCAAAAAGGAATGCTAGTGGACAACAAGGCATACACTGGAGAGCACATTTCTATTGATGGAAGGGCAACGTTTGTCTTGGTAAAACAACCAACATGGAAGATTGCACACATCCACCTATCAAAAATTAACAGGTAAGAATACCCAAACGGTGTTTATTGCTTGCTTGGGTTGGAAGGATTTGTTTTTGGTTTGTTTGAATTATTAGGTTGATTTGCTTTTGGTTTGTTTTGTGGATTGTGTTTTGGTTTGTTGAGTAGGCTGCTTTCCCTTGGGTTTGTTTTGTGGTTTGTTTGAACTATTAGGTTGTTTTCCAGTAGGTTTGTTTTGGCGACCATTCTTGCTTTCATTTACAAGTTTTTTGTATAACTGAAAAGCTTGCTCGACATTTGCGTTGCCATGTACAATATAACGAACAGCCCGGATCATGGCCACTGGGTTTTCTGATTGCCAGATGTTCCTTCCCATATCAACACCTACTGCACCCCCCTTGATTGCATTGTATGTTAATTGTAATGCATCACGTTCAGGAATTTTTTTTCCTCCTGCAACAATAATTGGGATGGGGCATGACTGAACAACTTTTTCAAAGTTTTCACAGTAGTAGGTCTTTACAATATGAGCACCTTGTTCTGCTGCCACTCTGCATGCCAAAGACAGGTATCTGGCATCTTTTCCAAGTTCCTTGCCAACGGCAGTGACTGCCAATACAGGAATGCCATATTTTTCAGCCTCGCCAACTAACTTTCCAAGATTCACAATAGTTTGATATTCATATTTTGAGCCTACAAAGATAGACATTGCCAGAGCACTAGCATTTAGTCGAATTGCATCCTCAATGCTAACAGTAATGTCTTCCTGAGACAGATCTTCACCAATAATACTGGAACCTCCTGAGACTCTCAAGACCATAGGAGTGTCAGTGGTTGCAGGTACGGATGTTCTTTGAACACCGCGAGTAAGCATCAGAGAATCGCAGTATTTGAGCAATGGCGCAATCACTTTTTTTGGGTTTTCTAATTTTTCAGTCGGTCCCAAAAAGTAGCCATGATCAACTGCCAGCATTAACGCACGGTTATTTTGTGGTTTGATAATTTTTGAAATTCTGTTTTGCAATCCCCAATCCATGTCTCTTTTTTGAAAAAAATTCCCTTCTTAAGCCTTTCTTATTTAGTTATGATGATCTTCATCGCGTTATCGCCGCTGCGAGCATGCTCGAATGCTTTCTGAGTGTCCTGGATTGGATACGTATGAGTCACAAGTTGTTTTACATCAATTTGACCCGAACTGATAAGATGCAATGCTTCCTTGGTGTCAGCATCAGATGCAGCATAGCTTGTCACCAATGTGATTTCCTTTGAATATATTTTACTCATATCCAGGTCAATCTTTGCTCCCTTTGATGGAACACCAAACATCATGACGGCTCCACCTTTTCTCACCATGTCAATTGCGTCGCTTAATGCCTTCAGGCTGCTTGTAGCAACTATTGCCACATCAACACCCCTTCCCTCAGTATGATCTAAGATCTTTTGCATCCTGTTCTCATCCATGGAGTTGATGGATTCTGTAACATTGAATTTTTTTGCAAAGCTCAACCTAAAATCATTGACATCAAAACAGAAGATCTTTGAGAATTTTTTTGCAAGAGCTATCATCACGTGCATCATTCCTGTAGGACCCACTCCGAAAATTGCCACAGAGTCTCCTTCTTGAAAACGATATTTTGTCCATGCCCTCACACAGCATGCCAAGGGTTCAATCATTGCAGCCTCTTCAAAAGTCACAGAATCAGGAAGCTTGAGGACGCCGCCATGAGAGACATTCCATTCCGGAACAACATATTCTTCGGACAATCCGCATGGAGTGAGGTTTGTTTCAGAATACTTTTGACACATGGTTTCATTTCCATGATTGCACAAATGACAATCATAACAGGGCACATGGTGATGTGTAAACACCCTATCGCCTTTTTTAAAACCAGTTACGCCATGGCCAACATCAACGATGACTCCTGATGGTTCATGTCCCAGCCTCATAGATGGCTGCCCGTAATGTCCAAAAACTTTTTCCAGATCCGAGCCGCATATTCCGCATGCATGCATTTGCACAAGGACATCGCCTGAATTCAAAACAGGTTTTTCAGTTTCAGTAATTGAAATAACAGATGGCTCTTTGACAAAAGCAGTCTTCATGATATGGCTTGAGAGTTCAGGATATAAGTAGATTAAATGAGCTATACGCCGAGAATCTTTTTGAGCATTACGCGGTAATCCACTTCGGATTTTTCACTTCCAGCTGCAGGCAACGCAAAAACGAGAGTCGATTTTTCTGCACGCAGTGCAGTTAGTTCGTCATTGATTGGTTCGGAGATATCATCACTTACAAGAATCAGACCCACATCAGAATCGCCAGTTAGTCGTTTGATTTCATCCAATGCCTTTTGGGGGGTTTCAGAAATAATTCCCGGAACGCCAGCTAGTTGAAAACTAGTTACAAAAGATTTGCTTCCCACAGTGAAGATCTTCACAATAGAAAATTTCGTGCCTACTAATTTAACCCTTTTTGGCAGGTTTGAAGTCAGGAAAGATTGATTTAGTTTAAAAAATCAAATTATTCATGGCAGAAATTGATACTCAGAAAGATGTCTATCTTTTCCTACACGGAAAAATGGATCTTCGAGAAAAAGCAGTAAATGCACTAGTCTCAAAAGGATTTTCAAAGGAAAAAGTCACCATGGCATTACCAACCAAGGTGGGAAACATCGGAGACTACATGGCAATGCTTTGGATGCCTCCAAACCCGGATCACATAAAGATTCAACAGATCACCAAAGTCGAGCAAGTAGAACCGGAAGGAATGATCGGTCTTTGGAAAGGCGTGTCAAAAGAAGATATCGACACAGTCCCACTAGGATAGGCTAGCTGAATCCGGCACCAAACTGATCTCCTTTTTGAAGAGGATCATCAGAATCAGAATTTTTTAATTTTCTATAAAGCAATGTCTCATAAACTAATTTCATTGCATCCTCATCCCCAATAGTACAATCGGACTTTATTTGATCTTTGTATTTTTCTAATTTTTCCAAGTCTTGCTCATCGTATGACAGATTATCATGGACCATTAAATTTGCAATTTTTTCTATCTCTTCATTTATTTGATTTTCATCCATAGATATGATACAGTATTTCATGTTATTAACAATTCGAATCAATCACTACAAATCAGATATCAGACCAGCAACAAAATCTGCATATTCTTCATCCAAAAAGGAGATGGTTTCAAATTTATTTTCTTTTTTTGCAACGATTGCAGCTTCCAGGTGATAGCATCCTTGTTTTTTGTTTAGCTTGCCAAAATAATATCCGGGGCAAGAGCAATAGTCCAAATCAGGATCTAGCCAGTGCTCCTCACCCATTCCAACCACAGTCCAGATTTTTCTTTTGCTTGGCTCAAAAATGTGCAATTTGACACGGCCTTGCGAAACAACAGACTCGATTTTTTCAGACGTCTTACTCACAAGGGTTTAATCCAAAGCCTAGCGTATATCTTTGATGTCACACCTTAGGATAGTACCATCAAAGCCGGCACTTGTTTTGGAAGGAGCAGAGAAAAGCGTCATTGCAACAGACATGCACATAGGGTTTGAAACCAGCCTAGCAACAAATGAGATTTTCATAGGGCGCAATTCGTCAATTAACGAGACAATTGCCGAAATATCCGAAATCATAGATTCTGAAAGACCGGATTCACTCATACTTCTGGGGGACATCAAATCAAGCATCAAGAGTATCTCAAGAAACGAATGGGATGAAGTGCCATTGTTTTTTGAAGAGATAAAGAAAAAATGCCATATAGTATTGATTCCGGGAAACCACGATGCAAATATCGCAAGACTTGTGCCAGATGAAGTTTCGATGATCAGCTCCACAGGGATGGTGCAAGACAACATACTGCTAACGCATGGACATACAATGCCTTCTGAAAATTTTTCACATGTAGATAAAATCGTAATGGGACACGTGCATCCAGTGTTTTTTGATGAGGAGTCGGTTCTAAACGGTCAAAGAGTATGGATTTCACTAAAAACCAGCAAAGAAAACATATTCCCAAACAAATCCGGAGAAATAGAAATAACCATCATGCCTTCATTTAACAAATATTTTTACGCGACTCGTAAAAGAAAATATAAAAAGTCAATCTCGCCAATCGTTGAAAAAATAAAAGACATATCGTCGGCAAGGATTGTCACACTTGATGGGACAATCATCGGGGATGAATCAATGATTAGTCAAGTTCTGTAAAAAGAAATCAAAAACACTCATTCTATCTTGTCATATGGTTCTATTGGATCTTTGGTAGTCTCATTATCTTTGAGCCATTCCAATGTCTTGACAAATGATTCTGCCAATTCGATTGTGGTCAATACCGGAATTCCAAGCTCTAATGATTTCCTTCGGATTTGGTATTCGTCATCTAGCATTCCAACATACTTTTCAAGTGTAGAAGTGCTTGGAATGTTTATGATAAAATCAATTTTTCGCTCGTAGAGCAAGTCAGCGATGTTTGGTTTTCTTTGAGGCTCTGAGATTTTATGGACTACCTGAACCTCACCGATTTTTTCTTGGAAGAATTCTGCAGTGTGCTCTGTTGCCAGGATCTTAAACCCAAGATTTTTGAGTCTTGCAATTGTTTGGAGTAGCTTTTCCTTGTTTTGTGCACCACCCACAGTCACAAGGGCAGAGCCACTTGACGGCAAGTTATATCCTACAGAAGTCAATCCCTTTGCAAGCGCATCAAAGAAACTGCTTCCAAAACACGCTGCCTCACCGGTGGATTGCATCTCCACACCCAGTGCAATATCTGCGCCATCCAATTGCATAAAAGAGAATTGAGGTACTTTGATTCCAAAGTTTGGAATTTTCTGCCACTTGTTTTCAGGTATTTTTGGAAGCGGCTTTCCCAGAATCGCCTTTGCGGCAAGCGCAATCAAGTTAAGCTTTACAAGCTTTGATACAAACGGCATAGAACGTGATGCCCTGATATTCAACTCAATCACATAGACATGATCATCGTGAATTAGAAATTGCAAATTAAACGGTCCTTTAACATTAAATGTTGTTGCAATCTTTTTTGTGTATTCAGTGATTGTTTCAATAATTTTATTGCTAAGACGCCAAGGAGGTATGCACATCATTGCATCACCTGAGTGCACTCCGGCACTGTCAATATGCTCAACGATTGCACCGATGATGACGTCTTTGCCATTACAAATTCCATCCACGTCCACCTCAAGGGAGTTTAACATGAATTTGGAAATCACAACAGGATGATCCGGGGAAACATCTGTTGCCTCTTTGATGTATGTCTTTAGTTCATCTTGTGACCAGACAACTTTCATTGCGGCCCCTGAGAGAACATATGAAGGCCTGACAATGACAGGGAACCCAACTTCCTGAGCAAAGGTTTTTGCCTCACTTAGATTTGAAAAGGCCTGCCAGCGGGGTTGCTTGATATGCAACTTGTCAAGCTCTGCGCTAAACTTTGAGCGGTCTTCTGCCCTGTCAACATCATGTGCACTTGTTCCCATAATGTTGATTCCATGCTCTGCAAGGCCGGGAGTAAGGTTGTTTGCAGTCTGTCCGCCGACACAAGTTATGATTCCTTTTGGATGCTCAAAGTCTGCAATATCTAGAATTCTTTCCTGGGTTAGTTCTTCAAAGTATAGTCGCGTACATATGTCATAGTCAGTGGAAACCGTTTCAGGATTACAGTTTACAACAGAGACATTTTTTTCCCCGTTTTCTTGAAGGCCCCAAACCATATTGACAGTGCCCCAATCAAATTCGACGCTGCTTCCAATGCGGTACGGTCCGGCGCCAACCACGATTATTCCCTTGTCTTCGGGTGCAATTTCAACATCATGAGAGTTTCCACCATAAGTCAGATAGAGATAGTTTGTTACGGCAGGCCATTCTGCTGCAAGCGTGTCTATTTGCTTAACGGAAGGCAGCACGCCGTGTTTTTTTCTCAAGTCACGTATCTGGTCAGGGGTTTTGTCTTTTGCGCGGGCAATTTGCTTGTCTGAAAAGCCCATCTTTTTTGCCTCCCAGAGCAATGCCTTGTCTAACTCAGATTTTTTTAGCTTTTCTTCCACATTTACGATGTTTTGAATTTTCTCAATAAACCACGGATCAATTGCAGACAGTTTGTAGATTCTCTCAACAGAGATTCCCATCTTTAGTGCAATTGTCACATTATACAGTATTTGATCATCAGGGCGGGACAGCTTGCTTTCAATTTCTTCCTCAGTGTAAGATTTTCCTGTCTGACGGTTAAGGACCAAGCCGTCATTTCCAATATCCAGCATTCGGATTGATTTTTGGAGTGATTCCTCAAAGGTTCTACCAACGGCCATTACCTCTCCAACGGATTTCATGGTGGGGCCAAGTTTTCTGTTTACAAGCTCAAATTTTGCAAAGTCCCATCTTGGATGTTTGGTCACCACATAATCAAGTGATGGTTCAAAGCAGGCAGTTGTGCTTTTAGTGATTCTATTTACAAGTTCAGACAGATCATAACCCAGCCCAATTTTTGCAGACATGTATGCAAGCGGATACCCCGTGGCTTTACTTGCAAGTGCGGATGAACGGGACAGTCTAGGATTGATTTCAATTGCAACATACCTATCAGATTCTGGCTCTAGTGCGTATTGGATATTGCATTCGCCCACAATGCCCACATGCTTTGTTGCACGCAATGCAGCAGAACGAAGCATGTGATATTCGTGATTGTCAATGGTTTGAGATGGGGCAACAACGATGTTGTCTCCAGTGTGAACTTTCATGGCCAATACATTTTCCATGTTACATACGATTACGTTGTTTCCGCCATAGTCCTGCATTACTTCATACTCGATTTGTTTCCAATGTCCGATGTATTCTTCAATGAGTACTTGGCCTACAAGACTGGCCTTTAGCCCTCGTTCTACGATTTCATGGAGTTCAATTTCATTAAATGCGACTCCGCCACCCTTCCCGCCCAGAGTATAAGCCACCCTTACAATTACGGGGTATCCCAACTCGCTGGCAATGATTTTTGCATCTTCAAAATTTCTAACAGTCTTGCTTTTCAGCACAGGGACGCCACATTCATTCATCGAGTCCTTGAATAGTTGTCGGTCCTCGGTACGCTGAATTCCTGGAATCTGAGTGCCTAGAACTTTGACGCCATACTTTTGAAGTATGTCTGCCTCTGCCAGTTTGATTCCGCAGTTTAGCGCGGTCTGGCCCCCGTATGCAAGCATGATTCCATCAGGCCTTTCTTTTTCGATAATTGATTCCACATACTCGGGCGTTACTGGAAGTAGATACACTTGGTTGGCAAACCTAGTGTCAGTCTGAATAGTGGCAATGTTTGGGTTGATTAAGACACTTTTCAGTCCATCTTCGTGTATTGCTTTGAGGCATTGGCTTCCGGAGTAGTCAAATTGACGGTCGTTTTAGCGACTCTCGCCGGCTTCTCCGATTTTTATTGCCCCACTACCAAGTACAAGAATTTTTTTTATCGACTCATTTTTTGGCAGACTTTCCTTCCTCCATAAGGTGCTTGAGCTCTTCAAAGACGAATTTACAGTCGTATGGGCCAGGTGAAGCTTCAGGATGAAACTGCACTGCAACACAATTTTGTTTTTTGTGTTTGATTCCCTCCACTGTCTTGTCGTCTGCGTTTGTAAACCATAAATCAAATTCAGATTTGCTTAGAGATTCAGGAGTAATCCCATAGCCATGATTCTGACTAGTGACATACACCTGATTATTTTCTAAATTAACACAAGGTTTGTTTTGTCCTCTATGACCATATTTTAGTTTGTAAGTTTCAGTATTTCCTGCCAATCCGATTATTTGGGCACCCAGACAAATTCCAAGTGTCGGAATGTTTTCTTCAATCAATTTTTTTGCAGTTTCAATTGTATCAGAGCAATTCTGCGGATCCCCAGGCCCATTGCTAATAACAACGCCTTTTGGATTGTAAGAAAGAATTTTTTCAAATGTAGTATTCCATGGTAGTTTGATTACTTTGTAGCCAAGTTCACGGATATTTCGGAGAATTGCATTTTTGGCACCAGTGTCAATTACAACTACAGATTTTTCTTCAGAACCATAGATTTTTTCTTCTTTCGTGGAAACAAGATCCATGAATTGCTCAGAGTTGTAGTGCGGTACAGATGCTAGCTGTTTTTTTACTTTATCAACATCAATCTCAGAGTCAGAAACGGCAAGGGCTGCCATCATCACGCCACTGGTTCGTAGCTTCTTTGTCAGTTCCCGTGTATCGATTCCGGATATTCCAGGAACCCGTTCATTGTACATCCACTCATCCAAAGTCATAGACAGGTTCCAATGGCTGGCAGTCAGGGATAATTCATGAACGACCAAACCACGGGCTTGGATTTTATCTGATTCAAAATACTGTGATATGCCATCTTTGTCTTTTGAGGAAGGGTCAGGCACGCCATAATTTCCAACAAGAGGATATGTCAGTGTAAGAATCTGACCACTATAGGATGGATCTGTCAGGGTTTCGTTGTATCCCACCATTCCGGTATTAAAGACGATTTCGCCAAAAGCTACAGTGGGATAGCCAAAGCCCATCCCATCAAGAACGGTGCCATCATCAAAAATCAGCTTTCCAAACTTGTTTGCGTAGTTGGATTTCTTTGTAGTTATTGTGACCCTCGACAAGTTCGAGGTATTGTGGATTTAAGTTTTTTGAAGTGTGATCGCTAAAAAAAGAACATCCAGTTCTATAATGCGCGGAATTCTTCGCTCCACTTGTGGTATGCACGGATCATTTCCATTGAGACGCTTGGTTTTCTTCTAGACATGATGTCTCTAAAGTCCGAAGTTGTCAGTTCCCTAGGTTGTTTTTGGATTTCGCCTTCGACTGGTTCGTGGTAATCAGGCGAGTCAAATAGCTCATGAACGGTCTTGAGATGTGCGGCCTGACAAACATCTTTGATGTCACTTGCACTGTATCCGTCAAACATTCTTGCTAGTTCTTTTGAGTTAACTCTAGAGTCCAATCTCAGATCAGTAGTATATTGCTGGAACAGGCTTTCTCTTGCTTCCTGAGTTGGAAGAGAGACATAGATTCTTTTTTGGAATCTTCTAAGGAAAGGCCAATCAAGGCTCCATGGTTTGTTGGTGGCACCAATGACATACATCATCAGATCTTTTCCTTTGCCATTAACACCATCCATTTCAGTTAAGAATTGATTTTTAGTTCTTATCTCGCCTCCGACTTCGCTGCTTCTTGAACCCAGCAGAGAATCCACCTCATCAACAAACAAAATCACAGGCTTGCCTTCTTTCTCGGCATATTTTCTTGCCATTCTAAATAATTTTGAAACATTCTTTTCAGCCTCGCCAAGCCATTTGCTCATCATCGATGATGCATCTACGTTGATAAAATAACCGTCCATTTCGCTGGCAGTGGCAGCAGCTAGCATTGTTTTTCCTGTTCCCGGTGGGCCATAGAGCAACATGCCTTTGGGCCATCCAAGCGGAAACAGGTCAGGTCTCTTTGTAGGATAAACTATGGATTCACGTAATGCACTTTTTGCATCTTCCAGACCCACGACCTGCGACCAACTTACGTTTGGCTTTTCTTTCATTACTAGTTCTTCAAAGTCATTTTCATCTTCCTGTCTCTGAACAGATGCTTTTTGTTCTTCAGGAGATGCTTTTGGATCTACTGCAGGCTCTACCCCATGGGCCTCTTGCAGTACTTTGATTCTATTATGATAAGAATTGCACCTCTCTTTGTAAATCGGATTCAGTTTGCTTGTTGGGTATAATTGTAATAGTTTTACCAGTGCATCAATTGCATGCTGATAGTTGGCAATTGCCATCCCTCGTGCCCCTTGAGAATCAAACTTGATTGCCTCTGAGGCGTATTTGCTTGCATTATTTTCTAATTCTTGTGGGGCCAGACTCATCTATATCACTTGTGCGGTTTTCTCTTGAGGATTTTGTTGGTATTCTAAGGTGTTAATCTCTGTAACAAAATTAGTTAAATTAATTGAACCAGATTCGTTCTTTGATCCGGACTTTGTAGCAGTAAAATCAGATTTTTCAGAGATATTGGTATGCAAGTCTTTAACTTTGTTAATAGAATCCTCAGCGGATACAATCAGTTCTGCAATCTCATCATCCAGCCCTTCAATTGATTTTGCAGATTCGGTTATTATGGAAACAAAATTCTGCAGAATTGAGCGTGTCTCTTTTTTTTCCTCGTATTTGCACAGCAAAAAATCAGCCAGTCCCAGAATCCTGTTCAAATCCTGCAATTCTTCAAAAGAGAGTTTGTCAAGCTTAGAGTCATCGGGAATTTTAAATTTTGATAGTTTTTTGTCGATTTTGTCTGAAATGGATCTTGTTTTCTCAATATCCGTTGCAAAGTCTCGCTTGGAGTTTAAAATATTCAAACAGTTCACGCTTTAAGAAAATCAAGATTAGGGTACTGCTTACTAATTTTAGAGTCTACCATCAACTTTACTTCATCAAGCAGAAGCGATGATTCTTCATTAGAGAGGCTAAAATCAAACCTTGCCTTGGTAAGAGTGGCAGAGTCCAACACGATACTGCCAAGATGTACTGACAATTCGGAGAGTTTTTGGCTGCATTCAGGGAGGATACCATAAAGCTGTGCACTGATGGTTCTGATCATAGGTATTGCAGAGGGCAAAATCTCAGGAATACTGGTTATGCCAGATATCATACCTGTCCTTTTTTGAATTTGTGAGAGAATCTCAATTGAGAATACGACTGTCTTTTCCACCTCAAGTGCTCTTTGGCATACCTTATCAGACATGTCAAAATCAGCTAAGATGAATCGATTTGTTTTTCTAATTTCGCTTCGTTTCTTTTTTAAAATTCCAATTATTCTACATAATAGGTCATTAGAATAGTCAAGTCTTGGAACAATTGTCACATTTTGTGAAATATTTGCATACTCTATTCCACTAAAACTACAGTTACTCATCATTTGCATTGGATTCTAAATTGTGTATTTCAGGACGGTGTCACAAATTTCTTAGTAACTGCAGTCACAGTATACCGCAGATACAATTTTGATTTTTTTTGAGTATTTGTGTAAAGGAATTTAGCTTTCAATTTTACCTAATCATTAGGACAGTAGAGTTATGGTCAATGAGAATGCACTAACTGTAAGTCTTGAGGAATTTGGCCTTAGCAAGTATGAGGCTCAGGCATATGTATCCCTAATTTCCAAAGGAACCATCTCTGCAGGCGAGCTTGCGTATTACTCGGACCTGCCCAGGACCAAAATCTACCCAACATTGCTAAAGTTGGAAAAAAAGAAACTGGCAATAATTTCAAAAAGCAAACCCATTATGTGTACGGCAATAGCGCCCGAAGATGCATTTGATTCGATTATTCATGAACAGATTAACAAGGTAAACGCAATGAACAGCTTGGTATCAAATCTGAAAAAAGCCAGCGAGGAAAGCAGGAAGGCCAGAGGTTCTGAGGAAAAAAGATACTTTCACCTCAATGCAAACAACGTATTAGAGCAACTAAAAACAATGATTGACGGTTCAAAGTCATCAATTAACATAATGGCAGATCAGTGGGGATTGGGACTACTTGCCGAATGCAAAGAGCAGATCAGATCAGTAATTCGAAAAAATTTGGAAGTAAAACTGTTGATCCCATCATCTCAAATTTGTTCTGAAACATACAGAGCAATTCCAGACGGTGTAAAAATCAGAGCATCGGATACCATACAAAATTTGTTCATATTTGATGAAACAGAAGTGCTAATTGTAAATAGCGATAACGGAAAGGGGGCAATTTTTTCCTCGACAGATATCTTGGGAGTCAATCAAAGCAAAGTATTTGCAAGCATATGGAAAAACTCGATGAGAACAGAGTCTCTGGCAGACATGACAAAGACAGAGGCGCAAGAGATTTACAAAATAATCCGCATAGTTAGCGAGGAGGGATTACAACACATACTGAATTCATCAATAGTTTCAAAAAAACCAGAACATGAAATGCTAAAACTTTTAGAAAAAAACGGTATAAACCTAAAACCAAAATCACTAGATGAGATCATAGAAATCATGGATGCCACATTGCAAATAATGTGTTCAGGGCATGTGAATTTTGACGCAAACACAAAAAACATCACTATCGAGTCAAAATTAAACAGCGGGCACTCTTTACCATGGGTTTCAATCCTAGATGAGTGTCTTCAAAAACAGGGATATAGAACTAGAATGGTGTACCAAAATCAGTCAAGCAAAGGAGAGAAGGTACACATCAAGATATCTAAAAACTAAAATCTGCCAGTAACCCACAGTCACCGTGATTAATGAAAGAATAGAATCGTTGGGAATCAAACTTCCAAATCCCCCAACCCCAGCAGGATCTTATGTACCCGTTGTCAGAACAGGAAATCTGCTTTTTGTGTCAGGACAAATCCCAATAGAGGATGACAAGGTAGTATACACAGGCAAAGTGTCAGATGGCAACATAGAGACGGCTCAGAAATCAGCCAGAATGTGTGCAATAAACATTCTTGCACAACTCAAAAGCGAATTGGGGGATTTAGACAAGATAACAAAGATAGTAAGATTATCAGGGTTTGTAAATTCCGAACCAGGTTTTTCCCAACAGCCCAAAGTTATCAATCCGGCATCAGACTTGTTTTTTGAGATATTTGGAGAGAAGGGAAAGCACTCCAGAATTGCAGTGGGAGTTGCAAGTCTGCCACTAAATTCAATGACTGAGATTGATGCAGTTGTCGAGACCGAATGACTTCTAGTTTAGTTTTTTGTTAAATTCTGTAAGGAATTTTTTGATTTTAGGTTTTGGAATTACGGCACCGCAAGCTTTGTCATGTCCGCCACCGGAACCTCCAAGGTCAGTTGCCAGAACATTTACAATTTTTCCCAAATGGATGCTGCAGTTTCTAGAGCCTCTAACGGACACAGCATAGATTCCATGGTCCACTCTTTCTTTGTATGCAACGCCTACGTCTTTTCCAGATAATCCAAGTACAAAATTGACAGCGCCACTTGCCCCAGCATCGGTAATCTCCATGTAGCCAATGTTTTTCATGGTCTTCAATCCTTGTTTTACTTTGGCAATCATTTGAGCAAGTTTTGAGACTTGGATTTGTGCAAATTCAAAAGTGTTAGGGATTTCATGTGGAAATTTTGATTCGGCCAACTCCTCGACAAGATACAGTAAATAGTCAGGGTCCTTTTGATGTCCTACTATATTGTAAGTAAGCACGGTTGCGCTAATTAGTGCGAATTGTCGATCATAGATTTGGAGCAGTTTGGAGCCAATTGGCCTGTCTTCCATATAATCAGTAATTGCAGCACATGCAGCGATGAACGTAGAATGATCAGATAATTTAGATTTGAAGCTGTCATAGACCTGTACTGTAGTGCACTCGTTGATATCGTGAATTAGTTTTACTTTGATTTTCTGCAGGTCCTTGACAATTTTCGGGTCAATGTCATGATGATCAATATAGGTTACAGATACCTTGTTTTTTCTTAGCTTTGTCATCAAATCAACAAATTCGTCCTGATTTTTCTTACTAAGACCCAAATCGCAGATGTACAGCGATTTTAGTTTTTCATCAGATGCAACCTGCTGGATAGCCTCCATTTGTCCAGGATAGTCTACCAAAACTGAATCGCCGCCAAATGCCTGTCTAATTAGTGCCGCAGAGCTAATTCCATCTGCATCTTCTTTGTGAGAAATGCAAACTACCTTTGTTCTCTTGGAGGTGTTTTTTGCAGGTGGTTTTTTTGTGGTTTTTTTGGCAGAAGTTCGGGGTTTAGAAACTTTCTTAGTTTTTGATACCACCATGATGGTCGACAAAAGTACCAGCCCTCATTTAAACCAAAATGAGTTATTTCCTAGATTCTCGAGTTTCTTGTTTGATGCTTTGATTTACTAGTGATTTGGAGTTTACAAACACATCATAAAAAGACACACCGTCCAGTTGCGTTTGAATATCAACTTCCTGTATTTTTTTGAGTTCCTCATCAGATGCATTCATGATCATTTGATCAAGTTTTTCCAACAGTTCTCGTTCAGAGGGAGTCATTTAATTTTAGACTAAAAATTCTCATTTATGACCCAGAGTTGTTAGATTAGACAAAATACTAAATTTCACACACAGTATTTCTGGAGAAAATATAATAGAAGATTACAATTAGGCTCAATATGGAGACAAAAAACATCGGTCTGCGAGGAATCGAGGTTGCAGATACGAGAATTTCCAACATAGATGGAGAAAAAGGCAAGCTGATTTATCGTGGTTATGACATTTTAGATCTTACAAAAAATTCCAATTTTGAAGAGACAGCATATCTGCTGCTTTATGATGAGCTTCCAACCAAGGACCAGCTTTCAGAGTTTAATGCCAAATTAGTCGATGCAAGATACATCCCCAAACAGATGCAGAAAAACATGGGAAACTGGAGAAAGGATGCAGACCCCATGGACATGCTCCAGGCATTTGTGGCAGCCCTTGCAGGCTATTATGATGAAGAGTTTTCAGACAAAAACGCAAGTTATGACAGAGCAATAAACCTGATAGCAAAGATACCAACCATCATTGCAAGCTGGCAAAGAATCAGAGACGGTCTGGAGATTGTCGATCCCGATCCATCGCTGGGTCATGCAGCCAACTTTCTTTACATGATGTCCGGAGAAAGACCAGATCCTGAGGTTGAGAAGATATTTGACGTGTGTTTGATACTGCATGCAGATCACACATTTAATGCATCCACATTTACTGCAAGACAGGTAGCATCAACAAGGGCACACATGTATTCAGCATCAAGTGCTGCAATAGGGGCACTGAGTGGGGAATTGCACGGAGGGGCAAACACCGAGGTAATGAAGATGCTGCTAGAGATTGAAACCATTGACAAGGTAGAGCCATGGATCAAGGAGCAAATAGCAAAAGGTCAGAGGATAATGGGAATGGGGCATGCAGTGTACAAAACATACGACCCAAGGGCACAGGTGCTCAAAGAACTGTCAAGAAAGCTTGCCGAAAAAACAGGAGAGCCATGGTTTGCAATGACTGAGAAAGTAGAGACAGTAACAATTGCAGAGATGAAAAAACAGAAAGGTCGCGACATTTATCCCAACGTCGATTTGTATAGCGCATCAATTTACTATATGCTAAAAATTCCAGTTGATCTAAACACACCGATATTTGCAATATCAAGAGTTGTAGGATGGGCAGCACACATCATCGAAGAAAAGTTTGCAGAAGCCGCGCCAAAACCCGCACTGTACAGACCCAAGGCATCCTATGTAGGAAAATATTGCGGGCCTGAGGGATGCGAATACAAACCTCTTGATTTAAGAAAATAATTAATTTCTAGTGTTTAGCCATTCCTTGGCTTTGGAATTTACATCATGCTTGTACAGCACTTCAAAGACCATATCATAAAACGTGATGCCTTTCTTCTGTGCCTGATCATCAAGCCACCTTATACCATCTGCCAATTCAGGATCATACTCTGAAAATTCAACCAGCTCATCTACCATCTTGGAAAAGAACGCGTGGGATTCAAGCATATGTACCCCTTTCAATCTTTGATCATAAGTGGGGGATTCAAATTATATTAACAAAAAACCCCTTTTTGATTGACAATTGGAACATGTTTTCTACTCAGATGGCACGACCAAAAAAATCGCATGGTCAATTCAGACAAAGGATTTGATCATAAATCAAAGTAGGGAACACCCGCAGATATACATGGACAAGGTAAGCACAGTTCAATCAAAGTACATTGCACTGCATGTCGGATTATTTTGGGGCATTGGCACATTCGTGATAAAAAACGAAGACAGTGTGATCATAAAATTAGACGACTCTTCAATGTACGGGCATCTGGAATCTGACAAAGAAGCACATGATGAATTTATCAAGAAAAGAACCAAGTTCATCAAGCAGCTGATAGCACAAAGAAATCTAAAAGTCAGATACGAATTAATTTCAACAAATGAAAACCTTGCCAAAAAAATAATGTAATGCAAAGGAGCTTAAGACCAAAAACGATTTGTTACTTGGTGACAGCTCCAATGCAGTGTGTAAATCTGCTAGGACATAGAATCATAAAAGAAAGACATGTTCAATTTGATTGACCACATCCAGAATCATTTTACGCGATCAACACAAAAATTGGCAAAAATATGTACAGAATATAAAAAAAATATAATAAAACATGCAGCATAATTGATTAGCTTTATTTATTGTCCATTTTTTGTTAGATCAAATGGCAGGTATAGACAAAGCTGCAATTGCATTTTCAATCGCAATTGTAGCTGTCGGCGTAGGATTTGCATTCTATATGGGCGCAGTCCAAGATGCCGGTCCAGTTGTCGCCACTCCAGTATCTTCAGGTACAGTTGAGCCAAAAACTCAAACAGATCCGTTTGCAGACATTGCAAACAAAGTCAAAGAAGATCCTGCAAAACCAATGAAGGCAGGTTGGGACAGACTCACATCAGAGCAAGATCCCGGTATGGGCCATGAGACCCATCAACTTGTAATCATTTTGGCACCAAGTGACAAAGTATATTCAGGTACACTCAGTTATGATGCATCTGAGCCAATACAACTAGTCACATTACATGGTCCATTAGCAGAGGGAGAAGACAGAGGACAAGCAATTTGGACTCCAGACGGTGAGACAAAGTTTGCATTAACATTTGTTGATCCAAAGAATGCAAAAGGCGAATGGAAATTTGCCGGTAATGCATTAGCAGTACACACAATGAAAACCACACCATTCATAGTTGATTACAAAGTAGACTATAAAGAAAAACCAATGTCGGAGACGGTAATGACTGGTACAACACAGTCAGCACAGGATCCGGGAATGGGTCACGAATCACACCAACTTGCAGTGCTACTAGCACCATCAAGTGAAGTATATTCAGGAATTCTTTCATACTCTGCTTCTGAAAACATTCAACTAGTCTCACTAAGAGGGCCAGTCGGAGCTGATGAAAAACCAACAAAGACTTGGACTCCAGACGGTGAGACAATTTTTGAATTGACACTAGTCGATCCAAAAAATGCAATGGGGTCATGGGAATTTTCAGGCAATGCATTAGCAGTTCACACAATGAACCCAACTGAATTTACTGTAAGTTATTCTGTAAGTGCAACAGCAACTGCAGGAAAGACTGTCGAATTGAAAGAAGACATGAAGGTTGCAGAAACAACAACCACACCTAAACCTTCTGGTCCAAAGACAGTAACTGTCGAGATTCCATCAGGAACAGCAGTTCCAGGATGTGAAGAAACCAATGAATGCTACATTCCAGCATCAGTCTCAATCAATGCAGGAGATACTGTAGAGTGGAATAATGCAGACACGGCAGCACACACAGTAACAAGTGGAAGTCCAGCAGACGGACCCTCGGGTGTATTTGATAGCAGCTTACTCATGGGAGGCAAACAATTTGCACACACATTTGAGCAAGCAGGAAGCTATGACTACTTCTGCATGGTTCATCCATGGATGATTGGCGACGTTCAAGTGAACTAAAACCAACTTTTCTTTTTTCTTATTTGATCTGACTCTTTCTTATTGCCCGGTTGTATGCAACGCCAAAACGATGTGTTTCGTCTCTAGCATGCTGTAAAATTTTCAGGGCGTCATCATCTTTGGGAATTATAACAGGGTTTTTTTGGTGCGGAACAAATACCTCCTCGTTCTCTTTTGCCAAGGATACGCAGGGTATCTTGACTCCAAGTGAGCGCAGTGATGAAAGTGCTGCATTCAGCTGACCCTTGCCACCATCAATCAAAATAAGATCAGGCAATTCAGATGCGTCTTCAAGCAGGCGATAGTATCTTCTTTTTATCACCTCACCTATCATTGCAAAGTCATCCCTGCCAGAGACGGTTTTGATCTTGAATTTACGATAGCCAGACTTGTGCGGCACCCCGTTGACAAACCTAGACATGGAGCCGACTGCAAAGTCTTCCCCATGGTTTGATATGTCAAAGCATTCAATGATGGCTGGAATTTTGGGCAAGCCAAGAATCTCCTTTAATTTTGCCAAGCCAGGATTCCCGCCTTGCGAGTGGATCAAAGAGATGTTTTTTAGAATTAAACTAATGATGTCTTTTTTCTTTCCTTTTTGAGGGCGTTGAATTTCAACACCAAATCCTGCCTGTTCAGACAGTAATGACTCCAAGAGTTCCGCATTGTCAGGCAAATGGCTTACATAGATGAATCGAGGAGTTTTGTGTGTGGAGTAGTACTGGTAAAGAAAGTTTGAAAAGGAGTTGTCCCCGACTAGATCAAAAAAGAACCTATCACTGTCACGGATAACGCCATTAATCATCCTAAAAGTCATCACAGTGACTGTTTGGTTCTGCTCACCCATTCCAAAGTATTCCTCATCAGAGTTTTTGATATATTCCATCTTCTGCTTTGTTTGCAGGCTACCCAAACGAATCAAGGTGTCGCGTATATCTTTGGCACGCTCAAACTGCTGTAATTGCGCAGCATGTTTCATCTCGTCTTCTAGCTTTTGTGAAAAAACTTTTGTTTGATCCTTGCCTTTTAGGACATCCTCAAGGGACTTGACATGTTCAGAATACCGGTCTTGTGCTTCTTTGAACTCGCATGGTCCTTCACAATTGCCCAGATGGTACTCCAAGCACACTTTTTTTGGAAGTGTCTTGCATATCCTGATTTGAAATGCTTTTCTCAGGGTTCCGATGGTCAGCAATTTTGAGCTCCCCTGTGTGAACGGGCCAAAAAACCTCCCCTGTCCAAGAAATTTCCCATCACGTGTTCGTCGCGCAACAAGGAGTCGCGGATACTTTTCATCGGTAATACGGAGATATGTGTAACGCTGCTGATCCTTTAGTTCGATGTTAAAGCGAGGCCTGTATTTTTTTATCATGTTTGACTCTAAAAGAAACGCCTCACTCTCATTGTCAGTCAAGACAAACTCAATGTCAGCGATATTCTCAACTAGTTTCTGAGTTTTGTAATTTTGGTTTTTTAGAAAATACGACCTGATGCGGTTTTTTAGATTTTTTGCTTTTCCAATGTAGATGATTTTTTTATCTGAGTCTTTCATTAGATAGATTCCGGGATTTGACGGAATCTTTATTGAGGAAATATCAAAAGTCATTTTTTCAACAGTTTTTTCAGGTACTTGCCAGTATAGCTACCAGGTGATTTTGATACCTGTTCAGGGCTGCCTGATGCAACAACAGTTCCACCTTCGTCGCCACCCTCAGGGCCAAGGTCTATCAGCCAGTCGGCATTTTTGATCACATCCATGTTGTGCTCAATGACTACAACCGTGTTTCCCAGATTTACAAGTCTGTTTAAAACGTCAAGCAATTTCTGCACGTCAGCAAAATGCAATCCCGTTGTAGGCTCATCTAAAATATACAGAGTTTTTCCTGTACCTCGTTTTGACAACTCAGATGCAAGCTTTACCCGTTGAGCCTCCCCGCCAGAAAGAGTTGTGGATGATTGTCCTAGTTTGATGTAGCCCAATCCGACATCAGAGATTGTCTGGAGTTTTCTTTTGATGGCAGGCACATTCTCAAAAAATTCCAGCGCCTCATATGCAGTCATGTCCAAGATATCAGAGATGTTTTTGCCCTTGTACAGAACGCTCAGAGTTTCAGAATTGTATCTTTTTCCTTTACATTCATCGCATTTTACATATACATCAGATAGAAACTGCATTTCAATTTGCTTGACACCGTCACCATCACATGCAAAGCACCTGCCATCTGCGACATTAAATGAGAATTGCCCTGGCGCATAGCCTCTTTCTTTTGACAGTTCTGTGTTTGCATACAACTCCCGAATCGGAGTAAAGGCGCCGATGTATGTTGCAGGATTTGAACGCGGGGTTCTGCCTATAGGCGACTGGTCAATGGCAATCACTTTATCAATATTTTCAAGACCCAGAATTTCTTTATGACTGCCAGGTTTGGTGTTTGATTTGTAAAAGTGATTTTCCAACGCCTTTAGAAGAATGTCATTTATCAGCGTAGATTTGCCAGAACCTGACACTCCAGTAACAGCTACAAAAAGACCCAACGGAATTTCAACGTCAATGTTTTTCAGGTTGTTTTCAGATGCCCCTTTGATCAAAAGGGAGCCGTAGTTGTTTCTCTGCTTGTTTTCCAGTTGGATCAGCGAGTTGTCTTTCAGATAAGCGCCAGTGACAGACTTGTGTCCATTTAGAATCTTTTCCACCGTACCCTCAAACACTACGTTTCCGCCATGCACTCCTGCTCCAGGACCCAGGTCCACAATCCAATCTGAATTTCGTATTACTTCCTCGTCATGCTCCACCACAATGACAGTATTTCCAAGATTTCGTAGCTTTGTTAGCGTTTTTATCAAACGTTCGTTATCACGCTGATGCAGCCCAATGGTAGGCTCATCAAGCACATACAACACGCCAGTCAGGTTTGAGCCAATTTGGGTAGCCAGACGTATTCGTTGGGATTCACCACCAGATAAGGTGGAGCTTAGCCGATTAAGTGCGAGGTAGTTCAAGCCCACGTTCATCAAAAACTCCAGCCGTTCTTTAATTTCCTTTAAGACATCACGTGCGATGTACTGCTCGTTTTCAGAAAGCTTCAGGTTTGAAAAGAAATCATAGCAATTATCTATTGACATGTCACACACATCCATGATTCCCTTGTCGTTGATTTTAACAGCCAGTGACTCGGGTTTTAGCTTTTTGCCATTGCATGTATTGCACGGAGTATCCCTCATGAATTGTTTTAGCCACTCACGTTTTGATTCTGAATCAGTCTCCATGAAAACACGTTGAAGGTTTTCCAGTACGCCCTCAAACGCATCAGTGTACTGCCATGAAGAGTCTCCGGATTTTGAACGGTATCGAAAGTCAATCAGATCGTCGCTGCCATGCAAAATAATTTTCAGATGATCGGATTTTATTTTTTCAATAGGAGTCATCAGATCAAATCCAAATTTTTTGCCTACCGCCCGCAGTGCCTGCCTTCTAAATGAGGAAAACCTGCCACTCCATGGGACTATTGCACCATCAAGTATTGATTTAGTTTTATCAGGGATTACCAGGTCGGCATCAAACTCCATTTTCACTCCAAGACCATTACAGGTCTTGCACATGCCAAACGGGGAGTTGAAAGAAAACGTCCTAGGCTCCAACTCGCCAATGGTCAACCCACAATAAGGACATGCATTGTTTTGAGAAAATATCTTCTCAGATGTTTCTGATGAAATCATGACGTCCCCTTTGGATGCCTTTATCGCTGTTTGAATTGCCTCAAACAGCCTAGAGCGCTCAGATTTTTCAGTTTGTATTCTATCAACTACAATCTCAATGTTGTGCCACTTTTGCCTATCAAGTGGAGGGATTTCCTCATCCAGGCTCAAGATATCGCCATTGAGGCGTATTCTAGAGTAGCCGTCTTTTTTTATCTGCTCAAAGAGTTTTTCATAAGTTCCTTTCTTTCGCTGGATTATAGGAGACAAGACCAGAATTTTCTGCCCACTAAAATCTTTGAGAACAGAGTCGCAGATGGTCTCAACTGACTGACTTGATATCTTTCTCCCGCAGTTTGTACAGTATGGAATTCCGATTCTGGCAAATAGCAATCTCAAATAATCATAAATTTCAGTCGTGGTTCCGACTGTGGAGCGCGGATTTTTGCTGGTCGTTTTTTGCTGAATGGAAATGGCAGGAGACAAACCCTCAATCGAGTCCACGTCAGGCTTGTCCATCATTTCAAGAAACTGCCTTGCATATGCAGAAAGAGATTCAACATAGCGTCTCTGGCCTTCAGCATAAATTGTATCAAATGCCAAAGTGGATTTACCAGAACCTGACAGCCCGCTGATTACGACAAGATTGTTTTTTGGGATGTCAATGTCGATATTTTTTAGATTGTGATGTCGGGCGCCGCGAATTTTTAGCTTATTTTCTTGCATCTTTTAATTTGATCTCCTTTTCTAGTCTTTTTATCCTATCTCTGCACTCTATGGCTCGCTCAAAATCCAGATCATCAGAGTATATCTTCATTTGCGCCTCCAAGTCAATTATGTCAGAGGCAAGGTCGTGTGAAGATTTTAGCTTCGAGTCATCCAAAGATGTGACCTGTTCTGGAACAGACTTGATGATTGTCTGGGGAGTGATGTGGTGTTCCTTGTTGTATATGATCTGCTTTTGCCGACGCCTTTTTGTTTCTTCAAGTGCATTTTTCATAGACATTGTCATATGATCAGCGTACATTATGACGTAACCGTTGACGTTTCGAGCAGCCCTTCCAAACGTTTGAATCAGACTGGTAAAGTTTCTCAGAAACCCTTCCTTGTCAGCATCCAAGATAGCAACAAGTGAGACCTCAGGTATGTCAAGTCCCTCCCTGAGAAGGTTTATCCCAACAAGAACATCAAACTCACCAAGGCGCAGCTGTCGGATTAATTCAGTCCTTTGCAATCCTTCGATTTCAGAGTGCATGTAACGCACGCGTACCTGCTTCTTGGAGAGGTATTCGGCCAGGTCTTCGGCCATTCTTTTTGTCAGGGTCGTGACCAGAACACGCTCGTTGTTTGATGCTCGCTTGTTAATCTCCGCAACCAAATCATCCATCTGATTGCTTGTGGGTCGTACCTCCACCAGGGGATCAAGCAGGCCAGTAGGCCTTACCAACTGTTCAACTATTTGAGAGGATGTTTTTCTCTCATATTCCCCTGGAGTTGCCGAAACAAATAGAGTGTTTTTGATATAGCTTTCAAATTCCTCAAATTTTAGGGGGCGGTTGTCATATGCACTTGGCAGCCTAAAGCCATATGTAACAAGTTCTTTTTTTCTGGAATAGTCTCCCTTGTACATGCCATGAAGTTGAGGCAGTGTCACATGGGATTCGTCAATGACTAACAAGTAATCCTTGCCAAAAAAATCCATCAGGCAAAACGCTTTTTCCCCAGGTTTGCGTCCGTCAAAATGTCTAGAGTAATTCTCAATTCCAGAACAGTACCCAAGCTCTTCAATCATCTCCAGATCAAATTTTGTTCTCATTTCAAGTCTTTGCCTTTCCAGCTCATTTAGTTCAGGCAGTCTGGAATCAAGCTCCTCTTTGATTGATTGAATGGCCCTTTCTCGGACATCCTTTGCAATAAGGTAGTGTTTTGCGGGAAAAATCTTCATTTGAGATATGCTGCGTTTTTCTTTTAGTGATACATGGTCAAGCAAAAGTATTTTTTCAATCTCATCTCCAAACATGGAGATTCTGACCACGTCCTCAGAGTATGCAGGTATAATGTCTATGGTGTCCCCTTTGACCCTAAAGTTTCCCGGTGCGACTTCGGTGTCATTTCTTTCGTACCTTGCATCAACAAACTTTTTGATAAGACCGGTTCGCTTGATTTCATCGCCAACACTGAGCGATATTGCCAAGTCTTCCCAATCTTGAGGATTTCCCAAAGAGTAAATGCACGAGACTGTAGAAACAATGATGGTAGGTTCACCGGACAAGAGCATCGCAGTAGCTTCAAGTCGGAGCTTTTCGATCTTCTCGTTGATTTGAGTGTCTTTTTCAATGTATGTATCAGTCTGAGGAAGATAGCTCTCGGGCTGGTAATAATCATAATACGACACAAAATACCCGACATTGTTTTTTGGAAAGAATTGTTTTAGTTCCGAGTATAGCTGAGCTGCCAGAGTCTTGTTGTGAGAGATTACAAGGGTGTTTTTTCCTGTTCGCGCAATGACATTTGCAACAGAAAATGTTTTGCCGCTCCCAGTCACACCCAAAAGTGTCTGTACTTTTGATTTTTGCACTCCGTCTACAAGCTTGTCAATTGCTTGGGGCTGGTCCCCCGTAGGCTTGAAGTCAGATACAAGTTCAAATTTATGGATTTGTTGCAACAGTTACGATCCCGTCAAACTGAATTTAAAGCAATGGTGATTTCATAGTAAATTACCACACAGGATCTCTGACCATCTTTAATCCGTTGTCAGTAATTTCAAACCCCATGACTTTGAGAGTCTCTTTTGCAGTAGGAGAGTTTCGCTCTAAGATCTTTTTTGCCAGTTCCATCCTGTCTGCAGGATGCATGTGTTGCCCGATTTTGTACTTGCCCTGCAATGTTTTTGGAACTATTTTGATTATGGCAACACCGTCTAAAACGCGCATGCTCTGCTCAATAGGATCATACATTCCTTCTGGTTGATATTTTTTCATCAGCCCATTTAGTGCCATTGTCTTTTCTTCCCTGTCTGTAACAATGGAGGCAGTGCCTTTGATTACAATGCTGACATATAGCGTATCTGCCAGCGATGCATTTTTTGGATCCTCAAAATAAGATGGTAGAAACTCCAATTCCCTGTCAACCTCAAATCCCACCTTGTCATTTCGTTTGATGTTATCCAGTTTCTCGCCTCGCACATGTGAATGCATATACACTGCATCATCCAGAAATACAAAATTCATTGGAATAATCTGCGGATATCCATGCTCATCAATGCTGGATATTCGTCCAACATGTTCCTGATGTAGAAATTCCTTGATTTTATCATAGGACTTGATTTGAAGTATTCCAGTTAGCTGCACAACATGATTCGTACAAATAATATTATAAATCCATACATGGCAAAAATTACTAAAATACAAGACGGTCAGAAAAATACCGTGAATGATTATCTTGATGAATTAAAAAGTGATTTTGCAAGGTACACCGGCCAGATAAAAAAATTGAGAAAAGAACTGCTAAAAGCAAATTCAGATGAGCAGCCAAAAATCATCAGACGGATAGATTTGATTGCAAAAGAGATGGAAAAGAACCAAAAGCAGGCAACAAAGGTGGCAAGATCACGACCAAAAGAGAGAACAAAATCAAGAGATAAATCCCCAAGAGACAGGAAACCACATGGATAGCCAAATGACAATCAATGAAAAAGAAGAGGCAACTGAAAAAATATTAGAAGTGTTAGAAGAGTGGGGGTCGCAGTCAAAATTTATCTGGTTTAGAGAGCTTCACAGAATCACAGACATTGACAAGGGACTGCTAAGGAATATCATCAATGAGCTAAAAAAATCAAAGGACGTATCTGAGATGAAAGGAGACAACAAGAGAATCTTCTATTGCATAAAGAAATACTACATCAAGTGCAGAGACATGGAATACAGGTTTAAAGGAAAAACAATCATGCTAAAAGATGGCAGCAGAGTCAAAGTCATTCAGGGAGAATCAAAGTCTGCTGAAAGAACAAGACGTCGGATTGAAAAACAAAAAAAGAAAAGACAGGTCAAATTATTTACAAGAGCACAGAGCAAGCGAAGGCCACATAAATCGTAGACTACAGAGTGTCTCCGACTTGGCGTCGCATCAAATTGGATTCAGCCCGTTTGATTTTGGCAGATTCTGCAACATCCTCAGTCATGTCATATAGTTGATGCAGCTTCAAATCAGTGGCAAGTTCGTCCTCTTTTTCATCATCCAAGTCATGCTCAAGATCAGACAAGAAATCTACACAGTCATCTAAGATTTTCATACATTCTTTGACTGATTCGGGCAGGTCATCATCCATATTATCATCTAAATATGGTAGGGTAAATTATTTTCTACAGGAGTTGGCCTAAAGTTACTTGTTTGCCTGTTCTCTAAGGTATGGCATCACATGGCTTGCAAATTTGTCAATAGAGCCAAAATAGTTCTTGCCCCAAAATCGGATCACAAAGTGGTTAACGCCTGCTTTCATGAATCTTTCAAATGTAGGAATGATGTCTTCAGGAGTACCAATGGCAGTAGACGAGCGCGCAATCTTGTCTGGAATCTTGGTTGCAGCCTCTCTCATCTTTACAATCCAGTCTTGGTTAGACATGGAATACTCTGTAAAGTATTTGACAAAATCAAACCCCTCGATTTCTTTTAGCCCGTGAACTCGAAGCACTTCGGGTTTGAAGAGGCTGACTTTTACTGCTTCTTTCATCTTTGCCCAAGACTCTTCGGCGTCATCTGAAAAGTATACGTCAATGTCAAGTGCCATTTGGAAGTTATCCTTATCTTCCTGGGTTCTGTTGTGTTTGGCCATTGATGCCTCAATCTGTTTTTTATGGTCTTCAAACAGCTCAGGAGTATAGCCAATAGGCAGCCATCCCTCACCTAGTTTTCCGGTCAATTCCAAAGTCCTCTTACCGCCAGATGCCATGTACGTTGGCGGATGCGGTTTTCTGATTGGTGGTGCTTGTAAACACGCCCCCTCTAACTTGTAATATTTGCCCTCATAATCCACAGTGTTGTCAGGAGTAGAACGATACAGTGTCTTGATGACCTCAATTTGTTCCTCCCATTTTGAAACAGGTTTCTCAAATGGAATGCAAAATTCCTTTAGGTTTTGGGCTTCACCTGCACCAATGCCCAGTATGGCTCTGCCTTTTGAAACCCTGTCAAGAGTGATGGCAGCAAGTGCAATGTTTGATGGATGTCTTCGAATAGCATCAGTAACACAGGTTCCCAATTCCACATTATTTGTAACAGCTGCAATTGCAGAAAGCATCACCCAGGGATCCAACACTATGGCGTTTTTCCACTGAGGCACATTAGTGTGATCCATGTAGAAAATTGAATCATATCCTGTTTTATCAGCAAGCATGCAAGCAGTAAGAATCTGATCTTCGGTATAACCAGCACGTGCAACATTTAATCCGTTTTGAATACCAAATTTCAGCTTCTTCTCAATCATATAATTTACGAGAAATTGTCAGAATAAAAAGTTTAGTTCACAGTGCCTTTTTCGCTAAATTTCAAGAAAATAGAAAAAATGTAAAAAATATACGGATTTTTTACAAATTACCTGCTTTGATGTCGTTGAGGCATTTTATGACATCTTCTTTGGTTATTGGAATCGGATTGGGATCCAAGTGACCTCTGTCAGTCATAACAACGTCAGCGGCTTCAGAAACATCTGCTTTGAGATCTAGTTTGTCAAATCCTAATTTTTCCATGCATTCTTTGAATCTATCATAGAAAATTGATTTGTTGTGTTTGTGTGCAACCGTAGTGCAGGAAGACAAAGAATACCCATGAGGCACCCCTTCATTTGAAAATACGTATGACAAAGCATGTCCAAGTGTAGTGGAGCAGTTTCCAAATCCCATACCAGACAACATGGAACCATATGGATAGTTTTCTGGCTTGTCATTCATTATTGCATCATAGAGAATTTCAAATGCTTGTTTGCACAATGTTCGAGTCAAGTCATTACCTAATTTGCTGTCATAGCCTTCGGTAGCTTGAGCACATGCATCACAGACAGAGTTTTTGATGACTTGTTCTGGAGTTCCATCCATAAAGTAAGAATCCACAACAGCCATATCAGCTAAAAATCTGTCTTCTCGCAGCAGTTTTTTCTTTCCATCAAACTTCAAGACACAATACGTTGTCATTTCAGCTCCAGTTCCAAAGGTCGTTGGAATCAGGATCTTCTCTTTTTTCATCTCAGGTGCAGCATACTTTACTACATCCATCGAACTTCCGCCACCAAGGCCAATTAAGACTGATGGGTTTTTGTCTTTGAATTGTGAAATCACAGTATTGACATCTTCAATTGATGGTTCAGGTTTTACTTGATCATACAGCATGTAATCCTTTATTCCCATTTTTGCAATCCATTTGTCAGACAGCTCAGGTGGAACTGTTGTAACAATCAGGGCGTTTTTAGGATACTCTGTTTCACCAAGTGCATTTTCTCCAAAGTTGATAACTTTTGGAATGCGTACTGTGTGCATAAATCAAAGGCATCATTGATTATTATTATATCTATCAGTGATAACAGTACACATGTTTATTCAAAACTATGATGAATTGGCAACATCAGAGAAGAAAAAACAGTGTCTGGAGATTTTAGAATCAGGACTAGAGGCAGCAGATCCAGAATACATCATGTCAAGATTTGTCACACCCACTATGATCAAAATAGGTGGGAAGAAAATAGAGTTGGACAAATTTTCAAATGTATACACAGTTGCCTTTGGGAAGGCAGGAGATACGATGACAAAGGCAGTCAACAAAATAATCCCAATAAAAAGCGGAATAATTGTAATACCAAAGGGCTCAAAATCAAGAATCAAGAGTAAGAAATTCCAAATTTTCAATTCAGGGCATCCAAAACCGGATCAGACAAGCGTCAAGGCAGCCAAAGAGGTGCTGAAATTTGTGGAGAATAGAAAGTCCGACGAGTTTGTAATTTTTCTGGTTTCAGGAGGAGGTTCCGCATTAATGGCAATACCTGACAACATAACACTGGATGACAAAATTCACGTCACAAACCTGCTCCTAAAATCAGGTGCGACGATACAAGAGTTCAACAGCATCAGAAAACACCTGTCAAAGATCAAAGGTGGCAGACTGATAGAGAACATGAAATGCCAGGGGATAGGGCTTGTAATGTCAGATGTGGAAGGAGATGATTTGTCGGCAATTGCGTCAGGGACCACATTCATGGATGATACCACGTTTGGTGATGCAGAGAGGATCATCCAAAAATACAACCTGAAAAGGAAAATTCCCCCAGAAGTTTGGAATAGAATCGAGCAGGGATTGAAAGGGGAGATTGCAGAAACGCCAAAAGAGCCCAAGATTCCAAACTACATCATTGCCAACAACATGGATTGCCTAAAAGCCATGAAAGACAAATCAACAGAGTTGGGATACTTGCCAAAAACAATCCAAGTGTTTGGAGACATAAAGGATGCAGTTAAAAAAATAATCAAAGAAATTCCAAAAGAGTCAAACGAATGCTTGATTTTTGGCGGAGAAACGACAGTCCAGGTTTTAGGAAAGGGGATGGGAGGAAGAAATCATGAGATGGTTTTAAGAATTTTAAAAAATACCCAGAATCAGAAAAAGTTAGTCATTGCGGCAATGGGCACAGACGGGATAGATGGAAATACGTATTTTGCCGGGGCAATTACAGAGAATTTCAAAGTTGAAGACGGGTTGGTAAAAGAGTTTTTAAAAAATAGCGACTCTGGCAGGTTTTTTCAAAAAAAGAAAAGCAACATAAAAACAGGATTCACACATTCAAACCTGATGGATATTGGAATAGTCTTGAGATAAATTTCAGAGTCTAGGGGCAAGACTCAGTCTAGATTTTGCTGAAAATACAATCAGAGAGATTATAGAGACTGCCAGAATCATTGCGGCAATGGAGCCAAATTCGGGTACCACGACACCATTTGCAATATCAACTTGGACGGAATCTTTTAGCTCAGAATTATCACCTTGGTATGCAGTCACGGTGTACAGCCCATCTTCTTTCCACATTGGACCACCAATCTTGATGGTGGCAGAAAAATCTCCATTTGACAAAGGTGTGACTTGGGCAACAGTAATCAGATTTCCATTTGGTGAAGAGACTTGCAAAGTAATGTCTCGGTCAGACCAGAACGTTTTTCCAACGATACTGATTTCAGTGTCGCCCTCTACCGCATTGGCAACAATATACATGTCAGAGTCAGTTTTGTCCTGAGGAGTGGGCATGGTGTCTTTGATAATTCCATGGGGAATGTCTTTACCAATTACTGTGAAAGTTAGTTTTGCAGGCTGTGAAACCTGAGCATGAGTTGCAATTATTGTGTATTCACCAGATTTGAAGCTTGAAATCGGAGGATGGATTAAGCGCTTGAAGTTTCCCTCCTTGTCAAAGTCCACATTAAATGAATAGATAAGTTCATCATCAGGCGCGACTAGTGAGAGATTGACGGTAGAGTAGGAAGTAACCCCCATAACTTTGCCAAAGACCAAAAAGCTGTCAGACTGATTGATGCTGGTACTATGGGAGGATAACTCTAGTGATGGGGCCGCAAATGCAAGCATCGGTAAGATAGAAATCATAATCAGAGAAAACAGGAATATTTTTAGCACTAGTATTGTTTGAATGCAGGATATTTGAAGTATGCGGTATTTGGCTTCATCTTCTGTATTTAATAATTTATGAAATATTTTGAGATCTATGCCGAGCAGGTAAGGAATTGCTGCTCTTCAGGTTGTGCTTTTTGCTTTCTAAGTCTTGCGATAACCATAGCCATCTGGGCAGAATGGATTTCATCCAATGTTTCACACATGAAGATATTAGGAACTTGGCACTTAATAACTGAATAGTCAGAAACAAGGACAGGATTTTGAAAATTATCCAAAATTCAGATGTAAAATCAAACAAATTATCAGCCAAAAGCAAGAGTGTTTGAAATAGCAGAAAATCATAATAGAACCATGGTAAAAATGTATGAAAGCAAATGTGATGTACCTTCATGCGGTTGTGGATGTCACAAGAGAGTAAAACATAGAAGGGGAAACATTGGAGCATAACTATGGAAATTGCATATATCCTGATACAATGCGACCTGGGGTCAGAGGAGGCCATCATCAAGGAAATCATGAAGATCTCAGAGGTAAAAGAGGTCAGAGGGACATATGGAATTTATGATATTTTTTGCAAGGTTGAATCCAAGTCTAAAGATGAATTAGATACGATAATCACCAGTAAAATTAGAAAAATCCCAAAAATTCGCTCGACGATATCATTGCACTACATCCCTTCACAGGGCGGAAAATAGTTGCTAGAAAAACAGTTCAAACCAGAATTACTTTACAACAGAATTGTCCATTACTATATGGACAAAAAGGGGTATTCCAAAGAAAAAGCCAACGCCATTGCGCAGGCAGTCGTAACCAGAGAGGCGCAAAGAAGAATCTGTAAAAATGTAAAGTGTAGACACTTTTCGCATGATCACATAAGGAACACAGAGACATGCCTGGTATCAGATTGCGAATGCAGCAGGTTTGCAACTAGATAAAATCATCCAAAGAATCTTCACGCAGTGGTTGTGCACTGATCCCCATTTTCCTAAGATGCTCTGCAAACTCTTCAACAAATCCGTGAATTGTGTAAACTTGTTCCGCACCGGACTTTACAACCATGTCAACTAGTTCATTAAAGTCACAGTGATCACTCATCGGAATTGAATAGTCGGTTCTTCTCCCAAATGCAAATCGTGGCGATTGGGCCCAACCACTAAATCCAACTGTGACTGCATTGTATTTTGACTTCATTTCCTGAAGAAACGCACTCTTGGAGGACATCATCGGGGCTATCATCACCCACGGCTTCTTATCAAGCAGGCCACTTCTTTGAGCCTCAGTGTGTCCAATTCCGTCATTTAGGGATATGCCAAATTTTTGATGCAGCAAATTCATCTGTTTTACTGAATCATGAAAGTACAGAGGACCCCAATGGCCAAAGATTTGAGTAAGCGTCTGGGCTTTTCCCAGCTGATAGCCCATCAAGATTACAGGAATTCCTTTTCCATAAAGATCAGAAATTAATTCATTGACATGTTTTTGAGTATCTTCGATTTTTGGAAAAACAAATTCAGGCAACCCAAACGTGCACTCTGTAATCAGTGTCTTGCATTTTGGGATTTTGGCACCTTTTAGAAACCCGCGATCTCGCGTACAGATATCGCCAGTATAAAAAATATCATCAAAGAGCAACCCCTTTGCACCCAAAATATGTCCGCTGTCAATCAGAGAAAAACTATCCAGATTTTGGACGTGGTTTTGCATCTTAAAACCCCTAAGATTTGCAATCTCGCTTGTCTCAAGGGATGCAAGGATGGTTCCTCCGTTCTTTGAAGGGAGATGATCAGAATGGGCATGAGATACAAAATTTATTCCAGTATCATCGGTGTTTTTTGGATCAAGGTAGACACGTCTTCCGTTTGTCTGGCACAAGATACCATTCTTAGTCATCCTGACAAGGCGAGGCAACAAGGGACAAAAAAGATAGATTTGATATAAATTGCAGGTTTGATCTACTATTGACTAGTTGCTAAATCTAGGAATTTTAATTTCAGGTCGCGGGAGCAACATGGAAGCTATCCTAAAGTCAATTAAGAGAAACAAAATCCCAATAAAACCGGCAATAGTTATTTCAAACAAAGCAGATGCAAGAGGGTTAAAGATTGCCCAGAAATTCGGAATAAAAACAGAAGTGATTGAAAGCAGGGAATTCAAAGGCAGTAGATGGGAGTATGACAAAAAAATCATAGACGCACTAACAAGACACAAGGTGACCCCACAAAACGGATTGGTGTGTCTTGCAGGATTTATGAGAATCATCAGCCCAGAATTCGTAGAACGATACAGAAACAGAATCATCAACATACATCCGGCACTGCTTCCCTCGTTTCCAGGTCTTGATGCCCAAAGACAAGCATTGGATTACGGTGCAAAATATTCAGGATGCACTGTCCATTTCGTTGATTCAGGTGTTGACACGGGACCCATAATTTTGCAGGCAGTTGTAAAGATAAAGGATTCAGACACTGAAGAGTCGCTATCAAAGAGAATCCTAGCAAAAGAGCACCAGACATATGCAAAAGCTGTAAGACTGTTTGCAGAAAAAAGGATCAAAGTGTCTGGAAGAAGGGCAGTAATAATCTAGGAATCAGGCCCGCCAAAAAAATACAAGACCCTGAGTTCTTCAGTGTTGCCATGAAAATAGTGCGCGGCACCCTTTGCCACAAAAAACAACTTGTCTTTTGATACAACATAGTCCTTGTCTTTGATTCTCAAAAACCCGTCACCTGAAATCACATAATACACCTCATCGCTCTCATGTGGGGTTTGTGTGTCTTCCTCTCCTGGCTGTAAGACTAGAACGCCTGCGGCAAGACTGTCCCTGTTGATAAAAGTATGAAAATAAGAACTGCTGCTCTTGATTTTTTCCACATATTGTGCTAAATCAAAATCGAGCTTCAAGTCACTCAGCGACTACTGTGTATGTCTTTCTTGTTGGATCTTCGCTCATAAAGGAGTGCCCTTTGGGATGGAGTTTTTCGTGTTCAGGGCTCTGGTGCATTTTGACAAATGTCTCTTTGCTTTCATGCTCTACAATTATTCTGCAGCTTCCATCAGGAGACTTTAGAAACCTCCTAGATACAAAACCGGGAAATTTTGATAGGACTTTGTTTGATTCTGAAAACCATGTTTTAAAATCATCCTCAGCGCCGTCCTTGAGTTTAACGTCTGCAATCATTACAAACATGCAGTGATTGAAAAAGCGCCATTTAATTTCCTTTCTGATATTATCATGCAAAATTCCAAGAATTAAATATCAACCAGTCAGAATCACAGCATGGCAGGCATCAAGATAGATGGAAAAGAAATTGCCCAGACAGTAAAAGACAGAGTAAAAAGAGCAGTAGAGGAATTAAAATCCCAAGGAATCAACCCGTGTCTTGCCACGATACTTGTGGGGGACAATCCCGCATCTGCCACATATGTGAAAAACAAGCACCAGGCTTGCAAAGAGGTAGGCATTTCCACAAAAGATCACAAGTTGGATGCAGGCACTACACAAATTCAACTAAATGAGATTATTGAGAATCTAAACAACGACAAATCGGTTCACGGCATCCTAGTCCAGCTTCCGCTGCCTGACCAGTTGGATGAATTCACAACCACATCCAGGATATCGCCTCTCAAAGATGTGGACGGACTGACTCCCCACAATGCAGGTCTGCTCGCAATGAAAAAGGCAGCACTTGTTGCATGCACTCCGTCAGGGGTGATGGAGATGTTTGAGTATTACAATATTGATCTAGAAGGAAAGAACGTCGTGCTAATCAACAGAAGCAACCTTGTAGGCAAGCCATTGTATCACCTGCTTTTAGAAAAAAATGCCACAGTCACTACATGCCATTCAAAGACAAAAAATCTAAAGGAGTTATGCCAATCAGCAGACATTGTAATTACCGCAGTGGGGGACAGAAGCAGGTTCATATTAACACCGGACATGATTAAAGAGGGAGCAGTGGTAATAGACGTGGCAATTTCAAGATTTCAAGAAAAACTCGTAGGCGATTCAGATTATGATCAGATAATCCAAAAGGCATCTTATGCAACTCCAGTTCCTGGAGGAGTAGGACCAATGACAGTTGCAATGCTATTAAAAAACACGGTAACTGCGGCATCTTTGAGTAGTCAAATTGGAAGATAATTCACAGAAATCATCACTTAGAAAACTGTTTTTGGAAAAAAGAGACAACACGTCTTTTGATCTGATGAACATTGCAAGCAAGCAAATTCTAAAGAGACTAAAAAAGATCAGACCATTCAAGGATGCCCAGAAGATAGGTGCATACTATTCCATAGGAAGTGAAATTCCAACGCAGGACATCATTCAGGAAGTTCTCAGCAGTGGAAAGGAGATGTACCTACCAAGAGTGACCGGTTCTGAGATGGAATTTAGAAGGATTGATGATTTTTCAAGTCTGGAGAGGGGCAGTTTTGACATAATGGAGCCACGCCAGGACTGCCCAGTAGACAACAGTCTTGATGTGATACTGGTTCCAACAGTAGGCATCTCACCCAAAGGAGTCAGGCTAGGATATGGACACGGGTATTATGACAGATTTCTAGCAAAAAACAAAACAGTGACAATTGCACTTACTCTGGAAAAACAGATCATAAGAAACATCCCAAAATCAGAACACGACGTTCTAATTGATTGGATTGTCACAGAGGATAGAACTTTGGAATCATCAAAGGTAAGATAGGCCTTTTTTGCCAATATCGGTTCTGCAAAACTTGTGTGGCCAGGAAATCTTTTCGGCCATGGCATATGCATTTGAGATTGCAGAGGACAAAGAGTCACCAAGGGCAGTAACGCCCAAAACACGGCCTCCGCTTGAAAGAACTTTTTCATTCTCTTTTTTTGTTCCCGCATGAAAGACATATGCGCCATCAGAGACTATATCCAATCCAGAAATCTCTTCATTTTTTGGATATGATTCAGGATAGCCTTCAGAGGCCAAGACAATGCACACAGCATACTGGCGTTTCCATGATGGTGCAGGCAATGAAGACAAGGTGCCATCAACGCTTGCTGCAAAATAATCATACAAGTCAAAGTCCATCCTCATTGTGATGGGCTGGCATTCAGGATCCCCCATCCTCACATTATACTCCAGAACATAAGGGAGGTTATCTCTGATCATAATTCCGGCATAAAGAAATCCTTTGAACTCAATTCCTTCTTTTCTCATAGAATCAATGGTCTTGTTGATGATCTTTTCCTGGATTGTTTTTGCAAGATCATCAGTTATGATTGGAGTTGGGGAGTATGCACCCATGCCACCGGTGTTTGGCCCATTATCACCATCAAAAACCCTCTTGTGATCCTGACTGGATGCCATCGGGACAGCCACATTCCCGTCAGATAGTGCAATGTAGGACGCCTCAATTCCGTCAATCCGCTCCTCAATAATGATGCGGTCTCCTGCATCACCAAATGCTTTTTTGGTCAGAATAGTATGGATTGCAGCAATCGCCTCATCCTTGCTATCGCAGACGATCACGCCTTTTCCAGCTGCCAGACCATCTGCCTTTACTACAACATTATAATCAAGAGAGTGGATGTAATCCTCTGCCTTTTTTGGATCATCAAATATCTGAAACCTCGCAGTAGGTATTCCGTTTCGTTGCATGAAGTTTTTTGCCCAGATTTTGCTGGACTCTAGCTGTGCTGCATCTTTTGAAGGGCCAAAGATTTTGAGATTTGACTTGGCAAACATGTCAACGATTCCATCAGCTAGTGGAGCCTCGGGTCCGACTACGGTAAAACAATTATTTTTTTTGGCAAACTCGACAAGAGAGTCAAAATCATTGACATTAATAGGGACATTATTTTCAGTGCCGCCATTTCCAGGTGCAGTAAACACCTTATCGACTTTGGAGCTCTGTGATAACTTCCATGACAATGCGTGTTCTCGTCCGCCAGAGCCAATCACGAGAATGTTTACCACAAAAAATCTCTTTTCCTCAAATATATAATCCAAAGTATTGCATTTGAGTCAAAACAGAATCTTACTCAAATGCATGTTTCCAAATTTTTGCCAGTTTTGATTGGCATTCATCACATGTCTCCAGATGCTCATAAAACTTCTTTGTGTTTTGTGCATACGACTTTACCATTCCTTCCTGAACCTTGTCAAAGTTAAACATGAGTTTGATTCAAATCAATAGATTAATAGAATTGCTAAAGGCACAAAAAATCAATTTAGCTTTATAATGCCACATCAACACACAAACCTTGATGGAATTATCCTCAAAATTTGACGCAAAAGCAATTGAAAAGCAGGTAAGAGAGTACACAAAGTCAATTGATGTCGAAAAGTTGATCTTTGAATCAGACAAGCCTGAGAGGATCATGTTCATAGAAGGCCCCCCCACAATGAACGGAATTCCCCATGCGGGACATTTGAGAGGCAGGGTCATCAAAGATTTGTGGTATCGGTTCAATACGCTGCAAGGAAAAAAAATCACATTCAATGGAGGATGGGACACACAGGGACTCCCAGTGGAACTGCAGGCAGAAAAAGAGCTCGGCGTTACAGGAGGAAAGTCAGAGGTTGTCGAGAAGGTAGGGATAGAAAAACTTGTCGAGGAGTGTAAAAAGCTAGTCAAGAGATTCAATTTGAAATGGGTAGAAGTTGACAGCTTGCTTGGCATGTCATTTAACCATGAAAAAGCATATTGGACTTTTCGAGATGAATACATTGAAAGAGAATGGCAGGTGTTAAAAAAAGCGCACGCGAATGGGATCTTAGAAGAAGACTTTACCGTAATTGCATATTGCCCAAGCTGCCAGACATCCCTGAGCCATGCAGAAGTCAACCAAGGGTATGAGGAAGTAAAAGACCCGTCACTGTACTACAAAGTAAAGCTAAGAGACGAAGATGCTTTTTTGATTGTGTGGACTACAATGCCATTTACACTTGTAACAGATGCAATGGTAGGATTCCAACCAGAAGAAGACTACCAGTATGTCAGAGTGGAAAACGAGACGTGGGTAGTAGGCAAAACCAGGTTGGAGGAATTTGCTCAGGAATTAAAAATAGAAGAATACAAAATTGAAAAAACTGTCAAGGGCAAAGAATTTGAGGGAAAGAAGTACATCCATCCGCTTTTGAATTTGATTCCAGGACTGGAAGAATGTTCAAAGGATGCAAATTTTCATGTTGCAGTGGCAGAAGAGTTTGTAGATGCCACCACGGGAAGCGGGCTGGTCCACCTATCCCCTGCAAACGGCGAAGAGGACATTAGTATTGCAAACAAAAGAAGAGTCAAAGTATTCAACCCCATAAATGATCAAGTCAGGTTTACGCCACAAGCAGGAAAATACGAGGGTATGTTTGTCAGGGATGCCGACAAGATAATTGTAGAGGATCTCAAAGAAAAAAACGCCCTGGTGAAGATAGGCAAGATAAAGCACAAGTATCCGCTTTGCTGGAGATCCCATCATCCAATTGTATGGCTTGCAAGAAAAGGATGGTTTTACAAACTTGACAGACTAGAAGACAAGGCAATCAATGCAGCCGAGAGCGTAGAGTATTTTTTCGAGCAGCCAAAAAACAGATTCTTAGGAATCATCAAAGAAAGGCACCCATGGTGTATTTCCAGGGAAAGATTCTGGGGCTGCCCACTACCCGTCTGGATTTGCAACGAGTGCGGGAAACAGAATTGGTTCTTTACAAGAAAAGAGATCGTCGAGTTTGCAGTAGATTTGCCAGACGGTCCAGATTTTGAGTTGCATCGTCCCTGGATTGACAAGATTGCAGTCAGGTGCAGACATTGCAGCAGCGACAAAACAAAAAGAGAGGAATATGTGTTAGATACGTGGCACAACAGCGGTGCTGCGCCATACTCCTCGCTGTCTGATGATGAGTACTACAAAGGCATACCTGCACCGTTTTTCACAGAAGGTATTGATCAGACAAGAGGGTGGGCATACACACTGTTGATTGAAAATGTCATACTAAATAACGGCCCTGTTCCACCATACAAGTCATTTCTGTTTCAGGGCCATGTTCTTGACGAGAAGGGAGGAAAGATGAGCAAGAGTCTGGGAAACGTGATTGATGGCTGGGAACTGTTGGAAAGATATCCGGTAGACTTGGTAAGGTTTTACTTTATTTGGAAGGCAAGCCCCATAGAACCACTTAGTTTTAGCACCGAGGAGTTGATGTCAAGACCATACCAAGTGGTAAACACGTTATTTAACTTGCATCTGTATTTCAAGCAAAACAGCGAATACGACAACTTTGACTCATCAAAGACAGTTGCATGGGCAAAGGAAAACTCGCTTTTGACATCGCCTGATGTATGGTTGCTATCAAAGCTGCAGAAACTTATCCAAAAAATCACAGAGAGAAACCAAGTCTGCAGATTTCACGAGGCAGCAAAGGCAATTGATGATTTTATAATAAACAACCTCAGCCAGGTCTACATACCAATTACGAGGGGGGAGTTGTGGGACGAGGACGATTCCAAAAGGAACAGAAGGCTGGCAATCTTTGCGGTTCTAAACGAGGTGCTCAAGACGCTGGATGTTTTAATACACCCACTGTGCCCATTTACTAGCGAATACCTGTACCAGACTGTATTTGATGCAAAGAAGAGCATACTTCTTGAGAGATGGCCAGAGTACCAAGAGTCTGCAGTGGATGAACAGGTCGAGGAATCATTTGACATCATGAAAGACGTTGTGTCTGTTGCAGCAGCTGCCAGAATGAAAGGAAAGCTGAAGAGAAGATGGCCTCTCACAGAAGCGCTGATTTGTCTAAGAGAAGGTCAAAAGCAGAAACTCGAGTCACTTTCAGAGTTGTTGATGTCTCAGCTAAACGTAGAGAAGATCACAGTAAAAGAGATCAAAAAAGAAAGCGGTCTTGAGCAGATAACAGAGTTGCGCAGCAAGGGATTGCCAGTAAAGGCAGTTGTAGAACTGGAAAGAAAGAGAATAGGTCCAAAGGCAAAGCAATACATGAGCAAGATAGTAAGCATGTTCTCAGAAACAGATCCTCAAAAGATCATCTCGGAGCTGGAAAAAGATTCAAAATATAATTTTGATGTTGATGGAGAAGAAATTTCCCTTGACACTGAAGACTTTGTAATTGATTTTGACGCATCTGAAGGATTTGCAGTTTCAAAAAGGGACAACTACATTGTGTTCATCTCAACTACTAGAAACAAAGAGATGATGGCAAGGGGATTGATCAAAGATATTGCAAGAAGACTGCAAACACTAAGAAAAGAGAGAGGCTACAACCCCACAGACATACTGGGTGTCGCATCAATTCTTGATTTGGATGACGAGTCGCTGGAAATGATAAAGGAAAAATCCGACGACCTTGCATTTTTAGTGAGAGTGAAAAAAGTGAACTTTGAGCAGTCCTGCAAAGAATACAAAGACGACGACATTGATGGCCAAAAAATAAGAATCTCAGTGGAATAGATTCCAGACTTTTGGAATAGGTGCAGTGCAAACTTACTTTTTATCTAACTGACAACCAGTATTGTTTCAAACACCCATCCAGAGGAGAAAACGGAGTTGGGCTCCCCAACCGACATCCCCACCGTCTCCTCTGGAATTTAGATTTCCAATTGTGATGCAATATTTTTATTACAATGGCAGGCTCACAAGGACAATGTCAGAAGAAAAAGTCCCGCACGTAGTTGGAATCAACGTCCTAAAACAAAACGGTGTTGACGTTGAGGAGTTGAAAAAACTCCTAATTTACAACGCATCAGTAGAGTTTACAGCATACTACTACTTTACCAATTTGAGGGCACACTGCACCGGTCTGGACGGAGAGGGGCTAAAGGGAATAATTGAAGATGCAAGGTTGGAGGATCTTAGCCACTTTGAATCATGCCTTGAGAGAATCTACCAGTTGGGAGGCAAGCTTCCAAACGATGCAACAGAGTTCATCAAAATGTCCGGATGTGAATTTTTGCAATTGCCAGCAAATCCAACGGATCACAAAGCAATCTTGGAAAAATGCCTCAAAGCAGAACAAGGTGCAATTGTCAACTGGGACAAGATTTGCAAGATGACAATAGGCAAGGATCCTGCAACGTATGATATTGCAAAAGACATCCTAGCTGAAGAGATTGAGCATGAATCATGGTTCCTTGAGTTAATCTACGGAAGACCGTCAGGGCACATGAGAAGAAAGTATTCTGGGGAAAGACCACACACCAGAAAACATTCCAGAGCACTTGATATGGCTTGATGCCAAGCCACATTCTTTTCTTTTAATTAAAAATCAACAATATAGCTAGCTTTTAGCTAAACAGGCATAATAAATAGAAAATACACATATGAAAAACATGGTAAAACAGATCAGTCTTGACTCTTGGCAGATTCAGCAGCTAACAGATCTGCTAAAAAAAGGATCAGACATTGTTGCCAAGACAAACAGGCCGATTGTGCTATACAGACAGACACTGGAAGAAGAAGAGGAATCTTATGAGGAGATTGTTTGCACGCTAACCAAAGACTATGTCATCGAGCAGCTGGTGACATCAGGCGGAGTGTTGGTGCCAAGCTTTCATCAGCAGTTTGTATTTACCATTGACGAGTTTCCACAAGAATTATTGAGAAAGAGTAGAGATCGCTTTTTGCAGATGATTGATTTTCTTGAAGAGCAGTTAAGGTAACTCATAGTTAATAAAGACCGTAATTTTCAAGATTTTTGCATGCGTCTGCTAGAATTCCAAGCTAAAGAACTTTTCAGAGAATATGGGATAAATCTGCTTCCAAGCAAGTCATGCACCACAATCGAGGAAGGCAGAAAGATGGCAAGAGAGTTGGGATATCCTTTTGTAATTAAAATCCAGGTGCCAGTTGGCGGAAGAGGAAAGGCAGGAGGCATACAAAAATGCCAAAATGATGACGAGTTTGAGTTAAAATTTCCCCAGGTACTGGGGCTTACAATCAAAGGAGAAAAGGCAAGGGCAATATTGCTTGAAAAGATGGCAGACATTAAAAAGGAATTGTATCTGTCACTGTTTTTGAATCGCTCCAAGAGATGCTATACCATCATTGCATCAGCAGAGGGAGGAGTGGAGATAGAGTCAGTCAAAAATCAGATTATCAAAGAGGTCGGACTCGGCAAAGTCTCAGAAGAGGTGGCAAGACAGGTTGCAAAAGAGATGAAGCTAGAAGGTAGGTCAGCAGACGACTTTGTAGACATTTTAAAAAAACTATCAAAACTGACAGTTGAGAAAGAGGCAGAACTTGCAGAAATCAACCCTCTTGCAATAATGCAGGATGATTCCCTGATGGCACTTGATGGCAAGTTTGTAACAGATGACAACAGTAACTTTAGACACCCGGAGCTTCAAAAATACCAAGAGAAGACAGAGATTGAAGAAAGGGCTGAGAAGAGCGGCTTTTCACTGGTGGAGCTTGACGGTGATATTGCAGTTGTAGGAAACGGCGCAGGCCTTGTAATGTCCACACTGGACATGCTATCAGACAACGGGGGCAAGCCTGCATGTTTCTTGGATGTTGGAGGCGGCGCAACAACAGAGTCAGTGTATGAAGCATTGACATTGATTAGCAAGATGAGCAGAGTCAAAGGGATTCTTGTGAATCTGTATGGAGGAATTGTAAAGACGACAGTGGTGGCAGAGGCATTTCTAAAGGCATATGAAAATAATTTGATTGACTTGCCTGTATTTTCAAGGCTAAAGGGAACAGAGTCAGACAAGGCAAGGGAAATGCTTCAAGGCTCCAGAACAAAAATTTTTGATTCAGTAGAAGAGGCAATAAACTCTGCAGTCATGGGAGTAAAGAAATGATTGACATTTTTGATATTCTAAAAGGAAAGCAAGGAGATCCAGATTACAAGAAGAAAGGAGTCATAGTGCAAGGCATCACAGGTGCATACGGTTCACTGCATGCAAAGAACATGATTGCATACGGAACCAATGTGGTAGCAGGAGTGACCCCGGGAAAGGGAGGTCAGAAGTTTGAAGACAGTGTACCGATTTACAACACCGTGAAAGAGGCAGTGGATGCAACTGGTGCAAAGATTTCAATAGTTTTTGTCCCAGCAAAATTCTTCCTGGGTGCGGCAAAAGAAGCACTCGAGGCAGGAATCAAGCTGCTAGTTGCAATCCCAGAGCATGTTCCAGTAAGGGACACCATGGAGGTGTTGGAGATGGCAAACCAGAAAGGGGCAGTGATAATAGGCCCAAACACGCCAGGAATCATGATTCCAGAGCTGATAAAAATTGGAATCATGCCGCCAACCCCGTTTAAGGCAGGAAAGATTGCAGTGCTCTCAAAGAGCGGAACGCTGCTTTATGAGATTTCAGATGCGTTGACCCGGGCAGGATTCGGGCAGTCAATCACAATAGGAATTGGCGGAGATCCAATCAACGGGACAAGGATGATTGATGCGTTTGACATGGTAAAAGATATTCCAGATTTGGAGGGAATGGTAGTAGTCGGCGAGATTGGAGGGGACTCGGAGGAGATTTTGGCTCAAAGAATAATCGACAGCAAATTTAACAAACCAACTGTAGCATACATTGCAGGGCGTGCCGCACCCAAGGAAAAGAGGATGGGTCATGCAGGTGCAATAGTAATGGGGACTTATGGCTCAGCAGAGTCAAAGGTTTCAATGTTTAACAAGGCAAACATACCAGTGGCAAAAAGACCTGCAGAGGTACCTGTCTTACTAGCAGGAAAGATGCAGGAATCCGATTAGAATAAAAGAGAGAGAATAAGGAGTTAACTAAATGCCAATCACAGACCCGGAAAAGAAACGCATTGCTCAACATGCACGTCTTGTCATGAAAGTTTGCTTTAATTGCGGGTGCAGAAACGACATTGGCGCAACAAGATGCAGAAAGTGCAGAAACCCATACCTGAGACTAAAGAACAGGAACTTGGGAGTTAAAAAGTAGAACTAGATTTCAATAGTTCATCAATCTTTGTCTATACTCAACTATGGCAGATTTTATTTTTGGTTTGTATTCGGAGATAAATGACTTGACTGCATTCTCATCATCAATGTCATCCAAAGAGAGCTGCAGATCATCGGGCAGCTGCTCGTTCATCTGAAACAAAACTTTTGCTGCCCCTATTGGCTGTCCCAGATTCAGAGCATATTCAAAGGCCAACTGCATTCTGCCAACAAGGGCATCAAACTCTTGCAGCGACATGAAAGACATCTGAAAAGAGAGTAGAAAAGATCAGGGTTATCATGATATACAAAATCCTAAAGGCAAAATAGTCCCTGTTTTAACAACTATTTGGACCGGTCGTCTAGTTTGGTTTGGATGACGCACTCACACTGCGTAAGGAGAAATCCCGCAAAGGTCATGGGTTCAAATCCCGTCCGGTCCACTCCCATGTAAATTAGGATAGACCAAGAAGGGTTTTAGCAAAACCCGAATTGGTTCAATTTGAAAAATAAAAAGAAAAGGAAAACATGTGTTTCCTCAATCTAGAACAATGAGTCCTAGAACAGGATTGAAGTTATTTTATTTTTTTCCTTTGGATTTTGATGCAGCTTTCTTAGCTGGTGCTTTTTTCTTTGCTGCAGCTTTCTTAGCTGGTGCTTTTTTCTTTGCTGCAGATTTTTTAGCTTGAGCCATGTTAAATAATTTGTAAAGATGGTTCGCCTTATAGCCTGCAAGTGTATAGTTTTTACTCATTATGGTTATTTTTGTGTCATTTTTTTCACATCATCTGATCGGATAAAAAAATCAAAATTGATTTTTGAAAATCCACAGAATAAGATTTTGCAGACAGATAAAAAAACAGCCAAATTTCAAAAACAAAACCCATCTAAGGTTAAATAGAATTAGAGATAAAGACCACCATGGATTTAGGAAAATCACTTTCAGAGATTCACGTAAAAGACCTAATGACAAAACAGCTTATTTCTGCAGATCCGTCCACAACATTATTCCAGATTTCAAAAATGATGGAGCAGGGAGTCGGTGCAATCCTAGTCAAAAAAGACTCGGTTCCGGCAGGAATCATCACAGACAGAGATTTTGCCATAAAAATTGCTGCAAACAAGGTACCACTTGAGACTACAGTGGACAAAGTTGCATCATATCCACTCAAGACAATTCCAGCTGACCAGCCCGTACTAAAAGCGGCAGAGATGATGTCATCACTAAAGATTAGAAAGCTGGCAGTATCAGAAAATGAAAAAATAGTTGGCATCATTACATCAACTGACATTGTAAACCTGATATCTGCAAGCAAAATCTAGTTGGCAGGCTTTTGGCATGGTTTGAATCAAAAAGATGATTCAGAGAAAGACAGTGATTTTATCAAATTTGGAGCAACTAGTCCCTCAAATCGCAAAATAAAGCCATGCAAAAGAACTTAGTTAAAATTAGATAGAGTCCAAGAGGTCGGCATGAAGGCAAGATTTAATGGAAAATGTGTAGAGTGTGGAGAGGAGATCAAGGTAGGAAAAGAGATTCTAAAAAATTCCAACGACAAATGGGTTCACAAGGCATGCTCTGATCTAGAAGAAGAACTACCGTAGGAACTGATCAAAGTGGACAAAATGATGTACGAATTAATAATAAATTTTTTAAATCATGGTCCAAAATAAAGTCAAAATGAATACAAAAGCAGGGCTTTTTCTGGCAATTGTCGCATCAGTTGCAATCATGATGTTTTCATCAGAGGCAGTTGCAGAGACACAGACTCCAGAGAACACATCAACAATTACGCCAATCAACGAGGAGATTAGTCTGCAAAAGATTGTCACCACGATGACAGTGCCAGAAGACAACACACTGCCGTGGGGAACAGTGAGAGGAGGGGCATCAGACTATGTAGAAAGATACCCGATAATCATCCAGTTCTTCAAGGGAGAGGATCCGGTGCACGTGGCTCAGGTCGATGCAAAGGGAGACGGGTCATACGAATACAAGTTCAGAGTTAGAAACGTGGACAATGTCACAGGAGAGGTCGTAAACATATTTGAAGGTCAATACACCGTAAAGATTTTCAAAGTGATTCACAACCAAGACGAGACCCTCTAAACTCTTTTATTTTTCACAGAATTCATATACAGACAAGATTGTGAAAGGATCTATAAAATGAGTAAGAACTTTTGGCACGACATAGAATCCGGCACAGACATTCCAGAAATAATAAACGTGATAGTTGAGATACCAAAAGGCTCCATGAACAAATACGAATACGACAAAAAGCACAACATGATGAAGCTTGACAGGGTTTTGTTTTCCCCGTTTCATTATCCCGGAGATTACGGGATTGTTCCTCAGACACTATCAGAAGACGGGGACCCGTTGGACGCACTTGTGCTGGTGACAAACCCCACATATCCGGGGATACTAATCGAGGCAAGACCAATAGGACTGCTTCAGATGAAAGACGACGGGAAGCTGGATGACAAGATCATCTGTGTATCTACAAATGATCCAAGGTATCTCCATACCGTGGATATCACAAGCATTGAGGATCATTATCGTTCGGAGATTGCACATTTTTTCCAAGTGTACAAGGATTTGGAAGGCAAGAAGGTAGAGATACTGGGGTGGAAGTCAGCAAAAGAGTCCAAAGAAGTGATTGTAGAATCAATAAAGAGATACAAAGAGACGCTGAAAAAATATTAAAACTTACATTTGGTAATCTTCAGAATCCGTCATGCCAAAACAGTGCGAGCATTTTTCACAAGAGGGTAAAAACACATCGCCAAACACAAAGGGATGCGAAGAGTGTGAAAGAGAACACCTTCCAGCTGTGGCGTTAAGAATGTGCCTTACTTGCGGGCATGTTGGATGCTGTGACTCGTCTGTTGGAAAACATGCAACAAGGCATTTCAAAGAAACTGGGCACCCAGTCATGGTTGCAATGCACAAAGACCCATGGAAATGGTGCTACATACATGAGGAATATTATTGACATAGAATCAGAATTGCAAGCAACAAAGACAAGACAGATTCCAGATTCATTTTTTAATAGTCACAAATCAGCTTAATTCGATGTCAGAGTACAAGCTGGGAAGATGGGATCTGTCCGAGCTTACAAAAGATCCAAAAAGTCAGGCATTTCAAAAGCAGATAAGAGATCTGGAAGCTGCTGCAAGGAAATTTGAAAGAATAAAGGCAACGCTGGACCCAAAGATGCCATCAAAAAAATTCATGTCAATACTGCACAGTTTGGAAGAGATTTCTGAAAAGATGAGCAGGATTGGCGGATATGCATCGCTGGCATATTCTGCAAACACCCAGTCTGATGAGGCAACATCATTAATGACAAAGATGTCAAAGCTAGGCTCTGAAATATCCAACAGGGTTCTGTTTTTTGATTTATGGTGGAAGACCCAGGTGGATGACAAAAATGCCAAGAGGCTGATCAAGGAGGCAGGTGAGCTTTCTGAATACCTAAACCACAAGAGACTGGTTGCAAGGTATTCGCTAAGCGAGCCAGAAGAGCGGATAATCAACACGTTGGATGTCACAGGAATTTCGGCCCTTGTGAAACTGTATGACAAGATCACAAATGCATACGAGTACAAGATGAAAGTAGGCAACAAGACAAAAAAGATGACAAGAGAAGAGGTGACAAATTTCGTGCGCAGTACAAACCCAAGAGTCAGGGAAACGGCATACAAGACAATCCTGACAAAATATTTTCAAAACAAGGGAGTCACAGGGGAGATTTATCAGAACATTGTCCTAAATTGGAAAAACGAGGGAATAGAGATCAGAGGACACAAGTCGCCAATATCAATGAGAAACATAGGCAACGACGTGGATGACAAAACCATCGAATCACTCCTTGCGGTATGTAGAAAAAACTCCCCGGTATTTCAAAAATTCTTTTTACAAAAAGCAAAAATGCTAAAAATGAAAAAGCTGCGCCGATATGATCTGTATGCACCTGCCGCAGCAAACATCAAGGAAAAAAACTACCAGTATGACAAATCAGTAAGGCTGGTCTTTGAGTCACTGGGCAAATTTAGCCCAAAGTTAAGAGAGTTTGCAAAAAAAGTCTTTGATCAAAACCATATAGATTCGGCAATCAGAGCCGGAAAGAGAGACGGTGCATTCTGTAGCACGCTAACCCCAAAGATCACACCATATGTGCTAGTCAATTTTACAGGAAAGGCAAGGGATGTTTTTACACTTGCCCACGAACTAGGCCACGCAGTTCATAGCCAGGCGGCACAGGACAGGTCAATTCTTGTTCAGGACGCCCCGCTCCCATTGGCAGAAACTGCTTCGACTTTTTCAGAGTTGCTGCTGTATGACAACATATCAGACAAAATTTTAGACAATGAGAAAAAGATAATGCTTTCAGAAAAAATTGACGATTTGTATGCGACCATCATGAGGCAGTCGTTTTTCACGATTTTTGAGATAGATGCTCACGAGCAAATTGGAAACGGGACCACCATAGACGAGATATCAGACACATACCTGCAAAACCTCAAAGAGCAGTTTGGAAATTCGGTGAGCGTTTCAGATGACTTTGCAATAGAATGGAATTGCATTCCGCACTTTTACCACTCGCCGTTTTATTGCTATGCGTACTCGTTTGGCAACCTGCTTGCGCTTTCACTGTTTCAAAGGTACAAAAAGGAAGGCAGCGACTTTGTTCCGTCATACATTGACATTCTTGCAGCAGGCGGCTCACAAAAGCCTGAGAGATTATTAGCAGAATACGGTTTTGACATCGGCTCCTCCAAATTTTGGCAGGAAGGTTTTGATTACATCAGCAGCCAAGTTAAGACACTGGCAGCACTAAACTAGATTTTTAATAATATAATGGGGCCGACAGTCCAACGCACGGACTGCCGGCTTGTTCCCCGAACGGTTTGAATTCGATGTCAAATAAAACCAGAGAATATCAGATTTAAACCTTTGAAATTATCGTCTCTTTGGCCTGATCTTCCTAATGGAGCCAGCAAGAACCCCGATGGTTATTCCCAACTGGTACAGAAAATACAGAAACACCTCAAACGTACTTGGCGTCAGATCTGTGAATCTGCTAATTCCGGTAAGCGCCAAAATAAATGCGCTAAAAAAGAAGACAAACCATTTTACAGCGCCATGCATGTGTGTGAATTTCAGCAAAACAAATGTCATTATGGTAATAGAGATTGCAAGTACGGTCAAAAATCCAGTACTCACGCCAAAGAGGAGAAAGAGCAATGAGGCAAGTTCGCCAGGATTGCCAGTCTGGAGTATTGCAGACAGTTCAATTTTTTCAGAAGATGCAAAACGCGGGACGCTAAGAAGGGCATTGATCAAAAACAGCACAAAAAGAGAGACAGATACAGTCTTTACGTGATTTTGAAGACGTGGAAATCGTAACAAAATAGCACGACCCAGAATAATGCCCTGAAAGACACCGATGCCAAATGCGCCAAGAACAGCAGATATTGAGAAGATGGGATCCTGAAAAATTTCAGCAAGAAAAGGAATCAATGCCATTTTAACAACATATCACAGGATTCTCCAATATTAGTAAATAGATATTTTGAGATTGAAAAAATATTTGATTTTGCAGGAAAACTCAAGCAATACCAAGAGTAAATTTAATAATTTCACGTCAAGGTAACAAACTATGAGGGGATTGTTAGTCGTATTTGCAATTTCAGCCCTGATGATCATTCCAATCGGCCACGCATTTTCACAAGAAATGGGCCTTGCAACATTTCAGGAGATTGCCCAGGTGATAGTTGACAAGAGTATATCACAAAACGTCACGGCATCCATAACATTGCAAAGTACCAGCATCCAGGAGATAAAAATCCCTGCAGAACTAGAGGAGCGAATCAGAGAAGATGGAAGAATATCATCAATAACTGTGACAAACCAGGATCAGTGCATCCTGGGAGTGCACAATGAATCATGCATCATGATAAATGTGAAAAGGGATCCTGCAGACAAGAATTTCCTGCAGATTCAGAATACAACCTTGAGGGTAGCAGAGCAGTTCATCGATGAGATCAACCAAGTTTTTGACACGGATGCAGAGCTTCATTCAACGTTTATCCACACAGATGATCAGTCAAGAATTGCACTGGACACATCAGGGGTCATTTCAGGAAAAGGGACAGTCTCTGCTGTATACACAATGCCAATGGAGGACACGTCATCAATGTATGAAAAAACAGCCGCAATCTTGATTCCAAAAGTAATCAGAGATTCAGGTGGGTTTTACGAGGTGGCAAGAGACCTGTCAACGCAAGAGAATGCAAAAATGACATTCTCAATAATTCCCACTGAGGACAAATCGCTGCTCCAGCTAAGACTGTCTGTAGACTATCCGCAAACAGCAGCATCAGTAGACAAAATCAGTCCCTTGGAATTTCTAAAAACAGGCGAGCTGAAAAGATCAGAATACTTTTCAGTAGGGTTTTACCCGCTAAACTCACTGCTGCAAGTGGTGGTACTGTCACCTAAGGAGACAAACGTATCAGACGTCAGAGGAGGCATCGTCCCAACACAGCTAGTCGGGGATGAAAGGATTCCCACAGATGTGACAAAGCCTGGCTGGGTATTTGATCCAGAGCAAGGAATCAGGATTCAAGGCAAGTACATATTCGGAGACACGACATCAGTGAAATCAGACAGGCTGGGATTTTCCCTTGGTGGAAGCCAGCTGGAAGCGCCAAAGACCACAGAGAATGCATTTGATGAATCAATCATAATTGTAATCATAATTGCAGTTGTGGCAATAGCTGCTGCAGCGTTTTATTTGAAAGGGTACAGGAAGTAGTCTTTATACCAAAAGCACGGCTGCTGCAAAGACAGTAGTCCATTTACCATCTTTGTCGCCTTTGGTGGACTGGGTGATGTTTTGAGTCTTGTATATTTGTCCGGAGATGGTCCATTGTTGCCTCTTTTCATCCCAGCTTTTGTCAATATCAAAAGGAATCCCCAGAGAGGAGGCAAGCATTTGTGCTGCAATATCCTCAGCATAGTCGCCGGACTGCCTTTCATTTTGTCCAAATGACTCGTATTCAGAAAGATATCCATAACGGTTAATGTCTTTAGGCCTTGCAATTCCCACAGAGGCAGAACACAGTCGGTGTGGCTCATTGGTTTGGTTTTTAGAGTAGATACAAAAGAGAATCTGTCCTGGCTTGATTTGTTTGAGGCCCTCGTTTCTTGAAATAAGTTTGGCATTTGGCGGAAAGATGCTTGAAATCAAAACAATGTTGGTGCCTGCAATGCCTGCATCCCTTAGAGCATATTCAAAACTTGTCAGTCTGTCTTCGTGAACGCCTTTTCCTTTTGTAAGGAATAGTTTTTTTGCAACTAAATCAAGCAATTCTTTTTTCATGAAAGAGTTTTGGTATTTATACTTTGATTAGGAAATGCCAAGTTTGCATCAGTGTCAACATAGAACTCAATCACTAGATTTTAGTACAATACAATTCTGACCCAAATATGATAGAAGAGTTTTTCCAGTCAGATGGTTTCATCATAGGGTATTATGTTCTGACTGTAGGGGCATCCCTTCTACTCATCAAAGAAACAAAAAAGAGAATAAAGGATCTCAGGGCGGGAATAAACTCTGTAAAATATGCGCCGATTGCTTTTGGCATATTATTTGCGTATGTCATTTTTGCGTACGATTTTGTAGAAACCATTCCGGTCTTGAACTGGAGCTGGCTGGGATACAACATTGCTTTTGGCCCATTTGCAGACCAGGGGCTGTGGGGGATAGTCCCTTTTGTCCCGCTTTTAGTATACATGTTTATTCACATCAATTATGTTGAGGAGTTGTACTTTAGAAGATCAAAAAAGATGGTCATAGTGTGGGCAGTAATCCACATTGCCATGGGAGTCAAGATCCACATGGCGTTAATTTTGATTCCGATAGGATTTCTGTTCAAGTACATCTATGACAGAAAAGGAATCAACCACTCGTATGCAATGCATTTTGCAACAAACATCCTAGTTGTCCTTACGCTTTTTCTTTCTTTTATCAGGTAAGTCGGGCTTTTGTGTGAGAAACAGGTATGTGAAAAATGCACCCAGTCCAAAGTTAACCACGCCCAAAAAAGTAATCATGACAGATTGTCCATAAATAGGAGCAATCGTAAGACCCACAGCCATTCCAACAATACCGGTTCCATAGAACATAAGCATCAAAACTCTAATCTTGAAACGACTGAGATGCCTCATCAGTGGTGTTTTACAATTTGACATTATAAACTGACAGGTATTTGAGGTGTTTTTCAAGTCTTTTTTTGAAGTTGGTTTTGAAAATTTCTTCTGGTAACATTTTAAAGCTTCAAAAAAATCATTTTAGTTCGTGCCAATGTAGCTCAGCCTGGCTAGAGCATTCGCCTTGTAAGCGAAAGGTCGTGGGTTCAGATCCCGCCATTGGCTTTACTCTTCACATAATTTGGCAATACGATTAAGTATACACAGATTGGAAAGTGTCCTAATGGAGTCAGATGACATCTCTGAAAAGAAAGAGGATGAGATTCATGTCAAAAAATCAAGTTTCAATGGTTTGATCATAGGATTGATAGCAGCAGTCGGAGTGGCTGCTTTTTTTGCAGGGTCTTATGTGTCAGATTTAGATTCCAACCAGATAACCCAAAAAGACCTGAGTGACGCAATGGCAAAATTGGAGCTAAAAATGCTCCAAAACCAGCTTCCATCAAGCCAACAAAAACAGCCAGCCAAGATATCAGCAGATGACGATCCGGTAAGAGGAAACGATGATGCTCCGATTACAATCATAGAGTTTTCAGACTTTCAATGCCCATTCTGTGCAAGATTCCACATCCAGACACTACCGCTGCTCTTAGAAAATTACATAGATGCAGGAAAGGCAAAATTAGTGTACAGAGATTTCCCAATACAAGGCATACACCCAAATGCCATCCCGGCAGCGGCTGCAGCAGAGTGTGCCGACGAGCAGGGAAAGTACTGGGAATACCACGACAAGCTGTTTGAAAACCAAAACCAATGGAATCAGTTAGAAACACCAGATGCAGTAGCAGTGTTTGGCCAGTATGCAAAAGAGATAGAATTGAATCAAGAGCAGTTTGATGTGTGCTTGAATACTGGCAAGTACATCGACGAGATAAGAAAGGATCTTGATGATGGAAGGGAGTACGGAGTTTCAGGAACGCCCGGATTTTTCATCGGAAATGAGGAATTGGGTTTTGTGGAGTTGAAAGGAGCGCAGCCGTTTGAGAACTTCCAGAAAGTGTTGGACTTGCAACTAAATGCATTGAAAAAATAACAAGCGTTTATTAGACCTAAAATGTGATTGTCAATATCGGAATAATGACGAGTGGGCAATGAGCTTTTTCGTCGTTGCTTTAGAGAAGAATAAAAATGACACAATTTAAAGATCTAGGATTAAAAGAAGAATTGCTAAAAGCGCTGGATGAACTGGGATTCAAAGAGGCTTTTCCAATTCAAGAAGCTGTAATACCGGTTTTGCTTACAGGACGAGACGTAGTAGGTCAGGCACATACAGGCTCTGGAAAAACTGCAGCGTTTTCATTGTCAATGCTCCAGGAGATTCAGCCAAAGAAGGGAATCCAAGGACTGGTCATGGCACCAACAAGGGAACTGGCCATGCAGATTTCAGATGAGATGAAAAAACACGGAAAATACACAGGTGTTAGAATAGCTACTGTTTACGGCGGCCAGGGAATGGGACTGCAGCTTGATGCACTGGACAGAGGAGTGGAGATTGTAGTTGCAACTCCGGGCAGACTAATAGACCACCTCAAGAGAGGATCAATAGAACTAAGGGATATCACCCATATCGTTTTGGACGAGGCAGACACGATGCTGGACATGGGATTTATCGATGACATTCAATTTATCTTGGATTTAGCACCAGAAAACAGGGTCATGTCTTTGTTTTCAGCTACAATGCCTACTGAGATCCTGCGCCTGTCCGAGGAATATTTGAAAAACCCAAAACAGTTCCTGCTTGACGCAGACGACCTCAGCGGAGAGGGAATCGAGCAGTCATACCTTGTAATCAAGGACAGAGACAAGCTCAAGTATCTAATAGACTTTGTAAAACAAACAAAAGGGCAGTGCGTCGTATTTTGTTCCACAAAATACAGAACCAGGGATGTCGCAAAGTTTCTGCATCAGGAAAAGTTTGACGCAGTTGCAATAGAGGGCGACATGTCTCAGCACAGAAGGGAACAATCAATGTCAAAATTCAGAAGCGGTAAGGCAGACATTCTTGTTGCAACAGACGTGGCATCGAGGGGAATAGACGTGCCAAAAGTCGAGCTTGTAATCAACTATGACGTTCCAAACCAGGAGATGGCATACTTTCACAGAATCGGAAGGACCGCAAGAGCAGGTGCAAAAGGCAGGGCAATCACATTTGTATCATATTCATCAGTAGGAGACTGGAACCTAATCAAGCGCCAAATCAAGGTGGATCTTATCGACTTGAACAAAGAGATGGGAATAGAGATTTCGATTCCAGACCCACTAAAAAGACAGGTGCCGTCAAGAAGATACGGAGGACAGTCAGGAGGTTATTCTAGAGGCTCTCGTTCAGGAGGATATGGAAGGACTGAAAGATCAGATCCCAGAGACGACAGACGGGGCGGAAGAAAAAGATACGGTGACCGTGGCGGAAGGAACAGCTATGGCGGCCGCAGCAGATGGTAGTGCAAGACTTAAAGAATAGCAAAAGAATATCATTTTAAGAAAATCTGATGAACAAGGGATTCATTTTATTAAATTGTGATTTAGGTGCAGAAGAGTACATCGTCGAGGAATTAAAGCACATGGAAGATGTAAAAAATGCATACCTTACTTTTGGAGCATATGATGTGATTGCCGAGGTTCAGACCCAGGATCAAGACGCTTTTGAAAAAGCAGTCGCGACAATCAGAAAGCTGAGCAGGGTTGTAAGTACAATGACCCTAAATGTGATAAATCAACAGTAAGGCGCATTGCAGGCACAATCTATTTTCTGTTTTTCATCAACGAGAACCCTATGGTCAATCCCAGTACAGCCAGAATCACAATGAGTGAATGGACTATGTCGATTTTGTAAAACTCTGAAATAAGCATCTTTACTCCAATAAAGCCAAGCAGCAAGGTAAGGCCATATTTCAGATATACCAGTTTCTCGATTCCGCGACCTATGACAAAATAGAGGCTTCGGAGCCCCAGCACGGCAAATATGTTTGAGGTGACAACAATGAATATGTCATTAGTGATTGCCAAGACAGCTGGGATTGAGTCCAATGCAAACACAAGATCAGTCATTTCAACTGAAAAGAGTGCGACAAGAAGTATGGTGGCATATCGCTTGCCATTCTTTTTTACAATAAAGCTTGAATGGTTCTCAGAGATGTCAATTGGGATGAACTTTCTTAGAAATCGGACTGAGAATGTGCGCTCTATGTCGATTTTCTCTTTCTCTTTTTTCATTATCATCCTGATGCTGGTAAACAGCAAGACGGCACCAAGAACATAGATCATCCAGTGAAATGATTCTAAAAGGGAGACGCCTGCGAGAATGAACCCGATTCTCATAAAAATGGCTCCTATTATCCCCCACATCAGGACGCGGTGCTGCAGGACGTGGGAGATTCCAAGGGATGTAAAAATCAGGATAAACACCATCAGGTTATCCACACTGAGCGACTTTTCTAGGGCGTATGCAGTGACATATTCTATTGTCTTGGTTTCGCCTAGCGCATAATAGATGGGAATTGCAAAGCCAATGCCGACAGAAATCCAGACAGCAGTCCAAATTATTTCAAGACGAAAGCTGTCTTTTGCAGTTTTTGCTTTCTTGAAGAACCTATGAAAGTGATCTGAGAACAGGTCAATAGTTATGCCAGTGACTACAATCACTGTAAATGAAATCCAGAGCAGTTCAAGTTCCAAGACAGCTCACCCATATGATTCTGGTATTAATAGATAGCATGAGTATGCAGGCAGGTTTGGGAAAATCAAACAATAGAACATAATACAAACAGACATAATCCGTATTTTTAATAAGAAAACACCTGCAGCAATAGTGTATAACAGACATGATTATGAAATGAAATGAATAGATATTTTGTCTTGATCAAAAATGCTTATTGAGTTATCCTCCAATCTAGTAAGAGGCACATTATGTTCATTTAGTTTTTTTATCAAATCATTAAGCATGTCATGTGAAATTTTTATTGTAAAGTAATCCAATCCTGCAAGATGGGAATTTGCAGGCTGGACATCCTTTCCAAGCCATGTATTTGTTGCAATATGGTGATGGTAATCGCCTGCGGCAAAAAATAATGCTCCTTTCATGCTAGCGGTATTTTTGAACCCAAGAATTTCCGAATAAAATTTTTTTACCTCTGCAAGATCAGACACATGTAAATGTACATGGCCTATTGTTGTACCAGTAGGAAATCCATCCCACGATTGTGTTGCGTCATTTTGTAATCCTTTAATGTCAAGCGGATCAAGAGTCATACGCACCTGACCATTGTCCCACTCCCATGCGGATTTTTTCCTATCACAATAGATCTCTATTCCTATATCATTAGGATCTCTTATGTAAATTGCCTCTGAAACCAAATGATCTGAAAAACCATCAATCCTGACATCATCCCCATGTTGTAATAAATGAGACAAAAAGTTTGCCAAATCTTTTCGTTGTGGGAGAAGTACTGCAAAATGATACAACCCAGCATTTTTTGTATTTGGGTTTTTTGTCATTGTTTCAGTAAGTGCAATCAGATAAGGAGGTTTTCCGTCAGGAGAAAGAAATACTGATGAAGATTTATTTTTTACAATTTTGAAACCTAGAAAAGACTTGTAAAACTGCAAGGATTGATCAATATTGCAGACATTGAGATGAACTGAATCTATTTTGGCACTTGGTTCGATTTGAAATGATCCCACAATTCACAATTGTAAATCATCAATATATTTACGATGCATGGTTGAAAAGTAGTTGCAATGCTTGTCACAATTTCGGACCAGAGTAGACTGCATTAATTTTTGTTTTGCCAATGACAAAATTTAATTAAAATAATGACACATTTTTGACAATGGCAAATCAATCAACAGTAATAGGAATTGCCGTAGTAACGTTTTTGGTTGGTTTAGGAGCGGGCTATACAATCTTTCAATCCTCATTTCAACCTGAGATGACAACAAGCATGCAAACAGAATTAGAGAATTACAAAGCTGCAGAACGTCTTGCTATGCAGCATCTTGAGACGTTTGATGAGCTGGACTTTGTTATGTTTACAAATCAAGACTGGGATGGTTTCAAAGAAAGCCACTCAGAAGACATCATAGTATATTGGCCTGACGGTAGTAAAACGGTAGGACTTCCAAGACACATAGAAGATTTGGATGCAATGTTCGGTTATGCTCCAGATACACGTATCCACGAACACCCAATCAAGATTGCATCCGGAGAATGGACTGCCGTAGTCGGAATTATGGAGGGAACATTCACAGAACCAATGTCATTGCCTGATGGCTCAGTAATTGAACCAACTGGAAAGGCATTCAAATTGACTATGTGTACAGTAGGCCACTGGAAGAACGGAGTAATGATTGAAGAGTATTTGTTTTGGGACAACCAAACGTTCATGCAACAAATTGGGTTGGCATGAATAACCACATTTTTTAACAAATTGCTTATTGATTAATAAAAATTCGATATGAAACACGCATAATTGTTATATGAGACAGTTCAGGTTTTCATTGAATGGAAAAAATAGAGTATGAAGGGACAGTGTGGGCAATAAACCACAACAACCCTGAGCCATTGGTGGAACATGCTGTCCATCAGTTAGAATTACACGGTGTGAAAAAAGAAGACATTGTATTAACAGACGCTCCAGACAACGTCAAGGTAGGAGCAATTGTCGTGGAGATTTGGCCATACCATCTAGATGTGGCAAGGGTAAGGACTATCAGAAATGAGTCCTTCATAAGCGGGACAGTAATGACCATTGAACTAAAGTTAGATGCCGAAGGCGAGTATACAGATTAGTTTTGAAAAAAAATAAGAAGCAAAACATCGTCATAGTGGCAATTGCAGCCATCATCATATCTGCAATTGTGGCATACAATTACAACCTAGAGCAGACCAAGCAAAAAGGGCTAAGGTTTGGCATAGAGCTAGAGCAGATTCAAGACGAGATAAAACAGCTACAGACAAAGTTCTACTCTGAAAAAACAAGATGGGAGGAAGGAGACATGACAAAAGAGGAACTGCTGGAATACTATGAGGAGCACCTGAGAGAATTCAGAGAGATCATTGCAAAGTATGACAAACTGGAGCCTCCTGAGATGTTCAAAAGCTCAGTGGAATTGCTAAAGATATCATCGGAGATGCAGCTGGAGAGCGACTATTACTTTATAGAGTGGATGAAAAGCGGCGACAAGGCAGCAAAGATAAGATCAGATGCCCAGTTGCAGGAGTCATTAGAGTACGAGATGTTGGGGCTGGTGGAGTTTTATTCTGCCAAGACAGGCGTGCAAAACTATGACGAGTCAAAGAAGTTCCAAGCGCCAGAGAAAAGCATGACGCAAAGGGTCATCCAATTATCAGAGAACATGAAAAAAGAGTGTGACGAGGAATTTAGAAACGAGTCTGGCGGGTTTGACTCAAACGAGATAGAAGTCAGTTGGTTTAACTGCATGAACGAGGCAGAAAAGTGGAAGGAAGATCACCTACCATAACATGGCAAACTTCTTTAAAGATATGCGAGATATAGTCTTGTGAAGATTGTTTTTGCGATTGTCTTTGCCATGGCAGGGTCTGCACCTTTGGCATTTGCAGACGTGCTTATCCAAAATGATCAAAGATACATCGGAGATGACGGTTCATTGCACATTGTGGGAGAGATTCAAAACAACCTCAGCGCACCTCTAAGTCAGATCAGCATTCGTGCAACTTTGTACGATGCAGACAATCATGTCATCGGCATAAAGGAGACAACATCGCTGGTAAACACGGTAATGCCCACAATGAAAGGGCCATTTGACTTTATTCTCACAGACTCTGAATCAAAGAAGGTAAAGACATACTCCCTAGATGTCAGCTACAAGGTAAGTGCGCCAAAAAGCCAGGAGATAGGCATCACATCATCAAAGATGTCAAGAGACCAGCTCAACAACCTGATGATTACAGGGACGGTGGCAAACAACGGCGACATCACGGCAAATACAGTTGCAGTCATTGCCACGCTGTATGACAAGGAAGGCAACGTTGCAGCAGTGTCACGGGTTCATCCTGAGCCAGATTATCTCAGGACAGACGAGCAGGCATTTTTCCTTCTTACCGTTCCAGACAAGACGCAGACAACTGGTATTGAGGATTATTCGCTGGTGGCAGAGTCTGAGGAATATGCGGCAGTGCCAGAATTTCCAGTCGGCTCGCTTGTTTTGCTCGGTGGATCTTTGTCAGCATACATCGGAATAACAAGGTTTTCAGGCAGGATCACAGCAAACTTGATTTCTGCAACAGGTCCAAAGTAGGCCCAATCTCTTTGATGATTTCATTTTTGTCCAGAGGTGTGGGTTTGGAAAACTTTACTGGAAATGTGATTGTAAGCATGTCTTGATCTGTATGGGAGATTCCAACAAAATTGGCGTGGCTGTTTGTCTGGGAGACAAAATCATTCCATTTGGTGAGGTGTGCTTTCACCCTGTCAATCTGTGATTCCACCTCAGAGAGGTTTACACTTAGATCAGTATCAAACAGACCAAACTTTACGAGCGGCACCATGAGAAACCCGCCTGGGATCTTGTCATGGTTTTTTAGCATGGCAGAGATGATTTCTTCAGAGTTTTCTTTTGGGTGTATGTCACCATAGTCAGGATCAAAATACCCGGCCACCATCTTTTTAGAATCGTATATCCTAAAGAACCCGTCATCAAAGTCAAGCTTCCACATCAGTTACGCGTAGAACATGAATAAATAAACAGGTTACTGATGAAATTAAATAATAAGCAAGAGTGAAAAAAACATGGCAATCTCAAAAGAAAATAAAGAATTCATAGATAGTTTGATCGATTATTACATTAGTGAATCAGAGTCTTACAAACAAATCGCAGAAAATTTTGTACCGGAGATAGAGTCGGTGGCAGACACGGCGTTTGGGATAATTACAGGATGCGTCTATTCTGGATTTTTGCAGGCATATCAGAATCAGCAACTGGTTCCAGGATTAGAAGACATCAGGGAGTTTAACAAGATTGTCAAGGGCCGCGCGGCATTGATCAAAAAATCCATCTTAGAATCACCAAAGCAGGAAAAAGATCAGGTAAAATCATAGGAGAGTGCCAAAAGACACTCTCCCGGACTCTTCGTAGGGCACGGTCGAATTATCGCAGCATTGTAAACGTGATGGCATTGTTGCGATACCAATGATGGACCATTTTATATTAAAACAATTACGAATGAATCATCAGTGGCAAAATTCCACCCAACAGTACAGTTTAATTTAATTTCAGACTAGTACTGTCATGAAGGTGGACGGAAGCAAGATAATATTTGGTCTGGGTGTGGCATCAGCTGTTGTCACTGCAGTAATAGCGTTGTATTTTGCCATACAATAAAGATAAATCAGCAAGACAGGACTATCAGATTATTGTCAGATACAAATGAATTCAAGATCACCCAGCTTGTGGATAACGGGCAGATAGTTCAACTGACACTTGTGGAAAACGTTTCAACTGAGCCAATATCTCAAAAGCAGATGATCATAGACAACGTCTCAAAGAGGCTGGACTCGGAGACAAAGGAGCAGGTAATGCCGCTGCTGGAGGCGATTTTGCAAGCACAGCCGACAGTCAACATCAAGTCGTACCAGCAAACTCAGATCACAATTGCAATGCCAAAATCAAGGTATGCCAGCATGGGAAGGCCACAGGTCGGCAGCACCATTGAGATCAATCTAAAATCTAGAGGCTAGACTCGACTTGATCAACAGTATACAATGGCAATGAACATGTAAAATCCTTGCAGACAAAAACAGATGTCTTGTCTTCAAAATTCTTTCCTACAAAAAATGGGAACTGGGACAGACTGGCAAGATGTGACTTGTTTTTGATGGTGACCATCATTGCCTCAGGCAGGAATTTCTGGTATAGCAAGTTGCAGATTTGAGGGTTTTCGTCGTTGATTATGGTGATTTCAACTGGCTTTTGCAGATACGTGTAGATTGTGTTTAGGAGGTATCCGAATCCAAACGGGTTCTCAGCTGCCATCTGCGCCTGCGATTCCATGATTTTGACAGATATCTCAAGAAAGATGTTCTTTTGAGTGAGATGGTACAGTCGCAGCAGCACAGAGGCAGACACGGAGTTGCCCGAAGGCATTGAAAGATCATAGTTGCTCTTTGGCCTGACAATTAATTTTTCATGGTTATCAGAAGTCATGTAGAAGCTGTTGTTTGCAGCATCCCAGAAATGATCAACCAAATACTGGCCAAGCCTTTCTGCCAAGCACAGGTACTCCGGATCAGGCTTGATCTCAAACACATCAAGCAAGGCGTTTACAAAATACGAGTAGTCCTCAAGATAACCGTCTATTTTGGCAACCTTGTTCTTGTAGGTTCGCAGCAATTTATCACCAGACAAAAGATGTTTCTCTATAAAGGAGACACAGTTTGCTGCAGCATCCAGGTATCTTTGGTCGCCAGTTACGCGGTAACCTTTGGCAAAGGCAGTTATCATAAGCGAATTCCAGGAGGTCAGGATTTTGTCATCCAGTCCGGGGGGCTTTCGCTTTGAGCGTTCTGCAAGTAATTTTTTTCCACACGAGTCTAAAATGTCCCGGACTTTTTCCTCATTCATGCCAAAATTAAATGCGACAGAGGAGAGAGGCAGATTGTTACACAGAATGTTGTTTCCCTCCCAGTTTCCCCCATCAGTCACATCATAAAATAGGCAGAACGGTTCAGCATCATCAGCCAGAATTTGTTTTATCTCGCTTTTTTTCCACACATAGAATTTTCCTTCGACTCCCTCAGAATCTGCATCGTATGAAGAATAAAACCCGCCCTCACTGGAAGTCATGTCGCGCAAAACAAAATCCAGCGTCTTTTTGAGAACATCCAGGTAGAATTCATCCTTGGTAATCTGATAGGCCTCAGCATAATTCACAGGGATTAGCGCGTTATCATAAAGCATCTTTTCAAAATGAGGTACAAGCCATTTGGCATCAGTGGAATACCTGTGAAACCCGCCGCCAATTTGATCAAATATCCCCCCCTTGGCCATCTTGTTGAGAGTTTTGAGCGCAAATTCATTGAATTTGGAGATGCCAGAAAGTTTTGCATAGCGAAACAAAAATGAAACATTTGCAGCGTTTGGAAATTTCGGGGCAGAGCCAAACCCACCATAAGAGTAATCGCCCAACTGAAACAAGTTCATGGCAGCCTCATCAAGGACGGACCTTTCAAGTTTTGATGAGACTTTTACTGTCTCAGTTTTTTGCAGTGCATCAAGAAAGTTTTCCGCGGTTTTCTTTACATCGCTTGGCTTTTCCTTCCATGCTTGGGCCAGCTGTCTTGTGATGCTTCCAAATCCAGGACGGCCGTACGAGTCAAAAACCGGAAAGTAGGTTCCGACGTAAAACGGCTTTTGGTCCGGTGTGAGAAAGATGCTCAGGGGCCACCCGCCTTGGCCGGTTGCAATCTGACAGACCTTTTGGTAAATGTCATCCAGATCAGGCCTTTCTTCTCTATCTACTTTGATGTTGACAAAATTTTCATTCATAAATTCGGCAATGTCTTCATTCTCAAATGATTCATGAGCCATGACATGGCACCAGTGACAAGAGCTATATCCAACACTGAGGAATATTGGCTTGTCTTCATCTCGTGCTTTTTTTAATGCTGCGTCATTCCACGGATACCAGTTTACAGGGTTGTGGGCATGCTGTAGCAAGTAGGGGCTTGTTTCATGGATAAGACTATTTTCTGCCACAATGAAAGTACCGTCTTATAGTATTTGTACCTAATTGGAAAATCAGAAAATTCCTTTGCCTTCTTCCAACTCGTAAATTCTAACGTTTATCTTTCCAAGTAACTTTACTTTGGACTTGTGTGCCTTTTTGTCATGGCTATAGTCTTTTTTCTCAATTAGTTCCTGCAGCCTTTTTAGCTGCTCAAGTGAGAGTTTTTTGAATTCATTTTTAGAACTCGACACTAGTTGTAATAGTCTAACACGCTCACGATCTTCATCAGTTATTCCGTCTGCCATGAGGGAGGTAGTGCACCCACCTTTATTTTTCTAATGAATATAATAAAAAGAAAATTAATGCATTTAGCATCAATTAGCTTGTTTGTTTTGCTCGTTTTAGAGCTTTGAGATACACAGCCTTCTTTTTGCGTGCAGTTTTTTCTGCTTGCTTTAGTGCGCGCTTGGCACTCTTAATCTTATTAGTTGCTTTTTGGAGATCATTTTTTCTCTTTCTTGCAACAATTTGCGCTTTTCTTGCGGCCTTGCTTACTGTTTTTTTTGCGGTTCGTCTTACTTTTCTTGTTGTCTTTTTTGCTTTTCGTGTTGCAGTTCTTTTTGCCTTTCTTGCTGCTCTCTTTACTTTTCTAGTTGCTTTCCTAGTTGCTTTTCTTGCAGCCATGATAAAATCAAATTTTCATATGTTAAAAGTACTAAACATGTAGAAAATTTTATGTTTGATCAAAAATTATTGTTATTTTTTGGAGCAATATTAGAATAAACATCAGTGAGCTCACGATATTTTTTCTCAATTTCTTCTAATTTTGAAGTAATCAATTCTTCATCGGATTTTTCAGACGTTAATTTTTCATATTCACTCATCAGTTTTTTGTAGTCACTGTGTAGCTGCTCGTAATTTTTAACCTCAGAATTTTCCATTTACAACTAAAACACATCATCATTGAAATGTATTTTTAGCAAAAATTGTTGTTAATAGATCAAAAAAATTTCAGAAAACAAAGATAGGTAAAATTTCAAGCGTGCAATTGACAGGTATTCAACTTGGATGTGGCGAATCTTAAAATTTCATGCAATAGTGATGTGAATATGGAAAAAATGAGGGCAATGATACTGTCAAAATGCGCTCCAGTAGAGACAGATCCGCTGAAACTGGCTGAGATCGACAAGCATCAGATAAAAAAGCCAAACGAGATTTTGCTCAAAATTGAAGCGTGCGGGGTATGCCATTCCCAGCTGCACGGCATAGAGGGAGATTGGAAAGACATTGGAATCCCGCCAACATTGCCCACAGTTCCAGGCCACGAGATAGTAGGTATTGTGACAGAGGTCGGAAAGGATGTCACAAAGTTCAGAGTGGGTGACAGGGCAGGAATCACGCCGCTGCTTGAGGCGTGTAAGAAATGCCAGTACTGCACAGAGGGAAAGGAGTACCTGTGCGAATCAGCCGAGATTACAGGAGAGTCATTCAGAGGAGGATACACCGAATACATTACGGTTGCAGAAGACTTTGCGACAAAAGTTCCCCACAGCATGAAGCCAGATTATGCGGCGCCCCTATTTTGTGCAGGTATAACTGCATTCAAGGCCGTAAAAGCAGCAGAGCCAAGATCACACAAAAAGATTGGGATATTTGGAGTCGGAGGAGTGGGACACATGGCAATCCAGTTTGCAAGAATTGAGGGCTCTGATGTCATAGCTTTTTCACGATCTCAAAATCATCTCAGTGTTGCAAAGCGGTTGGGTGCAAAAGACGCAATGGTGTTTTCAAACAATCAAGAAGAGTTTCTAGAAAGAGTCAGGGAAAAACACGGATTGCTTGATGCTGCAATTGTATTTGCACCAGCAGACATCGTAACAGATACTGCGATAAAGTCTGTGAAGAAAGGAGGACTGATAGTAATTGCGACAGTCGGGAAGAACCCGCAGTTTATGGCATTTGAGGAAAAGACGATTCGCGGGACATTGATTGGCTCGACAAAAGACATGGAAGAAGTAATAAAAATTTGCGAAAAAGAAAAGGTTGAAGTGATTACAGAGTCGTTTCCCCTGGAAAAAGCAAATGAAGTTCTAAAAAAACTAAAAAATTCCCAGATAGAGGCAAGGGCAGTTCTCATCCCGTGATTCCAAGACGGAATAAATAACCCAGAGACAAGTTTCATCTATGAATTGCAAAAGATGCCACCATACAAACGAGGCGCACATACCACAAAACCAAAGCAGATCATTGATGAGGGTTGGAAAGTGTCAGATTCCAACATGTACATGCCAGCAATATTTGGAGCCAATCCAGGAAATCGACGAGGACCTGATCTAATCACAATTCATATATCAACAGGGCATTTTCAAACACATGAAGAAACATGCACCTGCAGACGAGATGCGGGGCGAGCTTGACAACCTTCTTTCCAAAATTAACGCAATGGAGATCATAGCATCAGATGAATTCCAGAAAGGGACTGTCAAAGTTTTAAGAGCACTGGTAGAAGGGCAGATCCATTCAATCAACGAGTTTGAGCACCTGAAAAAAGCAATAGACTTGCTGACATTGCAGCTATTTGATGTCCAAAATAAGATCAGGAGTTGAGTTTTGTATCACTAAGACCGCATTCAGGGCACCGGATGACGCTTGACTTTTCCATGACTTTTTCCACATTCATCTCAGAGCCGCAGCACGGGCAAAGGGTTTTTTCTGGTTTGGAACGGATGTCATCCCGTTTTGAGCGAACGACATAGCCAGGCTGTTCTGCAGGAGGCTCTTGATTGCAGTCAGGGCGATACCTGCCGATGATTTTGGAGGCTACCTGCTTTCTTTGAGAAGAGCCGGCATCAAACATTGGGAGAATTGCAAGGTATAATGATTTTTCAGATCTGGATTTTTCCACCCAGCACTTGAACAGGGGATGTTTGGTGAAGAATCCATTATCGTCAGTTTTTTCACACTCGCCGACATAGAGGGTGTGAAATGTATCATTAACTCGAGACAGTATGAGGTAAACCACTTTTTCCATGGGCGGACCCCACTCATCAAGTTTGATTGGTCCAAGGAATTCATACTGGAGAATTTGTATGCTCAACAAACATAGATCGTATCACTCACTTTTCTATTTTCTTATACGGAGGCAATATCAGGAATTGATCGTAGGAGGCGCTTGAAAAGATTAAATTCGAGTAGGAGGGGTTTTGATTAAATGAAAGAACCGCACAATCATGCAAAAGTAGGGTATGCCATGATTGTAGTAGCTGCAAGTCTTACTGCAGTGGCGCTACTAGCACTTGCAATAGGCTCAGACGTACTATACGCAGACAACATCCAGAGAGAGAACCAGGCGCATTTTAACGAATGCAAGGCAAATGATTTCAAGTCAGATGGATGTGAGAGGTATTGGGACAGGATCAACAACGATGTTTCTGGGATTTATGTAGATCTGGAAAAATAATTTCAAAACCCGTTAGCAAAGTCTTCCATTGTGTTCAGGTTTTTGGTTAGCTTGTTCATTGCATAAAACGCCCCTCCGACAATGCCTGCATGATAAAACGTATACAAAAAGACTCCAGAAGAAGTTGGATCAGAGTGAGTGAAGCTAAGTGCAAGCAATGTAAAGAAAACAAATGTTCCCACACATGCAACCAGTCTATTGAGTACTCCGGTATTCATCCCTACAATTCGCTTAGTAGCTGTTGCCATCAAGGTAATGCTGGTGATGATCAGAAATGTAGCCCCGCCGTTTGCCATAACAAATTCATTAACCCAAGAGAAGAGCCCATCCTCCAGAATTTTTATGTCAGGCATCAGACTTCCTCCGTTGAGTGCAAAGTTTACAGAGCTGAACATCCCACCAATCACAAAAAAGAACAGAAATATTTTCACAATTGATCTTTTTATGGGGCTACGAATCTCCGTAGGTCTGACTGCCCTTTCAGTAATGCGCATGCCATAAAGAAAACCCACAAGCATGGCAGGAGCAAACATGATGTTTATCAGGATTGGTGATTCACGGTTGATTGCGTCAATCTGGGGATAGAAAACCAAGAAAATCAAGACTGCAGAAAGCGCAGAAAAGGTAAACAGGATCAGGTTAAGATACTTGTGGGAGCCAGATTCGGACTCGCCATATTCCCAATTATACATACTTGAAAATCAAGAAAAAAGATTAAAGAGCAGGTTGGAAAATCATTTGGTCAAATTATCAATTCTGTTTACCCTTTTTACACCGTGACAACCATCAAAAGGCAGTGAAGATAGGAAGGATAGTCGCAATAGGCGGTGCAGTGATATCGGTTTTAGGTGCCATATTTTACCTGCAAGGGCAATCAGTTGTAGGCCCCCAGTCCTCGTTTATGTATTCAAATCCGGAATGGACAACACATGGATTTCAGATTCTGGTGGCAGGAGCAGTAATGTCGGCATTGGGCATCACACTAGCACTCAAGAGAATTTAGCTGGTTACCCTGAGGGTTATAGTGCTGCGGATCTTTTCTAATTTTCTAATTTTGGAGGCAATGACTGAATCCAGGTCTTTGGGGGCTTCTAGCTCAACTACAATGTCATAACTGCCATATGTGACAAGGCAGTTTTTCACTTCGGGTATTTTTTGGAATTGAGAATAGACGTAATCCTCCTCACCTATTTCGCAGCTGATCAACATGTATGCTTTATCCAAATGCCTCAAAAGATATCAAGAAAACAGGAACTTAAAGACATCCCGATAATCATAAAACAGAGATCCAGTTCCAATGGTGTGGTTTTAGAATAGTTACAAGTGCAAGGAATTTGCAGACAGATCAAGCAGCATCACCTCAGACGGACCTGATGACTTTACAGCAATTGATTGCTCGTCTTGAATCTTTGCAGAATCTTTTGCATGCAGTTGCATTCCGTTGACCTGTACACTTCCGGAAATAACAAAAAGATATCCCATCCTGTTTTTCTCAAAGTCATGTTTTACCTCAGAACCGTCTAGCCTGCAAACGTAAAAAGACACATCTTGATGAATCAATAAAGAGCCGTTTGGTTTTGGAGAGACCACGCAAAGCATCTTGTTTAGCCGCTCTTCTTGGAGGAATTTTCGTTGCTCCCAAGAAGGGTGCAGTCCTTTCTGGTTTGGGAGAATCCAGATTTGAAGCAGTTTCAGAGGTTTGGTGGTTGAATGATTGTATTCAGAGTGAAAAATTCCCGTGCCTGCACTCATCCTTTGCACTTCGCCTGGCTCTATTATTCCGCAGTTGCCAAAGTTATCCTTGTGCTCCAGTGTCCCCTCTACGACATAAGTTACAATTTCCATATCATGATGCTGATGAAAACCAAACCCCTTTCCGGGTTGTATGGTGTCGTCATTGAATACGCGCAGATGCCCAAAATTCACTTTATCTGGATGATGGTGCTCTCCAAAAGAAAAGTGATGGTAGCTTGTCAACCACTCAATATCAGTTTTGAAATTTTCCTGATTTTTTATGATGTCTAACACAGTGAGTGTTTGCACGCATCAACTTAAAAAGATGAGAAAAACAGCGAGTCAAAACCCGACTGCAATTGGATCCTCGGGCTTCATAATTTCACGGAGTAATATTGTTGCAAAGGAGCCTCTTGACAGGGTAAACTCTACGATATCATCAGATGCAAAATAGTCAGTGCAATGTATTGCAGCCTGTCGAAAGCCGCCTTCGCTGCTGACTTCTTGCATCTCTTTTATGAAAAAGTCCTTTGGATATATCTCCTCACTTTCAAGTATTTTTGAGATTTGGGGATGGAATCGTGTTTTTTTGTAATAAGAATAACCGACAAAAGGCAGTGCAAGTCTCTGGTCCATGCCACGTACAAACTTTCCAATCACATCGGAATCATCAAAACATACATCGCCGTCACGGCACTCAAACAAATTCTCACCGTCAACAAAAGCGGCACTCAAGGAGAGATTAAAGACAAATGACTGATAGGCCTGAATGTAAAACCTCCTCAAGTTCAAGGGGATTGCACGTATTGCCTTTTGCTCACTGCCATGATCTATCATCTCTTGCAGGACAATCCGTTCAACATCCATCTGTGGAGGTACCTGTTCAAGATATCTTGCATAGTTGGATTTGTCTGCCAGTTTTTCCCTAATTGCAGTGTTTTCCTCAGAATCATAGGGGGATGTAAATGAGACTATCAAATCCACTGCCTTTTTGAAATTTTTCTGAAGTATTGCTTTGCCAACAAGGTGTGTTACAGGTCTTTTTGAGCCAAACCTCTGGTAACCATAAAAGTTCAGAATTCGGTCATGCTCGCTGAATTTTGATAGTCCCGGACTGCAATCAGAGATTTTGATCTTAAAGTGATTGCCAATCATGTCTTTTTTTGACAGCGGTTTTTTTACATATCCGATTTTTTTAAGATGGTATTTGTCAGTTGCAAATTCGTCAATTGTATTTCCACTGTTATTTGAGCAGACAAACTGCTCAGTTACAGCCGATGCATCTTTGAGTCCGAGGGCTTTTAATCGGATTCCCTTCCGCTTGAAAATATCAGACAGTGCATGGTTAGTATCTATTTTTTTCTTTGTTAGTTTGAATACGGCATAACCGTCTTGCTCCTTGATTGAATTAAAAGACTTTTCAGAGATTTTTTCAGAGACATGGAAATCTTCTGGGGCAGACCTAATCTTTCCGCCAATGCCATCAAAAGATGTGTTATAAGTGGTAATTCCTATCTGAGAATCTATTTGTGGAATCACGGTTTCACTACAAGTGTCAGATACTTGCTAATTGTAACATCAGGGGACTGGGCGCCCAAGAGAATTTTGTAAGTTCCGGGAGATGCATCCTCACTCACAGTAATGAGCACGTCGATTGTTTTTGGATCAGAGCTCAACTGGAATTTTTTTGGAGATGTTGTAGATATGTCCAAAAAGTTACCGTGTTTAGAGAATACCAGCGATACTTCAGAGTCGCCTCCAGAATGTTTGCCAATGACATAACTAATGTTCCTTGATTCACCCGGACTTGCCAAGATCTCATTTGATTCCAGTTCAACACCAAACGGGAGTGCAACAGAGGTGTCAACCACCCCGATATTATTTTCGACCCATTCTGTAAACCAGATTTTGTGTCCATCAATTGCAAAATCAAAGACTTGTGCGATTCCACAGTTTTGATCATCTCCACAGTCTCCCCAGTTGGGATTTCTTGACGGGACGGAATACTCTACAAGCGACTCTTGCTTTGGATCCATCACAGCAATGCTGTTTGAAGTCTGCTCATTGAAGACGAGCCTGCCAGTGGAATCAACATCAATCCAATAGGGTCTAGATATTGGAGATTTTATGACGCCAGTAAAGTTGCCATATGTCACCAGTTGCGGGTCTGATGTAACATATTGTGTAAACTGTTCAGTGTTTGGATCAAAACTGAAAATATGAGAGCTGGACGTGTCAGCCAGCCAAACTTTACCATCCTCAGATACGACTGCCCCGTTTGGGGTAAGGAGTTCCTGTGGCAATTCAAATATCTCAATAAAGTCAAGCAATGGAAGAGAGTCCTGATCTGATTCTGCAACGGATTTTTCAAATCCAGTATGATCATACTTTACCAACACACCACTTCCTTGGAACACCCAGTTAGTGTACCAGATGTTATCTTCTGCATCAACTGCAAAGCCTGCAGTAACAGAGTCATCCACAGGAGAAGGCAGACTAAGGTAGTTCAGGTCAGTTCCAGACAGAGTAGGATCTAGGAAGGTGATTTTGTTTCCAGTAAAATCATTGACGATTATCTGGGAGCCATGCACTTGCAGTCTTTGCGGCAACGAATTGCCTTCGGACGGGTATGCCACTCGCTGGTATTTTTGGGTGTCAGGGGAGAATTTCCACAAGGAATCATAAGTCTCGTCTGTAAACCAGACGGAGCCATCAGGGGCATAATCCATACCCCACATCATAGAACGTCCACCTTGTGGCCATGACGGGTTGTCATACTCTGAAAAGGATTCAGTGTTAGGATCAAATTTTGCCAGTTTACCAGTGTTGGTTTGCGCAAACCAGACATTGCCATCATAGTCTGCAACTATGGCCAAAGGATTTGTGCACACTGTTGGAATAGAATACTCTTTTACAAACGGTGTAGACTCGGCATCACCAGAACCGCAGAACTGCGGTCGCTGCTCATCAGGAAAATTATCAGCAGGAGTACCAGTTACAGTGACAGACGTATCTGAGTCCTCAGGAATTATGTTTGGAATTGCAATTGCGACAGTAGATGAAAGTAAAATAACGCCAAAGAAAACAGTGACAATGATGGCTTTTTTCTTCACGAATTAAAAAGAAGGCAGCCTCATTATATCTCTTATAGGAGAAATTGAGACTTTAAACATCCAGTCAGAGTAGTTTCAAATCGCCGGTAATTTTGTCAATGAGGTTTTCAGGTGCAGGACCAATAGAAATGCAGGTGGTGGTACCCGGAGCAATTTGAGTGTGCCCTGCGTCGGTAACTTCAGACCAAGGCAAGTCCAAATCTATTGCGTGTCTCTTTATCTCCTGTAACTCTTTTAATCCTGAAACTTTGACTACGACTTTTTCTTGACCTCCCCACCATTTTTCAAACCAGTCAGGATGAGACTTTCTGACATGTTCGGCACCCAAAACGCATGCATGGCCTACCTGTGCTGCAATCTTTCCTTTGCCCATATCAAGATCAGTCCTAACAACAATTACTTGTTTGATGTCACCCATGAAGATATCAGATTGGGCTTGATGAAAAACTTTATTCATTGTTTCGATATGCTAGGACAAACCCAAGACCGCCACATATTACGCCAACTGCAAGAAGTGCAATAAAGCCCCCAATTGGCTCTATAAAAGAATCCATAATTGCAGGGTATTTTGGACCAATCTTGCCTTCAGTAAACACGCTGAGCAATCCCGTTCCTGCAAGCCCTGCATAAGTCATGATCATCATGGAGCCTGCACCGCCGACATTCATGCCAACCAAGTGAATTGCAGCCAAGATGTTTGATTTTCTGGAAAATTTTTTCTGCAGTGTTATCTCAAGATGACTGTAAAACAGTGCAGTCACGGCAACTGCAACTATGATTATCAGATGAAAGATAATCCCAAGAAAGAACCACTTTGCAGTGCCATCAAAGGACAGCGACAGGTATTGGATTATGTTAATCTGGTTGTTCATCATCTGGATTGAGACTATCACCAAGGCCATCACCGTAATTATTGCGCCCTGAATGATTGCAGCGAGTATGAACTTGTCTACCCATCTCAGATTGGCTGCCATCAACCATAGTTAGGGATTGTCTGATTTATACTAGTATGGCAAGAACGCTGATCAAAGGGTCAAGGTACAGATACTTGTGACATTCTTGCATTCCAATACTGATGATTCCTATGAACGATTTGTTCGTTAGTGTTTTAAACAAATTTTGTAGTAATACATCATGGCAAATGATAACACAACCCCTGCATATGAGCAACTCTACGGACTGTCTTGGATAATACTTGATGAATAATCTCAGTGTCTGAGATTAGAATGATTTATGAGCATAGCAAGACATCACTTGCACATGCCAAAGACAAGAGTAAGCATAAAGTGGCAAATTCTGTTTTCACTAATTTCGCCTTTGAACATATGGGCATTTTACAGGATAAAGAAGCTAAGAAGATATGTCCTGTATGTGTTAGTGCCGTCATTGGCCGTCAGTGGAATTATGTTTACAGCGGCATACTATGAGGCAATGGTACTCGACCCCCTAGAACAAGATGCATCCACAGAACAAACACTGTCTTACATGACACCTATTGAGCCGCAAGTTGGAAAATTGGATGCTATGCCATATCCGCTGATCAGCATTGCCACGTCTGTTGCTTTTTCATCTCTTTCAGCATATTTGGTGATCAAGTGGTCAAGAGAGTGGAATGAAACTATAAAATGAAAAGGCGTATTCATTTGTCATAAAACATTTGCAAGTATTTAGTACCATACCCAGAAAAATTACTTGAAATGTGATCGAATAGTTGAATTAAATAATTGACAGCATAACAAAATGCGTGTACTTTGATGTAGTAGTTGCAGGCGGAAGCGTGGCAGGCCTAATTTGTGCAAGGGAGATTGCAAGAAACAAAAACAGTGTTTTGGTAATCGAGGAAGATTATGAGATTGGAACGCCTGAGCACTGCGGCGGACTGGTAAGCACCTCAGGCCTGGAGGAGCTGGGCGTAATCCCGTTTAGAAAAACTTTGGATCACATGGTTGAACAGGCGGAGATTTATGCACCAGACGGGACAAGTTTCACCATCAATTCAAAGAAGCAAAGAGTTGCAGAGATTAGCAGGCGGGAATTAGACAAGCAGCTGGCTCACCAAGCTCAAAAGAATGGCGCAACAATCAAGGTCAGAACAAGCTTTCAGGAATTGACAAAGGATGGAATCAGAACAAATGAAGGACAGATAGAATGCAAGATTTTCGTAGATGCAAGAGGAGTTTCATCATTAATTCACAGAGACAGGACAGGGATTCTGTCTTCTGCACAGTATGAAATATACGCAGACTGGATAACAAAAGGAAAGGTAGAAGTGTTTTTTGATCAGAAAAAGTATCCGGGATTTTTTGCATGGATTATTCCATCAGGAGAAGGCAAGGGAAAGGTAGGAGTTGCAGGCAGAGGCATAAATGCAGCAGAAGCAATGGAGGAATTTCTCAAAAAGAGAGAGAAATACTCTATAGTCAGAAAAATTTTTGCGCCAATATGGATCAAAGGCCCAATTGAAAAGTTTGTGGATGGAATGACAGTCATCATCGGAGATGCAGCAGGTCAGGCAAAGCCCACTACTGCAGGAGGAATCTACTCAAGTGGAATGGGTGGATTGCTTGCAGGTCAGGCCATTTCAAAATTTCTCAAAACAAACAACCATTCAGACTTGGACGAATATCAGAAAAGATGGACAGACAAGTTTGGAAAAGAGTTTGAGAGACAGTCATTTGCAAGAAAAGTTTTAGAGCGGCTAGACAACGAGACAATCAACAATCTATTCAAATCAGTCACACCAGAAATTACAAAAGAGATTTCAGAAAAAGACGATTTTGATTTTCACACAGGATCAATTGTAAAACTGCTCGGGGTGAAAGGATCCATCAAAACAGCCCAGACTTTGATCAGCGGGGAATTTAAAAAACTCCTGAGCTAATCTGCGCATAAATCCTAAGCAAGATATAAATGATGTTTGCAGAAAGTCGATCCATGTCGTCCACAATTTCATTGCCAACATGTAGTTGTTGTCACAAACACATCATGCCTAATGATAAATGTGTAAAATTCAACTGCCCAAATTGCGGCACTGATTTAATTTGGAGATGTGAAAGTTGCAGGGATGCAGCAAGGAACTATACTTGCGACTCTTGCAAAGTTCAGGGACCCTAGGAAATGGCTCAACTATTGCTAGTAACAAAGATTCTTCCAGTAGATACAGAAGTGGACCTAGAAAAATTAGCAACATCAATTCAAAGCAAGCTGGCAGAGGGAATATCCATGAAAAGACATGCAAAAGAACCACTGGCATTTGGGTTAGAGTTTCTCAAAGCTGAATTTATTGTCGATGACAAAGAAGGTCAAATGGACTCTTTGGAAGAGGCAGTAAGGTCTGTCGAGGGCGTAAGTGAGTTTGAGGTCCTCAACATGAGCAGAATGTCAGTTGACATGAAATAGGTGATTTTTTGGCACGCAAAGAAGAACCTTTGCAGATGAGAGTCGGGGAGGCAAAACAAAGAGACGTTGGAAAGAAACGAGCTAGAATAGGCCCCGAAGCTATGGATTATCTCAAAGTTTCACCAGGAGACATTATCGAGGTGATGGGGTCTAGATCAACATGCGCAGTAGTGTGGCCTGCAGACGAGGATGAAAAGTTTCCAGACATGATAAGGATTGACGGGCAGACAAGAAAGAATTCAGGCGCGTCACTTAATGACATTGTAAAGATAAAAAAAGTCACATCAAAGATTGCAAAGACTGTAGCACTAATACCGGTAAACGATGCAGTAACAGTCGACAAGGAATTTACAGATTTTGTAAAGAACAGGCTGAAGGGACTGCCGATAATTCACGGGGATGAGATTTCAGTTATGATTCTAGGCAACTCAATGGACTTTAAGATTACAAAGACAACCCCAAAGCATGTCGTAAAGATTGACCGCTCTACTACACTTACCATATCTACAGAGACTTCGGTGGACAGAAAGGTCAGAGTGACATACGAGGAAGTCGGCGGGTTGAGGCACGAGGTAAAAGCAATGAGGGAGATTGTAGAGCTTCCATTGAAACACCCAGAGTTGTTTGCAAGGCTCGGAGTAGAACCGCACAGTGGAATTTTGCTGTACGGTCCGCCAGGATGCGGAAAGACGCTGATTGCAAAAGTTCTTGCAAGTGAGTCAGAGGCCAACATGTATTCCATTAACGGTCCGGAGATAATGAACAAGTATTACGGCGAGACAGAGGCCAAGATAAGGGACATCTTCAAAGAGGCAAAGGACAACTCGCCAAGCATCATCTTCATTGACGAGATTGACGCGATTGCCCCAAAGAGAGAAGAGGCATACGGAGATGTGGAAAAGAGGGTAGTGGCTCAGCTATTAGCTTTGATGGACGGCCTCAATGAAAGGGGAAACGTAATAGTGCTAGGTGCAACCAATAGGCCAGAAAGCGTTGATCCTGCACTTAGAAGGCCGGGAAGATTTGACAGAGAGTTTGAGATTTCAGTGCCAAACGAGGACGGCAGACTCGAGATACTATTAATCCACACAAGAGGGATGCCGGTAGCAGATGATGTGGATCTTAAAGATTTGGCATCAGAGCTGCACGGATATACTGGTGCGGACATCAAATCGCTTTGCAGAGAAGCTGCAATGAAGTCAATCAGGCGCTATCTTCCAGAGATTGATCTTGAAACTGAAAAGATCCCATCAGAGGTATTGCAGTCAATGCAGATAAAACTAATCGACTTTTACGACGCAATGCATGAAGTTGTCCCTACTGCAATGAGGGAGTTTTATGTAGAGAGGCCAAAAGTATGGTGGAGAGACGTAGGGGGACTAGAAGATGTCAAAAGTGCACTTAGTGACAATCTGATACTTGCAATGAAAGAGCCGACAAAATTCACAAAAATGGGCATCAAGCCTCCAAAAGGGGCATTGATTTACGGTCCGCCAGGATGCGGAAAGACGCTGATTGCAAGGGCGCTTGCCACTGAAACCGGTGCAAACATGATTCTGGTAAGAGGCCCAGAGATACTTTCAAAGTGGGTCGGAGAATCTGAAAAAGCAGTAAGGGAGATATTCAGAAAGGCAAAAGCATCATCACCATGCGTCGTAATATTTGATGAGCTGGACTCGCTTGCAAAATACAAATCAGGAGAGGGCGGAGTGAGTGAGACGGTTCTAAGCCAGTTGCTAACAGAGATTGAAGAAGGAACATCATCAAGAGTGGTGGTGGTAGGAATCACAAACAGACCAGATGTACTAGACAACTCGTTGTTAAGAACCGGAAGGCTTGATTTGGTTTTGTATGTCCCGCCACCAGACGAGAAAGGGAGATTGGAAATAATCAAGATACTTACAAAGAAGATGCCTCTTGCAAGCGATGTAAAGCTGCAAGAGATTGCAGTTGCAACACAGAACTACACAGGTGCAGACTTGTCGGCATTGTGCAGAGAGGCCGCAGTGCAGGCAATGAAGAGCAATTCATCAAAGATAACCAATTCGGATTTTGCAAACAGCTTAAAGCAGATCAGGCCATCAATCACAAAAGAGGTGGACCAGTGGTACAACACGGTAAGAGAAAGTATATCTAACGTGGTGCCCAAGACAGGAGATAAATCATTTTACGGATAGACATGGCAATTCCACTAAAAAATATTGTATTTGACAAGATTTCAGAGGTAGGCTCCCTTACAGACACCGAGCTGTCAAAGGCATTAACCAAAGACGGGTACATCATTCCAGAAGACAGGTTCAACAAAATACTACTAGACTTGGAGATTCTTGGCGTGATCAAAGTGGCATGGATTACCAAAGACGACAGGAGGATAGAGGTGTTTTCCATAAAAGAAGAGATGGATGAAGTAGACCAGCAAAATCAGGAAGTCATGGAAAAGGACTATGAGGCCAGCTTTCCAGGGTTTGAAAACAACTAGATTCTAAAGTGAAACGCGGCATCCAGTGCCACTGCGACAAAAATTATTGTAAGGTACGGGGCAGTAACCTTGTATGCCTTCCATGCAAATTCTGACGTCGGGGTTTTTGTCAACTTGTAATGATATGCCAGCATCAAGCCACCAGATACTGCAGCGATTGCAGTATAGACAAGCCCCATGCCAAATGCGTAGAGTACAAGAGAGTATGGAAGCAAAATTATTGTGTTGACCAAGATATACTTTGAAGTTTTTTGCATTCCAATCACCACAGGAAGCATCGGGACGTTAGCTTGGGCATATTCATCTTTGATCTTCATTGCAAGGCACCAAAAGTGAGACGGGGTCCACACAAAGACCAAAAAGCCTACAAGGAATCCAAGCAAGTCCATACTGCCAGTTGCCGCAGACCATCCTGCCCAGGCAGCTGCGCTTCCTGCAATTCCACCAATCACAATATTTGAAGTGTTAAGACGCTTGAGCCAGACAGTGTAGATGATCACGTATGAGAATATCCCTAGTGCAATAAAGAATGCAGATACGGGGTTTAGTGTAAAGAATCCATAGAGTACAGAGATGCAGCTAACTACAAGTCCATAAATTAAGACATGGGATGCAGACATTCTTCCCGATGGAATGGGCCTCTTGCTGGTTCGGGTCATCTTTGGATCAATATCCTTGTCATAATAGTGGTTTAGTGCACTAGAACCAGCAGATGCCAAAGCCCCGGCAACAATTATGTGCAGATACGCCCAATAATCCAGCTCTGCTGCACCGTCAACTAGCTTACTAGCTGCATACATTGATGTAACAGCGGTAATCACCAAAAGTACGACAATTCGTGGTTTGGATATCTCCATTATTTCGTTAAATCCCAATCTACTCTATCCTAGCGAGTAGCAATTTAATTTCTTTGATGATCTAAGACATTTCAAAAGGAATAAGTATCTCAGTCCTACCAGCTAGCATAAATGAGTAATTGGGACCTCATGATGCCAGGAATGGGACTGACGGCTATTGGTTTGGCCGGCGTCACGCTTTCCTATTCGGGGATTGCACATACCTTCATAGACGGAATGCATGCCCTGACAGGCCTGACCATGTTTGTTGGCCTGATCTTTCTGTCAGCAGGTATTTTGGATGGGGGGGTCTCAACTAGCAACAGGGCCAAAGCCACGACTTTGGTGATTATCTCAATTGCACTAGGGTTTGGAACATATGCATTTACAATGAACTCTTCAAACTATACGGTCACACTGGCAGGCATCTTGATGGCAATAGCATTTCCAGCGATTCTAATAGCATACATTGCAATGAAGAAACCGGAAATTACAAAGCCGTTTGGCGCAATCGTTGCAATGGCAGGTGCAACAGGCATCATAATGTGGGTTGTGTTTGGATTTGTATCTCCTGACACATACATGATAGACGAGTCAGCCAACATAACAGAGCCAGAGGCAACAGACGTGGAGCAGTCAGGCCCGATATTTGCAATTACAATTTTAGAAGGATCTGCAGAACAGGGAATGCCAGACTATGAACCAGATGTGGCCAATGTACCTCAAGGGCATATTGTGGAATGGACAAATGCCGACACTGTCGCACACACCGTTACAAGCTCTGTAGACTTTGGAGAAACATTTGATTCCAGCCTCATCGCTGCAGGAGAGACATACAAGCTGGATACAAACCAGTTATCAGTTGGAGAATACGAGTATCTTTGTGTGGTTCACCCTTGGATGGTGTCAACGCTGATTGTCGAGGAACCAAAAGCAGATGTTATAGTTTCAATACCTGATGGTGCAGGAATTCAGCAGATTGGGCAAATTTACTATGATCCGGAAGTGATTCAAGTTCCAGCTGGAACCAAAGTCATTTGGGAAAACAACGACACCACAATCCACACCGTCACTTCAGGTACACCGAATCAGGGACCAGACGGGTTGTTTGATTCAGGAATGATTGCAGCAGAAGATTCATTTGAATATACATTTTCCAGTCCTGGAAAAGTAGACTACTATTGTATTGTCCATCCATGGATGGTAGGTTCTGTAGACGTAGAGTAGATTTGAAAATCACATTAACAGAATCTCAAAAAAAACTCCTCACAGAGTATGCAGAAAATGAAAAGCCAAATGAGACATGTGCTATTTTGTTTGGAATCACAAACGATGCTGGCAGCATTGTAAAAGAAGTATTTCTGACAGAAAACATTGAAGAATCACCGGCAAACTTTACCATTTCAAATGAGCAGTTAATTGAGGGGTACAGATTAGCTGAGGAAAAAAAGATGGAGGTAATTGGCATATTTCACTCACATCCAGACTCCATCGCATTCCCATCAAGTACGGATAGAAAATTCATGTTAGGCAATCCAGTAGTGTGGGTGATTTACTCAGGGGTTTCAAAAGACATGAAGGCGTATGTGCTGGAATCTGACATTAAAGAAGCAGTTGTCGAGATTCTATGAGTGTAGTCTAAAAGTGGCAGTCTTGCCATCGGCAAATTTAAGAATGGATTTGTCAGGAGAGAGGATTCTTCCAATCACATTTACAGGTGACGCAGGAGTAATCTCACCTTTCTTGCTGATTGGTGTGGGACCAAAGAACAGGCATATCGCCCTTCCAGTTGGCCAGTACGCAACGTCATAGAGTGCCACGGTAGATTTTGCATCTTCCTCAGAGATGTTTATCGGGGATTCATTTGTGTAAATCTCATCGCCCCAAACATTAAGGGTCAGAGAAAAAGGCAGACACTCAACAAATTGCTTGACAGTCTTGGGAGAATGTGTGCTGTCTAATTCCAAAGTTATGTTTGAAGAGTTTGGAATGAGAACGTCAACGACATGGCCCATGAGATGCAAATGATCTTTGAATTAAATATCCCTTCGGATGATTATATTTATGGAAATTCACGTATACGACACTTATGTCAAGGCAGCAGACGGACATACCATGCACTTTGATGTAATTACTGGTGAAAAAGACCATGCAAAAGCCATTGCATATGGCAAAGAATGGTTAAAATCAATTGGCGAAGAAAATGCAGTGATGACACAAAATGAGTGTCAGTTCTGCCATTCCCAAGGGGCACCAGAGCCCGTAGAGCGGGCAATTAAGGAAAACGGCTACTTTATCCAGAAAATGGAAGGCTGTCCTTAAACACTTTTTTCCTTTTTCAGACTCTAGATTTTTTTATGACTCTGTCTTTTTAGATGCATGGCAGAGCACAGATACTCAAAGTGGACAGTGGAAGGAGACAAAAAGACAAGATGGATTTGTGGTTGTTTTCAGACAGCAGACGACTATTTCAAGTTCTGCGATAAGCACAATGAGACTTTGAAAAAAGCAATTCAAGCACAGATTGACGAATTGGATCTGACATTAATGATTGAAGATAAGAACTAGATTGCAATGATTGCGATAAATGCAGATACAAACACTATTGCAATTGTGTTTAGCAACTTGATTACGGTGTTTAATGCGGGTCCTGCGGTGTCTTTGTAAGGATCACCAATAATGTCGCCAACTACAGCTACTTTGTGTTCTTCGGAGCCTTTTTGTCCTTTCATCTCAACTAACTTCTTTGCATTATCCCATGCGCCACCAGTGTTTGCCAAGTGGTACGCCAACAGTATTCCTGTGACAACAGAGCCCATAAGTAGTCCGGCTACAGCGGTAGGACCCAAGAGAACACCCAGAATGATAGGAGAGATGATTGCAATAAGTGCAGGCTTCCAGAGCTCTTTGATTGACGCAACAGTTGCAATATCGACGCACTTTGCATAATCAGGCTTTGATTTACCGGTAAGAATTTCAGGATCAGCTTTGAATTGTCGTCGGACCTCATCAACCATCTTGCCTGCAGCCCTTGACACGCCGTTGATCAGTTGTCCTGTAATGATAAATGGAATCAAGCCTCCAATGAGCAATCCAACTACAACTGCAGGATTGGTCAAACTATAGTCTAATGTCAAGATTCCTTCAAACACATGTGCTGCCTCAAACTGAAATGCCTGAATCATTGCCAGCGCAGCCAACGCCGCACTTGCAATTGCAAATCCCTTGGTTACTGCTTTGGTGGTATTTCCAACTGCATCGATTTCATCAGTGATTTTACGGTTTTCTTCGCCCATGCCAGTCATCTCTACAATGCCTCCGGCATTGTCTGCAATTGGGCCAAACGCATCAATACTTAGAACAATTCCTGCAAGACTCAACATGGCCATTGCAGTAAGAGCGGTGCCAAAGATTCCATACAGTACTGGGTCTGCACCTTCAGGCGCTGCCGCAGATGAAATGCTATAAGAGATGATTATTGCAACAACCAGAGCAATCATGAATGGTCCTGTTGACTGGAGGCCTTTGATGATTCCCATTAGTGTCAATGACGCATACCCCCACTTTGCAGAGTCTGCAATTTCATTTACTGGGCCATACTTGTAATTGGTGTATCGGTCGGTGATCTTTTGAATCACAGGAACTAGGATTACACCAATCACGGTTGCACCAAACAGCGCATATGCAGCAGACGATTCAAGAAATTGCATGGTAAATACATAGTTTAATCCAATTGCAATTGCAGCCGAGACATAAAATGAGCGGTTAAGCGGCTTCATCACATCGGTGACGTTCTTAGAGCCAACAATTACAACGCCAATAATAGATGCAATCATTCCAGATGCGCCAATCAAGATTGGATAGAGGAACAAGTCAGGAGCACCGATAAGTGCAGCAATCAACAGTGCTGCAAGTATAGTCACAATGTAAGATTCGTAAACGTCAGATCCCATTCCTGCAGCATCGCCTACATTGTCGCCGACATTGTCTGCAATGGTGGCAGGGTTTCTAGGATCATCCTCAGGAATGTTTGCCTCGACTTTTCCAACCAAGTCTGCGCCCATGTCTGCAGCCTTTGTAAAGATGCCACCTCCAATTCTGATGAATAATGCAATAAGGCTGGCTCCAATGCCAACACCTGCAATGGTGATTGGGTCTGGATAAATCAGATACAATCCAGTAATTGCCAAGAGTGCCATAGCTGGAACTGCCAGCCCGACAGTTGCTCCGCCCCTAAAGGCCATGGCAAAGGTCTTTCCAAGACCACTGTTACTTAGATGTGCAGCCCTAACTGCTGCTTTTACTGTAATCTTTAATGAAATCAATCCTGCGACTGCAGACAATGTAGCCCCAACTGCAAATGCTATGCCGTTTGAGGGCTGGAGAAAAACGCCGATAATTACTGCCAGAGATATTGCAACTGGAATTATGATTTTCATCTCTCTTTTGAGAAATGCTGAAGCCCCGACCTTGACTGCGTTTGAGATGTCCATCATCTCTTTTGTTCCTGCAGGCTGTTTTGTAATCCAAGCCACAAGAACGGCTGCGACTAAAAATGAAGCAATGCCTGCCCCAATGGGCAGAATCTCTTGGATTTCCATGTTATACTGAGCTTGCCTAATTCTGGGAAATATAAATCAAATAGGGGCGATCTTGTTTCTTTTTCTGTATGGCGGAAATGTTTTTCCTTTCAGTCCCTGCCTTACCAGTTTGTTGAATCGCTTCCCATGAGCAAGATATGGGAATCGCATGTGGATCAACTCATGAACAATTGTGTTTTCAATGGTCTTATCATCTGGAATTTTTCTCACATTAATGAACACCAGATTATGTTGAAGGTATGACACCCCGTAATACTTGTATGCAGAAGTACGTCTACCTTCGGTCATTTCTTTTGGTGCATCAAGAACCTCCTTAGTAGTCAACATGATGTGGGGTTCGGCAATAGAGAACCGATTAGAGTAGATTCCGACCTTTTCTAAAATTTGCAATCTAAGTTCAGGATCAAGCTTCACGGAGAATGTTGATGGAATCGGCGTTTATCCTAAAATGTCAATTGTTGTAAGAAGTTTGGTTCATTTTGATTCTTCAAAATATGAATTAATAGGGTCAGAGTTTTTAGTAGTGTAATCACAAATCATACAGCCACCGTCTCATCATACCCGACTAGTCCATTGAATCAAGTAGTCTTTGTGTTTTACTTTTTATTTCAGGTGTAATTTGGACTATAACTAGCCCCTCATTTGGTTGCCCGTACAGCACGACTGAGTTCTCAGGAGCATGAATACAGACTGGAATCACAAGCAGATCTTCTTCCCCGTTTACAACTAACCTTACTGGAGGCTTTGACAGAAAGGCCTGCTTGATGGCATCAATGCTTTGCTCGGTGATTTCAGCTGCAGGGTTGTCACAAGTCAAGTCAGTCAGGGTGTCTGACTTTGGAATCTCGCGCTTTACTCTCTTTTCTTGGCTGTCGATAATTTGCAGGAACGGGACCAGACCAAAATCAAGCATCTTTTCAGTAGTCCTATCACCAACAGTGATTACAAAGGAGTTGTTTTGGATGTGATTTAGGATATTTTGTTTTGTAACATTATGTTCAGGTAACAGAACACCAAGCGGAATCTTTAGTTGCTCTCTAAGAGAATCAGGCAGTTTCACAGAAATCAGAACTAGCTTGTAGTGCTTGCTTCAGGAGCGGGCTCTGTCCCTTCAGATGCCATCTCCTGTTGCAGTTTTGAGGCAAGAATGCTGCATTGTGCGGCAATGTTTTTTGCACTTGATCTAAATGCTTTTGCGCTTGGAGAGTCAGGGTTTGTAATCATTATTGGCTTGCCCAAATCAGAGCCAGACATTATTCCAGAGTTTAGTGGAATTTCGCCCAAAAATGGAATGTTGAACTGCTCGGAGATTTTCTTTGCGCCGCCATCGCCAAAGATATAGTGTTTCTCATCGCACTTGGGACAAATGAAATGACTCATGTTTTCTACCACACCAATTATTGGGACGTTTAGCTTTTCAAACATCCCGATTGCTTTTACTGCCACATTACTTGCAACATCTTGTGGAGTGGTGACAACCAAAATTCCAGTTATAGGAATTGTTTGAGCAAGAGTAAGTGGAATGTCGCCTGTTCCGGGAGGAAGATCAACGATAAGATAATCAAGGTCAGACCAGTTTGTGTCAACCAGAAATTGTTTCAAGATGCCAGAAATTATTGGACCTCGGTAAATTGCTGCCTGGTGGGATTGTTCTGCAAAGAAACCAAATGAAACCACTTTGAGTCCATTAGAGTCTGCAGGCTGTAACTTGTTATCCTCGACTTCCATGTATCCGTCTTTCATACCCAGCATTAGCGGAATGCTTGGACCGTAGATATCTGCATCAAGTAGTCCGACTTTGGCTCCTGATTGAGACAGTGCAAGAGCTAGATTCAAAGAGACAGTAGATTTTCCAACACCACCTTTGCCACTTGCAACTCCGATGATATTTTTGACAGTGGCCATGCCGGTGTCTGCATCAAGTGAGCGCCCTTCCATGACTTTGGCAGTTACATTCATGTCAAAGTTTTTGATTCCTTCAATCTCACCTACGACCTTTCTTACGTCATCCTCGATTTCGACGTTGAAAGGACATGCCGGAGTTGTGAGCTCCAAAGTAAATTTCAGATTACCATCGTTTAGTTCAAGATCTTTGATCATCCCCATTGAGACAATATCTTTTTTCAAGTCCGGATCAATGACTGTGCTTAGTTTCTCAAGGACTTGGTCTATTGCAACCATTGCGTAAAAAAGTCCGTTCACATTATTTAAACATAGATTTGAAATTTGGTTACCCTATCTTACAGTTTTATTGCTGATTATCATCCTTTGCACAAGCAAATCTGGCATTTTGGTTCCACAGTGAAGGAATATTTGGATTAATTCATTGCCTTTGAATTTACGGTATTGCACTGTTAACTACTGTCACACCTGAACCTGATGCAGGATCCTCTTCGTATTTCCAATAAGCCAACAAGCCACTTTTGTGTATGTTTTGTGGTAATTCTCCTGCACCAGAGTTATACAAGCTTGATATTTCTGCACCGGATAACGCTTCACTCCAAATTATCTGCTCATCAAGATACCCTGTGAAAGGATTTACTCGGGTTGCACTTGAATATGTGGAGCCATCGTTTAACCTGTCTGCATTTGTTGCAGAATAAAAAAATTGTCCCAAGTTAGAGCCAGTATCAAAGGTCAGGGTCTGCAAAATTCCATCCAGGTATACTTTCAGTAATGAGCCAGTTGATACCACTGCTATCATATGCCAATTTGTATCGTTAATTTCAGTATTGGTGTAACAATTCATTACACGGGTTCCCGCCACATCCAAAGCAATTTCAATTCTCTTGTTTGGACTCGACAGATCACCACGATAATGAATGAAATAGTTATCTTTCTGTGATGTAGTAGTTGTGGCTTTACTTATTGAAGCTATTGCTTGAATAGTAGAAGTGGATGTAAGTTTGAACCATATGACCCATGTGCCCTTGTCTAAATCCACTATAGATGATGGTGCACTTGTCTTTTCCGTATAATTACCAGAACTATAAGCGCCCCAAGCCCAATCCTCGGCCGCAGTTGGAAAATCTGTATGAGCCGTTCTAGACATAGAGCCAACTTCTACTTTATCGGCAAGACTGCCAAGTCCGTCTGGAAAGTCCGAGTCTGGCGCAATTATTGGTTTAAAGTCAGGACTGGATAAAATTTCTGATGTCTGGATGTAAAAAGTGAAAGTTGTCGGATCTGTCATCGAATCAACAAGCACAAAGAATCCATCCTTTGGTATTTTGTTTGCAGCACCCACAGGCAAGCTTGTACCTCTCCAAAGAACAGTTTTGTTTAATCTTGCAGAAGTCACTGCCTTATCAGGCGCAAATACGTCAGTGCCATCAGATACGGTCATGTCTATGACGTCCCATTTTTATGAGTGACAGTTATCTGCACGGTCATTGTCTGTCCTGCACCAATTGGCTTGTCTGCAAAGGTAACATGTGCAGTAAGAATATCAGTCGGTGGTGTAGTTCCCGTTCCTATGCCGGCCTCCTTTAGTATTACATCGGAAACAAAGTCTGACCTGAAAAATGCCATTGCATATCTTTCCTGTTGGTCTACTGTTTCTCGATCTCCGTCTGAGTCAAATGCCTTTGCAGCAAGCTGATTTCCAAGCTGGTCATCCCCTACATCCTCAGGTGTCGCCGAATCACCCACATAGCAGTGTGTGTTTGTCTTTACAGAGTCTGCAGTACTTAGCTGAGCCATGTTCTTCATCCCAAGATTTGTCAGAATATTGTCAATGTTTTTTTGATACAGTATTGGTTCTTGCATTGCCGAAGTCCTGTATTCTGAGAGAACAGGTCTGACAACCGTGTTTCTGTCAGTACTTGCAATCTCTGCCCATAACGCATCAAGTTCTGACATTACATGTGACGGTTTTGCAACAATACTGCAAATATCATCGTCATTCCACACGGAAACATTCCACTGGCTGAACTTGATTGATGCATGGTTTGGCGGCACGCCATGTTTTAATTTGAATAATCTAACAAACTCTAACTCGTCTTTCTTGGATAGTCTCATCTGAGAATGTTTTGGAAAAATTCAACAAAAGAAGCATTACAGGTTTTCCAGATAATCAAAGTGTTCCTGGTTCTTTGACTCTTCTGTTTTTTGTAGTAATCGCATTTTGGATTTTTTTAAAGGCTTTGGCATCTTTGTCTCTCTTGCAATTCTTGCCTGAAACTCTAGCTTGTCACGGTCTTCCCTTGAACTCACTGTCTTCTCACTATCTCCTTGTCAACCTTCTCCAGTTCAAAAAGTACCCATGATCCCGTATTGGTCAGCTCCGAGCGGAATTTGTTTAACACTATGGCTTTTGTTTTGAGCTCCTTCATTGTCAATTTGGTGAGGTCTTTTTCCATCATCTTTTCGGTGTTGCCGTTTGATGCGATGAATTGCTCTTTTCTGTTTGTTATTTTTGAAATACTGGACTGCAGTTCAGCAACGCATTTGTCTGCATATCCGATAATGATGCTTTTCTGTTCCTCAGTGAACATGTAATAATTAATACTGAAATTCAAAAGAGAATCATTATGCAGTAGAAAACAGAGATGGAGTACAATTTGGCATTGGGTTTTCATTAAGGATTCCAGGAATGGTTATGACCTCGACATCGGCGCTTGCTGCCAGGTCAAGCAGTCCGTTTGAGTGAAAGTCATTTCTCTGTGTGGCATCAAATATTTCGGTTTTCTTCCACACAAACCAGGCAAAATCTCCCACAAGCTTGTCCTGGATGGTTCCATTGTTGTCACGTCCGCAGATAATTACGTCCCTTGTATTGTTGATGCTTGCAACAGAGCCACGTGATACTGTCCCCTTTGAGACGTTGTCAATGAATATCTCAAGGTTGCCAGTATCTGGAATGTTTATGATTACACTATGCCAGTTGCCGTCATTTAACGCTGCAAGTGTTCCAGAAAGCAGTACAGAGTTTGTCCCGTCTGCAATCCTGACATATATTGTCGTGTTGTCTACCCATATTTCAATTCCTGCATTTGTTGTGTTTGCAATATCTCTTTTTGTTACAATTCCATATGTTCCAGAGGATGTCTTGATAATCCAAAAGGCAATGGCAAAGGTTCCTGCCCCCATGTCAAGCCTTGCAGCATCTGCATCATGATCCACCTTGATGTGAGTATTAGCATTGTCTGAGATTCTTCCTGCATGTTTTTTTCCAGAGTCCGGAAATCCAAATCCACTTCCAACTGTAGTATGAATCAAATCGTAAGGATATGGGTTTTCAGGCGTTCTCATCAGATATGGTAATTCCTGAACATGGTCAACTGTTTCCTCCTTGTTCAAATCAACAATACCTGCAATTATTGATACATCATGTATGTCTTCAAGTGGTGACACTGTCTCATAGTCCGGAGTCAAGTCATCCTCGACTGGAAGGTTCTGTTGTTGTGCTGCAGTCATCAGCTTTGCAATCATTTCCAGTGACAGGTTGGATCTTGACAGATCCTCACCAAAATCAGTAGATGACATGTTAGTACCCCCACTCTTCCATTGTCAGAGAAATTTCAGTTGCGCCAAGGTTGCTCTGCTTGTCATATGCCGAGCCTCCCAACTCATATGATATGAGATTTGGCTGGAATTGTAGCCCAGTTCTGATGTCAATGTACCTGAACGTCTTTCCAAGATGTAACGGCAATGTTGGCGCTGAGACCATAAATGATGGATATCGTCTTCTCTGCTTCCCCCTGGATGTGGCAATTCCTGCAAGTGCGACCAGTGCCATCTCGTTACTCTTGAAGTTGGTCATTGGTACATTCATCTGCCTTTTCATTCCGGCAAACTTTTTTGAGGCAACAGTATTTTCACACAGTACGTGTGTTGTCTTTGCAGCATATTCTCTAAACTTGATGTCACCTGTCCGTGCTGTCCATGCTATGCCGTCATCAGAGTCATGATATGTTCCAGTTCCTGTCTGATAGTCAAGCGTGATATAGTTTACAGCATCTGCAAACTTGTCAATTACACAGTGTATGGTCGTTGCAGGAAGCACCGAAAACTTGTTGAACAGTATCTCAAAGTATTTCGCTGATGCAAGCTCGTTTTGAAGCTGGCCTCCCTTGATTATCTTCTTGACCCTGATGTCTTCCGGATTTGGCTTGCCTGTTCCATCATCCCCGCATATCTTTACTGTAAGGTCTTTTGATATCGTCCCGACTTTAGCAAGAAACGGCGCGATCTTTAGGACATTGTCTCTTCCCGGAATTATTGGAAATGAAATATGCTTTGATGAAAGATTCAGTGCTGCATTTGCACTTGTCTGCTCCTGGTCCTTGATTGGCTTTTGCGTGTTTAATCCGTTAAAGAACCCGATTCCGTAATCAGAAAAATCATTTGACCATCCACGTGGGGCATTAAGCAGGTAGGCCACCTTGTCCTGGTTCCAGTTGGTCTTTATGATGTTGTCATAATCCATATTGGTTACCAGAAATCCAGAATCCACACTGTCACGTCTTCTCAGGTATGCATCGCCAAGTTCTACCCCATAATATGCCGAGCCAATTCCTGCAAGCTCATTGCATGCTTGACCTATACTGTCAAAGTTTTTCTGAAAATCAGGTATCTTGATATCCATATCCTGGACCCCGTTTACTGTGAATCCAAGCGATGGCATTCCGGGTACTGCCAGGTGGTCGGTGTTTAGAATCAGCCTCTTGAAAATCTCTGAGAGTTTTGCATCAGCATCCGTGGCATCAAGTGTCTCACCGTCTGCCTCTTTTTTCTGGAAGAACCTCATTATTGTCTTGTAATATGCAGTCTTGATTGATTCGCCATATGCGATGATTCTGTGCTTTGTCTCTCCTGGATCTGGAAAATTTGGGTCATTGCCAAGTATGTATCCTCTGAACCACTCGTTTACATTTGTCGAGTTTTTTCCAAGAAACATCTTTAGCATCCATGTTCCCTTGATTTTTGATTCCCGTCTTGCGTCTGTCAGGTCCAGCAGGTCCTTGTCCGGGTCGTCAATTACTATCACACAGTTTCCATGCTCCGTGTTCACCCCTCTGTAAAGATTCCACGATTCCAGGTCAAAGTCCTGTTCCGGTGATTCTGCTATCTGGTCGGACTCGTAAGTGTACTGGACCGTGTCATTCTCGTCAATGATTTGTATCTTGGGGGATAACCCTGTCGGGTCATACCCTGCCGGGATTGTTGCCATGTCATACAGTAGAAGAGACTAGCATCTCCTTCTGCGTCCTCTGCATGTATAGTGATATTCCTGCAATATCGGATCTTCCCTGCTCTGTCTGCCTCATCTGTGTTATCTGAGATGATGAAAGATTTGTCAGATTTGATATCTGTGTAATCTCTTGATTTTCGACTGCAAGTTGGTGCTGTAGTACATGTGAATCTGTTCTTAGAAGTGACTCAAAGCTTCCATATTGTGCAGGATCAAGCGAGAATAATTCATCTGCAAGTGCAATTCTTAGTTCCACCTCTGCTATATTGTTCATCACACGCTGTCTTTCTGCATCTGCCTGGGATGCAGCGCTAGCCTGAGCCTCAACATATGCGTCATAGTTTGTAAACGTGGTCTGTCGTAATGCATTTCTGCCTCCCATTCCATGCAATAGCCCGTGTCGTAATTGCAGTCCTGTGATACTAGAAAGCTGGTTTAATGACATTCCAGAGATTGACTCAAATCTGTTGCTGATTTTTTCAAATTCACGATTCAGCTTGTTTTTCAGTGTCACGTTGGAGCCTCCAAACTTTGCACTTCTTCCAGCTGCACGTTTCAGGCTTCTGCCTGCAAACTGCGTTGTGCTTGGAATTGAAACACCAGAGCCAAAGACTTTCAATCCTGCCACCTGTGGAACCTTGCGCCTGTTCTTTTCTGCAAGGAATTTCAGAAATGCTGCAACCTGTGGGTTTGTGTTGAACGGGTCCGTGATATACTGGGCAAGCTCAGGATTGACGATTATCTTGTGCTCTACTTTATCTAAGTTTTTTTTTAAATTGTCAATAGCTTCGGAAGCATCATTTACCTCGTCAGTGAATATCTTCACGTTCTTTCCTGCAGTCAGGATTGCAGTTGTTCCATCCTTTGCGTAGATTTGTGCAAACTCGCTTCCCTTTGTGATTGCGTTGCCTATTGCAAGTGCAAATTCATTTAATGGTCCTCCCGGACTGCTTACCTCAGTCAGTGCACCGCTGAATTCGCCAAGGGCATTTGTAGAGCCAGGTGATAAGGTATCGTTGAATTGTTCTGTTGCCAGAGTCGCCTGATCTATTGCCTTTGTGGTATCTTCTACACCACCCTGTGCTTCTGGAAGTACGGTTCCGGTGAGATTTGTCATCAATCCTGATATTGTAGGAAGTTCGGTTCCAGCTAGAGATGATAATGCGTCTCGTAATCCAAGCACGTTGGTTTCATATGCTGCCATAGCTGCTGCAGCAGTGACCAATGCAATTGTCATTAGTGGATGTGTTGATACAGCTGTCATTGCAGCCCTGAGTCCTGTAAGCGAGAATGTGGATGCAATTGTAGATAATGTGAATCCACGTTGAGCAAGTGAAGCTGAAAGCATTTGCAATTTCAATCTGATGTAAGCACCGGTTGTGAGATTTGCTTGTGTTGCCTGCTGTGTCAGGATGATTGTAACAGATGTAAATGCAGTGAGTATAGTTGTACCTACAGATGTTGCAAACAGCTTGAGTGTGTCTATATATGCATCATTTTTCAGATTGAGGTCTTCTTGTTTTGCTGCAAGATCTTCTGTGGCAGTAGACAGTTTCTGCATTATTATTGCCCTTTTTTCTTCAAGCAATGCAAGTTCTGCAGTTGTTTTTTTCCCAGTACTCCTTGCCTCTTCTAATTGTGCATCTATTCTTTTTAGTGTAAGCTGTTGTGTTGCAAGTAAATCCTGAGCTCTCTTTAATCCGACTTCGGCTTTTGTTATTGCGTTAAGTGCGGTTGGAATATTTGATATTGAGGTTTCCAATCCCACAAACGAAGCTGCCAATCCTGCCACGGAGCCAGCCATTCCCAGAGTGGCAGTCCTTGCAGCATTGATTTCTGCAGCTGTCTTTTTGACTGACGTAGCTGCCTGATTGGAACCCGTCTCAAGATTCTGCATTGCCTGTCTGCCCTGGACACCCAGATTGGATATTGCATCCTTGGCCTCTTTTGCAGGACGTGTGAACTTATCTCCCCTTAGTTCAATCTCAGCAGTTGCCTTGAGATTCTGTGACATACGTATCTAGGCATGAAAAAGTTAAAAGAGAAGAATTGATAGTTTGCATCATGTCAGTTATGGAAAGACACAACATCAGGAAAGAGTTTGTAAAAAAATGCGCTGAGGTAATGGAGCGAAACGGATATCCATCAAAGGATTTACAGGAACAGGCAATAATTGACATTGGCATGAATTTTATGATTATTGAAAAATTAGATGTGATATCCAAAAAGTTAGATTAGGTTACGTTCTTACTTCTGAAACTTCCCTTTCTTCTCAGTCTTTTTCTGCCGGTCTTCTTTTGAACCGTCCTTGATGCTTTTAGCTTGTATGGTTTTGCCACTTCCTTGAACATTTTTAGCTCATCTCCCAATACAGCATAGATGATATCCCTTGCTTCCCGCATCAGTTGTTTCATTGCAGGTCTCACGTGTGGTTTTGCAGCAAACCCTCCTGGATTTGAAAACTTCACAAACACATCCTGCCCGTCAATTACAAAATGAAGTGCTTTAGCCCTTTTTGCCTCAATATGGGTAGGTCTTTTTCCAGTGAATTCCAGTATTGTGAATTTCTTTCCGTCAGGATTTGATATTATTGCTTTTGTCTGGCTTACTTGGTCAAGCTTCCATCCTTCTGCATACGCTCCTGAACTGTATGGTGCATTCTCCTGGATTAGATCAACCAATCTGTTTCCAAGGGCAGTGAGAATTTTTGGACCTAGATGAGAATACTTGTTGCCAATTTCATCAAACATGACTTCCAGTTTTACGTTGCTGTTTGAGACCCACTTGAAACTCATGATGGACCCCAGTGGTCAAAACATACTGCATACTCTTGCAGGTCCTGCTTTGTCATTTCTCTGCCAGTTATGAGTTTGTGAATTTCAAAGAGATTGCTTCGGATATGTGTGAACAATACAAATGATTGATAGATCTCGTCTAGACCCTCAAACCATGGAATCCACTTCGTATTGCCTTTTCTAACTGCTGTTGCGAGTGCAGGTATTCGCCCAGGCCGCCAACGTCTAAAAAAAGAAGTTTGAGATCCACTGCGATTTTGTCAATTTCTGCATATCCTATCTTTGCAAGTACATCATCATAATTGAAGTCGACTAACCCAATCTCAAGAATCTCTTTGGAGCACTCCCTGCTGATTTTCAGTGCTTCTTTTACCGTAATTATTCCATCTTCCTTTTCTTTTATTGATTTTTCAAATTTTTCAACTATGGCCTCAATCTTGTCAGTGTATTGTGGAAGATGACCGTCTTTTCGTATAGTCCAGGTGATTTCACCATAATTGATAAAATACTTCCCAGTGGCTTGGTCAATGCCACGGAATTTCTTTTCTTCTTCCTGACTCATGCTGCCACCACCGAGTCTGCCGTAAAGTTCTCGCTGTCTGTAAGCAATGCCGAGCTTGTCGGGTCATGGTCCAATCCAGTATGGCCGTCAAAGTTTGCATTGGCAAATGTCAGGGTAAGCGTTGCGGCTTTGAGTACAAGCGTCATTGCTCTGAGAGTCGTTGCCCTTGCATCTGTGGATATGGCAATGTTTGATTTTTGGATATCCACAGAGCCTGATACAGTGTTGATGGTCTCTGCATACATCATGTCTTCAAGTGACTCAGACGGATCCTGTACTGCGTATTCCCTGGTAATGTCAATTGACATTCCCTCCAATCCATAGTTGATGGAGTTGTGTGCAAATGCATTTGCTCCGCCATCGCTTGCCTTCCAAGGTGCTGCAGTGTCAGGTGATGCAAATGCGCCAGTTCCAAGAGTTATTCCACCGTTTGCTGTCTGGTTCTCAACTATTGTCTTGCATTTGAGGTCGACAGTATAGATGATTTCACCGTCCTTTGAGACTCCGATGTTGGTCTTTTCTGGGACACAGCCACGGAATATCTCATAGGTCTCAGTTGCGCCGACAAGATACGATTTTAGGAAAGTTCTAGTAGCTGCAGGAGTTACAGTCCCGCCTTTTGCTGATTCGTTTATGCACCATTTTTGCAGTGCCAGATTATTGTCTGATGCCTTGAAGACAAGCCTTGCGGTATATTTCTTTTTTGTAACACTGATTCCGATTCTAGTCCTGGTTCCGGCCTTTCGTCTGTCTCTTTTGGTAGGAGAAAAGGTTGATACAATTGAGCCGCCGTCTGGACCTACAGCAAGAAATGTTGGATTTGTCGGAATTACGCCAATGTTGGTTGGGTTGGTCAGTACATCATCTTCGATGATTGTCTGTACTTCCTTTTCCAGGTCTACATGGGAGTGAGGCACTATTGCAGTTACCATCAGTTAGCAACCTCCTTTACATCCTCACGATGTCCGCATATGGGGCATCTTTTTTTCATCTCAAAAATTATCTGTTTATTTTGATCTCTTACAAACTCGGTTATCTCCTGACCGCTTTTTTTCACTGTCTGCATCTTTGCAAACTTCTCAGCTGCATATCCCTTTGGAAACTGGTTTTTTTCCTCGTCTGAGAATTTGTTTGACTTTGTGTCCTTTCCTGCAAATGAGCAGTTTGGACACTCGTTAGAATCAGGTTTCATAATGTCCAGATATTTTTTTTATACAAAAGAACCATTCAGCTAGTCTTGACTTTCTGCCACTGGCATGTCAGAAATCCAGACGAGACATACACCAGGCCTTCCTTGTCCTGGACTAACGGTTCTGAGAATGTCACGCCCTTTTCCTCAAATGATACGATTGCAGAGTCCTGTGACCCGCCAGACTTTTTGATCCTGGTTGCAGTGTTTGGATAGTTGTCCTGGATGATGTCGTTTATCTGCTCTGCAAACAAAAATCCCTCGTGCTTTGTCCTGGAGTATATCGTTATCTGTACCACTGATGCCTTTCCGTTTCTGAGTTTTCCAGCTGATGACCGTTGCAGATCCAGCCTGTTCTCAGTAGTCTCAAAGAGAATCAGAGCCTTTGCCTTGAGACCCTTGATGTCAGCTTGGGAAATTTCCTTGGCAAGGTTTGCAGCTTCCGAGTCCTTTCCATGTGGGCTGAGAAACACGGGCGTTACATCATTTGTCTTTGAATCATCCCAGTTGCTTGAAAAGTAATAACGCAATGTCTCATCAAACGGCTCCGGGTCTCCTACCAGGTAGCTGGTCTCAATAGTCATTTGTAAAGACGTCCTGGTCCTGCATGTACACTGCAGGATCCAATTGGTTTGTGATGTTGATGCCTTCTGCAATGTGTGTCATTCCGGTGTTCTGGTTTTCCGTGTCCTTTCTGTTTAACGCCTTGACTGTCATGGTATAGTCTTTTACCAAATCATCATGAGTCTCTTTGAGGATTCCAGGGAGTTTTGATGCAGCCCTGTTCTCACTGCACTCAAGCGCAGTCTGCCATTTTGGGTCTGACTCCTGCCAGTTGAAATTGTTTGTCATTACTTCCATCCAAGTGTCTGATTTTTCCAGCTTTTCAAGAATCATGTCATCTGAGACTGATGCGGTTGTGACACCGTCTGCTGCATCCCTTATTCTCTGGATTCTTTTTGCCTGCGTGTTGTTTCCAGAATCAGTTAGTATTGTCAAGAGTCACTCCACCTGTGAAGCCACTTCAGTACCTGTTCCTTGAATCTTGCAGGCCAGTTTCTTGCCGGTGCCTTTGCCGTTGCCCTTGCAACATCCCTAAACGATGGAAGTTCCGACATTAGGTCGTACCTGTATGCCATGCCGTTGTCTGGTTCGGGGTCGTGTGGAAGGCCAAACACACCATGTCCAAACTCATGATACAGTACAACATCAAGATCAACTGTCGAATACTGGCCGTCTGGAAACTGCACCTGGAATCCAAGCTCCATCATCCTTCTTCCGGATATCGGGTTGCCGTCAAGCGAGTAGACAAATCGCTTGTTGATTACACATACCCCGTAGAAAATATTTCCATACATTGGATATCCCATGTAGGCTATGGTCTGAGGGTCAAGGTTCTCGTCTTCTGCCTCAGTTGAGAATCTTATTGTAATGTCAGGATTTGATTTTGGTGATACCTGAACAAAGTCAATTTTTGTATGTACCATCCACTTGTAAAATGCGCGATGCACTGCATCAGATACCTGTTTTTCTGTAAGCTCTGCATCGCCATTCAGTATTGCATATGTGATGATTCCGTTTTTTGGTCTCATGTAGCCGTACTGCTTGTCCTGGAGAATCTGCTGGCTCAGGGTTCCTGATGATATGGCAGACTCGAATGTCACGCCGGATGTTCCCATCTTTGCCCTGCAGATCAAATTATTCATGATTGGTTCTTGAGAAAAATGAGAAAAAAGAAGGATTAGTTAAGCCACGTATCCCATGACTTTACTTGTTTGCTGTAGTGATACCAGAACTGCAGTTGTTTTGATGTCTGTTCTATCTCGTTTTGTATTCCTTTGATGTTCTGGTCTGATTCACCAGCTTGTCTTGCCATCTCAAGCTCATTTTGGGATTTTTGCAATTCGTTTTCCAGGAAGCCGATTACTGATGCCAGCCAGTTTCCCGTGTTGATTTGTCCCCATTGGCCTGATTTGGCTTTTCCAATTCCGATGATTGCTGCTTTTGCACCATTCTTTACGCCCATGTCGATTCCCATTACACTGCCAATGAGCATTGCTACTACGATTAGCTGTGCGTTTGGGTCTGTGACCTCTATTGCCCCGACTGCCGTAGCGACTCCGGACAGTGAGATTACAAAGCCGATAAGGGCTGATGCTGCAACATTTCTCGGATTGAATTCATTGCCACCTTTGAGCCATCCAAGTATTACAGATCCTGTTATACCCAGTATGGTAATTGCCAGTGATGCAATGTGTGGTTCAAGTCCAAAAACTTGCATGATGTCAAGCTGAAATTATTCCATAACAGAATGATTACAGGTTCCCGTTCTCGTCTCTGAGCGCAGTACTGACATCATTTTTTAGTGTGCTTTGCTCGTTGTGGTTTCGTATCATGGAATTGTCAATTGCAGATGCAATGAGTAGTATTGACTGGGACTGCCTGAATGTGCGCTTTGAAATCTTGTCGACTTCCTTGTTTGTCTCCATCTGACATTTTTTTACCGATCTGAAATATGCAAAAAGTGAAGCTCCTATGGTGCCTGCTATGCCAAGCACTATCCAAACGCTGAACTGCACAAGTACAGCTGTTATGACATCTGAGAGTACTGCCATGAGATACAAAAAATCAAAACTTTGTAAGAGAAGGATTTAGTCTGTGATGTTATAATGGTTAACTTTTCTCAAAAATGATCCAGCCTTTGCCACGCATTGAGCCGTCATGGCCACTTATTCCTGTGACTTCAATGGTTAAGAGATCACCCTCAGCCAATTCTACATCTGTTTCAAGGCTTTGTATTGTTGTGCTCCCTGCTGGAACAGTTACAGTTAGAGCTGTATCTACTCCATTTTTTCTCAATGTTACTGTAGCACTGCCTACAGCAGAGTTGTTGAATATGGGTTTGAAGATTATTTTTTTTGCAGTGCCTGCATATGGTGCAGGTGAATACGCATTTGATTCAGATGTCTGAGCCGCATCTTCACCAACCAAAGAATAGTATCGTGTGTTTGTTCCGCTAAGACCATCTACCCACATGGGCATGATAAACTGAATGACTGATTCACCAGCTAGTGTGGCTATAGCCTGTGCTATTCTTTCTGGTGTCCAGTGTCGAATTTCATCAAGTATTCCAGCTTCGGCTTCTGCCTGAGTTGCAGGAGGGATTTCAGAAAGATCCAGACTCCCAGTCTTCATTTTTTACCCCTTACAAATATTGACGCCGTGCTGTCCTGGTCTGTAGTGGTTCTTTTCAGCCTGATTAGGATCCATCTCCAGTTGTCAGTCACAGATACAGAGTCTTGCGAGTCTGCCGCTATGGTCGTAGATGCCTTTAGTTCATGATATCTCTCGGCGTTGTATGCAGGAGGCATGGCTAACTCCTCTGCAAATCCGTAAATTGCATAGTCAAGCGAGTTTGATGCATGTTTGTTCTGAATCTGGATAAGCAGCTTTTGCAAGTCTGCCATGTCGATGTAATGCTCGTCAACAAAAGAGTTTGATGATACTGCAATGTTTTCAGATTTTCCGTGCATTTTTGGAATTTTGAAATCTTCCCCTCGATTCACGCCAGTCAGTGTAATTTCAGATAATGCCATGATGAATTCAAGTTACATTTGATAAAAAGAAGGAAAAAAGGGATTAGACCCTGGATCCCATTCTGTCTTCTCTCATTACTTCGTCAAAGTCCCTGAAGAAGTTGTTGACGTCATGGATGTACACGGTTCTGCCGCCCTCCTTGAATGTGAACTGCGGGGTTTCAGATTCCTTTTCGCATCTCTTGACAAGTTCCCTTGCAAGTCTTTCCGTATAGTCTATTGTGTACTTTCTTGTGTGGGACAGTATCCTGCTCTTGTCCACTATCTCCTTGCCATTCTCTTTGAACTTTGCATAGTTTGGAATGAGCTCCACTCCCATCGGTATGGCCTGACCGCTGATAATTGCAGTCAGTTTCTGTCTTCCATATGCCTTGAGTCTTGTGACCCTGAGGATTCTTTCGGGTTCCTCGCCTGCAAGCGGATTGACAGCTGCAGGTTTGCCCTTCTTTACCCACTGTCTGAACTTGAGCAAAATGTCAGACTGCTCTCCCTCTGAGAGGTCTTCAATGTCAGCATCAGCCGGCATGACCTGTGTTGCCTTTGCAAATACGACAAACTCCTTAAAGTCAGTAGAGCTTGTGATGTCATCAAACTCTTTTTGTTTTGCATCTTCTGCGATTTCCTCGACTATACTCTCAAACTCCTTCTTGAGTTCACTGAGTGCCTTGGCATCGCCAGGTTTCATCTCCCTTGCTTTTTTCATAAGTTCGTCATGTTCGGATTTTGGAACATTGTGTTTTTTCAGTTCTGCGTCAAATTTTTGTAAAAATTTTTTGTGCTGCAGTTCTGCTTTTTGTGCGGACTCGTTCGTTCCGCTTTTGGTTTCAGCCATAAGGCTGTTTCAAAAACAAAGGGAAAAGAGAAGGAAAAAATTCTCTTTGGTTATGCGCCTACTGTCAGTCCCCTGAACACGGCACTTGTATTGTCCTCGAATGCACCGTTGTAGTTGAACTCAAACGTTGTTTCCGTCTGTCCTGCAGTTCGTACATCCTTGAATGATGTCTTGATAATCATTCCCTGGATGAACTTCATGTAGGAGTTCAATGCTGCAATGATGTAGCTCTCCGATGTGAGATTGTCGTCAATCCAGTACTCGACTTGTGGATTTGCTCTGAGTTTTCCGTGTTTTGATTCTGGTGTGGAGGTTGTCTTGTTTCCTGGCTTTTGTCCTTGGAAACCCTCTCCCACGTTGTCCTCATAGAGCCTCCATGAGTCAGAAGGCATCAAGCACACTATTGGTGCCCCGTATCCCTTGACTGCATTGATGGCCACATCGACTTGTTGTGCTGCCCTTACATCAAAGATGCCGTTGGTTCTTGCGTCCCAGTCACCCTGGTTTGTTCCAGATACAGCGTTGAGGAGTGCTATTATTTTGTCCTCGACTGTCTGTGCAAACATTCCGGGAATTTCCTTTGCAATTTCGGCTGCAACGTCAATCTTTAGCTCCTTGTCGCGGAGGTTTGTCTTGTATGATGTGCCGTCTGCAAAGATCTCATACTCTCCTACTGCAAAGGCAGGCCTGATGTCGCCAGGTATCTGGTCATCTGACATTTCCTTGTCTGCAGTGAGTACTGCGGATGTCTTTCTGAGGTATTCATGCTTGAACCTGTCGGTGTTTTCCTTTTTGGCAATGTTGACAGCTGTCAGGTCTTCAAGTATTCTTTGAAGTCCTGAGATGTCTGCTGCCATCTTTCCGACCTTGCGGATTGCCTCGTAGTTGGTGATTGCCTCCTCACCAGCTGCACCTGAAACGACAATGTCGTTTGCAGTGATGTACGGATACTGGTCGATGATTTGCTGGATCTTCTTGTAGTCGCCATACATCTCAAAGTATTTGTCGCCATACACTTTGAGCGAGTCTAGCTTGTCTACCTCGCCTGATGCGCCGTAGATTCGTGCTTGCTGCCAGGCTGGAAGCTCGATCATTATGTCTTTGCGAGAAAGACCGATCTCCCTTCCGTCTCCCCAGTAGATCTTGTCACCAAACACGGTCATTGCTGACTTTTGGTAAGAGCCGTTTTGTGCAAGTCTTGCTTCCAGTGTCTCTGCTTCGATGGACTGTCTTCTAGATATTCCGTTCATGATTATTTGCCCCTCCTCAAGATGAACACACAATCCTCGTCTTCGTCAGCTGATGCTGTAGGTGTCTTGCCTTCCAGGATCTCGTCCTCGTGGCCGATGTAGTGACCTACGGTATCCTTGACCCATGCTCTGATGGCAGCTTCCCTTGCGACAAGCTCTGCAATTCTTGTCACGTTGTTTGCAAGCACTGCTGCCTCTTCTGCACCATATGTTCCGTCCACGGTTGAGCCGTCAGCTGCAGTGAATGCAGATGTTGGTTCCGGGTTTGTGATGAACTGCCCGCCGTGTGCTGATGTGGTGGATGCCTTGACTTCGCCGCCAAGCGGGATTATACCATCTGACTTTCCAATCACCATCAGGCCGTCAAGGTCATAGATGGTCACCTTCTTGTCTTTGGTCTCTGTTGCAGAGCCCACGTTCTTTGGACACCAAAACAGGTCCTTTGCAAGCTTGCTTCCGTCAGTCGGCGCATTCTTGATTCCGTTTGCACCGTCGATGTAGACTAGGCCTGCAACTACAGTCTGACCAGCCTTTACGACTCCAGTCACTCTTGCAAGTGATGCGGATTCGTTTCGGATTGCTCCAAGTGGAGATGCCATTAGTTGACAGCCTCCATTATCTCAGAATTCTTTGGTCTGTCTTTTCTCTCAAAAGTGAGGTCTGGCTTGTACATGCCATATGCACCGCTGATTCCAGTTCCTTCTGAGGATGGTTCTGGGATTGCGGCCTTTAGCTCGTTGTCTAATGTCTCTAGGACATCAATGTCTTTTTTGAGGTACTCTTCTTTTAGCTGTTTTTTCTCGTCGTCTGTGACCTTCTTTCCCCTGAGTTTTCGCTCTAGGATGGAGTTCACGTGTGCTTCTTTGAGCTTTTGTTCTGCATCTTGTCGTTCTTTTTCCATTTGTTTGACAAGCTTTGTATTTTCTGAATCGCTCTTTTTGAGAGCATCTAGTTCAGATTTCATTTTATCAAAATCTTCTTTGGATACAGTTGTTTGTCCAGCTGCACCGCTTACTCCTGGATTTCCTCCAGGTGGATTGTCTTTGGTATTTACACCAACCTTAGTTGCAATTGCTTCCAGTTTGGTGTTCATGCCGCCAACAGTCTGCTGTAAAGACATCAGTTCCTGTTTTGTGGCATCCAAATCCTTGGCCACTGTTTCCAAGCTAGGTGTAGAGTTACCTTCGCTGCTCATACTTCCAACTGCGCCCTGTATTGTACTAGAGAAGGATTTGTCTGAGATTCTTGCCTTCCTTAGAGTTCCGGCTGCCCCATACACCTTTAGTTCTGCCATGCATTCCTTGATCCCGTTCTTGCAGACAGGCGCAATCTGTGTATACTCTGCATCATATCCTGATGTTGACACGGCCTGCAGATTCAGAAACTGCGCGTCATTTACTATTCCGTCAGGAGTCACATCTGTGAAATTAAAAGTGGGCGAGACCAATGGCGGATAGTACCCCCTCTCTACTCCAGCTTGGAATTCTGGCCATATGTCGATAATCAGCCAGACGTTTCCAGACGGATATTCCAAGGAACCCTGTATCTCGCCTATTGCATAGTTTGACTGGGCTTCCAGGATTGCCCTGAGTTGTTCCTCTATTGTTATGGGTTCCGGCACATCCTTTAGTTTTCTGATGTGTTTTTTCTCCCCAAATGGAGGGATTACATACGGCATCCCGAGTGCGTCTTTTCTTAATTTTTCATTGAGATGCTTTTGGATCTTGAAAGGCTTTGGATCGGCTGCCTTGTTGAATTCGTTGTTCCATCCAAACCGCATCACGTACATGTGATTTCCAGAATCATCAAGATTGATTCCGTCCTTGATTAGCTGTGAGACCTGCTTTGGATCTAGTGTTAATTCTGATATTTTTTTTGGAGCTAGTGGCGGCTCTTCAATCATGCATTGAATACTTTGTCCCCGTCTAAAGGAAGCAAACGACATCTGCATCCGAAATGAGAGTCATCAACAGGCCTTGGCATAGTCGAGTCATCAACGCTCCAGGTCCTGCCGTCATAGTTCAGACAGGTGGGGCATACCCTTGCATCCCTTTCTGAAACCCAAATCATCTGCGGTGCCGTGATAGTTCCAGATACTCTGATCCCAAGTTCCGGGATGTTTTCAGTGTACACCTGCTTTGTCGTGGTGACAGTAGAGTTGTTCAGAGCCAGAAAGTTCATGGATAGTGCAGCTTTTGCAAAGAACTGGTTGAAGATGTTCAGTATTGAAAGGTCAAACGGAGCTGCAGCGCCTGCAATCGGCGTGTCCTGTTTTTTCCTATAGTCTGAGATTATCTTTTCTGTCTGGTTCCAGAAACGTGCAATCTGGTTCTCTATCTGGATATTCATCTCCTCTATGTGTGCAAAACTAAGCTTTGTTGTCCTGCCTGCAAACTGCTCTACAAAGTGGAGCCCGAGAAGGTATGATTCCCTGATGGAGTTTGCAATGATTGATCCTACCCTGACCTTGAACTTTTCATGTATCTTCTGTATGGGAATGTTTTTGTTTTTCTCGACCATCTGTGAGATCTCAGATGCGATGTGTCTGAGCTGCAATGCCGCATTCTCTGAAATCTGTATTGTCTGCCTTGTTGTCCTGGTGTTCATGTGGTTGACCTTGGTCTTTGGCCTCAGACGGTTCTTGGTTCCGTCTATCTTCTGGACAAGCTTAACTGTCTGGATTATTTCGCTTAACAATGTACCCGTTCCCGTCTGGAATTACAGATATTGCTTCATTCCCAGATGCCCCGAAAATTGATGATGCGTCATCCTGTTCTAACTGTGCAGAGTTTACCTCATCTGTCTTTTTTTCCTCAAGTGATTCCTGGTTATCAAATATCGTATCCAGGTCCTTGTCGGGGTCATTCCTTACTATCTTGATTCGTCCAGGGAGTTCGTTTAGCGGCCTGCCAAACTGCTTTGCCAATAACGGGTTTATCAACTGCTCCTCGTACTCGTCTGCCAAAAGCTGCTCGTCTGGTTTTCTTACAAACTTGATGAACTGGATTCCCTCAATTGTCGCAATGTCTCTATTCAGATTGTGCTCCCGGTTCAGCATCGACTTTGGAACCCCTACTACTGCAAGCATTGCGTCTGCAAGCTTTTTCTCCAGGACATCAAGCATCTGTGTGTCGACCTTTGGCTGCACCACTTCAGTGCGTTCAACATTTGACATTCCGAATGCAAGCTTGCCGGTTCTCAAGAAATTCTGGATGAATTGCTTTGCGTCTGCCTCTTCGACCCCGTCGGCAAAAGTGAAAAGTATCTTTGTGATGTATGCCGCAACAATGGCCTCCGGAATGTCATAGTTGTAGATTCTCTTGACTGATCTTGAGATTACCAGGATCGGCTCAAGTGATGAAGTGCCAAGATACTTTCCTTCCTTTCTGTATCCCCGCTTGTTTCTTGTGATGTAGACAAGCTCGTCCTTTCTGCAAATCTTTTTGTTCTCAAACTTTGTCTTGAGTGCGACCATCTTTTTTGTCAGGCCGACGTCAACTATCGGCTCGCCCACATCAGAATAGTGTATTATCTCGACTGAGAATGGAAGCTGTCCCTGCTGCAAATCCATGATTCCAGGAGATATCAGTGATGCCGCATTTCCCTGGGCAAACGATACCCCTGCCGAATCCCTCATGTTGTCAATTAGGTGAATGTCATCCTTCCATGTCTCCAATTGCTGCACATACTTTTCAAATTCAGGCTTCATCTTCTGGAAGAGCTGCTCTGATTCCTCAGATGAGAGATGCCTTTGGTTTATCGGGTCGTATGCAATTGCAGGTACCAGCTCAAAGTGGAACCCGTCCTCATATATGGAATCTATCCTTCTGTCAAGTGCAGGAGAAAGCAGCGGGTCGTCAAGTATGGAATCATTTAGCATCTTTCTTGTGTTTGATGAATAATGGTCAGAGATTGCCTTGATCTTGGTCTCCGGGATGTCCTCCTCTCCTGCAGCTCCAAATATTGTTACGAACCTTGTCGGCTTGTTGTACCAGTTTTTTATGTTGGTCTTTAGCCCCCTGAAATGATAATCCTTGAGGTCCTTAAGTGCCGGCTCTACATGTATCTTTGAGAGTTCCTCTTTTACAATTTTTTCAATGTCAGTGTCAAGGCCAACGCCGATGAGTTTCTTTTTCATCTTGTCCTCCTGAATCCGCACTCTGTGCAGAAGTTTTCCTGCAATACCTCAAAGTCATATGGACATGTTTGCGGGATTGCCAATGGTGAAACTACAGTCGTGACTCTACTAGAGAACTAATCAGGAAATTTGATGTCAAAATTATCCGGGCTCATTCCTGCCTTCTCGAACCTGTTTCTCATGGACTCTAGTGCAATGTCATATGCGGACTTTTGTGATTCCATTCCAGGATCCCCGCCTCCGACACCAATCAGTTTTCTTGCCATGCCTTTGAGCATATGCCTTTTCGCCCAATGGACAAGAATTACAAGACAGCTTACAAAGTCGTCATGGCCTGAGAGAGCCTGGTACTTGCCAGACTTTGAGACCCCATAGTTCTTGATCTGCTCCATTCCTTCCTTGAGTCCAGGTGTCATTCTTTTTGGAAGCTCGATTATCCCGTCTTCTATCAGCTTCATCACCCACGGCACTGTCTTGTCCTTGTCAAGCGATGTGCCTCTCTGGATTGTTCCCTTTCTTTTCAGCTCGCCAGATGTTGTGATTCCGATTACTGGGATTCCGTACTCTTTTCTGAGGTCTGAAATTACCATGTGTCCCTGGTTGTTTGTCTCGCAGAGATGATAGTCAAAATGAAAGTGGTTGTTTAGTTTTTCAATGTCGTCTTTTACCTGCCTCATTGTAAGGTTTGGGAATTTTTCCTTGTTCCAAAATACAGCGTCAGTAAGCAGTATCTTCTCCCTTGTGACAGTTGCCATCAAGTCACAGAAAGAGTCTGACCATCCGCCTGGGTCGTATATTGCAACGCTTACTGACATTTGGTTCTCCTAGTATCCAAGTATGTTTTCAGCTCCTAGCGGTTCGTGTTCTCCTATCCTGATGTCATCAAAGATGGTTCCCTGTGGCTTTGAGAATACGCAATAATAGATTCTCATAAACTCGTCATGTGGCAGAATTCCCTTCATGTATGAGAGCCAAGCCTTTGAGATGATTCCGACCTTTACTCCGTCATCTGCAGTAAGGAACATCTTATCAAAGCTTGATGCCATGGTGTGCAGTTCTTCCATCTGCAGTTCACGTCCCCTTTCCGGGTCAAGGATGTCCTGCTCGTCCTCGTAATCATCCTGTAATTGTTCTGGGAATAATTGCCTGCAAAGCTCGTAGAAATAGCCTGACCTTTCACCTGCCACCCCTTCTATCTTGATGTCGCCTTCCGTATTTGATAATCTTGAATAAAGTCCTGAGAAAAACGATATCTGGTTCTTTCTGGAGTTCTGGCCTGGATCTGAAATGTGCAGCCTGTTTACTTTCTCCCAGGAGTAGGCCAATGATTCAGAGAATCCGATTGCTATCATTCTTGAGGGGTTTTCCGGCTCGTATGGGTTTTCTACATACAGCATCTTCATCTTTGATTTTTCCTCTGGCAGTCTGAATCTTTGGTCAGGTCTTGTGATTAGAAACGGTCTGAGAGTTGGTGATTGCAGCATCCATTTTTTTGCATTAAGGAGATGCTCGTCTGCCATGGTCTGGTTCTGGCCTACCAATAACATGTCAAACCCTGCATTCTCTGGCCAGAGCCTTGTCTGGATGTCCCTGATTAACTCGCCCTTTGTCTTTGCAAGCTTGTTTGATCCTAGCATCACTGCCCTTTTCATATTTGCAAATTTGGTCTGATACCAGAACGGCTTTAGAATTCGTACAGGTCTGCCGTCCTTCTCACGTAACTTTGGATGGAGTACGCCGCCTGCCCATGCAAAGAATTTCTCGTAATCTCTTAGAATGCTTTCCTTTGGCAGGACCAGGGATGATGGGGAATAGTCGTCAACCAGTGAGTTGGCCTCATCTATCGCATCGTTTCCCTTGCCAACGCTGATCTCCTGACCGTCAATGTTTAGCAGCATGTTCAAGCTCCTGGATCTTTGCCTTTAGCTCATTGATTGTCTCAATGTCCTTGTGCCTTTGTATTGACCACTTCTTTGCAGATGTCTTGATGATATCCCCACCTAACAGCTTGACCTTTGCAATTGCACACTCTCTGATCTCGGTTAGTGCCTTTAGTTGTGGCTCTGCGATTTCTTCTGTGACTGTCTTTTCTGCGACTGTCTGTTTTGAGCCTTCAACGAATACCTCTCTTTTTGTGGCCTTGCTCCTGGTCCATTTCTTCTCTAGAATCTCCCTTGCCTTTCTTTCTGCAAAGTCAATGGTGTCAAAACAATCATGCACTAATTTGGAGTATGACTTGCTTGCCAAGTCCTGGACAAACGGGTCGTTGATGGCAAGTTCCGTACAGTCGTCATAGTATGTGTATCTAGATATCTTGAATCCTTTCTTTGCAAGGTCTGCTATGACTTGCTTTGATGATGGCTTTTTGTCTTCCTGATGGTATTTGTCTAGTATCTTCTCTAATGCTTGTAATCTTTTTTCCTTGTTGTCTGCGGTGCTACCTTTCTTCTTCAAAAACACCATCTCCAAAAAGTGGATAATTATGACACAGTTTCAGGCATGAAATCATATCAAATGTAGGATAAAATCATCATAAGCGAAGTAATTTCTAGAATCCTATTGTCATTATATTATGGGCGTCTTGCCATCAGGTAGAGCCTTCATCCCGCTATCTCTCTGCCGTCATCTGGGATCTATCAGAGTTATTGTAATGAGCCGTCTTCCTTCACCGCGGTTCCAGTTGTCCGGCTCTAGAATTGTCTGCGAGTACAGATTATTCTATGGTTATGTTGTATGTTATTGTCTACTAGAGAAGTGATTGGGAGCCGTGAGTCTCTGCATATGGGCAATTCTTAGATGACTTGTCTAGGATATTGCTAACCCACTCGTCGATGCTTCATATGACTCTGGCCATATCTAACAGGTTAAAGATGCGAGTCTCGCCTGATAGATGGTTTCTGAATCCCCTTCCTCCCTAATGGGATCCTTCCATGTATCATATGGTAAATTATGTACTAGAGAAATGATCTACTTTATTTTCCCACGTACAAAGAGATAGAATACCAAACTACCCACTCCTAATGAAATCATTCCAGCTTGTGCAATTGGAAGAATGTCTGTCTCTGGATTCTCTAAAAGATCTCTGGATACATCATAAAATATCACCATATATGCGGTTACTACTATTCCTATGAATGCTAGAATTACGGTATCTTTTTCAAACAATGGTTTATCGTGATTGTGCCTGTTAAAATCTGCATTGTTTATGCGATGTATCCTAGTGCCTGGTTAAGCTGGTCGATCTGCTCTCTGGAGAAATGCATTAGATAGACCTTGCCTGAGCCGTTGGGTGCCTTTACATGCGATGGGTAATTTAGATAGATTTTGTAGTTTTTGTCTGTCCTGGTTATGGTATAGCCTGATTTTATGAGCTCTATTACCTTGTCTGGATTTATGGAACCACAAAAGGAGCAGCAATCGTCTTTCCAATGGTCTGAGTCATCCTCCTGGTAATTCCAAGGTCCTATCTCGTTGATCCTTCTTGGGCAGTTCATGGTTTGTTTTGGCATTGGTTGGTTTTACAGAACTATTCCTCATTTCCGCAGACATCGCATCTTCTTGGTTCCTCTGGATATCCGTTAGGAAGAAACTGCCTTATTCCAATACACTTTTTGCAGAACTTGAAGACCATATTACATAATACTGGAAATCTGTCGTCTAAAAATCCATCTGCGTAATTGATTCACTTCCTGCATCTCGTTATCATAAAGTTCAGAATATCTCTCATATTCTGGGTCGGATTCTACCAAAATCTTCCATTTTTCTGGTACTGAGTGTTTGTAGAGATACATGTACATTTTCATTGCGTCGTGTCTGAGCGGGGCTTCAAATGAAATCGAGTACATGTAGGCCATGGCATCAAACAAGGTGCACATCTCATGGTCAATGCATTTAATGGCACTTGCAAGTCTTAGCATCCTTCCTCTCTCCGTCATGTCTTGTGGGAAAGTCTCTCCCCATGTCCCAGGTCCGAATACCAAAGGTGCTGTCAGGCCGTACATCATTGTCTTTACAAATTTTTTCTTCTCTCTATCTGGATGTTTTTTTGGTATGTTATTGATTTTTTTAGGTGGCGGTAACTGCTTGTATTTTTCCTTGAAAAACTCGGAAAGTGTCTTTTGTGGTGGAGTCATTGTGGATTACCATCAAGCCCTATTCCTGTATTTGGTGTTACATTGAGCGAGTCACATATCCCACATCTTTTGAAGATCTCAGGTGTGGACAAATTTTTACATATTTTGCAGTCGCATTCTTCCTCTGTCTGTGGAACTACTTTTTCACAATCCGAACAAAAAACTAGGGTTGGGGCGCTCATTGAGCAACCGCCTTTTTTTCTAGGATGAGAGGTGATAACCATGTTCTGGTTCCGTCCTCACTCTCTTTCTGAACCAATTCCATTTCGAAATTGTTTGGGAGTGAATGCCTCAAGAGATTGATTATCGGGTCTCTCTGTCTGAGTTTTCTACATTGGAGCATCATAGAAGCAACAAGATTTAGCTGTTGAGGCGTGAAGTTTAGTGCCTCAAACTGCTGTTTGTTTGACTGTGCTCTGTCGAGATAATATCCCATTATTCATTTTTAATTGACAGATCTTAGATTTTGTCTTCTGTCTGATATCGTCGGCGCATTTGCCAATATTTGTTGGACATAGTTGGCCATATGCATGATAAGCTTGGGAGGCACTGAATTTCCTACCCCAAGCCATCCGTCAGATAGTGACAAAAACTTGTAATCATCTGGGAATGTGGAACATCTCTTAGCTTCTGCAACAGTAAGAGCCCTGTTGTATATAGGATGGAACATTTGCATGTATCCCCCAGCCGTTATTGTGGGACATGGCCTGTCATTTGAAACACGGACATATGTGAACTGATTTCCTTTTGGATGATATCTTGAAAATGACTCTCCTGGCTTTACATATCTGAGGTATTTTTCAATAGACGGTCTTTTTGCAGCATTAATTGAAGCTTGCAGGTCATCACTTGGGATCTGTAAATTTTTTACAGCTTCACCAAAAGTTATTTCTTTGAACGTATGCAGTTCTGGAAATTTTGTCTTGATGTCTTTTCTCACACCAATGAATACTATTCTTGGTCTTGACTGAGGTACCTCAAAATCCTTTGCATTTATGTTAAATACACGCACGTTGTACCCTAGTTTTTTCATATGTCTCAATACCAAATTATAATATCCTTTGGATTTCCCAATTATCATCCCCTTGACATTTTCAGCGATGAATGACTTTGGCTGAATCTCCCTTACCAATCTCAGGTATTCAAAAAACAAATCATCTGTTCTCTGTGCTTGTGTTTCTGAACCATGCTTGTAGACCTTATTCCAAGATTTTTCTCTTTTACCTGCTGCAGAAAATGGCGTACATGGAGGAGAGCCATCAAAGATATCAAGTTCTCCCCTCTTCATCCCAATCTCTTTGAGAATTGCAAGACCTGTGACTTGTCTAATATTTGCTTTCCAGACTGTGGTTTTTGGGAAGTTTAGTTTGTATGTATTTACTGCGTTTGGTTCAAAATCTATCGCTAACAAGACATTGCATTTTGCAAGATTGTATCCTATGCTGGAACCGCCACGCCCTGCAAAAGTCGTGACTACTGTCCTACCACTCATAACCGCATTTTGGACAATGATTGAGAGTTTCCAGTTCATCAATTATTTCTGCCGAAGCAGATTCAAAATTGAATTCCTTGTCAATAATCTTCTGAAATTCTGAAATTGGTTCACCCATCATTTTGGAGAATTCTTCTAACTCATTATCATCAAGTATTGCCTTAAACTCATCTGCGTCCTTTTTCTTGTCATGTATGCCGTGAAGCTTGTTTGCTATCTGCCTGAGTATTCTTACTTTGGTGTATGATACCTTGAAGATTTTTCCCCATACAAACTTGATATTATTTTTTTGTAAAACTTTGATTCTATGCTCGCCATCTATACAGAGATACGTTCCATCTCCATTGTCATTTACCCATACTTCTACTGCATTGCCTACTTCTGGATCTTTCATGATTTTTTCCAGACCTCTCATCTTTTCATCTGAAAGTACGTTTGGGTTGTTTGGATCCAGTTTTATTTTAGAAATGGGTATCTTTGAAGATGGAACATACCTAATACTCTCTAGGAGCTGTTGTTTTCCCTTGCGCACGATGTTGAATGGTATAATCAGAATAAAGGAAATGAACCCACAGGTACAACAGCACAAGTTGTGCGCAAGGCCTTCGTTCCTATGAGTCCGTTATACAATAACAACGGTAAAATAAAAAGATGCTTGGGATGTCCACCCTCTACAATTGGACTCATAGGAAATGGAAATCCCAAGCGATCGATCCAGTTACAAGTGGAATAATTATGTTGATGTGATCTGTAATAATTAATACAAAAAGAAAAGAGATTATTGTTTGAGTGTTCCCCAAACAGTCGCAATAATCATCCCCTGTTCGTAGGGAGACATTGCGTCTAACCTCGTCTTGCCTATTTTTTCCAGACACTCATCGACATTTTTTGAGCGCTGTTCTTTTGTTGCAATCCATCCGCCTGATTTGCCCGTCCCCTTGAAATCTTTAGGACGGTATTTTTCGTCCATTTTATTGATTCCAAGAATCTCGTGAATCATCTGCTGCAAGTCAAAAGAGTCCTGCCTCTTTTCGACTGGCAGAGATTTGTCCTGCCTGAACTGATACAGTTTCTCCTTTAGTTCCTGGAGTTTCTTTCTGGCTTCATCAGATATGGATGCAGGAGACTCTTTCCAGAGCTTATGAGTTGTCAGAATGAGGGATTTTTCCTCGATAGTACAGCAATTTGTTTGCTGGGTTTGTTCCTGTTGTGACAATTCAGAGGACTTTTTGGAGTGTTTCGTTAAGCACTTTGGAGTAGCTCACAGAGCCGTTTGACTGCTGGATTTGCTTTGCCTGGATGGTTCGCAGTTTCCTGTCTATGGAATCATCAATCATAACTGTGATTCGTTTGCTCATGATTATACACCTGCTTCCTTGTATTGCTTTTTGACGTCTTCAACGAGGTCTTTTAGTGGACCGTCGGATCTTCCCTTGACGGTTATGTGCAGGTCTCCCTTGCTGTTTGCATTGGAGAGTTCCACGACATTTGCGTACTCGGGTTTTGCAGACTGTCCGATTACTTCCTGGACTATCTGCCTGATTTGCTGCAGGTCTTCTTCCTGGAGAGTCATGAAAAATCAGTCTCCAAAAGAAGGTCTTTGTTTATGAGACCCTGCGTGTTCTCGACAATTGCGTCAATGTCTGAGAAATTTTTCTTGCTGATACTATAGCCCTCAGCTATGGGATTCTGACTAGTTACTGCCCTATGCATTCTTGGTCGATATTACTGTAATACCATAGTATTTTAAAATTATCATTTGATAGGATGCGGTATTGGAATACCGCTATAGGGTCCTAAGACTCCTGACCAGGTAATACACAAAGTGCAGTACTTGAATTGTTTGTGTGAAATTTCTATAAAAAGAAAGATTATCTCTTGATTTCTACCATCTGGAGTTTTTTGCCCCATTGGTTCTCTGCTATGGCAATCGGTGTGATGTCTTTTTTCTGCCTGAATTTTTCTGGCAGTGTCATCTTTCTGTCACGATACCTCACTGTCAGGAAAAACTTGTCGTCAGTGATATCAACGTGTCTTCTGTTTGTGACAAGATTCATGCCGCAACCACATGGACAAAGATAAGAGCCCATGACCATCTGGATTATTTTTCTTGCGTCTTTTTTTGGCCAGTCATCAAGTCTGTTTCTGACTCTCTGGTTCTGCCTTGGCGAGATTCCAAACTTGTGAGCCATCTTTCTAAATGACTTGTCAGCCCCAAGCAGTACGAACATTGCATCACGGAAAGAGTCTGCTGACTGCCTGATGTTGAGATCCTCTTTGATGTATTCCAGTGTTGAAAAGTTTGCAAGCTGTTTGTCCAGCTTGTCAACGTCCTTGTATGCATCTTTGATTTTTGTCTGCATTGTCTCAAGGATTGCACAGAATTCGGATATTTCCTCCCATTCGATAATGTCGCAGAACTCCTTGTTGATTGTGGGATCTGCCAGGTGCTGCAGCAACGTGTCTGCAATGTCTGAAAAAATTTCATGGTAGCTTTTGAAGCTTGCAATTGCACGGTACATGAAAGAGTTCTCTATGTTGCAAAAGTCGGAAGTGTTTTCATCCTCATTTTGAGGATTGTTATCAGATGATAACTTGTATTCTGATGTTAGATATCTGTCTAAATTATGATATAAGGATTCTTTTTTTTCCAGTGGAATGTCCATCTTGCCAATATGATGCCTGATGTGAGTGGAGATTGTGTTTATTGGTTTTTCATAGACTCCGAGATAGTGTAACTGCTTGTAGTGGTTTGCCCATCGTGTGAAGATAGTCGACCTGTCTTCAAATGCAGTGATGTGAATGATGCTTTGGGGATTTGATATTCCCAGTCGTATCTCTTCCTCCTGTTTTTGCAGCTTTTCTATTGCAGTTTTCTTTTCAGATTCGGAAAGATTCTTTGCAATGGTAGGTGTGATTTCATCTACCTGGATCAGAGTACTCATCGGTCATTTGAAAATCTCTGATCTTAGTATATAATCAAAGCAGTGAAAAAACCAAATGGGCTACTCCGAACGGAGCTCCAATTACTGGAATAATTTGGACTGTCTCTTGTCTTCTTCTTTGTGATGCAACTCATGTGCGTCTGTTTTTTCTCTGGTCCAGGAGAGCGGGAATCCGTCATTGTATTTACAATTAGGATATGAGCACCTAGGATTCTTCATCCTTCCATATGTCTGGGATTTTGAGATGTTACCTGTTTCCTTCATGAAGGATTACCCATGTGTAAAAATTCACTTCATTTTCAGTAAGGAATACTGTACGCAAACTAGATGAACCAAAATCAGAAACTTTGGTACGGTAAATGATTTCAACCAATTATCTTAACCTCGCTTGGTTCCAGACCTGTTACAGTCCAATCCTTGATGGCAAAGTCATCCCTGTGTTCCTGGCATTTTACGTGCGGACATGGAATGTATCTGTTACACTTGTCATCTGCACATTTGCGGTAATATCCCGGAATGTTTGTCCTTTCAGGGGAGAGTCTGATCTCAATCAATTGCATATGGGACATCTACCTCTTGTTTCTGAATAGTATAATTTTTGGTAATAGTGAATGGGGTTGTCAGTCTCTAGTTTTTCAGTATGCAGACATCTGCCACATTGAATCGTTAATCTGAAAATTGGACTGTGAATGTCAACTGGTAAGAATTTTGATATCCACCAAAAAGTATACCATTTGTGATGTTTTGTGATGAAGTTTGTCAATTGTCCTCCTCCACCGCTCTACATAATGCAATCAATGAGATTCCGATTATTACCCCAAAAGATAAACCGATAGAAATTGCAGATTCTAATGTAAGTTCAATCAATGTGATTTCTCCTGATTGGTCTTGGCGTAAATTGGTTACAGCAAGGACATCTGTTTCTATTTCCACAATTACAGTTCCTGCATGCCCATTCCCTTGTCCCATAATGACAGTTACATTGGCAGGTCAATTCCTGACCTCCACTATTTCATTTCCATTCCAGATCTTTATCATACCAGATGTGATGTAGATATCGCAGAATCTGCAGTACTTTATCGGGAGGTTCTTTGCCTTTCTTCCGTCATCAGACCGCCACCTGATTAGCGGAGTGGACAGCATTCCAGTCTGACATCCTGGACAGCGGAGAGTTTCTTCGCTCAACTTAGAATCCTCCCTCTATCTTGACGTGGAATCCCTTCTCTTCGAGAACTAGGATTCGCTTCTTGTAGTTCTGAAATTCCAAATCAGTCATTATGATGTCATGTCTTTTGTTTGCCGACTTTGAGTGCATCAGACGTCCTGTAAGCTGCAGTTCCTCACGCCTTGAGCCAAAATGAAACTCTACCTCTATGATGTGATCCAGATCCTGAATTGAGATTCCTTCCGTAAACACCGATGATGCGACAAAGGAGTGCGAGCTTGCCATGACTTCCATCCTGTTTTCCGTGTCTCCGTGAATGTGTGGTATGTTGTACTTGTCTGCAATTGTCTTTCCCGTAGGTATGCCATACGAGTAAAACATGGTTCGTTTTTTTGGATTGTAAAGGCTGTATGCCTTGAGCAGTTTCATTCTTGGATTTGCAACCACATGGACATTGATGGGATGATATCCGGGTCCCCATTCCTTCATGTATTTTGGCCAGTTGATGTTTTCTGGATATCCTGTAAGCGTTATGATTAGATGGTTCTTGTTGTCTTCCCTGAACGGAGTAGCTGATAATCCCATTCTGTATTTTGTGTTTATTGTGGACAGTCTTGAAAAGTTGTGAGCCGGCAATGCCTGACACTCATCATATAATGTCAATCCGAATTCCTCGTTAAAGTTTTTGAATCCCTGGTATGTCGTAATCAGAACATTGTCCAGGACATGTGGAATGTTTTTCTCAAGGTAATAGTTCCATTGCTCTACAAGCGTTGTTCTTGGTGAGATGATGAGATTTCTTCTATCCCCTACCTTGATTGTTTCCAAGCCCTTCATGCCGATGAATGATTTTCCAGAGCCCGTTGGATGAAATACCCCGATTGCCCCAGTCTTCAAGAATGTCTTCCAAGCCTGTTCCTGGTAATCCCGGAGTATGATGTTGTTTGACTTTTGCATGTCCTGTTTTTCTACCGGGATTTTCTCAAATGGTACATGGCCGGATTCCAAGATTTCAGATATGATGTCAAACTCGTGTCCTTGGGTGATTCTTGCAGACGAATCCGTCCAGTCTGTGGTGAATTTTGGAAGCTGTCTTTTGATCTTTGCCTTGTCCTCTGGATTGAAGAATATGTGGTTTCCAGAGACTGTAACGTTGATTGGTTCAGGCATCTGGATTTCATTTAGAATGTCCTGTGGAACATCGCCAAAGAATATGCCGTACTGGTTTACCTCGTATCTATAGTACTCCCCTATCTCGTCTTTGAGCCATCCGACCTGAAAGTCACCCTTGAACTTCGGGACCAGGACATGGACGGTGTTTTTCTTGTCGCCCTTGGTTATGACATATGGTTTCTTGTCAAATGCTGCATACAGTTCCGGGTCCACCCTGTCATCAAGAAGTGATTTGAGGTTTGGTTTTGGTTTTTGTTCCTTTGATTCCCTGAACAGATTGTCTATGGTGGTTTTCTTTAGGCTCTCAAGTGCATTGTTAAATTCAGTCTGCTGTGAGCTGTATAGTCTGTCAAACTTGTCCTGCTGTTCCTGGAATTCCTTTCTGAATTGCTCGTTTTGCTCTGAGAACTTCTTTTGGTACTTGGATTCAATCTCTGAGATCCTTGCCTCAAACTCCTGCAGACTCATGGTTTCACTCCAGCTTTCTCTAGTGCATCAATGACATCTCGATAGTCATTCCAGGAACGTATGTGCTCCCCGTTTTCATTTTGATGGAACAGTCCTAGCTCGAATCTGCCATTTTCTTTTTTGATGGAACTTCTGCAGTTAAAATCATCAATCCTTACAGGAATCTTTCCAGATTTTACAATGTCAGGACCAAAATTATTATTCCATTTGCGTCCTGCCTTGTCCTTGTGCTTGTAGTTTACCTCAACTACTAGTGACTGGAAAGACTTTCCATCATCGACGTTTGCGACATTGAGGACGATATCGCATTTGTGTTTTGAGAATTCCTCACCGTATATCTCAGAGTCTTCCTTGTTGATTATGTCTACAATCGGAACCTGTGTCCAGGACTCGGTATATCGGTATAACCTGCAGATGATATCTTGCACCAGATCCTCACTTCGTCCTACAAAATCAGTCAAGCCTGAACCTCCCAGTTTTTCAGATACCACGTCGTGGAGTACTTGTCACTTTCAAACACCTTGCGGTTCCCACTCATTGCAACACGGACATCATCGACTTTTCTAACAGGGAATCCATATGTGGAGTTGATCTGCTGAGTTATCGCCTGGGCTGTCAGTGGTTTTCCAACAGACTCCAAAATCTTGAATGCCTCCTCGTCTATTGTCCTGTCCTTGTTTGTGGTGACGTCTTCTGTCAGTTGCTTTAGAGCCTTGACCAATATCTCATGGTCACAGTTTGGCATGATACGGTATGATATCATTTTTGCAAGCTCTGAATAGATGGAATTCAATGTCGAGAATACAGAGTCAGGCATATTGGAATTTGGCTTGTATCTGATTCTGACTTGTGGCTTGCACTTGTGTGATTTACTTTCAGACTTTAGGATTGTCTGGTTGCATTTGCTGCAGGTCTCAAAGATGGAATTAGGCAAGTTTGCCCACCCCGATTCTTTTGATAGATTCTGCAGCAAACTTTTCAGACAGTTCGATTCCAACCCACTGTCTTCCGAGATTCTCGGCAGCTATGGCAGTGGTCCCGCTTCCAAGAAATGGATCCAATACAATGCCATTCTTCGGACATCCGCACTTGATGAACCACTCTGCAAACTCAACGGGATAGTATGCAACATGGCTTAGTCCTGGAACCACCTTTACGGGAATATCCAAAAGACATCCCGGGTTCTTGTCGTTCTTTGTATTGTCATACCTGGAATTGAATCCCGTATAGTCTGCACGTTTTCTAATGTCCTGCTTGAACTGTCTGATCTCTTTTTTTGATGCCCTGTATTTTTTTCCAAAACGTGCTTCCAGTCTCCCATGTGCAGCATCACGTACTCTTCTGTTCAGTGGCTTTGACTTGTGAAGTCTTGGAATCTTTACAGCGTCCAGATTGAAATAGTGATTCTTGTTTTTGACCAGGAAGTAGACCGGCTCCATGTTCCACCATAGATGAGTCTGCACTGATGTTGGGAATGCATTTCTTTTCAGCCATTGGATTACATTCTCACACAGCCATCCGTCCAGGACACACTGCGATGAGAACATTTCTGGAACCATGAACTTTGTGCCTTTTTTGATGGGACCGTGATTTCTCTTGGCATATGAATCTGAGATGTTGATAAAGCATGTTCCTCTTGGTTTGAGGACACGCAACAGCTCGTTTTGAAATACCCTCATCTTTGAGAGATACTCAAAGACCGATCTCTCGTTTCCCCAAGCTCCTGGAACCCCCAGGTCAATGTCGTTGTAGTACATCGGGGATGTCATTATGCAGTCAATCGAGTTTGTCGGGAATCTGCAAAGTTTTTCCATTACATCGCCGACATGTATTGTTCTTGATTGCAGTTTTAGCTGAAGTTTTTGTTTCATCTGTATTCCTCCAATTTATCATTAATTTTCAAAATAATTTTTCTTGGATGAGCGATGAAATTTTCATGATTAGTTTTATCATAGTGACTTAGACCAGCTCGAAAAAGAGATGTTCCATGTTTTCGGATTTCTTCGTGACAGGTATTACAGATAAGATATGGTTCTTGTTTACTCAATTTTAAAACTCCTTTTCCAATCATTACGTTTCTCCTGATAGATTGCAAAATGCAAATCATATGACCTGTAAGGATGATCCCATTCTTTCATGAAATTAATTTCAAAGGAAATTCCAAAAATTGTGATTTTCAATTTACGTAGCCCCTCCGTCACTTGTCTTACCACGCTTGCCGGAAGCAAATTCGTCAACGTCAATCGTACCTTTCTTGATTGAAATGATTGCCTTTCCTCCACCCTTGTGATGGATTCTTTCCTTTCTAGTCCAGTATTCGCCATCGTCCTTCCAACGCCTTGTCATTTTTTCTCTCTTGCCTCCAGTTCCTTGGTGTAGATTTCAATTGCAATTTTGAGAAAATCAAGTGTCATCTGAGTCTGTTCAAGAGTCCTTTGCTTCTCGCCGAGCATCTTTCTGAGGTTTGCGGTGTTGGCGATTTCGGCATTCTTTTGCAGCACTAGCCTGGTCACCCTTTCTTCTGCCTCTCTCATGTCTTTTGGAACCTCCCGGTATGCGGCTCATAATATGGTGATTCCTTTCTGAGTCTTGGGTTGAACTTGTTCCAATATCCTGTTGCAGCTTCTTCTGTCTTCCAGAACTGATCCAGTTCCAGCATTTTCTTGATTAGCTCAAATTCAGAAAAGCATCCGTCCTCGGATTCCTTCTGTAACGACTTTACGATTCTTAGAAATGCGACATCCTTGTTGATTGGAACCCCGCCAAAGTCAGTCTGTACGCTTGGCACTTCTGTTGCCATTCCAAGCGACTGGGCGCATTCCTTGATGAATTTGATTGCAAGCCTTACACATAACTCGTCAATGGTGTCTTTCTGCAAGAACTTTGCAAGTGCACTTGACACTCTGATTACGTTGATCTGGGCTCTTACTTCAAATTCCAGATTGGAATCTTCCTCCTGTTTTATTCCTTCAAACAGTTCTGCAAAATCCAAAATTACCGTCTCTGCCTGTTCTGTGAGTTTTGGATTCAGCTTTCTGCAGTGGTTCAAAAGTCCTGCAATCTGCCTCTCGCTAAACTTTGGAGATACTCTTTGCCTTTCCTGCATTGTGTCAAGTATGTGTGCAAGTCTTTCACGTGTCTTTCCTGTCTTGATTACCCTGATGATTAGGAATCTTGAGAGCAGTTCCGGCTTTAGTGGCTTGAGCTGTTCCAGGAGATCAATCCCGTCCTTCCATTTTCCAAACTGCGGGTTTGCTGCCGCAATTACTGTGCAGTCAATCTCAGTGTCAATATCAAACGGATTCTTGTGATACGATGCAATCTGCTGCTCCATTGCAGTGTTTAGCTCTTGTCTTGTCTCGCCCATCTTGTCAAGCTCGTCAAGGTAGAGCTTTCTGTTTCTGACCATCAGTCCAGCTTTGAGGATTTTTCTCTTGCCGTGTTCCTCCTGGCCATACATCAGGCCTCTTGACGATGCGTTTGGTGCATCTGCGTATACTCCCATGAATGATATCTTTGCAAACCATTTGAGCATCTCGGACTTTGCGGTTCCGGGATTTCCTTCAAGCAAGATGTGAATGTGTGGCCTGTATTTTTCCACAAGCTTGGAAGGTCCTATCTCCGATAGTACAATGCCAAGCTTTGCAGTGTCATTGCCCTGGATATGTGGCGCACAGGACGTAACAAACTCTTTGATAAAGGATTCAGGATCTTCAGAAGACATGTTCTTAAAATTTAGCAGTTCCTGTTTTGTCAGGACAACCTCAACGTCATCATCGAGCTTTTCCATATTGATGATCTCAATCTCCACTCCTTTCTCGTCGATTCCTTTCTGGTCTATGGTTCGATAAAACCCAAGGACCCGAACCTTGTCTCCTGTCTCGTATCTTGACACGAACCTGCCATACGACTTTGCAGCAATCTTGCGGAGTGACTTTTTTTCAGAGAATTCATGGGTAGGTTCCCGGAGCCAGTAATACTGAAAGTCCTCATAGATTATCTTTCTGACTGCACCACACAGATCCTTTGAATATTTTTCAGCCATGACAAGTCCGGACTTTTCAGTATCGTACTTGTCTGTGATTGCCTGTTGTACTTCCACTCCGTCGATGTTGCATTCAAAGCAGACCAGTTTGTCCACATGTGTGGCGTTTACTTTGGAAAGCGGGATTGGTTTTATCATTCTTGGATTGATTCGTATTTCTCCCAGAATGCCCTTGAAATTGTTGTAAATCCAGTTGAATTTTTCATTCAGTGTAAGCTTGACTTCTGTCTGCTTGACTATTGTTGATCTTGAGGTTTCGGCGCCTTTTGCAATCTGGCCTATGAGTTCCTCGAGCCTTTGCGGGGTGTACTTGTCTACTATAAGCTCTGACATTCTTGTTCGGTAAAACATCTCGATTCCACGCAAGAGGCATGACTCTATGACATCGGTGATTCTTCTGCCGTATGACATGAAAAGCTGTAGGTATTCAGGATTGGATAATTCAATGTCGATTTTCTGTTTGCGTCTTATCTGTGTCCAGTCCCTTGATTCTGCCAGTTCCTGTGCCAGTTGCTGGGCAAGATTGTCAGACGTCTTTGTGATTTGTTTTGTGTTTGATACCTTCACAGACTGTCCACCTCGTTGAAGATATCAACCCACATCTGCAGCTGCTTGCCTACTTCCTGAAACTGCGACGTGTTTTTGATGCCGTTAATGAAATTCTGCACATCTTCCTTGTTTCTAAAAAGTGCAGGGGTTGCCTGGAAGTTCTCGTTTCTGATCCACTGCTCCAAGTCAAATCCGGGATTGCCGTCACCATGCTCAATGATGTATCTTTTGAGAGCCTGCTTGATTGGCTCCCTTAGCAGGCCTGAGAGATTGAATTTCTTGCCTTCTTTGAGTGCTTTTGCCTGCGCCTCAATAATGAGATCCTCAATTTCCTTTGTGACAGAAAGTGGGAGTACTGCTCTAACCAAAAGTAACACTCCTAAAAACAATAAAATGGTAACTGTAATAATTAATACAGGCTGTAATAATTAATACAGGCAGTCTTTTAGTCAATTATTAGCCCTCCCTGTACCTCTTGATGGTTTTCCTGGAACGAATTGTCTACAGATACAGTTAACCCATTGGCATTCTCCTTGTCCATGTGGATAATGGTCTATTGCAAAATGTTCTTCACATCCGGGTCTGCCACAAAGCTGACCTTTTCCATATGGCATTATTTCAAACCCCTCCTCTCTTTCTCTCTTTGAACCACCGACCTTGCCACATCATTGGCCTGCTCCGGGGTGTATCCTTTCTTGTCAATGTAGTATGTGACTACTCTCTTGTATGTCTCATCTGGATCAAACTCTTTGAGTTTTGGGGATGTGGCTCCAGGTGCCTGTGTGTATTTTTGCATCACACTTTCAAGTGCAAGCTTGACTGCAGGGTTTGGCTCTGTGTCTATCTGGTTTTGCAGCCATGCTTTTGTGAGAACCATCAGAATTCAACCTCCACTTCATAGACTCCGTCTGCCACCCCGCCAAGAACCAGGGGTCTTTGGATCTCTCCGACCTTGATATGTGGGTGTGATTCTCTGAGCTTGCAGATACGTTCAATCAGCTTGAACTCGTCTCTGTCAGAAAGCACCTGTTTCAATTTTTGACCTCCAGTGCATTTGCCAAATCATGAAATTTCTGAATAAGCAGATAGTTTGATTCCTCATGGAGTGTCTGTTTTCCCTCCCATTCATCCAAAAGTTTCTGGGATGCCTCTCTGATCCTTACAAGCTGCAAAAGATATGATTTTGCAGACTCGGCTTCCTGGAGATTGTCAAAATCAAGAATGATATCAAAGTGAGGCTCGACATACCCAAGATTTCCAAAAACTGTAAGATCTGCAATCTCTATGTTTTTCAGTATTTCATTAATATTCAAAGTCAATTCTTTGCCTCCAGTTTGTTATGGAGTCTTCTTCTTGGTTCTGCATTTCTTGGCTTGGTTCTTAATTTGCCATTGCAGCAGGGACACCTAAGATCAGATGTCTGGATAAAGATACAGCATCTCTGACATCTTCGCTGTCCGGACGAGTACCTTGTCGCATTTTGCGGCTTTAGTGCCTTGATGCCATCGCATAGTCCTTTGCAGCTCATAGTGTGACATCCTCCCCGCATTCAGTACACTTGTGGTCTTTGCGGTTTCCAGAGTTCCAGAACATAATTCTCTTTTTGCAGCTTGGACACTTGGAGGAATCATCCCAGAATCCGTTTTCTTTTATTGTCCCGTCCCAGTGCGGTTTTTTTGCCGTGTACTGTAGTGTCAAATGCATCTCTCCTGGTACGTCCTGATTGATTTTCTAAAATCGATGCTCATTTTGAAAATTGCAAAGACATCCTTCATCTCTTCCTTGAGGGTTCGAATTGATGCCGCAGTGCATGGCGTTGCATCTGCCAGGTCGTCAAGCAGTATTCTTTCATCATAGTTTAATGAAACAACGTAAAGACATGTTGCAGCAACAATGCTTGGCTGTTTGGTGCAGAACAAGCCCTTGTCCTTGCAGTAATTCATGATTGCCTTTGATGACTCGATAGTTTTTCTTGATGCGTTGACCTTGTTTCCAATCACATACAGTATGTTGACATTGGATGCTATGAGATCCGCAGTATCTATCTTTAGAGACTCTTGGAATTCTCTGAAATATTTATTGTATGTAGTCCATTTGAACTTGAACTGTTTTTTGTATTTTTTGGGGTTGAATGGTATGCCATGAAGTTTCTTTGTAAATGAGACCAGGACTGTAAGTGTCATCGGTACGGACTTGCCATGAAGAATCTGCATATTTTCAAGTTTTCTGAGATACGCTATGACCTCGTTTTTTTGGAACTGTGTGAGATTATAGTCAGATTCCAACTCTGCCAAGACCTGGAGATATCTTATAAGACGCCTGTCATGATAGCCTGAACCCCTTACCCTTTCCTGCCAAACTCTGATGTTGTCAATGCTTTGTCTCTGTTTTCTTGATGGCTTGTTTCTCTGTATGTAACTGTGAGAGATGATGGTTCCAAGTCCTTTGTCATGGTGGTTTGGATTCTCAGATTTGTAGTGCGTGTCTTCTGGCTCTTTTGCAAGTGGCAAGTTGGCAACATCGACAGTTTTTTCAAGTAAGACAATGCCGCATCCGCACCCACACAAAATCTCTCCTGTGGTTGAATCAACTATTTCGGATTTTAGATGCAGTTTGGGATTCATCTTATCCTCCTATTCTGTCTGAAAAACTTGGAAGCCTGCTCTTCGGTTTCCGGGAATGGTTCTATGTGCTTGCTGTGGTATTTTTGGAGATGTGATAAGAAATTCTTGCAGACAGTACCGCAATAGATACAATTGTAAATCAAGAGTCATCCTCCATTACCTGGACTGTGTTCTTGTGTCCCTGTGGACATGAAACAATTACCGTGTTGATTACAAACACTCTTTCAAACTTGTCACACTGTTTTCGGATTAGTGAAGAGTTGATTACAGGCACTGTCGCACCGCACTGATAGCAAATCTTGGATTCTGTCCTCATGTTGTCAGCATCCTGGTGTGAAGCGGGCAGATGAACGTCATTATATCATCAGCAATTATTGGAAAGATCATGTTTGGTTTTTCCAAATCATCAATCATCTTGTCAAGTGAAATTCCAAAATACTCGGATGTTCTTTGTGCAACCATCAGCTTTTCAGACTGTGTCATCCTGTAGACTGCCAGTGCATGGTATGGCTGTGACGTCTCACCGTCAAACTCTGAGAATCCTCGAATTGCAGGACCTGCAACAGGTATCCAGTCATCCTTAAAGATGCCCTCCCACCGCTTGCTTCTTTGCTTGTCATGGATCTTGACAGAGCATTCACAGCCGTTAATCAAATTGATTCCTCCGGATAGTCTTTATAAAAATCAGAAATACGGCAGGAACTGCAGACACGGATCTTGTGCGTCCTGCCCAGTCGGTCTAGACAGATTATTTTTACAGCAACAAAATTACCGTGTCCGCAATTACTGCGTATGACCTGAGGATCAGAAGAATGGCCTACAAGCAAATGCCCTGGCCATCTCCTGACCAGAGCTCTTCACAGCATAGAGAAACTACCAATTGCAGGCGGTAGCCAATGAATAAGCTAGTATACTTGTCTGAAACATACTGCATCTCTATGCTCGTAAACATGTCTTTGGTCATAGATACCAAGTTTGACAATTAGATAAAGAATGCTAGCTCAAAATAGCACGCCATTTGATCATTTTGATTTAACCTTAACCAAGGATCAATATTTATCACATGGTGTACATATCAGGAATTGGCGGTAGTGAAAAGCTCTTTGTATGCATGTCTTGGTCGATTTGTGTTTGAACTGCCTGAGTAGCTACCGCCACTAATCCTCAAATGAAGCATTTTCAAACTTGGAAAAATTATCCCAATACTATAAAACATTGACGGTATCTATGCCCTAGGTGATTTTGTTATTTTTGACAAAATCAGACAATTTACCCGAGGGGATTTTGCTTTGGAATTTAGATCGCATCACGCCCCCGCTTCGTAAATTTTCTCAACTCAGACAGATTGTATCAAAAGTAATAATATCATGTGAATGCATTTGCAGAAAATGTTTTATGCAACATTGCCATTTTTGGAAAATCCCCCGCCGTGATTTTGTTTTTTGCACAAATTACACAGCTAGGAAATTATGAAAATATCAGCGATCAGGATTCTCCTTGTGTAATCCAATGAGGATAGAGTCAATCTTTTGCTGAAACTGCAGTTCCATTCTGTCCATCCTTTGGAGTGTTTCCTGGTACTGGACGTCTTTCTGGTCAAGCTTGTCCTCAAGCTTCTTGATTTCCTCTGTGCTTATCTCCTTGGGCTTGGAGTATATTGTCAGTATGGGTTCCAGCTTGTTGGCATAGTACATCTCTAGGTTCTGCCTGGACTTTCCCTCGTATTCCTCGTTTGCCTTGTTTGACTTGCCCATAAACAGGCGCTTGATATCCACGGGGATTCCTGCATAGTCACATGCGTCAGAGAACACCTTTCTGAACCTCTTTGGCCTGAGCGGTGACTGTTGGTTCTTTCTGAGAATCTTCATGGGTGTCCCCTCATCTACAAGTATTTTTTCCATCTTTCTGGTTGCAGTCCTTGCAGCATCAGAGAGATTATGGGTAGTCAGTGGCGCAAGTTCGATCTTGTCTGTCCCATTTACAAACTGCCTGCCGTATTTTGTTGTAAATTCTGCCCTAAAGTCAGTCATTGACTGGACAAACAGAAAATCCGAATCATCTGCCTCTGAGCGATGCATTCTCTCATATCTTCTTACTATCTTTGTCGTCTCTTTTGAGAGAAAATGACATGCATACTGCCTGGTCTTTTTTCTCAAAATTCGGATGAATATTCTTTCGTGCTGCTCCTGGTTGCGTACCATGTCAAGTGTCCATGAGAGGATATCGCCGCTGTCTGCACCAGTATCCTTGATGCACATCATTATTGCCTTGTACCTCAAATCAAACAAATCAAAAAATTTCCCGATAAACTCGCGCTTCAGTTCCATTGTAACCTGCTTCTCATCCCCATTACCTACCTCTTTGTAGTCAAACAGGGGTAAATTGTCATCAGTGGTCTGGACTTTGGATGGATCTATGACAGGAGTGGATATCTTTTGGGTATTGATGTCATTGTGTGAATAGAATCCTCTGATGATGTGGTAACTTGCATGGACGGACTGGTTGAAGCTCTTGTTTTTGATGTCCTGAAGCCAGGTTGCAAAATCTGACAGGCTTTCCCTTACGACATACTTTCCAGACAGTGCCTCCTCTATGATCTCATCAGGGTTTTTCTGCTTGAATTCCAGGAATAGCGGCATGTAGTTTCTGATTGCCTCGTCTGTCTTCTCTGATAGCTTGTTGACTTTGGACTTTGTCTTGAGTCCTCGCTTCCAATTTTTGACTGAGGCATAATCCTGCCATGCAGTCGTAATCTGCACTTTGCTCATTCTTGGTCGTTTGGAATATGGCTCAAAATTATAATAAGGTGACCATTTGGTTAACCTACTTAAACATAGGTTAGACACCTAAGAAAATTTGCAGATTCTAGGGAAAATCAACAAAATCTTTGGAAAAGTACGTGTAAAATACCCAAAGATTCATAAATTGAAATTCGAAAAAAAACTCACAGTTGTTTTCTATATCTACCCTAGTTGACGTTGTAAGGATTCCGCCAAGCTTGTTTGGAACCACGCTCAAAAAGGCAGCAGTCAACATTCTCAAGGAAAAGTACGAGAGCATGATCAACGCAGACTTGGGATACATCATTATGATTTTAGATGCCAAGGTAGACGAGATGGGAAAGATGATTGCCGGTGACGGCGGAACTTTCCACAAAGTCGAGTTTGAGGCATTGACGTTTTATCCAAAGCTCCAAGAGATAGTTCAGGGAGAAATTGTAGACATTACAGACTTTGGCGCATTTGTAAGAATTGGCCCAACAGACGCGCTGCTTCACTTGTCACAGGTTATGGATGACTATCTGAAAAGCGACGTAAAGTCTGGAATGATTTTAGCTAATCAAAGCGGAAGAACACTAAAGGTCGGCTCAACTCTCCGTGCAAGAATCACAGCAGTATCCCTAGGCAAAGCTGCTGCAATGGGAAAGATTGGAATCACATGCAGACAGCCATTCTTGGGTGCAGACGAATGGATTGCAGAAGAGATCAAAAAGGCTGGCGGTTCAAGCGATGCAAAAGAAGCTAAAGTAGAGGCAAGTTAAATGGCTCGAGAGATGGCCTGTAGAAAATGCAAGTTTGTAACTACGGGAAAGGTATGCCCTGTTTGCAAATCATCAGACCTGACACCGGACTGGAATGGGATTGTACTGGTTGTAGACCCGACAAACTCACAGATTTCAAAAACACTTGGAATCACCCAGAAAGGCAAGTACGCAATAAAAGTCACATAGAAAATTTCTAAATCTTTAAAATTACATCCACAAACTAGATCATGTTGTCATTTAATTCAAAGAAACATCTTTTGCAATTTTTAGCTGAAGATATTGGGAAGGGAGACATTACCAGCGCACTTTTGCCAAAAAGAAAGATAACTGCAAGAATAATTTCAAGGGAAAACGCCATAGTTGCGGGCACAAAACATGCAAGGGAGATGTTTGGAATAATGGGGTGCAGCGCAAAAATTCTGAGAAAGGATGGCAGCACAGTAAAACAAAATCAGACAGTAATGACAATTACAGGTGATGCAAGAAAGATTCTTGCGTGCGAGAGAACGGCACTGAATCTTTTGACTAGGATGAGCGGGATTGCAACTATGACAAACAGTCTGGTAAAGAAAATCCCAAACAGAAGAACAAGACTCTACGCCACACGAAAGACTGCGCCAGGTTTGCGAGTTTTTGACAAGGAGGCAGTAGAGATTGGAGGAGGCAAAAAGCACAGATTGAGACTAGATGAGATGGTGATGATAAAAGACAACCACATTGCAGTGGGTGGCTCTATGTTGTCTCTGATCAAAAGTGCAAAGAAGAAACACCGTAAATTCGAAGTAGAGGTAGAGAACATACAGGATGCAGTTCTTGCTGCAAAGGAAGGCGCAACAATCATCATGCTGGATAATTTCACACCAAGTCAAATCAAAAGGGCAATCCAGACGCTCAAAGATCAGAGATTAAGAGACAAGGTAATGATAGAGGCATCAGGCGGAATCACGTCAAAAAACATTTCAAGATATGCAGAAACTGGTGTGGATATCATCTCAGTTGGAAGCATAACAAACTCAGTCAAGGGAATAGACATGAGTTTGGAAATTTAGTGGTCAGAGTTTATTTTTTCCATTAGTTCAGACACTGACTTGTTTTTTGGATCAATTTCTCTGATCCGCTCACAGCACTGGATTGCGCGCTTTGTCTCCCCAAGAAAGTAATGTGCGTTTGCCTTTAGCATGAGGACCTCGGTATCATAAGAGCCAATCTGCAATGCCTTCTCAAAAAAAGAGATTGCGGATCTGTAGTTTTTTTGCATATAGTGTATTCCGCCGACGATAAACAACACATCATGGTTTTCAGGGACCTTTTGCAGGTATTCAGAACCTGCCTTTAGGGCCTGCTGGTATTTTTTTTCTTTGATGAGTTTGCGCAGCTCCTTTATCTTCTCTGTGTTTTTTTTCTTTTGAGGATCTTTGATGCCTCTGCTAAAAAGTCCCAAACTGACTCACAGAAAATATTTAGCTAATTTCAAGCATCCTGTTAATTGCCAGTCGAGCCTTGTCTGCAATCTCCTTTGGCACAGAGACAACGTTTCGCTCATGCAGTAATGCGTCATAGACTTTTTCCAGTGTGATCATCTTCATGTATTGGCACTCTGCCTTCTCAGACGCGGGAACAAAGTTCTTCTCAGGGTTTTGCTGCTTCATCCTGTATAGGATTCCAGTCTCTGTTGCAACAACAAAGTTCTTTGCCTTGGAATTAGCCACATGATTCAGCATGCCTTCTGTAGATAGAATGGATACCTTTCTGTCATCAAATCTCCCGTCTGCAACATCGTACATCATAGGGGTAGTGCAGCTGCATTCGGGATGGATTACAAACTCTGCATCCCTCATGGAGTCCAGTTTTGCAGTGATGTCTTCAGGAGTGATGCCAGCATGAACGTGGCACTCGCCTGCCCATATGTGCATATTTTTTCGTCCGGTCACCTTTGCCACATATGAACCCAAAAACATGTCAGGCAGAAACAGAATTTCCTTCTCATCTGGAATTGCCTTGACCACATTTACAGCGTTTGATGAAGTGCAGCAATAGTCCAACTCGGATTTGATTTCAGCAGTTGTATTTACATATCCCACCGCAATTGCTCCAGGATGCTGCTTCTTCCAGTTTCTCAATTCGTCTATGGTTATCGAGTCAGACAAGGAGCAGCCTGCTTGCAGATCAGGTATCAGGACTCTTTTGTCAGGACTGATGATGGCAGCGGTCTCGGCCATGAAATGAACACCGCAAAACAGAATTGTTTTTTGATCAACCTGTGCTGCCTGTCTTGACAACCCCAAAGAGTCGCCTGTAAAGTCTGCCACGTCTTGAACGTCTGGAATCTGATAATTGTGAGCAAGAATTACAACATCCTTTTCTTTTTTTAGTCGGAGAATCGCCTCTTTGAGCTTTGAAGACTGTTGTACAAGCATAAGCCAAAGCAAATTGAGGTCGTATGGATTTAAAGAATGGGATCACGCCTTGAATTTTCACAGATATTGCCAATGATGGCAAGTATTGCCATATTACGTACCTATGTGAATTTCATTGGAGCAGTACTTTCGAAGCGTCTCTATGGCAGACAGTATTGCCAGTCTGCTTGTTTTAGGATTGGAAGGATCCGGGATGTTCTCTATGGTAAAGGTCATCTTGCCAAATTTGCCGCCAACCTCAATGTGGTGGGTGTTTTTATCGGTTGCAGGGTCTGCAACTATGGTTACGATTGTTCTTTCGCTTCCAATGCCGCACAAAGATAGTAATGCAGCAACATTGATGTTTGCAGGGAATAAAGAGACTGCCTCTTTGGCAGAGCCCTGAAAGATAACTGTTGCAGAATCCAGTGAGTCCAGATTGACTTTCGAAGTTTCAAAAAACTTTGCGCCCTTGAGGGATCTTGGATGTTTTGTAGTGGTAATTGACAGAGATTCAATCTCGTCTTTGACGGACTTTATTGCGTCCAGGCCTCCGATTGCCCCAGACGGCAGATAGATGGTCTTTTTGAAATCCTTGCACGCATCAGACAAGACATCGTATATTGATTCATCAAGTAATGCACCAACGCTCATTATCATCAGGTCCCGCTTGTTCTGCAAGACACTGAGGGCCACATCTTTGACAGCTTCTTGGGATGCTGCTTCTACAACTATATCAACGGGATGGGAGGACAAGAGGTGGGAGTTTTCAACGATTATTGGTTTGTTTTTTAATTTTTCAACAAGGGATAACGAGGCCTCTTTGGAGCCATCATAGATGTGTGTCAAGGTTGCAGGAATCTTTCCGCAGTCAATGGCCAAAGCAAGCTGAGTCCCAATTGCGCCGCACCCAAGCAATCCTATTCGTTTCAAACAAGAATACTGGAATGAATCGCTTAATTAATTCTAGTCCATCTCTTGCCAAGTGAAGAGTTTCTAGCAAAATAAACAAGACCCAGAACAGACACCCCCAGAATCAAAATAGAATAGAGACCAAATTCAGGAACCACCCTTGTTCCGATAATCTCAATATTTGATGTTCCCTCTGTAATAAAGAATCCAATCACATGGTCATTTGGGAATTTCATCAGGTCATAACCAGTGTCTATGCCGTCAACCATGACTGTAAATTTTTCATTTTCAGCAAAGATTACATCATCTGGCATCCTTACCCAAAAGTCGGTTTTTTCAGGAACATCAGACATTATAATTTCAAGAGATTTTTTCTCCTCGTTGATGCTCATTGAGGATAATGTGGGAGATGCAAAATCAGATCCCAATGCATCAAGGCTGCCATGATACCCATAGTACAGATCATACGAGTTTCCATCAATCTCCAAGACAAACTTTTCAGACTCTAGCTGTGAGATGTCAAGGTACTGCCCAAACGCTTCATCCAGCACGTGTTCGGCATAGGATACGGTGGGAGTCATCACAAAAAAAGACAGAATGGCAATCACAACATACGGTTTCATGCATTTCCAAAGACATCATCAAATATAATGAATTATGAAAATTCTCGCAATTGATTCCAAGTATGATTTGGCAAGAATCTATTTATGATAAAAAAACGCCAGTAAAACATTGTACGCAAAAACAATCACGTTTTCACTACTGGTACTTTTGGTGTTTTCAGTTTCAGTTGCAAGCGCGGAAATTGATAGCCCAAAAAAACAATGGAAGAGTGGAGTGCCAATTGAGGACATATCATGCAGGGCAATGCACGAGTTGGTCATTAGGACAAACGGAATGCCTGCATGCGTGAGTCATATTACTGCAGAAAAAATGGTACAGAGAGGGATGGCATTTATTCCGACACCTGTCACAGAGACAGAAAAAGCAATTGAGACGGTTCCTGCATCAAGCGGAAGTGTTGTGAATTTTTACATAACAGACCAGGACCTAAACATTGCACACAGTGGCGTTGAAGTGATTTCTACGGAAGGACTGCTCGAGTTTTCAATCAATGGGGTTACAATTGAAGGGCCGCAGACAATGATTGAGACAGGGCCTAACACCGGACAGTTTTATGTCAAGTTACAACTTCCAGATACAATCAATGGAAGACCAATATCGCAAAACGACATTGTTGTAATCAGATATCTTGATCAGTCAGATCATGCCGGAGAGAAAAGAATTTTGGTAAAATCAGTTCCGCTGGCGACGACTTTTGCCAAAGTTGAAACAGTTGGAGGTGGTTCGAGTATAGGTCACGAGTTCACAGTACGAATTTACGAGCCGGATGCAAACAAGGACTCTAAAAATGAAGACAAGATTTCGCTGAGTTTGTTTGAGTACAGGGGCGATGGCGGAATTAGGACAACCCTCGCAAATCCAAGATTTGACGCAAATTCTAGCTACCTAATAGAGACGGGACCAAACACAAGCACGTTTGAGGTAAAGATAAAGATCCCAAGGGAGCTGGACGGGAAGACAATTCACATCGGGGACAAATACGAGATCAGATATATCGACAGATCAACTCCGTCAAACACGGATGAAAAGATTGTCCTCAAGGGAAGAATAGGATGAAGAAATTATGAGGCAAATAGCATGAGCAGAATATCAACACTAGTCAATTTCACGGATGCTCACAAATCAAGTTAAAACTCTGATAGCTAATAGTCAGATTATTACTCTAGGAAAATATCATACCATGGAGTGGGGAGAAAACTACATGAATGAAGATCCAGTAAGAAGTTTAATTACAGAGCTTGGCGCTCATCTGACTCAAAAAGAGCACTCAGACATTGTACTAAACAATGGGAAAGGAAGGCAGTTTCTCATAGTACCAGCAGAGTTTTGCGAGATTACCAGTGTGGATAGTCCTCGCAAGATTGCGTTTGTGGATGGGGGCGATGGACCACTGGAAGAGTCTCCAAACTTTTTGATTACAATAAATCGTGTGTATTTTTCATTATTTCAGGGGAAAAAAAGAATCAAACCAAAGGCCAACCCTCGTGTCCAGTTTTACTCGTTTGTGACATCAAACATTTCAACTGTTAATGGCAAGAAAAATATCAGTTACAATACAAGATTATTCCCACACAGTGCAGAAGACAAGAAATATCTCCCAGCAGAATCTGACTTGACATCAAGTACTGAGAGCACATCCGTTTTGCAGGGTGCCCGGCTCAACTCGCTTGGTCGAAGGTTTGCAGAGTGGCAGTTGGCAATTCATGTGGTGGAATCTGAATTGGAAAAAGGAGACATGCTAGTCATGGATGGTTCCCTGCAGACAAGTTTCAAAAATGAGATAAAATACGCAGACAGGTTATACGACTTGGCGATAAGCAAAGGGGTGATTGTTTGCGGACTGGCAAAGACTAGTCGACTAATTACAGAGTCTGGTGATCCTTTACTAGCTAGAGTTGCCGAAATTGCAGAAGACGTCCCATTTGGAAGATGGTATGTCAAGATAGCTGAAGAAGTGTCATCGGATGACAGAGGGTTTATGCTTGCAGCAAAGTTTCACGAAAAGTCACGCTATGTGTTCAGATTCGAGATACTGCGGGAGCAATTTAGTGCCATGAGTCCTGATGAGATAAATTCAGTTCTTGCCAGTATCGTAGAGAATTCCCAGGATGTATCCATGATTGGCTACCCGTATGGGGCAATTGATGCAGACAGGTTTGCCCAGGTCAGGCGTGACGAGCTAAACATGTACCAAGGATTCATCCTATCGGAGAAGATGCGACATCCAGAGTGGAAGAGGCTGCAAAAATACAGCGCCAGCTTGTCAGCACATGATACGTTAAATGGAGTGACTAGTTGATGGATGAGATTTCAGTAGTAGGTCAGGTAGTTGGCGGAAAGTTTGGAGATATCGTGATTCGCCAAAAGGCCGGAACCAATCTGGAGATTGGGGATTTGATGGTCTCTGAGGAGAACGGATCTTTTTTGATTTTACAGGTGTTTGCATTAGAGTATGGCTCCCAAATCCAAGACAGAATGCAGCAGATGATGTCAGGGGTAAATTTGGAGCAGGGGATTGTGGATGCAAATTTTTATGAACCTGACTTTGTAAACTACGTGCTAGCTAGGATCAAACCGCTGGCTAGAGTGTACAGAGAAAACGGAGATGTAAAGATTCCAAAGTCGCTTCCGCCATTTTTCAACAGATTACGGTTAATTTCTAAAAACGATTTAAAGTTCTTGCAAAAGGAAAATGACGCAATCTTTGTTGGACACATCCGAAGTGGAAGCAAGGTCATCAAGGAAGCGGAAGTATGGCTGCCAGCTCAAGATGTATTTTCACACCATGTGTTGATTCCCGCAACTACGGGTCGTGGAAAATCAAATCTGGTAAAGACAATCCTGTGGCACTTGCTTGATGCAAATAAAGTGGGTGCATTGGTTTTAGATGCACATGATGAGTACTATGGAAGAATTGGATTAGGGCTAAAAGATCATGCAAAATCTAAAGACAATCTCGTTTATTACACACCGTCAAATCCGCCAGTTGGTGCAAACAGACTAACAATCAACCTGCAATCAATCAGACCAGACCACTTTGAAGGAATTATCGAATTATCAGACCCGCAACTAGCCGCAATGAGGATGGCATTTAGAAAGAATCCTCGAGGTTGGATTCCAGATTTGATGAAAACAAGCGCAATTGATGCTGGAATGGAGCCAAACTCACGCGCAGAATTTGCCGCAGCCACACTGATGGTGGTTCAGCGCAAATTACGCCTAATTTTGAGCCTGGAAGTGGATGAAGACCAGGTAATCATATCAAGACACGAGGTCTTTGACAGTACAACCAAAGGCCTCAGCACTGTCGATGACATAGTCAGGGATATAGAACAGGGAAAAGTTGTGGTTTTGGATACATCCCGGTTAGGCGATGAGGCAGAGCTGATTGTGGGAAATATCATTGCAGCCAAGTTGTTACAAAAGTACAAGGATGCAAAAGCTACCGGGGAATTGGACAGAAAGCCTGTTGCAACCATAGTGATTGAAGAGGCTCCGCGTGTAATTGGAGAAGACGTCCTAAAATCACGCAACGACAACATCTATGCAACGATTGCCAAAGAAGGGCGAAAGTTCAAAGTCGGGCTGACGGCAATTACCCAGCTAAGCAGTGTCATTCCAAAGACCATCCTGGCAAACATGAACACCAAGATAATTTTGGGAAATGAGATGAAACAAGAGAGGGAGGCAATAATTGCATCGGCCTCCCAGGATCTGTCCGAAGACGACAAGAACATTGCAAGCTTGGATAAAGGCGAGGCAATCATAACTAGCATCTTTGTGCCATTTGCAATGCCAATCAAGGTTCCATTGTTTGAAGATATCGTAAAGAGTAGAGGAATTACACAGGGTAAGAGCAAGACAAAGGTGTTTTAGCTTGAAATTTGCGCATATGTCTGATATTCATTTAGGATTTCAAAAGCACGAATCGCTGCAGAAGATAGAGCAGCAAGTCTTTGAGAAGGCTTTGGATGAGTGCATATCCAGACAAGTAGATTTCATTTTGATTCCGGGGGATTTGTTTCATGTGAATATTCCGGAGATGCGCGTTCAAAAGTTTGCGTTTGCAAAGTTTCGCCAGGTGTATGATGCAGGAATTCCCGTATATGTCGTATATGGCAGTCATGACTTTTCCCCGGTATCAAATTCTGTAATTGACTTGTTGGCGGAAGTCGGATACATCATCAAGGTTACAAGAGCAACATCAAACGAGGATGACACCATAACTTTGGACTTTATAATCGATGAAAAGACAGGTGCCAAGATTGCAGGTCTGTCCGGGCTCAAGGTAGGAAAGGACAGAGAGTGGTACGAGAAACTAGATAGGAGTGGCTTTGAGGCTGAATCGGGATTCAAGATATTCCTGTTTCATGGAGGAATTGCAGACATGAAGACGGATTCAGGCATGGATGGGGACCATATGCCGCTATCCCTACTCCCAAAGGGGTTTTCATACTATGCTGGAGGACACATGCACAAATTCAACCATCAAAAGTTTTCAGAGTATCCTCATGTGGTATATCCTGGAACCCTGTTTGCCGGGTACCATGCAGATTTGGAAGAGAATGCAAAGGGGCAGCAACGCGGATTCGTAATTGTAGAGTTTGAGGACATGGTAAAGTCTGTCGAGTTTATTCCAATTGGGAATGTCCAGTATGAGGTAATTGAGGTAGATGCAAATAACAGAAAAGCAGACTCTGTAAATTTAGAGCTGGAGCAAAGGAGCAAGGAGATTGATCCTGCAGACAAAGTTGTAATCATCAAGGTGCAGGGAGAATTGACATCAGGCAAGACTGCAGATGTAGATGTGTCTGCAGTTAGAGAGAGGTTATCCAGTTTAGGATCTTTGATTGTAAATATTTCAAAAAACAGACTCACATCAAAAGAGTATGCAATAACTGAAGCTAAAGGCAATGACAAAGACGAGATAGAGACCAATGTGTTTAAGGAGAATATTGGACAACTGCGATTTGATCACAAAGAGTTACTAGGTGAGAAAGGAGTGGAGCTAGCAAAGAGATTGCTCCGTGAGCTGGGACAGCCACAACTAGTAAATGAAAAGAAGAATGAATACATTCCAAGAGTAAGAGGCAGTGCATTATCAATTTTGGGACTAGAGGATGATTCTTAATTCCATCATAATTGACAACATTCGAAGCTATGAACATGAGGAAGTAGAGTTCCCTCGGGGCATCTCTTTGTTTGAAGGAGACATTGGTTCAGGCAAATCAACCGTTCTCATGGCAATTGAATTTGCATTGTTTGGTTTGGGATCTCAGAAACCTGAAAGTTTGCTTGCAAAAAAAGCTGAATCGGGTTTTGTAATTTTGGATTTTTCAGTAGATGGTGAGAAATATGAGATCAAGCGCACATTGATTCGAAAAAATGTAGGAGTCAGTCAAGATCCAAAAAATTCCTGGATAAAGATCACAGGGGAGAAAGAGTTGCTGTCACCGTCAGAATTAAAGCAAAAGGTGCTGCAGATTCTTCGGTTCAACGAGCCTGCAGACCCCAAGGCTGAAAGCAGGATATTCAGATATGCGATATTTACGCCTCAGGAGGCAATGAAGGAGGTTCTTTCGGATCCAAGAAAGCGTCTCGAGACCATACGCAAGGCATTTGGAATTGAGGATTACAGCATTGCCGAATCAAATGCCAGAGAGGTACTTTCCGAGATTAGGACCCAAGTTGCAGTGTTGCAGTCAAAATCAAACAATATTTCAGAATTGGAATCACAAATTTCTGAATCGCACAAGTTGATTTTGCAGATAAACAAAGATATTGCAAAAAAATCCAACCAACTGAAAATTCTTGAGTCGCAAGAAGATGAGAAGAATGTTCTAGTCAAAGAACTGCATTCAAAGATCAACAAGAAGACAAAACTGGAAACAAAAAAAGAGAGTCTGAAGGAAAAGATAGAGGATTTAAAGTCACAAATAGAGAAGATAGAGCAAGAATTTGCAGATTTAGAGATGGAATTAAGAGAGAAAAATGAGAAACTAGAAGAATTACTAACCATTGCAAGACCAGAAACAGACAAGAGTGTTGATGAATTAACGTCAGAAATTAAAGAATTCCAGGAGATCAACAATGAGATCATCAAATTAGAATCTGAAAAGAACAGCGTATCTCAAGACATTGCAAAATTAAAAGAGAGTTTGAGAGACAAGATAAATTCAGATAAAAAAGCAATCGAGAATGCACTAGAGGAATTGCAAGATGAAAAAGAGGATTTGGAAAAATTCGCTGAAGAAATCAAAGAGAAATTAGACCAGGCAAAGAGTCAAAGAATTGAAAAAGAGACCTTGAAGAGTTCGCTGGAAAGAGAGATTGCAGAGTTTTCTGCATTGGGAAATGCGTGTCCCACATGCAAGCAAGAGATTACAGAGGAGCACCAGCACAGTTTGGTTGATGAAAAGAAAGAAGAAGTAGATACGCTGACACTAGAGTTACAATCAATTACGAATTCATTTTTTGATTTAAACTCGAAAATCAAAGAAATTCAGGCAAAAATAACATCATATGAGAAGGAGATTTCCGAGATTCAGAGAATCATTCCAGGAATTGAAGAATTTAAGGCAAAATCGGCAAGAGAGAGTCAGCTTGGTCTTGAGATTGAAGAATGCAAACAGAAAACAAAATGGGATGGATTTGATGGGAAAAACCCAGTTGACTATCTAACAGAACTCAAAGATAATTTGATTAGGTTCAATAATGCGATGGAGCAGATCAAGCAGATAATTGATGCAAAGCAAAAGGTCGAAAAACTAATTGAAAATCATCAAGGAAAGGCAGAGTATGCAGCGCTGCAAATTACCCAGATAGAATCAGAACTAGACAAGATAGATTCAGAACTAGAGTCATTTGGAGGAATTGAGAAAGAGGCATCACTGAAAGAACAAGAACTGGAAGCACTCAGAAAAGAGATTACCAAAATGTCTAGTACTATTGCAGCATGCCAAGAAAATCTAAAAAACGAATCAAAGAAGATCAAACAAGATGAATCAAAGATATCAGAATCAAAGGAATTGGAGAAAAAATATAGGAAATTCGCCCAGTTCCAGGAATGGCTAGAGTCATTTTTCATTCCAACCATATCACAGATTGAAAAACAGGTGTTGCTGTCCATATTGCAGAATTTCAATGAGACATACACAAAATGGTATTCCATATTGGTCGAAGATCCTACCAAAGAGTCAAGGATTGATGAGAACTTTACGCCGATTGTAAATCAGGATGGTTTTGAGCAGGAGATTGGGTTTTTGTCGGGTGGCGAGAAGACAAGTATTGCACTAGCATATAGATTGACCCTGAATTCACTAATGAGAAAGGAGACAGAGTCTATGAAATCTAATTTGTTGATTTTAGATGAGCCAACTGATGGATTTTCCAAGAATCAGCTTGGAAAAATTCGAGAGTTATTAGACGAGTTAAAGTCAGAACAGATTGTGCTTGTTTCTCATGAAAAAGAATTAGAGACATATGTGGACAATATCTTTCAGATTTCAAAACATAATGGAATATCAAGAATTTTTAGAGCGAACTAGCTTGAAAACACATATTTTCTCATTTCATTAAATAAAATAAAAAAACTAAATATCAGATGCAATTTGTTTTACTTGTCTGAAAGGATATCTTTCACGATCTAATTGAAATCCATATTGTTCAATTTTTTGAGATATTTTGACCAAGTCTCGGCTTAAAATCATTCCCGTCAACCCAGATTTTTGAAATATAATACTCGTATAGCAATGGTACAAGAAATTTTCAATGCTTTCATGAATCAGATCATGAACTATCACTTGCTATATAGATTCAATTTTAAACTCTGTCATTTGATTCTACTTGTTAAAAGGATCTTTGGTGACAATCTTGTTATCCTCACCTACGCACTCCGTACATCATGGGCTCATCCTTGTCATCGAACTCTCGAATAATTCTCGGATAGAAAAAATTACGAGTAATCAATTCGTTATTTTGAACTATGGTTGTTTGTTTCATGTTTTAGTTATGCAACAGAAATTATTATATAACATCACAATAGTATGCATACTGTAGATACTATTTGACAAATTTAACCACGTTCAGAATCCATATCGCACCACTAGGCTTCGAAGTGGACAGAATCACCATACCGCTCAAACAGACAAAGGCAGATAAGTTGTGGCTTTTATCCCATGACAATCGCTCAAAGGATCTTTCTGCACCATACCTTGAGAAGATAAAAAAAGAATGCAATAAACTCGGTGTGGAACTTCAGATCGCATATGCGGACAGGTTGAACCTGTTTGGAGCAATCAAGGCAATCAAAGAAATCATAGAGAAGGAAGAGGGTAACTACATCTATGTTAATGTGGCATCAGGATCTAAAATCCAGGCAATTGCATGCATGATGGCATGCATGGTACTCAAAGAGTGCGACACTCTGCAGCCGTTTTATGCAGAGCCTGAAAGATATGCGGCATTTGAGGGAAAACAACAATCATTTGGAATTAGAGATACAATTCCACTTCCGACTTATGAGATACAAATTCCAAAACCCAAGCTGCTCCAGGCACTGAAAATAATTTCCGGGCAAAAAAACGGCAAAATTACAAAAAAAGAGATGGCAGAGATTGCAGATAAAGAAGGAATCATCACCGTTAAGGCAGAAGAGTCAAACTATTCGCAAGCAAGATTTGCAAGCCTGGATAAGAACATCATATCACCGCTGGAAAATGAGTGGAAGTTTATCGAAATTGAAAAAATTGGAAGAAACAGGTGGATAAAGATAACCCAGGAAGGGAAGAATGCCGCAGAATTTTTGATCTGAATAGAACAGATGAGCAAGCAAAATGTGTGTAGTAAATGTTCTTACTTCAAAGTATTTTTTCATCTTTGTATATTTTTAATTGCGCACAATCATATTTTGTACGTGCTGTTTCATTTTACCATTAGCAACATGTTTTGGAGGAGTTGATGTGTCAAGTGCAAGAGTCTTGTCATCTATTCAACAGTAACAAGACCGCTCATCCAAGGATGCACGATACAATAGTATGGATAGTTTCCAGATTTATCAAAAGTGTGTGAATATGTGGTTCCTGCCATGAATAGTCCAGAGTCAAATACTCCGGAGGGTCCTTCAGGTAGTTTCCCGCTTGTAACAGTATGTGCGGCAGTATCATCATTACTCCAGGTAACAGTACCACCCACAGTAATTTTTGCTCTATATGGAATATAACAAGAGTTTGTCTCCTCACATCCAGGAACAGAAGAGCCCGCAGGCATTGAAACAGAGACACTCATTGGCAAAGATTGAGACTCAACCGTGGATTCTGAAATCAGTTCAGGTTCGGCAACAGGTTCTGGTTCAGATATCAATTCAGGTTCCACAACTGGCTCCATAACAGAAACTTCTTCAATATCACTTGCAATAATTTCCCCAATCATCCAAGGATGAACCATGCAGAAATAAGGATATGTTCCCGATACATCAAAAGTAAATTCAAAGGTATTTCCAGACATAAACAGACCAGAATCAAACACACCATCAAGACCATCAGTTAGAGTTCCACTGGTAACAGTATGTGCGGCAGTGTCTACATTATTCCACATCACAGTATCACCAACCCGAACTTCAAGAGAGTATGGCAGATAACACTCATTTGTCATCTCACATCCTGGAGTCCCAGAACCTTCAGCAACTACAACTGTGTGAGTTTGCGGAAGATCAGGCATTGTAGATGGTGGAACAGATTCAGGCTCTGGAATTGGTTCAGGTTCCGGTTGTGCCACAATGCATTCACCGATATAATCCAGACTCACCTTAGCCGCATTTAGCATGCACATATTTCCATAAGTGACTCCATCTACACCACAAACTGGGGCATACTCCATAGTACATACAACTGGCTCTTCAACTGGTATCTCTGGCAAATCTTCAGGAACTGCTCTTGGTTTTATAATATCATCAGGTGATATCGAAATCAAAACAAGCGAAATTGCAACCAAAAACCCAACTGCTGCAATAACACCATAAGAGAAATTCATCTATCCACCTGTCAGTTTTGCAAACTTTTCGTTCTTACTTAACTTTTCCATAAATTGAATGTTAGATAATGCAACTATTGCAGAGTCGACAACTGGCTTGTCCGGATCACCAAGTGCCTTTTCCAGAGTCTCTTTTGCCTCTTTAGAGCCAACCACGCCAAGTGCAATTGCTGCCTCGTGTCTTACAAACATGCTAGGATCATGCAATGTTGCATCTGCAAGCGGACCTATTGCACTAGAGTAACACATCTGCCCAAGAGAGAATGCTGCCTCGTGTCTTACCAGTTCATTTTCATCATTTTTTAGCACCTTTGCAACATATGCTACTTTGTCCTCGCCACCAAAATCAACCAAAATGCAGGTTGCACGTGTCCGAATAACATAATCTGGATGATCTAAAAGCTTCACAAAATATTCCGTATCCTTTTGTTCATATTTTGCCTCCATCTCTGCAAACAGCTGGAGTCGATCATCAGTTACAACTTGCATTTGGTTTTGAGGGTCTTTGCGTCCTATATTAGGTTAATCGATGTATCATTCAGGTTCTATCGCCATATCATCTTTGATTCTATTATCAAAAAACAAACAAGCAGTCAGATCACCTGTAACGTTTACCATGGTTCGGGTCATGTCCAATATTCGATCTACACCAAGCAATAAAACAACGCCTACAGGCGGGATTCCGGCGGCAATTAGAATCGTCGACAGAATTACTATACCAGTTCCAGGAGCTGATGGTGCACCAATAGATGCTGCAAGAGCAGTCAATGTAATTAATAAAATCGTGGTAAAGCTCAAGTCAATGCTAAATAACTGCGCCAAAAAGAACACTGCTACAATTTGATACAGTGCAGTTCCATCCATGTTAATTGTCGCTCCCAATGGAATGATGAATTGAGATACTTTTGGTTTGATCTTCATTTGTTCTTCGGCAGTTTTAATTGACAGAGGCATGACGGCAGCAGAACTGGATGTGGAAAAAGCAAGCAGCTGAGGATCCTGCATCATTTTAAATGTGGCAAATAACGGTCTTTTAGAAAAAACTTTGATGATTAGCATGTACACTAGCATCATCATAGCCAATCCGATAACTACTGTGATCATGTAAGCTCCAAGACCGGTTAGTGCGGAAAGTCCTACTTTTGATGTAATTCCAGCTATCAGTCCAAATGCTGCAAAGGGAGCCAGCCTCATTGCCCACGAAACTACTTTCATAGTGATTTTCTGGACGGATTCCAATAAATCCAGAATTGGTTGTGAGCTTTGTTTTGGCAATGAGATCATGGAAACCCCAATGATCAATGCAAAAACAATTATGCTTAACATTTCACCGGACATGAAAGACGACAAGGGATTGCTTGGAATGATTCCGATAACACTCTGAGGGATATCATGTATTGTTAACTCGTAATTTTCAACAGGTTCAAGATCTTCTAGTTCAAAACTTTCACGGAGTAAAGAGCTGTCTATGAAACTTCCCGGTTCTATAGTGGTCACTACAAGAATACCAATCGTCAAAGCTATTGCAGTGGTCACTACAAAATACACTGCTGCACCCAAACCTATCTTTTGTAGCTGTTCGATACTTCCGGATGATGTTAGTCCTCGTATTATTGATGCAAAAATTAATGGTATGATAATCATTTGTATTATCTTTAGAAATAGATTTGCAGGAATTGATAGCCATTCCGTAATCAAATCTGCAGTAGTTTTATCAACAATTCCAGTTTCAGGTCCTAAAAAAATCCCAAACAGCAATCCAAAAAATAAAGCCACAAGAACCTGTGCCCAGAGTTTTTTTCTAATTAGATACGTAAATTCTGGAGTACTGAATTTAAATGATTTTATCACCAATGCTACCAATAGTATTTTCTAGCATATTACAAATAAGGTTATTATCACTAATGAAATCGTTTCTCGTATCAGAATCACCAGTAGAAACCTGAATATGATTTACAACCATTTCACATAAATCTCAAGATGAAAAAGACAAAACAAAAAAGTTGAAATTGTAAAATAAAATAGGACGTTTGATCCGTATTTTGACATATAGTTATCTATTTAATGGAAAAAATTACAGTGGCAATTATGAGTGCAGTGATTGGACAAAAAGCACCAAATTTTGGGGTGTCAGAGTGGGTACAAGGCGCACCCACAAACTTTGATCAAGAAAAAGATCACATTGTTCTAGTAGAGGTCTTTCAGGTAAACTGTCCTGGATGTTTCATATATGGGATTCCAGAGGCCATCAACATTTACAACAAATACAAGGATGACGGAGTCAGGGTCATAGGAATTGCCACAGCGTTTGAGGATTTTGACAAAAATACCATAGAAAACCTGAGAATGCTGGCAGAGACAGGCAAGGTAATAGGAGAGACCCAAAAGGCACTAGAGATGTATGGGCAGTTACAGCCAGGAGACAAGATCAAATACAAAATCCCGTTTCCGCTTGCCATGGATAATTTGACAAAGACCAGCGGCGAGATAAGCCAGGAAAAAATCCTTCAGTTCATCTATCCTCAAATCCCCGACTTTGACTCACAGCCAGAGGAATACAGAAAACAGATAATTCAGCGAGTCAAGGACTATATGAAATCAAAAGAGTATGCAGCAGAGACGTTTGAAAAGTTCTCACTCCAAGGAACGCCATCTACAATCTTGGTGGACAGAAAGGGCATTCTAAGAGACGTGTCTTTTGGCCAGTCAACTGACATTGAGGCATGGATTAAAAAGCTGCTAGCAGAAGACTAGGTTTTCGGCTTTGGTTTGTTTTTAGTTGGGTTTCTTTCATTGTGGGGTTTGCTCTCAAGTAGATCAATTGCCTTTTGATTAGATATAGTCCAGGCCTTGAACATCTTCTGAAACACATCATCAAGCTTTGTGTTTTCTGTCCGCCCAATCTCAGACTTGTATGTCTCCCATGCTTTGATGATTGACTTGTTACTTTTCTTCAAAAATGCAACAGCTTCTTTCTTTCCCACATGGGATGATTTTTTGCACTAGTATTTTAGCAGTTATCATGTGAATTGCCTGCAGTTCTCAAGGCGATACGAGAGTATAGTTGCTTCAATTGCGTTACCAAAATTAGAGGTGCAACAACATACATGCCCACATTCAAGAGAATCACACCAATCCCCATACCTACAACCTCAGATTCATCATCCATTGGAGTATGATTGAGAATCAAAAGAGAGGTGAGCATGGGTGTAAGAAATATCTTCACAGATTCTTTGAATAGTGGATTTTCCCGCTGATAGTCGGCAATTGTAGGACTAAAGGAATAATAAAATCCATTAAATGACTCCATAAATGACCTTCCAGAACTAGTCTGCATTAGTTTATCATCACGTATTTCCCGCAACTGCTGGACTTGCGGCGCAAGCTCTGTACCATATATGGCAGTTGCAATCAGGCAGCCACCACCCTCTGGAATCAGTTCAGATTCTACAATTGGTTCTGGTATTTTTTCTTCCAGTCCAGAGAATACCGTAGTCCCAATGATATCTATTTTGTTGTCACCCTTTCCAGTGAAATTTAGCGTGATAAACGATATCCGGTCACTTGATTTTACTATAGGATGGTACTGCTGGTCATTGAGATAAAATGTAAAGTTCCCGCTAAGCAGGGATATTGGGATAATCATCTCACCAATATTGTTTTCAAGACCGCTGTTGATGAAAACTGTCAGTCGCTTTTCATCTTTGTTAAATGTATGATCAGTTATTTCATAGTTTGAAACAGACTCGACTTCAAAAGAATGACCGCCAGTCTGGACATCAAGACGGTTTACAAGACCAGTCCTATCAGAGAGCAACTGACCAAATGCAGGAGTAAATACTAGAACTAAAAGTAAAACAAACAGCAGAGATTTCAATTTATGCAGATAATGCCAATCTCTGTCTTAATTCTTTGTCTTGGGCAATTCTTGGATGGGACGGGTCTGCCATTATGACTTCAAACCAATAGTGCATGCCGTCTTTGTAGATAAAATAGGAACCCAAAAGTTTCAGGTTTGGATAACGCTCAAGAGCTCTGCGCTCAGATACTGTCTTCATGTCGTCATCTGCTTTGATCCTCAAAACACCAAGATGCTTGGGACGTCTACCGCCAGTAGGTCTTTGTTTTCGCATACCGCCGGTTCCCACTCTCATTCTGACAACAACGATTCCTTGCTTTGCCTTGTAGCCCAGTCTTCGTGCCCTTTGCAATCTGCTTGGTTTGTCGATTCGGGTAATGGCATTTTCCTTACGCCAGCCCACAATTCTCTCCCTAATCTCTGGGGCATTGTCTTTCCATAGCTGGATCCAAACTTGATCTTGACGACTAGGCATATTGGCATTAATTAAATCCCCATTAATAACTGTAAAAGATCCAAAACACGAGTATTAACCACATCCACCAAGCAGGAGATTCATCCACACATAATTCCAAAGTACAACAATATCAAAATAATTGGGAGGTTATCAAAAGTCAATCAATGACTAGAAATTGTACAGTGGATAATTCTTCGCCTGAATAATCCACGTGTTTTATTGACCAAATTCCTTTGGCAGTACAATCACATTCTGAAAAAAAGTGTCCCTCAAGCTTGAATTGGTTAGGCACTATATTATTTGGATACGAGACTAGATGTTTTGAATATACCTCACCAGAAGGAGTTTGCACTATCAACATGCTACTCTGATCAACAGTATTTTTGACAGACAACACAACAAAGTCATTAACATTGTATTCAGACTTGTCTGTGAGAATCTCAATTGGATCTGGCGTGAAGGGATTATTGTCAACATAATATGAATACAAGAGTAATACAGCTACGGATGACAGAGATATGCAAAGAATTATAGTTTTAGTTGATACAAACAGATTTCTTTTGGAAACTAACATAACAAACAAAACATTTCAAATTATTTTAAAATAATTTTCAAAATGCGGCGTGGTAAAAAAAATTAACTATGAATGCATTTACAAGCCAATCATAACATGAACTTCGATAGGACAAACAAAGTCATTCATAGTTAGTTATGGTATACATGATTGTTATTTCAGAATAACGCACAAGATGCGGTATGCCAGATGAAGAAATAATCTACAACTTACGTTAGGTCAGATTCAAAAAAAAGGAAAAAAGGGAAAATGTGAACTAGTTTTGTTATCTTACAGTAATTGTTGTGGTTACTGGTGGTGATAATGCCGTTGGATTGTCAACTGATTCCCAGACAAATGCGGTTGCTGTGTAGCTACCTGCTTGTGTTGGGATCCATGACAATGCTGGGCTGAATGATTGACCTGGTGATAGTGAACCGGTAATCCATGCCAGTGAGATGGTAACACCGTTGCCATCCTGGACCTGTACCAAGTATGCAAATCGTTGCTCTCTATCTTGGCCATTGACTAAGTCGGCTGTAATCTGTACCTGTTGGTCTACGTTAACAGTGTTTAGACTGTTACCAAAGGCATCAACAGTTCTCAAGTTGGAAGCTGGTGCTCTCTCGAGAGGTGGCACAATTGTACCGATTAGCGTGGTGGCAGTGATATCAAGTTCGTCTGCAGTTGTGTATGGTTTTGGCAATGTATTGTCCTCATATTCTGCAGTGACAGTGTCACCTTCTGCGACTCTGAGTCTGTGACCAGATGATTGATCAGTTACAGTGAAGAACACTGTTCCTTCGAATATTCCGGTTGCCTCATTAGTCTCAGTTACAGTGAGGCTGATACCTCCTGCATCGGAGTCAGACCACACGTCGACTCTGAAGTTGTCGACTGCTTCTGGATTCAAGTTCATATCTGGATCAATTACTCTTACAACACCTGTACCTTTCGCAGAATAGCTTGCTTCAAGCCACTGGACTTCACCGATATTCCATCTGATTAGTGCAGAACCTACAACTGTCTCATCCTCTGAGAATTCAAAGGAGACAGTCAGTCCGTCATCATCTCTAGCTGACAACAGTCCATCAGTTGGACCGTTACCTGAAGGATCTCGTGTAGTTACATCGTTACCGTTGTTACCAGTTCTGCTGTCACCGTCTGCATCGTGTGTAAATCCGGTAAGAATTACCTCACCAGTAAAGATGCCAGTGTCAGTGCCAGTCTCGACTAGCTTGTAGTTGGTAAGTTTGGCATTTCTGGTTGAGATCCTTATTGGGTCATCATCAGTGTTGCCTATATCATCAACTAGGTTGCTGTCAAAGTTGTGGTCTGGTGCGACGATAGTAATGTATACTTTGTCAGTCCAAGTGTAAACTTTTTGGTCAAGCTCTACAGTTGCTCCGAAGTTTGAAGTGTAGATTGTCAAGTTGACATCTTCATCTTCATCACCTACATAGTCAGATCCAGATGGACCCCAGTCGGTATACTCGAGGACAATTTCTTCTCCTCTTTCTAGCTTGTCACCATCTAGCTCTTGAGGAATCTCGACGACAATCTGGAAGATACCAGTAGAGTCACCTGTTTCTCTAAAGTTTAGTGGTTCTGGGTCAAATGCTCCATCTGAGCCGCCTTTAGTACCCATTGAGAGGGTGGCAGCGTCAGAGTCCCATTCGATCAAGTCCAATGAATATGTCTCAGCCTGGTCACTGTCCAGATCAAAGTCTGGCTCAATGAGGGTCAAGATCATATCGGATCCAATAATGTAAACTGATTTGTCGGATTGCAATACACCGTTTCTAAGATCAAATGTAGCAGAGTCAGTCACAGTATTTGGATTACCTGATGCATCGGCTGGATCAGTGTATTCTACTTGGAGAATATCTCCTTGTAAGATACAGTAATTGCCTGATGATGCGGCAGTGTCAAATCGGCTAGTAACACTACTTAGGCCAGTTGTACCATTGATGGCATTAAAGCCATCAGATTTAGTATCTGGGCAATTAGTGCTTGCTGGACCGTCTGTGTATCTGATTAAGATGTCGGCTTCGAATATTCCTGCATCGGGTGCAACTTCGACCATTGGGCCAAATTGTCTGATGTTAGCAGATTTGGAACTATTGTCGTCACCGACGTCAATAACACCTGCTTTTGTTGCGTTACCACCTGCATAACCGAGTACGACTACTGAAGAGCCTCTGAGAACAGAGATCTTCACTGGACCTACTCCGTCTGATGTGTTTTCGGCAATGCTATCTTCACCACTTGCGGATATGTCAAAGTCTGGATCGTTTACTCTAACGTGGATCATAAGTCCTGCCTTGTTCAAGAATTCACCAGATTGCAATCCGGAGGTTGAATCCATACCGGATTGGTGTATTGGGAATACTGAACGATCAACTGATCCGACCCTTGGTGTAGTTGCAGTGTTTCCACTGAAGTTATCTGGAACACCAAATGGTACTGGATAGACAGTTCTATCAAGGCTTACTGAACCTGTGTTAGCGCGAACTCCTGCTTTATCTCCTACTTCGATGGTCTCACCAGATGCATCTCTGAAATCAACATATTTGACTTCAATGTCTAGACCGGTTACCGATTCAGATGAAGCAGTAGCGGATCTACACCATTTAGAGGGAATTTGGAAGTCGCCAATAAAGATGCCAGTCTCTGGGCCGGTTTCAATAAGGCTAAAGCCTGTTGCTCCTAGTCCAGTGTCTGTTACACCTGCATTGTTCAATTCTGTGAGGCATGAACCAGAGGAAGGTGTTCTCCATACAACATTATCAAATTTGACATCTAGTAATCTACCGAGGTTTGAGCCATCAGAAAGTTCAAAGTCGAAGTCATCGCTGCCAACGACATCTTTAAGATCGGCGACATCACCACCAGTGACTGTATAGATATCAATGAGATCAGAGTCTACGTTTAGATCTGCGTCTTCGAGTGTAATTGTAACTGTGTCAGCAATCTTGTAGCTACGTGTATTGAATGAAACAACGCCAGAGTGTGCTGGAGCTGCTGCTTGATCAGATACTTGAGTAGACACACCGTCTGCACCCAAGTCCAGATAATTGACTCTTGGAGAGTCTTCATCATCTAGGTCTTCAATTACGATGAAAGTTGGATCATCGGCAATTGTTCTTAGGTTAGCGTATGTGCTATTATCAAGTATGTTTAGCTGATTAATCATGGTGTACTCCAAGGAACCTGTAAAGGTGCTTGTGTTATCACCAGTCTCCTCTAGTTCCAGTCTGATGATCTGGTTAGCGATTCTTTGATCGGCTTCCAGTCCATCTTGTGTGAATCCAAAGGAGAAGAAGTCAGCAACGACTGCATCCTCACTGTTTGGTCTACCACCAGTTGTTGCTATAACAGCTAGACCGATTTTATCATCGTCATCTAGGCTGTTGATATAGTCAATTGTACTGTTGGATAGCAGTGTCAGTGATTGTGCGTTGACATCATTTAACAATCTATATGCATAGGTTGTTGGTGTCAAGGTACCGTTAGCGCCAATGATGTTGGTGGTACCAGTTTTGTTTAGCAAGTAAACATCAAATGGTCCAGTCATGTTTAGGCTTCTAACATCTAAGTTAAAGAGGCTAAATCCTCTAAGGACATTTTTGGCCAATACGGTATCTTTCAAGTCGCCTGCGTTGGATCTATAGTCAAATGCAATTCCGTTTACTTCAGTAGTAGTGCTGCTTGTGTCAAGTAATGCTCTCTGGCTGAATCTCTGAACTTCCATTGTAGAGTTGTTATAGTTAGAGGTTGCTCCAGCGTTTACCATTGTTCCATTTCGGACAATGACTTGAGAAGTGGCATTATTGAAGAAAGTAGCTTTAGCTGTGGTCAGACCTGCCTCGCCAAGTGTAAATGGATCACCAGTCTGTAAGGATGGGATCAATGTTACGTTTGGATTGTTAAGGTCAAGGTCTTCGTCTGCTCTACTGTTCTTGTTGGCATCTGCATCAACTAATACTACTGGAATCTCTTCACCAGAGTTCCACTCATTATCAGTTGGCTGGATGTCAATAGTAGCAAAGGAATGTCCTACAAGAAGGGTTCTAGGGGTTTTATTGTAATCGATTGATGCAGAGGTTCCCCTCTTTGCATCATCAGTGATTACAATGTTGGAAGTATCTGACTCATCATATGTGCCAAATACTCCGCTGTTTGGACCCTGTTCTGTAATTGTAATTGGTAGTTTGCCGTCAAGGAATCCAGCATCAGTTTGCCAATTGCTTGGATTCTGTTCGTCTTCACCCGATCCGACTTTAATGGCGGAGTCATCGTTATCCTGTAGGGTAATGACTTTTCCCTTACCTTGAACGTCGGGGTTGAGCTTTAATACACAATTATCTTCACACATTAAGTTGCTGAGTTTTCCGGTAAGTGATGTGCTTCCAGTTCTGATGTTTGTGGCAGTATCACCGACTGCTGCGCCGTTCTCATCAAACACTTGGTAGTGAGTAGAAATTGTTCCACTTGTACCAAAGGTCCAAGAGTCTTCGTCAGTTGGGTCGATGTTGAGCCATAAATCAGATATGGTAACATGCACTTGTGCACCTTGAGGATATATTGCTCTGTCTAAGCTCATGCTTGCAAAGTTGTCAACAGTATCAAAGGTTAGTGTTGTTGTTTGAGCACCACCACCTTTGTTGTACTGGACGACGACGTTGCCAGTTGGGTTTAGAGTATAGAGCTGTACAAATGGCCATACATCAGTGTTCAAAAGGCCGATTTGACCTTTAGAGATTGCACTGTTTGTATTGACATCCTTTGGTTCTCTAACAACATTGTTAGTACCGTTTGTGGTACCAGTGCCAGCTGCAGAACATGAGGCACTAATTACGCCTCCTGTGCTTGAGCCGTTGACACCAGATGTTACTAGTGCTGGAACTGCAAAGCCAGAGGTTTCAGTTGTACTGAAGCCCAAGACAGTTGTACCAGTACTAGCAGCACAAAAGACACCAAAGTCTAAGCCTTCTCCAGCCTTTGTACCTACTGTAGAATCGGCAATTTGTGCCATGTTTCTATCTGCAAAGTAACCATACCAGTTACCATCCACGGCTTGAACCATTCTGAGTTTCTTGCCGTTTACTGTAACGTCTGGTTCACCTTTTGCCTCATCAGTATCATTAATGTCTGAATCAATTACAACGACCTCAATTACTTGAGGTCCTGACATGTAGTTATCAAACTGCGAGTTTTCTGCGGAAACAAATAGGTTAGCGTTGGCTGCATGTGCAGCTGGCATTACGCCAGGTACTGCAAATGTCATACCACCGGCTAACATAATTGTCATTAATGTAAGACTAGTTATTTTACGTCCTAATTCGTTATACATGTTATTGAAGAACAGTTTGTTAGTTGTTATATGCAAATAACTTTTGATTTGCGGTATGCCTGCCAATTTGTGCGTAATTTTGTTTTAATGAACAATTTGTTCATACTGTTTAATAATTAGAATTATTAGAATTATCCCTCAATCAAATTATCATCCAAAGACAATTGATGATCCAATCTGGCAAATCTCACAAGATAAAAATTTTTCATTTCTAAAAGAAATGAATAGTACCAGTGTTTCAAATCAGGATCTTCTTCAAATAGACATGTCCAATTTTCTAATAATTTATTTGTGTTTTTTCCAGACAAAAGATATGTAATAGGAAGATTTGTAAAAAACCAATACGAGACTTCGTCTGCAAAGTCAGATTCAGAAATAGATTCATAAAAATCAACATATTTTGTATGTATGTAGCCATTTATTTCTACAAATGGGAAATCGGAAAATTTGACAAGATGGCGATTTTCATACACATGAGTATTACCAATTTCTTTCAAAAGATCAATGCTATTTTTGAAATAGGAATTTATCAAATTCCATTTGCCAAAAATTTTAGGGAATATATCAGAATAATTAGAGACAATTCGGTCAATTTCGTCATTGGATAAATCAAGAATGGCAAGACAATAAAGCAGGCCATGTGCAGATAATCGATACTTATTTGATGGTATTGAAACTGAGTTAGTAGACGTAACTAGACCAATATCTAAAACACCGGGACTGGATTTGCCTCTATCAGTTCTGCCAAGAAGTAACCTTCGAAACACCTTATCTCTGGATCTCATAGAATCAAGATCCAAAATAATAGAATTTTTTGCAAGATCCCAAGTGGTCATCGAACCATGAAGAGATAGCAGTTTTAGCATTTCTTGTACATACTGCTTATGTTTAGAAATAGATGGGGAGGATCTAGAGCCAAATAACTCTTCAGATACGGGAAGCACAAGGTTACGAAATGCCTGGATGTTACCAAATAATATAGTCAAATAAGGATATTTAGAAATTAATTATATCAAAATAGATACCATATTGCGGTATGCCAATAAAAAATGAGATGACCCATGAAAGAAATAACAAGTGTATTTGACATACAATGAGAAATCAACTTAAAATACCATAATAATTCAAACTGAACATCAAAATTGAAAATATCACATATCATAATAATTGGATTAGCAATACTTCTGGTAATCTATACTGTAACATCATTCATAATTTTAGAAATCAACATTAATGAAATGAAAAAAACAGCAATAGAAAGAAACGTTACAATTGCGTCAACGCTAATGCATGATTTTGATCGATTTATAAAAAAGAGAATTGATGATTTTAAACAAATTACATATTCAATGGAAGTGCAAAATGCAATTCAGAAATCCAACGAATTATTTCAAAAAAGAATGGGGCAAAATAATAATTCAAATAGCAATATCAATCAAGAAACCCAATTAGAAATACTCGCACATGTTGAAGACAATCAACTAACAAATGAATTAAAAGACATAATAGAATTCTACAAAAACGTTTATGAACACAGCGTTATTGATGAAATTTTTATTACAAATCAACATGGTGAAAACATTGCATTAGGAATAGGAATTTCAGATCTTCGTCAAGATGATGAAAACTGGTGGCAAATTACAAAGAGAGAGGGTTTATTCATAGGCAAACCATCGTATAATGACAATTACAAAACACATACAATTCCAATAGGATTACGAATTAATGATAGTGCAGGTAATTTTCTAGGAGTTTTAAGAATATCGTTGAATTTAGCGGATATTCTTAATGATTTAAAAGCAGATAGTAAAATCTTATCTAACGAAAAAAAGACAGTATACATAATAGATGAAATTGGGAACATAGTTTATTCAAGTAAAAGAAACGATTTGTTTTATGAAAAATATAATGAATTTGAAGCAGTAAATGGAATCATAGGATCATTTGAGAATACTGTAGGAGAAAAAACAAAATTTGTGACATTTGCAACATCGACAGGATTTTTAGACTTTCCAGGATTTGGATGGCACATCATAATAGAGCAAGACGAGTCATCAATTTTAGAAGACATTTCAAATGTACGAAACGAGTTAGTTATAATTACAATTGTAGGTGTCGGAATGGTAATAGTAATAGGGTTGTTCATAACATATTTTATTTCAAAATCGTTGGAAGATATAACAAATGTTGCAACACATCTCTCAAAAGGAGATTTCAACTACACCATAAAACCAAGCAGATTTGCAGAGTTTCAGGTAATCTTAAATTCATTTAAGAAGGCATCTGTGTCCATAAAACAATTAATTGAAACTGAAAAAGAATTAGCTGAGACCCAAACAAGGGCAAAAAATGAACGCTTATTGGCGATAGGAGAGCTATCATCAAGTTTGGCTCATGACTTGAAGAATCCTTTATCAGTAATTAAAACAGGAATAGATGCCATAAAAAGAAATTCGGAAGGAACAACTCCGGAAATACAAAAAGAAGTGTTCCCAAGAATGGAGAGGGCAATAAGACGAATGGCCCATCAGATTGAAGATGTTTTGAACTATGTAAGAATTACACCAATAAATGTAAAAGATAATTCAATGTTAAGCATAATAAAATCTTCAATAGAATTAATAAAAATTCCAGAGAATATAAAAATAGAAATTCCAAAAGAAGACATAACGGTTTCTTGTGACAAGGAAAAAATAGAAATTGTCTTTATCAACTTGATTCTAAATGCAATTCAAGCTATAGGGGACAAGGCAGGCAACATTATAATTTCAACTTCAAAAAACCATATTCATGACATAATAGAAATTCAAGATGACGGAGAAGGTATTGCGGAGGAAAATATGAAAAAAATTTTTACGCCGCTATTTACAACAAAGATGAAAGGAACAGGTTTAGGTTTGTCAATATGTAAGAATATAATTGAGCAGCACGGATGGTCAATAGATGTACAAATCAATCCAACAAGATTCATCATCAAAATTCCACAGAAATGAAAGTAATACAATCTTTGAATTTGAATTAAGAGGTGCAAATTAGAATGACAGTGATTTTATTTGTTGATGACGATACAGATTTGCTAGGACTAAATACATTCATGTTAAAGAACATAGGCTATGAAACGGTTACAGCCACAAACGGAGAAGAGGCAGTAATCAAATTTAGGGAATCAGTGCCCGACATAACGATCATGGACATCAAAATGCCGAAAATGGACGGATTTGATGCATTCTTTAAAATGAAAAAAATCAAAGAGGACGCAAAAATAATTTTGATTTCAGCATATGCTGTGGATGAAAAAAAACTGCTAAAGGCAAAAAGCATGGGGCTTTTAGAAATGATCAGTAAACCATACGATTTTGAAGAAATTGAAAACATAATAAAAAAATACACACAGTCTTAGGGCTCTAGAGTTTTAATGACATCAAATCTGCATGAATAAAACCTGTATGCATCATTAATGAAATCAAAATACCATTTTTTCAACTTTTGATCATTTACAAAAATTTTCTTCCATTTTTCCAATTCAGAATGCTCTTTTTGTTTGTTTAATGTGGAGGGAATGAGAAGAGCAGTATAAAACCAATAAGAGATTTGATCCGCTAACGCAGTTTCAGTGATGCTTTCGTAATTATCCCGATATTTCACATTAAGATATGTGACTAGTTCAAAAATTGGTATTTGTGAAATTCCAGTAATGTGAATGTTATCCAAAAGCAGCCCACTTGCAAGAATTTTGATTCTGTATACGTCATCACCAAGTATGGATTTTAGGTAATCCCACCTACCAAATACCATTGGAAGGGATTTGGAATAACGGTATGCCATTTGATCAACATCTTTTTTGCTAAAATCTAAAACATCAAGACAATACAATACCCCATGCAATGACAGACCATAAGAATTTGAAATGCTTTGACTTGCTTTCATTTTTTTGCTGACAATCAGTCCAACATCCAAGACTCCGGGAGATTTTTTACCCCTGTCTTTTCTACCAACCAGCAGTCTTCTTATTTGCTTTTCTCTTGTTCGAATTGACGAGGTGTCTGAATAATCTAATTTTGCGATTTCCCAGGTGGTCAAGAACCCATTGGATGCCAAAGACAAAAGCAGTTGTTTGATGTTTTCACCATGTTTTGATTTGTTGTTTTTTTTCGAGGAAATATCTCCAAATAGACGTTTGACTGTTGGCTGAGTGTAATTTCTATATGATTGTAAATTTCCAAAAGTCCCATTATTAGACATACCGCAAAAAGTGCAGACATCAAATTAATAACAATTTGGAAGAAAAGTTCCAGTGCAAATTAGCGATAATCAACACATCAAAACTATAAAAAAATAATCAAAGCATGGATAAATTGTACATTTCTTTGACATCTGTCAGATTAAGGAAATGTAAAATATACAAAAAGAATTAACGCAAACAATACATACCAAGAAATCATGAAAATGCTCTAAGAGGTGAGGCTTTACAACCGCACGCTCAAAGAGTTGTATCCGCAGAAAACTCGATGTACAAAGTAGGCTCAAGTAGTTAAAAAGCATTCCTGAGCAATTATGAGATTTTTATAAAGTCATTAACGTATCAAATAAGATGAAGATCGTTGCAAGTGCAATCATGCTATCGCTTGTCTTTACAATGATTCCAAGCGTCTTGGCAGAACCTACAGTCAGCATCGTTATGGAAAAAACGACTTTCAGATACTGTGAAAAATTATTCTATACCATCAAAGTTTCAGAAGTTACAGGCCAGCCAGCAATCATACATCTGCGGGACGAAGCAGGAAAAGGAAGCAGCGCAATTCCAATAGGCATTTCAGGTTTAGAGACCCCAGTCCCATCACTTGTGCCTTTTGAGGCAGAGGTTTTCCCTCTTGGTAAATACTATATCGATGTAGAATATTCTGGAAGCAAATACACTGCAGAGTTTGAGTTGATAGATTCAGAAAACGTATGCATACCTACTATGATGAAACAGATTGCATATAGCTGGATTAATAATCAGATTTCAGACGGATTTTTCATTGATGCAATTGATAAATTTGTAGACAAGGAAATCATCAGAATTCCAGACAAAATAAAAGAGTCTGATCTAAATGGAATACACATTCCAACATGGGTAGAAAAGATAGTCACGTGGTGGCTGGAAGAAAAAATTTCAGATGACGAGGTTTCCAATGCAATTCAGAACTTGCTTGACAGGAAAATCATAATGATTGTATGATGAACAAAAACACAATAATCACATGCATTGCAATCATTGCAATAGTCATCCCCTTTGCATACTCGGCAATGAACATCTATGCTGCTGAACATATACAATACAGGTGGGGCGAAACAGGAGAGTTTAGCTTTTTTGAATTATCAAACGGCGGCAACCTGGAATTATGCAGTACAGTCCCATATGCGATAAATTTCAAGAATTTCCAAATAACACCATTCTATGACAAAAACCCAAGAGGGACATACCATATCGACAACATCAGTCTTGATGGTCTACAATCAGAGACCCATAAAGGAAGATTTCATTCGGATAGTTTTGTAGAGTCTCAGCATCTTTTCATGCAGATGGACTTTCAATTCAGCGGAGGAGACATCAGGATAGACCCAGGTAAAATGTACGTAATAGTGAGCATGGAGACTCCAATCATAGGAGTTATTCCATATACCACATCCACGCAATTTTCAGGGTTTGACTTTTTTGAGATTATGAACAAAGAGTGCTAGTTTTTGCTCTTGCTTGCCTTTGATATCAAGGCAAGAATCAATCCGACGGTTCCTGCGACAATGAATCCGGCAATTAGGGCAATCAGTAACTCTTTGCCAGCTTCTTTGGGAGTGGGATTAGATTCTTGAGGAGCAATAACACATGCTCCATCTTTCATCACGGTACCAGGTCCGCATCTTTGATCCAACACACAGACACCGTCCTTTAGAATTGTCCCGGTACCACACTCAGTCTTTGGTTTTTCTTCAGTAGGCTTTTCAACAGGTTTTTCCTCTGTAGGTGTTTCAGTTGTCTGGGATGTTATCTCCTCTACCAGTGCATCGAATTGAGACTCGGTAATATCTAATGCTTCATAAAAAGTATAATCTGGGAAGTTCTCTTCAAACCACTCCTTGTAAGATGGCTCGTTTAGATATCTTTGAACGTATGACTTTGGGTCTTTAGTTGGATCAACAAATGATGCGGGAATCTCTTTTTCCACAGGTTCAGGATCTGGGTCTGACTCGATTGGTTCTGGTTCTCCAGTAGCACCAAACACGGAGCCAATAATTTCAACATCCTCTGTTCCGGCAGGCAACACAATGCTCAAAGTTCTACTGTGAGCAGTTGTTGAAATTTCAGAAAACGATGCCTCATCAGCGTCAATCAATACAATAAAGTCCTCATCATTGCCATTAAATTTAGAATCAAAAAAGCTTCGATTAAATGTAATATCCAAAGTTCCAGGAGAACCAGTAACATCAACTGAGATAATCAGAGAGATAAAATCAAGATCAGCCTCCATGCCAAGAACAGACACGCCATCTCCAACATAATCAACGTTGTACGATTTTCCACCAACTGAAATAGACAAGGTTTCAGCATAGACGAACGCAGATGAAATAATTGCAACAATAATCAAGCCCAGTGAGATTTTGAGCAGTGTGCTCGTATTTGGAATTCTGATTCTTTCTGATTGCATTTTTTCCATATCTTGGTTTTTCAACACGTAATGTAAACCCCGAAATCCCCGTTAAAGAGAATGAGACGAGATTTAATCACGTACAGGTCAAGCTTTTTTAGTTATTTTTAAACTTAGGGGAATACAAAGTGATTTTTCAGATTACGCCTCTGAGAATCTGTATGATTTTTTCAGCAATCACATTTGCTGCCAAAGACTGAGCCTCTTTTGTCTGAGCACCAATGTGAGGAGTCAGAATTACGTTGTCAAGTTCGGCTAGCTTTGTCCCAATTGCAGGCTCCTTCTCAAACACATCAAGAGCAGCCCCGCCAAGCCTGCCATCCTTCAAGGCATCATAAAGTGCATCCTCATCTACCACACCGCCACGCGAGGTATTGATTATTTTTGCAGTCTTTTTCATGGTGCTGATTTTCTTGGCATCAATCAGATGATATGTAGAGTCAAGCAATGGGACATGAATTGAGACATAGTCAGAGCTTTGCAGTAATGTGTCCAAGTCAGCCTTCATCAACCCAACCTCTTTTGAAAACTCTTCATCTATTGGAATTACATCATAGCCAATTATGTTCATATTCAATGCCCTTGCAAGTCTTCCCAGTCTTTTCCCAATGTTGCCAATCCCAATGATTCCAAGATATTTCCCTTTGAGCTCTGTTCCCTTTAGTTCACTTTTGAGCCATTGGCCGTTTCTTATCGCCCTGTCACCCCGCGCAGTCTGTCTTGCCAGCGAGAGCATCAGACCCAGAACCAACTCTGCAACCGCATTCATTGCACCTTCCACTGCATTTATCACCCTGATGTTTTTTGCCTTTGCAGCTTCTTGATCAACATTATCAAGGCCCACGCCAACTCTGGCAATTATCTTGCATTTTTCTGCCTTGTCAATCATCTCTTTTGTTATAGTGGTCCTGCTTCTTACAATTACAATATTATAATTTGAAATCTTTTCAACAATTTCCTGTGGAGAGATCTTCGGCTCGTATGATATCTTCAAACCATTGTCTTCAAGAATTTTAATCAGGATCGAGTCCACCTCGTCACAAATTAAAACAGAATCGTCAAATCCCATGACAATAGAAAATACTTACAGAATATAATTCAATAAGATAAGAAAAAGAAAAAGAAATGTTATTTGATCAAGAAAGCATTTCTGCGACCACAGGAATTACTTCCCATAGTGCGACATAATCGCCGCTTGCTTGCATTTCAGAAGCTACTTCATCAGTGTATAAACCATGAATATTGATTGCAGGATGTGCAATGCTGTTCTTTCCCATTGGTGGGACGGCATCACTTGGGTTGCCCAATGCGTATGCATAGGAGGCAACTGGTGCTGGGATAACTCCTTTCTCTACTAGAATGGGGTTTAATCCGAATGGATCACCTGCTACAAATACTGTAGCTGCACCTGTGTAAATTGCTGCATAGTCATGATTTACTGCTGCGTATGCACCTGGTTCATCAAATACCAAGTCAACAATCATTCCTTGTGAGCCACCGAGTAACCATGTTTCAGTTGCTGCGGATTGTACTCTGTTGCCTTGTGTAACTCTGTCCAAGATTTCTCCAACAATGTGGAAGAAGACTGGTTCGTTACCTTGGTTTTCTACAAAGAGTCTTACATGTTGATCAGTTTCAACAAATAAGGGTTGAGACTGGTATTGCTTGTGTTCAAGTCCATTCCATGGTTGTGCAACAAAGATGTTCTTGTTTACATCGCCTTTAACGAGTAAGTTGTGAGCCATGTTTGGTACATAACCAAATTGCATTCCATTTACAACTGTGGCAGTGTTGTGGTGCTGGAACATTGCTCCTGCATCATAGTTGCCTTCAGGTGTAAGGTACAATTGATTGTATTGGAGTTGGAACTCTAATGCGTCTGCATCGTAGAATTGTCTGTCAAGGGATACCTTGCCATTGCTTACTGAGGTCTTCTCTACCATCAATTTCTTGTATCCATCGATTGGATCAACAATTGCAATTCCGTACATGCCGGAAAGAACGTGTTGGTCCATACCAATTAGTTTGACACCAGAACAATGGTACTTGAAGATACCAGCAGCTTCAGCAATGTAGCAGTACTGACTTGTTTCACCCGGATTAACGGATTCAAAGTAGCTTGCTGACATTTGAGATGCGTGCATATCGTTACCGTGACCAGTAACTTCATCTGCTGGAATGGTGAGTGTCATCTTTACAACATCGCCTTGAGTAACCCTAAGTGTTGGTCCTGGGACCTGTCCACTAAAGGTCATGGCGTTGAAAGTTTTACCGCCCATGATTGGGAGGGTGACACTTTCTCCAGTAAGATCAAACTCTACGACTTTGCGTCCAGAGCTAGATAATGCACCACAATCAACTTCTCCGAATGCTTCAGGCATTACAAGCTGCAAACCACCCATATTGCGTATGTGATCAAAGACATCGACATCCATTTTAGAGGAATCTAGTGATTGACCTGCAATTTGGGTTTGTGTGTATGTGCTTCCGAATAAGGTTGCTCCCATTACAGCGACTGCTGCAATAGTAAAGAGCATACTAACACGCTTATTCATTAAGTCACGTGACTAGTGGATCCTATATAATAATTGTTATTTGTGATGGTTGTGAATTTATGATTTTTTCAGAAAAAGAATGAATAATGGGGAAAAAATATGAGAAGCGACTTGAAATTCAGACTAGACGAGGATTCACTGGGCAAAGTCCAGATTCCTGCAGATGCATACTATGGAGCATTTACAGGTAGGGCAATCAAACAATACCACGTAACAGGAAACCCCGCACATGAAAACCTCATCAAATCTTTTGTAATGATAAAGCGATCAGCCGCAGTTGCAAACATGAAAACAAAGACAATAGATACCAGACGTGGCAAGGCAATTATTCTAGCATGTGACAAAATTTTGGCAGGAAAGTATGTGGACCAGTTTGTAGTAGACATGATAAACTCGGGAGCAGGTACGGCGTTTAACATGAACACAAATGAGGTAATTGCAAATGTGGCGCTGGAAACAATACACAAAAAGAAGGGCCAGTATGAACACTTGCATCCAAATGATCATGTAAACATGTCACAATCAAGTAACGACACATATCCAACTGCAATGCATGTTGCAATTTTGATGAATCTAAAAGAAGCCATTCCAGCCATCGATGTTTTAATAAAATCATTAAACAAGAAAGCAAAGCAGTTTGCCTCGTTTAAGAAAATCGGCAGAACGCATTTGATGGACGCACTCCCCGTAACATTGGGAAGTGAGTTTGCAGCATATGTCACTTCAATTACAAAGGCAAGAGATGCAATAGTTCAGTCTCAAAAAGAGCTACAGAATGTAGCTCTAGGCGGGACAGCCGTTGGCTCTGGTGCAAACACGCCAAAAGGATACAGAAAAATTGCAATTGAAGAGCTTGCAAGGATTTCAAAATTATCATTAAAACCTGAAAGAAACATGCAACATGGCTTGCAGAGTAAATTTGCTGTTGCAAATGCATCAGGTGCACTAAGAAATTTGGCCCTCGAAGTAGGAAAGCTTGCAAATGACATAAGGCTGATGGCATCAGGTCCAATTGCAGGACTGTCAGAATTGGGAATACCAGCAGTCCATGCAGGATCATCAATCATGCCAGGAAAGGTAAACCCGTCTCTGGCGGAATGCATGAACATGATCTGCTTTAACATCATTGGAAATGATACTGCAGTGGCTTACGCGGCACAAAGCGGACAGTTTGAGCTAAATGTAATGCTGCCTGGAATGCTAAAGTCGGTTTTAGAGTCAACAGACATGATAAAGAACTTCTTTCCAATATTTTCTGCAAATCTAATTGACGGACTGACTGCAAACAAAGAAAAGCTGCGAAAAGACATCGAAAACAGCCCAGTCATTGTGACATTGCTTACGCCAAAGATAGGATATCTGAAATCTGCAGAACTGTTCAAAGAGTCACTCAAAACTGGCAAGACCATACGTGAGTTGGTTGTTTCAAAGAATTTGATGAGCAACAAAGAAATCGATTCCCTGTTTGGATAAATCATGGCAAAGATTTTCGTAGAAGCATACGGATGTTCTGCCAGCTTTGCAGACTCGGAGATGATTTCAGGGTTGATAGTAAATGGTGGCCACACTTTGGTGGATAGTTCCTCAGAATCGGATCTTAACATTGTCGTTACGTGTTCAGTAAAAGATGCAACTGCAAACAAGATGATACACCGGATAAAATCGCTAAAGAAAAAACCACTGGTCGTAGCTGGCTGTTTGCCAAAAACAGAAAAGGATACCGTGGAGAGGTTCACGGAAAATGCAAGCCTGCTTGGGCCAAACTCTTTAGGAAAGACACTGCAGGTAATCGATTCGACACTAAAAGGGAGAAAAACAGTAGCCCTTGAGGACTCGGACTTGTCCAAGGTGGGATTGCCCAAAGTAAGATTAAACCCAGCAGTAGGAATTGTAGAGATTGCAAGCGGCTGCCTAAGTGAATGTACTTTCTGTCAGACAAAATTGTCAAAAGGCGACCTGACAAGTTACAGAATAGGAGACATAGTAAGACAGGTTGAAACCGAGATAAGCGAAGGGTGCAAGGAAGTATGGCTGACATCAACGGATAATGGCTGTTATGGGTTTGACATTGGAACAGACTTGCCAGCATTGGTAGATGCAGTATCAGAGATTCCACATGATTTCAGAATCAGAGTTGGAATGATGAACCCCATGTACATGCCAAGAATCAAAGAAAGGCTCATTGAGTCATTTGATAACGACAAAGTCTACAAATTTCTCCACATTCCTGTTCAAAGCGGCAGTGACAAAGTATTACACGACATGAAAAGAGGGCACACGTCAGGAACATACAGGGAGATTGTCAAGAAAGCAAAAGCAAGATTCCCAGAATTTACAATCTCAACTGACATCATAGTTGGATTTCCATCTGAAACAAGCGAGGACTTTGCAGAAACCGTAAAACTGCTTGAAGAGACAAGGCCAGATGTAGTGAACCTCTCAAGGTATAGCGCAAGGCCAGGAACCGAGGCTGCAGAATGGGAGCAAATCGATGTCGCAGAGGTAAAAAGGAGAAGCAAGGCGGTATTTGACATGATAAACAAGATAACCCTAGAAAACAACCAAAGATGGATCGGATGGGAAGGGGCGGTATTGTTCAATGAAAAGACAGATGAGGGCATAAAGGGAAGAAATTTTGCATACAAGCCAGTCTTTGTAAGAGATGACGTGGAGATCGGTCAGACTCATGCGATCGAAATCATAGGTGCATCCACCAGCAGCTTGACTGGAAAGATCGTAAGCTAATTTTTTTCGATCGAAGATTTGATAAAAATAACGTAAGAAGGTTTTTTATCCAAATCATAGAATACCACTTGAAATGAGTTTTCAAGTAAAAGAGCCGATCTTAGTTGTAGGCGTGGGCGGCGCAGGCTCAAAATTAGCAACACATGCAAAATATGCTCTAAATTCAGATTGTCTAGCAATCAGCAATGACCAAAAAGACCTACCATCAGACTGCGACACAATCAAGATTTCAACGGATTCGGTAGTAAATCCATCAGTTCAATTAATCAGAGGCTCAACATACAAGGAATTTGATGAGATCAAATCAAAGATTTCAGGATATGCAACCATTGTCTTGATGACCAACATGGCAGGAAAGACAGGCTCGGCAATAGCCCCAGTAATTTCAGAAATCTGCAAAGAGTCAGACAAGGGGCTGATTTCGTTTGCAATAATGCCATTCAAATTTGAAAAAGACAGGATTTTCAGTGCAGGCGTATCTCTAAAGAGAATAAGAGAAGATTCCCAATGCACAATTGTATTAGACAATGATTCCCTACTTGAGAACAATCCGGACTTGAGTCCAAAACAATGCTATAAAATTGCAAATGATGCAGTAATGCACATAGTGAATTCATTAGCATCGACTGAGATTTCATCTGAAACAAACATCATATCTACAAGCAAGGAAGGTCAAAACATAGAAGAATCACTTAGAGATTCGCTAAAAATGCTGTACGGAGACGCATCCCCAGACTCCATCAAGAGCTCAATTATCCATGTAGTTGGGGGCAACAACGTTCCAGTAGGAGTGCTAAACTCAATAACTAGTTTGACAAGAGGCGTCTTAAATCAGGAATCACAGATGGACATGACTTTTGGCTCTTCAGAAGAATCCAAAGTAGTAATGCTGTCATCAGTACAAGGAATAACAAAGTTTGACAATTACGATCCGCTTGGAATGATTCCAAAAGAGAACATGCTTGACTGGACAAACCCAGATTGCAGCATTGATTGCAAACTTGACTTGTACCAATTAGAATAAAATTTAACTTTTAATTTTTAAAATTGAGAGTATCTTATTTTGATTTAGATGGCTTTGCCTTCTTTGGTGTTTTGGTAGATTCTTTGCTTGCTTCTTTCTTTGGAGTCTTGGATGGCTCTTTCTTTGTAGATTCTTTTGTTGGTTCTGCTTTATCTTCTGCTTGAATTTCCTTTGTTGACTCTAATTTGTCTTCGATTGTAGCCTCCTTAGCTGGCTCTACTTTATCTTCTACTTTCTTGGTTTCTTTTTTGGTCTCCTTTGATTCTTTCTTTGAATCTTCAACTTCCTCATCATATGGAGACACCAAGACATAACCCTCGTCAGTTTTACTCATTCTGACTCTGATTTTTCTTGGAGGATTACGTACTCCCTTGGACCAAATTTGATGGGCAAGATCTTCTTCGATTTTAATGTCTTCAATCTTCATGTGATGGCGCGCAAATTCCTTAATCATATTGATTGCCCTGACTGCCCTGTGCTGGCTTTGTGAAATCAATGCCTTGCCAAGATTGATAGTGTATACTCGCTCTAGTTCCTGAGACATCTATCCTACCTCCACATCTGTTGATCTCCAAGCCCTACGTTTTGGGTTTGTTCTGACAGTTCTCTTTGTCCTTAGAATAATCCACGCAGGTACTGGGGAAGTTTGTCTAGTCTTCTTCAGCAGACGGATCTTTCTAGGAGATGACTTGCGTGCAGCCATAAGTTTTCAGGCACGAAGAGCTCTTTTTAAATGAATCTCAACATTTGCCGCCATGATAGCCTTATTGGATTTACAGCAGATTGTTTTTGCTAAAGATGTCACAAATTTGTTTTAGCATTCTAGCTGACGCCCCCCAAATCAAATGGCCTCCAAAAGTGAACGTATACATTTCTTGAATGGATTGATGCAAAGGATCAGAATCAGGGGCCATTGTATGCAGTAGTGGCAAAAGAGGAATGTTCAAAATTGTTTCAACTTCAAAATTATCTTTGAGTCGTGGCAAGCGCCTGACAACTGCAACAAATGGATAGATGGTAAATTTAGAGTTCAGAGTAGTGACAGGAGTCAGCTGTCCAACCACATGCTCATGTCTAATGCTCAGATTTACTTCTTCACGAGATTCTCTTAGCGCGGTTTCAAGTAGATTGTTGTCCTGAGATTCAAATTTGCCTCCAGGAAATGCAATCTCACCTGCATGGATTTTTAGAATTTGTGATTTTTTTGTCATCAAAACTTTAGGCTCACTGCCATAAATTACAATTAGCACGGATGCGATCCTATTCTTTTCATCAATGGTAGGATTGAGATTTAGATTTGTTGTTAGTACGGATTTTATTTTTTCCAGAAACACTGTAGTCATAAAATAAATTATTGTTATTGAATTTAATCATTCAAAGGTTTTAACCAAGTTAATTCGGAGATCCATTATGACCGTAATCTACGAGATAAATCCGCCAAAGATTCCAGACGGTATGGACGAGTCTAGCGTGGAGGTCAAGGAATCACTAGAGAGACTGCAGCAAAGGGTGTCAGAGATAAGCCATCTTTGCGGAGGCATCCATGTTACTGATTCAGTTTTAGGAACCAGAAGAGTGTCTGCATTAACCACCGGAAGCATCCTCAAAGCCAATCACCCACATTTACAAATCACCATCAGTGTGCGCGTAAGAGATAGGGACATGAATGCAATCAAAGAGATTGTAAAAAAGTCACTGGAACTAGGGCTGGACGGGATACTGATTCTAAAAGGGGATCCCTCAAAGGACAACCCATATGATTCAGGATTGATTCCAAGTCAGGTGGTACAGGACATAAACAAGACCGAGTTTTCCGGAAAGGCAAAATTGTTTCTTTCTCTTCCTAGCAACCCAAACTTTGAAAAAATCCAAAAAAAAATTGCAGCTGCACCGTCAGGCTTTATGACCCAGGTAATTCATTCATCCCAGCAAGTCAAGAGAATCTCAGAAAAATTAAGGCTGCAGGGATTTAGGGTCATACCATGTATTTTGCTTCCTTCAGAGAAGAATGAGGGCTCGGCAAAATTTTTGAATCTCGATTGGTCAGAGTATAAGGACAACCCTGCAGAGTTCATAAAAGAAATTCACCAGATATCAGGCGATGCGCTAATCACGTCACCGAGTGATTTTGCATTTGCAAAAGAGACACTAAAAAAAATCTAGAGTACAAAATATTCAGATTCCGGATGATGGACAACTATTGCCGCAGTTGATTGCTCTGGGATTATTTGTCCAGACTCGGTCAGAGTCATTCCAGATTTCTCAGGTTCCAGTAACTTCCACACTAGATGGTGTTGCGCAACATCAGGACAGCTTGGAAATCCCCAGCTGTATCTAAGGCCACCTTTTGTACCAAGATTTAATTCAGATTTGATCCTTCGGTTAGTCCATTCGGCCAATGCCTCTGCAACCTCAACTGCCAAGCCATGCAGATAGTAAGCATCAGTATACTTGTCTTCTTTATTCCAGGTTTCAATAATTTCGGCAGCCCTGTTTCCCACAGTCACTGATTGAAATGCAACAACATCATCGCTGCCAAAATAATCAGTCAAGCACAAATGGTGAGATTTCGTAGAGCGCGGAAAATCAAATTCAACCGCATCACCGTTTGTGTTTTCAACGACTAACTTTCCATCTTTGTTGTGGCACCTGAAATACCCATAAACGATTTCAGGCTCGAAGAGTTTCTCGCAAATTATTCGAATCTTCCATTCATTAAGAAGGGTTTCATGATCAGCCTCTGATTCAGAACCAGCCTTTCCCCTCAACCCCCAAGACAGCTTGAAAAGTGATTTTTTGTCAATCATCTCCCAGACTTCACTCATTTTGATTTGCTCGCCTTTTAGTCGAATTGGTCTGCCCATGACAGGAGCATTTGGTGGGTCTACAGGTTTGATTCTACTTCTTGGGAGATTGGCAGTATCAACTACTGGTGCAGACTTTTCTTTCCAGTTTTCCAGTTTTGTCCTCCAGTCAGCCAAGAGCTTGGTTTTTTGATCTGATACCAATGCATCCATCGTTTTTAATCCCTCAAACATGGTATTGCAATAAAACACACCTGGTTCGTAAATTCCACCATCTTTTGCGATTCGATTTATGTAATTGCTGTTTATTGCAGCACCACCGCACAAGATTGGTATACTCATGTTGTTTTTTCTAGCATGCTCTACAAAGAATTGCATCTGCTTTGAGGTAGACACAAGGAGTGCAGAGAGTCCGATTGCGTCAGGATTTACCTCATCAATTTTTTCAAGAAATTTTTGCAATGGAACTTGCTTGCCCAAATCATAAACAGTGTACCCGTTATTCTGAAAGATTGTCTTTACAAGATTTTTTCCAATGTCATGAACATCACCATAAACAGTCCCAAGGACGAGCTTTCCCTTGCTAGAGCCCTCCTCTTTTACGAGGTATTTTTCCAGCTCTCCAACTGCAGCCTTCATGCATTCGGCTGATTTTAGTACAAATGGCAAAATCAGTTCTCCAGAACCAAACTTGTCACCTACCTCCTTCATTGCAGGAAGCAGATCCTCATTTAGAGTCCTGATTGCGCCATCATGAGTCACTTCAGGTAGAGCATCAAGGGACAAGACACCCGCATTATTTACAATGATCTCATTTTTGCCAATCTTCTCAGCAATTGCAGATACCACATCATTTTGAATTCCGTCTTTGAGCCGGTTTACAATTCTGAAATTGGCTCGCTTTCCTGGAGGCCACAAAGGATCAACATCAACTTTTTTAGATGCACTGCTGCCTTGAGACCCAGTCTTTGCAAAATATGAAATCAACTCAGAGAGGGCATTTGGGTGAGTGTTAAAGATTAGATCTTCGGCAAGCTTCCTTTCTGCAGGATCAATTTCGCCATAAGGAATTATCTCTTTTGCATTAACTATTGCAGTGTCCAATCCGGACTTTACTGCATGGTATAGAAATACAGAATTTAGAATTTTTCTCGCATAAGGAACAAGGCCAAAGCTGATGTTGCTCAGTCCCAGAGTTGTAAAGGAGTTTGGAAATCTTTCCTTGACCAGACGTATCCCTTCCAGAGTATTCTTGCCAGCATCAAGAAATTCATCCTCGCCTGTGGCAAGTGTAAATGTCAGAACATCAAAAATAAATTGCTCAATTTTAAGACCGTACTTCTTTCCTGTTTCAAAGAGCAACTCTGCAGTCTCTAGTTTTTCTTGAGGTGTTTTTGCCATCCCTTTGGGGCCAATGCACAATGCAATTGCAGGCAACCCGTACTTTGCCATGATTGGGGCAAGTTTCTCAAAGCGGCTTCCGTCGCCCTCAAGATTGATGGAGTTGATAATCGGCCTTCCAGGAATCTGCCTGACTACTGCTTCGATGACTGCAGGATCTGTTGAATCAATTACTAGTGGTGCATCAATTTCCAAGCTCAGTCGTTTTACAAGATTCAACATAAACTCACGTTCATCAGAGCGTTCTGTTGTTGCCACGCAGACATCAAGACAGTGAGCCCCGTCCTCGACTTGAGCTCTTGCCAAGTCCACAAGACCGTCATAATCATCATTTAGGACCATCTGTTTGGCCTTGCGCGAACCCTGCGTGTTTATTCTCTCTCCGATGATTAGAGGTGCAGGAACTTGCTTGAGGTCTACGGCCTTTAGTGCAGAGCTAACTCTAGGAACTGTCAACGTAATGGAGTATCCAAGTTTTTCTAAATACTTAACCCTCGGCAGAGTTGGCCTTTTCGTCAATTACTTTGCGTAATGCAGCAATGTGTTGCGGGTTTGTTCCACAACAGCCGCCAATTATTCGAACTTTTTTGAATTGTTTAAGAAAATCACCCAAGGCACCTGCCATCTTTTCAGGAGTCATTTTGTATACTGCATGACCCCCCTGATTTTCAGGCATCCCTGCATTTGGAACCACCAAAATATTATGCTCATTTTGCTCATCAAGCCATTGCACGCTGGGAGTCATCTCTATTGGTCCGGTAGAGCAGTTCAATCCAAACACGTCAATGCCCATATCAGAGACGGTGGTATATGCGGCCTGGATGTTCGTGCCAAGTAGCATCTTGCCGTATTGATCTAGTGTTGTGTTTGCAATGATTGGAACCTTTCTTCCAGTTTTTTTCATAGCATCATGACATGCCTCAATTACAAGTTTGACTTCCAAGATATCCTGGCTTGTTTCAATTAGTAATGCATCAACCCCGCCAAGAATCAGCCCCTCAGCTTGGAGTTCAAATGCATCTCTGATTTCATCAAGAGGTTTTTGACCCAAATCGGGATCGTTTGAGCTTGGAAGGTAGCCAGACGGGCCCATTGAGCCAATCACATACCTTGGCTTGTCAGCATATTCGGAGCAAACGTCAACTGCAAGCTGCGCAATTTTTTTGTTAAATTCTACTGTTTGATCACCAAAACCATACTCGTCAAGCTTTATTTTGTTAGAACCAAACGAGTTGGTTTCAATACAGTCTGCGCCAGCATCCAGATAATTTCTGTGAATTTGTTTTATCCAATCAGGATGAGTAATAACCAAACCGTCATTGAATCCATCTTGGTTATTTGGAAAATCTTCCGGTTTTGGATTATATTTTTGAATTTCAGTTCCCATTGCGCCATCAAAAAGCAAAATTCGTTTTTTAAGCGCATCTAAGAACGGTTCTTTTTCAGTCAATTTGTTTTTGAGAAGATTCCAGAGAGTTTAACTCTTTTGAGAAAGATCATCATTTCAATCAGGGGAATTATACGTATGTTGAAATTAGGTTGTATGAAATAATCTGTACATTTATGCAAAAGGTTCAGCTGAATAATTTAGTTCGTAGTGCTACTTTTTTTCAACATGCTGGCATTTCCATAGTATTTGTCTTCATGCCCATTTTTGCAAAAGGGGTAACAGATTCTATTTTTGAGATAGGGTTGATTGTTGCATCGTTTAGTTTTGCGCAGATCCTCTCAGAAATTTACTTTGGAAGGCATTCAGACAAGAAAGGAACCAGGCTCAAATTCATAAGAATCGGGTTTATTGGATGTGCCATAACTTTCGGGCTGCATTATTTTGCAGAAGACATATCGCTGTTATTTCTAGTCAGGATTGCAGCAGGGGTTGCAAGCGGAATAATGATTCCAGCGATGATCACGTACGCCTATGAGGCAAATGACGTAAAAAAGCGCGCGGCCACGGTAATTTCGTTTCATGCACTGGGGTGGTTTGCAGGTACTGCAGCTGCAGGCTTTGCAAATGACGTGAAATTAATTTTCATAATAAGTGCAGTGTCGTTTCTAATTGGGTTTTTGTTCACATTAAAGATGCCAAATACGCTACAAGCCAAGGAACTTGAACCGGGAACCACGAAAAAAGTTATTTTGAAAAACAAGTTCCTATTCTCATCCCTACTCCTAAGGCACATTGGCGCGTCATCAGTATGGACAATCCTTCCATTGATGTTGATGGAGCAATTTGGGGCAGAGCTGTACCAGATTTCAATCGTATATGTTGCAAACACATTGACTGCGTTTGCCCTGATGAATCTGATGGCAAGTAAAATAAAAATTTCAAATGTTTCAAAGTTTAAGATCGGCATTGGCTGCACCACATTTGTATTTGTTGGACTGTCATTGATCACAGATTGGTGGATGGCAATGCCATTTATGGCATTGGTTGGAGGCACATGGGCATTTTTGTTTATTGGTGGAAACTTTCACCTGATGGAAAACAACCCGCGATCAACATCGACAGGCATCTTCAGCTCTACTGTTTCCATTTCCACGGTAATAGGGCCTGCAATAGCTGGAGGAATTGCATTTGTATTTGACTATGTTGCAGTGATGTATTTTGCAATTGTCATAATCATATGCGCATTTGCAGTATCACTAAAAATCGACCAAGAAATTAAAAACAGCTGAAGATTATCTCAAACCCCAACGAGACATCACCTTGTCCTCAAGTCTCTTAAAGATGACACCGTCAATTACAACGCCAATTATCATGATTACCAGCATTATTGCAATAACCTGAGATACATCGTTTAGCTGACGCCCCACATTGAGCAAGAACCCAAGACCCAGAAAGGAGAACAGGAGCTCTGCACCAATTACGCCTCGCCATGCAAATGCCCACCCTTGTTTAAAGCCTGAAATCATGTATGGAAATGCAGCAGGAATCAAAACGCTGGTAACTAGTTGTGTCCCCTTTGCACCCATATTCCTAGCAGCCTCGATAAAGTGAGGGTTGATATTTTTGACTCCAGTGTATGTGTTGATGGTGACAGCAAATATCGCGCCAATTGCAGTGACAAAAATAATCCCGGCATCAGTAAGTCCAAACCAAAGTATTCCAAGTGGAACCCATGCAACAGACGGGATTGACTGCAAACCCAGAACAAGAGAGCCAATCGTCTGATTAACAACTTCCACCCGAGCCATAAATATTCCAAGTACAATGCCTCCACCGATTGCAATTGCAAGACCCACCAACAGCCTCAAGATACTGGTGCCTATTCCAAAAAACAGACTTCCGTCTGCTGCAGTGTACGCTAGGTCTTCACCTACCTCATATGGGGACGGAAAGATGTTGCTTGGCCATACGTTGGTCATCGAAATAGCTTGCCATACAGCAACAATGATTATGTAAAATGCAATTTTCTTTAGTATGATATTGGCCTTCATTGTGTCATCCCTTCTTTACCTCAGGTCTTAATTCAGAAAGAATGTCTTGCTGTAACGGCAAGAGGTTTTCATCCTCAGCTAAGCGCGGTCTTTTGTAATTGATGGGGATTAATTTCTTAATTTTAGAAGGCCTGTTGCTAAACACTGCAACCTTTGTTCCAAGTACTGTGGCTTCTGAGACATTGTGGGTAACAAACAATATTGTTTTTTTTGTTTTTTCCCAGATTAGCTGCATTTCAACTAAAAGCAGATCCCTTGTCTGTGCATCAAGTGCTGCAAATGGCTCATCCATCAGCAACACATCAGGATCCATCACAAGAGCTCGTGCTATAGCTACCCTTTGCTTCATCCCGGTGGAGAGCTGGTAGGTGTAAGAGTTTGCAAACTTTGTCAGCTGCATCATGTCAAGGTATCTCTTTGAGATTTGAGAGCGTTCTTCTTTTGGAATCCCTGCCATCTTCAATCCAAACTCCACATTGTCCTGAACTCGGAGCCACGGGAAAAGAGCACCTTCCTGAAACACCATAATTCTCTCAGGGCCAGTTGCAGTCACAGGCTTTCCATCAAATAGAATCTGACCTTCATCAGGAGTTTCCAGTCCAGCCACAATTCGAAGAAACGTCGATTTTCCACATCCAGAGGGACCAACAAGACAGACAAACTCGCCGTCATCAATCTCGAGATTCACGCCACCCAGCGCCTTGAGTTGGTGGCTATCATGCTTGAAATATTTCACAATGTTCTTGGCTTCAAGTTTTGTCATGTGGTGATAAAACCTCCGGTGATTGGGCATTTGAATTTATGTCAAGGAAGATACCATCCAAGTTGTATCCATGTCGTCCAAGATATCCTAAAGAATCTGCCCGCTGAGCAAATGTCATTATAGAGTCAGGAATAGGATCAGATGTAATTTCTAAATTAGATAGTGACTCATCAATAATAGAATCAGCCAACGGTTTTCCAAGATGTTTTTTCATAAATTGATTAAAGACAAATCTGGTTTCTTCAGGATTTTCATTTATCCAGTCAACTGTTTGTTGATGAGAGTCTAGCCATTTTTTTATTAATTCAGGATTTTCATTTACAAACTCTTCTCTGCCAATCAATACTACTGACGCAAATTTTTTGTCAGGCCAGAGTTCCTCTTCATAAAACAACCTCTGACCGCCCAAATCCTGTACGAGAACAGACGCCCAGGGTTCTGGAACCCATGCACCATCAATCTCCCCTTTTGCAAATAATGTGTAGATGTCAGGATTTGCAATGTTCAATACAACAACAGAGCCACCTTTTTCAGCTGGTTTTAGCTCATGTTCAGTCAAATAATTTCGCAGAGAGACATCTTGCGTGTTTCCAATTTGAGGTGCCGCAATTCTTTTGCCTGGAAGATCAGATGCAGAAAGAATCACAGAGTTTGGATGAATGACAAAACTTGCGCCGCCACTTGCAGCACCAGAGAGAATCTTTACACTGTGATTGTCAGATTTTAAAAATCCATTAATTGCAGGACCCGGCCCCACATATGCAATGTCAACAGAACCTGCAAACAGCGATTCAATTACCTGAGGGCCGCTATCAAACAACATTGATTTTATTTTTACATCAGGCCCTATCTGATTTTCAAAGATCCCTTTTTCCACTCCAATGACCGGAACTGCATGACCAATGTTTGGAAAATATGCCACTCTGATTGTATTTTCATGCCTAGATTCATCAGAGGTTGAAACAATTCCAACCACAGACAGAATGATCAATGCCACAATTCCTGCCAGTATTGCAGATCCAATTTTCATAAAACACCGTTATATTCGGAGGTTAAATAATCACCGAATTTTAGCTTGAGCTAGTGAGAAAATTTTCAAAAATTATTCAGAATTTTCAGCCTAACACAAAAGATAAATTCCAAAATACAACGGGGAATGTGTTTTATGACTCAAAAAGGAATTCTTGCATTTTCTGGAGGCTTAGATACTTCAGTTGTTGTAAAATATCTTCAAGAAGAACACGACATGGATGTAATTACAGTTACAGTTGATGTCGGACAAGGAGATGATCAAAAAAAGATTGCATCCAAAGCAAAAAAACTCGGAGTAAAAAAACACTATAACATAGATGCAAGAAAGGAGTTTGTAGAGAAGTATATCTTTCCATCAATAAAAGCAAACGCATTATATCAAAAAAAATATTGTCTTGCAACGGCACTTGCAAGACCACTCATTGCTGAAAAAGTATTGGAAATAGCTAAAAAAGAAAATGTGGACTCGCTTGCGCATGGGTGTTCTGGAAAAGGAAATGACCAAGTAAGATTTGACATCACACTGCGTTCTGGTTCTGATTTGCCAATTATTGCACCAATTCGGGATAAAAACCTGGATAGAGTTACTGAATTAAAATTTGCAAAGAAACACGGAATTGAAATCGACAGTGTTGCAAAAAGATTCAGCATTGATCAAAACTTGTGGGGGCGTGCAATAGAAGGGGGAGTGTTAGAGGATCCTTACAATGAACCGCCAGATGATGCATTCATTTGGGTCAAAACAAAAAATCTTCCAGACAAACCAACATACATGGAAGTCAAATTTGAAAAAGGAGTACCAGTGGAGGTTGATGGTAAAAAACTAGACCCAATAAAATTAATCGAGTATGTAAACAAAAAGGCAGGTAGTGCCGGAGTGGGAATCATTGATCATATTGAGGACAGAGTTGTCGGAATAAAATCACGTGAGGTCTATGAGACACCAGGCGCATTATGCCTCATTGAGGCACATACTGATCTAGAGAAGATGGTCCACACAAAACACCAAAACAAATTCAAATCAATAATCGATGACGAGTGGGCATACCTTGCATATTCTGGATTATGGCAGGATCCGCTAAAACAGGATCTAGACGGATTCATAGAAGAGTCCCAGAAGTCAGTTTCAGGCACCGTAAAGATAAAGCTCTTCAAAGGAAGCCTCCGAGTTGTCGGAAGAAAGTCAAGAAACTCGTTATACAGTCACAACATGGCCACATATGGTACTGAATCAACATTTGATCAGAGATTGGCAAAAGGATTTGTAGAATTGTGGGGAATGCAGTCAACAGAAGCTAATAAATTACAAAAGAAAAGGTCATCAAAAACATGAACTGCCCAGAATGTGATGCAACACTAAACATCCCAGGCGATGCCTCGGTAGGAGAAATCATCTCCTGTCCTGATTGTGGTGCTGACTTTGAAATCGCAAAAAAAGACGGATCAAATGTTGAGCTAAAACAAGCAGAAAGCGTAGGCGAAGACTGGGGAGAGTAATGTCAAAAGTTTGTATCGTGTTTGACCGCCTAAGAGCGGAAGAAAAGATGCTTCAAAAAGAGGCGTCGGATCTTGGACACGATGCAGTAATGCTTGATGCAAAAATCACCCAGATCAACACCGACAGTAAGAGGGAGGACTATGATCTTGGAGATGTGGTTTTAGAAAGATGTGTAAGTTATTTTAGAGGACTTCATTTTACTGCGAGTCTAGAGTTCATGGGGATGCCAGTACTCAACAAATTTGAAATCGCAAACCTATGCGGAAACAAGATGTTTATGACATTGCAACTGAAAAAACACAACGTCCCAACTCCTAAAACATATTTTTCATTCTCAAGCGAAAGCGCATCTGAAAATATAGACAAGGTAGGATATCCGCTCGTAATCAAGCCAGTGATTGGCAGTTGGGGACGCGGGGTAATGCCACTAAAAGACAAAGACACGACAGATGCCATTTTTGAAATAAGAGACATCACAGACAGCCCACATGATAGAATTTACTATTTACAAGAATTGGTGCAAAGACCTCCAAGGGACATCAGAGTAATTACAGTGGGAGATCACCCAATTGCCGCAATGTATAGAAAATCCTCAGGTGGCTTTAAGACAAACATTGCTTTAGGTGCAGACCCCGAGATATGTGAGATCACAAAAGAGATTGAGGATCTAGCAGTCCAGGCATCAAAAGCTATGGGAGGAGGAATTTTAGGAATAGACATGATGGAGGATCAAAAAAACGGACTTGTAGTTCATGAAGTTAACAACACAGTAGAATTCAAGGGCTTGGTAAGAGTCGCTAAGCGAAACATACCAAGGGAAATGATAGAATTTGCCCTAAACTACGTGAGGAAATAAATTATACTTCCTTACGTGGATGGTTATCATGAAAGTAGGAGTTGTAGGAGCATCAGGTTATGTAGGTGGAGAGACACTCCGTTTGCTGGTAAATCATCCAGATGTAGAGATCGCAATGGTTACATCAAGACAACATGTTGGGGAATATCTGCACCGAATTCAGCCAAGTTTGAAAGGGTTTACAGATCTAACATTTTCCGAATTAGATTATGATAAAATATCTGACAAATGTGATCTAGTCTTTACCGCAGTTCCACATGGAACCGCTACAGAGATTGTAAAAGCATTATACGACAGAGGAATCAAAGTTATCGATTTAAGCGCCGATTACAGGCTGCACAATCCTGCAGATTATGACAAGTGGTATGGATGGGAACACCCACATCCAGATTACTTGCCAAAGTCAGTCTTTGGTGTTCCAGAATTACACAGAGAGCAAATCAAAAACGCCCAACTGGTATCGTGTCCAGGCTGTATGGCAGTTACATCGATGTTGGCGCTTGCACCATTAATTCGAAATGATCTCATAGACACTGAACACATTGTAGTCGATTCCAAGATAGGCTCATCGGGCGCAGGATCAGGCTCGGGCACTGCACACGCAATGAGAGCAGGAGTCATTAGACCATACAAACCAGCAAAACACAGACACACCGGAGAGATTGAGCAGGAGTTGAGCGAAATTGCTGGAAAGAAAATTCACGTATCAATGAGTCCACATGCAGTAGATGTAGTTCGCGGAATTTTGTGTACTAACCACACATTCATGAAAAAAGACATGGACGAAAAGGAGTTGTGGAAAATATATCGCCAAACATATGGAGAAGAGAGATTCGTCAGATTAATCCGAGACAAAAAAGGTTTGTATAAATTCCCAGATCCAAAATTCTTGGTGGGTTCAAACTTTTGCGATATTGGTTTTGACATAGATGAAGACAATCATAGATTGATTGCAATATCAGCATCAGACAATCTCATGAAAGGGGCAGCCGGCTCGGCCATACAGAACATGAATGTAATGTGTGGATTCGATGAAATGGATGGTCTCAGATATACTCCATTAACCCCAGTTTAGAAATGATCACAATCAAGATCGGCGGAAGTGTAGTAGATAATTTACATCCATCAACCATAGCAGACATCAAAAAAGTATCACAAACAGAAGGAGTGATCTTAGTTCATGGAGGCGGAAAGGAAGTCACAAAAGTTTGTGAGCAACTAGGTAAAGAACCCAAGTTTGTCACATCCCCAAGTGGAATTAAAAGCAGATACACAGACAAAGAGACTGCAGAGATTTTTACAATGGTAATGTCTGGAAGAATCAACAAGACAATTGTCCAGATGCTCCAGAAAAACGGAATTAATGCAATAGGATTGTCAGGAGTTGATGCAAGAGTTATCCAAGCAGAGCGAAAAAAGAAGTTGCTAATAGTAAACGAGAAAGGCCGAAAACAGGCAATAGATGGCGGATATACAGGCAAAATTACAGACATTAACGCCGATTTTATTAAATCACTACTCGAACAAGGCTTGACTCCAGTAATATCTCCAATTGCAATAAGCGAGGAATCTGAATTTCTCAATGTTGATGGAGACAGGGCCGCAGCATATGTTGCAGGAAAAGTCGGAGCAGACAAGGTGTTATTCATCACAAATGTGGACGGCCTTTTGATGGATGACAAGCTAGTCAACAGATTGACTCTGACTGAAGCAAAAGAAATCAGACCAAAGATAGGTCCGGGAATGGAGAAGAAAATTCTGGCCTCAACAGAAGCACTGGACATGGGAGTGAGAGAAGCACTCATTGCAAACGGGCAAAAAGAAAACCCTATATCATCAGCAATTGCTCACGATAATTGTACTGTGATAGAGCATGACTGAAGATCAATTTATGGGGAATCTGTACCAAAGGTTTCCCGTTACAATCGAGAAAGGAATCGGTTCTCATGTCTGGGACGTCAATGGGAAAGAATACATTGATTGCATGGGAGGGTACGGAGTAGCACTTGTTGGACATCAAAATCAAAGAGTGAACAAGGCAATAAAAGATCAGATCGACAAGATAATCACAGTCCACAGCTCTCTGTACAACAAGACAAGGGAGGAATTTCTGGAAACTCTGATCAGCCTTGCACCAAAAGGGCTGACACAGGTTCACCTAAACAACAGCGGAGCCGAGGCAATAGAGGCCGCAATAAAATTTGCAAGAAAGTTTACTGGAAAAAAAGGAATGGTCGCAATGAAAGGATCATACCACGGAAAATCATTTGGCGCATTGTCCATCACATTTAATCCAAAATACAAAAAAGCATTCGAACCGCTTTTGGAAAAAGTGTCTTATGCCACGTATGGAGATATCAATGAACTTCGTTCAGTGATTGACGAGGACACTGCGTTTGTAATTTTAGAACCAATTCAAGGAGAAAGCGGAATCAATGTAGCGCCAGAAGGTTTCTTGCAAGACGTAAGAAACCTGTGCAATGAAAAAGGGATTCTTCTAATTTTTGACGAAATTCAAGCAGGATTGGGAAGAACAGGTCGATTATGGGCATGTGATCACTGGAACACAGCCCCAGATATCATGTGCCTTGCAAAAGGAATTGCAGGAGGAGTTCCAATGGGAGCCACCCTGGTAAGACCAGACATACTTGCTGCAATGAGCAAAGGCGAGCACTCTTCCACATTTGGCGGAAATCCACTTTCTTGTGCAGCCGGAATTGCCGCTCTAAAAGCAATAACAGAAGACGGGTTGATTGAAAATTCCGAAAAGATGGGCAAAATATTCAGAGAGGGATTGGAGAAATTAAAAGAAAAGCACACGATCATAAGAGACGTCAGAGGCAAAGGCCTGATGATAGGTGTAGAGCTGAAATTCGAAGTAAAAAACATCCTCATGAACCTCATGAAGGAAGGAGTTTTAATGCTGTATTCAGGCAGGAACATTCTAAGAATATTACCGCCACTAGTCATAACAGAGGAAGACATAACAAAAGTTTTACAAGCACTGGATGTAGTACTTACTAAGGAGGAAGAAAGCCTAAATGTACAAGGATAAAGTAGACGAGAAGATCATAGAGTACCTCAAAGAAGACTCTAGAGAATCATTTGTAGACATTGGAAAAAAGCTAAAACTCTCAGAGTCTGCAGTAAGAAGAAGAGTAAAACAACTAGTAGACAATGGTACAATCAAGAAATTCACACTAGAATTGGGTGAGGAAAATGCAACCAGTGCAATAGTTCTAGTCTCGGTGGATTCGGCCACAGAGACATCCAAAGTATCTACGAAACTTGCAAAACTAGACGGAGTAAAAACAGTCTATGAGATCACAGGGCAGTATGACATCACCACAATTATCAGCGCATCAAACATCTCTGAAATAAACACCAGCATTGATGCATTAAGAAAGATTCCAGGCGTAACAGACACCAACACGGTCATAATTTTAAGAAAAATAATCTAGAGCGACTTTCGGTTCATAAACAAAATAACTGACTAAAATAGGATCATTCTCATCATAATTCAACGATCTTAGTACGAATATGTTTATATTCTCAATTTATGTTAGCGATTTCTATAATGAAAGATCCGAATTACTATGCAAACATCTACAATGCATATGACAAAAACCCAAAAAAGATCAGAGTGTTAGACAGCACACTCAGAGAAGGAGAACAGCATCCGGGAGTGTCATTTACAAACAAACAGAGAATCCAAATTGCATGGATGTTAGACTATTTCGGGGTGGATCAGATTGAGATTTCACCAGTCGTTTCCAACGATCACAAGGAAGCAACCAAGACAATCATCAAACAAGGACTAAAGGCAGACATTGTTGCGCATGGAAGAGCATTAAAAGAAGACATTGACATATCATTGAGCTGCGATGCAAAATGGTGTGCAGCATATCTAGGAATTTCAGACATTCATCTTAAAGACAAGCTAAGAATTTCAAGAGAAGAGGCATTGAAAAGAGCAGTTGAGACTGTAGAGTATGCAAAATCTCACGGATTAAAAATTAGATTCACTGTAGAGGATGGAAGCAGGGCAGAGCCAGAATTTTTGATCAAAGTGTGCAAGGCAATTGAAGAGGCAGGAGTGGACAGAATTAGTCTACCAGATACAGTCGGAATTCTTCGCCCAATAGGCATGTATAATTTTGTCAAGAGAGTAAGAGAGGAGATAGACGTTCCACTTGATGCACATGTGCACAATGACATTGGTTTTGCGCTTGCAAATGCATTTGCAGCATGTGACGCAGGGGTCGATCAGATTCACACTACAATTGACGGAATTGGGGAGAGGACGGGAATTCCCCCTCTTGCAGAGGTTGCGGTTGCACTGACATATCTCTACAAGTCACCAAATGATTTCAGACTAGATATGCTGTTAGACTTGTCAAGGTTGATTGAGGAATACACATCAATCAAGCCATATGACTCAAAACCAATAGTTGGCTCTTCTGCGTACAAGCACAAAGCAGGAACCCACCTAGCAGCAATCCTCAGAAACCCAGCAGCATATGAGCCCATTCCACCCCGTGCCGTAGGCAATAGAAGAAAGATAGTGTTCGGAGAGCTGGCAGGAAAGACAGGTGCAGCATATCTAATGTCGCTACTAGGACTGGAAAAAGACGACAAAAATGCCAAAGCCGTTGCAGCAGGGCTCAAAGGACTCAGAATGGGAGATCTTATTGAAATTCCACTCGAAGATAGACTTGAAAAAAAGATAATTAAAGACGAATAAAGAGGGAAGATTAGGAAAGAATATGTCAAAATGTGAAGAATGTGATGCAGATATCTCAATCCCTAGCGATGCTTTGGAAGGAGAGATCGTAACATGTCCGGAATGTGGCGCAAGTTTTGAATTGGAGAAAGGTTCAGATGGTTTCCATCTCAAGCCGGCCCAGACGGTTGGCGAGGATTGGGGACAGTGAATCCCGATATCACAATTCTTTATGATACCATCCGTTGGGAAGAAAAGGCTCTGTTAGAGGCCGGAATAAAAAACAACATAAACATACAGATGGTAGATTGCAAGAAAGTAGCAGTAGATTTAGAAAAAAAACCAGAAGACTATGGGATTGTAATTCAGCGGTGTGTCAGTTATTATAGGAATTTGCACTCTACTGCAGCACTAGAAGGACTGGGAGTCAAAGTCATTAACTGTCTCAACACAGGTATTTTTGCAGGAAACAAGCTTTTCACCCACATGTTACTAAAAAAATCTGGGGTGCCAACACCCAATGCGACTGTGGCGTTTTCCAAAGAAGCAGCACTTGAAGCACTAGACAAGCAGGGTTATCCAAGAGTCATCAAGCCAACAGTTGGGAGTTGGGGAAGACTAATTTCAAAATTAAATGACAGAGACTCGGCAGAAGGAATTATTGAGAGCAGGGAAAACATGTATCCAATTTATCAGATTCATTATTTGGAAGAATTTGTCAAAAGACCTCCAAGAGACATAAGAGCAATCATGGTAGGCGATAAGATAGTGGCAGCAATTTATCGTACGTCAGGCAATGGAAACTGGAAGACAAACATGGCATTAGGCGGAATTGCTCAAGAATGCAAGGTGACACCAGAGATGGAGGAGATGTGCATAAAGGCAAAGAATGCAGTCCAGGGAGACATTGTAGGAGTAGATTTGATGGAAAGCGACGACAAAGGACTAGTCGTTCATGAAGTTAATAATACAACAGAGTACAAAAATACTGTCAGAGTATGCGGTGTGGATATTCCTTCTTTAATGCTAAATTACGCCTTGGGATTTAGAAAGTAAGAATTGGACACAAACTTTACAGTTACACCACGATTTGCAGTGAAGATGCTTGAAAAAGCACTGAGACTGTACACCCCATCTCTGAGTGAAAAACCAATGGCAGAATTTCTTGCAGACAAGTGTGATGATTTAGGATTTGAAGACATCCACATTGACGAAGTTGGAAACATTATTGCAAAGAAAGGCTCAGGTTCTCCAAAGATTCTTCTCTGCGGTCACATGGATGTAGTTCCTGGAAAAGTCAAAGTCAGAAAAGAAGGAGATTCACTCTATGGAAGAGGAGCATCTGATGCAAAAGCGCCACTGATGGCGATGCTTTTTGCAGCAGCATCAATCCAGAACAACAACGGAACAATAATCTTCGTAGGTGCAGTGGACGAAGAAGGAAACGCAACAGGAATAAAGAACCTGGTCAAAAATGACATGGATATTGACTATGCAATTTTCGGAGAACCCAGTGGAATAAAACAAGTCACAATCGCATACAAAGGCAGACTTGCAATCAATCTCAAAATAAGTGTGGAAGATAGTTCGCATGCCAGTGCGCCATGGCTTTCAAAGAATGCAATACAAGAGTCAATGATATTTGCAAAAGACCTCAAAGAGAGACTAGAAGAGGGACAGGAAAAAAAGTCAAAGGGAATGCTTCTAACTGCGACAATTACAGAAATCAAAGGCGGGACAAGTCACAATGTAACACCAAAAGACTGTGAAACGACTTTTGACATTAGAATCCCAGTAGACATGAATTGCAAGTCAATTGAGCAAAAGATTGCAACACTTGTAAAAGACATTGCAGAAAAGAGAAAGGTGGAGGCATTTTATTCAATAATTGATGAAACAGAGCCGTTTGAAGCTCCACATGATTCGCCACTCGTAAGAGCATTCACACTAGGAGTGATGGAGATAGAGCATGCAAGACCCACACTGATTAGAAAAACAGGGACAGGAGACATGAACGTGATTGGCAACCAATGGAACATCCCAGTAGTGACTTATGGCCCAGGTGATCCTCATGAGGCACACACCATAGACGAGAAAGTATCCATTGAGGAATATCTAAGAGGAATAGAAATCCTCAAAAAAACACTACAGCATTTAAAAAGACTACATGATAGAACCATTCAGTAATGCTCTGGTTCATAGGATTAGGAATCTCAGGTTCAAAGTCAATCCCTGTTGAAGCTACAGATGTTCTAGCAAAAGCAGACATTGTATACATAGAACAATTCACCAGTCCAATCAGCAAGGCAGATTTAGAGAAAATCAAAAAGATGACCAACGGCGAATTCAAACCCGCAAAAAGGTGGCTGGTTGAAGACGGTAAAGAGATTCTAGAGAATGCAAAAAAGAAAAAAGTGGTACTGCTATCTTACGGAGATCCTTACATTGCAACTACACACATAGAATTAAGAACAAGGGCAATAGAAGAAAAAATAAAGACGTATTCGATTCATGCGTCATCTTCGCTTACCTCAATGATAGGTGAATGCGGCCTTCATTTCTACAAGCTAGGACGGATTGCAACAATTATGAGTGAGATGAAGTCATTAACCACACCATACTATGTCATTTACAAAAACATCATAGAAGGAAACCATACAGTTCTACTGCTAGAGTATAATCAAGACAAGGACTTTTTTTTGGAACCAAAAGACGCCCTTACTGGACTAATAGATACTGAAAAGAGTCAAAAAAGAAACGTGATCGGCGAATCTACATATGCAATAGTTGCATCAAGAATAGGGTTCAGAGATCAATCAATAGTTTCAGGCAAGATTTCCAGCCTAAAGAAAACAGACTTTGGAAAGCCACCACATACAATAATAATTACAGGTCGACTGCATTTTACAGAATCAGACGCACTGAAAATTCTTGGGAGATGTCTTGATGAGCCAATGGATAATTCGGAAAAGACAACAAAGATTGCAAAACAGATGATGAAAAGATACGTCCCAATGGTAAGGGAGGCGCTAGAAGAAGTAACACCATACTACAAAGACCAAAAAGAATTCCAAGTAATTTTGGAAAATGCAGAGTTGTATATTCAGGATGCAGAAAAATTCCTCGAAGATGGTCAAGATGAGGTGGCGGTGCTGAGCATAGGGTATGCGGACGGGTTGGTAGATGCACTAAGACTAGCCAAAGGCCTAGAGCCAAAAATGTGAGCAAATAACGAATTAAAGAGAGTTCGCTGGAGAAAACGTGTTGGAATCATCTGAAAAATCAATCTTATCAGCAATGTATGTCAGTAATTTGAATGGAAGATCACCCATTAGCATCATTCAAGAAAAAAACAGGCTCCCAGAAGCATTGATTAATTCAAAGATTGACGAGTTGATCAAAAATCAACTGATCAACGAAGATAGAAAAACACTGACAGAGATTGGAAGAGACTCTTTAAAGGTGGTTCTAGCAGGAGGAGTCTTTGACATTATCCATCCGGGACATATTTACACCCTGAATGCAGCAAAAGATCTAGGCGACGTCCTCATAGTCGTAGTTGCAACGGACAATACTGCAGTAAGAATGAAAAAAAGAAAGCCACTCCACAGTCAAGAGCAAAGACAAGAGCTGGTCAATTCATTGAAAATGGTAGATCTTTGCCTTGTAGGACAAGAGGAAGACATTTTCAAGACGGTAAATCTAGTGAGGCCTCAAATTATTGCACTTGGATATGATCAAGTTCACCAAGAGAAATTCATCATAGATGGATGCAAAAGAATCAACCTGAATGCCAATGTCGCAAGGTTGCAATCGCCAATTCCTGAAAGCTCTAGCTCAAAGATTGAAAAAGAATACGGTGAATCAATTCACGGGATTTAAGATCAGCACTGTTTTGCAGTCAACACATTACATTTTGCATCATGATGAATTGTGTTGATAATTTCATTGTAATGGTTTGATTCAGTCAAGGACAGTTTCGGATAATCAACAATTAACAAGTCAATCTTGTTTTCATTGACGTAATCAATCACCCAATGAGCAATAGAGTCAGTCAAAGCGAATTTTGTCTTGATTGAGACATTAGCTTTTTTGGCAAGGCGCTCCCATTTTTCAAGCTCACCTTTGATTTTGTTCTTGCGTTTTTGCAATGCTAATTTGTCAGATTTAGTCTCAAAGAAATGAAACATCGGAGGCTTTTGATAAAAGCATTCAACTACAGATAGAGGGCATTCAAATTTCTTTGCCAATTGCAATCCAAGATCAAATGATTTTTTGTCATGTACGGGAGTGATGATTGCAACGGTGATTTGTTTGAACAACAGTTAATCTATTGAGATAGAGTTAATCAATTTTTTGCTAAGACTGTATCGGGATCTTGATGGTAACTTTAGAGCCGTCTTTTAGGCGTCCCGACTTTCTAATGCATACTTTGGAGATTAGCTCAATTATGGAATCATCGTGGTGCGTCCTCTCCAAAATTATTAGTTGGCAGTTAATTGATTGGTTAAGTTTGGCAGGAAAGCATTTCACCCACCCATATGTCCGTTTTCCATCAGAAAAGCTCTTGATCAGAATACCATCAAGTGACTCGAACTGTTTGATTGCCTCTTGATGCATTTTTTTGTCCAGCCTGACATTTAATGTTCCAGGAAATGGAATGTATCCGATTTTTGATTTGAATTGATTGGTGTATCCCCTCAAGGACATATAGTATGCGCCTTCGCCCATTCCAGAAACCAATGTTCCTTTTAACTCAACATGTGCAGGAGATGAGTCGAGGCTTTTTTGGAGGACGGTCGACAGTTTGACCATTTCAGAGAATCCTTTTGGAGTAATTTTGACTGAAATGTTCCTACCGTTGATTATTCGTTCTATGAATTGGTTGTTTTCCAGTTCCAACAAATGCTTTGATGCTGCCTGTTGGGATTTTCTTATGCTTTTTCCCAATGATGCGGTGGTAACTGTGACAAAGTTGTGTTTTGCTCCTTTGGATAAAAGATGTGTGAGGGTTAGAATGTGCTGAATTTTTAGTTCAGTCATCTAGAAAGCCTATGCTACACCCAAGTCACTGAATGTCTTTAGAGTCATTCCGTCAGAGTTGGTCAACTTTGCAACTCTGTGCCCAATTACATATTGGATTCCAGCATTTTTGGCACCCTCTAAAAGTCTCTGCGTGATGATACCGTCAAGGAAGAGGTATTTTATTCCGGATTGTGTAGAAAGCTTGCTGACAACCTCACTGATTGGAACCTTGAATACTTCTTTTTGATCTCCGTCTAAGGCTATTGCCTCCAGAGTCTCGTTCAGGTTTGAAAATACTTTGGATGCCATTTCAGCTAGCGGCTTATCATCCTCACTTTTCAAAGTTGGAGCAGTCACTCCAGACTTGATTTGATCAGCTACAGGTCGAAGAATCTGATCAATTCTTTCCGGAGACAGTTCTTCAACTTCGATGCCAGTGTCTGCGCGCAGTTCATAGTCTAATGGAACAACTGAGCGAAGTTCTTTGAGAATAAACCCGCCTGCTCTATCACCATCAGTGAATGCCACTATGGTATCTTTTGAGGCACATAGTTCTTTGATGGATTCATCGATTTTTGCACCCTCAATAGCAATCGCATTGTCATATCCAGCTCTGAGAAGATTGATCACGTCTGCTCTTCCCTCAACTAGAATAATCCATTTTGAATCAAATACGCCAGAACTACATGTCAATTTGGATGGCCCATATGTTGCCAATTTTCCAGAATCGCCAGCGTGTACATCTTTTAGCATGCTTTCTCCCTCGCTTACGGTTTTTGTCGCCCAGCGCTGTTTGATTTCCTTTGCACGTCTTACAATATCATCTTTCTTTGCGGCCCTGACATCATCAATTGCTTCAAGCCTGAAAGTGCAGTCAAAAGGACCAACTTTGTCAATGCTTTCAATGCCTGCTGCAATCAATGCACAGGTATCAATATCAGTACTCATTGGAATCAAAGCATCGCCTATAGTCGTGTTTGCAGTAGACTTTGAGTTTACTTCAATACGCCCGACTTTGGAAACTCGTTGCAGTTCATTCAGATTCATCTCCGGGCCCAACAGTCCTTCTGTTTGGCCAAAGATGGCTCCGATTATGTCTGCTCTTTCAACGAGCCCATCAACTTCAAAGGAAAGCTTAACATGATATTTGACAATTCCTGATTTACTGGACATACTAACTTCATCTCCTTAATTATCATAATTTGACTCTCTGGTTTCGATATATGAGGGTATCGCAAAATTGTGTGCGAAGGCGGGTCAAATGCCCACATGCCTAGTTTACACTAGGATTGTCTAAAAATGAAAAATAATGTGATTATTCAGTGCTAAAAGAGTGACCACATGAACAGGATTTTACAACATTTGGATTGTTGATTTTAAATCCAGAGCCCATTAGGCTTTCAATATAGTCCACGTTTGCACCTTTTAGATGGTCTACACTGTAGCTATCTACTAAAAGTTTCACGCCGTTTTCCTCCATTACCAAGTCATCTTCTTCTGGTGCTTTTTCAAAGCCCATTCCGTATGACAGACCAGAGCAACCGCCGCCTTGAACATATACTCTAAGATATTCAGGGTTTTCGGCTTCTTCTTTCATGAACTCTTTGATCTTTTCAGCTGCTTTTGGAGTCACAGTGATCATCTTTTGTGTTTGTTCAGATGCCATAATAACCGAATTGCTGTTTTAAATTATAATAAGCTTTTCACCCGTAACCAACTAGTAATTCAAGAAAAGAAAGTGTTAGGAATAGCTTATTTTTTGGATTTATTAACAAAAGCAGTCATACGCTCTTCTCTATCAGGATGTGTGAAACAATTTCTCCAAGCAAGGAGTTCAATTGAAAGTCCAGTATCAAGATCTGCATTTCTTCCTTTGTTGATTGCGACCTTTGACATCTGTACACCCATTATAGAGTTTGCAGCAATCTGTTGCGCCATTTTCATAGCTTCTTCTTGTAATGAAGCAAGAGGAACTACATGGTTGACAAGACCAATTTCTTTTGCCTCATCAGCTTTGATCATTTTTCCGGTGTAAACTAGTTCTTTTGCTTTTGCTATTCCCACGATCCTCATCAATCTTTGCGTCCCGCCCCATCCAGGAGGGATTCCAATTGTAACTTCTGGCTGACCTAGTTTTGCAGTATCAGCTGCAATTCTAATATCACATGACATTGCAAGTTCACAACCGCCACCCAATGCAAAACCGTTAATGGCTGCAATTGTAGGTTGTTTTACAAGCTCGACTGTAGCAGTAACAAGCTGTCCTGTCTTTGCATATTCCACTGACTCGTCTGCAGAAATTTTTGACATGTACTCAATGTCTGCGCCAGCAGAAAATGCCTTTTCGCCCTCACCAGTCAAGATAATAACTTTGACATCGTCATTGTGGTTTAGTGTCTCAAAAGTTTTGATGAGTTCTTTTGCAACATCTGTATTCATAGCATTTAGTTTGTCAGGTCTGTTGATCTTAACAGTACAAATGCCATCTGAAATAGATGTGGTAACTAGTGACATGATAATTTGCCTTAGTATGCTTGACTTAAATGTTATCTATTTTCCGCGGACTTTGCCCCATTGATACAATGCAGCGGCAGCAGCAACCCAAGTTCGAAGGTCTTGATAAACGGGAACGTTGTGTTGCTCAATTAGTTTTATCATTTTCTCAGTATACGGGCCACCGTTACCTCCAGCCAAAAGAGGTTTCTTCCCAGTCTTTTGGAAGTCTGCAAGATAGTCAACGATTGTTTCTTCTAGAGGATCGTCCTGAAAGACAAACCACGGCATTGCAATGTCGATATTTTTTTCATCCATGAATTGTTGAATGACAAATCTATAATCATCAGCAGTTGCACCACCACCCACATCTGCAGGGTTGCCGTTATGGATGGGCACGGCAGGTGGGAAACGGTCTTTCATCTTTTTGAGAAGTACTGGAGACAATTTTCCTATTGTTAGTCCGAATTTTTCTAGTTGGTCGATTCCGCCAATCATAGGACCTGCGCCGTTACTAGTCATGGCAACTTTGTTACCTTTTGCAGGAGGCTGCCATGCCAGAGCTTTTAGAACTCCGGCTAGCTCTTGATAACTATCAACTGAAATAATTCCTGCTTGTTTGAAGGCACCCATGATGATTGCATTTGAGCCGCCAAGTGAGCCAGTGTGGGATGCGGCTTGTTTTGCGCCTGCTGCAGTTCTGCCACTCTTCCAAATTACGATGGGCTTCTTTTTCTCTTTCATTACGCGCTTTGCAGTATTGATGAATTTTCTTCCATCACCAAATCCTTCGACGTACAACCCAATAACTTTGGTTTGAGGATCATTTGCGGCATACCAAATCATATCTGCCTCATCAACATCAGAACGGTTACCAAAACTAATCATCTTGGATAATCCAAACACATCGGCACTTTCCAACATGCTAATTCCCATAGTCCCGCTTTGGGAGAAGAATGCAACAGGGCCCAATTTAGAACGAACCATTCTTTCTTGTCCCTGGAATGCGCAGTCAAGACGATTAGCTGCATTAAACATCCCAATACAGTTAGGACCAATAATTCTGATTTTGTGTTTTTGAGACAACCTGGCAACTTCAGCTTCATATGCAGCTCTTTCACCACCAAGTTCTTTTCCGCCGCCTGAGACAATCACTACGCTGTGCACCCCCTTCTTTGCGCAATCTTCAAGAACAGGAGGAGTCATCGAGAGGTCAACAGAAACCACAACTAGATCAACAGTATCGGGAATGTCTGCAACTGATGGATAGCACTTCTGTCCAAAGATTTCCTCAGCCTTTGGATTAATCGGATACACTTTTCCTTTGAAATCATAATTTACTAAACTATCTAAGATAGAGTTTCCAATCTTCCCCTTACTTGCAGATGCTCCAACCAGTGCAACAGACTTTGGAGTGAAGAATGTCTCCATGTCAGTAATGTTTGGCTTTGCCTTTGAGATTGAATTCTTTTTGATTTCATTATTTAGAATAATTTTTGCATCAACTACAAAGTGTGATTTTGGATAAACAACTACAGGGTTGAAGTCAATGCTGTTGATGTAATCTGCATTTTCCACGCCTAGTTTGCCAATCTGTACGAGCATTTTTGCAACCATGTTTGTGTCAATTGGTGCGCTACCTCTGAATCCTTTGAGGAGTGCTGCACCCTTGAGTTCATCAAGCATAGATTTTGCATCTGAAGTTGTGATAGGTAGCATTCTGAATGCAACATCTTTCATTACTTCAGTCATAATTCCGCCCATTCCAACCATGATTACTGGGCCAAATTGTGGATCGTTTTGAATACCTACAATTAGTTCTACACCTTTTGGAACCATCTTCTCAAGAAGGATTCCTTTAACTTCGACGCCTTTCTTTTTGGAAAGACGGCCATACATGTCTTTGAATGTCTTTTTTACATCATTGACATCATTAAGACCGACTTTAACACCACCAACATCTGTTTTGTGCAAAATTTGTGGTGATACAACTTTCATTACTAATGGAAACCCAATCTTCTTTGCTTGTTTTGCAGCTTCTTCTGCAGAAGTCACTAATGCATAAGGAGGAACCTTGACGCCATATGATTTTAGAATTGATTTTGATGTTTCTTCAGTGATGACTTTATGGTCGGTTTTGATAGTTTCTTCAAATATCTTTTTTACCGCAGCCATCATTCGATCGTTGGAATTAAAACTCAGTATATTAAACTTTGGTCAAAGATGAAATGCAGTTTTGAAATTATTGTAAAAATTCTCCATATTATTTTTCACAATTGATATATTTTCATCAATGTCAGATCTGATTTTGTCAGGATTGATGTAAGGAGTTTTTTTCAGATTTTCCTGAGTTTTATCTAACCAAAGATTCACCATTTCCTCATTTACCTCTAAATGAAATTGAAGCCCCACTGCACTCTTTATTTGAAATGCTTGGTTTTGATACATTGCCGAATGTGCTAATCTAGTGGCACCATCAGGCAGATCAAATGTATCACCATGCCAGTGAAAAACAGTGAATGGGTTTTTGAATCCTGAAAATAAATTCGAATTACCGTCCAATACAAGATCATTGTAAAAACCAATCTCTTTTTTTGGCCCGCGATACACCCTTGCTCCAAACGCTTTTGCAATTAATTGCGAACCCAAACATATCCCAAGTACCGGAATGTCACTCTGGACTGATTTCCTGATGAGTTTTTGTTCATCTAGCAAGTACTGTAAATCATCATTTGCACTCTCAGGAGCCCCTAGAATCACGACTAGAGAAAAATTATCTTCTGGAATTTTCTCTTTTTTTGCATAAGTTAGATGGATATCAAAACCATCTTGCATCAAAAGATCACCCAAATGTCCAGAACCTTCCATCATGGTATTTTGTACCAGTAATACATCACTCACAAGAGATTTTTACCAAAAGTGCTTAATATGTTAAAGTGGATTCATCGGTGTGCTAGTTACAGAACAAGAGATTGACGGAATAAGAAATTTTATCTCGGAGTTGAACTCCATGAAAGAGAGCGCAGTGGTAGTTGAAGGAAAGAGAGATGCCAATGCGCTTAGAAAAGTTGGATTTGATGGAAAAATTTTAGAATTTCACAAGTTTGGAGGGATGGTAAATTTTGCAGATACTGTTTCAGAGTATGAAAGACTGATAATTCTTTTTGACAGAGATAGGAAAGGAAGAATTCTAACTGGAAAGGCAGTTCAGTTGCTTCAAAGAAGAACCAAAATAGATCTATCCTTCAAAAGGAAGCTTAGAATAATTACCAAGGGAAAAATTATGTTTATAGAACAGATGGTTTGTTACGAGTCGTATCTAGTTTAGTTTATGGCCAGATTCCTTTTTGTTCAAATGCTTCTACGACTCTTTGAACAGCCAGAGCCATTGCTGCCCGTCTCATGTCGATTTTATGCTTCTTTGACACCTCATAGGAATCCTTGAATCCTCTTGTGATGTTTGATTCCATCTTATTTGCAACTTCGTCAAAGCTCCAATAGTAGCCCATGTTGTTTTGCACCCATTCAAGATATGAAATGCACACACCACCAGAGTTTGCCAAAATATCTGGAACAACCAAAATTTTCTTGTCAAAAATTATAGGATCAGCCTCAGGTAACGTTGGCCCATTTGCAGCTTCGGCAATAATTTTGCATTTCAAGTTCTTGGCAATTTTTGCGTTGATTTGATTTTCCAAAGCTCCGGGAATCAAAACATCACATTTTGCGGTTAGCAATTCCTCAGTTGAGACTTTTTTACTTCCGGGAAAGCCAACTACAGAGCCTGTCTTTTGTTTGTACTCGATGAGCTTTGCAACTTTTGCACCATTTGGAATCAAAATGGAGCCTTTAGAATCACTGACACCAATAATTTTGGCACCCATTTTTTCAAGATATTCGCCTGCAAAAGTAGATGCATTGCCGAATCCCTGCAAAACAACTTTGGCACCTTTAAGACTGATTTTCAAAACTTTGGCTGCCTCTCTAACACAGTATGCAGTTCCCAATCCAGTTGCAACATTTCTTGCAAGAGAACCGCCCATAGAGATTGGTTTTCCAGTGATTACACCGGGAGAATAAATATTGTTGTTAAGTTTGCTAAACGTATCCATGATTTGGGTCATTTCTTTTCCAGTTGTATAGACATCAGGTGCTGGAATATCTTTCCCAGGTCCTATAATTTCAAAAATCTTGTACGCAAATCCCCTAGTCAGTCTTTCCAATTCCCCATCGCTGAGCTTTTCAGTTTTTGGGTTGACATAGATTCCTCCTTTGCCTCCCCCTAATGGAATATCAACAATGGCACATTTCCAAGTCATCCAAGAAGAAAGCGCCATGACTTCGCGTTCCATGTATTCAACACCACCTTCAGGATTGAAATATCTGATACCGCCTTTGTATGGGCCTCTGTCGTTATTGTGTTGACTTCTAAAGCCCGTAAACATTCTAATTTTTCCATTATCCATCTTTACAGGAATTTTAACTCTCAAAACTTTGTTTGGTGTTGCAAGGTATTCACGCAATCCCTTGTCTTTAATTCCAAGAACATCACATGCATCATTGACTTGTTTTGTTGCATTCTCAAAAGGATCGTTCTTGACCAAGATAATTTCCCATTCTGTACATATTATATTAAGTTTGATTCAAAAATTCAGATCGAGTAAAGTATGAACTACAGATAGACCTTCTTGCGATTCATTTTCCTGTCAAGCTTATCGATTGCGTCATTGAATGCATGAATATTCACTTCAAGAAAGTTAGACAGGTAGAAAATCGCGCCATATCTTTCGCCGATTTTTGCAACCATATTGTTTTTCTCAAGAACCTCCATGTGATGTTGGACTGCCTTGTAGTCCAGCTGGAGTATTTGGGATAGTTGATGTGTATTGTATGGCTTATCCAGTAGGAGTGCTATAATTCGAAGTCGAGTAAACCCGCCGCGTGTACTTGTAAACAAGTATAGCAACAATTTTCGGGTTTGCTTGTCAGATTTGTGGTGCTCATATTTGGCTCTAGAATTGATAATCTGCTTGAATTCCAAGAGTTGCGTATCAGTCATACTTCCATTCATGATCTTACATTATCGCTTAAAACACTATTTCCAGATCTCGCCCAATTCCATCACAAAAGTTGCAAAGACAATTACCCTTAAATTGACTGAGAATAGACTCGAGTTATCATGATGGCATCACGCGGTTACGATATGACTCCTACAATGTATTCGCCCGATGGCAGAATATACCAAGTCGAGTATGCAATGGAGACAGTAAAAAGAGGCACATTGGCAATAGGAGTCAAAACTAGACAAGGAGTAATCATGGCAGTTGAGGAAAAGCCCAGAGCTTTGCAAACTTCAAACATCACACAAAAAATTTTTCAGGTTGATTTTCATATTGGTGTTGCAGCTGCAGGATACATCCCAGATGCCCGCGTTCAAGTAGATAATGCAAGATTATTCTCTCAAGGCAACAAAATGACCTATGATGAAGCAGTCGAAGTTGCAACGGTTGCAAAACATCTGGCTGATCAATCTCACCAATTTACCCAGTACTCAGGGGTTCGTCCAAACGGTGTTGCACTGATTATAGCAGGGGTAGACCAAAAGGGAGAATCAATCTATGTTACCGATCCAAGTGGCACATATGTGCAATATGCCGCAATAGCAATCGGAGCAGGCGCAGAAGAAGTAAATGCATTTTTAGAAAAACATTACGATACAGAAATGAGTTTGGAGGACGCAGCGGCATTAGCAATCGCAGCAATTAATCTAAAGGCAGATCCAAAAGAAGGGCTAAACCACGTAAAGATGGCAAAAATCACAACGGAGAAAAAAATATTTGAAAAGGTATCCGAGTCAGACTTGAAAACTTTTGCTAAAAACGCATCTAAATTTCCCAAAGCATAATTGAAATTTTGAAAACTATTCAAACCAGTACACAGTGACGATAGGGATGGGGCTAGGAAGTTATTGGGGTGAAGTAATCGAGGTATTGCGCGAAATCATCCCAGTATACGACAAAGTAAATTCATACATATCTCTTGGAAAGGACAAGGAACACAGAATTAGAGGAATTACAGGAAGAGTCTTTCCAGGAAATAAAATACTTGATGCCGGATCGGGTTTTGGAAACATGTCAAAGACTGCGTCAAAAATATGCGACAATAAAATCTCAATCACGCTTTATGACCCATTAGTACCAATGTTAAAAAACACCGGCACATTCTTTGAAGAAACTCCAGACATGGCAAACGGCGTATTTGAACACATTCCATTTAGAGACGAAGAATTTGACGCAGTTTTGTGCGGTTACTCGCTAAGGGATGCAATAAATCTACGTATCGCAATTTCGGAAATTCACAGAGTGTTAAAAAAAGAAGGGAGGTTTGTCATAGTGGATCTTGGAAAACCAGATGAGGCATTTATCAGACTAGGTGTTTCATTGTACCTCAGATGCATTCTTCCCGTATTGGCATTGATTGCAGGAGGAAGGCTGGGTTTGAAGTTTGGAACACTTTATGGAACCTACAAGAGATGGCCAAAAAACAAAAAGCTTGAAGAGATCCTGCTAGAAAAGTTCTCAAGAGTGGAATTCGAAAAAGATCTTATGGGCGGGGCAATAATGATTGCAGCATACAAATGAACAGGGCATTAATTCTTGTCAACATAACGGGGTTAATCATAGGCATTTCTTATGGCCTGCACGGTCCAATTCTTCCACTATTTGCAAAAAACATCATTGGGGCATCATACTCAGAACTTGGGCTTATCGGATTTGCAAATTTCATCCCATACATATTCATCCCAGTGTTTGTAGGAATTCTTTTAGACAGATTTAACAACGGATATCTTCTTGCGTTGGGCGCTGCAACAAGTTCTGCATCAACATATCTGCTCTCCATATCTCAGTCAGTTCCGGAGATCATGGGTTTTAGAGTAATGACTGGAATAGCCCATGCATTTTTCTGGCCGCCATGCGAATCAATAATTTCAAACCACAGTACCGAGAAGACCAGAGTCAGAAACATTTCATGGTTTACAATGTTTTTTGTGGTGGGCTTTATGGTAGGCCCACTCATAGGAACGGCGTTTCTTGAAGGAATGGAAATCACATACAGAGTGCTATTCCAAATTACGGCGTTTATCCTTGCAACGGCAATAATCTCAGCATTACTAGTTTCAAGAAAAAGCATCACAAACCACCACGAACTGTTCTCGTTTTCAACAATCAAAGAGATAAAGAAATTCCCAGAGATAATCGTCCTGCTGATATTTTGTACGTCGTCATTTGGAATAATCCTGACAATATACCCTGCTTTTTTAAACGACAGTGGAATGTCACCAACTGACATTCTGTATCTCTACTTTGTGTTCGGTATTTCAAGAGTGGTATCTCTGGCTCTGGCTGGAAAGCTTGCAAAAAAGATCAGTCAGACATTGATATCTGCCACGATTGCAATATCGATTGGACTTGCATTATCAGTGATTTCAGATTCAATCATAATGTTTGGCATTGCATTGATGTTGATGGGTTTTGGATTTAGCATATTCTTCCCACTCACACTCGAGATAATACTAAGCAAGACAAGAAAAGAGATTTCAGGAAAGATAATTGGCGCATATGAAACAGTTTTTGGAGTGGGGTGGGCAATAGGTCCAACTCTGGGCGGATCTATAACCCAGTCATTTGGAAACGATGTGGTGTATCTCGTATTTGGCATGATTGGGACCGGAGTTACAGTTTTGGCAATATTTTCAAGACGAAGTCTGGAACCAAAAAGGGCTCATAGTGTGTAGAATAAAAAAGATCAGATGGAAGTTGTTCCACGCTTTTTTGTACAGATGTCAAGTGCATCTTCAACAGAAGTTACAAAGACTTTGCCGTCTCCCTTTGTTCCAGTACATGCAACGTTTGCAATTGCATTAAGAACGTCGTCCAGTTTTGGATCATCAATTACGCAGATTATCATGTCTTTGGAAAAATACTGTCCTACCAACGGAGGATCTGCAGAGCCTTGTCCCTGTACATGATGAACGGTAATTCCCCCAACGCCGATTTTTTTAATTGCAGAGACGGTCTTGTCTCTAAGTTCAGGTCGGATGATCACTTCAATTTTTTTCATATGTATAATGAAACTGGATGTTTTTTAAATTAATATCGATAATATCGGAGTTGATTTTCAGTGTCGATGATGATATTTCAGGCACAAGCCCAACATTAGATTTAATTGAAAATAATTACATTCCAGAGTATGATTGGGCATTCGTTAAACATTGTTGGCAGCGAATGGATAATCATAATTTTTGTTGCACTAGTATTGATTTTGGGAACAAACAAGCTTCCAGAAGCAGCAAAAAAACTAGGAAAGGCGGTAAATGAGTACAACAAGGCAAAAAACGATATTCAGACAAACATGAAGAACGTCACCAGCCATAATGTGGATGTTTCAGGTCCTGTAGAAAATGAAAGGCAGAAACTTGAGACAATTGCAAAATCACTCGGAGTCAGAATTGAAGATAGAACTGATGATGAATTAAGAAAAATTATTTCAGACAAAATAGGTCAGAAGACAGACAAGACGGAAGAAAATCCAAAAAGCTAGGCAGATTTTATTCTATACATGTTTTTGTCCAGTCGTTTTTTAGCAAACGTGTAATACTCTGGAACAATCTCAAAACCCAAGAATCGTCTATTCATAGACTTGCTTACCACAGCAACTTGTCCAGAACCAAGAAAAGGATCCAGGACAATGTCCTTTTTTTCACTGGAATAGTGGAGTAATTTTTCGATCAGTTCTGCAGGAAGTTTTGTGGGAGTCTTTTCATCACCGGTCCAATACTCCCTTTTGATATACCAGACATCTTCCTTGTCTTGGTAATGCAGGCTTCGGCCTTCGTTGGATTTAGAATCTTTATCAAAGCGGACGTATGGAAAAAATTTTCTCTTCTTATCATCTTTGCACACATAAAGACAGTGGTAATGAGATGTGACAAATTTTTTCTTTGTTACAACTCCAAACTGGTATTTCCAAATTATGTGATTGACTGTAGTAAAGCCCACATCATCCAATGCCCGTAGAATATCTTTGAGGTTATTCCACCCAGAAAAAACATACATGCTGCCAGAATCCTTGAGAATTCGATATGCCTGACTCATCCAAGCAAATGTAAAGTCATAGTAATCCTTTGCCTTGATTTCATTATAACCAGACATGACCCTCGAGGAGAGTCGATTATAATTTGCTTTTTTAGCCTGGAAATTAATTGCAAATGGAGGATCTGTAATTATCAAGTCAACCCTGTTTTTAGGAATGGATGCCATCCCTTCGATGCAATTGGTATTGTAAATATGGTTAATTTCGATTTTTTTCATTTTTAAAAAAAATATGTCATCCTCGTTTAATAATGTCGTGAAATGCCAACATTCCATCACTCAAACAATAAATCACGATTTATTGTCACATACCATATCCAATGAAGTTATCCTGTCCAAAATGCAAATCCAACATAGAGATTCAGAAAACATTCAACAAAAAAATCCATATTTCATGTAATGGCTGCGGTATTGAGGATCTGTTAGAATTTAGGAAGAATGTAGACGAGGTGTTTTTAGAATTTTTAACAAGATTTGATGAAGGGCTGGTATCTGAAAAAGGAACTTCAGACAGTCTGAAGGACGAAGGTATTGTTCGAGCAGAAAGTGAAATCAAGGAGATGATCGGCAATGAAAAACCAGACAAAATTACAGAATCCATACTGTATACAAAAAAAGACTATGTTTCACAATACAAGATTCTGAAAAACCCAGAACCAAAAATGGGATGTAGTATTGAAGATGTTGGTTTAGACGAATCCATCACAGAATACTTGAAAAAAATTGGAATCGAGCAGTTTTACAGGTTTCAGGAAGAATCCATTCAAGAGATATTGTTTGGAGAAAACATCGTAATTGAAGCTCCAACCGCATCAGGAAAAACAGAGGCATTTTTGATCCCAGTGATCCAAAAGATCAGAAAAGAGGCAGGGGACTCGCCAAGTGTCTTTGCAGTATTTGTGTATCCAACAAAGGCACTCTCCCGTGATCAATATCCAAAAATCCAAAAGTTTGCAGAAAAAATAGGTGTCAAAGTAGAGGTTTTTGATGGAGATACAAAGCAGAGTGAAAGAAGAGAGATTCTAGAAAACCCACCGCAGATCATCGTTACAAATTTTGATGTATTGCATTATCATCTGCTGCATCAATCAAAATTTTCATCATTGCTCTCAACCATAAAGATCCTAGTAGTAGACGAGACGCATGTCTACTCTGGAATTTTCGGCTCCAACGTGCACTATATCATAAAGAGACTAAAGAGAACATGCAACAACAAAATCCAGTTTGTCGCAGCTTCTGCTACCCTCGAAAACGCACAGGACTATTGTGAAAAATTGTTTGGAGTGAAAATGAATCTAATTCAAGGCTCTGGAAAAAAAGGCAAGACAGATTTTGTGATGCTTTTTCCATCACTTAGGACGCAGCGCTCGCTGATGGTTGACCTCACAAAAAAAATGACAGAGCAGAACCACAAGACAATGGTCTTTAACAACTCCCATCTAAACTCTGAACTTTTAGCAATTCAAGCAAGAAAACAAAAAGTAAACATCAAAGTTCACAGGGCAGGCCTCATGGCCAACTATAGAAAGTCAGTTGAGCGTGATTTCAAAGAAGACGTACTGTCTGCAATATCATGCACTCCAACTCTAGAGCTTGGCATAGATGTTGGAAACGTTGACTGTGTTATTTCGTCAACAATTCCGGTAAACAGGATGATTCAAAGAATCGGTAGGGCTGCAAGAAAAGGGCAGCGAGGATACGCGTTTTTGGCACTTGGCAACGACCAAATATCCCAGTATTACAAGAATCATCCTGACGACTATTTTGAAGATATAGAACGAACATACATTGATCCAAAGAACCCGTTTGTGGAAGAGTTTCAGGTTTTGGCTATGGCATGTGACAAGCCAATATCAAAACACGAGCTAAAGGAGCACCAAGAAGTAATTGACAAGCACCTCAAGGAAGGAAATCTTGTTTTACTCAACAATAGAATTATCCCAAATTTGGACAAGATAGGTTCAATGTTAAGCGACTATAGCATCAGAGGGATTGGAAAATCAATAGACATTTTTTTAAATGACAGTAAAGTCGGAGACAGAATTTTACCTATCGCACTGGAGGAGCTACACAAAGATGCGATATATTTTCTAGCCGGAACAAGATACAGAGTAAAGGAGTTTGACTATCCCAAAAAAAACTATGCAAGATTGGAGAGGATTCCAAGGGATTATCCATACTATACCAAAGCACTGACTGAAGAATGGCCAACTATTGAGACGGTCTTTGAGAAAAGAAAGGCATTTGGGGTAGAAGTCGCATTTTGCAAGTTGCACATAGAAAAGAAAGTCTTTGGCTATGTCAATATCGAATTGGGCCAGGAAGTAACCCAAGGCCAAAAAGTACTGCTTGACTACCCACTGGAATACGATTTTGTCACAAAGGGAATTGTGTTTCATGCGCCAATGCCCTTACAGGAGATGCGGCAAGCAGAAGACGAAGAATATACCGCGGCCAGCGGGTATCATGCAACAGAGCATGTTGTAATAGAGGGAAGCAACATGATAACTGGCGGAGTGTCTCAGGATTTGGGAGGAATCTCTCTTGGTACATCAGGATTGATCTTCATTTATGATGGTGCAATTGGCGGAAATGGTGCCAGCAAGGCACTGTATGACAGATTCGAAAAAGCACTCGAGAGAAGCATGTTCATTGTCAAGGAATGCCCGTGTAAAAATGAAGCAGGATGTCCCAGATGCACATTTTCATACAGATGTGGAAACAACAATGAGTTTCTCCACAAGCGTTCGGCGTTGGAAATTCTTCAGAGAATCAACCAAGGTGAGGAAACAGAATTAGTAGATCCGACAGAAGGAGACAGGCCTCTTGTATGATTAATCAAAATGGGATAAATATAACAAAAAATCACATATAACATGAAGATTGCACTTGTAACTGGAAGTTCGTCCGGGATAGGATTTGAGACGGCATTGGCACTTGCAAGAGACGGATACCACACATTTGCATCAATGAGGGACACCAGCAAGAGTGCAAAGATGATAGAAATTTCAAAAAAAGAAAACCTTGCAATCGACATCATAGAGCTTGATGTAGACAAGGAAGAATCGATCGTAGATGCAATCAAAAAAATTATCAAAGAATGTGGGAGGATAGATGTCCTTGTGAATAATGCAGGATATGGCCAGTTTGGATGCACCGAAGATGTGTCAATTGAGGAATTTAGAAAGCAGTTTGAGACAAATTTCTTTAGCATCGTTAGAATTATTCAAGAGGTCGCACCAATCATGAGAAAACAAAAGTCCGGAACAATAGTAAACATTAGCTCTGTCGCTGGAAGAATGGGTTTGCCAGGATCTCCAGCATATATCAGCACAAAATTTGCGCTGGAGGGATTTACCGAGTGTGTCAGATATGAGTTGGGAATGTTTGGGATCAAGACTACACTAATAGAACCGGGAGTTGTAAAGACTAACTTTTTTGATTCCATGAAGATTCCAGAATCAAAATCGGACCCAAAATACAAGCAACTAACAGATCATATTCAAATGGGCCTTAAAATGATGGCAGAGATGGGAACGCCGCCATTCCAGGTAGCAGATGCAGTTCTAAAAGCCATTCACGACAAAGAGACGCTTCCAAGATACATCGTAGGAACCGACGCGGCAATGTTCATGGAAGCAAAAAAGATGAAAACAGACCTGGAATTTGAGAAATACATGAGTAAAGAGCTATTCCCCAACTAAAAACAGTGCTACGTTAACTTGATATACACATAGAATCCTGTTTTTGTCAAAGTCCGCAATTTTCAAGTGATGATAAATGAAATGGAAAACACTACAACATAATGGGATACTGTTCCCGCCTGCTTATGAGAAGCAAGGGATCAAGATAAGGATCAAGGGGGAGAGTATCGACCTCAGCCTGGATCAAGAGGAGATGGTCTATCAGTGGGCAAAAAAGAAAGACACACCATACGTGCAAGACAAAGTCTTCCAGAAAAACTTTACATCAGATTTTGCAAAAACCCTGCCATCAAAATTTAAGAGCATCTCATATGAGGACATTGACTTTTCTCAGGCATACAAGATAGTTGACAAAGAAAAGGATCTCAAGGAGATGATGTCAAAGGAGGAAAAAAAGAAGATTGCCGCAAAAAGAAAAGAACTGCGAGAGAAACTCAAAGAAAAGTATGGCAAAGCAATCATGGACGGCCAAGAGGTGGAGGTTGGAAACTACATGGCCGAACCTCCAGGTATATTTATCGGAAGGGGAGATCATCCGCTGCGAGGACGATGGAAACCTCGAATTACACCAAAAGATGTAACACTCAATCTTGGAAAGGAGGCCAAAGTACCTGAGGGAGACTGGGGCAAGATAGTACATGACAAAGACTCGATGTGGCTGGCAGGATGGACTGATCACCTCACTCAGAAAAGAAAGTACGTGTGGCTGGCAGATACTGCAGGACTAAAGCAAGACAGAGACAGAGAAAAGTACGAAAAGGCAGTAAAACTTGCAAAAGAGATTGAAAAAATCAAGGAACGAATTGTAAAAGACATGAAAAGCAATGACCCCAAAATAAGCAGGATTGCTACTGCATGCTACCTCATATACAGGACAGCGATGAGAGTAGGAGACGAAAAAGATCCCGACGAGGCAGACACGGTGGGTGCCACAACATTGAGGAAGGAGCACATCAACATCACAGAGAATGCAATAGAGTTTGACTTTTTGGGAAAAGACAGCGTGAGATGGCAAGAAACAGTCAAGGCAGAAGGAGATGACAAACAGTTCCAAGAAAACCTAAAAAAATTAATCCAGAACAAAAAACCAAAGGACGAGATCTTCCACGACATTACATCTAGGCATGTAAATGCATATTACTCCAGCATAGTAAAAGGACTGACAGCAAAGGTTTTCAGAACATATCTTGCAACCACGGTTGTAAAAAACTACCTCAAAGAACACACGGCCATCAAGGCAAAGACTTCAAACGAGAAACTATATCATGCAAAACTGGCAAATCTGGAGGCAGCTGTGATGTGCAACCACAAAAGAACAATACCCAAGACATTTGAGCAAGCCCTTCAGAAGAAACGGGACACTCTCAAAAACATAGAAAAGGAGAAACCATGGGAAAAGACTCTGGAAACGCTAAAAAAAGTTGAAAATACAGATGCAAAGACAGATGCACAAAAAAAGACAAAGCAAAAAAGGATCAAGACGCTAAACGAACAGATTAAGAATCAGAAAGAAAGGCACAAAGACAGAGTCGAGAAACTAAAGTTGCAGATAGACCTGTCTGAGAAGACGCGAGACTATAATCTTGGAACTTCACTGAGGAACTATATCGATCCTCGCGTATTCAAGTCATGGACTGACGAGGTAGGTGCAGAGTGGGAGAAATTGTACACTTCGGCACTACAGAAAAAATTCCTATGGGTTAAGAATGAAAAAGTAAACTGGGCAGAGATTGCCAAACAGTAAAAATTCTATACGTAGCATTTAATTTCCCAAATTTTCAGACCATTGTTATGCCGGGGTAGCTCAGCCTGGTTAGAGTGCCAGTTCAATTGGTAAACTCTAACGGTTCTCCAACTAAGGCAATACTCATAATCTGGAGGTCGCGAGTTCGAAACTCGCCCCCGGCACACATTAAGATTCTAAAGATACGAAGCCACACTAGGTTCAAAACTAGGCAGTTTTTACAAGGCATCAAACTAAAACTTTGATACCGCAATGGGCTCAAATCCATATTTTACAGAAACTAACAAGACAATTACAAACTCCAATCATACATGTAATTAAAATTCAGGACTAGTAACAGTCATCATCTGGGCTGTCAGGATCAATGTTGAGATGATACAATATTGCGTGTCTGTCAGTCATTGAATCAGTTATGTTCTTTTCGTATTTGAATAATTCCAATATAGTGTGACGTGCCTACATAGTGCCAGTAGTTATCAGAGATCCCAGTTTTCATTATCCAATCCTCCGGTAAACCAAGAATGCTGCAATTCCAATGCCTAAAATTATCAAAATTTGCAATGCATCAAACCATGTAACGGCGTAACCATTACTTTCAACAACATAAGCAGGATTATCGATTTCTCGGTTAAGATGTGCATATTGATTTAGTTTAAGATCAAGATCATAGTTAAAAAAGAAAAGATTATCCGATTTTACGGATAATATTCATCGCCGTATCGTGAAGTGTCTTTGATATATCTGACATTGTCTGAAGGTTTTGTTGCTGTTTTTGGAGCGCATTTTGCAAATCAATGTTAGTTAGTTGGGCATCATCACCCACAGTTTGAAGTTTGTCATCCATGACTTTGATTCCAGTAGTAAGAGAATTTATCTGCTGATCAATGCTTGACAGTTTTCGTTGAATAAAATCAAGATCGGATTGGGAATATTGTGTAGTATCGGCGGTAGTTCTACCAGATGTAGAATCACTATTGGCAGAGCTTGATTGTTTTTGGGCAATAATTGCAAGCCAGTGCTCAATCATTTCCAGTTCGGCTTCAATCTTTTGTGATTTTTTCTCAATTGCATTATTACATAGTACTACGATTTGTTGTAAATCATTGGCTACACTATCAGACATTCCATATTTTGAAAATGCCAAAAGCCCTTCGTTCCATGCAAAAGTAGTTCCGCCTTTTACAAGGACATCAGAAACAATGTCTGTTGCAAACGAGATCTTGTTATAGTAGAATGCAACCTCCTCAGTAGGTCTGTCGTTTGATGAGGATTCGTTTGCACCCTTTCTTGCATCTAACAGATTAGGCACCCCAATTACTACTGGAACTGGCTCTACATCAATTCCAGCTACAGATTCAAACTCATCTTCACTTATCTTACCTTCAGAAATAGACAAGCTTATGCCATAATGCAGTCTTTTGTTTATTTCTTTAAGATCTTGTACTTCCCTAGATGCTTCATCAGAAATATGCATGTAGCCATTATCTAGAAGAAAAGTAAGTGCATTTAGAAGATCTGTTTGTTTAATTTGTCCTTGCGCATACCATCGAAAGATGTTATCAACCCAATCAGGAATTGCTTTGGTTTTTGTATCCTTGTAGTTTCTATCATCTAATTCCGGCATTGACAACGGTCCGTATGCCTGTTGATAGCTAAACCCTGCAATCAAAGTTACAACAACGATCATTGAAAGAGTTATTCTGGTCATTAATAACTAGAAAATACAAAATTAATTAAACATGCCCTTATTGTAGGAATATAATTTTTAATTTAAAAGAGATTTAAATCTTAATTGTCATAACAATTCTTCTCACAAGAAAAAAAGAGGGGTTATCTGATGAACTGAGTTGTGTCAACTGGATAGAATCTGATTTGAGTAAGTTTTGATCCGTTGTTCTCATAGTCAAAACCATGAATCACCAAATCAGCAATTGTAAAAATCCATGTTGGTTCATCAAATACCTGACAGCCTGATACATTTTTGAGCAGTTCCAGCAATTCATCTGTTCCAGAACCATTATCTGGAGATTCTATGATGCCATCGCCGTCTACGTCAATTAATGCAAAGACGTCAGATAATCCAAGAAGTTCCATATCTGCAATGTCTACTATGCCATCACCAGTAAGATCAAAGTCTGCAAGTGTGATCTGTCCGTCACCATCTAGATCAACTGTATCATCACAGGCAACTCCTGTCCATAAGAACATGTCAGTGATGTCGATTGCCTTACTCTTGCCTTTTCCATTTGATGAATCGCCAAATCTCTGCAGTTCTTCGCCATCAGGATCTAAAATGGTGCCGTCTTTTGTTATTACGCCTAGTGGAGATATCCCTTCTGCATTTTGATCCTCACATGATGTGAACCCATCAAATCCATCTATTACTTGTCCTGTTCCGTCATTGTCGTTGCATGCAGTAAACAAATCCATGTTTGGGTAAAGCAGCACCGATGATGGGTCACCAGTATTTCCGTTGCTCGGTTTTGCCAGAATTCTCCAAAATACGTAATATCCCTCATTTTCGTAAGGTAGTTGTACTTTTGCTGAATCTCCGTCAAAGGATTCGGTACACTTGTCAAGAGCAGTTAGGCTATCAAGGCTTGCTTTTCTATTTGAGACAAATTCTATGGTTCCGACTCCATATTCAGGAGTAAATATTGAAGAACCACCAGCATCATCACATCCAGAAAATCCGTCTTTTTTCCCATGAATGTTCATATTGTGATGCTCACCACTTGGAAAACCATTGCTTATTTCAATAGTTTGTTGTGGTTTTGCTGCATCAGCTATATTCACTGCTGAGATTCCTGCTGTCATCATAGAGACTGCTACAAATATTGTGAACAATCCTGTTTTGTATGTCATTAATTGACATCTGAAAATGGTTTATTTTACAATAGATTTGGTTGTACGGGGTGCCTTTGAACTAAACAAAATAAACTAAAATCATTTAACAAACAAAATAGATTGCAATAGCAATCAAGGCTCTTAATGGGCAAAACAGTAGAAATATTTTTAGAAAAATATTGGAGTGTAAACAAGAGGCAGGTTCACATAGTGTTTGACCATCATCAAACAAGAGATTATCCTGCTTCTGTTTTTACAATATTGTTTTCATCACTAAAAAATAATACTCGTCATTACTTTGAATAAATTATAGCTATGACATATTTACAATAAATACAACAAATGTGGTATTAGATATATTTCAAACAAAGATTTAGATCATGTTATCCTTCTAGTTAGTTTTATCAAGATAACTGCAGGAGCTACAAAATACATTCCCAGATTTGCAAGAACCACCATAATTCCATATGCTAGTATCTGTTCTTCAGAATCATCTTCTGCAAAAGACATTATCGATAACGATGATAGCATAGGGACGAGTCCAACCTTTACAATCTCTTTGAATATTGGGTTTTCTCTTTCATAGTCTGCCACATATGGCGAAAATGAATAGTAAAACTCGTTAAATCCAGTCATAAATGATGCCCCTAATTCAGTACTCATGACTTTGTTGTCTCTTATTTCTCTTAGAAATTGTACTTGTGATGCAAGCTCCGTTCCATATGCCGCAGTTGTAATAAGACAACCCCCTCCACCTGCATTGTTTTGTCTCTGTTCGGATAAAGTATTGTTCACGGGGATTTCTTTGGGTTGAATTTCTACTTTTGATTCTATCTCTGTTTCTTTTTGTTGCTGTTCAAGTTCTTTTTGTTGCTGCGCAATTTCTTGTGGTATCTCTTGAACAATCACCGGTTTTGTGTCTATTTTCCCTTCTTTTGCCTCATTTGCACTCTCTTGAATTTCCAGTGCATAGTAGATTCTGCTTTTCTCAATTAATTGTTGATATCTGTCTAATTCTGCATATGTCCATATCTCATCATTGTATAGATTTCCACAAAGCCTTGATTCAATCGAATGGTTATGATGTTCGAAAAAATCGTTTCCCATAAGTTGGTATAACGAATAATTTTCCTCACACCACTCTATTCCGTTTTTTGTCAAACCAGATGTATCTCTGAACGGCGTCTGTGCATAAACAGTACTGCTAGTAAGTATGATTGCCAATATTGCAAGCAATCCTAGTGTGTATTTCAACTAGAATTTTTAATTTGCAATAATTGATAAAGCGTTCTATTATCTTCTGTCATAGACTACAAGGTCATTTCAAGATAAGTTTTTCATGTTGTAGTTATTTAGAGAACACTGTTGGTATTAGAACGCGTTCTATGTCTTAATTTCTATCAACCCATTCTGTATTAACCATTGCAATCCAATGGAAAATTCATCATCGGTAATCATATTTTTAATCCACCTGTCAGAATTATCATAAATCCAGACTGGAATTTCCTTTGATGTTTTTTGAGATTTTTCATGTGGAATGTACAGATATTCATTTTTAATCATTTCACTAACTGCGTTAAAATATTCTGCATCTGAAATAGCATTTTCAATCCAAAACTTTGTTGGTGTCTTAAACCAGTCAGGAATTTGAACTACCTTGTATCCAACAGTAACTATGAATGATGAACGAATTGTCTCATCAGGTTTTGTCTCCATGCATCTGACTGTAGTCTTTCCCAGATTGAATGTGGTTTTCGAAGATTTATCGCAGTAGAATTGATCAGTATAGGGCAGATTAACCGAAGTCAGATTCCAAGGAATTTGTGTTGGAACATCTGAATCTACGTATACATTTTGAAGTTGTGTTTGGGCAGAAATTGTAGGGATTCCCATAACAAATAACAAAATTCCAGATACAATTATTGCAAGAACGGGTTTCATATCTGATAAAATTCAGAAAGCAGAGTATTAGAAGAGGGCGAATTTTTTGCGGGGTGGCAATTTTGAACATTTTTTATAAAATACTTGCAAATAGTAAGTTCGTTTAGAACTATTTGAAAAAATAATTTTGTTTATAAACAAAAGGGTACGGCATCAAACTAATTTAACAAAACTCGCCCCAGCATTACAGATTTTGTTGAGATTTTCAAATACACACAACGTTAACATCTTATCAATTGTTTGTGAAGTCTACTACAAACAACATACAATGTAATAATATAATTTCAAGCAAAAAAAGACGATTTTGTACTCTAAAAAATAGAGAATATTTGGAAGAATTAAAATAAAAAAAGTTTTAGAAAGTCCTATCTTTTTCGGATTGTTCGTTTTGCCGCTCTACTATAGGCTTTCTTTGTTATTTTTGTTCCTTTTTTGGCAGGTTTTTTAGATAAAGTTCTAGGACCTTTATTGCTCAATGTTACTAGTCGTTTTGCAGCTCTTCCATATGCGGCCTTGGTTATTGCCTTACCTTTTTTGGCAGCTATAGTTTTTCTTGGCTTTGATTTTTGTTTGGATGATGTAGTTACTGTTCGTTTTGCGGCACGTTTCCATGCAGGTTTAGATGATTTATTAGTTCTACTTGTAGTCTTTGCACGTTTGGTTGCTTTTTTTACTGTAGTCTTTGCAACTTTCTTAATTTTCTTCTTTAGTTTGCTTATTGTCATTATGTATGAACAAGGTTAATACATTTTAAATTAGAATAAATAAATTAAATTGATAGATGGTAAAATAAAGTAACATCACATTAGAACTAGAAATAATGATGCTGTTTCTTGCTAGACAATAACATTTTTAACTTATCACTTGAATGACGTTCATTTTTATTTTATAGATATGAATACTGAGATTAACATACACATAAAAAATCATTCTTACAAAAAACAGATCAAAAACGATTTATCAATCACAATATCAAGAATTTGACAAAACAAACTGTTACGGTATAAGACAATACAATCACCAGAATTGCCACCAGGGCTTTGGTTGTGGCACATCCACTATGGTGCACACCCCATCAATGGACTTTGTTCCTTCTCCACAGTAACCATATTCATTGTCAAACTCTTGTTCCACAACCAACCCTACTGCGTCATAGATTGATTCGTACTGAGGATAGTTTTCATCAAACCATGTCTTGTAGGTGGGTTCATACTCGTATCGCAAGATGTAGTATCGAGGGTCTTGAGTAGCATCTACAAACGGTGCAATTGTTTTAAGAGGAGCAACCAATCCTACTGCGTCATAGATTGATTCGTACTGAGGATAGTTTTCATCAAACCATGTCTTGTAGGTGGGCTCGTTGTTGTATCTGTCAACATAGTATTGAGGATCTCGTGTGATATCAACAAATGGCGCAATTGTTGCTGGCTCTGCATCTGGCTCGTCTTGCGGCTCTGCAGGAATGTTTGGAATAGTATTAACTACATCATTTACAGTTATGGTTATTGGTTGTCTGTCAGATATTGCATCCTTTGTTGCAACAATGTCAAAAGTGTATGATTTGGTTCCTTGTGAGTGGTTTGTGGTCCAGGAAAACATCCCAGTATTGGCATTAATTTGAGCTCCTTCAGGGACATTGCCGTCCAAGACATATGAAATTCCTGCCGTACTTCCAGAGACCTTGACGATAAATGTCAGTGTTTTGCCTTCGTCGATTGCGAATTTCCCAATAGGTTGAATCTTGAAGGTATTGTATGTTGCCGTTGCATATGCCTCATTTGAGGAGCTGCCGATTCCGGCAGAATTGATTGCATAGACTTTGTATGTGTATTTAGAATCAGGTGAAAGATTGGTGTGCTGATAGGTTCTTGCAGCAGATTTTGTATCCTCAACCAGCGTGACAAATGATCCAGAGTCTTGTTTTGCCTCTATGCGGTATCCCGTGATTGCAGAGTTGCCATTAGAGGACGGGGCATTCCAAGACAGGTTTATCTGCGAAGACGAGATGGGTGACGCCGCAAGGCCAAGCGGTGCAGACGGAACAGAGATTACGTTTACGGCAGGAGCATTTGAGAATTTGTCAGTGGAACCCGCATGCGGGGTGGCAGATGCAGAATGCGATTCATTACTGTACCCAAAGCCCACCTTGGCGGCAACCACAAAGGAATGCGTCTTGTCAGATTGGAGGTTGTTTACAACAAAAGTCGTGGTTTTAGAGTCAGTCTCACCTACAGGATCATACACCCCAGGAGAGAGTACGCGTTTTATCTCATATCCGCTTATTGGCTGGCCAAACGTGTTGGTGGGAGGATACCATTTCAGCCTTATTTGGTTTGGAGATATGTCGTGTGCGATAAGGCCAGAAGGCTCCGTAGTGTGTTGGGGTTGCACACCATAGTTTGTAGACGATGGGGCAATCCCTTCAGAGTTTATCGAGGATACGCGGTAATAGTATGTAGTTCCTGAATCCAGGCCTTCATGGACAAAGTATGTCAAGGTGCTTTTTGTGTCGGCAACCACCGTCTTGTAGTCATCTGTTCCGGTCCTGTACTCTATCTTGTAACCTGTGATTTTTGCAATATCTTCTTTCAAGGAAGGCTCATCCCAAGTGACAAGTATGGATGTTGGAGATATCGGAACTGCATCAAGATTGTCAGGCGGGCTTGGGATAAACACCAAAGAAGCCACACTAAATGAGAGTGCCTGCACTCGGTCATTGTCAGTGTCTGCAACATAAAGTAGATCATTTACTGTATCAAGTGCAAGTCCTGTCGGAGAGTCAAACTCGCCGTTGCCGGAGCCTGATGTGCCAAACTTTTCCACAAAGCAGATTCCATCTACAATTTCGTCGTTTCCTGCAGGACATGTAGCTGCAAGTCTGAATACCTGTATTCTGTCATTGTCAGTGTCTGCAACATACAATAGATCATTTACTGTATCAAGTGCAAGTCCTGTCGGAGAGTCAAACTCGCCGTTGCCGGAGCCTGATGTGCCAAACTTTTCCACAAAGCAGATTCCATCTACAATTTCGTCGTTTCCTGCAGGACATGTAGCTGCAATCTTGAAGATTACGATCTGATCATTTCCAAAATCAGACACATACAAGAGTTTGTCTGTACTATCAATCAATATGGACGACGGGTTTTGAAATTCATCTCCGTCAAAGGAATCAAAATCAAAAAGAAAAGAACCAGAAGAATCAAAGACACGTACAGAGTCAGTCACTGCATCAGAAACATAAATGTCCCCTGTAGAATCAAGCACTGCAATGCCGTTTGGCAAGCCAAGATAGTCTACGGCATTAGGGTTTGCAGAGCCAAATTTTAGCTCAAACCTTCCATCATCATCAAACTTTTGAATCCTGCTGTTGTACGAGTCAGTTACAAACAGATCTCCGTTTATGGCAATGGTTGCCCGTGTGGGGTTGTCAAACTGCCCGTCGCCATTATTGTCCGCACCGGCAGCATTGTCATGGCAGCTTTGAATTGTAAATATGCTGCAAAAAGAGCCAAAGTCAAAATCATGTTCTCCATCATCATCAAATACGTTAATCCTGTTGTTTGCCGAATCAACTACATAGATAGAATTCCCGTCCTTGCTTACTGCCACATCTGTTGGGTTGTTCAACTCGTTGGCATCTATGCCAGAGGAACCAATCTCAAAATCATATTCCAGTTCTGCATGAATGCTTTGAGCCCATGCCATGGACAATACGACCAAAAGACCAAACATCAGCGGTAAACCAAGGTTCATGACGATAATACTCGCATTTGAATTTAAAAGCAATAGTTATTTTCACAACCAATTTGATCAACTCAGATTAACCCGGTGAGGAGTTTCATAACTTGTGAGGCAGTGGATTGCATTCAGGACATATCAAATGCTGAAAACATCATAGCACCTGAAATAGTAGAGCCAAATGTATTCTGATTCAAATTGAATCTGCGTCCATTACGACAAGGAATGTTAATCAGAAGACGGTTGTAGTTTTTTGTAAAAAATCATCCCGATAAATCATGATCTGGATTACCAACAGATAGTTCTGGCATGATATCATACACATATACAAATCAGAATTAGGAGATGCAATTGTAGCTATTGCAGTCCTTTTTCCAACACTTCATTTACTATGCGTGAAAAGCTAACCGCTGACGAAGACTCTTTTAGTTTCTTTGCTTGGAGGATTCGCAGTTTTTTTACAAGTTCGCTGTTTAGCATTACTGTGATTCTTTCGGCCATACGATGTCACAGTCGGCTGTTATTTTGAATGATTCAAATCCGATTTATTTACAAAAATGTCAAACAAAACAGAATATTTCCAATTGTGGAAAATACAAACGTGCTTTACTCCGGCATATGTAGCAGTTGACATCTGGACATAAGTGAATCGTCACATGCATCACACTTTGCCGTGCATGCAATCAGTATGCCATGTTTCGTATGTGACTCTGATCCCTTTGACATACCTGAATCATTTTGTTTTGCAAATGTCTTTTACGCAAGTTTTTGCACACCAGTGAACAAAACTTTTCCTTTTTTGTCGTATTTTTGCCGCATTGCATGCAAATTAAAACCATTTTTCTCGTACATGGTTGATTTTACACATTAAAAGAAAGTGTATGTAACATTGATTACAAAACCTGCAAGACAAACAAGTGATAACATCAAATCATCGCACAGAAAAACTGATCTTGTGCATACTTGAACTCAAAACATGTCAGTAACGCATTTTCAGTGTTTTTTGTTTGCTTATAATCGGCAGTTCAACATGAATTGCTGTTCCATACCCAATTCCAAAGGATTCTGCCCATATGCTTCCACCGTGCATCTCAACTATGCCTTTGCAGACAGCAAGTCCGATTCCAGCTCCATTGTGATCTCTAGTATGTGCATCACCTACCTGATAGTACATTTCAAAAATCTTGGCCAAATCACTTTGCTCCAATCCTCGTCCATTGTCACGTATAGTTACACGTACATTGCTTTTTGCAAACAGTCCAGAGATTGAAATCAATCCGTTTGTCTTGGGGCAAAAATCAATAGCGTTTGCAATCAGGTTTGAGAATACCTGAATCAACCTAGGCATATCTCCATCGATTTTGATCTGTGGCAACTTTATCTGAACATCGATGTTTTTTCGGGTTATTTCTGCACGGTGTGCATCTAACGAGTTTTGTATTATGTCCTCAAGAGAAATAACTTGTTTTTGTAGTACGATTCTATCTTCGTTGATGTCATTTAGATCAACAATATCTGAAATCATCTTTTTCATAAACAGGCAACGCTCCTTTGTCTTTTCAATCCTGATCTTTTGTTCGGAGGTAAGATTGTCAGATTTGTCCATCAGTAGGATTTCAAGATTGCCCATTATTGGCATCAGAGGTGTGCGCAGTTCATGGGACAGAATGGATGTGACGTTTCTTTTTGCATGATCTAGCTTTTTTAGCTCCTGAATCATGTTGTTGAACTCGATTATCATGTCTCTGATCTCATCAGGGCCCTCCGGCTTCAACATGACATCAAAGTTGCCCTTGGCAATTTGTTTGATTTTCTTTTGGAGTTTAGTAAAAGGCAATGCAATGGATGATGCCAAGACATAGCCCAGAACTATCGAGAGAAGAACCAGTATTGCAAGAGATATTTGAAATACAATTGCGCCTTCGGCAGAAAAGCTACGCAGTTGTTGAAGCGAGCCTGTTGTTTTTTCTGATAGGCTGTCTGATGTCATACCTAGATTGACATCGTGTGCATTTGAGTATTCGGCCAGAGCCTGAGCATACTCTTTTTTGTGTGATATGTACTCCTCGTTTTCAAGTACGGATATTGCCTGCTTGAGCTCACCGTTATCAACAAGTGCAATGACCTCCTTTTCCATCCTAATCAGATGCTTGTTTGAATTGGCTATTTTTGAAAAGTATACCTCATCCATAGGATCAGATATCAATCTTGATTCAAGCGTGTTGTTCAGGAGTGACTCAAATTCCACATACCTATTTTTCCATGCAACGTCTCCTGTAAATGCATAGTTTCGTACGGACTGTGTTAGTACCTCATCATAGTATAGAATCTTCGATGCATGCCCCAGCGCAATTATTTCATCTGACATTTTGTCCATGTGTTCAGGCAATCCTGCAAAAGACGCTGAGAGAACCGAGAACTGATACAACGATACTGCGCCAATAACTGCAGCAACTGCAGTAAGTATGAAAAATCCGGCAATTATCTTTGTTTTTAGATTCAAGACTATCTTTTCGCGTATGTTTCTATGCAGTCAAGCAGTTCTGGAATGTCAAATGGTTTGTAGATTATTTTGCTGGCACCAAGGCTAACCAGTCTCTCTTCGGTTGCTTTTGAGAGATCTGCAGTGACCATTACGATAGGCACGTCAGGATCAATCTCGCGTATTTTCTCCAGGGCATAAAACCCATCATATATTGGCATCATTACATCTATGAATACAATTTCAGGTCTGTTTTGTTGGAATATTTTTACCGCATCAAACCCATTGTGTGCAGTTGCAAGCACTTTGACATTATTAAGCTCAAGATATTCTGAAAACACTTCTACTGTTGCCTCATCATCATCTACGACTATTACTTGAGGAAAAGTGGGCCTGTTCATGATTTGCATTCATACTCCTCTTGAGACATTCCATCATACAGATGGAACAGTCCCTCCAAAACACATTCTGAGATAAACGGATATGCGCTGGTAATCGTGGGGGCCATAAGATCATCAGGATCTGTAGAGTGCTTTAGTCCAAGTGCATGACCAAACTCGTGTCTAATGATGGTCTCGATTTCATTGCTGCTTTTCTTGTCTGCATTATATACAGTAATGTGCGACTTTGTTATGCTGTTATTATCTGCAGAAAGGATAGATCTTGTTATTCCGTCGTATCCATCTGGATTGGTGTGCCCTACAATCTCAATTGTTATCTGTGCATTACTAGAATCCGAAAATACAAATGATTTAGGCAGGATGTTTTTTGTTGGCTCTGTAATTGAACCAAGTGCTCCTTTCCAACCAACATAGTATGTAGAGTAATCATCAGGACGTGTTTTGTGGGTTATGGAACCGTCAATCTCTACGGTTTCTTCTGAAAGTATCGCCATCTTGATGGCATTTATTGTTGGGGCATCTAGTCCTACCCTGTCAAGTATTCTTACAGAGACAGAATCATCAGATAGCGCCAAATGTGTGTTAATGCCAAGCTTGTCTCCTCGAACATTCTCCACTACGTAATATGTTGACAGTGGTGATGATTCGTTAGAATTGTCAAGCGACATGAAGGAAGTTGCAAGAAAACCGACAGACAGAATTGCTGCAACAGCTAAAATTGTCTTGTATGAGGCACGTTTCTGCGACTTTGTTATCTGTTCACACATTGACTGCAGTTCGCCAAAACTAGGAGTGGCGCTGTCTTTGTTTTGGAGTGCTTTCTGAGACTTTAGTTTTTTATTGATTTCTCTCAGCAAAATTCGCTGCAATTCCAAATCCTGCGTATATTCTGTCTTCACATAGAGTGGTACAACCTTGTGAATTTAAAAGGTATGAAAATAGTATGATCACATGATCAACTTTGTCTTGATTGTATACAAAAGCATACAAACACGCATGTTCCTCAAAGGCAACAATTGGAGTTGTAGTTAAATACCAATTATCCCATACACGGACATGGGAGATTCATATGATCATACGTCTTCCTCGTCAGTAATCACCATACGTGTGCCCGATTTTATAAAACAAGAACTTTCCAATATCAGTGAGTCAAACCATCTGACACTTAATGCCAACATTGCAAAGATCCTAACTCAGTATATAGAATGGGAGCAGTTTGTTGGGGATTCAGGGTTTGTGTATACAAACAAGGTCTTTTTAAAACAGCTTTTCAAGAGCGTCGATGAGAAAGAGATTCGGCGCATAGCAAAAGACTATTGTGTTGAATCGCTAAAGACATCAGTGCTTTACATTCATGGTGAAATTACCAATAACACACTGATAAAAACCATAGAGGGATGGTTTCGGACCTCACACATTCCATTTAGGCACATAGAAAAACACGGTACAACAAACTACATCGCACAGCACGGGTTGGGCAAAAAGTGGTCATTGTACATCTTTACTGTAATTGAGACCATTGCACATGAAATAGGATACGCAGTGGAAGGGCAACAGGAACAAAACTCGGTGTCATTTACAATCAAGAAACAAACTTGATTGTATGTACGAACTGAATTTTTATCATTTCCAATTTTGGAAGGATGAACTTAATAATATCATAACAAACAATAATTGTTGAAAAAGCGCGTAACAATTGTTCTTGATGATGATCTTGACAAAAGGATCAGAATCATCCAGGCAAAGATCATACGTAAAGAAAAAAAATCAGTGAGTTTTTCCAATGTGCTAAACAACATGCTATCCAAGGCGATCAAGAAATAATCACAATCATAACTGTATGTAATACACAAAACAAGCTCTGTCTTAATAGCAGAGTAGGTAATTGAGATAGTGCAAACAGGCAGAAAGAAGGCAATTATCGTAGATGATGATCAAGCATTTATCGATTCCCTGATGGAGTTGATCGAGATCGCAGACATTGATGTTATTGGCACCGGTAAAAACGGCAAGGATGCAGTGACAATGTACAGATCGCTCAGACCAGATATCGTAATGCTTGACTTGGTGATGGACGATTACGATGGATTCTATGCAATAAGGGAAATTCAAAAGATTGATCCTGACGCTCAATTTATCGTAATGTCCGCACTCGATTCAAAAAAAGCATACGAAGATCTCATGAAACTTGGAGTCCAGAAGATCATCAGAAAACCAGTCACTGCAGACAAGATAGGAGAAGCACTGGCAAACCATGATTAACATAAATAGGATATTATGAAAATAATCTCATGGGGTATTTTCTGGCAGTCAAAAAAATCAACCCAGAATCTTGTCCTGATCTTGAATCAGTAAGACAAAATGCAGATGAATTTGGCATCAAGGTTTATCAGCTTGCATTTAATCGAGAACTACACAAGATGTATTGTCTTTGCCAGAGTCCTTCTGAAAATGAGATAAAGGAACACTTGAAAAAACTGCAAATAACATGTGATGAGATAGTTGAAATAGAAAATCAAAACGCATCAAACTTTGAGGCGCTTTCAAACATTACAAAAATAGGCCAGACAATTGCAAACTTCTCACATGAGATAAGACAATCCATATCGATTGCATCAATAAACTCTCACCTCATACAAAAAAAACTAGATACCAAGGAATTTGAGCGAGTAAAGACCAATGTCACCAGAATCGAAAATGCCATAGAAAAAATGACAAGGCAGATAAACGAGGTGCTGGATTTTGTCAGGGTCGCACCGTTACTAAAAAAGGAATCATCAATCAAAAAGATACTGCAAGATGCGTTGATTGGATTTACCATACCTCAAGACGTCTCGATCAAGATCCCAGACAACGACAGTATTGTAATGTGCGATGGTGAAAAGATCCAGTCCGTATTTTCAAACATCATAGGAAATGCCATATCCATTCATGCAAAGCGTATTACCGTTACGCTAAATGAAGAATCTCATTTTGTTGAAGTTAATTTTTCAGATGATGGTCCAGGAATACCAAAAGAAAACATTGAGAAAATATTCGAGCCACTATTCACAACAAAGCCCACAGGAACAGGCCTTGGACTGTCAATATGCAAAAGTATCATTGAGCAACACAATGGAACCATCAAGGTAAGAAACCATCCAACCACATTTACAATTGTGCTGCCAAAGAGATAATTTGTGTCATTCTAAAAAATATTAAACATACACAATTGACAATAAACTAGATACAAGAATATTTTTGAGATGTCTTTTGATAGTTGTGCAGAATCCTGTTAAAGACTACAAACGATATGACGGTACCAACACCTGCAAGGATCACCATTGCAATTGTGAAATCAGTACCTGCAAAATTCAACACGCTAGCGTATGGGTCAAGATATGGAGTTCCAGAGCCCGCACCGGGGTTTGACACTACGGAATCCACCTTGGTTTTTGCCATGTACAGTGACTCGTCTACGGAATTGGCAAGTCCGGTCCTGGAGATTTTGATTGGTAAGCTAAACTCAGAGTACCAACTCTTAAGAGGATCAAACAGGCTGCTTTCAGCGGTCATGACCAGCGACAGTGCTGCAATCATTGAAACCACACATGTTGCAAAGAACTTTGAGATGGAGCGAAATGAGCGTTCCAGTAATTTGCTTTGCCTAGCCTTTTCGGTAATGGTCGAAGGCGTGATTATTATTGCAAGCTTGGATGCGGTGTAATAATTCATGTCCCGTGCCTTGGAATTTTTTTCAGTCTTTGACACATGAACAAGTTCTATTTTTTGCATTTTTTCAAGATGGTACTTTGCAAGCTGTAACGACATGTTTGTTTTAAGTGCAATCTCATTTGCAGTCATTTCATTGTAAAATAGCAGATTAAGAATCTCAATGCTTGATTTGTTTGATATTATTTCAGCCAAGATTTTTAGCTTGACGTCATCTGTGGAAAAAATCTCTATGCTATTGGCTGTCTCAGAATTTTTATCAATCATAGATGTATAATATACGGCAACAAAGTATGTAAAGATTAGTAAAATCATAATTTCATCAAAGCCTTTATGCAAAATTCACGTAATTGAATCAATGAGTGGAAAGAAAAGCATAATTACAGCAGGAGTGATGTTGAGCGTTTTGATATTGCCCTCTGTAAGCAGCGTGGCATTTGCGCAATACCTGCCACCACAGGGACATACGGGGTTTGATGACTATCTAAGACTGGCAGAGACCAGAGTCACAATAGCAAACGAGAATCCCAGTACAGGTTCTGGGACACCACTGTTTGCAGCAGACGGTGTTTTGGGAGCATTGTTGTTGTCCACAGGAGTGTTTGGTGGCATAGCTACGGCGTTTTTTGTAAAGGGGCGCCAAGGAAGATATGCCGTGATGGGAAGAGGTTAAGACCACATTGCAATGCTGCAATAAAAGATTCGTCGAGAACGACTAGATGCTACATTTTAGGCATCTTCTCTTTTTTATTATCAAAATGACACTGCACAAAATACAAACACGACCTCACATAATCTACAAAACAGACATCGCAGAAAACACCATTAATATGAGTATGATTGAATTAAATCAAGTCACCATCACTGCCAAAAAATCATAGTCACAATTACCATAATAGTTACAGATATCACAGATAATTACAAAACGCATGATTGTGTAGGGAGCACATCATCTATTGTTTTATAGGTTGTTTGTATTTCTGATCTAGTGGACAATTCACAGAAACAAATCATAGTAATCACATTATTTCTTATAATCGGTGTTTCTACATCAATCGCTTATTTTAACTGGCAAATATCTGAAGATCAAAAAAAACTCATCATTAATCACAAACAAAACAGGGTGAACATACTTCAGGCGTCAATCCATGAACGTTTTTCTTCACACATAAAAATTATTGAAGAGACATTACTCCATTCAATCCATACGAAATTTTCAGAAACAGATAAAATCAATCCTGAATTAAACGGTGTTCCAGAATTTATGGAGATTGATCAACGTCAAGAATTAAGGAATTTGCTGGAAAGCAATCCCAGGTTTGAATCCATAGGACTATTCTTGCCAAATGGTGACATTTACCTTGCAGAACCATTTTTGTCTCAACTAAATCTGCCGCAAAAAAACTATGCTTTTCGAGATTGGTATGTTGGTGCTATCAACACTGCCGGTGTATATGTCAGTGAACCTTATGAGACACACTATACCAATGAAAAGACAATTGCATTAAGCGCGGCAATACGGGATGGAGAAAATATTGTAGGAATTTTTCATACGACCCTACAATTAGATTTTCTACGAAAACTAATTGATGTTCAAATCCAAGAACCCGAGACAATGTGGTACTTTGTAGATGAAAATGGCAAAATCGGAATGGCTCGAGGGGATCAAACTGAGTATGATGAGGCATTCTTTTCGAAATTGATCCATTCTCTTGACTCAGATGGAGGATATCTTCAAGAGGAGTTCTTTGGCAAAGAACAGCTTGTAGTATATGAGGCATCTGAACTTGGAACCAAGGACTGGTTTCTTTTTCTAATCCAGCCTTCAAAGCAGGCTTTCACTCCAATTGTTGCAGCGCAATATCTGACCCAATCTCTCTTGATTGTGTCTATTGTAGTAATATCGGGTTTTGGTTACATTGTATTTTGGCAAAATACCAAAAACATTACAATTAGAAAACAACTTGAAAAATCAAACCAGAAACTATCATTGATGCTCGAGAAAAGCCATGAAGTGGATCGAGAAAAAGAAGAGTTCTCGGCAATGATCACTCACGAACTGAAAACTCCACTTGTGCCAATCCTAGGCCACATCAAAATGCTCTCCAAGAAAGACATGATAGGAAACCTAAATGAGGAACAACTTGATTCAGTTCAAGTCATAGAAAGGAACGCCAAGCGGCTTGAGAAACTAATCAACGACATAATGGATGCAAGAAAGCTTGACATTGACAAGATGAAATTTGACATTGATGATGTAGTACTAGATGAATTTTTGGCCAATTTAAAATCCAACTATCAGGAGGTATTGAATAAAAAACACATCAAATTTGTATTGGACAATCAAGTAAAAGGAATGACACTAAACACAGATGCAGACAGAATACGTCAGGTTTTTGGGAATCTAATCAGCAATGCCATAAAGTTCGTACCTTCAGATGGGGGAAAGATCACAGTGGGTGCAACCAAAAAAGAGGATTTCATTCAGTTTTACGTCAAGGATAATGGAATCGGAATATCCAAAGACAAACAATCGCACTTATTTCAAAAATTTTACCAGGTTGATACTACACATACACGAAAGATACAGGGAACAGGACTGGGGTTGGTAATATGTAAAGGGATAATCGAAAAACTTGGCGGAAGTATTTGGGTCGAAAGTGACGGTAAAAACGGTTCGACGTTTTTCTTCACATTACCAATAAAACGAGCCTAAGAGACAGAACAGCAATTCCCAAAAGTGGAAATAGTTAAATGAGATTATCACATTATGTGTATAATGAAAATCCTGATTGTTGATGACAATAAAGACATTACAGATTTAATTTCAAAATATTTGAATCTGAATGATCATGAATGCCATGTTGCAAACGATGGTAGAAATGGATTAAACCTAATTGAGAGTCAAAACCACGACGTTGTTTTGCTTGATGTCTCAATGCCAGAGTTTTCTGGAATCGACATTGTAAACACAATAGCAAAGAAAGACAAATCCGCTCTTCGAAAAATAATTCTTTTCACAGCATCATCAGTGGCAAGCAGTGAGATTGATAAATTGCTTGGATTGGGGGTGCATTCCTGCCTGAAAAAACCAATGGATCCTGACGAACTGATAAGTTACTTGAAGACATTTGAAGAAAAAAACATCGCACTCCAACAATGATCATATCGATCATACCATAAGAGAATTACAGCAAGCAAACATGCTATTAAAAAAAATTCTTGAAAGAGAAAAAGCAGCACACAAATCCAACAAATACAACATAGAACACAGAATCAAAGATCTAGAACAAGTATCAATCACTGCAAAAAAAATCATAAAGGATGTTGATTTTGATTCCCCCACTCTATCAAAAGATCTTCTAAATCAGATACACCACAACCTAAAGACACCATTGACTCCGATCAAAGGATATACAGACATGTTGCTTTTGGAAAAATTTGGCAACCTAAATGAGACACAAAAACAAAAAATATTGCAAATCTCTGTAAACATCAAGCAACTAGAGAAAAATATTGAAAAGTTTTTGTGAGGTTAAAATGCCAGACGGTTCTACGGATGACTCCCAACACAGAATAAGGGAATTGGAGCAAGAAAAAGCACTGCTTACAAAAATAAACAAATCCCTAGAAAATAAATCTAAAATCACCCAAAAAGAAAAAGACGAATTTTCAGCCGATCTGGAGAAATTCCAGCACAAGACAAAGGAATTAGAGCAAGCAAAAAAACTACTTGAAAAAACAGTGATTGCTGGAGAGCGGAAAAACAAAAAACTGGAGAAAAAGTATTTCGTGGTGCTTGCATGCACTGCAATGGTTATAGCCGCAATCACAACAGGGTATTCGTTGTTGGTAGTGGATCTTGTTGGTCAGCAGTACAAGGTGCCAGATCTGGGCGAGATAAGATCAAGCTATGTCATACAGAATCTCAGAGGAGACACCATAGATACGTGGCTTGCATGGAGGCTGGTCGATGGCGTTACACTCAATGTCAACCTAGTTGATGGTGAAAGATATCCCGAAATGGTCGAGATTGCAAAAAAGGTCATCCTTTCCGAAGAGGCAATCCAAATAGACAATTCATTGTTGCACAAGGGTCCAAAAGGCACAACTTCCACATATTATGTTGGGTGGGCTGGCGCCCTTGCAAGTGCATCAAACGTACCAACTGAGTTTTACATACCAAACAAACTCAACATGATAGAATCACAGAGAGGCGAAGGAGAGATAACAATCAGACTGACAAACCTGAGAAATGGTGACGGATATTCCGGATTTACAAAATCAATCGCAGATGATGCACAAAACCAGATACTAAAATCCGAGATTACAATATACGAGGTAGATAGACTCTCAAAGTCTCAGTTTGAGACCATACTAAGACACGAGTTGGGGCACGCACTCGGTCTTGCACATTCCACTGCACCTGAAGATCTGATGCATCCCACAATAGAGACGGATTATCCGTACATTTCAGAGTGTAACATCGATGCCATCGTATTGCTGTACAATGGCGGAAAGAAAAGCGAAGTTGTGTGTGAGAATTAAGGAGGTTTTTTGATTTTTCTTAAAATATCATTTACCTTGATAATTCTGTGTACTACTTTTCTATTTAGTCAAGTCGTAGAAGCTGCAAAACCAATAGAAGGCATTCCAGACAAAGTAACAAACTTGTCTGCAACTGCGACAAGTACTTCCCAGATTGATCTATCATGGTCTGAACCAAACAATAATGGATCTCCGATTACAGGATATCAGATAGAAAGACGGATACAGGGCACATGGATGATCATCGTATCGAATACTGCAGACAATGAAACAAATTATTCGGATGCAGGTCTTGCTACGGATACTCGGTATAGCTATCGTGTCAGTGCAATAAACTCTGCGGGAATAGGCCCTGCATCCTCACCTGCAACAGAAGCAACCTTTGCAGCATCTACAGTACCCACAAAACCGCGTGCGCTAACTGCAATATCTGGAGACGCATTTGTCACTTTATCATGGAAGGAGCCTGTTTCAGACGGCGGTGAAGCAATATTTGATTATGTCATAGAATACAGCGCAGATAATGGAAGCACTTGGACATCATTTGATGATGGCACATCTACAAACACAATTGCAACGATCACTAATTTGAAAAACTATATACTTTACTTGTTTCGAGTCTCTGCCGTAAACTCGATCGGAATTGGCCCATACTCTGAGGTTCAGGCTATGCCTCAGGGTACTATCAGTACAAATGGAAGCTATGAGAGGCACCCTCCTGAAATCCTAGGTGTTGGATTTTATCATATCAATACTGAACGTGTAAGCAACCCATATTCCAAAGTAACACTAGGATTAGAAATCGATGATGCTGGAAGGTTTCATGATTTTATCCCTTACAGCCAGTATAGTGATGAAATAGACATGAAGAAGTTCAAAAATTTTGCAAACTATGACAAACATGGGCAGTATGTTTCACTTGATGGCAACAGTATCATCCCCACATTTCTTGCAGAAATAGGAAAGCCAGTACAAATACAGATTAGATTCATAGATCAATATGCATCTTCCAAAATTGAACATATTGGTTTGTACATTGGAAAATCTGAGGATAGTTCATCATATGATCCAAAGATATTATGGAATAAAGGGCAGCCGCTTGATGTCATCGATAAGAACAATGTCATATCCAGCGCATCTGTCAATACATCTTTAGAAGATGGTTGGTATTGGGCAATAATTGATGTAGTGTTTGACAAAGAAATTTCCGAGTCCGACATCATAATAGAAACATGGAATGAGCAACGAAAGCCAGCGACCAAAATCCTAAAAGATTCAATCCAAGTGGTAAGAAACATAGAGTTTACTCAAGATGACCGGCCATCATTACGAGTTGATGTGTCGGTAAATCACGACACTTCCAGTCCTGTTTGCAAAGCATCTGGTACCTGTTTTACGCCCCATAATGCACAAATTCTTCAAGGAGGAATAGTTTCATGGATAAACAACGATGTTTTTATGCATGATATTGAGAGTGGCGTTCCTGGAAAGAAAGACAACAGGTTTGACGAACACATTATTCCAGGAAATATGGCGCAAAGAAAATTCGAACAGCCTGGAGTTTACAAGTATTTTTGCAGTATGCATCCTTGGGCGACTGGAATAATTACTGTAGTGTCAAATGATTCTAAATTTGAAAAAATTGAATATGATGAGACAAAACCAGCATTATTAGTGGCGTCTGTTTCTTCATCGGGTTCCATAATGATTGAAAACAAAGAGACGATAGTTATACCAAATAAAGATCTCAAAGTAGAGATTTCTGGTCACATCCAAGAAAAAAGAGGATCACAACCCATACTATTATCAGTAATAAGACCTGACGGATCATCAGAAGAAATCAGGACAGCTACAAATGAAAGAGGATATTATTTTGTCCCTACAGTATTGGACAAAAAATGGCAGTCCGGAAAATATACTGTAATTGCCAGTTATAAAAACACAGAGATCGCATCCATAGAATTTTCAATTGATGACAATGTCAAAGGATTTGGAGGAAAGCTTTTCAACATAACAGATGAATTAAAAAACAAAATTAAATCATATTATGAGAATGAGATATCTATTGGCTCTTTTGAAAACTGGATGGTAAAATCAAACATTGAGCCAAAGATTAAGGATTATTTGATAAACAGAGTAAAACTGTTTGAACATATAAAATTTGAATAAAACATAGATTTGAAAAATAATTACAGAATGAGAATTCCAGAACGATTGGGATTATATCGTATAAAACAATGATACATAACACCATCACAAAATCATTAGAAAAGAAAGATCAAACAAAAAATATGTTGCACATATTAAAAAATCATATCCAAAATGTCAAAACTCCCAAAGCGACACTCATGCCTACAAAAAGAATTATTGTATATGACTGGTACTTTTTTGCCTGCTCTTTTTCATGGTATTTTCTTGGAGTAATTCCAATTGCATAAAACACAATCATCGTACCTAAAACCAGCCCCAATACATTGGCAATAGTCAATGTGAGTGAATTTATCAGCATATCATAGTCTAGCATTGCAAGAGAAATTCCAGTCACTACTGCAGGTGGAACCAATGCAGCCGCTATTGCCACACCTACCAAAATTCCAGGAATGTCTGAAGACATTGCAATACCGCCAGCCAATCCCAAAAGAATTGCAACTACCAGAAATACAGGAGTCATTTCTGTTCTTGCAAGAATTTCAGGGGTGATCTCCAATTCTGTAAATGATGACGCTATTGCAGTAAGTGCTGCGCCAGTTGCAATGATTACCAGAGTAAGAATAAGACCCGACTGGGCAGCTTTGTACATCTTTTTTGGCTGGCCCACCGCAGCGTTGAATGAGAATGCGGTGATTGGACCAAGTAATGGAGATAACAACATTGCACCAATGACCAAAGACGCATTATTTGCAAAGAGACCAACCAATGCTACAGAAGATGCAATTATTATCATAAAGAGCAGGGGTTTTTTGAGATCCACCGAGGGCTCGGTTAATGCTTTGAATTCCTCTGTTATTTTCTTGTCTTGTTTGCCTTGCTTGAGTTTTTCTTCCTCGTACAGTTTGTCAGAATAGTCGGATATTGTTGCATCCAATGCTTGACTGATTAGATAGATCTCCTTTATTCGAGTATCAAGTATGCCGCTTAGCTCGTTTAGAACGTTTCTGGAAAGGATATCAGGCACTACCAAGACATAGCGAATCAGTTTTTGCTCATCCACTATTGCAAGTTCAAAATGATATGTGACTTTATACTTTTTTAAAACATATTCAATGCTTGGAGCCTGCTGTTCAAAACAAGTAAGCTCTATTCTTTTCAACAACCGTGATGTTTTGAAATGATATTTAGCATTTGCTAGGTGTAATGGAATCTAGAGAGTGACTGGAATCTCATTTTTGATGGAAATACCATCTGACTTGAATACAGCAAGATTCTTGGAATGAATAACAACGTTTACTGGCGTGCCTACTTCAGAGACATAAGACGAACGCTGAGAGCTGTGTATCATCTGTCCAGATTTTAGCTTGATTGAATACAGCACCTCATGGCCCCGAAATTCTACAGAGTCAATGGTTCCAATGCCAAATTCTGTTGGAACTATATCCACGTCACTAGGTCGGAGCATGATGCTAACATCTTCGTCATCAGTTACATTGTTACTGTTTAGTGAAAACTCTCCTATTTCAGTGAGGATTTTTGCAGAGCGAATCTTGCCGGAGATAAAATCAGCATGTCCGACAAACTCTGCCACAAAACGATCATTTGGATTGTGGTATATCTCCATAGGAGTGCCAATCTGGTGCACTTTGCCTTTGTTCATCACGACAATTCTGTCTGCAATTGAGAATGCTTCCTCTTGATCATGTGTGACAAATATTGCAGTAACGCCAGCTTCTTTCAATATACGTTTTAGTTCAGCTCTAACGCGTGAACGTAAATCAGGATCTATACTGGCAAAAGGTTCATCAAGTAAAACTATAGATGGGGACGGAGCCAATGCTCTTGCCAATGCTACTCTTTGTTGCTGTCCTCCAGATAACTGATGCGGATAACGCTCTTCGAGACCCTGAAGCCCAGTCAAATCGATCATTGCCCTAACTCTCATGTTTGATTCAGTTCGATTCATACCCATTAGACCAAAGGCAATGTTCTGTTTAACGTTCATGTGGGGAAACAATGCAAACTCTTGCAACACAATGCCAACATTTCTTTTTTCAGGTGGAACAAATATTCCGTTTCCAGCTACAGAGATGCCATCAATCAAAACTACACCATCATCAGGCGATTCAAATCCTGCAACAAGTCGCAATGTAGTGGTTTTGCCACATCCACTTGGACCCAAAATTGTGAGTATTTGACCTCGGTTAACTTCTAAATTTAGATCATCAACGGCAGCAATATTCTCTTGGCCTAGATGCTTTACCACTCCATGAATTCCAATAATCTTCAACCCAGATACGCCAAAATGCTTTTTGTAGGACATTCTATCTCCTCGCAATTACCTTATCCTGTGAGAGTATAATAGTTACGGAAATTGCTGAAATCGCCACCAATACCAAGGCAGGCAGGGCAGCATATGAGAACGAGGCGTTTTCAGAGCCTGCCCATACCTGCGTGGCTAGAGTCCTAAATTCTATTGGAGAGAGCAAAAGTGTTGCAGGCAACTCCTTCATAATTGTAAGAATTACCAGTGCGGCGCCAGATAGCATCCCAGTCTTTATCATAGGCATTGTTATCTTAAATAGCGTCCTGCTTGCATTAGACCCAAGAGATCTTGCAGCCTCTTCCACTCTTGGACTTACTTGCAATAACGAGGTGCGGATTGCACCTATCGACAGAGGAATGAATAGTATCACATATGCAAAAATCAACATGCTCATAGACTGGTATAGTGCAGGAAGGTGCTTTGCACCAAAAGACACCAGAGACAAGGCGACTACAATCCCAGGCATGGCAAATCCAAGGTAAGATATTCTCTCTATAAAACTGGTAGACTTGCTGGGGAATCTGACTGACAGTAATGCCATTGGTACTGCAAGCGAAACTATAACCAAAGTAGCCAAAGCAGCTGCATATACAGTATTCAAAGTAATTCCCAAAATATCAGGAAAGACTTCTCCTGCAACTATTCCTTGGAAGAACCAATAAAGCAAGACACCTACTGGAATGAAAATTCCCAGAGTTGCAATAGTGCAACAAAAAACAAGGGCAGGTCCTTTCCATCTTCCCAAAGTCAACATAGTTGGTTGGCGTTTTGTACCAGGTCCCAAACTATAGTATGCAGCTTTACTCCTAACACGATGTTCAAGATACAAGATAACTCCAACAAGGGTTACAAGAAGAAGGGACAAAATGGCAGAAGATACACGATCAAATGCTAGTTGGTATTCAACATAAATAATTCTTGTAAAAGAATCAAATCTCATAAGTGCAGGAGTACCAAAGTCACTCAAAACATAAAATGCCACAAGTAATGAACCAGCTGCAATTGAAGGATAGAGATGAGGCAGAGTAACTCGACGAATAGTAGACAGCATGCCACGTCCAAGTGATCTTGACACCTCTTCAAGAGCAGGATCCATTCCACGCAAACTCGTTCGAGTAGTCAAAAAGACATATGGATATGTGAAGATAGTCAGAGCAAGAATTGCGCCAGGCCATCCATATATGGATGGAAGTACGTCAATTCCTAAAGGCAGGAGAAGATTATGAACAACGCTCCCTCTAGGAGCAAAAGTTGCAATGAGAGCAAAGCTTCCAACAAAACTTGGAATGGCAAGAGGCAGCACAAAAACAACTGACCAAAACTTTTTTGCGGGAAGATCTGTTCTCACAGTCAAAAATGCACCAACTACTGCAATCACAGCAGACAATGCAGTTACAACAAGTGCAAGAACGGCACTATTTGCAAAAACTTCCAGAGTACGAAAAGAAACAAGAATGGATAATGCATCAGTGCCTGCTTCAGACGCTCGGATTCCCAAATATGCCAATGGGAGAATCATTGCAAAGGCAACAATGATTCCAACTATGATAAAAAGAAAGGGGGCTCGGGCATGTCCGTGACGGAATGGCTTGAGGTTCAACAAAACCAATTATTCATGGAATCTACAATGCTCTTATATCTTTTAACAAGGCCAATGTACCTTCCAGGTCATCTAACTTGTTCAGATCCACTTTTGGATGTTCTATTTGTCCAATTGGTATTTGTGAGCCGGCCACTTGTGCATTCTTTGCCAAAGGATACTCGAATGTGCTTGTTGCAAAGTATGTTTGCGCGTTGTCACTTAGCATGTATTGTATGAAGCGCTCTGCAAGTGCTTTGTCACTTGTAGTGTCAACTATACCTACTCCTGCAACATTAATCATTGATCCGGCATCTGCCTTTGTGTAGTGATGTGCCACTGGATACGACGGGTCTGGACTAGTGAATCTTTGCAAATAGTAATTATTTACAAAGCCAACATGTATTTCTCCACGTCCAAGTGCTTCAACAATAGGTGTGTTACCAGAATATACAACTGGTTCATTTGCCATTATTCCTTCTAACCATTGTCTGGCTCTGTCCTCACCTTCCAAGACTCTAAGGCCAGTAACAAATGACTGAAATGAGCCATTTTGTGGAGACCAACCTATCTTGCCTTTCCATTTTGGATCCAAGAATCCCCAAATGGAGTCAGGTAGTTCGGATGGAGATACTAGATTTGTATTGTAATCCACAACTCTTGCTCTTCCAGTGATACCAATCCATTCACCATCTAGTGAGTTAAAATCAGAATCCACCATACTTAGTACTGATGGAGAGATTTTCAATAGACGGTCTTCTTTGGAAAGAGCTCCAAGAGCACCTGCATCTTGTGCAAAGTAAATATCTGCAGGACTATTTTGTCCCTCTTCTAAAATAGCAAGGGCAAGTTCTGCAGTACCACCATATCTGACTTGAGTCTCAATACCGGTTTCCTGTTCAAATTGTTCAATTATGGGTCCGACTAGTGTTTCGGCTCGTCCAGAATAGATTGTGAGTACAGGAGTTTCTTGAGAAACCATATCAGTTGTAGATGGTTCTTGAGAAACGGTATTGTTTGGAATAGTGGCAAATGCAACTACACCTACTACAATGATTGCAGCCACTACGGCTCCAATTATTGCAAATTTTGAGTTGTTTGCCATACTGATTCTTTTATCAATGGAAAATACACATTATTTAAAATGCCACATTATTACACATAGTTATTCTAAAACTAAATAATAGAACATGTTAGGAAATGAGCAAGGCAAAATATCAAGCAGAAATTTTGATAACTATAAAATTAACAGGGTTTTATCAATCAAAATAGATTTAAAAAAAAGAAAAAGAAAATAAATTCTATTTTACGTAGAAGTCAGGTCCCCATTGATGAGTTTTTCTGAGGTCACCTGTGCTTACAGTATCTGCTTTTGTGTATGATTTTGACATCTTTTCAGCTACTGGGTCATATGGTTTGTATCCGGTACATTCAAACTCAAATGTATTGGTCAATGGAAATGTTTTGAAGTAATTCTCTTCGCCATTTCTTACTGTTTTAACCTCATAGTCTACCACTCTACAATCAGTGTACTTGAAACCACGTACAGATTCTTCGCCAAGCATGAGGTTAATATCCACATGAAACAGCTCAAGCACTGGATTTGTACCAGTCGCACTTGTCATTTTCAGATTATCATCTGCTCGTTTGTACAACATTGGAGTCTCTCCAACCATACCTTGCAATGTGAATGTTGGATTTGATTTAACAAGTACATCACCTTGGATAAACATTGGGAAGTCTATAGTCTCAACACCGTTCATGTATGTGAATGTGGCAACAGCCCTAGGACCATTGCCCGTAGGAAACTCATGCGGAGTGGTTTGATGTTCCAACATTGTGTTTTTCCAAGATACCTCCTTGATCATCTTCTCATACATTGTGTTTTTTGGAGACAGTCCAATGCATTCAACTCCGATATCATCAACATGTACAAACCCGCTTTTTCCAGTAAATCCCTCTTCTTTATCAAACAGAGTAGTGAGTTTGTAAGAGTCTATACGGCAGTCTCTAAAATCGAGTTCTCGTAAGACCTTATCGCCTGAAACAAACTGGACTAGTGCCTCAAAGTCGGTGTTTGGACCATTTTTGAACCCAGATACCTTACGTGCAGTTTCGATTGCTTCGTTTAATAGTTGATGATTTCCAACTATCCCTTCTACCTTAAAGCTGACAGATGTGTTTCTTGTATCTTCGCCATATCCAGATGTTAGATGAAATATGGGAAACTCTATCTTTTCTACTCCTTTATCAAACTCAAATGTGACAAATGTACGTACATCACCTTTGAATTTGAATGGCGTCATACCATAATCTGTTATTGTAAATGGTGTTCTATGAGAATAGGAAACACCATTAGAAGTTACCAGATCAATACCACCACAAAGGAAATCAATGGAATTGACAATGGCAAATCCGCTGGAGGCCACAATGTAGGAATCAAGACTATCATTAAGGGTAGTTATGTGATAATCATTGACCTCACATTTGGAATAGTCAAGTTTTTTGATTGAAGTTCCATTTTTGATAAAATCGGCTGTAACGTCGAAGTATTTGGAGTTCCAGTCAAAGCTGCGATTCTGCTTGTGTTTGAAAGCATCATCTAGTGCTTGATGTAGTAGTGGGGATGGTTCAACAGTGCCTTGCAGTCTAAATCCCGGCGAGCCAGAATTTGCTACAAAATCATCAATCATTACAAATACGGGATACTTGTAAGTCTCTACCCCATCACGAAATGTGAATGTAGTGACAACACTTACGTCATCTGCATATTTGTATTGTGGTTCTTCAGCATATACATTGTATTGCAATGCAGAGAATGAAGTGATTGACAATACTGTAATAACACTCAGTGTCATTATTGCATCTTTGAAATTCATTACAGTGAAACAATTTCAAAGATGTATAAGCTATGACATGATTCTTTACACATAGAATACAAATTTAGAAACTAAGAAACATGTCATTCTTCACATGTGGAACAGAATTACAAAATAAGATGTCAAGAAAATCAAAAGTAAAATACAGATAAGAGCAACATCGCTACAGAAAAATTATTTGGATTTATCTCGATATTTTACTTTACGTTTGGATCTTAGGTGAGTGTTGCAACACGGACATGTTATGTCTTGATAATCAATATAGATATCACATGAGGTGCATCGTTTGGTTCCCACGTGATATCTTTTCTTTTGTGACCTGTATCGTTCACAGATTCCCCTACAAGTCACACAAGACACCAGTTATTTTTCACAGATATGATGCGATTTAAGTCGTGGAAAATGATTAACAGTAATTTTTTGACATTTGGTACAACAAGTCAACCATGTAAACACATGCATGGTAGAGAATTATTCTAAAACAATTAAAATTAGATCTTTATTTTACAAATTTAGAACATAAGATAAGAACTAAATCAAAAGAATACCTCCAGATAGGCAAAATACAGAATTAGAAAAACAAATCACAATCATACAATGCTAGGACAAAAAATGCTCAATTATTTGGAAATAATTGAGAGTATAGGCATGGCATCCCACTGGTATGTCTTGTATTCCAAAACACCAGAGCAGACATCGCCATATTTTTGGAAAAACTCTTTTGCCTCTTGTTCTGTAGCCTCAAAAACTGCCATGGAGGAGGCCTCGTTATCAAACGCGCCAGACCACATTATCTTGCCTTTGGACTGCCAGTCATCAACAAGCGCAGAAACAAGCGGGGAGATTCGTGCCAAGTCCTGAGGAGTCGTGTTTTCTTTTACATTGCTTACAATTACCCAAGGTTTTGTGTCTTGATCACTCATGATGTGAAATACATATTTTTGATATTAAACATAGAGATGAATTCATCATCATATTATATGATCATGGAATAAATTAAAAATGATTTTTTGATTTAGTTTTTTAAAATAATACAATAGAATGATGTGTATCTATAATAATTTAGAAAGTACAAACTAAATAGGTCATCGTGTTGCGTCTGACAGTCCTTTACAAGTCTTCACAGGCCTAGAGGCATTGGAAAACTGGAAGATAATGAAAGTCACCCTACTCCGACCATGGAAGTGGTTCTATTGGCATCTAATTTCACGTCCAGTTTTCCAATACTCTTTTTGCATTAAATAAAGAAAACATTTGTTACAATAAAAAATTAACAAGGAATGTCAGCTTGTTGAGACAGGAGTCAAAATAAAATGGGGTTCGACAGAATTTAGATTCATTGTTATGCTACTGATGCGACTTTGATAAAACTTTGTGAGCCTTCCTGCGCCAGATTTTATCGTTTTTTCAACACATATCAGACCCAGATCTTCCAGCTCGTGGAGCTTGGAATAAACTGTACTCTGTGGAATGTTTTCTTTTTTTGCTATATCTTCAGCAGTTTTCGAGCTTTTTATTATTGAAAAAAGGATTATCCGGGATTCAAGACTGGCCAAACTTTCAAGAATCTTGTGATTGATATTGTATTTTTTTACTTGAGTTAAGCTGAACTTGTTTGCCAATCAAGTAAACAGCCAAATAAGCATATTTAAGAAAATAACTTGTTCCAGATTATGAGAATAAATTACTAGAACAATTGAACTGAATCATTTTGAAAATTATTCCATTCACCAACACATAACAAATTTTGAATTCTGGTGCCTAATTTTCAACTAAGCAAAAAAAGAAAAAAGAAGCGTTCCTATTGGAACGGATCAATAAACGGACAGTTTACAATATGATCACTGTCCATAGGCCTTGCCAATCCAACATCGATTAGTCCTGCATCTTGATAGGCAGTAATGTCAGGTATGGTTTCTAGCAATTGTGCACTTGACGGGTCTTTCCATCCAATCATGAATATTCGCCACATGGGACTATAGTTCTCATCACCGGGTGCTCCTGCTGCAATTCCTGCTTGGAATCCCATTGGGCCGGAGCCCTGTATTCCATTCATGAACTGGTATAGATCCACTGCTGCAGAGTTTGCAATAAGTTTTGCAGATGTAGGTGTGCTTACTACTCCCATCATTTCAGCTGGACCACTTGGCGTGGCATCAGTTACAATGTAATAGATGGTTCTACCGTCTGGACCCCAACCTCGATGAGCAATAAATGTCACTGACTTTTTCTTTGTGTCAATGTCAAGAACTTGTGCATCGCCATATGGGGTTTCATCAGTAAGCGTCTTGTCTTGCTTTACTTTCATCTGACCACCTGGCCAAACTATATGAGGCATGTTCAAGACAACTGGGACTTCGGTAAGAGATACTTCTCCTCTTTTGGATGCATCTAGAATCTTTTGCTCGGAATCAAGCAAAGTTGGTTGCTTTCCATCTCTCCAGGTTACGTGTACATGTGATGTTAATGCGCTGTATTTTTCTGGCTGTGCTGGGGTGCTTGTAAAGACTTCACCTTGAAATCCATGAACACCATCACCAGAAATTCCATTTGTAAACATGTATGTTTTAGAGAGTGCCTCCTTTGGAGTATTCTTTAGCATTGGAGCAAGTTCTACTTTCCACTTTTGACTTTTTGAAATAACGTCTGCATGTGTAGGATCACTGGAATCTGTGATGATAAAATAGACAAATTCTCCGTTATAGTATCCTTGATGCATTGGGATTGTCGCAGGAACATTTGCTCTTGCTAGTCGAAGTACTGAACCCGAATCATCAGTTGATGACATGGTCGTCTGGGATTCTTGTGCTGTTGGTTTCTCAGTTACTGTTGATTCTTCTGCTCTTGTGGAAGGCGGTGCAGTTTGAGATTTTCCTTGATCTGCATCATAGCCTGCTTTTCCACCAGGATAGTCCTTGCAGAGAACATCTCCGCACACTATTCCCGCATTTGCAGAACCATATGACTGGACGCCCATCCTACCAGGAGCATTTGTGCCCTGACTTTTTGCAGCATCAGCTGTTTGATAGTCAGTGGTAAGACCTGCAGTAAAAAGAGGTACCAAAGCTAGTATCGCGAGGTATTTTAGACTCTTGTTCATTGAATGAATCCATATAATTTTTGCATAAAAGAATTTGTCCAAATTTGTTTTAGATTTGGAGGGAAATTAAAATAGTAAATCAAAAGTACAGATTAAGATATTGTTAGTGTTTGTAGAAAAAATAAATCATTGAAGAGTTTTTGGAATACTCAACAATGAATTGACAGAGATCTTTCCTGCTCCTGTAACAATAACAAGCAAAGTCATTGCTAAAAGTGCAAGATCATAGTCCCATCCGCCTTGGGCTATAAAGAATCCGTTTTCCCACCTAATGTGAAATATGGCATCTAGCAGTATTACCGAGAATATCACCCCAGTAATCCTAGTCATAAAGCCGGCTATTAGGAATATTCCCCCTATAGTCTCAGCTAGTGCGACAGGAATTTGCAATTCCGGAGGCAATCCAAAATTGACTAGATGTTGCTTCCAAATTGGATCAAATTTTTGCAGGCCATACACAAAAAAGATCACACCTAGTGATGCCCTAATCCCCCAATAGACAAGTTCGTGGATTCTGTTTGATTGTGTTTGTTGGAGATACATTTTGTGTCATTGTGGTGTAGAACACAGGATACATCAATAGTAGTCTTTACAATTGTAAAGTCCAGCAGATAACTATCTCATGATTGCATACTAGTTTGTGAAACCACAATCAAAAACACCACACGCAAATCATGGACAGCATTCACTGAATCTTCCAAAAGAAACCGCAAAACACACACTGCGATGTCTGCTTGGATGCAATGTTGGCGAAGCAATCGGGGCGGCAATAGGATATTTCCTAGGACTGGACATAATTACAACACTGGTCCTGGCGGTGAGCTTGGCATTTACAACTGGCTATGCATTCACCGTAATTCCCATGCTAAAGACACTGCCATTGAAAAAAGCAGTAAGAGTTGCCCTAGTTGGGGACACTGCAAGCATATCTGCCATGGAATTTGCAGAAAACACTGTAGCATTTCTCATCCCGGGCTTTATGGGTGCAGCGTTGTTTGGCGCCATATTTTGGGCAGGAATGGGGATAATTCTTGTTGCAGGATTTGCAGCATCATACCCGATAATGTACTATGCCATGAGAAAGGCAGTTCAAGAGGGAAGAAAGCCTTCTTGCCATTAATTTTTTTTATTTTCTCTATGTTTCTCTATTATGGATTGTATTCTTCCACCATACTTTTCTTTATAGTCAGATCTGCAAGATATACAGCAAAAGAATCGTTCAATGTTTGCAAATTTTAGAACCTTGGGTTTGTCATTAATTGGTCCTTTGCAGAAATCACATTGCATTTTTACTTTCAGGTTATCAATGTTGAGATGAAAATGTTTTTTCTTTACTTTAAGAGATTCAATCAGATCATCTGAGAGAGATTTTTTATTTGAATTGGATATCATTGTAACGTCAATCTCAGGTCGTATGGATTTTATCAGTCCGATATTTACCAGTCTGTCATATCTTGCCTTTATTGTAGGGGTACTGATTTTTAATTCCCTAGATATTGTCCTAAATGATTTTCGCCCATCTTCCATCAGAGATTTGAGAATGGCAATGTCAGTGTCATCAAGTTCTACTGGCAAATTATTGGCATTACTGGTTTCATACCTATAAACCGATCAGAATACAAAACACCGTAGGTATAATTCTCAGTATGAATTAGATGATATCTCTTCGCATACATGCAAAATGTTACAAACAGACATCAAGAAATAAAGTCAACAATAGCTCTGTTGTGAAATTGGAAAAGTAGGATTCAGAAGAATTAAAAAATAAGATTATGGCATCATGTGGTTTCCCATCATCATGTTTTGCCATTGTGTATTGTTCATCATGTAGTTCATCATTCCCTGATGCTGCATCATGCTATTCATCATTTGTTGTTGCAATTGGGGATCGTTCATCATGTGATTCATCATGGGCTGCATCATCTGATTCATGTGTTGTTGGTTGTTCATCATCATATTATGCATCTGTGTCATGGCCTGAGGATCGTTCATCATAGTTTGCATCCAAGTAGTCATGGCTTGAGGATCGTTTGTCATAGTTTGATGCCATTGGTTCATCATGTTAGGATCATTCATCATTTGTTGCATTTGTTGTGGAGTCATATGCATATAGTTGAAAGTGGAAGCATTTTGAGAAACACCATATCCAATTCCAATGCCTGCAATAAACACGCCAACTGCAATACCAATCCAAATGTATCGGTTAGTCATAGTATGAATTATAGGTATTGTGTTATTAATGATCACATAATTTTCAAGGTTGAAAGTGTAATGTCAATACATCCTCAGTAGAATCAACAGTAGACGGTTTTTTCAGCGTTGTTTGAATGAGTGATGTCAAAAGGTGTTCAAGATACAAAGAGCCCTTTTCTTTCAGATCATGATGTACGCTGACTGAGATTTTTCCTTCTTTTCTATCCATGTGACATCTTCCATATCCACAGTATTCAAAAAGCAACAAAATAAAATCAGTCACACTGTCAGTGTTGAGTTCCTTCCACTTGAACAAAATGAATTCTTTGGCTTCTTGAGAACCTGCTCTAGTAGCCAGATCAATTATATCTTGATCAGATATCTTAGAGAGTATCCTCCTAAATGTATCAGTGCTTATCTTTAGCATTCCAAATTTTGTAGAAAAAATGTCATACTCTACATATTGTCCAAATATCTTGTTTGCTAAGGTGTTCAAGCTCATGCCTTCTTTTTCAGCCACTTTTCTTAGAATGTCACCATAACTATCATCAATGCGAAATGTAATGCTTGAGGTCTTTTTAGAACTCATCATATTATGACGTAAGAGGCAGCATATCAATTTGCCTGCAAATAACCGCACTGTAATCATCTTGATTATATTGCAAAATCACCAAAACCAGTGTGAGGTGTATAACATGCAAAAAACAAACCAAATAGAAAAGAAATCACCAGTTGTTCCAGTGATTGCCTTGATGGCAGGCGGATTAGCTGTGATGTTGGTTCTATTGCTAACTCCATGGAACTTTGTTCCAGTACAAGTCACTGAAGACATTACAGTACTGGCAATAACTGAACATGGGTGTGTAGGAGAATCACAATACGGTGTAAGTGTCGTAGTTTCCGAGTGTGGAGTTAAAGTGGGTGATGTGATTTCAGCATCATTTTACGTTCCCGCAATGGAAGTAAACGGTTTCTATGACAAAGTACATGAAAGAATTGCAGTGATTGAGCCATAAGAGGTTCAATCTTTTTTATAAGATATAATCATCCAACTTGCAACATATCCTTTTTATAAAATAAAGACATCAGAGACTCATGGAAGCAAACATTGGCATTTCTGTAGAGAACACAAAAAATATTGTCGACATTCTAAACAGACTTTTGGCCGACGAGTATGTTTTGTATACAAAGACGCGAAACTACCATTGGAACGTAACAGGCATGCAGTTCAATGACCTGCACAAGTTCTTTGAATCACAATATGAAGAGATTGACGGAGTTATTGACGAAGTTGCAGAAAGGGGCAGATCCTTGGGAGGCAAAGCAATTGCCACGCTTTCAGAATTTGTAGGAAACAGCAGAATAAAGGAGCAGCCAGACACATACCCAGAGGCGCAAACAATGCTGAGAAACCTTCTAGTTGATCACGAGACAGTAATTCAGACACTGAGACGCGACCTTGAAGTATGTGCAAAGCTGGGGGACGCAGGAACGTCTGATTTTCTCACAGGACTCATGGAACAACATGAAAAGATGGCATGGATGCTAAGAGCGTTCTTGGAATGATCAATCAAAATCCAAGTGACTGAGCATGGTGTCTGCAGGAGTAACAGAATTTCTCAGTTTACTTGCTGTGTTGTTTGGTGGAGGAATGGCATGTGCATATTTTATGCACAAAATAAAATTTCCAACAATCATTGGATTCATCATAATCGGAATGGTTGCAGGGCCATTTGGCCTGGGGGTGGTAACAGACACTGAAATTATCAATCTGTTAGCCGAATTTGGAATAATCATACTACTTTTTGTTGTAGGACTGGAGTTTAGCGTCCAGAAATTAAGACGAGTTGGGTTGAACGGAATCATCATTGGAACCGTACAGTTGGGCGTGGTTTTCTTTTTGGGATATATTCTTGCCATGGCTCTTTCTTGGACACATCTTGAGGCCGTATTCTTGGGAAGCATACTGGCAATTACAAGCACTGCGGTATCACTACGATTCTTGCGTGATCTGAATCTGGTCAACACAAAGGAATGGAATACGGTTGTCACCATTTTGATAATTGAGGATCTTGCGGCAGTTTTGCTGCTGACATTGCTGGGCAATGCATCAAAAGGCGCCGGTATCGAGATTGCAGACTTTGGTTTTATCATAATTCAGAGCATTGTGTTTTTTGTTCTGACTTTTACAATAGGAATCAAGATAATTCCAAGGCTTTTGGAGCACGTAAGCAAGATCAATATGGAGGAGGCTCAGTTCATCACTGCTCTGGCTCTAGCATTTGGGCTTTCCGTTTTAGCACAGTTATTGGGATTGAGCAGCGCCGTAGGAGCATTTTTGATGGGCATGATAATTGCATCATCAAAATTTTCAGAGTCCATAACACACAGGGTTTTACCGTTAAGAGACTTTTTCATAGTGATATTTTTTGTATCAATAGGAATGCTGGTAGATATTGCACTGTTGCCAGGTGCCATATGGATTGCAATTCCCATAGTCATAGTTGCAATAGTGGGAAAGTTCATCGGAAACATGTTTGCAGCATCACTGGCAGGCAACACGTTCATCAGCGCATCAACTATTGGAGCCATGATGATTCCAATTGGGGAATTTTCATTCATCATAGCAAAACTCGGAGTTGACAGTGGAAGCATTAACGAGTCAATTTACCCTGTGACAATAGCAGTTGCGCTGATCACAATGCTGGCAATGCCACTTCTTTTAAGGGCACTTCCAACTGTAGCAGATCAGCGTTCAATCATCCCGGTAAAATTACTTAATTGCATCTTCCTTGCCGGACGATTCATCAGAGCAGGAACGTCATTAGAGCAGGATTCTGATGCGCCTAAGAAAACACGCATCATAGACGTAAAAAAATACGGACCAATATTTCTGGTTCATTTTGTGATGATCGTCCTGATTTTGGTAGGCATGAGTTATTTCTCGCCGTCAATCATTGCACTGTTGGAAGATCCGGAAGTTCCGTTTTTCATGGATCCAGGAATCTTTTTAGGAATTCTTACGGCAATAATCCTAGTCTATCCAATTCTCTCACTCATAGGTAAAACCGAAACCATAATCACAAACATATCAGATGCAATTACAATCAACCATCTTCAGAAAGGAAAGCAGATAGTCAACAAGCCAGTTCACAGAGTTATCCGCAACATCATATTTATCGGATTGATTTTGTCTCTGACTGCGGTGTTTGTTAGTTTTGTAGATGTGACATCAGAAAACATCAAGATAATAATCTCAACAGTAGGTTTTATCGCAATAATTCCGCTAATTTTGGATACATTTTTTGCAATAAGACAGATCACTCAGACCCATCTGTTTGACAATTGGCTATCCGCAGAAGAAAAAGACACAGATTAACCCAAATATTTTAACTGTCAAATTGAAGATGTAATTTGCACATACTTTTAGAAATCAGTTCATACGATATAGAGTAGAACTAACGTTTTTTGCGCTTTAGATAATCAGATATTATTTTACCAGCCATCTCATCAGGAGTCAGATCATACTTGTTTGAGATGCTTGAGAGTCTTTTTGCGTGTGTCTTTGCTAGTTTTAGCGAAATGTTTTGCTTTATGCGAAATGATTTTGCGCGCTTTAAGAGCTTTTGATGGGAGGACTTTGGAGATTGAGAGAGTGCAGTAAGATATTTTTTTCTCAGTGGAGAGTCTAACTTGGAGATGTTCTGGATTATTTTTTCTGCCTTTTGGATGTTTGGTACAATCAGATACAATTTTGTAACTTCATCCCTTGAGATCATAGAGGGTACAAATGACTTGAGTCTGTCAGGAACACCAGCAAATCCAAGATACTTGTTCAATGTGGCAGGAGACATACCCATAGACTTTGCAGCAACAGATTTGCCAACCTGTTCTGTCAGAAACTTGCACGCATCAGCAATGTCCTTGTGGTTCATGTCTTTTCTATGAATATTTTCTACAACCGATGCAGCCTTTGCGTTTTCAAGATCATATTCTGTTTTTTTAGAGATAATGTGAACTGGCACCTTTTTTGCGCCCAGTCTTTTCAGGGCAGCCAGCCTTCTCTGACCAGACATTAGAAGATACGTCTTTTTGTCTTGCTTTTGCACCAAAGGAGGATTCAACAACCCCTCATTTTTGATGGATTTTGCAAGCTCGGATATGCCTTCACGATCCAGATTTCGTGCCTGAGCTTCTTTCCAGACCTTGATTTCTTTGATGGGGATTTCTTTTAGTCTGTAGGAAATAGTTGGTGTGTATTTTCGAGCCAACGTACCGGATTAGACAGACATCTCTTAAGTGATGTTTGGTTTAATGAAAATAATAATAACTCTAATTATTTGAGCTAATTTTTAGGACAGAGACAGTTCCAATGCTAGTCCAAGGGATTGTTTCAGGTCAAGGTTTCTCAATATCAATTAGAAGGACGGGGCAAGACACGTTCTCGGCTATCTTTCTTGAGACACTGCCCATGCCCAGCAGCTTTTTGACGCCTTTGAGTTTTCTGCGTTTGGCCATTACAATGATGTCCACCTTCTTATTTTTTACAATCTTTAAAATTTCATCAGCGGGTGAGCCGATGACTACAAATGATTCAAACGGAACTTTTGACTTTCTGCACATCTCGACTTTTTCTTGTATTACTTTTTCCATATCTTGTCTAAGGGACTCGTTTGCAGAGCGTATAGAGTTGAGTATCTTGCGTTGCTCAGAAGAAGACAGTGCAAAAGTCGGAGGGCGTTGAATCTCTTCTACCACATGCAGTAAAATTATCTTGCCTGAAGATCCTGCAAGGTAAATGGCATGCCTTAGTGATTCATCACCTGCTTTGGTTCCTGCATGAGGGACAAGAATTGTTTTGTACATTGGTAACCGTTAAAAATTATGATATATAACCATATTATAAAAAATCAAACATCAGAAACATCATTTGAGATTTTGATAGTATAGTTTGATCACCTGTTCTACCACTTGATTTGTGTCCGCATTCTTTTCAGCACTCACCAGTAGCAGATTATCTTCGCCCAGATAAAATGAGAATCGTTTTACCTTTTCATATTCACCCAGAGTATAGATTGTCTTGCCAAGCCACTTTGACATTTCCTTTCTTGCTTTCCAGTCCATCACTGAAAGGCTGACCAGCTCTTTTTCTGCATGCGCAGATAGGAGATTTTGCACTCCATCTCTAATACCCCCAGCAAGTCGAACTCCCCATTCATCATATACGGTTGCAAATCGTATATCGGGGCTGGACTCTAGTATTTGAGAGCAAAATTTTTCAAAATTCATCAAAATTGTATAATGCATACAGAATAAATCAGTTGTTCAAAATAACCTGCATAAGAATCAAAAATCAGAGTTTAGAACGCTGTAAAGCGTAGATTTTGTAAGTGCATGGAATTATTTTTTTGCAACTACCAGATCCACCTTGTAGTTTAACGTACAGCGGGAATTCAGATTCAAGGTCCATGGGATGTATGATGGCTTTTGCGTTTTGTTTGATATGGAGAAACCCAAATCATAAAGATTTTTTCTTAGTGATTTTTCATCAAATGATTTTTTGACAGAATTTTTTCCCCGGTCAAAGTCATACGGATCAGAAATTACAAGATAGCCTTTTGAGATTTGTTTTGAAACATGCTCCAGTAAATCAAGAGGTTCAATTAACTCCAGTACATTTAACGCTAAAACAACATTAAATTTTTGATCTCCAAAAAGTGGAGAAAGAGAATCTGCAACAACAAAGTCCAGATTCTTCTTGGGTAATTTTTTTGCAATTTGGATTGCACTGTATGACTTGTCTATTCCAAACACAGTTTTGTTATGGCGCGCCAAAAAATCAGACATCAAGCCAATGGAGCAACCATACTCAACTGCCAACTCAGATGGAGGGATTTGTCGCAGTTTACTTTTGATCATAACGTAGAATTTGGAATTTTTACTCCTTTGATAGATTTCACTCCACCTTTTCTCAAGTGCAGTTTGATCATCTCCCCTAACTGATTTTGAGAGGGAATCTTTGACAAATTTTTTCATCCTACCAGTAGATGCCAAACGAAACAACTTTCCGCCAAGGGTTATTCTAGACGACAAGTATTTTGAAAAATCATCCCAAATTATCGGGACGGCGTCAATGATGGGAAAATTCAGACCGCATCCTTTGCATTCCAGCATCCCTTCAGTGATCTCACTGTCTTGACAAAAGATGTCCACCCAAAGCTTTGAAGTACATCTGACACATCTTAAAAAACCAAGGCTAAACTCGTGCATTCTGAATGTTGGTGGATGATTTTCAGTTAATAATTTGTTTCAGACACGGAGCCAAGATAATGTTAAATGTAGTACGAAGGGATTGATTCAAAATGAGCGAGTTTGACGAGTTTGCAGAGGCACTGTTTGGCCAGCTGTCAGTTGAGATCAACGAGGAAAAAGAGATCAGGCAACTTGCTCAAAAAGCAGACGAGGATCTCCAATCCAAGGTAAAATTTGAAGAGATAGAGAGCATAACTGAACGTGTATTACCACCACTCAAGCAAAAAGTCGAGGAATTTTTGGGAATAAGAATCCCCCAAGTCAAGATAGAGTTTCCAGAGCTCAAGGATCTAAAAAAACTAAAGGGAGACAAGGTGTTCTCAGATGAGGCATCAAGAGAGTTTGTAAGCGAATTGTTCATGGCAGTTGCAGATGAGGATCACAAGTCAATTGCAGCGCTGATGAAAAAAGACACTGCAAAGTATCTCGTATACTCCACATATGCTATCCAGTACATCTCAAAGATATCTACAACGTATGGAGATTATTTGGATGGTGTGATTTACTTGAACAAGTTCATCCTGTCAAGATACCCGCAGATCATTTTGCACAAGCAAGGCGAGCCATACGATGCAAGATTTGAAAACGTCAATTCAGGATACTTGGGAGCAGTAAAGATGACGGTTTTAGAAGAGTTGATTCATTCTGCTCAACAGAACCTACATGAAATAAACAAGAATGCCGCAACCAGTGTAAACAAGATAAACGAGGAGCTTGCCAAAATCATTCTTTCATTGGAAAGCGAGACGATAAACAAACTCTCAGAGTATTTGCAGCTGCAAGCCGTACCTGATGATTTTCCATTTGCAAAAAAGGCAAACCTGTTTTTCTTTTTAAACCCGGATCATTTCCTAATCGAGCAGATTGGGCCTGACGTCATGACATTTACTCATGTTGAGATAGACCCAAAGATATCCGAATCAATTCTAGGCCTAGGCGACATTTACAAGAGATGGCTGACCCCAATACAGACACATCATGCCGCATTTACAACAATGGAGGGCATGGCAGCGTTTGCCATTGAAAACATCCTAAGAGATGACAAGGACTTTCAAAACTATCTTGCCACATACATGGGCACGGATTTCTCATCATACCAGGTCAGAAAGAGCATGGGCAAGGACTTTACAAAGACAGTCTATGAGAAGATGGGGCAGAAGGCATTCAAAAGCATGATTGAAAACCCGCCAAACACAAGAGAGTTAAAAGATCCGCAATTATACCTAAAAAGGACCAGTCAGTAACAATTGCAAGAAAAATTTGATCCATACGTTGCAGAATGGATATCATTTGTAAGAAACCCAAACTTCAACCTTGTTGAGAAATGCCTGAAATTTGCTCAGCTCTTAGAGTATCCTGATCTAAACATAGAGTCCTACATTCAGAAGATCAGCCGAATTGGCATGTCGCTAAAGGAGTCAATCAATGATGTGAAAAATCCTACATACCTGATCTCCATGTTAAATGAGCATCTCTTTGAGAATCTGGGTTTCAGAGGAGACGATGATGATTACTATAATCCAAAAAACAATTTCCTAAACGAAGTGATTGACAAAAAATCAGGACTGCCAATCACAATGTCAATCTTGTATGTAGAGATTGCAAAATTCATAGGTCTGGATCTCAAGATGGTGGGCTTCCCTGGACATGTACTGGTAAAATACAACGAGGAGATGATTCTGGATCCGTTCAATGACGGAAGCCTGCTTGATGTGGATGATCTGCAAGACATCTTGGATGAAAATTTTGGCGGAGAATTGGAATTTCAGCCAGACTTTCTTGACGACATGGAGCCAGAGCAGGTCCTGGTGAGAATGACTCGAAATTTGAAAAACTCTTACATCCAGTCGTTTGTGTATGATAAGGCGCTAAGATGTACAGACATGGTATTGGCAATAGAGCCAAACTCGCCAGAAGACATTAGAGACAAAGGAATATTGGAAGAGAGAATGCTGCGTTCAGATATTGCTTTGGAGTATCTGAACAAATATCTGGAGATAAATCCAAACGCAGAAGATGTCGATTTTATTTTGGAATTGATCAGAAGTATAAAGACAAAAGACTAATCAATAATAGAACTAATATCCTGTCCTTTCTTAATCATAGATATCTCGTGTCTGGCAATTCTGTTTCTTAATGCTCTCTTTAAGATATCAACTTCGCTTCTAAGCAAGGCAATTTCATCTTCAAGTTTTGCTACGCGCTCGTAGATTGTTTCAGCTTCGGAACTCATGATTATGTATCATCAAAAAATTGTCTTAAAAAGTTATGGGTAAATTTGTTGATAGGCTCGTAAGCTTTTTGCACTATAACTCAAATTCTTGGCGACATTTCTCGCATTTTCCCCTCTCCTGCCCAGGCGGGCCAAGAAGAAATACCTTGCCTATGGTTTTACAAACGGGACACATTCCAGTTGTTGCGTTTTTTGGACCAGTGCGGATTATTTTTTGCGTTTTTCTCCGTCCCATGAGTTTGATGCCTAAATCACACTATTAAGTTTAATTTTTCAATGGCGCGGGGAGAGGGATTTGAACCCACGAGTCATTGCTGACATGGGATTAGCAATCCCACGCCCTACCAAGCTAGGCGATCCCCGCACAAAGTGCCTTGAATTAATCTGTAAATAAATTCACTCTTCGCCGTACTGACTGTATTTGCTCACAATCTCTTCAAGCGGGATTCGTCTTCCCCCTACAACCTTGAGTTCGACGTGAACCGTTTTGCCTGAGATGGTGATGATGTTGTAGGTATTTTCAAAGAGACCGCGTACCCTTTCAGAGGTTGCAGTTCCGGCATTGACAACCATCGGCTTGCCAAAGTTCCAGATCCATGGCCTGTGTTTGTGTCCGCACAGGACAAGATCAACATGGTTGGTCATGATGGTTCTCAAGATGTCTCCAGCATCAACAACAGTCAGTTGATCAGAGCCAGTGTCAGGTATTGCAACCAGGTGGTGATGCATTGCAAGAATCTTTACCCAGTCTTTGTACTTTTTCATGGTCCTATCAAGCCAGAGGTTTTGCCTGTATCCTACTTCGCCCTCGTTTCTGTCAGGTCTGGCAGTGCCCAATGTCACCAAGACAACATTTTCATCCAGTTCATTTATCGTCTCAAATGGAAAGAACTTTTTGAAGAGAAGATAGCCAGTGTTTCTATAGTCATGGTTTCCGCTAATTGTAATAATTTTTTTTGTGTTGAATCGAGTCAGGAGAGATTTGCATTGCTCGTATTCTTTCATCAACCCCTCATTTGTAAGATCGCCAGTTACAACGATTGCATCAGGATTAATCTGGTTGACTTCATCAACTAGAACATCAAACTTTTCCTGGAGAAACTGGGAACCAACATGAAGATCTGAGATTTGCACAATTATCATTTTACAAGTTTTCTCAGATCATCTCTATAAATCATCTCTATAGAAAATACATAGTGGTGCAAAGTCAAGGTAGGATTAAATAATAATCACCTCAATTTTTGACAGTTTTGAGCAAAAAAGCTGCAATCATGAAGGGGGACGGTATCGGACCCGAGGTCGTAGACTCGATGCTCAGAGTTTTAAAAGAATGCAATGCCCAGTCTGAGATCATTCTTTGCGAGGCAGGCTCGGAGCAGTGGGACAGAAACGGAAGAAAAGACAAGTCATACATCCCAGATGAGACAATCAGAATTTTAGAGGAATCAGACGCATGCTTCAAGGGACCAACCACCACAATTCCAGTTCCAAATGCACCCAGAAGCGTTGCAGTAACATTACGCCAAAAATTTGAGCTATACTCCAACATAAGACCTACCAAAACATATGACAGACTATCCCCAAACAAAAAACTAGACTGCGTCTGTTTCAGAGAGGCAACAGAGGGATTGTATACGGGAGTTGAGGCCCAGATCACAGAAGATGCGGCAATAGCAATCAGAAAAATAACAAGGCAGGGATGCAGGAGGTTTTTGAACTCTGCAATGAAATGGGCAGAAAGATACGAGTTAAAAAAGATGGTCGCAATCACAAAAAGAAACATCCTCAAGCAGACAGACGGAATATTTTGGGAGGAGGCACAAAGGGCAGTAGATGGAACCAACGTAGAGCTGTCTGAGATATACATAGACAACATGGCGCAGCAGATGGTCGTTGCACCAGCTCAGTTCAACGGAGCAGTTCTTGTAAGTACCAATCTATTCATGGATATTATTTCAGAGCTGGCCTCAGGACTGGTCGGATCAATCGGATTGATTTATTCGGCAAACATGGGGGATGATTTTGCAATGTTTGAGGCAGCACACGGCAGTGCTCCCCAGTTTGCAGGACAAAACAAAGTAAATCCAACTGCAACCATCCTGTCAGGTGCATGGATGGCAGAATACCTAGGCGAGACTGACATCAGAAACGCAATATTTGATGCAACCGAAAAAGTGATCAACGAAGGAAAGACAGTCACGTGGGACATTGGCGGAGACGCAAGCACCACACAAATGACAGATGCGATAATTGCACATGCAAAACAGAACCTAAGAAAATAAAACCTAGTTTTTTCTGGCTTCCACTAGTATTAGCTCCTCAAAGAACAGTCTCTTTTTTGCAATGATTTTTGCACTCATACCTAGCTTTTGTGCGTAGTCGATGAGTCTTTCATAGTTTGAGAGAGACGAGGTGACAAAGACGAACTTGCCTCCCTTTTTGATACACCCCACAACGGAGTCAAGTATCTTTTTTGGAATCTCAAAACCTTCTGCCCCGCCATCTGTTGCCACATCCAAGATCTCATCAGTTGCCAGGTAAGGCAGATTGCACACTACAAAGTCAAACTCAAATCGTATTGCATCAGAGCCGTTGCAGCAGATGATGTTTGGTGTTTTGTATGTCTGGTTTTTTAGTACATCAAGATTAATGTCAGTGCCCACCACAAAAGAGAACTGCTCAGAAAGCATCTTGGTAAGGTATCCGGAGCCGCTTCCGACATCCAGTGCAGAAAAGCCCCTTTCGTTTTCAATGTTTGATGCAATAAAGAAAGTGTCCTCAGAGGGAGGATATTCGTCATTTAAGAATTTCTTTTGCAAGGCTCACAATCTCGTCTACTGAAAGATCATCTAGTCGTTTGTCAAGTGTCGTTTCTTTTCCAAACTGCTTGAGAATGTTGTGGATTGTCTTTCTCCTGTATGAAAAAAGACTGTTGATTGCATCTACGAGTTTTTTGTCAATTGTCCGTTTTTTTACAATTTTTAAGATCACAGAGTCCACCTTTGGGGGCGGGTTGAAGTTGCTTTTGTTTACATTGGATAATTTTTGGATGTCAAGAGTATGGTTTGCAATTACGTTTACAGCCCTCCTGCCTTTGGAAGACTGTGAGAGGAGCTTTTCTGCAAACTCTTTTTGCACCATTATTATCCCATGGGAAAACTTTTGTTGTGCCAGCCACTCGATGGCGTCCTTGCTTTTGGAGTAAGGCAGGTTTGAAACAAATACTGTAAAGGAGTCATCGCTTTGAAATCCATCACCACACCTTAAAGTCAGATTCTCATTGCCAAACCTTGACTTTGCCTTTAGATACAGTTCCCTGTCAGCATCAACAGAAATAACATTTTTTGCGTTTTTGCACAATAGCGGCGTAAGGATTCCCAGGCCCGTCCCTAGCTCAAACACGGTGTCATTTTTGGTGATCTGAGCCTCAGAGACTATGAGTTGTGCCATGGAGTTTGAGTTTAGAAAGTGCTGGCCCAGTCTCTTTCTTTTAATCATCGCTTGACAAAGAGGTTCATTCTACTCTCGCCAGTAATCTCATCCATGATTCGCTCAGCAATGTGTTTGGTCGGATCCTTAAACCCGACTCTTTCTTGCAAGTCCTGATAGCTTTCAAACTTTTTCTTTTCTCTTTCTTCAAGCATTGTTTTCATGTAGGTCTTGCCAATGCCAGGGATTAGCTCCAGTGCATGGATTCGAGGTGTCAGAGGCTGTGCATTGTTGAGATATTCCACAAATCTGGACTCGTTCTGTGTCACAATCTTTTCCACCACGCCGGCCAATTCACTTTGTGCAGACGATGAAATGTGCTCATAGTCCATCTTTCCCAACACAGAGAGAATCTTTGTACGCCCGTCCTTTCCAATGTAGAGTCTTTCGCCTACCTCAAAAGTAGAGTTTGGCATCCCAAGTATCTCAAGCAGTGTCAGCCTGTCTTCTCCTATTGCAGTGATGATAATTCCCTCGCGACCGCGAACAGTTGAAGACTTGCCTCTTGGGTTGAAATCCAAAACGTATGCGTACTCCTCATACTTTCTAGGTGGGGGATGTGCCCTATACAAAATAAAATGACCTCTTTAGGATTAAGAATGCTCCTTGATTATCTTGAGCATTTTTTCTAAAGTTTCAGCAAGAATGAGTTTCTTCCATCCGAATGTAAACGAGCGGAGTTCTGCCAAGCTTGTTGGTCTGATGTTTACAATCTCAACAGCCTCCTCTTCTGTCAGTTCACACTCTTTTACGAGTTTCTTTTTCATTTCTTTAGCATCTTTAGGATCAATTTTTCCAAACTTAGAAACATAGTCAAATGTCCATCGCTGAATCTGGTCCATCTCTTCAGGGTCTACCTTTCCCAAAATCTCTTTAACTTCAGAAAGAGAGATACTTTGTTTCTTTTTTACCTCTTCCATATCTATACACCGAATGGTTTGATATGATCCAATCTAGTGATTAAGGTTTTCGATTTGTTCCCCAATTTCACGTCTAGCGTGACAGCACGTCTTCCGACCTCTGTGATTACACCCACCTTTCCGTGGTATCTCCTGTGCGGGAGTCCCTTGTGCTGTCTTGGATCAATGATGACAAGCGCCTGCTCACCCACAGTATACTCTCTAAGCAAGAATGAGACTCCCCTAGGGGCATCTTTCTTCATCACAGAACGTGACTTGTGCTTGAATCCATGTGAACGACCAGAGGTCTTCTTGGTTGCCATATCTGAGTAGAACTCCCAAAGACCCTATTTTAACACTTACCATATTTTACAACAATTTGGCGACAAACATGCAACAGGCAAGGGGATTTTTCAGGACCTACCCAACAATGTCTGTTCGAAGTTGCCCACATGCTGCAGATATCTCTGTGCCCTTTTCCACGCGGACAGTGCAGTTTATGCCGGCATCAATTAGGATTTGCTCGAACTTGAGAACACGTCCGCTGGATGGCCGCTTGAAGTTTCCAGCCGTCGGGTTTATCGGGATTATATTCAGGTGGGAGCCGTTTCCCTTCAAGAGGCGCGCAAGTTCCATTGCAGTCTCGATGGAGTCGTTTACTCCCTCCATAAGCGCATACTCAAACGTTACACGGCGCCCAGTTTTTTTAAAATACCTTCTTCCAGCTTCGATTATCTCCTCAACGGAGTTTGGGCCGGCAGTTGGAACCAGTTGTTTTCTCAGATTATTATTTGGTGCATGAAGCGATATTGCAAGGCCTATCTGCAGGTCTTCCTCGGCAAGTCTGTCGATTCCAGACGTGATGCCAATGGTGGAGATTGTTATGTGTCGTTGGCCGATTCCAAATCCCCTTGGATGAGTCAGGATTCGCACGGCACGGATCATCTCGTCATAGTTTGCCATCGGCTCCCCCATTCCCATAAACACCAAATTTGTGACATGCTGCCCGCGCTGCTGCAGAATTTCTGCAAAATGGATCACCTGGGAGACAATATGCTCTGCCTTTAGATTGGTTTCAAATCCCATCTGTCCTGTTGCGCAAAACACGCATCCCATGGCACAGCCGATTTGGGTTGAGACGCATATGGTTGATCTTGGATGACCAAGCGGATTTGTAGAAGGGTATTGCATCAGAACTGTTTCCACAGATGTGTCATCATCAAGATTGAGCAGCAGTTTCATTGTTTCGCCATCCTCACTTACGACACGGTGTATTTCTTGGGTGGAGCCAATGGTGTATCCTGCAGCAGCCAGCTCCTCTCTCATGGCTTTTGGGAGCTGCTTTATCTCAGAGATGTCCTTTGGGAATTTGTAGTATAGAGGATACAGTATTTGATCAGCGCGATACCTCTGGTACCCCATATCCATTACCAGTTGTTCCATCTCCTCTGGAAGGAGCCTGTAAAGGTCAGTCATGATGGATAAATTGTTTGATTGATGATAATTTAATCAATTGCCCCAGTCATGGCATTTTGCAGGATTCTGGCACATCAGGCACGAGTCAGACAGTCAGGCCATGTTTGGCAAGAGATTCCTTCAGCTTTGAATATCCTGTAAAGTGGATTGCCTCAAGACCGGAATCTGCTGCAGCATCAACGTTTGATTTTTTATCATCAATGAACAGCATGCTTTCTGGATCAAAAGGAAGATTGTCAATGACATGCTCATAAATCCTGGAATCAGGTTTTGAAAAGCCGATTTCATATGACATGAATTTGTGCTCAAAGTTATCAAGCACGTTCCAGTCATCAACTATTTTGTGTGTGATTTTTTCAATGTTGGATATTATTCCTAATGTGTGGTTGGCACCGATTGCTTTTGAGAGGCTGATTACGTCGTGGTTTAGCTTTGCATTCTTTCGAAAATATGTGTCCCATAATGATTCGGTGTTTTCTTTGAGCGGTGTGGAGTCTGTATCAGTTGCAATTTTGTGCCAGAATTCTTTTTCTTCGATTTTGCCTGAATCCAGCTCATGCAGGTATTTTGAAAAGGCATCAACAATTAAAGATTCATCAATGCCAAACCTTGCAGAGACCTCAGAGGTGATCCAAGACATGTGCCAGTCTACAAGTACGCCTCCAATATCAAACAAGACGCACTCTATTCGAGTCATAAAAAGAAGATTTTGTAAACTATATTCATAGATTACAAAAATAAAAAGAAGAGTTATTCTTCTTGTGGTTCTGATTCATCATCAGGTGCTTCTGTTGCGGATTCAACAGTGGTGTCAGCATCAGATGATTCTGCTGGTGTTTCCACCTCGACTGATTCTACAGTCTCTTCATCAGAGTCTGCTGCTTTTTTAGAGGTTGCCTTTTTGGTTGTCTTTTTTGTCTTCTTTTCGGCATCTTCTGGATCAATCACTCCAGCCTCACCTAGTGCAAAGATTACTTCTTCCTCTGGGTGATGAGGACTGTCAACCATTCTTGCAATTCTCTTTTTGCCTGATTTCTTAAAGTAGATTCTATAGGTACTTGTGTGTGCAACTACGTTTCCACCAATTGGGCGAGTAGGGTCACCAAAGAACACGTCAGGTGATGCCATGACTTGGTTTGTCGCAATTGCTGCACAGTTGTACGTCTCTGCAATTCTAGACAATAGATGAACAAAGTGATTTAGTTTCTGTTGTCTGTTTGAGAGTGTTCCTCTTCCAAGGTATTCAGAGCGGAACAGACCCACCGCAGAGTCTGCGACTATTAGTTTTACGTTATTTTCTTCGATTACTGGTCCTGCTTCTTCCAGGATCAGTGTTTGGTGTGCACTGTTGTATGCACGTGCCACGATGATGCGGTCAAGAACCTTTTCTGGATCCATTCCGTGTGCTTGTGCAATGGATACGATTCTTTCAGGTCTGAAAGTGTTCTCAGTATCAATGTACAGAACAGAGCCGTTTAGACCGCCCTCTTCTTTTGGCTTTTGAACCATCACAGACATTGTGTGAGCAAATTGTGTTTTTCCACAACCAAACTCTCCGTAGACTTCGGTGAGTGCTTGGGTCTCTATACCGCCATCAAACAGAGTATCAAGGCAGTTTGTACCAGTCGTGATTTTGCCAATAGACTGTCTGTGCTTGTAAATCTCGCTTGCACTAACAAAATCTTTAGCTAGCAAGCCTCCTTCAACTAGATGCTGTCGGGCTTTGTTGACAATCTTTTCAGCCGTGTCCTTTTCCATTCCAGTTATTTCTGCAATCTCTACTGGACCCCTGACTATGAGATCCATGATATTGTGGACACCTGCGTCGGATAATTTTCTAGTAGTTACAGGACCTACGCCCTCTAAACTATCTAATCTTAAATCTTCTACCATACCGTATGGTACGGTACCATTACTTTATAAGGTTACCGCTTGGGGGTTCTGTCAAGTTATCGGGTGTTTAGTGTAGATCTTATGCGTGTAAAGTGTCGGGACATGGGTTAATTCTTACTTTTTGCCAAAGCATATCCTAGAACGCCTGCAAATAGTATGACAACGATGACGCCTGCAATAACCTTGACATGAGTAGGTCTGAATGGTTTTACAATAATCGGTCGAATACACCAAAGGGGAATTGACCAATTACGTATATGCGGAATACCAAATTGATTGAGTAATTCTTGTAATTGGTTATGTGCAGAATAACTGTGTTTTTGATTCAAATGTGCCACAGGATAATCTTGTGATGGTTCTATCTCTGCTTCAATAATTCCTGATTGCATTAATTTAACATGCATTTGTTCTTCAGCATTGATTTTTTTGATTCTTCCAAATAATTGTCCATTTGGCATTTGAAGTCCATCTGTAAATCCATTCTGTTCTAATTTATTTCTGAATAAATCAAAATGAGTATTTAGAATTTTAAAACAATGACAGTGATGTGGATCATTCTTGATCATATTCTCACTTTTTTGCATCTGCTAATAATTTTATGGCTACTTTGCTAAGCCAATAATGATGGGGTATATTTCTGAATCCTATTATGTAGTAATCGTGACGTTGATGATATAATTTTTCATCCATGAGAAATCGGAGTATTTTTCCATAAACATTAAGTTGTTCATATAAACTTCCTTTTTCAATAGCTCTTTTAATTGAAGTTAGATCTTTAGATGGTAAAGATAACGTTTTCACAATAGCATTTCGTACATTGTGATCTGATAACATATGGGCATAAAGTTTTGTTTGTTCATATTTTAATGCATTTAGTATTGCCGTATTGTTATCTAACCTGTTGGCATGTGGTCTTTTGTATTCAAAATATCTTTTGAGTTCCTTCTCTTTTTTTACTAATAATCCATATTTTTTATATGCTGCATAAAATGCGGCATCTTTTGCACCATTTTTGATAAATTCCCATCTTTTACGTTTGCGTGTTTCATCAATAGCCCCTAATGCTTCACCAGCAAGTATTACAGATGCTATTTCATCCACAATCTGTAAACGTGGATATTTTTTTCTTAACTCGAACATTAATTTGGTTTTTGACGTGTTTATTATCGACATTTGTTCTCACACCTTTCTAATTTCCTAGCTATATTCATATAGCTTAAACTATATAAATATTGATATATGGGATGTGATCTAATATGACTATGGAAAAACCAATTTTTGGTGTAGGTACAGTTTACAAAGCTAATGGCAATGACTCTTTAGCTTTGATTATTCCAAAAGCGATCAAAGATGGTCTTGGAATAGAAAAAGGTGCACGATTTTTGATTAGTGCTGAAAACGGTACAATCACACTCAAACTCGAATAATTTTTTATTCGGAATTTGATTTTTTCATATGCTTTTTTGCATTTTGAATCAACGTAATCCATTTATTATTTCCTTTAACATCAATTCCTACTTTATCAGCTGGAGTCTTACCCTCCAATCCCTGATGTTCTCGGATGTAATTGTGATAAATCTGATAACCATCAAAAATAACTGAATCATCTTTTTTGATTCCTCGCATTACCTTTTCTCTATCCCTAAACTCTCCATTGAATCTCTCCATCTTATTGTTATTCATGTCCCCTTTCAAGTGTATATGGCGAATGTGTAATGTCCTATCCTGTCTGTTTATCGTCCAAAACTCCTTTTTGTAAGCATCCTGATATGATCTCAATCCATCTGTAATGATGACCTTTGGTCTAGTTCCTGCAATCTCTTTGGCTTGTCTGAATAACCCACTTGCATCATGCTTTTCCTTTGAGGTTGCTACCTCTTTGGCTAACCACCATCTTGTTTCGTCATCTATCAAAGCAAATAGATACTTTAGATCCCCTCTTACTTTTGTCCATACTTCATCTGCCCTCCATGCATTACCTACTTGTGGTGTTATCTTGTCTAGGTATGATTTCATGACTTTGGTATACTTGGTAATCCAGTTTAGGATAGTCTGATGAGATACATCTACACCTTGTAATCTAAGGAATTTCTGCACGCTTCTAAGTGATTCACCAGTAAAGTATAGTTGCATGGCTGAAGTGATAGCCTGAGGTGTTGCCCTCATCTTTTCAAATCCGATGTTTATTGAGAATCTCTTGTGGCAGTTCTTGCAGGAATATCTTTGAATGTCTCCATACTTGTTGTGTCTGATTCCATGTTTTGTGATATTAGATGATAGACATTTTGGACATGATGAAACGTTGATTGGTTCTAGTGTTATGGTATTTTGTTTTCTTACTTCCTCTCTGAATCTCAATGAATATTCCACGCCATGAATATGCTTACAGCAAACGTGTCTGAACTTGTGATCTGGACAGGTACAGGTGAAATCCTCCCCGACCTTGATAACATCATACTCTCTGTTTGTTGTCTGGGAATGTACTCTATAGTGAATATCTGAAACTCTAATAATGTCCTGTCGTTTTGCTATCTCTTTTCCTTTTTCTTGGCGTGGATTTGTTTCCATACTACTAGTAGTATTGTAGTAGTATTAATAGTTATACTAATATAATTAAATACTACGATCAGTAAATATTTGATATGGGAGAATTAATAGTGACTTCAATTAAGATAGATGAAGAATTATGGAAACAAGCGAAAATTGAGGCTATTAAGCGTGGAATTACAGCAGCAGAGTTTTTGAATAATGCAATAAAGAATGAACTTGAAATCAACTCATAAAGTTATTCTGTACTTTGATAATACTGCGTATTACTTTAATGTGAAGAACACGTAATATTATTGAGTAAAATGTACAAAAAAAGATCACTACTATTAAATAATACAAATTCAGAGTCAAACACATTGACTAATAACGGCGTGTTATTTGAAAAAGCCAGTTCTCAGCAAAATGAATCAACACAATTTAACGGATTTGTCTCAAATCCATTATTGGATGATGATGAGAATATATTGCTAGAGAACTAGACTCGACCATTCTTTTCTATTTTCTCAATATCTAACTTTTCAATTTCGTTTTGAATATCTGCCACTACTTTCTTTTCTTGTTCTGCACGCATTAAGTAGATGCTATCTAACTTTTCAATTGCATCAGAAGGCATCTTTACTACTCTACTATCACATATTATGTAAAGATCGCTTTTTTCACCAACTCCCTGAGCCTTTTCACTACGTTTTTTTGATTCATATGTCATGGCACAAACATGATTAAGATCTAAATTTGGATCATAATCATTTGCGATAAAAGTAGTTAATGCATGAAGATCTCCACTACCTATTGCACAATATCCTATAGAATCAAAACAATCAGCTCGTGCAGGATTGTCTATTCTGTAAATATGTGCTCCTGAATCGTCTACACCTGCAATTAAAATTGATAATCCATAGTTGAATTTTGCCATAGCATCCATTACTGTTTGAACAATTTGAGGTGAAATAACTTGATTTCCTTCATAAAATGTTTTTAATGTTAAGCCAATTTTTGAAAGAATATCTTCTTCTATTTTTTTTAATCTGGCTTCATTATACTCTTGACGAATAATATCTACTATTTCTGCTATGTTTTTCTTTTTTAATCCATTGATCTTAGGTTTGGCATTTCGTAAAATCTCTGTAAATGCGATTGCAGATCCTGCAGTTGCAGCAACACAATTATCAGATATTGGTAGGGTTTTAGAAACATTTTGTTCCCATTCAATACTAGGTAATGAAAGAGTAACCATTCTATCGGATGCAACTAAAGCATACTGTTCTGCAGCATTAGAATTTTTACTAATCGCACCTACACAGATAGTCATATTTTATTCCAATATGAGTCCTAAATTAGTCACAGTTAAACTTTATGAGACATTATCAATGAATAAAGTCAAATATTTATGTAAAAATTAGGCGTGAGTTAACCCATGTCCCGACACTTTACAGATAGAATATTTTGATCAATGTCCCCATATCTTTACAGAACCCGCTTGGGGGTTCTGTCAAGTCTTCGTCGGATCTTGTACGTGTAAAGTTTCGTCGGGTATCTAGTTTTCACAAATTACAGTGCCTTTTTCATTGCCGTCGTATAGTTCTGCAATTGCCTGAACATTGCATGGATTGATGTACGGAAAATTGGTTTTGATGGTAGGATACATCAAATCATCTGGGTTATCAGAATGTGCAAGACCAAATGCGTGTCCTAGTTCATGTCTTGTGATTGCCTCCAATTCTTTCAAACTCAGATTGTCAACATTGAATATCGTAATTTGTGATTTCAGTATCTGGTTGTTTGATTCATCCACTTGTGATCTTGTATATCCGCTGTATCCATCTGCATTTTTCAGGTTGGTAAGTCTTATTGTGATCTGTCCAGTTCCAGAATCAGTGATTGCTGAATGATAGTGAATTGGAACAGGGAATTTTGTACCAGATATTGTTCCTAATGCACCTGCCCAACCCTTGTAATATGTAGATGATTCGCCCTGTGGGAAGGTATGCAAAAGACTATTGGGAATTTCTACTGTCTCAGTCGAATATATCACATTATTAATTACGTCCAGTCTTTCCTGAGTGACCTCGGGTGATTCTATTACGTGTATGTGAAAGTAGTCACCATCTACTATTTTCCATGATACCCACGTGTCGATTCTGTCGCCTTTTAGGTTCTCAATGAAATAACCGCTTGTCATTTCATCTTTTAGTGTTCCACTGATTTCAAAAACGCCACTAGGTATCAAAACCTGAGTCATGACCACTGCTATGATTATTGCAAATACTGCAATTACGCCCATTATGATTGTAGATTTTATTCTGATTGTTTTGGTCAGGTTTTTCTGGTTGTCTTCTATATTTTTTATTGCCGATTGAATTTCTTCCATGACATTTGCTTCATCATCGTCTATTTGCGGAAGGCTATCTAGTGGATTCTTTCTGTCAGTATCCCTACCAACATATTTCATCAGAGTATTATTGTAATACTAGTATTTAATTCCCATTTTTGGAAATTAGCATTTTACGCTTGCGTTTTGGATCAATGTCTTCCACTTGTTATCTCCTTCAATAGTAATACCACATGCCTCACTTGGTGTCTTACCATCAAGCCCCATGTGATTTCTCAAATAATTATGATAAATTTGGCAGCCATCAATAATCAGAACAATCCTTCTTGATTCCACGAACTACATTATCTTGGAAAATAAAACATCACAGCAACGCCTACCAAGACAACCATTGAGCCAATTATCTCAAACCTGTCGGGTCTTTTCTTATCCACCCAGTATCCCCAGATTATTGAGGACACGACAAAGATCCCACCATATGTGGCATACACCTTCCCAAAATCTGCAGGCTGAAATGTCATGACAATCCCATAAGTAAACAATACCAAGCCGCCGACAAGCCCAAATATTTTCCCCTTGTGATCACGCAGCCACTTCCATACGAGATAGCCACCGCCAATTTCCAGCAATGCAGCAAAAAAGAACAGTCCCAGAGTTGAGAGCACTACTTCGACCAGATCTTCTCACCCTTTCTTGGATAGTAAAAAATTATCAGTACACCGACTACTGCAATGACTGCCCCAAGAATGTCATAATTATCAGGCATGACTCCGTCAATTAGCCATCCCCAAAAGACAGACATTACAATAAAGACTCCGCCATATGCCGCATAGATTCTGTGAAAGTGGGTTTTCTGAAATGTCGGTACAATCCCGTAAAGAAACAAAACAAAACCACCAACGGAGCCAATTACAAAACCAAAATCATCACGCAGCCACAGCCAAACCAGATAACCGCCACCAATCTCACACAATCCGGCAATGAAAAAAAGAGACATAGAAGACAGGAAGCCTTTGAAATCCATTACAACCTAGACATCAAAGCAGTTAATGATTGTGATCATTTTACAATAAGAGAAAACACATCCATCAAAGGTGCGCAATTTATTTCAGAAATGATTGTAAAATATACAGAGTGTAGACTATCGTCTCTTTCTTCGTTGTCCGGGTTTGTTTTGCCCAGGTACTCTGCCAAGAACGAATCTCTTTTTGAAGTTGCTCTTGTTTCTAAGGCTAGAGTTTGTACCAACTATCTTTCTTCCTTCAACTTTTGGGGTTTGTCCTCTTACTTTGCCTGCTTTTGTAAGCGAACCGTGAGTTGCCATGATGTATTATGCAAAATAGTGAATTTATGTATTTGGATACTACCAGTACTTGGCTTTGACAAGCTCTATTACTTTTTCGTGTTCGACGCTCTTTTTGCGCGCATATCGCTCCATAGCAGCCAGCGGGACACCGCCAAGGGATCTTGCAATTGCGTTAAAAAAGTACCTCTGAGGTCCTTTTGCACCAGTCTTTGTCATGAACTTTTGAATGCCATACTTGAAGTTGTGCTGCCAAGTCTTGTACAGCACACCAAGTTGTGCAGGAGTCATTTCGTTTCCTATATTAAAAAAGTCAGATTTTTCCAACAGCCCGATTGGCACAAACGTCAGAGCAGTAGCAGTAAACATTGACTCTGGCTGCTCGTGCTCCAGCTCGCTGATAAGACGGATCGTATCCCAAGAGTCCTCAGGGGTCTCGTCGTTGTCCAGTCCCATGATAAGTGTAAAGGCAGGAATCCAGTAGTGCTCGTTGAGTGTTTTGACGCCTTCTTTGACAACCCAGTGCCACTCGCTTGGAGAGTATGGTGCAAGTTTTCTGTCGGCATATTTTCCAATTAGTCTGAGACTTCCTGTCTCAAATCCGGCCTGGACGCCAATCATGTTGTCAGGTCCTGCTTTGATTATTCTAGACAGGTTTGGAATCAGTTTCTCATCTGCAATGGCACCTGCCAGTGTGCCGTGTGTTGGGTTTGTATGCTCTACACCAGTAGACATGATTGCAGTGAACAGCTCCTCAAGTGCTTCCCTGTTTGGCTCCATTCCCTTTGAGGTTCTCGGATCCATTCCATAAACGAAAATGTCGTCGCTGTGAATCCATGCAGACTTGGAGCCGCCTTTTCTCATGTTAATTTCAATTTCCTTTTTGACTTTTTCTGGAGGATAGTACCTCAAGGATCTCAGAGTCACGTCACAGAACTTGCATCCGCGTCCGCAACCTCGCATGACTTCAACCATTCCGTGCATGCTTGGCTCTACAATGTCAGGAATCTCTTCCAGGTCTGGCCTGTCCCAGAAATTCACAAACCTTCCGTGAATTTTTTTGCCGTCCCTCTCAAATTCCTTGATGTTTACTTTAAAGTCGCTTCTTTTCCTGAAGGGATCCATGTTTTCAAAATCGCCATTAATCAGATAGTTAAAGAACCTGCCAGCATGTCCGTCAATTTCTGGTGCAATGCCGCCAAGCTCGCCTTCCAGAATCGCATAAATTCCAAACTCTTCAATTTTTTCCGGATCATAGTTGTACTGCCATGTGCCAGATGCGCCAGAGATTACTTTGGCCTTGCTTCCGGTTTTTGCTTTTGCAGCTTTGATTCTGTGGTGGAGCTCTGTGTTGTACAGCTCATCGTATGAGATTTGTTTTCTACCATAAGTAAACGTCATGGTTACAGGACCCATTCCAAGTGGGTCCATCTCATAAGTTCCAACCACCTGAGTTTCAGGCCCGATGAACTTTTCAATATGATCAGGATGAGCTACGACGACCTCGTCTCGCCTAAAGCCGTCCCTGAGCAGTCCGGCTTCCAGCTTTCGCAGCCCGTATGGGGCATATTTTGCCACACCGTTTTCGTGAGGAATGTAATTGCAGATAAAATCAAATAGGATTTTTGGAGTGACTTGTTTGCCCAGAATCTTGTACAAAAGACTGTTTTTGTCCCTGTGAGGATCGATTGCAGGCGCACACCCAAAGAAGGTTGCAAGCGACAATCCCCTGTACGGCGACATCAATGTTCGATCGGCAGTTAGTACAATCTTTGGAGTCCCCATTCCCTTCAACGCAATAATTTCATGATTTATTTTAAACCTTGCTGGTTAAACTTAGTAATTTTCAAGAATTCCGGCCTTATTTCTGTGAAAATGACCAAATTCTTTGTTAGACAGCAGATGTTTGCCATCAAAAACCGTGCCATCCCTGCAAACAAGGTCTTCGCCGACACAACAGCTTCCACAGATTCCAACGCCGCATTTCATCATGCGCTCAAGGCTTGCCTGTACAAACAGTCCCTTGGAGTGTGCATGTTGTACAGTTTTGTACATCATAATTTCAGGACCGCACGTATAGACACCGTCATAATGATTCTCAGAGACGAGTTTGTCAACCATGTCTGTAACATATCCCTTGTTGCCATAGCTGCCATCATCGGTAGTGACAATTACCTGATGCTTGTTTTGCTTCAGAAGGTTTTCTGCCATACCTTCAAAGAACACCTCGTCTTTTGATTTTGCCCCAATCAAGACAGTGACATCATCCTCAGGCTTTACAAATGTCAGCAGACGCATCATCGGAACAAGTCCGGTACCCCCGCCGACAAGCAAGAGCCTGCCTTGCTTTAGGTCAAAAGAGTTGCCGTATGGCCCTCGGACTCCAATCTTTTGTCCGGCCTTGACATTGTATAGTCCAGTTGATGCAGGACCGTGCCGCCTTACCGTAAATGCAGCCATTCCAGGTTCGTCTGTGATCATCACACTCATTGGAAGCTCGTTGATTCCCGGAACCCAGACCATTGCAAATTGCCCAGGCAATACGTTTGCCATTACATCATCAGAGAAGACAAGAGTTCTTACTGTCGGAGTCTCATCAATTACCTTTTCAACGGTACAGATTTTTGGATGGTTATGATTTCTTTGCAAGACCTACCATCTCCTCTATTTTTGAAAAACCGTTGTCAGTCATGTATTTTTTTATTCCTTTGTTGATATCATCAAATACATTTATCCAGTTATCTCCAATCGCACTTCCTATTTGGACAGAAGACGCACCTGCCAGGAAAAACTCTACTGCGTCCTCCCAGGTGGAAACGCCGCCGCATCCGATAATTGGAATGTTGTACTTGGAAGAAATCTCATAAACGCATCTAAGCGCTACTGGCTTGATTGGAGAACCAGACAGTCCTCCAAACTTGTTGCTAAGAATGGGTCTTTGAGTATCAACATCAATTGCCATTGCCCTGATTGTGTTGATGGCAGTAATTGCATCAATCCCAGATTCTATTGCAGCACCAACGGTATTGAGATAGTGAGTTGTACCCAATCCCACCTTGGCAATAACAGGAACATCAGATGATTTTTTTGCAACAGTAACAATCTTTTTTACCAGCTCAGGATCATCGCCTACTTCGAGTCCCACTTTGGCAACATGCGGGCAAGAAAGGTTCAACTCGTATGCTGCAACCTTGCAGTTTGCAAATTGTTTAATCATAAAATCAAAATCTTCAGGAACAGAGCCCACTAGACTCACTATTATTGGAACATCCGTGTTTGGCTCGATCATCTTTGCAAAATATGGAGCGCCAGGATTTGACAGACCTACTGCATTAATCCATCCTCCGCTCTTCAGACCAAGTATTGTTGGGTTTGGATAGCCCTCCCATGGTTCTTTGCTTAGCGACTTTGTGACAACTGCTCCTGCGCCTGAGCGATACAGTCTGTTAAAGACATCAAGGGATATGCCCAAGATTCCAGATGCCAGCATTATAGGTCTCTCAAGATCAATTTTCCCTATCGAGGCAGCAAGACTTGGTTCCACTTTGAATCGTAGACCTAGTTTCGAATATAACAGTTGATTAAGGCATTCTGTACCTTTTTTAAAGGATACCTAGAATGAATTAGTCATGTATTCTGTGATTTTAACAGAATTGGGAATATCAGTTTTCAAGGATGAGAAACTCGAAAAAGCGTTTCCATTCTCCAACGTGGTAAAGGAGTACCTTGCAGTTAAGAAAAAGGAATCAGAATTAAACAAGATCATAGATTATCTTGGCTCGCTTCAGAGAGGAGTGTCAGTAAGTGACGAGTCACTACTTGCATTGTTGAAAAAAAGTTCAATTGATGCGCAGCTCATGGAAGAGTCACAGCAAGAAGAGATACAGTCATCCAAGCCGCAAATAATTGTGGATTCGGGCTTTGCAGAAAGTGTCCCAGATGCACTTGCAAAGCTGCGAGAGTTTGCAATGGGATTCTCATCATCAAAGGTTACCGAAGTCTCTGAGAGTCCAGATCTTCACATCATTCAGGCGATAAATTCCTTGGACGAGATTGACAAGATTGCAAATGCACTAAGCTCAAGGTTACGTGAGTGGTATGGTCTTCACTTTCCAGAATTGGACAATGTCATAGACAGCATTAACGGGTATGCGCAGATTGTCCTTGCAGGAAAACGCGATTCTCTGACAAAGGAAGTCTTTGAAGAAGCGGGATTTCCAGACTCAAAAGTGGAAATGCTTTTGTTGATTGCCTCAAAAAGCAGAGGAGGAGACATTTCAGATGTCAATCTTGCAATTGTTCAATCGATTGCAAGGCAGATTTTAGACTTTCATGATTTGCGTAAAAAACTAGAGGACCATATAGAGTCACAAATGCAGACAATTGCACCAAATCTTTCGGCAATTTTAGGAACTGCAGTAGGGGCAAGAATTTTAGCTAGGGCAGGAAGTCTGAAAAAACTAGCATCAATGCCTGCAAGCACAATTCAGGTTCTTGGTGCGGAAAAAGCTCTTTTCAGATCATTGAAGACAGGCGCACAACCACCAAAACACGGACTGTTATTCCAGCATGCGATGGTTCATGCCGCTCCAAGATGGCAACGCGGGAAGATTGCAAGAGCCATAGCTGCCAAGGCCGTAATTGCCGGCAGAGTGGACGTCTATGGAGAGGGACTGAACAGGACTTTGTTAGAGAAACTCAACATCAGAGTTGACGAGATTGGAAAAAAGTACGAAGAGCCTGCTGAAAAAGACCTAAGAAAACCCGAATCATTCAGGCGCGAAAGAGGCGGTTTCGGTAGAAGAGACAGTGGTGAATCTAGAAGAAGCGATAGAGGAGACTACAGAAGAGACAGTGGTGAATCTAGAAGAAGCGATAGAGGAGACTACAGAAGAGACAGTGGTGAATCTAGAAGAAGCGATAGAGGAGACTACAGAAGAGACAGTGGTGAATCTAGAAGAAGCGATAGAG